>NZ_JBITVE010000001.1:0-1547487 GCF_044542795.1 Microbacterium sp. NPDC077663 | reverse complement strand
ACGCCCGGTCACATTCCGAACCCGGAAGCTAAGCCTCACAGCGCCGATGGTACTGCAGGGGGGACCCTGTGGGAGAGTAGGACACCGCCGGACTTTTTCGTGAAATGGCCACCCAGAGTTGGGTGGCCATTTCTCGTTAACGCGCACGTGGGAGGACAGAGAAGATGACGGACGAAGAGCGCCCCGGACGGTCGGGCGGTAAGCGGAAGTTCACGCCTGCTTCCTCGAGCTCGCGCGATGATAGGTCTCGAGACCGCGATCGGCCTGCTCCCGATCGGGGGGATGCTGATCGGCGCTCGGCGCCTCGACGGGACGGCGAGCGTCGACCGTACGCGAAGCGCGAAGGTGAGCGGACGTCTTACCCGCGTCGCGACAGCGACCGCTCCTCGTATCCGAAGCGTGACGGCGACCGTCCGTCCTATCCGAAGCGTGACGGCGACCGTCCGTCGTATCCGAAGCGTGACGGCGAGCGTCGTCCGCACGAGCGGCGCGACGGTGATCGTCCCTCGTACCCGAAGCGGGATGGCGACCGCCCGTCCTACCCGAAGCGTGACGGCGAGCGTCGTCCGTATGAGCGGCGTGACGGCGACCGTCCGTCCTATCCGAAGCGCGATGGCGACCGTCCGTCGTACCCGAAGCGCGATGGCGATCGTCCGTCGTACCCGAAGCGTGATGGGGAGCGTCGTCCGGATAAGCGGCGCGACGGCGATCGTCCGTCGTACCCGAAGCGTGATGGGGAGCGTCGTCCGTATGAGCAGCGCGACGGCGACCGTCCGTCCTACCCGAAGCGCGACGGCGAGCGTCGTCCCTACGAGAGCCGGGATGGCGAGCGTCGCTCCTCGCGGCCGTCGCAGGACTCCGATCGTCGCAATGTGCCGGCGGGTCCGGTCGTGCCCGACGAGGTCACGGCTCGCGACCTGAACGGACCCGCGCGCAACGAGTTGAAGACCCTCAGCAAGGACAACGCCGAGCAGGTTGCTCGGCACCTGGCGATGGCTGCTCGGTTGATCGACGACGACCCGGCACTGGCGCACGAGCACGCCCTTGCGGCATCCCGCAGCGCCGGCCGGATCGCGGTCGTCCGCGAAACCGTGGCCATCACCGCTTACGCCGTGGGAGACTTCGCTCTCGCGCTGCGTGAGCTGCGCACGTTCCGTCGGATCTCGGGACGGGATGACCAGATCGCCCTGATGGTCGACAGCGAGCGCGGCGTCGGCCGACCGGATCGTGCTCTCGAGGTGGGGCGCGCGGTCGACCGTGCCGGCCTCCCCACAGAAGTGCGCGTCGAACTGGCCATTGCGATGTCCGGTGCGCGGCTGGACCTGGGCGAGCCCGAGCGCGCGCTGCAGGAACTCGACATCCCCGAGCTCGACCCCGACACGGCGTTCCCGTGGAGCCCGGGCCTGTTCGCCGCGCGCGCCGCGGTGTTCGAGGAACTCGGGCGCACCGAGGACGCCGCGCAGTGGCAGCACCGTGCCGAGGTCGCCGCCGCGGCCCTGGGCGAGATCGACGCGGACGCGGAGACCATCGAGATCGATGAGATCGACGAGATCGAGATCGACGACCCCGAAGACCTCGAGATCGACGACCCCGAGGAACTCGCCGCCGGGGACACCGGGGGAGAAGCGGCATCCGCTCGGGAGGACGGCCCGGAGGAGCGCTTCTGATGGGACTGTTCTCGAGGCAGCGGCCCACACCTCTCGACGGCGTCGATCTGCTCCTCGCCGACTTGGACGGCGTCGTCTACGCGGGCGCGGGCGCGATTCCGCACGCGGTCGACAGCCTCAACCGGGCGCGGGCGGATCGCCCCGTCGCGTACATCACGAACAACGCCTCGCGCCGTGACAGCGTCGTGGCGGGACACCTCACCGAGCTCGGGCTCGACACGCGCCCGCAGGACGTGGTGACGAGCCCGCAGGCGGCGGTCCGGCTCCTTCGGGATCGGGTCCCGACCGGCGCCACCGTCCTCGTGGTCGGCGGCGACGGACTCGTGTTCGAACTCGAGAAGGCCGGCTACGTCGTCACGCGCAGCGCCGACGACCAGCCTGCGGCGGTCGCGCAGGGCTTCGCACCCGAGGTCGGCTGGGCCCACCTCGCCGAGGCCGCCTATGCCCTCGCGCTCCCCGAGGACGAGGGCGGCATCCCATGGATCGCGACGAACACCGATTGGACGATCCCGCAGGCCCGCGGGATCGCGCCGGGCAACGGCACCCTGGTGTCGGCGGTGCACACCGCCGTCGGACGCCTGGCGACCGTTGCCGGCAAGCCGGAGCGACCGATCTTCGATGAGGCGGTCGCGCGGTTCGGGGCGCGGCATCCGCTCTTCATCGGCGACAGGCTCGACACCGACATCGCAGGGGCGCAGGCCGCCGGCATCGACTCGGTCCTCGTGCTCACCGGGATCGATCGGCCGAAGCACGTCCTGGCCGCACCGACCGTGTCGCGGCCGACGTACATCGTCGGGGACCTGCGGGAACTGCACGAGCCGTACCCCGAGACGATCGTGAAGGGTGATGTCACGACGGTCGGAACGGCCGCCGTCCGCATCGACGGACCGGACGTCCGCATCCTGTCCGAGGGCGACCGCCCCATCGACCTCGTCCGGGCGGGAGCAGCGGCGATCTGGAGCACAGGCCGCGCCATCTACGGCTTCCGCGTCCCGGAGCGCCTCTACGCCGACCCGTTCCATCGCCGCTGAGCGCGCCCATCCGATGCGTCCGCCGCGCCGCGTAGGGTGGGGGACATGTCGATGGATGCCGCCGACGGCGAGGCCCGCCGCGAAGACCTGCTCTCGACGCTCGAGGTGATCGAAGACCAGCCGCTCGCCGAACGGGCCGCCGCCTATGCGCTGCTGCACGACGAACTGGCCAAGCGCCTCGAGTCGGGCCCGCGCGACGCGAACGCATGACGACGCGTCTCGACGCGGCGGTCGCCGCCCGCGGTCTTGCGCGGTCACGCACGCACGCCGCGCAGCTCATCGACGCGGGTCTCGTGAGCGTCGACGGCCGGCCCGTGGTGAAACCGTCGGCCAGGATCGGTGACGACCAGGTCATCGAGGTCGCGGCATCCGATCACTACGTGAGTCGCGCCGCGCACAAGCTGATCGCCGCGCTCGATGCCTTCGCGGTCGATCCACGCGGGCGAGTCGCCCTCGACATGGGCGCCTCGACCGGAGGGTTCACGCAGGTGCTCGTCGAACGGGGTGCCGTGCGGGTCCTGGCGGTCGACGTCGGTCACGGGCAGCTGGCCGCCGACGTCGCGCGGATGCCCGAGGTCACCGGCGTCGAGGGTTTCAACGTGCGCCACATGACCGCGGCCTCCCTCGCCGAGGCAGCCGGCACCACCGACGTCCCCTCGGTCGTGACGGGCGACCTCTCCTTCATCTCGCTCACGCACGTCCTCCCGGCCGCGGCCGCCGTCAGCGCTCCCGACGCCGATCTGGTGCTGCTCGTCAAGCCGCAGTTCGAGGTCGGCCGCACCGGCGTGCGCGAGGGCCTGGTGACGGATGCCGGGCGCCGAGCCGACGCCGTCGCCACCGTTCTCTGGTCGGCGTGGGATGCCGGTCTCGGCACCCACGGTGTCATCGCTTCCCCCATCGCGGGGACGCACGGCAACCGCGAGTTCCTCATCCACCTGCGTCCCGGAACGACCGACGACGCTAATCCGACACAATGGTTGGACACCGTGAACCGACTGGCGGGAGCCGCATGACCGACGCGACGCGCAACATCCTCGTGGTGGCGCACGCGCTGCGGGAGAACACCGTCGAGGGCGCCCGCCGCGTCGTCGCGGCCGTCCACGCGGCGGGACTGCAGCCGGTCGTGCCCGGCGACGATCCGGAGCTCGCGGCCGTCCTCGGCGATCTCGACACGGCGGTCCTCGGCGAGGGCGGCATCGATGTCGCAGACATCGAGATCGCGATCGTCCTCGGCGGCGATGGCACGATCCTGCGCGCGGCCGAACTGGTGCGCGCCGCATCCGTCCCCATCCTCGGCGTCAACATGGGTCACGTCGGCTTCCTCGCCGAACTCGAAGCCGACGACATCGACGAGGCGATCGGTCGTGCCCTCGCGCAGGACTACGAGATCCACGAGCGGATGACGCTGTCGGTCGAGGTCCGCGACGCCGACGGTGCCGTCGTCTACCGCACGTGGGCGCTCAACGAGGCGACCGTCGAGAAGGCGTCCCGGGAGCGGATGCTCGAGGTGATGATCGAGATCGACGGCCGGCCGCTGTCGTCCTTCGGCTGCGACGGTGTCGTCGTCGCGACGCCCACGGGATCCACGGCCTACAACTTCTCCGCCGGCGGTCCCGTCGTCTGGCCGTCCGTGCAGGCGCTCTGTCTCGTGCCGCTGTCCGCACACGCCCTCTTCGCGCGTCCCGTCGTCCTCGGTCCCGAGACGTCGGTCTCGATCGACGTGCTCGAGCGCAATCAGGGCCGCGGTGTGCTGTGGAGCGACGGACGCCGCTCGCACGACCTGCCGCCCGGTGCCCGCGTCGTCGTGCGGCGCTCGGCGCGGCCCGTGCAACTGGCGCGCTTGCACCCGTCCGTGTTCACCGACCGTCTGGTCCGCAAGTTCCAGCTGCCCGTCGCGGGCTGGCGCGGTGATGCGGAGGCGTCGCAGTGATCGAACAGATCCGCCTGCGTGATCTGGGTGTCATCGCCGCCGCGACGCTGCCGATCGGCCCCGGATTCACGGCGATCACCGGTGAGACCGGCGCCGGCAAGACCATGGTGGTGACCGGACTCGGCCTGCTGCTGGGTCAGCGAGCGGACTCGGGAGCCGTCCGTGCCGGAGCCGAACAGGCCGCGGTCGACGGCGTGTGGATCGTCCCCGAGGGCGGACCCGTCGTCGAGCGGGTGCGGGATGCCGGGGGCGACATCGAGCCTCTGGGCGACGGGCGCGCCGAGCTCTACCTCGGACGCACACTGTCGAGCGAGGGGAGGAGCCGTGCCACGGTGGGCGGACGCACGGCGCCCGCCGGAGTTCTCGCCGATCTCGCCGATCAGCTGGTCGTCGTCCACGGCCAGTCGGATCAACTGCGACTGACCTCCGCCGCCGCACAGCGCGACGCGCTCGACCGGTTCGGCGGCGCCCCCGTCGCCGAGGCGCAGGGGCGCTACCGCGCGGTGTGGGATGCCTGGCGCACAGCCGCCGCCGAGCTCGAGACCCTGACCACCGAGCAGGATGCCCGTGCCCGCGAGGCCGAGGAGCTGCGCGCGGCCATCGCCGCCATTGAAGCGGTCGACCCGCAGCCCGGCGAGGACGCCGAGCTCGCGGCGCGCGCAGACCGGCTGGCCAATGCCGAGGAGCTGCGGCTGGCCGCGGCGACGGCGCACGCGGCACTGTCGAACGAAGACGATCTGCCCGACGTGCAGGCGCTGCTCGCCGAAGCCCGACGGGCGCTCGAGCGCGCGGCGGGGTCGTACGACGTGCTGCGCGGACACGCCGCCGCGATCGAGGAGCTCGGGTACCGCGTCGCGGACCTCGCGGGCGACTTGAGCGGCTACCTCGCCGATCTCGATGAAGGCGGCCCCCATGAACTGGCGGCCGTCGAGGAGCGGCGGGCGGCCCTGAACTCCCTGGTCCGCGCGCACGGATCGGTCGATGCCGCCCTGCAGCTGCTCGCCTCGGGCTCCGCGCGACTGGTGGAACTCGACGACGACGGCGAACGGATCGACCGGCTCACCGCGGAGCGCGACCGGCTGCGCGACGAGCTCGACGCGCGGGCTGCGGAGCTCACGGACGCGCGTCTGGCCGCGGCATCCCGTCTGGGGGAGGCGGTCACCGACGAGTTGCGCCACCTCGCGCTGCCCGACGCGCGGGTGACGGTCGCGGTCGAGCAGGGGACGGAAGCTGCACACGGCCGCGACGTCGTGACCATCCAGCTCGCCCCCCACCCCGGATCGTCCCCCCGGCCCGTCGCCCGCGGCGCTTCCGGCGGCGAGCTCAGCCGCGTCATGCTCGCGATCGAGGTCGTGATCGCCGGGACCGATCCCGTGCCGACCTTCGTCTTCGACGAGGTCGACGCCGGGATCGGCGGCGCCGCCGCGATCGAGGTCGGGCGGCGCCTCGCGAAGCTCGCCGAGACGAGCCAGGTGATCGCGGTCACCCATCTCGCCCAGGTCGCGGCGTTCGCCGGCAACCATCTGTCCGTCGTCAAAGCCAGCGACGGCTCCGTCACGGCCTCGAGCGTGCGACGTCTCGACGGCGAGGACCGCGCCGCCGAGATGGCGCGCCTGCTGTCGGGGATGGCGGATTCGGATGCCGCGCTCGACCATGCGCGCGAACTCCTCGCGCTGGGCCGGGCTCGCTGAGCGACACCCGGGCGTCCGCCGGACGAGGCGGTCAGCGGGGCTGATAGAGTGAAAGCCCGTGACGGACTCTTCGGGCGCGGGACGCAAAAACAACGACATCACCAAGCACATCTTCGTGACGGGTGGTGTCGTTTCGTCTCTCGGCAAGGGTCTGACCGCCGCCAGCCTCGGCAATCTGCTCACCGCTCGCGGCCTGCGCGTCGTCATGCAGAAGCTCGACCCGTACCTGAACGTCGACCCGGGGACGATGAACCCGTTCCAGCACGGTGAGGTCTTCGTGACCGACGACGGTGCCGAGACAGACCTCGACATCGGCCACTACGAGCGCTTCCTCGACATCGAGCTGAGCCAGGCGGCCAACGTCACCACCGGACAGATCTACTCCGAGGTCATCGCGAAGGAGCGTCGCGGCGAGTACCTCGGCGACACCGTGCAGGTGATCCCGCACATCTCCGACGAGATCAAGCGACGGATGCGGTTGCAGGCGAGCGAGGAGCCGCGCCCCGACGTCATCATCACGGAGGTCGGCGGCACCGTCGGCGACATCGAGTCGCAGCCGTTCATCGAGTCGGCGCGGCAGATCCGGCACGAGCTCGGGCGCGACAACGTCTTCTTCGTGCACGTCTCGCTCGTGCCCTTCATGGGCGCGTCGGGGGAGCAGAAGACCAAGCCCACGCAGCATTCGGTCGCGATGCTCCGTTCCATCGGCATCCAGCCGGACGCGCTCGTCCTGCGCAGCGATCGCCCGGTCACCGAGTCGAACAAGCGCAAGATCGCGCTCATGTGCGACGTCGACGAAGACGCGGTGATCAACACCGTCGACCTCCCCAGCATCTACGACATCCCCTCGACGCTGAGCGAACAGGGCCTGGACGCCTACATCGTGCGTCGCCTCGGCCTCGACGCCAAGGCCGGCGACATCGACTGGACCCGCTGGAACAAGGTCCTGAACGCGGTCCACAACCCCAAGCACGAGGTCACCGTCGGCCTCGTCGGCAAGTACATCGATCTGCCCGACGCCTACCTCTCGGTCACCGAGGCGCTCAAGGCGGGTGGGTTCGCGCAGGAGACGAAGGTCCAGATCGTGTGGATCCCCTCCGACCTGTGCGAGACGCCCGAGGGCGCCGCCAAGGCGCTGTCAGCCGTAGACGGCATCGTGATCCCCGGCGGCTTCGGCATCCGCGGCATCGAGGGCAAGCTCGGCGCGCTGAAGTTCGCGCGCGAGCAGGGGCTGCCGACGCTCGGCATCTGCCTCGGCCTGCAGTGCATGGTGATCGAGTACGCGCGTCACGTGGCCGGCATCGAGGGGGCGTCCTCGAGCGAGTTCGACCCCGAGACGCCCCATCCGGTGATCGCGACGATGGCGGAGCAGGTAGACATCCTCGACCGCGGTGACATGGGCGGGACGATGCGCCTCGGCCTGTACGAGGCGGCGCTGGCCGAAGGCTCGCTCGCGGCGGAGCTCTACGGCTCGGATCGCGCGACCGAGCGCCACCGTCACCGCTACGAGGTGAACAACTCGTACCGGCAGCAGATCGCCGACGCGGGTCTCGTGTTCTCGGGACTGAACCCGGATCTCGACCTCGTCGAGTACGTCGAGCTGCCGCGCGACGTGCACCCGTACTACATTGCGACGCAGGCTCACCCCGAGCTCCGATCGCGCCCGACCGAAGCGAACCCGTTGTTCCGCGGACTCATCGCCGCCGCGCTCGAGCGGCACCGCGCGAGCGAGCTGTTCGACGTCGAGAACGAGGACTGAGATGACGGATGCCGCGCCCCTCCAGGACGACGCCGTCGCGGTGACGGTCACCCGCAGCGAGACGGTCTTCGAGGGCCGCGTGTGGAACCTCCGTCGTGACGCGTTCACCTACGGGGACGGGACGATCGTGCGGGAGTACGTCGACCACTCCGGAGCGGTGGCCGTGCTCGCGCTCGACGATGCGGGACGGGTGCTGCTGATCCGGCAGTACCGGCATCCGGTCGGCTTCCGCGATTGGGAGATCCCTGCGGGCCTGCTCGACGTGCCCGGGGAGGATCCGCTCGAAGCGGCCCGGCGCGAACTCGCCGAGGAAGCCGACCTGACCGCGCAGCGGTGGGATGTCCTGTCGGACTTCTTCACGAGCCCCGGCGGAAGCGACGAGGCGATACGCATCTACCTCGCCCGCGACCTCGCTGACGCCCCCGAGGCGTTCGCCCGCACCGAGGAGGAGGCCGACATCGAGGTCCGGTGGGTGCCGCTGGACGAGGTCGTGGACGCGGTGCTCGCGCGGAAGCTGCAGAATCCCTCGCTCGTCATCGCCGCGCTCGCCGCCGCCGCGGGGCGCGCCCGCGACTGGAAGACGCTCGGCGCGGCGGACGCGCCGTGGCCCGGACGCTCGCGCCCGGTCGGCGCGGACCGACCGCAGGCCTGACGCCCCGTGAGGCTCGCGCGCGCCGTCGACGCGTTCCTCCGGCACATCACGATCGAGCGCGGCCTGTCCGCGCACACCGTCGCCGCCTACCGGCGCGACCTCGCCGGCTACCTGGACTGGTTGGCGGGGCATGACGTCGACGACACGAATGCGGTGACGACCGAGCTCGTCACGAGGTTCGCGGCGGAACGGGCGGCATCCGACCCCCCTCCCGCCTCGACCTCGATCGCCCGCCTGCAGTCGGCGGTGCGCAGCTTCCACCGTTTCCTCGCGCGCGAGGGCATCTCGACGGAGGACCCGACGGCGCGGCTGCGACCGCCCAAGGCGCCGATGCGGTTGCCCAAGGCTCTGCCCGTCGACGATGTGATCCGGCTGCTGGATGCCGCCGGCCCGGCGCCGGCGGACGCCGCACCCGGTGAGCTCATCGGGCTCCGCGACCGGGCGCTGCTCGAGCTGCTCTACGCGACCGGTGCGCGGGTGTCCGAGATCGTGGACCTCGACGTCGACGACCTGATGCACGGCGAGGTCCTGCGCGTGCGCGGCAAGGGCTCGAAGGAGCGGATCGTCCCGGTCGGCTCGTACGCCCGCGCCTCGGTGGACGCGTATCTGACGCGCGCCCGACCCGAACTCTCCCGGCGCGGCCGCGCGACGCCGCGCGCCTTCCTCGGCGCGCGCGGCGCACCGCTCTCGCGCCAGAGCGCGTGGCTCGTGATCCAGCAGGCCGCCGACCGCGCGGGGATCACGGCCCACGTCTCGCCGCACACGCTGCGGCACTCCTTCGCGACCCACCTCTTGCAGGGCGGCGCCGACGTCCGCGTCGTGCAGGAGCTCCTCGGTCACGCCTCCGTCGCGACGACACAGATCTACACGCACGTCACCGTCGACGCGCTCCGCGACGTCTACCTCACCTCGCATCCGCGCGCGAGATGACCCTGCGCATCGGGGGAGTCGCTCCCTCGTCCCGGGCGCCGCGGTGACTAGACTCGGGTGAGCACGGCGAAGGCAGGAGATCAGTGGCGAGCAAGCGGAGCACGGCGGAGGCCACCGGCGCATCGACGGTGGCGGGTTCGGCGACCGACACCCCGATGGGGCCGACGGGTCGTCCCTACCACGGCTTCCCGACCCCGCCGAAGCTCGACGGCCACGGCCCCGCGCGCATCATCTCGCTGTGCAACCAGAAGGGCGGCGTCGGCAAGACGACGACGACCATCAACCTGGCCGCCGGTCTCGCCTCGTACGGTCGCCGCGTGCTCGCGGTCGACTTCGACCCGCAGGGCGCCCTGTCCGCCGGGCTCGGCGTGCAGACGCACGAGACGGCGACGATCTACGACCTCCTCCTCGACCCGAAGCGCGACCCGAACGAGGTCATCGTCTCGACGTCGGTCGAGGGCCTCGACATCCTCCCCGCCAACATCGACCTGTCGGCGGCCGAGGTCCACCTCGTCAACGAGGTCGCGCGCGAGACCATCCTGGCCCGTGTGCTCCGCAAGGTCGCCGGCGACTACGACGTCATCCTCATCGACTGCCAGCCCTCCCTCGGGCTGCTCACGGTCAACGCGCTGACCGCGAGCCACGGCGTCCTCATCCCGCTCGAGTGCGAGTTCTTCGCGCTGCGCGGCGTCGCGCTCCTCATCGAGACCATCGACAAGGTCCGCGACCGCTTGAACCCGGCGATCCAGCTCGACGGGGTGCTCGCGACGATGTACGACCCGCGCACCTTGCACTCGCGCGAGGTCCTCGAGCGTGTCGTCGACGCGTTCGGCGACGACGTGCTCGAGACGGTCATCGGACGCACGGTCAAGTTCCCGGATGCCTCCGTCGCCGGGGTGCCCATCACGAAGTTCGCCCCCGAGCACTCCGCCGCCCAGGCGTACCTGCGCCTCGCGCGGGAGCTGGTCGCCCGTGGCGCCGTCGCCTGACGACGTCGCCGACGCCGACGCCACGCCCTCCGAGGCACACGCGACCGAGGCCGCCGGCGATCGGTTCCGTGTCTCGCTCGGCAACTTCGACGGTCCCTTCGACCTGCTGCTGACCCTCATCTCCAAGCACGAGCTCGACATCACCGAGGTGTCGCTCAGCAAGGTGACCGATGAGTTCATCTCGTACCTGAAGGGGCTCGACGACGATGCCGAGCTCGATCAGGCATCCGAGTTCCTCGTCGTCGCCGCGACGCTGCTCGACATGAAGGTCGCGGGACTTTTGCCGCAGGGCGAGCTGGTGGATGCCGAGTCGGTCGCCCTCCTCGAGGCGCGCGACCTGCTGTTCGCCCGGTTGCTGCAGTACCGGGCGTTCAAGGAGGTGTCGGCGTGGTTCGCCCGCTGCCTCGACCGTGAGGGCAAGCGTCACACCCGGGCCGTCCGCCTCGACGAGAAGCATCGCCGCGCCGTACCGGACCTCGTCTGGACGCTGTCGCCCGACGACTTCGCCGCCATCGCGATGCTCGCTTTCGCACCGAAGGAGATCCCGCACGTCGGACTCGACCACCTGCACGCTCCGCTCGTCTCGATCCGTGAGCAGGCGGCCGTGGTCGTCACCCTGCTGCGGGATGCCGGACAGCTCAACTTCCGCGAGCTGGTCGCCGGCGTGACGCAGACCGGCGTCGTCGTCGCGCGGTTCATCGCGGTGCTGGAGCTGTACCGTCACGCCGCCCTGTCGTTCGAGCAGCTCGAGCCGCTGGGGGAGTTGACCCTGCGCTGGACCGCCGAGCGGTGGTCCGAAGAGAACCTCGCCACCCTGGGAGCCGACTATGACCGATGACGCCACCGAGACCGAGGCACCGCCCCGCTCGCAGCAGCCCGCCGACGTCGCGCGCCGCCTCGAAGCCATCCTGATGATCATCGACGAGCCGCAGAGCCTCGTCTCGCTGGCCGCGGCCGTCGGGGCACCGGTCCCGGCGGTGCGGCAGGCGGTCGACGAGCTCGTCGCCGACTACGACGGCGAACGGAGCGGGCCGCGGCGCGGCTTCGAGCTGCGCGAGGTCGGCGGCGGCTGGCGGTTCTACGTCCGCGAGGAGCACGACGACCTCGTCGCGGAATTCGTCAACGGCCAGGCGCCCTCGCGGCTGTCGCAGGCCGCGCTCGAGACGCTCGCGGTGATCGCCTACAAGCAGCCCGTCTCCCGCAGTCAGGTCGCCTCGATCCGCGCCGTGAACGTCGACTCCGTCGTCCGCACGCTCCTCGCACGCGGCCTCATCACCGAGGCCTTCACCGACCCCGAGACCGGGGCGATCAACTACCGCACCACCGACGCGCTGCTCGGACACCTGGGAATCAATTCCCTCGACGAGCTGCCCCCCATCTCCCCGCTGCTGGATGACGGCTCCGCGGGATTCGAAGGAGAAACCATCCGATGAACGACCAGTCCGACGAGAACAGGGTCCGACTGCAGAAGGTGCTGGCCAACGCCGGTGTCGCCTCCCGTCGTGTCTGCGAGCAGTACATCGTCGAAGGTCGGGTGCGGGTGAACGGCGTCGTCGTGACCGAGCTCGGCTCGCGCATCGACCCCGAGCACGACCGCGTCGACGTCGACGGCACCGCGATCCAGCTCGACACGAGCAAGCGCTACGTCGTCCTCAACAAGCCCACCGGGGTCGTCTCCTCGATGAAGGACGACCAGGGCCGCCCCGACCTCCGCCGCTTCACGAAGGACTGGCCCGAACGCCTCTACAACGTGGGTCGATTGGATGCCGAGACGAGCGGCCTGCTCGTCCTCACCAACGACGGCGAGCTCGCCCATGTCCTCGCCCACCCCTCCTTCGGTGTCACGAAGGTCTACATCGCGAAGGTGACCGGTCGCGTGCTCCCGCAGACGATCGCGCAGCTGACGAAGGGGATCGACCTCGAGGACGGCCCCATCGCTGCCGACAGGGCGCGGCTCCTCGACGCGAACGGCGACACGAGTCTCGTCGAGCTGACGCTGCACTCGGGGCGCAACCGCATCGTCCGCCGGATGATGGCGGCGGTCGGGCATCCGGTGGAAGAGCTCGTGCGGCGCCAGTTCGGACCTCTCCACCTGGGCACGCTCCCAGCGGGGCGGGCGCGCGAGTTGACTACAGTGGAACGCGGTGCGCTGTTGACTCTCGCGCGCCAGGCGGACACCCCGCCCGGGGATCCCACTCAGGAGCAGTTGTGACCGACGCCATCGACGCGCGCCCACGCGCAGTCCGCACGAGCGGTCTCGTCCGCATCGTCGGCGCGGGGCTGCTCGGTTCGAGCATCGGTCACGCTCTGACGGCGCTCGGTGTCGACGTCGTCCTCGCCGACGCGTCGCCCGCGCAGCTGCGGCTCGCCGTCGACTACGGTGCCGGGCGCCTCCCGCGTGAGGGGGACGAGCCTGGCCTCGTCGTCGTCGCGGTGCCGCCGGATGTCACGGCGGACGTCATCGAACGCGAGCTCACCGCCTTCCCCGACGCGGTGGTCACCGACGTCGCGAGCGTCAAGCTCGAGCCGCTGCTCGCCCTCCGTGAGCGGGGCGTCGACCTCTCTCGCTACATCGGTTCGCACCCCATGGCCGGACGTGAGCGGGGAGGCGCGATCTCCGCCCGCGCCGACATCTTCTTCGGTCGCCCGTGGGTCATCTGCCGCGACGAGGAGACTTCCGCTCGCGACCTGGCCGTCGTGGAAGGGCTCGCTCTCGACCTCGGTGCCAGCCTCGTGGAGATGACCCCCGAGGAGCACGACCGCTCGGTCGCCCTCGTCTCGCACGTGCCGCAGCTCGTGGCATCCCTTCTCGCCGGACGTTTCGTCGGCGCCGAAGACGCCTCTCTGCGCCTCGCGGGTCAGGGTGTGCGCGACACCACACGCATCGCGGCATCCGCCCCCGAGCTGTGGGTGCAGATCCTCGGCGCCAACGCCGACCCGGTCGTCGAGGTGCTGGACGCCCTCGCGGCAGACCTCACGAGCGTCGCCCGAGCGCTTCACGATCCCGATGCGCCGGGTGCACGACGCACCGTGGCCGACACGATCCGTCGGGGGAACGAGGGCGTCGAACGCCTGCCGGGCAAGCACGGGCAGAACCGCCGTTTCGAGACGGTCGTCGTCATGGTCGACGACACCCCCGGTCAGCTGGGGCGCCTGTTCGGCGACCTCGGCGAACTCGACGTCAACGTCGAGGACTTCCGTCTGGAGCACTCGCCCGGAGCCCAGTTCGGTCTCGGCGAGATCAGTGTCGTCCCGTCCGCCGTGACCGTCGCCACCGACGGCCTCGCTTCGCGCGGGTGGAAGATTGCGAGCCTCAATGACTGACCCTCTCACCGTCGCCATCGACGGCCCCGCCGGCAGCGGCAAGTCCAGCGTGTCCAAGGAGGCGGCCCGCCGTCTCGGTTACGGCTACCTCGACACCGGCGCCGCCTATCGCGCGCTCGCCTGGCACGTGCTCGAGCACGGAGCGGACACCTCCGACGCCGCCGCCGTCGTCGACGCGGCGGGCGACTTCGACTACGCCATCTCTCTCGACCCGGACGACTACTGGGTGCGGGTGGGTGAGACCTCGGTGACCCAAGCGATCCGCGAGCCGCGGGTCAGCTCCGCCGTGAGCGGCGTCGCGCGGGTCCCGGTGATCCGCGAACAGGTGAACGTCCTCTTCCGGCGGCTCGTGTCCGAGTCGGGTCGTCCCGGCGTCATCGTCGAAGGCCGCGACATCACGACCGTCGTGGCCCCCGACGCCCCCGTGCGGATCCTGCTGACCGCCGCCCCCGAGGTGCGCGCCGCCCGGCGCAGCGCCGAACTGACCACTGAGGATGCCGCGGCTGTCGCCGCCGCGCTGCACAAACGCGACGCATCCGACTCCCAGGTCGTCGACTTCCTCACCGCCGCCCCCGGCGTGACGGTCGTCGACTCGACCGACCTGGACTTCGCACAGACCGTCGACGCCGTCCTGGACGTCGTGCGGTCGGGAACGGAAGGCTCGCGATGAGCGCCGAAGACGACTACGAGTACGAGGGCGGGCCCGACCAGCTCGAGGAGAAGCTCGCGGGCCTCGACGAGGAGCTCGCCGAGCAGCGCGCCGCCGCACTGCGCGCCTCGCTCGCCGACTACGAGCTCGACGAGGAGGACGACGAGCTGCTCGCCGGCTTCACCGCCGGTGGCGAGGTCGTCGAGATGCTGCCGGCACTGCCGGTCGTCGCGATCGTCGGCCGGCCGAACGTCGGCAAGTCGGCGCTCGTGAACCGCATCCTGGGTCGCCGCGAGGCGGTCGTCGAAGACACCCCGGGTGTCACACGCGACCGCGTGAGCTACAAGGCCGAGTGGATGGACCGCCGGTTCACCCTCGTCGACACCGGCGGCTGGGAGCACGATGCGAAGGGCATCGACCGTTCCGTCGCCGCGCAGGCGGAGATCGCGATCGAGCTGTGCGACGTCGTCATGTTCGTCGTCGACGCGATGGTCGGCGCGACCGCGACGGACGAGCAGGTCGTCCGGATGCTGCGCAAGACCGACAAGCCCGTCTTCCTCGTCGCCAACAAGATCGACGACGCCCGCCAGGAGCCCGAGGCTGCGGCCCTGTGGAACCTGGGTCTCGGCGAGCCGCACCCCGTCTCGGCCATCCACGGCCGCGGTGTCGCGGACCTCCTCGACGAGGTCATGAAGGTGCTGCCCGAGGTCTCGGCCGTCGCCAAGAACGAGCTCGGCGGACCTCGCCGCGTCGCGATCCTCGGTCGACCGAACGTCGGCAAGTCGTCGCTGCTGAACAAGGCCGCGGGCGAGGAGCGCGTCGTCGTCAACGATCTCGCCGGCACCACGCGCGACCCCGTCGACGAGGTCGTCGAGCTCGGCGGCAAGCTGTGGCGTCTGGTCGACACCGCCGGCATCCGTCGTCGCGTGCACCTGCAGCAGGGCGCCGACTTCTACGCGTCGCTGCGCACCAGCGCGGCCCTCGAGAAGGCCGAGGTCGCCGTCGTCGTCCTCGACGTGACCGAGTCGATCAGCGTGCAGGACCTGAACATCATCGACCTGGTGCTCGAATCCGGGCGCGCCCTCGTCCTCGCGTTCAACAAGTGGGATCGCCTGAACGACGACGACATGGACAACGCCGACCGCCGCCGCTACCTCGAGCGCGAGATCGAGCAGGATCTCGCACACGTCACCTGGGCGCCGCGCGTGAACCTGTCGGCCCGCACCGGCCGTCACCTCGACAAGCTCGTCCCGGCGCTCGAGACCGCTCTCGAGTCGTGGGATCAGCGCATCCCGACCGGCAAGTTCAACGCGTTCCTCGCCGAACTCATCGCCGAGCACCCGCATCCGCTCCGTGGCGGCAAGCAGCCCCGCATCCTGTTCGGGACGCAGGCCTCGACGCGTCCGCCGACATTCGTCCTGTTCACCACCGGGTTCCTCGACCCGGGCTACCGCCGGTTCATCCAGCGGCGCCTGCGCGAGATCTTCGGCTTCGAGGGCACGCCGATCGTCACGAACATGCGGGTGCGCGAGCGCCGGCAGCGCTGAGCCGCGTTGCTTTCCCGTCGTCTGCGCGTCGGTCGGTGACGGATGCCGCGCCGCGCGGCGCGCCGCGTGAGAGGCTGGTCGGGTGACCATCCGTCCGCCCGATCCCGGGGAGCCGCGCCGTCCCCTCGGACCGCGCGATCCCGGCGACGCGTGGGTGATCGCCGACAGCGGGGAGAAGTACTGGGGCCGGTTCGGGGCGGCGGGACTGCTCGCGCACGACCCGGAGCGCGGCATCCTGATGCAGCATCGCGTCTCGTGGAGTCACTTCGGCGGCACGTGGGGCATCCCCGGCGGCGCCCGACACGAGGGCGAGAGCGCGACGGATGCCGCGATCCGCGAGTCGCAGGAGGAGGCCGGCGTGCCCGGCGACGCCCTGCGGCCATTGTTCACGAGTGTGCTGGACCGTGACGTGTGGACCTACACGACGCTCGTGGCGACGGTGACGCGACCGTTCGAGCCGGTCATCGCCGATCCCGAGAGCTACGCCCTGGAGTGGGTGCCGGTGGACCGCGTCGACGAGATGCCGCTGCATCCCGGTTTCGCGGGGTCGTGGCCCGACCTGCGCGCGGCACTGTCGACGCGGGTGACGGTCATCGTCGACGCGGCGAACGTCGTGGGCTCGACGCCGGACGGGTGGTGGAAGGACCGTGCAGGCGCGGCGGAGCGGCTGCTGTCGAGCCTGGCGGATCTCGCGCGTGCCGGCGTGCCCGCCGAGGCGGTGGGGCTCGGCGGGCACCGCTGGTTCCCCCGAGTGGTCGCGGTTCTCGAGGGCGCGGCTTGCTCCGCTCCCGATACCGGCGAGGTCGACGTGGTCCGCGCGGCCGGTGCCGGCGACGATCAAATCATGGCGTCGGCCGTCGCCGCGGCGCGGCGAGGAGATCTCACCGTCGTCGTGACGAGCGATCGCGGGCTCATCGAGCGGGTCCGTGCGGCGGGCGCGACCGCGCGGCCGGTGTCGTGGCTCCGCGGACTGCTGCCCTCGTGAGGCGGCTCGTCGGACTCGGCGTCGCTGTCCTGGCCGTGGCTGCAGGGCTCGCTGTGCACCTGTCGGCGCCGGACGGGGCCGCATCCGACGTCGCTGGAGACGCGCTCTACGTGATCGCGGTCTGGGGCGGGCTCGTCCTCCTCTTCCCGCGATGGCGGTCGTGGGTGACCGCCGCGGTCGTCCTCGGCTGGAGCGTCGGGGTGGAGCTGTTCCAGCTGACCGGCGTGCCGCTGCGGTGGGCGGGGGAGTGGCCGCCGATCGTGCTCGTGTTCGGCACGGTCTTCGACCTGAGGGATCTGCTCGTCTACGTCGTCACCGCGATGGCTGTCGGCGGAGCGGATGCCGCCGCTCGCCGTGCGATCGCACCCCGCCGCGCCGGGTCAGCGGCCGCGTAGCTTCTCGATGTCGCGTCGCTCGCGCTTGGTCGGTCGGCCCGCGCCGCGGTCGCGCACGGCGATCTGCGCGACGGGTTCCCGCTCGGGAGTGCGGTCCTCCGCGGCGAGGGCGGCCACAGGCGCGCCGACACGCTTGCTGATCGCCTGACGCACCACGAGGATGCGGTCGAATCCGGCGATCCGCACGCGGAGCTCGTCGCCGGGGCGCACCTGCTGAGCGGCCTTCGCCTTCTCACCGTTGACGCGGACGTGACCGGCGCGACAGGCCGTGGTCGCGGCGGAGCGGGTCTTGTAGACGCGGACGGCCCACAGCCAGGAGTCCACGCGCACGGCATCCGCCATGTCGACCTCCTCCCGTCCGGTGAACCCATCGTAGGCAGGTCAGGATGCCGCGAGCCGCCGCTCCACCCGGTCGAACATCGCCTGGTCGAACGCGACGATGCGCGCCTCGGCGACGCGCGACGGCGTGTCCCGCAGTGTCGCGACGGCAGCGTCGACGGCGTCCTCGAGCGGCCACCCGTAGACCCCTGCGCTGACGAGGGGGAAGGCGACGGATGCGGCGCCCAGCTCGTCGGCGACCTCGAGCGCCCGGCGGTAGCAGGACGTGAGGAGGTCGCGGTCGCGTTCGCCGGCGGTGTGGTTCGGGCCGACGACGTGGATCACCCATCGTGCCGGCAGGTCGCCGCCGGTCGTCCACCCGCCGTCGCCTGTGGCGAGCCCGTGCGGGAAGCGGGCGATGCAGTCCGCGAGGATCGTGGGCCCGCCCGCTCGGTGGATGGCCCCGTCGACGCCGCCCCCGCCGCGCATCGCCCGATTGGCGGCGTTGACGACGGCGTCGACGTGCTGCCGGGTGATGTCGCCGGGGACGACGGTGACGCGGGTCACGCGAGCTGCTTCGCGACGATCGGACGTGCCGGAGCGGGACGGGCGGTCTCGGTGAACCCCGCGGCCAGGAAGCTCGACAGGGTGCCGTGGTACAGGTCGTTGCTCGAGAACCGCTTCACGTCGGTGTCGAGCGGATAGCCCTCTACGAGGCGGGCACCGTGTGTGCGGGCGTGCTCGACCGCCGCATCGAGGAGCCGGGACGCGATTCCCTGGGAGCGGTGCTCCGTGCGGACGACGAAGCAGGTGATCGCCCAGACGTCGGGGTCGTCCATCGGTTCGGGCGACTTCTGGATGTTGCGCGTGCGGGCGAGGCGCGGCTGGTCGGGGCGCGGCGAGACCTTGACCCAGCCCGCCGCGGCGCCGTCGACATAGGCGATGAGCGCGGACGCGACAGGGGTGGCGAGGTCTTCTCGAAGCAGGGCGCGTCGCTCGTCGGGTGTGGCGGCGTCGAAGTCCTTGGGTGCGTGCATCCACCACTGGCACCAGCAGTCCGCGCCGTCGCCGCCCCCGGTGAGGGCGTGCTCCGCGTCCGCGAACCGGTCGGCTCGGGCCGGTTCGATCGTGATCTGCGTCATGCGGGCAGGGTAGCCCGGAGCAGGGACACGCGGAACCCCGTGGCGGTTCGCGGCCGGCCCGCGGACCGGCTAGGATAGGGGAGTTGTCCGCGAGGGCGACGGACCGGGATGTGGCGCAGCTTGGTAGCGCACTTGACTGGGGGTCAAGGGTGCTAATGCCACTATTAGCCCCATTAGAGGTAAAAAACAGAACAACGGGATGTGGCGCAGCTTGGTAGCGCACCTGACTGGGGGTCAGGGGGTCGCAGGTTCAAATCCTGTCATCCCGACAGAAAAGCCCAGGTGAGAGCAGATTTCTTGCCTGGGCTTCGTCGTCGGTAACGGAGGGTTTGCGCGGACCCACTCGGGCTGCCACCAAGATGTCGCGCTGGCCCTCGAGGTCGGCAGTCGCGAAGCGCCGGGACCTAGCCGGGACACGAGCGCCGTGGTCGATCCCATGGAGCCAGTCATCGAGCACTTGGCGGACGCGTCGGCCCTGGGTTTGGGGCGTGACCAGGTTGCCGTACTTGGGTGTCGAGAAGGGCGTTCGTCTGCTCAGCGGCAGTCACGATGAGCCGCCCGAACGCTAGGACCCAGTAACCTTCGAGCAGGGTCCGCGCGAAGCCTTCTCAGACTCGCGGATCTGCTCTGAGATACTCAGATGTGACCAAGAAGCAGCCTTTCAACTTCGGCAAGCTAGCCGCTGGTGCCGCTATCCGCGCGATCACCGAGCCTTCGGAGCTCTTCGATGCGTTGCCGAACAAGGCGGCCGGGTATGGCTACCTCAGGGCGGTTCAGGGGGCTGTCCTGGACGCATGGTCGCCCCGCCGTGATGAGAAGGACCTGGTCATCAAGACCAACACCGGTGGAGGGAAGACCATTGTTGGTCTGCTCATGCTGCAGTCCTCATTGCATGAGGGAGTTGGGCCGGCGCTTTACATAGCGCCGGACCCCCACCTCGCGGAACGAGTCATCGCCGAGGCCAAGGCATTGGGTATCGAGGTTGCTGACGATCCCGAGCACCACAGGTTCACGAGTGGTGAGGCGATTTGCGTGACGACGATGAAGACACTCATCAACGGCAAGACCCGATTCGGAATCGAAGGTTCGGCGACGCGGCAGCCGATTCCCGTGGGCGCTGTCATCATCGATGACGCACACGCAGGAATTGCGCTGGCAGAGGAGGCGTCTCGGCTTGTCATCCCTTCTGGGCACAAGGCGTTTGACCCGGTCCTCGACCTGTTCGAGGACGAGCTCAAAGAGCAGGGACTAAACGCCTACATGGACATCCGCGAGGGGGATCGTAGTGCGGTGCTCCGCGTTCCCTTCTGGGCCTGGGTCGAACGCCAGGAGCAGGTGCTCACGCTGCTTCGTCCCTTTCGGGCGTCGAAGGAGTTCGAGTGGGCCTGGCCCATCATGTCCGATCTCATGGCTATCTGCGAGGTGACCGTCTCGGCGGAGGCGATTGAGATCAACCCACCCTGTCCGCCGATCGAGAAGTTTCCGTCGTTCGCCGAGGCCAAGCGGCGTATCTATATGACCGCGACGCTCGCTGACGACAGTCTCCTCGTGACGCACTTCGATGCGGACCCGGATAGCGTCGCGAGCTCCATCGTCCCGGAGACCGCGGCTGATCTCGGTGACCGTCTCGTCCTTGCACCCCAAGAACTGAACTCCACCATCTCGGTGAGCGAAATCCGAGAGCTCGCCGCCTCCGTCTCGGCGGACCACAACGTCGTTGTGCTCGTGCCCAGCTGGCGTATCGCGAAGCAATGGGAACCGTTGGCTGCACACGTCGTTAGCAAGGCCGAAGAGATCAGCGATGTGGTCAAGGGTCTCAACAGCGGTCATGTCGGACTCGTCGTCATCGTAAGCAAGTACGACGGCATCGACCTCCCCGACGAGGCCTGCCGACTTCTGGTCATCGACAGCTTGCCGTTCGCGTACACCGCGGCCGAACGGCGTGAAGCCGTCGCGCTGCGGGACAGCGAAGCAATGGTCGCCCGACAGTTGCAGCGACTCGAGCAGGGCATCGGGCGTGGAGTCCGAAGCCGAGACGACCGCTGCGCAGTCATCCTCATCGGATCCCGACTCACCCAGCTCGTTGCTCGCGCAGATACCGCAAGCAAGCTCTCGCCGGCAACTCGCGCGCAGATGCAACTTTCGAGGGACGTCGCATCGGACCTCGACGGTGCGTCCGCCGAGGATATCGAGGGAGTGATCCGGCAAGTCATCGACGGAGACGCCGACTTCCGCACCGCATCCCGTGAAGCTCTCCTGGGCGTAAAGTACGGGCCCGGCGTCGTCTCCGACTCAGCCCGAGAGCTCAGGGCGGCGTACAACGCGGCACGAATCGGTCGGTTCGAAGACGCGGCCTCCCACGCGGGGAGCGCTGTTGACTCGGCGATCGCAGAGGGCGACACAAGGCTCGCGGGGTGGCTGGGCGAAACTCACGCCAGCTATCTGGAGCGCGTTGATAAGGTGGCTGCGCAGCAGACGCTTGACCAGGCTTCAAGGAACAATCCCGCGGTACTCGCACCACTCGGTGGCATCGCCTATGTGCACCTCGCGCAAGCGTCCAATCAGGCGCAGGAGGCGCGGAACCTCCTGACTGACACCTACGCGACCGGCGACGAGCTTGTTGTTGGCATCGGCGCCCTCATCACCGACCTTGCGTGGGACCCGCTACGCACCGACCAGGCGGAGGACGCTCTCGCCTCCCTCGGACGCCATCTCGGATTTCTCGCGCAGCAGCCCGAACGTGACTTCAAAATCGGAAGCGACGTCATGTGGTCGCTCGGCGACCACCAGTACGTGGTCATCGAAGCGAAGACCGGGGCGGAGTCAACGGCCATCTGGAAGAAGGACATCAACCAGCTCGCTGGCTCCGTCAACTGGTGTGAAGGGGAGTACGGGGCGGACGCGAAGGTTATTCCGCTCATGGTCCACCCGAGTCACCTCGTCCAACGTAGTGGAACGCCGCCACAAGGCTGCCGATCGATCAACCGTGCAGATATGAAGGCGCTGAAGAAGGCGCTAAAGCAGTTCGCTCGCGCTCTTGCCAACGACAACGCATTTCAGGACGTAACCGCCGTCGAGGCCCAAATGATCGCGCTCGGTCTCACCCGCGATACCTTCTTCAGTACTTTCACCCGCCAGACAAAGCGAGAGCCACGCAGCTAGCTCGAGGGCAGCCCAAGTTTGTCGAAGAACGCCCGATTGCGTTCGGTCGCGGAGTTGATGAGACGGTCGAACGACATCACCTCGACGTAGGCCTTCGCTGGCTCGTTGAAGCCGAAAAAGCCCATGCCATCGGGCGTACGGCGCAGGTTCGCATAATTGCACCGGTTGACCATGGACGGCGTGAGATCGGCCACGATGTAGCAGAACGCAGGCGACTCCTGGGATGCGGGGATGGGTCGCCCGGATGCGGTGAGGACGCCACCGCTCCTCACCTTCGCGACGTAGTCGAGGCACTGGGCAATGGGGTCCTTGTCCTCGGAGGCGTCGTTGCGCATTGGCCGCTTGATCTCCACGACCACGATGGACGGCAATGGGAGCGTCTCGCCCTCAGACGCGAGCAGCGGGCCGTCAACGAGTCGCGTGGCGATGATGTCGGGCTCCCGGGTGGAATCCGATCCCGTAACCGGCATGCTCTTCAAAGTCTTGTCTGAGGCTAAGTAGTCGTGGAACGCGAGGCGTTCGTCGAGGATCCAGAGGTTCGACGCGTCCGTGCCGATCTCGTTGGAGTCAGTGCGCATCGGGATCAGCAATGAGTGGACGGCGTCCTCGCGGCTGTAGCCGCCAGCGTCGTTCGAGCGGATGAGCTTGGTGAGGATATCGAGAATCACCCTCCGACGCGAGACATACGCTGCGAGGTCGGACTGGTTGATCTCCTTGATGGTCTCGAGATAGCTGTCGAGGCGCTCCTTGTAGTCCTCGAGCGGGGAAGCCCCGGCTTCGGCGAACACGGCCTGGCCCTCGACCAGCGCATCGGCTTCGAGCTTCTGCAGGTTGCGGTGGAGCAGCAGCTCGAGCTCAGAGTCCTTCATCGCGGGGTCGACGGTGACGCCGAGCTTGGTGAGCCGAGCCAGAACGGGACGGTAGCGGGGCGCCCGGTTGCTCACGAACTCATTGACGCGGGAGCGGCCCTCCTCGCGTGCCGCGTTCAGCGGCTCCTCGAGTAGACGCTCGACTTCGTCGAGGACCGCGGCACGAACATCATCGAGGGTGAGGTCGTCGCCGAGTGCGGCTCCGGGCAGTCGCTCCTCAATGTCGAACGCGGTCCGGTCGGCGCGCACGTTCGCGTCGAGGAAGTCGGAGGAGAGGTAACAGACGTAGGTGAACTCCGCCGACGTCGAGTCACGCAGTCGGCCGTATAGGCCGGCGAGCTTGCCGGAGAGGTTCTCCTCGATGACGACGCGATTGGCAGCGCACCAATAGAGCCTGGGGATGGTGTTCCGTGTCATCGATTTGAGGCAAAGGTTCACCATGTCGAACTTCTGCCCCTTAACCGTGATGGTCGTCGACGGCAGCTCGGAGTACACGAAGTCCTCCATGAGCTTGTTCAGAGAGATGACCTCCTCGTCGACGACCGTGACCTCGGGTGCTCCGCCCGGCCGCAAAAAGTACCAGATGCAGTGCTCGAAGATCTCACGGGCTATCGCATCTGCCGTCTTCGGCGCGCTCTTCTGGTACTGGCTCTTGAAGCCGTCGAGCAGGACTACGGCGCCTGCCTCCGTGAGAGAGACGCTCTCCGCTCCGTGCTCGACCTCGCGCTCTACGGAGAACTTGAAGCTGCGCGTCTGCAGCTGGTCATGGCCGTCGAAGTACGCGCTGTCAATGGCTACGCGGTCGAACGCCTTGAGCCAGAGAAGGCGGCCGACGCCGCGCGACCCGAGGTCTGCCTTGAAATCGCTGTCTAGGGTCTCGAACGAGCTCATGTTCTCCGGGGTGAACCCAACGCCGTTGTCTTCTACGGAGAACCCGATGATGGGCGGGAGCGCTACGCGTCCCGGGCCAGCCGGCCCATAGTCGAACTCCTGCTGTCCGTCCCGCAGGATTCGGATGCGCAGATTCCCACTGCCGATGTCGTCGTCACCGAAGCGCTCGTCGATGGCCTGGAGACTATTGATGACGGCTTCCTGGAGAGGGAGCAGCGGGTGGCTTTTTGGGAGGCTGGTGTTGCGAACTCGGCCTGCCAAGGAGGTAGTGAGTGCCATGGTCCTCCTCGCTGGTGACGTCATTTGCAACTTTATCGCCGCCCACGGACAGGACCGGCAGCCGCGCGATTGCGACGTGTCGTGAATCACGGCCGGGGACACCGACGTCCCTTCGCGGGCCGTGGCATGGATCAACGGTGCGGTGAGGGTCGAGTCACGCCAGAGGTCCGCGAGGGCGCCTGCCGCTGTTCTTGGGCGTCGAGGAATGCGTTGGCCTGCTCGGCGGCGGAGGCGAGGTGGCGGGTGTCAGGGTGCAGGTAGCCGCGGGTGGTCTCGATCGATTTGTGGCCGAGGATGCGTTGCAGCACGTGCAGTGGGATGCCCGCGTCGGCCATCCAGGTCGCGCCGGTGTGGCGGAGCCCGTGCCGAGTCAGTGAGGGCAGTCCGAGCCCGGTGACGAGGTCGTCCCACTTGGTCGCGTCGCGCACGCTCGCGGTGGTGAGGACGCCGCCGCGGGGACCGCGCAGCAGCCGCTCGTCGGGCTCGCGGTCTGCCGTCAGACGCTCCAAGACGGGTTTGAGCGCGTTCAGGATCGGGACCGGGCGCGCCGCTCGTCCTTTGGTCTGTTTGGTGACCAGGCCGCCGGATCCTGGGTAGGTCTGCCGTTCGATGGTCACGATGTTCGTCTCCGAGTTGACGTCGCCCACGCGGAGCCCTGCGATCTCGGAACCTCGGGAGGCGAGGAGCGCGCTGAGCATGACGAAGTCCGAGTAGCTCTGGTGCACCTGCCCGCACGCTTCGGCGAGCCGGTTCAGCGTGGCCAGGTCCGGCAGGGCGTGAGCGCGTGGCGAGGTCTGTTCGGCGGGGATGATGAGAGCGGACTTGCCGAGGCTGCGCCGGGATCTGTTGCGGGCCGGATTGCTGGCGAGCACATCGTCGCGCACGGCCTCGTCGAGCACGCGCACGAGCGGTGCGATGCTGTTCTTGATCGTGGAGGGGGAGTGTGCTTTCTCCCAGTCGTCGATGGTGCGGTCGATCATCCCGGCTGTGATCTGCGAGATCGGCAGGTGCCCGAGCGCGGGGAGCACGCGCAGACGCAGGCCCACCTTGTAGCCGTCGGCGGTCGAGGTCGGGTCCAGGCCGCGCGTCCATCGGTCTCCGATGGTCGCCAGGTAGTCGCCGAAGGTGATGCGGCGGTCGATGCCGATCTCCGAGGACTTCAGCAGGTCGGTGAAGAACGCCTCGGCGGCTTCCTCGTCGGGTACGACGAGTGCGCGCACGACGCGCCGTCTGGTTTGTGGGTCGATCCAGCGTGCTCGTGCCCGGATGCCGGAGGGACGGTGTTCGAGGTCGGTGGTGACCTTCACTCCGAAGGGAGGGACGGCCGGGGCGTTCTCAGTCGTGCTCATCGGCGGAGAGCGACGCGAGCCACGCCTCGACAGCGTCGAGGCGGTATCGGGTGATCCCGCCCATCCGCAGGAAGGGCGGTCCCTTCTTGTCGGTGCGCCACCGCGACAGCGTCGCCTCCGAGACCTTCAGGTAGGCGGCGACTTCCCGGCTGTCTAGCAGCGGCGAAACTAGCGGCGACTCAGTGATCGTCTCGCTCATGGCCGGTCGCTCCAGTCCGTGTTCACGATCTCCTGGATCGTCGCGTCCTGCTCCTGCTGCCGGGCGCGGATCTGCTCCTCTACGAAGGCGAGGAAGTCCTCGGTGCGGGCGGTCACGGACCGCTCGGTGGTGTTGGGCTCCGCCCAGTGCTCGGCTTCACCACCGGGCCACGGGGTGATGCGGGTGGGTCGGTCGCGGTCGAGGCGGGTGCCGGAGATGGTGACCCAGTCTCGGAGCCGTTCGCGGGCAAGGCCGAAATCGTGGTGCCAGGCGAGGGCCTGGTTCCCCTTGGCTTGCGGGTCATAGCTGAACATCCAGTGTTGCCGCAGTGCGGACAGCTCCCAGAGCAGCTCGGGGTGGCGGTGCCACATGGGCGGGATGATCTGGGCGGGCAGTCCGTACTCGTGCCGGAGCCAGTCGACCCACGCGTTGAGCTCGAGCAGTTCATGCTCGAGGTCTTCGGGGGGCAGGGTGCGCCAGTTGATCGGTCGGGGCACCTCGCCGAGGACGTCGTTGATGTGCTGGGCGTACTGCTGCTCGACGATCCGGCGCACCTCGTCGCCGGGGTCGTCTGGAAGCGGCGCCTCCGGGTCAGTCACATCGGGCATGTCGATCCTTTACGTCCACGGGGCGGAAATGGGAAGGGTGCCGCCGGCGGGTGGCTGCGGGGCCGCCAGCGGCACCCGGCTCATCGGGCGACCGCTGCGCGGTCGGCCTGGACGGTGCCGCTGGTGGCGGTCGTCTCGGGCTGGAGTGCCTGCTCGCGCTGTGCGAGCGCGACCGCGGCCGGGTCTCGTTCCCCGGCCGCTCGCTCCGGCGCCTCGCGGTCCGCGCCGGCGCGCTCCTGGCGGGTCCGGTCAACGGTGTAGGTGGTGCGGTTGTTGTCGTGGCCGATGCGGGAGGCTATGAACTGCTCGCGCTGCTCGCCCTGGTACTCGTGGACGTTGCTGCGGCCCTCGGCGATGAAGTTGTCGCCCTTCTGGAACTTCTCGTGCGCGCGTTCGGCGGCCTTGTCGAACATGACGAGGTTGGTGAACACGCTCTCCAGCTGCGTGAACGAGCCGTCCTCGTTGCGCTGGAACTGCTCGATCCCGACGCGGGCATAAAAGCGGTGCCCGCCGTTGCTGGTCTCGGTCAGCTGCGGGTCGGTGGCGATGAATCCCGACAGGGCCTCGCGGGTGGGAATGGCCATGAACCCTCCTTCAGGGTCTTGATCGGTTCGCCCGCTGCTGCGGGGTCACAGGTCAGGTACGGCCGGCGACCGGCAGGTCACGCGCCTGGCCGGAGGAGGCGTTCTATGTGGGTGCGGTCCTCGCGCAGCTGGGCGGCGTCGGCGCGCTTCGGCCAGGGGCGCAGGGTGGTGATGATCGGGCGGGCGGTGCGGAGCATGACGACGCCGGTGCCGAACGGCAGGGTGCGCAGCACGTCTGGTGGGAGGATCGGGACCCGCCGGACGGAGCGCTGGGTGGAGTGCGAGCCGTAGGCGTCGGTGGTGACGCTGTCGGTGGTCTCGTCGCGGTCGCCGATGAGCGTGGAGAGGTCCTGCAGGTCGCGGCTGTTGGATGCACCGCCGAGGATGACTTTCACGATGGAGGCGTCCCAGATCGCGTTGGCGTTGTTCTCGCCCCACTTCTCCCGCGCCTGAGCGAGCGATTGGAGCACGGGCAAGGTGGTGATGCCGGTGCCGCCGCCTTCTGCCATGAGTGTGGGAAGCGACGGCAGCGGCGAGAGGTTCCCGATCTCGTCCAAGGCGAGCAGCAACGGCGGGTCCATCCGCGCGCCGGGTGACCGTGCCGCGATCTTCCGCGCTGCCTCGACGAGGTCTTCGATGAACGCCGCCACGAGCGCAGCCGATGCCCCGGCCCCCGCACCCGTGGCAAGCAGGTAGAGGGTGCCGCCGTCGCGCAGGAACGACTCCGGATCGAACTCCTCACCGACCGCCGGAGACACGGCGTCCAGCACGCGAGGATCGGCGAGGGCAGCGAGGGCGAGGGATACGCCTTGCCAGATCGAGTCACGGGTGCGGGGGTCGGCTTGCACCATCGCGTCAAGCGAGTCCGCCCACCCGTCGGCGGCACCGGGATGGGTGGACAGGATGCGGACGGCGTCACCGGCGAGGGTCGGGTTCAGCGCCCACTGGTACAGGGTTCTCGCGTCGCGGCCCTCGAGCGCGGCCGCGTGCAGCAGCGCCTGGATGGCGGCAGTGGTCTTGCCTTCCCAGAAGCCGGCGTCCTGCACCCCACCGAACCCCGTAGCCGTCGCGAGCCCCTTGGCGCGGATCATCGCTGTGAGCGGGTCCTGGCAGCCACGCACCGGCGACCACCGCATCCCCGCGGACAGGCCGGGAGCGAGCTGCTGCGGGTCGAACACCGCGACGGGCCCCTTGCGTTCCCGGGCGCGGAGGGTCGCGGTGAGGTTGTCGGGCCGGGTGGAAGTGGTGATCACGGCACCGGGCGCGTCGAGGACGCTGTTGATGACGACGTGAAGGCCCTTGCCGGAGCGGGGCGGTCCGATCAGGAGGATGCTGTCCTCGACAGTCGCCCACACCTGCCCGCCCTTGCTCGTCCCGAGCAGGTAGCCGACATCGCCCGGCTCGGGCTTGCCGGTTAGGGACGGGCGGAGCGTGCCGGCCCGCTTGACGAGCGCTTTCGGAGACGCGACGCGGGCGACCTCGGCGCCGCTGGCAGTGCCGGCAAGGTGGTGCGGGTTCGTCGCGGCGCGTGCGCGGCTGATCGCCCGCCACACGAACACCCCCGCGGTCGCGAGGATTCCCAGCAGCAGGACCACGACCGCCCAGTACGCGAAGGGGTTCAGTCCTGGTGCTCCCAGGGCGGTGCCGGGGTCGGCAGGCCTCGCGAGCACGCCGAGCCCGTCGGTGATGCCGGCGGTCGGTTGCGGGTGGCCGGTGAGGAACGCGGCGATGCTGCCGGCCAGACCGAGTACCCCGCCGAAGGCGACGACGGCGACCAGGCCGCCGAGTGCGATGTTCAAGAAGGCGTCGTTCGCGGGCCTGGGGTGAGCGGAGGGCATGGGCGGGTCCTTCCTGAGCTCGCCGCGTGTCGGCGAGCTCAGGAGGCAGGTGCGGAGTTCAGTCGATGCGGCGCACCGTGGTGGTCCCGGAGATCCGGCCCAGCAGGATCAGCTCCCCGGTCACAGTCGCGTGTTCGGCACGGTCCAGCAGCGCCCGGGCCGTGCCGTTGCCTGCGGCGGAGGTATGGCGCAGCACGAGAGCGATCGCGACGTCCTCACCGGGCACGAACCCGTCCGCGGTGAACTCCACCAGCTCCGGCCGCGGCCGCTCCGGCGACTCGTCGAGTGGTGCTGCGCCATCGGGGTCGGGAGTCAGAATGTCGGCGTAGACGCTGCCGTCGAGCTCGCGGACCTCGACCCGGGTCGGGCTGGCGAACCGGGCGATGAGTTCGGCGATCGCCGGCCCGAGCTCATCGCGGCGCGTCGGCATCGCGGGCAGCCGTTTGCCGTTCACGGTGAGCACGACGTGCTCCGCGGAGACGACCTCGGCGATGATCTGCGGCAGCACCGGCGGCACCGACCCGGGCGGCTCGGCCCGTCGCCCGCGGCCGATCACAGAGCACCTCCCGTGCCGTCACCGCGGGCTCGTCCGGCGGTGGAATCAAGCATCCGAGACCGAGTATCGAAGGCCTGCAACTCAGCAGGATGCAACTGATGTTGCACGACATAGGAGGACTCCTTGATCCGCCACAGCCCCTGCCCACTGCCCAGGGAAGGCAGCAGTTTGCGCTCGGTGCCGGTCAGTCCGAGCGCCTGCGCGGTGGCGCCGAGCTGGTCGGATTCTTGCCGGTAGATGATCCTGGTTTCCGCGTTCGCGAGCAGCGAGGACGCCAGCGCGCGCATCGCCGACCCCTGGTCGCCGACGTTCTCGAGGTCGCTGAGCTTGTGGAAGATGAGCAGGTTCGCGAGGCCGTAGTGGCGCGCGAGGCGCCAGTGGGCGTCCATGCGGCGCAGCAATGACGGGTGCGACATGAGCCGCCACGCTTCGTCGTACACGACCCACCGTTGCCCACCGTTCGGGTCCAGCAGTGCGGATTCCATCCACGCTGAGGAGCAGGTCATCAGCACGGAGATGAGGGTGCTGTTCTCCACGACGCGGGACAGGTCCAGGGAGAGCATCGGCAGCGACGGGTCGAACCGGACCGTGGACGGGCCGTCGAACAGGCCCTGCAGGTCCCCGGCGACCAGGCGCCGCAGCGCGTGCCCGACCAGTCGCCCGTCTTCGGCCAACCGGCCGTCGGTGTCCTCGGCGCGGTCGGGGGCGAGGATGCGGTCGACCACCATCGGCAGGATCGGTACCGAGCTCTGTGAGACGGTGGCGCGCAGGGCGACGTCGATCGCGGTGTGCTCCAACGGCGTCAACGACCGTTCCAGGACGGTTTCGGCGAGCGCGCCGATCAGATCCCGCCGGCGGGCAGCGACAGTAGTGGCCCATTCGTCGTCGGCGACCCCGGCAGGACGGTAGCCCTCGTCCAGCGGGTTCAGGCGGGCGCCGAGCCCGTGGCCGAGGATGATCGCCTTCCCGCCCACGGCGCGGGCGACCGGGGTGTGTTCGCCCTTCGGGTCACCGGGCACGTACACGCGGCGACCGAACGCGATCGACCGGGTGTAGAGCGACTTCGCCAGGCTGGACTTGCCGCTGCCGACGATCCCGGCCAGCACAAGGTTGGGGGCGGTGATGATGCCGCGCTGGTAGAGCACCCACGGGTCGTAGACGAACGACCCGGAGCTGTAGAGGTCCTGGCCGACGAACACCCCGTTCGAGCCGAGCCCGCCCTCGGCGAGGAACGGGTACGCGCCCTGCAACGCCGCGGACGTGTCCTGGTGGGCAGGGACCCGGAACCGTCGCGGTGAGCGCAGCGCCGCCGGCCCCGGCTCACCGCCACGCGGCAGGTATGTGGTCGCGCGGGCCTCGGCCCGTTCCGCCTCGTATCGCGCCTTGGCTTCGGCGCGTGTGGTGGCCTGGTCCTGCGCGAGGACCTGACGTGCGGCGCGCTGCCGTTGCCGTCTGGCCTTCCGGTCGCCCTTGCCGGTCTCGACCAGGACGGTCGAGTACAGCTTCCTGCGTGTGTCGTCCGCGCCCATCGCGCACCTCGTTCTGTTCGCCTGTGATTTCCGGTGGTCAGGTGCGGATCACAGGCCGCGGCCCAGCGGCAGGGCTGCGGCGACGAACGCTTGCGCCTGCTGCCCGACCAGCAGGCGGGTTTCGCAGGAGGCTTGGATCGCGGCCTGCTCGATTGCGGCGACCGCGGCGTCGAGCTCGTCGATGCTCGGGGCGGAGATGGCGATCAGCCCGGTGTAGCGCAGCACGCCGTGCCCGGCGGTGAGGTCCGCCTCCTGCTGGAGCACGTCGGCGTACTCGGCGGACTGGGAGGCATCCTCGATCTGACCGATCCGCTGCCGCTGGCTCTGGTCGCTGATGTATTCGGTCTTCTTCTTGCGGATGTCCCGTACGGCCTGGTCCGAGCGCACCGGGTCGTACAGCAGCGTCACGGCCCTGCGGATGCCGCTGGAGAGCAGGATCGGGGCGAGGAATCCCGGGTAGACCTGGGAGCGGGGCCACTGCGACACCCACAGCACCGCGTGGTGCGCGGAGTCTGACCGGAGCCTGGCCCAGGTCTCCTCGACCGCGACGGGGCCCGCGGTAGCGAGGTCGCGGCCGATGTCGCCTGCCCGGTCGAGGGTGGCGGCGATCTGCGGGTCGTAGGCGGTGCGGAGCATCACCGCGAGATCCCCAGGCGTGTACCAGTCGGAGGGCTTCAGGTCCGCGGCGCGCAGCGCGGTGGTCAGGGTGTGCATCTCCTGCCGCAGCACCTCGGCGGCGCCTTTGATCCCGCCACCGGCGGAACGGATCTGCCGGGAGGCGGCGCGCATGTCCAATGCGAGGGACAGCGTGGTGATGTGGCGTTCCCCGGCGGGGCCGGCGCGTTCGATCAGCTCGGCGTAGGTCTTCGCGACCCACGACCCGTCGTCGCGGCCGTGCTCGGCCCACCACTGCGACAACCCGGAGCCGGAGTCCGGGACGGTGCGCTCGAGGACCTGCACGCGGGCGATGCGCCCGGAGCGGCACACGGTGGACAGCACCCGGCCCCAGCCGTGCACGCGCCGCTCCTGCTCACCGGGGTCCATCAGCACGAACGCGGAGTGGGTCACCTCGAGGATCGCGGTCAGGGTCTGCACGTGCGGGTCGTGCACCATCACCGCCCCGGACTCGGGATCCTCGTACTGGCGCAGCGCGGCCGCGTCACCGGGCAGGGCGAGGGTGCCTGCGGGGCGGGGCCTCACGATCCGGCGCCGGTACGCGGTCTGCCGGGCAGCCTTGCGCCAGACCCAGTGCCCGGTGATCGGGACCCACTCGATGAGCTTGCGCCCGCCGACTCCGACGACCGCGAGTGCCGCGAACGACAGCCACGCTGGGGCGGTGTAGAGAGCTGCGGGGCCGCCGGCGTAGAGGGCGGCGATGAAGACGACCGCGCCGGTGGCGAGGGCGATCACCTGCGGCAGCGACAGGCCCAGGATGATGCCGCGGGTGGTGAGCCGGGAGAACTTCACCGGGCTCAGCTCGTAGTCGGTGGTGGCCATGACGCTCCTTCGGACGACGCATACGGTGTAGTCGTCTGCCAGGTACGCATCGCGCCCCCGGACGAGCAGAAGCGGCGACGCTCCGTGGCTGGGTCAGGTCGCTACAGCTGACCGAGCCGGGTGCGCCGCCGCTTCCGGGGCGGGCGGTTCACCTCCTCTCGACGTGCCCGATGGGCGTTACCGCTTGCCCGGATCCGTCGGGGGCGGCGCCGCTGGTGGTGGTGAGGTGCGTGGCTCTGCCGGGGCCCGCGGGGACGACGCCTGCTGCGCCGGCGCCGACGTGGTCGGCTGGGAGGGGGAACTTGACTGGGACCGTCGCTGCGCGGGCGGCTGGGACGGGGCGTTCGCCGGAGGCTGCCCACCCTGCTCGCTGCTCGCCGGAGGCGTGGCCGGCTGGGCAGCGGCCCCGCTCTGCGATGGTGCGGGGCGCGGGGTGTCCGGACGCTGCTGCTGGGCACCGGCGGGAGGCGGGCTCTGGCTCTCCTGCGCCGCGGAGGCGTGTCCTTCGGCGCTGCGGCCGATCGCGCCGCCGAGCTTGGGCCCGGCTTCCGCGGCGCCCTTGGCGATCTTCGCGCCGGCCACCGCGGCGATCCCGATCGGCCCGGCCGCGGCGCCCGCGCCGGCACCCGCTGCGGCACCGCCTCCACCGGCAGCTGCACCACCGCCCGCCGCCGCACTTCCGCCTGCCCCCGCACCGGCACCGCCTCCACCCGCGGCGGACCCGGCACCCGCACCAGCCCCCGCGCTCTGCCCGGCGGGGGCCGTCTGGCCGCCTCCGGGCGGCGGTGGCGGTGGTCCGCCGGGCCCGCCACCACCCCCGGCGCTGCCGGGTCCGTCGTCGCCGGCGCCGTCGAGGACCTGCTTGGGGGCGGGTCCGTCGGGCTTGCCGGACATCGGCAGCGGCCGGTTCATGGACTGCTTCGCCTCTTGTTCGGCGGACATCACGTGGTACATGTCGAAGCCGACGAACGAGATGAACTTGTACACCATGTACGGGGCGAACGCAGCGACGAACATCAGCACGATTCCCGCGACCGGGTCGGCGATCGAGGCGAGGTCGAAGTCGATCGGCGCGTTGGTCTGGTTGATCGCGACGAGGAACACCACCGCGATGACGAGCTTGGAGAAGATCAGTGCGAGCACGAAGCTCGCCCACTTCCCGAACCATCCCCGGGTGGCGTCCCAGGACCCGCCTGACAGGGCGATCGGGGCGAGCACGACTCCGACGAGGATGAGCGCCTTGCGGATCAGTAGGCTGAACCACACGATTGCCGCGGCGGTGAGCGCGAGGAACGACAGGAAGATCGTGATGATCGCCCCGGCGCCGGGGGCGGTCAGGTTGATCGCGGTGAGCCCGGCGACCAGCAGCCCGATCTTCGCGCCCATCTCCTCCAACGTGGTGCCGGTGGCCTGGATGACTCCGATGGTGAGCTGGTCGACGACTTCCAGCAGCGTGGTGGTGAGGGTGAGCACCAGGAACGAGCCGAGCACGCTGCGTGCGAGTCCGAGGGCGGCGCGGGACAGCGCGGACGGGTCGCGGCGGATGAGACCGGTGATCAGCTGCAGGCAGAAGAAGATCAGCATGATGAAGATCGCGATCCCGAACATCACGTTGTAGACGGTGATGTAGCCGGGTGCGGTGAGGTCGACCAGGGTGCTGGTGTCGAACAGCCACCACACGCCCTGGAACATCCAGGACGCGGCCTGCCCGACGGCCTGGGCGAGCCAGTCGAACGGGGCGCTGATCAGCGTCGCGGCGGTCTCGCCGGCGACGTCGCAGACGTTGCTGATGATGGGGACGTCACAGATCCCGTCCATACCGTTCCCCTCCTCTCATGAGTCGAAGGGGGCGGGTCAGGAGACGGTCTGGCCGACGTTCCAGAAGAAGTTGATGAGCGTGACGGCAGCGCCGGTGATGATCGCGGCACCGCAGGAGATCAGCACGCCGAGCTTCCCGCGGGAGGCGAGGTGCGGGTTGGAGCTGTTGGCACCGAAGCCCCAGACCACGGCCGAGATGATTAGGGCGAGGACGGACAGGATGAGTCCGACGGTCATCACGGCGCCGACGATGGTGCGCAGAGCTGCGATGCCCGGCAGTCCGGAATCGTTGGGGTTGATGTCGATCTGCGCCGGCAGCACGGTCGCCGTCTGGGCGAGGGCGTCGAGGATGAGGGTCATGCGGGGCTCCTTCACGAATGGGTGAGCCCTGCCCGGTGCGGGGCTCATCGCGACAGGTGCGGACCCCGCCCTTCCCTCTGGTTACAAGCCGAGCCAGCGTACCGCGGGCGACGTGCGCGAGACGCCTGCCCGCAGGCCGCTCGCGCCGGTGGAGCCTGGGTCGAGTTCTTCGGCGCGTGCGGCGAGCTGTTCGGTGAGCCGGGTCGCTCGGTGTGAGGCGTGCACGGCATCGCGGGCCAGTGCCCGTGCCGTCGGTTCGCCGCCGGCCCGGAGCAGGGCTCGTTCGTTTGCGAGGTCGCGTTCGTTCTCGTCGTGGAAGGTGCTGATGGCCGCACGCAGCTCGGTGATGGAGAGGACGTCGCTGAATGGTTCGACCTCGACCCAGTTCTGCTGACGGGTCGACCAGACCTCCATCACCCAGGTGTACCCGTCGATGGAGCCCATGAAGTTCGCGTCGTCCCAGAACGTCAGCCGTTGCCGTTCGGGGTACTCGAGCACGTTGCCGTAGTCGTTGTTGACGTAGGAGCGCCAGTGCGCGTGCGGGTAGCCGGCGGTGATGCGTTCGGCCAGCTCTTCGGCCAACGGGTAGGTGGTCAGCGGGAGAGGTTCGCCGATGTTCTCCTCGTCGATGAACGTCGCAGCGATCCCGATCATCTCCTCCGGGGTGTCCGCCGACCCGGCGCCGCCCGGGACGGGCCGGTAGGTCTCATCGCGTCCGTCCCACTCCTCGACGCCCCACACGTATCCGGCACCGCCTGCCGCTGTGGTGATGCGCAGCAGGATCCGTTCGGGGAACACGATCGCCGCGCTGGGTGACCAGTCCGGGTCGGCGTGGTAGATCCACGCCCCGCCGGGACGGTGCTCCTCTTCGAGGACCTGGAGGAGCCGATGACTGGTGGGCTGGGGCTGCGTATCGGCCATGGCGTCCTCAGAGAGTGGTGCCCACGCGCAGCAGGAAGTTCAGCCACGCCACTCCGGCACCGGCGAGCGCGGCCGCGCCGATGGAGACGAACACCCCGACCCGGCCTCTGGCGGCGGAGGTGGCGTTGCCGGTGGAGGACGACACGGCCCACACGATGGCGCAGATGATCAGCATCAGCACCGCGATGATGAGGGTGATCGTCAGCAGGGCGCCGACGATGCCGATCAGGGTCGAGCGGCCGCCGACGGCATCGAAGTCCGGGTACACATCCACAGCGGTTCCTCTCCGTCACAGCACGCTGGTCACCGCACAGGTGCGCACCCGGCCCCGGTGGTGCGGTCCTAGAAGGCGCAGCCTGGGCCGCCGCTGGTGGGGGCGTCGAGGCCTTCGACGCCGTGGTCGGCCAGCCACGGGATCGCATCCACCGGGGAGGCGCCGGCGCCGCCGGGGTGCAGCTGGAAGTGCAGGTGCGGGCCGGTGGAGCGGCCGCTGGAGCCGACGTCGCCGATGTGCTGCCCGGCGATGACCCGGTCGCCGGCTTGGACGTGGATGCCGTGCGCCCACATGTGGATGTAGACGCTCGCGATGCGTTCGCCGTCGATGGTGTGCTCGATGGTGATCTGCCCGGACGTGCCTCCGACCATCCCGGCGTAGGTGACGACGCCGTCGGCGAGGGCGAAGATCGGTGTGCCGTCGGCGGCGGCCCAGTCGGTGCCGGCGTGGAAGCTCCGCTCGCCGGTGAACGGGTCGCTGCGCCATCCGAAGTCCGAGGTGTGCGTGTAGGTGCCGTTGGGCAGCGGGAACACCAGTGCGGTGGTCTCCGGGATGTCCGCGTCGCCGGGAACCCCCGACCCGCCTCCGCTGCTCCTGCCGGTGGTGAGGGCTTGCAGGATCGTCCGAGCAGTGGGCTCGTAGTTGCGGTACCGGTCCGGGTAGGCCGAGACCTCCACGGCCTGGGCGGCCTCGCCCTTGTCCATCTGCTGCCACCCAGGGATATCCAGCAGCCCCCGCGGCGACGGATAGTTCGGGCCGTCCGGTCCGCCGTAGAACGCGCGCGCCTGGTAGCCGGTGTCCATCAGCTCGGCGACCGTGCCCCACCCGGATGCGGGGCGCATCTGGAACAGCCCGAGCGAGTCATGGTCTGACCCGTTGCCGTCGTTCGGGTACTCGCCCGACTCGGGGTAGGAGCCCGCATTGGCGAGCTGCCGCAGCGTGGACTCGGTGAGGGCCGCCATCAGTGCGATGAGGATCCCGTCGCGTCCGACTCCGGGCGTGCGGGCGCCGGTCTCGATGATCGTGGCCGCGTGGGTGAGCTGCTGCCGGTTCAGGGTGAACGTCGCCCCGTCCGCGGTGGAGACCTCCAGCTCGTCGGGGACGGGTCCGAGCACGACGCCGCTGGCGATGCACATCGCTTGGTTCGTCACCGCCGGGTTGACCAGCACCCCCACGCCCACCAGGGCAAGCATCGGTGCCAGCATCACCCACGCCACGAGGGCGACCAGGGCCTTCTTCATCACGCAGCTCCCGGGTTCAGCGCAGCGGGTTGTCTAGCTGCGACAGGCGCAGCAGGACGCACCGGTCGGTGGCCGGCGGGCAGGAGAGGAACATCGTGAACGCCACCGGATGCGCCGAGGTCACTTGCTCGTCGAACCAGACCCCGGTGCGGTGCCGAGTGCCTTCGACGGTGTAGGCGACCAGACCGTCGGCGAGCTGTCCGTCGGCGGCGGCGACGGCTTCGTACCACTGGTCGGGGACGTAGAGCCGGTCGATGTCGATCCACTGCGCGGTGCGGTACTCCTGCAGGTCCCGCCACGTCGCATCCGACGGCAGGTAGCGGGTCAGGTCGCTGATCAGTCCCGGTGTCTCCGCGCCGGACGGGGCCGCTGCCTCCAGCAGCACCGCCCGGTGATCGTCGGGGCCGAGGGTGGTGAACGTGTCCCACACGAACAGCGCCTCGGCGACCGCCTCGGCGAACCGTTCCGGGCTCCTCGTCTCCGGCAGCGGCTCCAGCTCCGTGGCGCCGGGGGTCGGAGACGTCGGCGCCACGGCGCCTGGCGTCGACGATCCCGTGGGGTCGGCCGGTCCCGGGCGTGGGCTGGGCGGGCCGGCGACGAGGCCGTAGATGCCGACGCCGGTCAGCACAGCGAGGATGACGCCGGCGGCGGCGAGGGAGATGATCAGCCGAAGCCGGCGGGTCCGGTCCGGGCCGGTGCGGGCGGGGTCGGTCATGACGGGGTGCCTCCTGTCCGATTCGTCTGGCACCTCACAGGTGCGCACCCGCGCAGGTCACTCCAACCGGCGCCCCATGTCCTCACGCGCCTGCTCGGTTGCCGGAGCGTCCGCGTCCAGGGCCGCGGAACGCTCCTGAAGGGCCTGATCGAGCGGGCTGGGCTCGGGGTGCCAAGCGATCCGTCCGTTCTCGCTCTGCGCGGTCATGACGAGCTGGACGACCTGGTCCAGCGACGCGGCGGCGATCGTCAGCCAACCCGACGCCTTGGCCGCCTGCTCCTGGCCCGCAGCTGGGTCTCCATCATCGGTCGCCGCGAACGGGCTGTGCCGTTCGTGCCAGTCCGCCAGCTGCCGAAGCGACTGCTGCACGCTCGTGAGCGCGGAGTGCATCGAGCCCAGCACCCGGTAGGTGTCATCCGGCACGGAGATGCGGCGGGTGGCGTAGGCCAGCCCGCGGGCGGCCTCGCCGAGCTCGTCGGCATCCTTGGCCGGGTCCTCAAACGTCGGCATCGGCCGTCTCCTCCCGGGCCGTGCGCGCCGCGTCCAGGAATGCCGCGGATGCATCGATGTAGGTCTCCACGAGCTCCCACTGGTCCGGCTCGGCGTGGCGGCCGAAGTCGGACGGGTCGAACCTGTCCCACCAGCCGTGCTCGCGGCGCAGCAGATCGACGAGCTTGCGGATCTGGTGCTTCTCCCGCAGCAGCGGGTCGGCATCCTTCCACCCCACCCGCTCCACGCCAGCGGCGCTCTCGCGCAGGTGGGTGAGGCGGGCCAGAGCCAGCCCAGACTCTTTCGCGACCTCGGCAGGTCGCTCCAGCTTCTCCAAGGTCTGCAGCTCCTGCCGCGCCGACGCACGCACCGTGTCCGGTGCGTCGGAGTCGTCAGCGGCACGGCGGATGCCAGCGAGGTTCTGCGCGGTCTTGACAGCGAGGTAGCGGCCGTTGACCTTCCCGTCGGTGTTCAGCTCGATCAGCGCCTCGGCTGCTTCCTGCCGCACGTACGGGTCCTCGGTGTCGTCGGCGGCGATGCGGCGCAGTTCATTGATCTGCTCGAGCATGGTCCGCGAGTCCCGCCCGGTGACCGCGCGGGCCGCTTGCGTTCGGGCTTTGCCGCCGCCTGACGGGGGTGCCGATTCGGCACCCCCGTCCCGTGCCTCGGCGACGCGGGCGTCACGATCCGGGGAACCGAAGCGGGTGGCGGCGTCGCGACGCTGCGCGTCCTCCGCGTACAGCGCCTTCAGCTCCTCGTACAGCTCGGCCTGCTCCAGAGGTTTGAGGGCCTTCTGTAAGGTCTGCTCGTCGCGGATCGCGAGGACGTAGGAGAGCTTGTCGGACACGTCCGGGACCACCCACACGGGTGTGGATCGCCAGCCCAGGCGTTCCATCGCCGCCAGGCGCCGGTTCCCGGTGATCAGCACCGCGTCCTCGGTGATCGCCGGCGGGTTGAGGATCCCGACCCGCTCCAGCGACCCGCACAGCTCGTCGAGGTCCTCGTCCGGGTCGCGCCGGTACTGCGAGCCGCGACGAATCTGATCGATCGCCTGCTCCAGCACCAGATGCCCGCGCGCCACCTCGGCTCACCGTCCTTCCCGCACGTCAGGTACGGGAGCCATCCGACGCACCACGTCGACCAGCGCCGTATCGGAGAGCAGGTCCGCGACGTCGTCACCGAGCAGCACCCGCGCCAGCAACCCGTACCGCCCGGCCCGCCGGCGCCCGGCCGGGATCCCCACGAGCAGGCGCACGAGCTCGGCCCACTCCTCCCGCCGGTAGCCGAAGCGCACCGCGATGCTGAGGTCCTTCGAGACGATCTCCACCGCGGACCCGCCCGAGGACAGAGACGCGACGCGGTGGGCGATGTAGTCCACCGCTTGCTCGACCTGCCGGGCAGGCCACCCAGCGACGACGAGGAACACGCACACGGTGCGGATCACCGGGTCCGCGGACCCGTCATCGTCACGGCCGGCGCCGCCGACGAGCTCGGTGGCGTGCGGGTGGACGTCGTAGAAGAACTCCTCGTAGTGCCCCGCACGTACCGGCTCTTCGTTCGGGCGCTTGGAGGGGCGGCGGGCCTTGTCCTGGCTGGTCAGGTCCCGGTCGGCGTGCGCCTCGGCGGCGATGCCGAGCGCGACCGCGCGGGTCACCACCGCCCACGGGTCGTCGGCCTTCACCGTGGTGGACTGCCGCATGGCGATGAAAGCCTCGTAGGCGGCGTCGGCCGGGTCGCGGTGCCAGGCGCGGGCGACCGGGGTGTACTTCGCGGTGGCGTACACCATGAGCTCGGCGGCCACCGAGCTGGTCGTCCACGCGTTGTGCGTGTTCAGGTCGATGAGGACCTGGCGCAGGCCCTCCGGGGTAGTGAAGTCCGGACTCGTCTGGTCCGGGACGGATAGATCATGCATAGCGACTCCCTCAACGGATCTGGGTGCAAGCGAGGTATGAACCCGCATCCGCGAAAGACCAGCCGCGCCCTCAGCGGTGGCATGTGCCTCCATGCGGGGCGCTCGTTTCAGGCGTCACTGAGCCGCGCCGCGACGCACAGCCGTGCTATCGCGGTCCGCAGTGCCGCCGCGATCAGGCGGCGGCGAGGTGGTCTGTCAGGAGATGGATGCGGGGCCGGGCGTCGGGTGGCTGCCCGGGCAGGCAGAGGTCACCGGCTCACCCCCTGCCTGCCCAGCACGGGCCGCGCGGGGCTGGTCGATGCATCAGTGACGAGATCCGCCTCGCGGTGTGACAGCGCACGGCGGATGCGGGCCGCGCCGTCGCGCGAAGCCTGGCGGACGAGCTCGTGAACGTCCTGGTTCACGTCCGCGGTCTTCTCCATCACCCGCGCGCCGGCACGGGCGGCCATGTCGGTGGGACGCACCCACTCCACATGAGTCTCCGGGTGTCCGGCCGGTGCGGGCATGCGGCCCACGCTCGGGTCGCCGTGGCGGGCGATCACGTGCGCGCCCTCCGTATTAGGGCGCTCGGTGTCGGCACGCTCCGCACCTGGACGCTCGGTGTCGGCACGCTCCGGACCTGGACGCTCGGTGTCGGGTGGGTTCCCGCTGCCTGCGGGATCAGAGGATGTGGGGTCGGTCATGACGGGTCTCCTTCCGTGTCCTCGTCAGGTACGGCCAGCCATCGGCAGATCGTGGTCGGATGCTTGCCCAGCTGCGCCGCGATCTGCCGTTTCGAGATCCCGTCGGCTGCGAGCCGCGCCGCCTGCTCCCGCGTCTCCCGATCGCCGCGCGCTCGCTCCCGCCCCGCGGACACTGGCCGCGTCCGTTCGGGCCGCGGCTTGGCGCGCTCATCCTCACGAGCCGGCGGTGTCGCGTCGCTGCGGGTGGGGGCGGCGTTGCGGGTGAGCTCGACGGTCAGGTGGGTCATCGCCAACAGCACCAGGGGCGGGACCGAGGCGACCAGTGCCGCGACCACCGCGGGCACGCGGGCGTCGGCGGCGACGATCGCGTGGGTGATGTTCGCCGCGACGGACACGCCGGCGCCGGAGGCCAGCAGTAGCCACGCGTAGCGGCGCGCGGCCGGTGCTTGATTGCGCAGCGCGACGACCGAGATGGTGGCCTCGAGGATCACCCCGTCCACGATCAGCGGCCACACCCACGCCTGCCCGGCGGGAATGCCGGCCATGATCGCCAGGTCCTGCAGCGTGGTGAACGACAGCCAGAACGCGCCCAGCGCGAGCACCAGGGTGCCGGTGACGCTGCTGGCGACCACCAGTCGCGGCACCCCGCTTCCAGGCCCGGCCACGCCTGCATCCGCCGGACGGGCGGTGCGGGGCGCGGCGGGCGTGCTCATCGCCGCACGGCTCCCCGGATCGCACTGGACGATCGGCCCCCGTCATCGGCCGCGGGTGTGAGCTGGATGGTGCGCCAGGCGGATCGGATGGTCGCCTCGATCTCCCGGGCACCCAGCCCGACGGCGAGCGCGGGCCGGTCGAGCAGATCGTGGATGCCCTGCTCGTCGAAGCCCTGCTCGGCCAGGCGGCACGATGCCCAGAACAGGCTGGCGTTCCGGTTGCCCTCGGCCGCGCCGAAGAGCCAGCGGGTCAGTTCTTCGCCGCCCCGTGACGCTGCGTCGCTTCGTGGTGTGGTGACGCGGGGGCGGATGGGGGTGAGTAGGTCGCGGATCCGGTCGCCGTCGACCGGGCGCGGTTCCGCGTTGAGCGTGAGGATCGTGTATCCCGTTCGCCTGCCCTGATCGATCACCGTCGAGGGTGGGGCGAGGACGTAGCCGCCGGTGCCGCGGAAGTCGACGTGCCGCGTGCCGCGGGACCACGTCTGTTGTGGCCGGTCGGGATCGGAGGGGAAGTACAGATGCGTGCCGCCGGACGGTGTGCGCACCGCGGCGAGCGCTCCGGGGACCATACCCGCGCGGTGGAGGCGTTCGAGGGTGCGGTAGCCGTCGCCGCCGGCATGCACGTCGATGTCGAGCACGTCCAGGCCGTGTCCCGTGGCGATGCCGATGTTCGCCTCGGGCTTCCATGCCCACCATCCTCTGATGCGGCGTGCGCCGGTGGTCGCGTCCCGGTATCCGCGCTTGGTCAGCGGCTGCTTGCCGCCCGGGACGCAGGGGAACACGTCCAGGCCGGCAGCCGCATACATCAGGGCGGCTTCACGCAGGGTGCCGTCATGCGCACGCACGGCGCTCAGGGTCTCGTGCAGCGTCTCGATCATGTTCGCCTCCTCCCGCGGCTCAGGCGACGAGCGCCGAACTGCAAGAGTCAGGTGCGCGTCACTAGCCGGTAACCCGGAGCCGCTAGCCTGGCCTCGACGCAGGGCCTTGGTTGCCTCGAGCACGCAGGTGCGGCGTCTACCGATCGGACCTCGATCGTCAAGTTCCGTCCAGCGTTTCGTCCGACGATGCGTGTTTGAGCAATGAACACGCGCGGCCCAGGCATCTTCCCGACGATCCCGGCGATCGCCCGTGCGCCGGCCTAGAGTGATCGACCGGGCGCGTCCGACCTGCCGGACCCGGGATGCGGATCGTCGCCGTCCACGTTGCGTTCGCGGCGAGCCAGCAAGTCTCCCAGGCTCACTCGGTGTTCGTGCGGTGTGTCCGTTCCGCTCCGGCCGTGGACATCGAACCCGGGACGTCCGGAGGACACCACGATCTGGCTGATCGCGTCGAGTGCGCGTAGTGCGGAGGCCCCCACCTCGAGGCGGTCCAGGACGGCGGAGATCTGGTTCATCGCCACAGCGTCCCTGTCCGCGCCCGCGTGTGCGAACGCGGCCGACGCCGTCAGTGTCTTGCCCCTTGGCGCGCTCCCGACGACGACCCACAACTGCCCCTGCCCGTCGGCGCCGGTGGCGTCGTAGACGCCGGCAGGGATCCAGTTGTGCGCGTCGGAGGCTGGGCCCTCGTAGATCGGTGGTTCCTCCGGCGCGTCTGGATCGGGCACGATCACATCGATGTCGGCGGCGTCGAGCATCTCGGCGAGCCGGGCACGTTCTTCGGGAGCCAGCAGCGGGGACGACGCATCGGATCGTTCCGGATCGACCAGGGCGCGCAGCGTCTGCAGCGCCAGCAGGTCCGTGGGCAGCCACGGCTCGGGCGCGGCCGGCTTCCATCGGCGGATGCCCGGAACGTCGTCGTCGAACGGCTCCCCGAGAAGCCAGTCGCCATCGGCAAGCAGGTCCTGGTCGGGTGCGGCGAGGTCCTCGATCAATGTCTCGCGCATGATGTAGGCGGCTTCATCCGCGGAGCGGGCGACCACGTCGAACTCGATCACGACGCGGTGATGCTCCAGCGGGTCCGGGGTGTATCCCAGGGGTGGCGTGTCGCCGGTGTCGCTCATGGGTTTCGTCCCTCCTGCGATGCCCGGACGCGACCCTGCAGGTCCTCCGGGGCGCTGACCAGTGCGCAGGGAAGGTGCGCGGGGCAACCGGCCGAGCCCCGCACCCAGGTGGCCTGACGCAACGCACCGCGCCCAGCCGGGGACGTGCCTGAGACACCGCCGTTCGAAGCCAGATAGATTATGCCGGATATTTCTGGCTGACGGGAGCGCGGCAGGCTCGTCAGCGTAGAGGGATGCCCTCCTCCACTGCGCCTTCGTCCTGGGAGGAGTACGCCAAGAACCTCGGAATCGAACTGCAGCGTCGGCGGATCGCGCTGGATATCACGCAGGAGAACCTTGCCCACCGTGCCGGTCTCACCCGCACGCACTACCAGCAGCTCGAACGCGGGTTCTGGAAGCCGGGGTCACCGGCCAACCCCTCGCTGAAGATGCTCGTGCGCCTGGCGCAGGCACTCCAGCTCGAGGTTGCCGAGCTGCTCCCGTCCGGACGCGACGTCGAGTGGCCGGACACGTAGCCGGGTCACCGGCCGGGCTGATCCGGGTGCAGTCCGCGGCCGTCTGCCTCCGGGTCACCGGTGGCCTCGTGCCCGGTGAGCCGGTGACTGCGATCGCGCAGCAGGTCTGACAGCAGCGCTCCCCGCTCGAGGCGTGAGGAGGGCGCCGGGGGTGTGTCGTGGTTTCCGAGGTGGCGCCAGCCGAGCACTCCGTGCACGTCGCCATCCGCCAGTACACGTTGCCGCCGCTGGACGGCCGCGGGTGTTCCTGCGGGAGCGTCGCCAGTCAGGCCGTCGTCGACCAGGATGCGGGCCTCGTCTGCGGTGTGCGCGGAGACCTCGAACTCAACTGGAACGCGGTAGGTCCACAGCTCTTTCGTTGCGGATGGGCGGGCAGGCGCAGGCGAGGCGTCGACGGCCGGTGTGGTCGATCGAGCAGACCGCGTCGTCGCGTTCGTCTCTGGCTCGGCTCCCTCACCCTGCTGAGCTGGCGCCAAGCGATGGTTGGGCGGTGAGGAGGTCGCGTTCACGGTGTCGGTGTCGAGGAGGAGGCGCAGCCGCTGCTCGCGGGCCTCAGCGATCCGGTTGAAGTCTGCCTGCCACTGCGTGTGGTCCCAGGCGTAACGGGCTCCTTCGATCTCGCCCTCGTAGCCGGGTGTGATCGTGACCAGGTAGTCCTGGCGGCGCGGCTCCGCCGGCAACGGGTGTTCCTGGAGCAGGGCCGCGATGCCCTCGCGTAGCCGCTGGACCTCCTCGACGCGCTCGAGGAGGTAGGTGGGACGCCGCAGGTACATGGCGATGTCCAGTGCCTGCTCGGTGAACTCGTCGAACGCCGCACCGTAGGCGTTCTCATCGACCTCACCGTGCTCATCACGGAACGCATCCGGGTCCGGCTCCTCGGGGAAGATCTCGGCGAGCATGTCGAACACGGGGGTTTCCGCATAGATGTCGGCGAACGCGTGCGGTTCTCGCAGCCGCAGGTCGGCGTGGCTGTTCCCGTCGATGTGCTTCAACCCGGCCTCGGGGAACCATCGATCCTCCAGCGGGTAGAAGACGTCGCCGAGCTCGCGCAGGGGTGCAGCGTCGGTCAACATGCGGTCCGCTCGGGACAGCAGCGTGTGCAGCACCTGTGCCGCCTGCTCCCGCGTCGTCCCGGCGACCTCGAAGACGACCGGGATGGTGAAATTCTGCTCTGATTCGGTCACGGTGTGCTCCTCGTCCTACCGTGGTTGCTGAGGGTCAGGTAGGTCACAGCTCGCGTGCCGGCCCGGCGTCCGAGCGAGACGGAGCTGCCTCTCCCGCGGCGAGCTGCGAGGCACGGCGGGCGAGCGCGTAGGACAGGTCCCGCTCGTACTGCCCACCGGGACCGGTCAGGTCGGCGACGGGCAGTTGGGTAATGGTCGCCCGCGGCATCGGGGTCTCCTCGGCGAGAGCCTCGAGCCACTGATCGACATCCTCGGGGGTGTTCCACTGCTGGATCGGTGTGTGCTTGTCGATGAACTCGCGGCCGCCGGCGAAGGCCTCGGACTCGGCGAGCTCCTCGTACAGCTGGGTCGCGACACGGCGGGCAAGATCGGTGCTGCGGGAGCCGATGAGGATCGAGGGCTCGACGTCGGGGTCATCGGTCCACGTGATCACCCCGACCGTGACGACCTGCGGCCGCGTCCTCGCCGCGCGGTTGGCGAGCAGCTCCCGGGAGTCCAGGCCGTCGTGACCTGCGGCCCGCACCAGGTGGGAGATCTGCTCCAGTGCGGCGGACGGGTGCTGGGTGCGGTCGTAGTCCTGCAGCGCCTCGGCGATCTGGGCCAAGGCACGGGAGTCCACGTTGCCCACCGGCAGAGTTGCGGCCGTGCGCCCGAGCGGGCTCAGGCGGGACGGGCCCACAGCGAGTCGGACCGGCCGCCCGCTGAAGTCCTTGCCCTCGTACAACCCGTCGGGCAACTCGGGCGCCGCCTCGCTGGCGTGGCCGGCGAACAGCGGATCGGACTCGGGGTACTCCGGGTTCGGGATCTCCACGTACCGGTCCGCCGCAGCCAAAGTGATGCGCAGCTGCTGCAGCTCCGCATCGGTCAGCACGCGCAGCGTGCCCGGCTCCTGCGCCTCGGTCTCCACGAGCGTGCGGAGCACCTCGATCGTGGTCAGGTCTGCGAGGAACGTCTGCTGCGTGGACGCCGACGTGTTCAACCCCGGGTAGGAGTCCTCCTGATGCGACCAGCCGCGGATGCCTTCGCGTCCCTCGGTCGCGGCCAGCGCTCCGATAGACCTCGAGGTGAGCGCCTGATCGACGATCCCGCGAGCCTGCGCCCATGAGCGTGCGGCGATCTCGAACACGACCGGTACCCGCACGCGCCACAGCTCGCCACGGTCGCCGTCATCGGGAAGCTCCGCCATGATGGTCCCTCCTACCTCTCTGGTGCGCACGCCTCGCGCACATCACAGAGGTAGGCGCCGCTCACGAGCGTTCGATGGTCGCTTCCTTCCGCGGTCTTCTCAACCCACTCCGGGTGTTCGCCCGGCCGGCGGGTCAGGGGTCGGCGTGCCGCATCGCGACGCGATCGATGCGTGAGGCGATCAGCGGGACGAAGCTCGCGTCCTTCTCGATCGCGACCACCCGCATCCCTTCCTCCAGCGCCGCCTCCACCGTCGCACCCGAGCCGGCGAACGGCTCCAGCACAAGGCCGCCCCGCGGGGTGAGCAGGCGCACCAGCCACCGCATCAACGACAGCGGCTTCACCGTCGAATGCGAAACCCCGAACGCGCGCGGCCGCTCCGATCCCGGCGCCTTGTGCTCGTAACGGAAGATCGGGAACCGACTCGAGGCCGGCGTTCCGCGCCAAGAGCCGGTCAGCAGATCCAGCGCCTCGGCCTGCGCGCCATCCAGCGCCACATTGGCCGGCCACCGGCCCTCACCGAACCGTGCCGCGTCGATGTGCAACGCCCCGGTACCATGCGTCAGCACGCTATCGACCACCGTGCCCGAGACGGGCTTACGGGCGATGATGATCGGTTCGAACGACGGCCGCAACCCGGTTCCCCAGCCCGCCCACTGCTTCGCGTCCTCGCTGACCGGTGCGCCCTGCTGCACGACACGACGTGTCGCGCCCAGCACTCCCTCCAGCTCTGACTCCTGCACCACCCGGTCCGGGCGCAGCACCCCGTTGCGCTTGTCCAGTGCATACGCGAGATCCATGCTCTTAGGCATCCCCGAGGAGTACAGCCACGCAATCTGATCGCGCACCTCGAATCCCGCGTCCTCGATCCCGCGCACCATCCGATGCCACGTGCGGGTGCCGCCGAACGCAGCCAGGTGCGCGCCCGGCTTCAACGCGTGCAATGCGCCGCGCGCCCACGCCGCGCACCACGACTCGAACACCTCCGGCCCGGTCATTGTCGACAGGTCGATGTCCGGCAGTGATTCCGCGAACCCCGCGGCTCCGTCCCACGCGTGCCCGTTGAACTCCAGGCCATAGGGCGGATCGGTCACCAGCGCATCCGCCACTCCGGCGGCCAGTCGGGGAAGGACCGCGACAGAGTCCCCACCCAGGATGACCGCTCCGTCCCGGTCGATCTCGACAGGAAGATCACCGGCCCCGTAGGCATGCGGAACCTCGTGCGGCATGGAGTACCTGCTCTCAGAGCATGTTCGCCGCCGTTGCCCGACGAAACCCGTGCCAGCCAGGTACGCCCACCCGGACGCCCGCCGAGCACCCACGCCGCCGCTTCCCGATCACCCCTTCCGCCGTCGACCCAGCGGACGCCCGAGCCCCACTCCAAGTGCTCCACACGATCGGCAATCGACGAGGGAGCGAGCCGCCGGGCCCTGCGTGATCATCGATCGAGGAGATCAGGCGCATCGCGAAGCGCAGACGAGCGGTCTCTGGCTCTGGCGTTGAACGCGAAAGACCTCGCGCCTTGACCATATCGGCGCTTGAACGCTCGGCCGGCTGCTGACACGCTCGCCCAGCCTGCTTGGCTTGCGGCCTGGGCGAAGGTGACTTCAGTCGAGGCGAGAAGCTCCGCAATTCGGTCCGTTCGTGCTTCCCACAAGTACGCGGCCGGACTCGTGCCGAGATCCTGCTGGAACAGCCGCGAGAGCTGAGACTCGGAGAGGCCTGCAACTCGAGCCAACTCCCCAACGCTCCACCTATGCTCCAGCCTGCCGTGGAGTGCCCTTACCGCACGCACAACCGGCTCTCGGGGAATGATTGAACGAGCAGCGGCCATGACGCCGTTACGAGCGATCAGCGTCGCCAGTGCGTCGAATGCATCTGCGACGCGGGCAAGCGTTGCGAACTCATTCGTCGGAGTATGGGACACGGCCGCGAGCACGCTGAGCTTCGGTTGCAAAGCACGCACACCTTCTTCGCCAATACTCATCACGCTCGGTCGGGTATCGACTTCTGCAAGCCGAAGGCGGTACACCAGCGGATTGGTGCTCGGCAGCCAGCGGAGATGCACCCGCAGATATTCCGCATCGAGATAGATGGAGGTGGTCCGCACAAAGCCAACTGGTCTCGCGGAAAACCAGACATTCCCAGGAAGCACCAGAACGCTTCCTGGCGAAAGAGTTTCCTCCTGATCCGCGTACCCGAGTCTCGACCAGCCCGCCGTCACAAACGCGACCTGCATGCTTTCTGTGAAGAATCTTGCAGGCTGGTCGGCATGGAGATCCGTCACCGATATAGGTAACGAAAGTCCGTCGAATAGCGCCCGATTCGAGAGACAGACGGTCACGGTCTTGTTTGGTTTGTGACGGTAGTTCACGTCAAGCGCCGCGAATCTTGTTGCCGGGGCACTCACTTCTCCTCCGAGGAATCAGAGCGATCTCCCCAGAGACCAGAGAGCACCAGATTCGGCCATCGGGCGCAAGGAATGCGCGCAGACAGACTGCCGATCTGCAGACGGGATCGACATGCCCGCGCCGGAGGAGATCGCACGAAGAAGAGCGAGTCAGCGTGACTCCACCGTTCGTTCTCGTAGCGCGCTCGCTATGGTCTGGACTACGCCGCCCCAAGCCTCGGTCCACCTAGAAACTGTCGCGGGATCGGTAAAGTTCGAATCCAGCTGGTACAGCCCCGGCGTCGGGCAGATAGCACCGAGCTCGACCAGTACGGGCTTGAGGTGGATTTCAGGAGCAAGCGCATGAGCCTGCCCGGCACCGAGCATGAGCGGAATTGCCACGACTCCCTTGAGCCCGTCGCCTGACGGGAAGCGATCAAGAAAGAGCTTGAGCAGACCCGTGTAAGTCGCTTTGTACGTCGGCGAAGCCACTATGGCTACGTCGGCCTCTTGGACGTCACGGACGGCTCTCGAAACCGATCGATCGTCTGGGGTGAAGAGCGCCGGCCCCAACTCGCTCAGCTCGAGCACCGTCAGTTGCGTTGCGCCAAGCGCGCGCGCAAGCAGGGCGGCAGCGTCTGCCGTTCGTGAACGCGGCTTCGGGTTGCCGACGACAGCGACGACCTTCATCAGGATCTCCTGTTCTTGCGAATGCTCGTGTTCTGGCGGGAGGGGTGCGCGGCCTCGAACGAAGCTTGCTCGAGGCCGCGCGTCGCTCTCATCAGAGCGTCTCGGATGCTTCGGTCACCCTCACGCTGCGGCGCGAGACGATGCCCGCGATCCAGAGTGCGGCGATCACCGCCAGGGTCACGATCGGGACGGCGATGTTGCCGCTCACCACGCTCATGACAAGCGCGAAGAGCACGACGAGACCGGCGATCATGGAACCCGTGGTGAACCACGGGCTGCGGGTACGCACCCCGTCGACGACGCCGGCCCAGGTGAGCGCGAGGTAGGCGACGGACCAGGAGTAGGAGGTGACGAGAGCGAAGTTGACGAACGCGAGGTAGATCGGCTCGCCGGTGATGAGGAGGTAGGCGACAAAGACGAGCATGCCGGAGGTTCCCACGAAGGCGATCGCTCGTGCAGGGGTCCGATGCTTCTCGTGGATGTGGCCGAGCGACTTCGGCAGGATTCCGTCGCGTCCGGCGGTGCCGAAGATGCGCCCAGCATCGGTGATGTAGGCGAGGAGTGAGCCGACGGAAGCGAGGAACATGAGCGCGTCGGTGAAGGTTCCGAGGCCGCCGACCTGGCCGACCTGGGAGAGCAGGTAGAGGGGTGATGCTCCGGCGAGGACCTGGTCGATGTTGGCGGTCATGATCGGGACGGTGAGGAACACGGAGACGATGCCGACGCCCGCGATGACGGCGATGATCGACATGACGATCTTGGGGATCGTGCGGCGCGGGTCGGCAGTCTCCTGGGCGAGCGCGGTGAAGCCCTCGAATCCGGCGAAGGCGCCGTAGGCGAGGATGAAGCCGGGGATGAACGTCTCTAGGCTGAAGCCTTCGAGGCTGAGCTGTGCTGTGAAGTCGATGCCGCTGTGGACGACGGCCGCGATGAGGATGAAGATCGCGAACGGCACGCAGATCCAGCCGAGCACGATGGAGGTGTTCACCGAGACGGTGACACCGCAGCGGGCGAGCAGGACGCATCCTGCGACGAGCACGGCTCCGAGGAGGGCCTGCAGCGGTGTGCTGGACATATCGATGCCGAATCCGCCGAGGAAGCTGACCAGGAAGATCAGCGACAGGCCGACGAAGAGGATCATGACGGCGATGTATCCGACGAACAGCGCAGCGCCGCCGAGGACGCCGGCGCGCGGTCCGATCTCCAGGTCGAGGTAGGACATGATCGACCCGGTGGTGAGGTGGCGCTTGGAGAAGCGCACGACGATGAAGCCGAGGAGGAAGACGACGACGGCGCCGATGATCATCGCAAGCCAGGAGCTGTTGCCGGAGGCGACGACGAGCGTGGCGCCGAAGCCGGAGATGACCGACGCGATGCCGAGCGCGGTGAGCCCGAAGAACAGTGCCTGGCCCGCGCTGATCTTGCCTTTGGCGAGCTCGGGCTCTGCGCCTTGCAGTGAGGTGCCGGTGGACGGCTCGGCGGCCGATCGTGTTGCGCTCATTGGTGACCTTTCCTGTGATGTGGGTCACAGTCTTGGGCCGAGGAATAGATTAGTTCAAGCGCACTAATCTACCTTTTACGGGCCTGTAACAATCAGCGAAGTCTCCCGGTGCTCAAGTGAGAGCGTTCTTGATCTCAGATCGTCATTCCGAGCACGCCGAGCGCCATCCCCGCGCTCATCACCGCATAGCTTGTCGTGGCTCCCGCGTGTTCAGCAGGGCGACTTGGGCGCGACGCAGTTCGGGCTCTTTTCACCCCTGCGATGACGAAGGCCACCGTCGCGACGACGAGGAGCGCGCCGAGCATGATCGGAGCTGTCTCCATGAGCGTCGCGCCGCCCGTGCCCTGGTGCCCATGATGAGATTCCGATTCGACCGTGCCGACCGTTGAGCCGGTTGTGCCGACGACCATGTGGATCAGCATCCAAATCATCGTGGTGTTCATCAGCACGTCGCAGAGTAGCCGGGGCGGCACCGCCCACCCCGCCGCTCGACGTCTCTGGACGCGATGGAGGAGCATTGAGACGAATGTCGTCGCACACATGATGGCGACGGCTGCCAGCGACACGAGCGGTGGCAGGAGCGGGTGCCAACTCCAGGGCATCGCGATCATGAGCAAGCTCATGACGAGATGCCCGAGGTCCTGTATCCGGTCGGCGAGCGCGGAGCCGCGCGTGACGAGACGGAACAGGCACCAAAGGCTGGTGCCGGCGAAGATCAGCGATGTTACGACGGCGAGCGCGATCGTCACGGTGTCTCCTCGTTTCGCAGGGCCTTGGGCAGCAGGAAGGTGAGGGCTGCGAAAAGCACAAGGATGACGGCGCAGGCGACGAGTGCTGCAATGAAGCCGGACGCGGAGGCGGAACTCGCGGTCACCGTGAAGAAGATCGAGCCGAACGCGCCGACACCGATCGCGGAGCCGATGGACTGCGAGGCGGACAGCATGCCTGATCCGGATCCGACCTCGTTGTCCTCGAAGGAAGAGACGACGAGATCGAAGAGCGTGGCCAACACGATTCCTGCGCCGACGCCCGCAAGGACGAGGCCCGGAACGAGGGGCCAGATGCCTCTGCCAAGCGGGAGGGCGAGGCAGAGGATGAGACTTCCGGTGCCGAGAGCCTGTGTCGAGGCGCCGAGCAGCAGTGCTCGGCGCCCCAGGCGCTTGGCCAGGACCGCGCCGGCGAGCGCCGCGCCGATGGCGATGCCGATCGCGAAGGGGATCCCTGCGATGCCGGCGGCCCCTGCTGAGTAGTCCAGCCCGAGCTGGAGGTGCAAGGTGAGGACAAGCTGTGTGCCGACCTGGCAGGCAAAGAACAGCAGCGTGCCGAGCACGCCGACGATGAAGGCGCGCTTTTTGAGGATGGAGGGCACGACGAGATAGGCGCGGCCGCGGGCCGCGGCACGCCGCTGATAGGCGGCGAACGCGACGAATCCAGCCAGTGCGCCGGCGAGGCATGCCCAAGACCAGATCGTCCAGCCGGCCTGCTCCGCCTGGATGAGTGGGAACACCAGCGTCGTGCAGGAGGCCACCAGCAGCACGGCGCCCGTGATGTCGATGCGAGCAGTACGGTCCGGCTGCTCTGCGGGAAGCAGCCGCCAGGCCAGCGCGAACACCGCGAGCCCGACGGGGATGTTGATGAGGAAGATGGCGCGCCAGCCGGTGCCGAGCAGGTCGGCCTGCAGCAGCAGTCCTCCGATCACCGGGCCGAGCACGCTGGCAAGGCTCATCACCGGCCCGATGGTGCCGAGCGCCGCCGCACGCTGTTCGGGCGGGAAGATGACTCGGATGATGCCGAAGCTCTGCGGGAGGATCAGAGCACCGGCAGCCCCTTGGATCAGTCGGAGGGCGACGAGCCATCCGGCACCCGGAGCGAGCGCGCACAGCAGGGAGGCGAGGGTGAAGGCGGCGACTCCGATGAGGAAGACGCGGCGCCGGCCGAATCTGTCGCCGAGGCGTCCACCGAGCACCAGCCCGGCCCCGATCGCGAGCGCGTAGCCGCCGATGATCCATTGCAGGGTAGCGCCGGATACGCCGAGCTCTCGCTCGAGCGCGGGACCAGCGATGGTGACCGCCGTCGTGTCGAGCACGTCCATGACCTCGGCCGCCAGCAGTGCGGCGAGCGCGACCCAGCGAAAACGGTAGGCGGTGCGAGGCGGGAGCGACGATGAGGCGAGGGTCTGCGTCATGACTCGGTGAGCTCCGAAAGTCAGGCGATGGCGCGGAAGCGGGAGCCGTGGAAGACCAGCGGCTCGATGTGATCGTTGGTCGTGATCTCAGAGACCTCAAGGACGATCACGTCGTGGTCGCCCGCGGTGAACTCAGAGTGGATGGTGCTCTCGAACGTCAGTGCCGCGCCCTCAAGGAGGATGGCACCGCCCGGCGTTCGGATGACGTCGACCCCCTGCCACCGCGTGTCACGATCCTTCGATGCGAGCTGCCGGCACAGCGGTGCGTGCTCCTGGGAGAGCACCGAGATCCCGAGCCGTGACGCACCACGCAGCAGCGGCCAGGTGGTCGAGCTGTGCTGCACGGCGAACAGTACGAGCGCGGGGCTCATCGAGATTCCGACGGTGAAGCTGGAAGCAACGAGCACCTGGTCCTCGCCGTCGATGTGGGCGGACAAGGCGGCGACGCCGGAGGGGTAGTGGGCGAATGCCCGACGGAGGTCCTGAGCGTCGAGCACGCGTGCGGTTGCGGTGGTCATGTGGTCGTCCCTGGGGAGAGTCATCTGCGAGGAGAAGGGTCGGTGTCGGGCGAGCGGCGAAGCCGCCCGCCCGACACCGGCGGTCATCAGTGGTGGTGATGTCCGTCGTGGCCGGTTTCGGCTGGCACCGCGCATGCGGCGTCGGCGTGCGGGTCCGGCGTGTCCAGGACGGGGTTGCGCTCGAAGAACCCGTTCGGGGTGAGCGTGAATCCGGAGTAGTCGACGGGCATGACGGGCCAGTCCTCCACGCGGGGGATGTGCGTGAAGCCGAAGGTGTGCCAGAGCACGATGTCCTCGCCGTCGATGTTCTCGTTGTCGGCGACGTACGTGGGCAGGCCGGCGCCGCCCGGGTGCTGGTTGGGGGTGTACCCGGCGGGCCACAGCTCGGTCGGGTCGTACTTCGTGACCCACAGCGCCTTGGTCGCGAACACGGCCCGCTTGGTGATCGGCGCGTCCTCCGGGGTGATCAGCAGCGGGCCGCCCTTGGGGTGCAGCACGTACGACGGCGCCTTGCCGAGGTAGTTCTCCGTCTCGGTGCTGGAGATCCGCCACACGCGGCCCGCGTCGGGGTTCGTGTAGCGCTGGGCGATGCGCTCGTTGTGCAGGCGGGTCTCCTTGGCGCGGAACGCGGCACCCCACGGGTTGTCGCGGTCTTTCGGGACTGCGACAACGTCGATCTCGTCGACGGCGTTGTTGATGCCATCGACGGTCATGTCCAGGCGGACATTGAACAGGTGCTGGTGCACGGGGGCACCCAGGCCCGGTGCGACCTGCGGGGCGAAGGGGTAGTCGCCGTCGCGCACCCCGGACGTGTAGACGATTCCGGTGGCCTTGACCTCGAGCTCGATCTTGCCGTCGAGGTACAGGTACCAGTAGAAGCCGTAGTCGTAGTTGCCGACGCTGAGGAACGTGGAGATCACCAGGCGGCGCTGGCGGCGCACCTGCTTGATCTGCGTCATGGGATCGGTGTGCTTCCAGCCGATCCCGAAGTCCTCCTCGTGGATGCAGATCGCATTCGGGCGCACCGTCGGCTGGCCGAAGTCGTCGGCGAACACCGCGGGCAGGTAGGTGATCTCGCCGACGCAGTCGCAGCCGAGATCGAGCGAGGCGGCATTGCGGCCGAACTGATACTCGCCGTTGTCGAAGTAGTTCTGCCAGGAGCGGATCGGGCTCAGCTCGCCGTAGTTGACGACCATCTCCGAGACGGAGGCACGGTAGATGATCGGCCGGCCGTCGTAGCTGAGCTGGTGCAGCGTGACACCCTCTCGGGCGGTGAACCCGATGCGAAGCTTCCACTTGTCCCACTCGATCGCGTGCCCGTCGAGGATGAAGCTGGCGCCCTCCGGCTGGGTGATCTCGATCGGCTTGAGGCCGGTGCCAGTGCGCTCGGTCCCACGGATCTCGGGGTCGAAGAAGTTGCTGCGGGTGTTCTCCGGCAGCGGGAAGTGCCCGGTCTCCACGACGCGCAACACCTTGAAGTTCGTGAGGTCGAGGTGCACGGCGATGCCTTCAACCGGGGTGCCGAAGAACTCGGCGAGGGTGCCCATGTCCTTCTCAGGCTCCGGCGCGATGTACGCGGTGGCGCGGGCGGCACGGATGCCGACCTCGTCCTCGTACCCGAAGTGCCCGGCCGAGAGCGCCATCCACCGGATCCTGTCCAGCGGCAGGCCGCGGGCCTCGAGCGCGGCGATCACCGCCTCGTCGGACATGATGATCTCCTGCGTGGCGAACAGCTCCTCATCGAGGAACGGCGCCCACCCCTCCGTCGCGGGCTCCATCTCGCGCTGCTCGATGATGGCGCCGGCGGTGACGTCTACGGCGACGAAATGCTGCACGAGCGTCTTCACATCGAGCACGACGGCGGAGATGATCCGGGTGATCGGGTCGCCGGGCTGCCAGGCCAGAACATCGCTCTTTGAGGGCTCGCGCAGCAGCACGTAGCCGAAGCGGACGTTCTCGTTGACGAGACCGGCGGCGGCGACGACGTCGCCGAAGCGGGCGATCTCCGCGGTGGTCATCGGCTCCAGGGGGTGCGCGACCGCAGTCGCGACGGGGTTCTCAATGGTCATGGGACAGTTTTCCTCTCGGGATCTCAGCGAATCTGGCCGAGCTGCTCGCGCAGCGTGGCGCCCTCGACGTACTCCGTGCGGGTGACACCGAGCTTCTGCAGGGCGGGCACGAGCCGGTTGGTGATGTTGTCGAGGTACTCGGCGGTCAGCATGTTGGAGGTGATGATCATGAAGCCGTCGCCGCCGACCTCGTCGATCGCCGCCGCCATCTGCTCGGCGACCTCCTCCGGCGTGCCGACGAGGGATAGGCCGTTGCCCTCACGGAACGCCTTGATGCTGTCGCGGAGCGACTGACCGCGCTTGCCGGCCTCCTGCATCTCGACGAAGAGGCCGGTGTGACCCCGCGGCGTGAGGTCGGCCGGCAGCGGCTCGTTGAGGTCGAACTGCGACAGGTCGGTGTCGAGCGTGGCGGACAGGAACGCCATCGAGTAGATCAGCTCGTCATCGGTCGGCTCCGGCAGATCCGCCAGGGTGACCCCCTCGGGGAGGAACAGAGGGAAGGAGGCGAAGATGATCTTGATGTCGTCGGGGTTCCGGTCGAACTTGGCGGCCCGTTCGCGGATGTCGTCGCGGAAGGCCTTCATGCCGGCGACGCCTCCTTCGGTCGGGGCGAAGATCAGCTCGGAGTGCTTGGCAGAGAAGTCGCGCCCGCGGGGGCTGGAGCCGGCCTGCACGAGCAGCGGATGGCCCTGCGGGGACGGCACGGTGTTGAGCGGGCCCCGCACCTTGAAGAACGGGCCCTCGTGGTCGACGTGGCGCACCTTCGACGGGTCGATGTACGTGTTCGATGCCAGGTCGCGCACCACGGCGCCGGGCTCCCAGGCACCCCAGAGCTTCTTCGTCACGTCGAGGAAGTCGTCGGCCATCGCGTACCGGGTCGCGTGATCGGGCAGGTCATCCATGCCGAAGTTGAGCGCCGCCTCGGAGTCGGCGCTGGTGACGATGTTCCAGCCGGAGCGGCCGCTCGAGATGCTGTCCAGGGTCGAGAACAAGCGCGCGAGAATCCACGGCGGGTAGAACGTGGTCGACGCGGTGGCGATGAGCCCGAGGTGCTCAGTCGCGCCGGCGAGCAGGGGCAGCAGCTGCAACGGATCCTGCTTGGGCGCGTAGATGTTGTTCTTCAGATCGGCATCCATCGAGCCGCCGAGCACGGTCGTGACCGTCGAGGTGTCCTCGAAGAAGATGAAGTCGAACTTCGCCGCCTCGGCACGTCGGGCGACGTCGACGAGGAACTCGCCCGTCCACCAGTCGCCGCCGTTGAGCCGGTCGTCCGGCGCCTGCCAGGCCGGCGGGCCGAAGGAGGCGAACAGGCCGAGGTTGAAGGGGATGTGGGTCATGGATGCTCCGTGTTCGTGGGTGGGGTCGGGTCGCGTGAACGGATCAGGCCGTGACGGCGTTCCAGGTACGCAGCGTGTGCTCGGCGATCACGCCGTTGTTCAGGAACGGGTCCTCCGTCATGAAGGCCTCGGCGTCCTCCCTGGTCGGGAAGATCGCCAGCGAGCCTTCGCTGGTCGGCTCGAACGGGCCGAAGGCCTCGATCCGTCCTTCGGCAAGGAACCGCTGGTAGAGGCCGAAGTGAGCCTGGAAGTGCTGGCCGGCGAGCTCGTCGGTGTCGGGGGCGGGACGGTAGATCAGTGCGTACTTCGTGGACATGCGGATGAGTCTCACGGCGAATCAGAGATTAGTGCAAGCGCACTATTCAACCTTTTACACGCCCGTAACGCGACAGAAACAGGGCGGTTCGGGACCGATCGTCCCTGGGCCGCCCAAGCGCCCGACGGTAGTCTGAGGTTTCGAGAGGACGCACGAGGTGAACGTGATGGGCAGCGAGACGGCAGTGAGCGACATCGACAAACGCACCCGAATCCCCTACGGAGAAGGTCGGCAGATTCTCATCGAAGCGGTGATCCGACTTGTCGCGCGAGATGGTTTGAGTCGACTGACGACGCGGTCGCTGACGGCCGAGGCGGGAGTGAGCCAAGGCAGTCTGCAACATCATTTCCCGACGATGCCCGACATCCTCGGAGCAGCCCTGGAGCACTGTGTCTCGATCACGTTGTCCCACGTCGGCCGCCCTACATCGATCGCCTCCGTCTTCGACGAACTCGAGGGGGCCTTCCGCAGTTATCCGGAAGAATCGGCGTTCCAGACGGAGGTTTTCCTCGAGGCTCGGAGACACCCCGCCCTTCTGGAGGTCGTCACGCGGCACCAAGAGGCCTACAGTGACAACCTCCGGACGATCATTGCCGATCTCGGGCTTAACCCCGATGAGGAGCTGGTGCAGTTGTTGATGGCGTTCGGCGACGGGATCGCTTACGAGTATGCGATGGTCGGGCCAGCCCAGCTCCCCCGGATCGAGCAACAGGTGAGCGCCATGCGGCGGCTTCTCGGGGCGTACGTCCGCGATCTGGATCTGTAACTGCGACGAAACGTTCGACGGCCACGACCGAAACATGAGCCTGGTTGACTCAGCGGCAATAGTGCGATTGCACTGTTATTCGAGCGGAGGGCGGCGCATGTCTGGCGCTGAGGCAGCGTGATCCGAGTCGCCGTCGTTATCGACGATCCCACAGGGAGCGACGACACGTCCATGATCGCCACGACCTTCGCGCGGGCGCTGCTTGCCGGGATAGAGCACGAAACCGAACTGTGCCACCTGCCGGATGAGGGTGATGAGCACTCCGTCCTCCGTGAGACCGCCCCTGAACCATTGGAACGGGCCCTCGCCAGCTGCGAAATCCTCCTCATTGTTATCGCCGGGGTGACGCCGACGGCCGAGAGGCGCTCCATCTGCAAGGCGCTCAGCCTGCTGCCGGTTGACGCGCTCAACGGCGTGGCCGCAATACCGCTCGTGATCGGTCAGCGCCACCAGGCGCCGACTGACTCTCGCCGCATCTCGATCGGAGAGGCGCTCCTGGATCGCGGTGCCACCGTTCTCGGGCGCACGCTTCGCATCGGATCCGCCGGCGATCATGATCTCGGGTTTCGGCTCGAAGGCAGCGCCCACTCCTACCGAACCGCCCTGTCCCATGTTGGTGCAACCGCCGCAGCATTCCCGACAACCCTCATCCCTTAGCCGTCTTCAGGCAGGCGTCAGAAACCGAGGCGGCCCGGCGACCTACCGGGCGTGGAGCAAGGAAGACACTCGGTTCCCAACGATCCTGCCAAAGACGGCGCCCTTACCGAGGGAGGTGCCGGAAATGTACGCCGCGCCGTGGAATCCGCCGACGATCTCGCCGACTGCGTAGAGGCCGTCGAGCGTGCGCCCGTCGATCGTCCGGACTACGCCCTCGGGGGTGACAGTGATGCCGCAGTAGGTCGAGGTGAGCAGGGACTTCGCCGGGTAGGCGTAGTAGGGCGGCTCGTCGATGGGGACGAGTTCGCCGGCGCCGCTGGAGATACTGTTGCGGCCGACGTCATCGGGACGACCGCTGGCGATCGCCTCGTTGTAGCGGGCGACGGTGGCGACGAGCCCGGCCTGATCGATGCCGGCGATTTCGGCGAGTTCCTCAAGCGTGGTGGCCCTGAGGACATGACCCTTCTCCTCCAGGGTGTCGATGTCCTTGACCGGCACGCCGCGGTGGGACTGTGCGCGGATCTTTGCGTCGAAGATCTCGAAGCCCAGGCCGTCCGGCTGGTCGAGGACGGCGTTGCCAATGAGCTTGTACGAGACCGACTCGTCGATGAAACGGCGGCCTTGCTGGTTGACGACGATGGCTCCCATGTAGAAGGCCGTGAGAAGTTCCTGGACATCGCCCGTCTCGGGATGCGAGCCGAACGTTCCGCTGACGAAGGACATATCTGCGAGCCCGGCGCCGAGTGCCCAGGCCATGCGGAGCCCGTCTCCGGTGTTGCCGCGGCCACCGAAAGGCAGCGCCTGCAGTTGCTTCGGAGCGAAGATGCGGAGGAAGTCGGTGCCGCGGGTGAACCCGCCCGTGGCGAGCACGACGCCGCCGCGAGAGATGACCTCGACAGGCCCGTTCGATGTCGCCACGGTCACACCGGTGACGTGGTCAGGGCCGTCGGTAAGAAGCGCGGTGACGTGGCTCTTGGTGTGGAGCTCGCCACCTGCAGCGAGATAGTCCGCGCGAAGCCTGTCGAGGAGTTCGACGATCGGCGTGTAGTGGCTGCGCCGCACCGACAGGCCGGCGCCCCAGTCGAGTTCCTGGAACACAGCGCCGTGGCCCTTGAGCCACTCGTAAGTGCCGTGCTGATGATCCAGGTAGGTCTCGAGGAGCTCGCGGTCATTGAGTCCGCCGCCGACCTCGATCATCTCGGACAGGAACGCTTCGCGTGAGTCCTCGACTCTTGCAGCGGCCATCTCTTCGGTGCCCGTGAAGGCGAACCACCCACCGCTCATGACAGTGGTGCCGCCCGGAGCATTTTGCTTCTCGAAGATGACCGTGTCGAGTCCGGCTTCGGCGGCTGCGAGTGCTGTGGTCTGCCCGGCGATGCCGCTGCCGACGACGATGAGGTCGTATTCTCGCTTCACTGCTGGGCCTGACCCTTTCCGCTTGAGCTTTCTGGTGAGGAACTCTGGCGGCGATGCAAACTGGCCGCGGCGACCCCGTCCGGGACTGAGCCTGTTTCGGTCGTGTGCTCTGTGAGGACTTCGTATGTCAGGGGTCCTCTTGCTCCCATCGGATGCTCGAGATAGGCCACGCGGGTTCGAACATCCCCCCAGTCGTGGATCGGAGCAGGGTTGTCCTCTATAGCCATCCGGCGCTGGTCCGCGGCGAACCAGCGCCGGTCGGCGCGCATCCCATCTGTCGGAAGAATCCTGAGGCGGAGCGCTTCGGCACCGGTCATGGGGATATCACCTCTGTTCTGCATGTCTCTAACCGTCGACGACATGAGGACGCTCCCAGCGCGTCGGCGACGTTGCCTACGTCGAGACTAAATGATTTGACCATTCGAGGTCAATGTCGGACAAACCCCCCCAAGCGGCCGAATCGCGCGAAGGGACTCGCATCGATCACCGACTTCGCCTGATTCAGCGCGATTCTCAACTCGTCGCTACGGTCCGACGTGACCCGCCCGGTCGGTCCCGCAACGCTCAGCGCGGCGAAGGCGCGACCGGACTCGTTCATCAGGGGCACCGCCGCGACCGAGAGGCCATCCCGTCGCTCGTTGTGCGTGAGGGAGAAGCCTAAATCGGCGACGGATGCTCGCCAGGCCTTCAGATCGGCAAGGTCGATCCCGGCCTCGAGCGGGGCTCGACGGGCCATCCGTTCGAGATCGTCATCTTCGAGGTCCCGCAGGAGGACGCGACCGCTCGCACCTCGCCAGAGCGGCCCCTCCCGGCCAAGCACGGCCACATGCCGCAGCACCTGGTCGCATTCCTCGAACGCGATGCAGACGCGGCGCTCGCCATCGCGGATGTAGATGCTCGCCGTCTCTCCGACTCTCGATACGAGGTCGACGAGCGCCTCTCGCACTTCCGCCGGCATTCGGAAGGCGGAGGCGGCGAGATCCGCCCATCGGAGCAGGCCCGGCCCGACCGCGTAGCTGTTCGTCCCCACGGCCCAGAGCAGCCCCTCGTCCTCGAGTGCAGCGACAAGTCGGATCACGGTCGTCCTGGGCAGTCCCGAGAGCTCGACGAGTTCGCGGAGCGCGAGCTCCTGTCGATCCCGCGTGAACAGCGAAATCAGGGACAGTGCTCGGCTCACGCTCCGGATGGCGCTGGCTTCAGTCTGCTCCACTGGCTTCCTCTCTCGGATGGTGATTCCATGCTCCCACTTGCGCAATACATCCGCAGCATGGTTATCTGTGACCACCTGATGGACACAATGGAGGGTCCCATGAGTACTGCAACAACCGAACTCGCCACGCTGAACACAACGGCGCGCGGCGACCACTTCACACCGGGCTGGGATCGGCAGGGCAATCCGCCGATGTGGTCCGAGCCGAAGACGAGCTTCGTGCCCTATCTCTGGAAGTCGGCGGACGCCTACCGCTATCTCAACGAATCGCGAGAGGTGGTCCCCCTCGAGCTCACCGAGCGCCGCAACCTCATCCTCACCAACCCTGCGCCTGGCAACATTTACCCGTCGGTGCGGACGCTCGTCATGGCCTACCAGATGGTCGTGCCGGGCGACATCGCCCGAACTCACCGTCACGCCCCGCACGCGGGCCGTGTGATCCTCGAGTCCGAGGGTGCGTTCACGGTCGTCAACGGGGTACGTATCGACATGAAGCCCGGCGATATTCTGCTCACTCCCGGGATGCACTGGCACGGCCACGGGCACGAGGGTACGGAGCCGGCCATCTGGGTCGACTTCCTCGACATCCCGCTCGTGCAGCTGCTCGAGCCGATGTACTTCGAGCCGTACGACGACGAGACCGAGTTCCAGATGTGGGAGACGATCACGCGTGACTCGCCGTTTGTGTTCCCCATCGAGAAGACGCACGGGCGCCTGGCCTCGGCGGAGATCGAGAGCCCATTCCACGGTCGCCGGATCAAGTTCGATACCGACCTCATGCCGACGATCGGGCTCTACGCCGTCCAGCTTCGCCCGGGCGAGTCGACCGAAAAGTTCCGCACCACGTCGAACCACCAGTTCGTCGTCATCGAGGGCAGCGGCGTTGCCGAGATCGACGGCCAGGAGATCCCGTTCGAGCGCGGAGACGCCTTCGTGGCTCCCGCGTGGAAGTTCCGCTCGCTGCGCAGTGACGACGGCGCGATCCTCGTCAATATCAGCGACGAGCCGCTGCAGCAGTACTGCAAGTACTTCCGCGAGGAGAGCGCTGCGGAAGCCCACGAGGACACGCGCAACAAGGCGTACCGCGTCGGCGCCTGAGGCGCTCACTGAACGGCGCACCCCGGAACCGGCGGTGAGAACCTGCCCGATCCGGGGTGCGTCATCGTGCTCGGAACCGCCTCCAATTTATGAACGATCCACTTGCAGCACGAAATGGTTTGACCATATAATGCTCGAAGCAAGCAGGTGATCAACGGGTGATCGTCTGGGCCGGGCGCACGCCGCGGCCGGTTACTCGAGGAAGAGGAACGCGTCGATGAGCTCATGCGGAGGAACCGACGTCGATGCCTGGGCCGTCGATGTCATCGTGGTCGGGTCGGGCGCGGCGGGTTCGGGAGCGACGCTCGCAGCGGCGTCGCTCGGCGCCCGGGTCGCGATGATCGAGAAACAGGCCGTCTGGGGCGGCTCGGCCGCTCTCTCTGCGGGCAGCTTCTGGACCTTCGAAAGCATGGACTGGTTCGAGCGTCTCGTGCCGCTGGGGAACCGGGCGAAGCAGCAGAAGCTCTTCGACGACTATGAGCCCGCCGTTCAGCGCATCCGTGATCTCGGCCACTACCGAGCCGGGCCGATCCCGGTGGATCGGGGTCGTGGCAAGAGCCACCTCGTCGACATCACGGCGCTCATGGGGGCAGCGCGCGAGAGCGCGGTGGCCTCGGGCGGCTTCGTTCTCAACGAGACGACGGCGACCGAGCTGCTGCAGCAGGATGACGCCGTCGTCGGCGTTGCGGCGCGGCGATCTGACGGCTCCGTGCTCGCCATCCGCGCCTCTGCGGTAGTCCTCGCCACGGGTGGCTTTCAGGGCGATCGTGAGTTGCTTGCGCGGTTCATCGGCGCGAACGCCGACCGCCTCCTGATCCGCTCGAACCCAGGCAGCGTTGGCGACGGCTTGAGGCTCGCGTGGTCGGTCGGTGCGGCGACGAGCCTGGGCACGTCGTCGTTCTACGGGCACCTCATCCCCCATCCGACGTCGCGCTGGCGCCCTGAGGACTTCCGACCGCTGACGCAGTATTACTCGACCTCGACGCTCGCGGTCGGCTTGCATGGCCGTCGGTTCGCCGACGAGGTGGACGGGGACCAGGCCCTGGCCGAGGCGCTCTCGCGCGAGCCGAAGGCGCGAGGCGTCCTCATCTTCGATCACTATCTGCGCGAGAACGATGTGATCGCTGAGCCCGTGCCGGGCGTCGGGGTCGGCGGCGGAGATCGATTCGCCTTGGCGCAAGAGGTCGGCGCGCGAACGCTCGTCGCCGAAACGCTTGATGAGCTGATCGATGGGCTCGGCGAGTGGGGGATTGACGTGGCCGAACTCCGCCTCACCGTTGCCGACTACATCGAGGCGCTTGAGGGCGGTCGTCGCTGGTCGCGTGGAGTGGCCGTGTCGCCTGAGGGCCGCGCTCCGCAGACACCGCCCTATTACGCGCTGCAGGTCTCGCCCGGTATCACCTTCCCGTACGGCGGCATCGAGACGGATGCGGATGGCGCGGTGCTGAGCCGCGATGGCCGAGTGATCTCCGGTCTGTTCGCTGCGGGCTCGGACATCGGCGGCATCTCACAGGGGGACTACGCGGGTGGGATCGGTCCCGGGTTCATCACGGGCGAGTGGGCTGGCTCGTCAGCCGCTCGAAGGGCCGGCGTCCTGTCGGCGCACATCAATCAGGAGGAATTCAGATGACAACGAGTGCTCTGGCAACGAAGCCGAGCCGCAGCCCGGCCCGAGTCTGGTGGTCGGCTTTCGCAGGGTCCGCAATGGAGTTCTACGACTTCTCGGTCTACTCCGCGGCTTCCGCCGTGATTCTCGGACCGCTCTTCTTCAACGAGGCCGAACCCGCGATTGCAACGATCCTCTCGTTCGCGACGCTGGCCATCGGCTACGTCGCCCGGCCGATCGGAGCGGTGGTATGGGGACACTTCGGCGACAGGATCGGGCGGAAGTCGGTGCTCATCTGGACGATGATCGTCATGGCGATCGCCACGCTCGGTATCGGCGTGCTGCCGACTGCCAGCGACATCGGCTCACTCGCTCCGGTCCTGCTCGTTGTCTTGCGCCTGGTTCAAGGGTTCGCCGTCGGCGGAGAGTGGGGTGGATCGGTCACGCTCGCAACCGAGCACAGCGGCACGAAGCGACGAGCGTTCGCCGGGGCGGCAACCGCAGCGGGAGCGTCTGCAGGATACTCCATCGGGTTCGGGGTGTTCGCGCTCGTCGCGTGGCTCGCCGGCGATGCGATCGCGGACGGCTGGTGGCGTGTGCCGTTCCTGCTGACCGTTGTCATGTTCGCCATCGCGCTGTTCCTGCGACTGCGGGTCGAAGAGACCCCGATCATGAAGGCGATGCTCGAGAGCAATGAGCGGGTGCGAGTGCCGATCGCCGTCGTCTTCGGGCGGCACTGGAGGCAGGTCATCATCGGCGTGTTCGTCGTCGCCGGCATGTTCGCGACCTCCCAGGCCTATGTCGGCTTCCTCGTCGCATACGGTGTCTCGAATCTCGGCTACACCGCCGCGCAGATGCTGCTGGCGACGACGATCTCGGCCGGCCTGAACGTCTTTGCCGGTCCGATCGCGTCCCTGATCGCAGACAAGCTCGGGCGCCGGACGGTTGTGCTCACCGGGATCGGCCTGCTCGCGTTGCTGACGGTGTTCATGTGGCCACTGATGCACACCGGGCTCTTCGGAATCGTGCTGCTCACCTTCTGCCTCATGTACACCATCTATGGACTCACCTACGGGCCGGTCGCTGGAATTCTGACCGAGCTGTTCCCGACTCAGATCCGCTACAGCGGGATCAGCATCGCGTACCAGCTCGCCTCGATCATCGGCGGAACGACCTCTCTCGTCTGTTCCGCACTGATCGCCGGCGGCCTAGGCGAGATCTCGATCGTGCTGTACATCTTCCTGCTCTTGGCGGTATCGGCGGTGGCCTTGCTCTTCGTTCCGAAGCACAACGACACCGACCTGGCGAACGTCGCACGGGTGGGGAAGAACTCGACGGCACAAGCCGCCACATCCTGAGCCTCGCGAGGCGGGCTCGTGAGCGCGTCCTTCCCTGCCCGCCCCGGGCGGGGAAGGACGCGACCGGATGTGCCTCGCGGTCGCGCCGGGCGTGACGTCGTGGCACACGAGAAGATTGGACAGAACGCTATGACCGCAGCAGACATTGCCGGTGCTGCTGGAGGCCCTCCGCACCTCGGGAGGGTAGCGGTGGTGACGGGGGGCGTCAGCGGGATTGGCGCAGCGGCCGTGAAGCGGCTGCTCATCGCGGGAGCGGAAGTCGTGGTCGTCGACGCGAACCCGGCCGTGGAGGAACTGCGCGTCGGGGATGACGCTCTTGACGCGCATCTCAGCGGGATCCGCGTTGATCTTGCGCACTCAGATGACGTGCGGCGCGCGAGCAGCACGATCCTAGAAAGGTTCGGCCGGGTCGACGTCCTCGTGAACAGCGCTGGCATCAACCCCAAGCACACCGGTGGCAAGTATCAGGCTGAGGACATCCCGCTTGAGATATGGGAGGCGGTGCTGGCCGTCAACCTGACCGCACCGTTCCTGCTCATGGCAGCTCTGCTTCCTCAGATGAAGGAGCGAGGGTGGGGCCGCGTGGTGAACGTCGCCTCGTCAGCCGCCCTCGGTCGTCCGCCCGTCGCAAGCGCCTATTACGTTGCGAGCAAGGCCGGAGTGCTCGGGCTCACCCGCTGTGTCGCTGAGGAAGCGGCGCCGCACGGCGTGACGGTGAACTCCGTCCTGCCGGGGCCGACCCGGACGGGACTGACGGCGTTGAGCTCGGCCGAGACGATCTCCGAGCTGAGCAAGGGGATTCCCGTGGGCAGATATGCGGAGCCGGATGAGATCGCGTCGATGATCGACTATCTCTGCTCCGATGCCGCCGCGTTCGTCACGGGTGCGACGGTCGCCGTGGACGGAGGCTCGGTCATGGGCTCGTGAGCCGTTGATCTGGAGCGAGGCCGCAGACGCCGCCACGCCATGAAATGGTTTGACCAATAGGATACTCGCGGCGCAGAGGCGCCGGGATCATCGGGCGACTCGACAGCGAGCCCCGTAACGACGAAGGAGTGCGTGAATCATGGTGAACTCGATAGATCTCAGCGGCAGGCACGCTGTGATTACCGGCGCGGCGAGCGGCGTCGGGGTCGCGGCACTGCACCGGTTCCTCGATTCCGGAGCGACCGTCTCGGCATGGGACTTCGATCGCGCGAGGCTCGACGGGATCGTGAGCCCGGAGATCGCGGATCGTGTGGACACGTATCTTGTCGACGTGTCGGATTGGGAATCGGTCAAGGCCGCCGCCGAGCAGACGCATTCGGCCCATGGGAAGATCGACATCCTCGTCAACTCCGCGGGCATGTCCGTCGGCAAGGCGCCCGTGCAGGACTACGACTTGGGGCACTGGGATCGTGAGATCGCCGTCAACCTCACGGGCGTGTTCTATGGGTGCAAGGCGGTCTTCCCCTACATGCTCGCGGGTGGATACGGGCGGGTGGTCAACTTCTCGTCTATGGCGGCGAAGTCCGGGGCGAAGAACCAGTCCGGCTATGTGGCGGCGAAGGGCGCGCTCATCGCGCTCACCAAGTCACTTGGATTCGAGACGGCAGGAACGGGTGTGCTGGTCAACTGCCTCTGCCCGGGGGTCATGGACACCCCGTTCTACCGGAGCTGGCGGGATGGACAGTCTCCCGAGGTGATCGAGCGCGCGACGTCGACGATTCCGCTCGGTCGCGTGGCAAGCGCAGAGGAGGCCGCTGGGACGCTCGCGTGGATGGTCTCGGAAGATATGTCCTATACGACCGGATACACCTTCGATCTCAGCGGCGGGCGAGCGGCCTTCTGACGAACGTGCCGCGCCGGCGCGGTGCTGCATCGATCGGCCGCGCCGGCGCTGATCCGCTGCCGCGCGGCAACGGGGTGTCGGCCTGACGACCTGACGCCGCCAGCCGCCCACCGCGTGAGCCTCGTGAGCTCGGATGCGAACGCGGCGCGACCGGTCGCGAGGGCCATACAGGCGATAGATCGGTGCAGCCGCCTCGGCCCCACGTCCGGCAGAGCGAACGGTCTGACGAGGGCAGGGCACACCGATGTGGATGCACTCAATCCGCCGGTCGGGTTCTGCCGCCCGGGGTGACACGGCTGCGCCGAGGCCATGCGGCAGTACTAGCGCGACGCTGCTGTGCCAAGGACATCGATCGAGTTGTTTTTCGGAGAGGGATAAGAGATGAAGGTCTGGTTCATCACGGGCGCATCGGGCGGCTTCGGCCGCGAATGGACGATCGCCGCCCTTGAGCGGGGAGACAGCGTCATCGCGACGGCGAGGGCCGTGGAGAAGCTTGCCGACCTTGTCGAGCGTTTCGGCGAGCTGGTTCTGCCGCTACGGCTCGACGTCGATGACCGCACGGCGGTCTTCGACGCGGTGGCGGCGGGAGTCGAGCGATTCGGTCGGATCGATGTGGTCGTCAGCAACGCCGGGTACGGACAGTACGGGCTCATCGAGGAGGTCACGGAACGGGAGATCCGCGACCAGTTCGAGACCAACGTCTTCGGATCGATCTGGGTTCTGCAGGCGGTGCTGCCGATCCTGAGGGCCCAGCGATCGGGACGCGTCATCCAAGTGTCTTCGATCGGCGGTGTCACAGTAGCCCCGCAGGTCGGGATCTACAACGCGACGAAGTGGGCGATCGAGTGCGTTGTCGAGGCGCTTGCGGGTCAGGTGGCTGGATTCGGAATCCGGGTGACGCTCGTCGAGCCGCAGGGCTACTCCACGGAATTCAGCGGCTCATCCGCGCGCCGGTCCGCGCCGATGCCCGAATACGATGGCTACCGGGCTGAGCTTGAGGCGTTCTCGGCGCGTCGAGGCGACCCGAAGGCGACGAGGCAGCCGATCCTGGAGCTCGTCGACATGGCCGAACCGCCCCTGCGGCAGTTCTTCGGAATAACTCCGCTCGGCGTGGTCTCTGAGGCATACGAAGCCCGGCTCGCCGAATGGCGTGCCGGGCAGGATCGGGCGGTGCGCGCGTTCGGCGATCGCTGATCGCCCATCTGTCGTCGCCCATCTGTCGTCGCCCGTCTGTGATCGCCCGTCTCGGGCGGTCGGGCGCTGATCGGAGGTGCGGGGAGCTGGGAGCGGGGTGCGCTGTGAGGCGCGACGTGCGCGGCGCGCCGGAGGCTCGGGATTCCGACGAGCACGCGAGTGCTGATCGTCGTCGAGCGGGTCGTGCTCGCGTCGCCGCGGATGACCCGCTCGCGACGCGTCCGCTCCCGCGCTCGCCTCGGGAATTCGCGGCACGGGAAGCAGCCGGTGTCATGCGGGGAGCGTGCCACCTTGGCCTTCGGCGAGTGCGCCTCCGATGTGGGGAACGGGGCGCAACGAATGCAGCCGGCGGGTGGTCGGGTGCGGATGGTGCGCGTCATCGGCGGCGCCGACGCGGAGCGGTCCCGAACGACCTTCTCTCGGAGAAGGAACCGGGGTCCTCGTCGTTTGCCATCGTGCCCCGGGAATGGGTGAGGCCGTCATCGACGGTGCTCTTCGAGAGGGGACGCGGGGTCGCGGCGCCCTGCTGATCGTGCCGGATATGCCGCCCGGGGAGGCGGCGCGCCTGCCTCTCTTGGCCCGGATCCGCTTCGTGCGCACCGGAAGCGTCGGAATGGCTTGCGCAACGGAATGGTTTGACCATATGGTGGAGCTCATCCCGCAGGCAGCATCGATCATGGTGGGCGCGACCGGGACCGTGGTTGGTGGAGACCAGTTGCTCAAGGAAGAGGAACCATGACCGTCGTGAACGAGAGCTCTATTTCCGCAGACGTCGTCGTCGTCGGCAGCGGAGTGTCCGCGAGCGGCGCGGCGATCGCCGCCGTTCGGGCCGGCGCGAGAGTCGTCATGCTCGAGAAGCGAGACGAATGGGGAGGATCCGCAGCGCTCTCGGCCGGCGGGTTCTGGACGTTCCGGGAGCGGGAGCGCTACGCCCAGACGGCGGAGTTCGGCGAACGGGACAAGCAGTACAAGGTCTATGACGGGCTCGAGGACGCTGTCAGGCTCATCGAGTCGCTGGGCGTCGCGGTGTTCGGCGCGATGGTCGTGAACGAGGGAACGGGCGCGGGCTACAAGATCGACGTGGTCGGTCTGATGGAGACCGCGCGTCGGCTCGTCGTCGAGTCGGGCGGTCGCGTGTTGCTCGGAACCCCCGCGGTCAGGCTCATCAGGGACGAGGAACGCGTCGCGGGCGTCGTCGCCCGCCTCTCCGACGGTCGGGAGCAAGAGGTCCGCGGGAGGGCCGTTGTACTCGCCACCGGCGGGTTCCAAGGTGATCGCGAGCTGCTCAGCCGTTACATCGGGCCAGCGGCCGACTATCTCCTCGTGCGTTCGAACCCGGGCTCGGTCGGAGACGGACTGCGGCTCTCGCAGTCGGCCGGTGCCGCGACGTCGAAGGGGATGGCGGCGTTCTACGGTCACCTCATCCCGTACCCGCTGAACCGCTTCGAGATTCCCGACTTCCGCCCACTCACGCAGTATCACTCGGTCTCCTCGGTGCTTATCGGCTCGGACGGACGCCGTCTCGCGGACGAACGGCGAGGTGACCCGGTGCTCGCGCAAGCGCTTCTCCGCGCTCCCGACGGCCGAGGCGCGCTGATCTTCGACGACCATGTGCGCAACAACGAGGTCATCGAGGAACCGTTCCCCGGGCTCGGAGTCGGTGCCGTCGATCGCCTGCAGCTCGCGATCGAGGCCGGTGCCCGGTATGCGGTCGCCGACACCATCGAAGACCTCGCGGCGCTCCTCGGGGAGTGGGGTTTCGACTCGGCGTCGCTCGAGCGGACGCTCACGGGCTACATCGCGACCGCATCGTCCGGCGGCGGCCTCGCCTCCGGTGTCCCCGTCTCGGCTGATGCCCGCGCGCCGCAGACCGCTCCCTTCCACGCCCTCGCGGTGCAGTCGGCGATCACCTTCCCCCACGGAGGGATCCGGACCTCGCTCGAGGGCGAGGTGGTCGACCGCGACGGTCGAGCGGTTCCCGGTCTCTACGCGAGCGGCTCGGACATCGGGGGGATCTCCTTCGTCGACTACGCGGGCGGTCTGGCTCCCGGCTTCATCACCGGAACCTGGGCGGGAGCCGCCGCGAGCGCGTTCGCGAGCGGTCCTCCCTCGATGGCAGGTGCCCCGGCCGCGACGGATCCTGACCGACCCGCGCGCTGACCTTCTCGTCCCATCGTTCGAATGCAGTTCAAAGGAGAATACGCATGACTCAAGCAGCAACGGCTGCGCGCAACGGCCGTCAACCTGCCGTCGCCTGGTGGTCGACGTTCATCGGCGGCGTCATCGAGAACTACGATTTCGCGATCTACGCCGCGGCCTCGGCGACGATCCTCGGCCCCCTCTTCTTCAGCAAGGCGACCCCGGAGATCGCCGTCGTGCTCTCGTTCATGACGCTCGCCATCGGCTACGCGGCTCGCCCGATCGGCGCCATTCTGTTCGGTCACATCGGAGATCGTGTCGGCCGCAAGTCGACGATGATCATGACCCTCATCATCATGGCGATCGCGACCGTCCTCGTCGGCTTCCTCCCGACGGCGGCCGAGATCGGAGACGCTGCTCCGATCTTCCTCATCGTCTTGCGCCTTCTGCAGGGTGTCGCTGTCGGAGGGGAGTGGGGAGGCGGCGTCGCGCTTGCGACCGAGCATGCCACGGCGAAGCGCCGCGCGCTCTTCGGGGCTTCGACGAGCAGCGGCGCCGCGATGGGTTTCGCGGTCGGCTACGGCGTGTTCGCACTGGTCGCATGGATCACCGGCGATGAGCTCGTCACCTGGGGGTGGCGGATCCCCTTCTGGTCGGCAGCGATCCTGTTCGTCTTCGCGATCTGGATGCGCCTTCGCGTGCAGGAGAGCCCGCTCATGAAGGGAGTGCTCGCCGACGGGTCGCAGAAGGTTCGGGTTCCGCTCGGGGTGGTCCTTCGCTATCACTGGCGCGCGGTCCTCATCGGTCTCGCTTTCGCCGGAGGAGAGCTCGGCTTCCAGCAGGTCATGCAGGGTTTCGCGGTTTCCTACGGGACGAGCACCCTCGGGTTCCCCACCGCTGCGGTGCTCGTCGCGACGACGATTCCTACGGCGATCAACGCGTGCCTGATCCCCTTCGCGGGCATGCTCGCAGACCGATTCGGGAGACGCAAAGTGATGCTCGTCGCACTCAGCCTGCAGCTGGTCAACGCGGTGATCGTCTGGCCGCTGATCGGCACAGGAGTCTACCTGCTGTTCTTCCTTGCGTTCCTCTCGGTCTACTGCGTCCACGCGTTCGCCTACTCGCCGCAGGCCGGTCTGCTCACCGAGATGTTCCCGACCAACGTCCGGTACACCGGGATCTCTGTCGCTTACCAGATCGGCGCACTGATCGGCGGCCTCGGCCCCCTCATCTCCTCTGCGATCTACGCCGCGGGCGGAGGCATCCTGGGAGTGGCGCTTGTCATGGCAGGGTTTGTGGTGATGGGACTTGTCGGCGGATTCTTCGCGCCACGACGCAAGGACATCGACCTTGCCGCAGCGGGCGAACGGAACGTGGTTCCCGCTGGCGAAACCGTGAGCACGGCCTAGCGTCTGCGGTGGGGAATCGTCGTTCAAGCTCGATGCCCTCGTTTGCGCGTCGCGCGACGGGAGCTGGCGAGGCGGAGCAACGCAACCGAGAGAGTCTCATCGGTTACGCCTCGTCGTGTGACCCCACCGTCCGAGCGCTTCTTCGACGTTATATCACGTGAGCAAGACGATCAGGCGGCCCGCATCACCGATCGGGTCCGCAAGAAAAGATGGAAAGGAAGCATCGCAGTGCAGAAGAACGGCATCAACCTTCAGGGCCGTCGGGCCGTCGTCACCGGTGGCGCGAGTGGCATGGGGCTTGCCACCGTCGAGCGGTTCCGCGAGTCCGGGGCGAACGTCGTGGTCTGGGACCGGTCGAAGGAGGCGCTGCGGCTGCTCGCCGAGCGGCTCGGGCCCGACGGGGTTGAGACCTACGAGCTCGACGTGACCGATCGCGCGGCGGTCGCTGCGGCGGCCCACGCCGCCTCGCAGGGCGGTCCCGTCGACATCCTCGTCAACTCGGCGGGTGGACCTTTCGGTCATCAGCCCGTGCAGGAGTACCCAGACGACGACTGGGACCGCGAGCTCGCGCTCAATCTGACGGGGGTGTTCCTCACCTGCAGGGCGTTGATCCCGGGAATGATCGAGAACAGCTACGGCCGCATCGTGAATGTCGCATCGATCGCCGGCAAGGAGGGGAACCCCCATCAGGCGGGCTATGTCGCTGCGAAGGCAGGCGTCATCGCGCTCACCAAGACGATCGCGCGAGAGCTCGCGGGCGCCGGGATCATCGCGAACTCGATCACGCCGACGACGTTCGAGACGCCGCTTTTCCACTCCTGGGCTGAGACCCAGGAGGATCAGATCACCGAATGGGTCAGCTCGCGAATCCCGCTCGGGCGTCTCGGCCGGGCGGAGGAGGCGGCGGCGATGATCGCGTGGCTGAGCTCCGAGGAGTGCTCGTTCACGACGGGTCTGCCGTTCGACCTCTCCGGCGGCCGGGCCACCTATTGAGCCTGACCGTTCACGCGTCGACCCCACACGACGGAAGAGGAGAGAACCGATGACACCCGACAGTCAGAAGAAAGCCCGGACCGCACTCGTGACCGGCGGCGCGAACGGCATGGGTCTCGCGATTGCCAACCGGCTGCTCGACGACGGCTGCACCGTCGTCGTCGTCGACGCGAGCCCGAGCGTGCATACGGCCTTCCCGGCCGAGCTGCTCGCATCGGGCCGTCTTCGCCCGCTCCAACTCGATCTCATGGACGACGAGGCGGTCATCGGGGCCGCCGCCGAACTGGTGGCGGAGTTCGGCTCGGTCGACATCCTGGTCAACAACGCAGGGATCAACCCGAAGAAGGATGGCGGAAAGTATCTCGTCGAGGAGATCTCTCGGGAACTCTGGGACGCGGTTGTGCAGGTAAACCTTCGTGCTCCGTTCCTGCTCGTGCGAGAGCTTCTCCCCCCGATGAAGAGCGCCGGCTGGGGACGCATCGTGAACATCGCGTCCGCGGGTGCGCTCGGACACACCCTCAACTCGGCCGCGAGCTACGTGGTCAGTAAGTCCGGGCTCATCGGGCTGACCCGCACGGTCGCAGAGGAGGCGGCCAGATTCGGCGTCACCGCCAACTGCGTTGCCCCCGGGCCGGTCGAGACCGCGCTCACAGCTCAGAGCTCAGCCGAGACGATCGCGAAGACCGTCGCGATGATTCCCGTCGGCCGATACGGTCAGCCGACGGACATCGCGGCGATGGTGTCATTCCTGAGCTCCGACGAGGCCTCCTTCATCACGGGCACGGTCATGAGCGTCGACGGCGGGGTGGTGATGCGATGAACGGCACGGAGGGCGCGAACGCGCAGACGTACCGGCTGGCGCCGACCCCGTCTTCGATGTACAGCGAGGAGCAGGCGGCGCTCGTCGCCGACTACCGCCGAAGCTGGCGATCCGTCGTCGAGGCGCCAGATGGCTCGCTCGGGGGTCCGTTCGACGTGACGCTCCAGAGTCCAGCGCTCGCGCGGGCGATGATGCCGCTCGCCGACCTCGTGCGAGATGGCCTCGAGCTGCCGCCGTTGCGACGGGAGATCGTGATTCTCGTCGTCGCAGCAGTCGTCGGGTGCTCGAAGGTCTGGGGCTACCACCACGGCCCGGCGATTGCCGCGGGACTTTCGGAGTCCGACGCAGAGAGGCTGCGCAAGGGAGACGACCCCACAGAGGTGGAGAAAGACGACGCGCTGGCCGCACGCATCGCCCGGCAGGTTGCCTCCTCCGGACGCGTCGATGACGCGAGCTACGCGCTCGCCGCCGGGATGTTTGGGTCGCGCGGGCTGGTCGAACTCGTGGCGCTCGCCGGCTACTACCGCTTCATCGCGGAGCTCATCAACCTCGCGCAGTTCGACGCGGGCGCGCTCGCCTGACCTGCTGGAGACGAGAGGAGTCGACATGTCGGGTTCTGGGAAGGTCTGGTTCGTCACCGGGGCATCCGGAGGGTTCGGACGAGAGTGGACGGAGGCGGCCCTTGAACGCGGCGATCGGGTCGTCGCCACGGCCCGAACGCCGTCAAAGCTCGACGCGCTCGTCGACCGCTTCGGCGAGCGCGTGCTTTCGATCGAGCTGGATGTCAGCGACAGGCGGGCGGTGTTCGAGGCCGTCGAGACCGGACACGCGCATTTCGGGCGGCTCGACGTGGTCGTCAGCAACGCCGGATACGGCCACTACGGTCTGGTGGAGGAGCTCTCCGAAGACGACATCCGCGCAGTGTACGAGACCAATGTTTTCGGCTCGATCTGGGTGATCCAGGCCGTATTGCCGTATCTGCGCGCTCAGCGCTCCGGCCACATCTTCCAGATCAGCTCGATCGGAGGCGTGACCACATCGCCGCTCGTCAGCATCTACGACTCGTCCAAGTGGGCGGTCGAAGGGATCGCGCAGGCGTTGGCCGCTCAGGTCGCCGGCTTTGGAATCAAGGTGACGATCATCGAGCCGCAGGGCTACTCGACAGAGTTCAGCGCTTCATCGGCGAAGCGCGCGCTGCCGATGCCCGAGTACGCGGACTACCGCAGCACGGCCGCCCCGTTCTCGACCCGTCGCGGGGATCCGGCCGCCACCCGAGGCCCCTTCCTGGAGCTCGTCGACTCCGACCAACCGCCGCTGCGCCAGTTCTTCGGAGTCACGCCGTTCGACGTGGCGGCCAAGGAATACGAGGGGCGCCTGGCCGAATGGCGCAGCGGGCAGGAACGCGCGGTGCGGGCTTTCGGCGACGTTCCCGAGTGAGGCTCTTGGCGCTTGTCCCCGTGAGCTGTTGGGCGGGATCCTCCCGCCCAACAGCTCACGGGCGAACATCCGGTCAGCGGATCTGAACCGCCAACGCGACCCCGTCCACCGAGCAGACGGTCTCGAACATCGTCATGACCGCGGGGTCGTGCCCAGCGACGATCACAGCACCGTTGCGACGCATCTCGCGGAAGGTGGCGAGCGCCTGATAGAGATCGGCGATGTCCGAATAGACATTGAAGGCGAGGTCCCGATCCATCTCCTCATAGAAGTGCAGAGCATCCGATGCCAGGACGATGGGCCGGCTGCCCTCGACGACGACGACCTGCTGGCCTGGGGTGTGGCCGCCGACCTCGATGACGCTGATCCCGGGCGCGAGCTCGACGGATCCGTCGAGAACGTCGACCGTGCCCGCCGCGATGCGCTCGCGGATGTAGGCGAGCTCCTCGGGCTCCACGGTCGATGCGAGCGGAGGATACGCCGCGTACCAGCTGTTCCAGAACTCGATCTCGCGGCGTTGGATCAGCAGTCGCGCTGAGGGGAACTGGTGAAGGTTGCCGACGTGGTCATAGTGCAGGTGCGTGACGATGATGTGAGTGATCTCGTCGGGGTCGACACCGACGGCGATCACGGCTTCTCGCGCATCGATGAGCCATTCGACGCCGGCGCGATGCGCGGTGCCGCGTTCGCTGAACCCCGTGTCGACCAGCATGGTGTGGGTCGGCGTGCGGACGAGCCAGAAGTAGAAATCGAGCGTCTGCTCGACGTCTGGCTCACCGTAGCTGGCGTGGCGGTAGTAGCTCCGAGAGGCTGTCGTCCGCTGGGATCCGACCCGCAGGGCGAGGACTGTTGCTTCACCCATCGATCAGTACCCCGGAAGCGGGATGACGCCGCTCACCATGGCCGCTGTCGTGCCGCCGTCGACGCCGAGGATCTGCCCGGCGACATACTCGGTCGCGGGGCTTGCAAGAAAGAGGAGTGCGCGAGCGACGTCGCTCGGCTCCGCGAAGCGGCCGAGCGACTCCTCCATGCCCTTGATCCGCTCGGCGCCGATCGACTTCTCGAAGTCGGCGAAGAGGGGGGTCTTCGTCAGGCTCGGCGCGACGGCGTTGACGCGGATGCCGTCGCGGAACGCCGGAAGCGCCCGCCACATCGACCAGAGGATCACGGCCTCCTTCGAGAAGTTGTACACCTTGCCCTCGGGGGGATTGGCGTGGAACCAGTCGAGCCCGGCCGCGAAGTCGGGGGTGTCGACGAGCTGCTGCACGAACTCCTGGCGGCTGCGCCACATGACGCCGGCCGCGGAGGCGACGTTCGTGACCGAACCCCCCTTCGCAAGCTTCGGCCAGAGAGCCTCCGTCAGGTGGCGCAGGCCGAGGAAGTTCACCTTCATGACGAGCTCGGCGGGCGCCTCGCCTGAGACGCCGGCGATGTTGAGCAGGCCGTTCCATACGCCGTCGAGGCCCGCGACGACCGTGTCGATCGCGGCGGGATCGGAGAGGTCGACCGCGTGGAACTCGTCGACGAGCCCCTCGACGGGGGCGGAGCGATCGAGCCCCGCGACGTATGCTCCCGCGGCCCGCAGCTGCGCCGCCGTCGCCGCCCCGATGCCCGATGCCGCGCCGGTCACGACGAAGCGTGTGCCTTCGAATTCCGTCATTGTCTGCCTTTCCATGGATCAACGCTGATGGGTGGATGTGTGCGGAGGTCAGAACGGCCGCGGACTCGGCGGCGCCTCGGAGACGGCCAGGGTCATGGCGCCGATGGTGTCGATCTCGATTCTGACGCAGTCGCCGATGCCGACGGGTCCGACGCCCTTGGGAGTGCCGCTTGCGATGATGTCGCCCGGCTGCAGCGCCACGACCGAGGAGATGAGCTCGATCGCCTCAGGAACGGAGACGATCATGTCGGCCAGGTGTGCGCTCTGCCGCAGATCGTCGTTGACGAAGAGCCTCGAGCGCAGTGCCGTGACATCGGGCACCTCGTCGGCCGTGACGAGGGCGGGGCCAACGGGTGTGAAGGTCTGGAACGACTTGCGCAGCGAACGGTCCTCCTCGAACTTCCCCTTCTCGATGCGCATGGTCATGTCGATGAGGCAGGTGTAGCCGAAGACGTGATCGAGCGCGTCCTCCTGACGGATGTTCGCGCCGCCGACGCCGATGACGACGCCGAGCTCACACTCGTGGTCGAAGCGGCGCAGGGAGCCGTTCGGGAGGAGGATCCCGTCGCTCGGCCCGCTGACGGATCCGGCTGCCTTGAGGAAGAAGCGGGCGTCTGCGCCGGACTTGCCCTTCGGCGTGATTGCCCGGTCGGCGAGCTCTCCGATGTGCTCGTGGAAGTTCGCGGGGATCGCGAACAGCTGCGGGGGAGCGGGATTGACGGCGCGGAGACGGACCGCATCGAGGGCGATGGACGGGAAAGCGTCGAGGTCGCCGAGCTGCGCCTGGAGCTCCGCCCAGTTGCGGATCACCCAGTTCATCCGCTGCTCCGGCCAGCTCGCGAGCAGCTCGGGGAGCGCCCCGGTGACGTCGGCGACCCGCTCGCCGGCGACGACGCCGATCCGCAGGTCATCAAACACGACGAGTCTCATTGGTCTCCCTTGGCCACGTTGACATAAAATGGATTGACCATTATGTTCCTTGCCTAGGGGCGTGATGTCAACTCGCCCCACCCGGTGACACGACGACGGCGACCGTGCCAGCACCGTTCTCTCGCACCGGAGACAGAGACCGTCGTGGAGGGAAGTGCCGAATGTCCGAGAAGACGCCCGTACTCATCGTCGGAGCCGGACCCGTCGGACTGGCGCTCGCAGGCGATCTCGCCTGGCGAGGCGTCCCGTCGATCGTGGTCGAGCGCCGCAACGGCACGATCTATCAGCCCAAGATGGACATGGTCGGCGTGCGGACGATGGAGTTCTGCCGGCGCTGGGACCTCGTCGCAGACGTCGAGGCCGCCGGATACAACCGCAACTACGTGCAGGACAACGCCTGGGTGACAACGCTCAACGGCATCGAGTTCGGCCGCGAGGCGTTCCCGGCGCCGGCCGACGAGCCGGCGCCCCCGCAGAGCCCGCAGCACCGCGAGCGCTGCCCGCAGAACTTCTTCGACCCCGTGCTCAAGCGTTTCGCCTCGCGAACCCCGCTCGTCGACTTCCGCTACCGCACCGAGCTCGTCTCGTTCGTCGACCGGGGAGACCGCGTCATCGCCACGCTGCGCTCGGTCGAGGACGGCACGGAGTTCACGGTCGAGGCCGACTACCTCGTCGGGACCGACGGCGGCGAGAGCACGGCGCGCCAGGCGCTCGGCATCCCGATGCTCGGCGAGGGCACCCTGACCTACACGACCAACGCGATCTTCCGCAGGGCCGGCCTCGAGAAGCTCCACGACACCCCGCCCGCCTACCGCTACATCTTCATCGGCGCGGAGGGAACCTGGGCGACGCTCGTTGCGATCAACGGCCGCGACGAGTGGCGCTTCTCCCTCATCGGCGACACGATCCAGCGCGCCGCGACCGAGGAGGAGATGCGTGAGGCGATCGTGCGCGCCGTCGGCCGCGACTTCGACTTCGAGATCCTCTCGATCCTGCCGTGGGAGCGCCGACAGCTCGTCGCCGAGCGCTACCGCGCCGGACGGGTCTTCATCGCGGGCGACGCCGCCCACCTGACCTCGCCGACCGGCGGCTTCGGAATGAACACGGGCGTCCTCGACGCCGTCAACCTCTCGTGGAAGCTCGCCGCCGTCGTGCAGGGCTGGGGCGGCGAGACACTGCTCGACAGCTACGAGATCGAGCAGCGACCGGTCGCCGTGCGCAACGTGGGGGAGGCGAGCGAGAACCTTCGCAGAATGCTCGCCCCTCGCCTCATCGAGACCGACCCCGCTCTCTTCGACGAGGCCGACACCTCGCCCGCCGTCGCCTCGGCGCGCGAGGAGTTCGGTGCGGCGTACACCGAGGCGATGAGCCGAGAGTGGCACACCATCGGCATCCACCTCGGCTACCTCTATGAGGGCTCGCCCGTCATCGTCGCCGACGGCAGCCCGGCGCCCGAGCTCTCGCCGTCGAGGTATGCGCAGACCTCGCGCCCGGGCTCCCGAGCTCCGCACGTCTGGCTCGACGACAAGAAGACCCGCTCGACGATCGACGAGTTCGGGCTCGACTTCGTGCTGCTCAGCTTCGCCGACGGCACCGGGGCCGAGGCGCTCGCCGCAGCGGCGGCCGCGGCGGGCGTTCCGCTGCGCGTCGTCGAACTGCGAGACCCGCGCGTCGCCGAGGTGTACGAGCTTCCCGCGGTCCTCGTCCGCCCCGACGGGCAGGTCGCGTGGCGCGGGGAGCGCGTCGATGACGCGGAGCGGATCCTCGCCGTCGCGGTCGGAACCGGGGCGCTCGCGCGCTCCGTCAGCGCGGTGTGACGTCGGCCGGCCCATGAGGCAGGCCAGTATGAGGACTCAAAGGAGAGTGGAGAAACGAAGAATGGCATACGCATCGACCAACCCGTACACGAACGAGCTTCTCGCCGAGTTCCCCTACGCCAGCGACGCGGAGGTCGACGCCGCACTCGCCACGGCCCAGAGCGCCTTCGAGAGCTGGTCGCGGCTGCCGGTCGCCGAGCGCGCGGTGTATGTGCGCCGGGCCGCTGAGCTCATGCGCGAGCGCCGCGAGGAGCTGGCGCGCATCGCGACGCTCGAGATGGGCATCGTCTACGAGAGCTCTCTCGTGCACGCGGGAACGGTGGGGCCAGGCATCCTCGACTTCTACGCCGACAACGCTGAGGCGTTCCTCGCCCCCGAGCGCCTCGGAGAGCACACCCTCGTCGTGCGGGAGCCGACGGGCATCGTCTTCGCGATCGAGCCGTGGAACGCCGCCTACTACCAGCCCATTCGCGCGACCGCGGGCAACCTGATGGCCGGAAACGTCGTCATCCTCAAGCACGCGAGCATCGTGCCGCAGAGCTCGGCGGCCGTCGCCCGGCTCTTCGCCGACGCCGGGCTGCCCGCCGGGGTCTTCACCAACCTGTACGCGACGCACGAGCAGACCTCGCGGATCATCGCCGATGAGCGCGTGCGCGGGGTGACGATGACCGGCAGCGACCAGGCCGGGCGGAGGATCGCGGCCGCGGCGGCTGCGGCCGTGAAGCCCGCCGTACTCGAGCTGGGCGGAGCCGACGCGATGGTCGTCCTCGGCGATGCCGACATCGAGAAGGCGACCGACGCCGCGATGAGCCGCTTCCGGATGTGCGGTCAGATCTGCGTCTCGCCCAAGCGCATGATCGTCGTCGACGCCGCATACGACGCCTTCATCAAGCGGTTCCGCGACAAGGCCGCGCGGCTCGTGCCCGGCGATCCGCTTGAGCCGGGGGTCAGCATCGGCCCGCTCTCGTCGCAGTCGCAGGCCGACATCGTCTCCGACCAGATCGAGCGCGCGGTCGCCGGGGGAGCAGCGGCGATCCCGGTCGGCGGCAGGGTTCCCGCGCACGGTGCCTTCGTCCAGCCCACAATCCTGCTCGAAATGGACGCCGAGAACCCTGTCTACTACGAGGAGATCTTCGGCCCCGTGCCCGAGATCTTCTGGGCCAAAGACGTCGACGACGCCGTGCGCATCGCCAACGACACGAAGTACGGGCTCGGTGGATCGGTCTTCAGTGCCAACGTCGAGCTCGCCGAAGACGTCGCCCGGCGCATCGACACCGGAATGGTGTGGATCAACCAGGTCGCCGGGACCGCTCCGAGCCTGCCCTTCGGGGGCACGAAGGCCTCGGGATACGGCACGGAACTCGGTCGCGACGGCATCTACGGGTTCGTCAACAACAAGCTGATCCACAGGCCGTGAGGCGCACGGCCTCGCAGAGACAGATGAGACAGGGAGCAGACAAGGTGGCATCGACCGAGACGAGGACTTTCGTCGTCCTCTACACCTATGCGGCTGGCGTCGGCGAGAAACGGGCGGAGCTGCTCGACGCGCACCGCGCCTATCTCGGGGCGCTCACCGAGGAGGGCAGCCTCCTCGCGGCCGGGGCGTTCCTCGACTCGAACGGCGGGCTGCTGCTGCTCCGGGCGCCGAGCCTGCTCGTGCTCGAAGACCTGCTCGACCGCGACCCGTTCCACCTCGGCGCCGTCATCGTCGACCGGGAGATCCACCCGTGGGCCGCGCGGCTCGGAACCGCTCTGCCGAGCCTCGGTGCGAGCGTGGCCTCCTCCGTCTGAGTCCGCTTGCGCCGAGGCTCGACCATGCTTACGAACCCGAAGCCGGCGCGCTCCAGGGTGGAGAGTTCATGTTGAGCCTGCCGCAGGCTGAACGACCATCGCGCTTGTTGCACGAGTCGAGCGTCGAATAGGTTAGACCATTATGAGCGCCGCACCTCCGATCGATGACTCTGACGCCGCGCAACCAGAGGTCAGTGTTCTCAAGTTCGTTCCCGCGAGCGATCCGACCTCTCTCGGCTTCAAGGCCGTGCGCACGAAGCGGGCATACGAGTACATCTACGAGAGCATCAGGGGAGCCATCGAGGCAGAGCGGCTGAAGCCCGGTGACAAGCTCCCCGCCGAGCGCGATCTGGCGGAGGTTTTCAAGGTCAGTCGGCAGGCCGTCCGCGAGGCGATCCGCGGCCTCGAGTCGAACGGCATGATCGAAACGCGGCTCGGGGTGCACGGGGGCGCCTTCGTGAGCGACGGGGACCTGCGGGTCGTCTCGCAGGCGGTGAGCAACATGGCCTCGCTCAACGCCCTCACTCCGGAGAGCGTGCTCGAGGCGCGGATTCTGCTCACCTCCGATGTGATCCGCCTCGCCTGCCAGCGCGCGACGGCAGAGGACCTCCGCCGCATCGAGGCCGACATCGTGATCACCGAGGAGCGCTACTCGAACCCCGGTGCTGACCGGACGCAGCAGATCTCTCGCTTCTACCGCCTGCTCGCCGAGGCAACGCACAACGAGGTGCTCGTGATGCTGAACGACGCGCTCGCCCAGGCAGTCTACGTGCGGCTCATAAGGGGTGGGCCCCCCGTCAATCGAGACATAGGAGTGCTGCGACGTCGAATCGTTGAGTATGTGCGCCACAAGGACGCCGACGCGGCGATTCGAGAGCTGACAGCACACTTTCGGGCACTCGAAGACTCGATGAAGTGATGTAGACCGTACCGCCATTGATCATGGTCGTCGGCGGCATGGACCGGCCGCTTCGTGCTCAACCGCCATTCGATTCTGGTAGGTGATGGAGCGCGGCGACTCTCCGGGCTGAGGGTGAGCCGACTCAGCTCGGTAGCCGGGATGGCCCGCAGTCGGGCGACCGCGGCGGCTGAACAAGTCCAACTCAGTATGCGAAATTGAGCTGGCTGCGGTGGTGCTCGGCCTTCTCGATCTCGTCGACGACGGCGAGCGCGAAGTCCGCGCCCTCGATGGCCGAGTTCCCCTGCTCGTCGAACAGCGCGATCCCCGTGCTCGTGCGGTAGGTACCGTGCGGATCGCCCTGCGGCGTGTACCCGCCGAACACAGCGGCCGGGCTGATGAAGACCCAGTCCAGGGAAACGGGGGCGCCCGACTCGAGTGCCGTCAGCACCGAGTTCACCTCGCGCGCCTCGACGATCACCTCGGGAGGCATCTGGTCGCCCTCGGCGAAGCGCGGAGCGCCGGGCGCGGGGCGCAGGGAGCCGAAGCCGCCAATGATCAGCAGGCGCGCGCCGGCGGCCGCGGCCTGCTCTGCGATCGCCGTGTACGTCGCGACCAGCGTGCCCTCAGTGCCGGCACGCGGCGAGAGTGCTCCGACCACGACCTGCGCGCCGGCGATGGCGTCGGCTGCATCGCGCGCGTCGCCTTGCACGTAGGTGGCTCCGTCGATCCTGTCGGCTGGAAGGCTCCGGCTCAGGGACGTGACGCGGTGGCCGCGCGTGACCGCTTCCTTGACGATTGCCGCGCCTGCGTAGCCCGTGCCTCCGATGACGGTGATGTCGGTCATGGTGATGTGCTCTCCTTCGATCGTTGCCTGGCGCCACGCGCCATGAGTGGTTACCCTAGGTGACTTAGGCGCATTCGGGAAGAAGGCACTCGTTGGTAACCACGGTGTATGACGCAGATGGGAATCCCAGAGTCATCGATCCGTATCTCGATGGCTGCCCGACCCGTCGCATCCTCGACCGGATCGGCGATCGGTGGACGGTCTTGGTCGTCGGCGTGCTCGGCGAGGGCACGGCGCGCTTTTCCGAGTTGAAGCGCCGCATCGACGGGATCTCCCAGAAGATGCTCACGCAGACGCTCCGCGAGATGGAGCGCGACGGACTCGTCATCCGCACCGTCTACCCGGAAGTGCCCGTTCGGGTCGCGTACGCGCTCACCGATGCCGGGAGGAGCCTTCGTGCACCGCTCAAGGCGCTTGAGGAATGGTCCATCGAGCATCTGGGCGGCGTCCTCGTGTCGCAGGGTGAATATGACCAGAAAGGTGCCGCGAAGGCAGGCTGAGCCCATGCGCGCAGACCTCATCAGCGGCGTTCGACACTGGCCTTGCGGCCGCGTGGTGAGCGCCGGGCGCGGTCGCCCAGAGGATCGCGTACGGTAAAACTGGCGGGTCTCACTCGCAGGAGTGCGCCGCGCGGCCCGAGCCGCGAAGCGCCTCCCGTGCTTCGCGGACGCGTCGCTGGTGCTCCGCCGTCGCCGACTCGCTGACCTCTTCTGGTCGGCACGAGATGACGAGCCGGACATTCCGCACACTCATTCGAGGTGAAGAATGCCCTTCAGCGAAGGCCAGCTCATCGTCCACCCCTTCCACGGACTCGTCCGGGTGAAGCAGATCACCGAACGGTTAGTGCGAGGGGTTGCCACCCGCTATCTCGACCTCGCCTCCGTCGCCCAGCCGCTAGAGATCAGCGTTCCCGCTGACCGTGCCGACGAGCTCGGCCTCCGAGAAGTCTGCTCGCCGGAGCGCGTGCTGCAGCTCTTGGAGCTCCTGCGCGGGCCCAGCACCGCGTCAGGCATGCAATGGTCCCGGCGGCTCGAGGACTATCAGATCCGGCTGGCGACCGGGCAGCTCGAGGAGCGTTGCATCGTGATTCGCGAGATCACCCGCTCGGGGAGCAAAGCCCCGGCATCCGCGGAAGGCCTCATGCTCCGGAGCAACCGCGCTGCGCTCGCGTTGGAGTTCAGCGTCGCGCTCGACGTCAGCCAGGCGGAAGCCGAGGCAGTCATCGACGCTGCGGCGCGAGGCGAGGTCATCGACCTCATGCAGATCTCGATGGCCCGGTCGCGACCTGACCGGCACAGACATCGCCGAGGCGCGGCTCGTCAGCGTGACGATGAACGAGACCCGACTGCGCGGTGCGTCCATCGCCGACTCCGTCATCGACCGTCTCAATGCGCCCGTGCTCCGTGCGGCGAACAGCTCGCTGCGCGACGTCGAGATCACCGGATCCCGGATCGCCTCCGCCGAGTTCCACGGCACCTCCTGGCGATCGGTGCGGTTCACCGGCTGCAAGCTCGGGTACCTCAACCTGCGCGGCGCCGAGATCCACGACCTGCTCATCACCGACTGCACGATCGAAGAACTCGACGTCTCCGACGCGAAACTCACCCGCGCCGCCTGTGAACGCACCCGCATCGACACCCTGATCGCCGCCCATGCCGCACTGACGGACGTCGACCTGCGCGACGCCTCGCTGCGTCGCATCGACGGCATCCAGGGACTCCGCGGCGCGACGATGAGCAGCTCCCAGATCGCCGACCTGGCCGAAGTGTTCGCCGAGATGCTTGGCATCCATACGACGCCGTGACCACGTCCCGATTCCACCGCCACGCCCCGAGGAGGAGCGAATTGTCTGCGAACGCCAGCCATGCACCCGCCGGACTCGACCGGTTCGTCCGGGTTGTCTTCCGCACCGCCGCGATCGTCGAGGCGGTTTCGTGGATCGGCATGATCACCGCCTTGATCATCAAGTATCCGCTCGCGGGCACCCCGCTCGGCGTGACCATCTGGGGCTGGGTGCATGGCATCGCCTGGATCGTCTTCGTCGTCTCCTGCCTGCTCGCCGCGATCACCTTCCGCTGGAAGTGGTGGATCGCCGTCCTCGGCCTCGCGATGTCGGTCCTGCCGTTCCTCACCGTGCCCTTCGACCTCTGGATGGAGCGCACCGGCCGGCTCCAACGACGGGGCTCGCAGTAGCCGAGCGGCGTCACGCTCCCGGCGTAGGTGCCTCGACCGCTCTTGGCGAACGAGCCCGGGTCGAGAGAACGACCCAGGTCAGGGCGGCCACCAGGACACAGGCCAGCACCATGTGTGCCCCGACGAGGAACACGGGCAGCCCGAGCCGGGCCTGCGCGATCCCGATCGCCATCTGCACGAGCTCGGCTCCGAGCAGGAGCAGCAACAGCCGCGGATCCGGCACAGGCACTCGGCGCCACGCTGCGATGCTGACGAGCAGCACGGTCAGACCCAGCAGCGCGTAGGATGGCCAAGCATGGAAGTGCTGCAGCACCGATGCGTCAAGGCCGTTGCGCTCGGCCGCGCTGTCTCCAGCATGCGGGCCGGCGCCCGTGGTGAGCGTGCCGAGGTAGATCGTTACGACAGCGCTGACGACGAGCATCGCGACAAGCCCCGTCATCACCCGCCCCGTGCGCCGGGGCCCCGCCGGTCCTGCGTAAACCCTGTAGACGAACGTCGCAGCGATCGAGACGAGCACCGCGGACAGGATGAAGTGCACGCCGACCGCGCCGGGGTGCAGGTCGAGCAGCACCGTGATCCCGCCCACACCCGCTTGGACGATGATCCCGATCCCGATCGCCAGGGTGAGCCGGACGAGATCCGGCCGTTCGCGTCGGCGGCCGGCGACGCTGAGGAAGGCGGCCACGGCGATCGCGATCAGCACGACGGTGAGCAGCCGATTCCCGAACTCGATGATCCCGTGGATGCCCATCTCCGGGGTGTTCACGAGCGATTCTTCCGTGCACAGCGGCCACGTCGGGCAGCCCAGCCCCGAGGCGGTCAGACGCACCAGCCCGCCGGTGCCGACGATCAGGATGTTCGCCGCGAGCGACAGCCAGGACAGCAACCGGGCGTGCGGCGCAAGGTGGCCAGCGGTCTTAGCGAACGCTCTGCGGAACCTGCCGGGAGTCTCGGCGGCTCCCACCGCGGACGCGGTATCGCGCGTCTCGAAGGGCGCGGTCATGCCGCCTTGCGAGCACGGGCGCGGGCGAGACGCGCGTTCACGAACGACCGGATGCCGAGCACCAGATAGACGATCAGGACGACGAACGTGATGATGCTCGCGACGATCGCGAGCGGACGCTCCGCAGCGCCGGCGAACAGCTCGCCGACCTTCAGGACGTTCGAGAAGGTTCCGATGATGCCGAGCAGCGCGATGGCCAGAGCGGCGTGGATCGCATGCCGGTGCGCCTTCGGGCTGCGCGCGATGAACGCGGCGATCACGATGAGCACGCCGATCGCCGCAGGGATCAGGGCAGTCAGACTCGCGGCCCCGGAGACGGCGTAGGCGACGACGCCGGTGGCGGTCAGGATGCCTCCGACGATGAAGGTCACGACTGTCATACGGTTGCTCCTACATTCATTCCGCCGATGTTGCTGTACCAAAAAGTATAGTTACACGGCATCCGAGTCAGGAGGTCCGAGCGGAGATGGTTCGACCGAGCAACCGCTCCTCGATCGTTGAGGCCGCGATCCGAGTAGCAGAGGCGCAGGGCATTACTGCGGTCACGATCGACTCCGTGGCGGCCGAGGCGGGCCTGACCAAGGGCGGGCTGCTCTACCATTTCCCGAATCGCTCCGCCCTGCTCGTCGGCGTGCACGCGCACCTTGCGGAGTCCTGGGAGCGGGAGATGATCGCCGCTCTCGGCAAGCAGCCCGAGGAGGCGAGCGATGAGGAGAAGGTCGCCGCCTATGTCCGGGTCGCAGCCAGACCCGCCACGCGCGCGGAGGTTCTCTACATCGCCGAGGCCGGACCCGACCCGGAGCTGTTCGCCCCGTGGGCGCGGATCGCTGAACGCTGGTCGCCGGCTGTCCCCGCGCCGGCGCGCAGCGGACGCTACCCGGAGGGGCCGCTGCGGGCGCTCCTGGCGCGGATCGCTGCGGACGGCCTCTGGGGGTATGAGACGTTCTCCGGCGTCGAGCTGCCGGAGGCCCTGCGCCGGGAGATCGCCGAGCGGATCCTCGAGATACTCTCCCCGCCAGACCATTGACGGATTCGCTTCAAGGCCGGCACTCGATAACTTGACTAAACCGTACAGAAAACCTAGATTTCTGAACTATGGAGTCAAGATATAAGGTCAGCGCCGCCGAGCCGGTGCCGCACACGACCGGAATCGACCGGGTCGCGCTGCAGGCGCTTCCCGGCGCCGGGACCGCCGAGGTCTGCGATGTCGATGGGACGTGCCGCTGATGGCCGGTGGAACTGCATTCGGGAAGGCGTCGGCTCCGGTGCAGGTGGACGTGTGGAGCGACATCGCATGCCCGTTCTGCTACATGGGCACCACCGCGCTCAGCCAGGCGATCGCACGATCTGAGCACCCCGACAGGGTGCAGGTGACCTATCACAGCTTCGAGCTCGTGCCACAGCTCACCGGTCGCTTCGAGGGCAGCATCGACGAGTTTCTCGCCGAAGAGCAGCGCGTGCCCATCACCCAGGCGAAGGCGATGAACCAGCAGCTCGCCGAACGGTTCGCGACCCTCGGCCTGGAGTATCGGCACGAGGTCATGGTGGTGGCGGGCACCCGCTCGGCGCATCGGCTCATCCATTTCGCCACGGAGCAGGGACAGCAGTACCCGATGGTGCGACGGCTGTTCCGGGCGCAGTTCCACGATGGCATCGACGTGAGCGACCACGAGGCGCTTGCCGATCTCGCGGCGGAGGTAGCGCTCGACCGTGCCTCGGCGCTGGAGGCTCTGACCTCCAGCGCCTACGAGGAGCGGGTCGCCGCCGACATCGAGCAGGCTCGGGATCTCGGGGTGCGCGGGGTGCCGTTCTTCGTCTTCGAAGGCAAGTACGCGATCTCCGGCGCTCAACCGGTCGAGGCCTTCCTCCAGGCGCTCGGCACGGTGTGGAGCGAGAAGGCCGCGGTCGGATCGTGACGCAGGGTGAGCCACGGCGTCGAGCCTTGCGGGCCGATGCGCAGCGCAACCACGAGGACATCCGCCGCGCAGCGCTCGCCGTGTTCCGGGAGGGAGGTCTGACGGTGCCTCTCGAACTCGTCGCCAAGGCCGCCGGGGTGAGCAAGGGCACGATCTACCACCGCTTCGCCGGTCGTGATGCGCTCGTCGACGCGGTGATCGACGACCTCGCCCGCTTGCACATCGATGAGCTGATCGCCGACTGCAATGCCATCGTGAACCCGGCCGACCGCTTCGAGCACTACCTCGACGGCATGTGGCGGCTGCAGTACGACGAGCCCGCCGTCTGTGACGTCGTCACCCGCCAGGTGCCCGATTCCGCCCAGCTGAGCGAGCTGTGCGCCCGCGCCAGCGGCGTAGCCGAGCGCTACCTCTCCGACGCGCAGGCGGGCGGCAGTATCCGCCCTGAGCTCACCAGCGCCGATGTCTTCCGCTTCATCCGGGATCGCGGCATCGTCTTCCGCGCCGAGGGCCGGCCGGATCGCTCCGACGACGAGCGGCACCGCCGATACCTGATCGACGGACTCCTCGCCCGCCGCTGACCCTGAGAGGACGAAATGGCCTTCCTGACCCGCGTCGCCTTCACCCGCAAGACCCACGAATACGACGACGTCTACTCCTACTTCTTCGAGCGCGCCGCAGTGCGCTACATCGCCGGGCAGTACACGCACGTCCAGGCAGGCCCTGCGTGGTCCCGCCAGGGCGTGCGGGAACTGTCCTTCGCCTCGGCGCCGCATGAGGACGAGCTCCGGTTCACGGTCCACGTCGGCTCCGGCAGCGGCTACAAGCAACGGTTGGAGGCGCTGCGCCCCGGAGACACCGTCGGGCTGTTCTTCACCGGGGGCAAACCGCTCCTGCCGGATCAGACCGACCGGCCGCTCGTCTTCATCTCCGGCGGCGTCGGCGCCGCACCGTTGCGCTCCCTCATCCTCGAAGCGCAGCGGCGCGGCGGCTACGACCTTCGGGTCGTGCAGGTCCAGCGTGGTGATCATCTCTACCGCGGTGAGCTCGAGCCGATCGTGAGCCGATACGACGCCGTCCATCCCGACGATTTCGCGAAGGGCATCGGCCGGGCCGTCGCCGACGCACCCGACGCCATCGTCTACGCCTGCGGGTCGACCCGCTTCGCCACCGCGGCCGCCGAGCGGATCAGCGCCGCCGGCATCGACAAACGGGATCAGCACATCAAGACCTGGCACTGACCACCCGTCACGTCACGCGCCGTCAGCGTCCCGTGTCTGGCTCGGATGACTGCGAAGCCGAGGTTCCGGGACCGTGCCGCCGGAGGAGCCGCGCGGTGGTGACCGTCGCGGCCGCGACGACGAGTGCGATGATGGCCAGGGCCGAGGTGCTCCCCGCGTCGAACGCGGTGGCGGCAGCGGCGAGGAGCGCGGGGTCGCCGGCTCCCACGGAGACGGCGTCGAGGAGGCTTTCCGCAGCCACAGGCGGTGCCCCGTCGGGAAGCTGGATCGAGGTCGAGTAGACGAGCGACACCAGGCTCCCCAGCAGTGCGACGGCCACGAGGCTGCCGAACTCGTAGGAGACCTCCTCCACGGCGGAGGCCATCCCGGCGCGACGCCGGGCGACGTTCCCGACGATCGCGGTCGAGGCGACCGACATTGTCGCGCCGAAGCCCGCACCCATCACGGCCAGGCCGACGAGGAGCAGCCACATCGGGCCGAGGACGCCGAAGAGCGTGGCGATCGTGCCGACCAGCGCTACGGCGAAACCACCGGAGATGATCATCCGGAGCCCGGCTCGGTGAAGGATCGCGCCGCCGATCAGTCCGCTCGGCAGACTCCCGAGCGCGACGATCGCGACCAGCAGGCCCGAGTGCAGCGGGCTCAACCCCTCGATGAGCTGGAAGCGCTGCGTGGTGATGAGCTGGACGCCGGCGAGCGCGAACATCGCGACGACCGCAGCGAGCACGCCCGAGGCGAAGGCCGGGTTGCGGAAGATCGAGAACTCCAGCAAGGGTTCCGTGAGACGCCGCTGTCGGCGAGCGAAGAGCCAGAACCCGAACACGGCGGCGCTGGCCGAGATCGCGACGACGATTCCGTTCGGCGGCGTGTGCGCGAGCTCCTTGATCAGGACGACCGCCGCGGTCAAGGCGATCATCGCCTGCGCGGAGGAGACCGCATCCCATCGCTTCGAGCGATCGGCGGTGCTCGCGGGCGTCACGAGCAGCGTCGCGATCACGGCGGCGAGGACAACCGGGACGTTGACGAGGAACACCGACCCCCACCAGAAGAACTCGAGGAGAAGCCCGGAGACGATCGGGCCGAGCGCGATGCCGAGGACGGAGACGCTGCCCCACACGGCGATCGCGATGTTGCGTTCGCGCTCATCGTGGAAGGTGACGCGGATCAGCGCGAGGGTGGAGGGCATCATGGCGGCAGCGCCCACCGCCAGGAGGGCGCGCGCGGCGATCAGGGCGGCCGCCGTGGGGGCGAATGCGGCGGCCGCCGATGCCAGGCCGAAGACGACCAGTCCGATGAGGAACATGCGTCGATGGCCGATACGGTCGCCGAGCGTTCCGCTGCCGAGCAGCAGGCCGGCCATAACCAGGGGATAGGCGTTGATGATCCACAAGCTCTCGGTCGCACTCGCGTCGAGTTCGCGGGTGAGGGTCGGCAGGGCGGTGTAGAGGATCGAGTTGTCCAGGGTGATCAGCAGCAGCCCGGCGGACACGACGGCCAGGAGCAGCCAGCGTCGAGGGGAGGGTGCGGTCGTTTCGAAAGGGGGTACTGGGTGGCTCACCGCCGTAACTATACATTTTGGTAGGTTTGGCGTCCGCTAGAATGAGGATGTCGAAAAGGCATGAAGCGCCCGGTTGGTTGGTCGGGTCTTCGTAGCTACATGCCACGTTCCAGCGTCCACGGCATTCCCTGATCACGGAGACGGTCACGGGGTGCTTACGCGTTGCGGGCCCTCCTGACCAGAAGGAGGATTCCCATGTCGGACGCCACGACGAACCCGCCCGGTACGCGCGACTTCGAGGGCACGGCCCACGGAGCACGGCGCTGGATCGCTCTGGCCATCCTGCTCATTCCGGTGGCGCTCACGCTGATGAGCGTCACCAGCGTCAACGTCGCTCTCCCCGCGATCCGCGACGGCGTGGACGCCAGCGACGCCGCGGCGTCGCTTGTCCTCACCGGGTATGCGCTGGCCTTCGGGCTGGTGCTGGTTCCCGCCGGCCGATGGGGGGACCAGCACAGCCACAAGCTGGTCTTCATTGCCGGCGTGCTGGTCTTCGTCGCGGCGAGCGCCTGGTCCGGGCTGGCCGGCGATGAGGTGCAGCTCGTCATCTCCAGGCTCCTCGCCGGCATCGGTGCGGGGTTTGCGCTGACCCCGGTCGCGGCCCTGATCCAACTGCTCTTCGCCGGTCTTGAGCGAGCACGCCCCTTCGCGATCATGGGCGCCGTCTTCGGCGTGTCGACCGCGGTTGGCCCGCTCCTCGGCGGGCTGCTCGTCGCCATCGGCCCGGATCTCGGCTGGCGCCTCACGTTCCTGGTGAACGTCCCGGTCGGCATCGCCGTCGCCGTCCTGTCGGTCTTCCTCATCCCTCGCGACCGACCGAGCGGCGCGCCGCGTGGCGACGCCTTCGGCCTGCTCCTGCTCATTGCCGGTGTCGCCCTCCTGCTGCTTCCCTTCACGATCGGGCGAGGGCTCGACGTCACCGGGATCTTGCTCCTGCTCGGCGGCGTCGCCCTGCTGGTGGCCTTCGCACTGTGGGAGCGGAGCCGCAGTCGTCGAGGGCTCGTCTCCATCGTGCCGAGCCGCATGTTCGCGCATCGTTCGTTCCCGATCGGGGTCGCCACGATGTTCCTCGGGTTCGCGAGCTTCACCGCCTCCTTCCTCGTCCTGGCACTGCTGTGGCAGGACGGGCTCGGCCACTCCGCCTTGGAGTCGGGGCTGCTGATCCTCCCGTACGCGATCGGCAGCATCGTCGCGGGCGGCCTGAGCGATCGCGTCTGGCACCGGATCGGCCGCCACACCGTCACGGTCGGCCTCGCGGCGATCACCCTGGGGCTCGCCGTCGTCGGCGTCCTGCTCGCCACTGTCACGGCCGACGCGCTGAGCTCCTGGATCCTGGCCGCGCCGCTGCTTCTCACGGGCATCGGCTCCGGACTCTTCGTCGGTCCGAACACGAACGCCGCCGTCACCTCGATTGACCGGCAGGACGCCGGAGTCGCCAGCGGACTGCTCGGCACCGCTCAGCGAGCCGGCACGGCACTGGGAATCGGCCTGGTGGCTGCTGTCCTCGCCGCTGCCGTCGAGGGGCCGGGCTATCTGGCGTCGGCCTCGGCCTCGGCGTTCGTCACCGCAGGATTCGCGCTCGCTGCACTCGTCGTCGCCTCTTTCTCGGACACGAAGGTCGAGCGCCGATGACGCCGCTCACTCGACGGCTCAGAGACCAGCAAGTACTCTACGAGGCTTCGGAGCTCATCGAGCTGACGCTTCGTGACGGTCAAGTGTTCGGGCCCGAACACGGCAGCCTGGTATGCGAACCCATCGATGGCCCCGGCGACGAATGAGACCAGGCCCTCATCGACGGCGCGTCCTGACGCGGCGAGCATCGCCCGGACGACCTCCTCGAACCTCGCCTGATGAGCGCGCACGAGCGCGGCGACCTCCGGTCGGCGCTTGCCTTCCAGGAACATCTCCGTCCGGAACGCGGAGACCTCCGGGCGTTCGGTGAACAGAGCGAGCATGCCGTCGAACACGGCACGTGGGATCGCTGGCATCGGGAGGTACGCCAGGCTGACATCGGCGGCATGGTCGAGCGCGGCTCCGAGGACGTCCTGAAGCGACCGGAAGTGGTGGTGCAGGCTGCCCTGGCTCACCTGCGCCTCGGCAAGGAGCGTTCGCGTCGTGAGGCGGCTGAGCCCGTCTCGTGCGACGAGGCGGACCGTTGCCTCGATGAGCGCCTGGCGGCCGTGCCCGTAGTGGACCCGCTTCCCGGTGTGCTGATCGATCGGAGCGCCCATCCCGCACACGCTACGCCGAGCCGACCGATAGAGTAAACAGCGCAACTGCGCTGTTTACCGGCGTGGGCTTGCGCCTTTTCCCTCACCGACACAAGAAGAAGGCAACTCGTGCGCGCTGCTCAGATCGACTCCTATGGCGACCACACCGCGATCCAGGTTCGGGAGGTCGCCCGTCCGGCCCCCGGCGCGGGCCAGGTGGTCATCGAGGTCCACGCCTCCGGCATCAACCCCTTCGACGGCATCGTGCTCGCGGGCTGGATGGCCGACCAGATGCCGCTGGCCTTCCCCGCCACTCTTGGCGGGGACTTCGCCGGCGTGGTCGCCGAGCTCGGCGAGGGGGTGGGGAATCTCGCGGTCGGCGATCCCGTCTTCGGCGGCCAGGCGAACACGCTGTTCGGTGGCAGCGGAGCGCTGGCGGAGTTCGTCGCCGTCCCCGCTGACAAGGTCGCCAAGGCGCCCGGCGGGATCGACCTCGCGCTCGCTGCGGCGTTGCCGTTGGCCGGGGTCACCGCCGTGCAGGTGCTGCGTGACGAGCTGCGCCTCACCGCCGGCGAGCGCATCCTCATCCACGGAGCGAGCGGGAACGTCGGCGCTGCGGCGGTGCAGATCGCCAAGCATCTCGGTGCCACCGTGGTCGGAACGGCCTCTGCCGGAGCGCACTCGCGGGTGCTGGCCCTCGGCGCCGATCAGGTCGTCGACTATTCACCCGAGGGGCTTGCGGGGCTGACTGCCGACTTCGACGCGATCTTCGACGCGTCCAGTGTCGGTCCGGATGCCGTTCTGGGCGTCGCGCGGGCCGGAGGCCGTGTCGTCTCGATGACCTCTGCACCCGACGCCGGGGTGGTCGCCGAGCGCGAGCTCCTCGCCTCGCAGTCGTTCACCGTCATCACCGCAGAGAAGCTGAACGCGCTTCGTGGACTCGTCGAGACGGGGGTCGTGACGCCGCACGTCGCCGCGAGCTACCCGCTGGGCGACGCCGCGGAGGCGTTCCGCGCCAAGCTCTCCGGCGAGATCCACGGACGCGTGGCACTCCTCCCGCGCTGACAGCGAGCGAGGGCGCGGCCCCGGCTGTTCGCCGCGACCGCGCCCTCGATCATGCGCGCCGGAGACAGACGTTCAGAACCCGCCGCCGGCGCGGACGGCGAGATCCTGCCCTGCCTCCCAGGTGGCGAGACGCCTGGCGTACTCGTCCTTCAGATAGCCGAGGGGCTTGCTGCCGAAGAGCTGCCGGAGCGGGGGCTCGTCGAGGTCGACGAGCTCGAGCACGGCTCGGGCTGAGGCGGTGGGGGCGCCGCCGCCGGAGATCGCGGTCTTGAAGTCGCCCATCGCGGCGCGGAGGCCGTCGTAGGCGGGAAGCGGGTCGGCGAACTTCGCCGAGACGGCGCCGAAGGTGGTCGCGAAGGAGTCCGGCTCGACGAGGGTGACCTTGATGCCGAACGGCGCCACCTCTGCCGCGAGTGCTTGGGTGATGCCTTCGATGCCCCATTTGGAGGCGTTGTAGGCGCCGACGTAGGGGAAGGTGAGCACGCCGCCGGTGGAGGAGACCTGCAGGATGTGACCGGAGCCCTGCTCGCGCAGGAACGGCAGCACGGCCTGGCTGACCCAGACGGAGCCGAACAGGTTGGTCTCGACGACGGCGCGGAGGCCTTCTTCGCTGAGCTCTTCGACGGTGCCGTAGAGGCCGTAGCCGGCGTTGTTGACGATGACGTCGAGGCGGCCGAAGTGCGCGTGCGCGGCGGCGACCGTCGCGAAGACGGCGTCGCGGTCGGTCACATCCAGGGGCAGCGGAAGCACACGGTCGCCGTGCTGCTCGACGAGGGCGTCGAGCGCGCTGATGTCGCGGGCGGTGGCGGCGACGGAGTCGCCGCGTTCGAGGGCTGCTTCGGTCCATTGGCGGCCGAAGCCGCGGGAGGCTCCGGTAACGAACCAGATCTTGCTCATGTGTGGTCTCTCTTTCGTGGAAGCGGTGGTTAGTTGTCGAGGTCGGCGGCGAAGGTGCGGAAGGCGCCACGCTCGGTGTGGAGGGTCCAGATGCGCTCGGCGAGGGCGGTCGGCTCGTGGCTGGGCTCTCCGCCGCCGATGCCGCGCGGGATGATGAGCTGCGCGACGTGGATGTTCTCGGGTGCGAGGGCGTCGTGCAGGAGCTGCCCGTAGGCGCTCTCGCCGGCGAACGCGACGGAGGTGCCGGTGACCTTCGCGCCGGGTCTGACGGCGGAGGCGCCGTTGATGAGGATGATCGTGCCGCGCCCGAGGGACCGCATGCCGGGGATGACCTGATGGGCGGCGGTGACGGGGCCGTAGACGGAGAACTCCACCGGTCCGACGAGGTCGTCGGCGACGGTCTCGAGCACGGGCCGCATGAACTCCTTGGCGGGCAGCGGGCTCCACTGCAGCACCTCGATGCGGCCGAGCTGCTCGTCCGCGGCCACGAGTGCGGCGGTGAGCGAGGCGGGGTCGCGGACGTTGGCGACGTAGCCTTTCGCCGTGATGCCTTCCGAGGACAGCGTGGCGGCGATTCCGTCGAGGCGGTCCTGGCTGCGTGAGATCAGGGCGACAGCGAAGCCCTCGCGCCCGAATCGGCGGGCGACAGCGAGACCGAGGCCGGCGCCGGCCCCCACAATGGCGATGGTGGTCATGGTGTTCCTTCCGGTGATGGGTTAGCTGCCGGGCTGGGCGCCGTTGGCGACGAGGGTCTGCCCGGTGACCCAGACCGCGGCATCGGAGGCGAGGAACGCCACGATGGCGGCGATGTCCCCGGGCCTGCCCGGTGTGCCGAGGTCGGTCTCGCCGGCGAAGCCCTCGGTGCTGTCGTCGAAGTAGCCGGCCGCGCGGGTGCCCTCGGTGTCGACCAGGCCGGGGGCGACGCCGTTGACCCGGATGCCCCGGGGGGCGAGCTCGTTCGCGAGCTGAGCGGTGATGCCGTCGACGGCGTGCTTCGCGGCCGTGTAGACGAGGGCGCCAGGCGGGTTCATCGTCGAGGCGAGCGAGCTCATGTTCACGATACTGCCGCCGTGTCCCAGATGGGCGGAGGCGGCGCGGGTGACCTGGATGAGCCCGAGCACGTCGATGTCGAACACGCGGTGGAAGCTCGCCGCGGTCACGTCGGCCAGGTCGGCGTACTCGTACACGCCGGAGTTGTTCACCAGGATGTCGAGCCGCCCGTACTCGGCGATCGCTGCAGCGATGAGCGCGTCGGCGTCCGTCTCGACGCTGACGTCGCCGCGTACCGCGATCGCGTGACCGCCGGACGCCGTGATGCGGGCGACGACGCGCTCGGCGGCCTCCTTCGATGAGGCGTAGTTCACCACCACGCGGGCTCCGCCTGCGGCGAGGGCGTCGGCGATCGCGGCGCCCAGGCCCTTCGAGGCGCCGGTGACGATCGCGACCTTGTCGGCGAGGGTCATAGTGGTCGGTTCCTTCCGATGGTCCGGGTCAGCCGCGACGGGTGATGCCGGCGGTCGCGGCGGTGGCGAGCACGGGGCCGGTCACGGGGGCATCGCCCAGGGCGGCATCGATCGCGGCGATGGTGTCGGGGTTCAGCTCGACGCCGCTCGCGACGGCGTTGCCGTGCACCTGCTCGGGCCGGGAGGCGCCGATGATCGCGGACGCGACCTCGCGGCGTCGCAGCACCCACGCCAGCGCGAGTTGCGGGAGGGTGATCCTGAGGCCCTCTGCGATGGGGGCGAGGCGCTGCACGGCCTCGAGCGCCGCCTCGCTCCAGTTGACGTCCTTCGTCACGCTCGTGGCCTCGTTGGCGAACCGGCTGCCCTCGGGGGCGGGCTGGCCCGGCTTGTACTTCCCGGTGAGGATGCCCTGCGCCAGCGGCGACCACACCACCTGCGAGATCCCGTGCGCCGCCGTCAACGGGAAGACCTCCGCCTCGGGCGCCTGCCACAGCATCGAGTACTGCGGCTGCGAGGAGACGAAGAAGCCCTCGCCCACGATCCCGATCGCGGCCTCGATCTGCTCGGCGGTCCACTCGCTGAAGCCGAGGTAACGCGCCTTGCCCTGCTCCACGACCTTCGCGAACGCCTCCAGCGTCTCCTCGATCGGCACGGCCGAGTCGAAGCGGTGCGCCTGGTAGAGGTCGACGTAGTCGGTGCGCAGACGCGTCAGCGACGCGTCGATTTGCTTGGCGATCTGCGCGGAGGACAGGCCGGAATCCGTGTCCGACATCCGGCCCCACACCTTCGTCGCGAGGACGTAGGAGTCGCGCGGCCGCGAGGACAGGATCTGCCCCCACGCCTCCTCGGCGGCTCCCTGCCCGTAGATGTTCGCGGTGTCGAAGAAGGTGATCCCGGCATCGAAGGCGGCGTCGGTCACGGCGCGGGTCTTCTCCAGCGCGTCGCCCTCGGCGATCGTCAGCCACGAGCCGAGACCGATCTCGGAGACCTCGAGCTCCGATGTTCCCAGTCGGCGATATCGCATTGTCTGCTCCCGTTCATTGGCTCTCGGACGGTCAGGAATCCGTCCGCATTCGACGGTACGAGGGTCGCCAGTTCCGAGGGAGTTCCGCTGAGTGACCCCCAGCCCGGCTGCGCAGAGGGCACCGCGAAGGCCTCCCTTGCGCGCCGCAGCCGATCTACCCTGGAGTCATGAGCAACGAGCAGGAGGTCCGCGGCCGGATCCGCGACTTCGTCGTCTCGCGCCGCGAGCGGGTCTCTCCGGGCGATGTCGGCATCCGCGAGGGTGGTGCGCGCCGACGGGTCAAGGGCCTGCGACGTGAAGAGGTGGCGATGCTCGCGGGCGTGAGCGTCGAGTACTACACGCGCTTCGAGCGGGGGGACGCCGCGGGCGCTTCCGACTCGGTCGTCGACGCGATCTCCCACGTCCTGCGGCTCTCAGACATCGAACGCGAACACCTGCGACGCCTCTACGCGACGCTCGCCGCGGGCGACAAGGCGGAAGCGGTGCGAACGGTCAGAGACGTGCGTCCGTCGGTGCAGTGGCTGCTGGACTCGATCGAGGCCATCCCGGCGTTCGCGGTGAACCGGATCGGCGATATCGTCGCGACCAACACCGTGGGCCGGGCGTTCTACGTGCAGCTCTACGATGACGGCCGCAACCCGATCAATCACACCTGGTTCCAGTTCATGCGGCAGGAGCAATCGCGTCAGTTCTGGGTCGACTGGGACGTGATCGCCGACAACGGCGTCCACATCCTGCGCGCCGAAGTCGGCGCCGGCCGCGAGAACCCCGCGCTGAACGAACTCGTCGCCGAACTCCTCGCCGCCCCGGAGTTCCGCACCCGCTGGGAATCCCAGAACGTGCGCCTGCACACCTCCGGACTCAAACGAGTCGACCACCCCGTCGTCGGACGCATGGACCTCATCTACGAGAACATGCACTTCCCGGCAGACCCAGACCTCTCGCTCCTCACCTTCGGCCCCGAGCCGGGCACCCCGTCCGCTGACGCGATGCGCCTGCTCGGCATCTGGGCCAGGGACGGGATGCTGGTCCCCGACCGGCCGCGATTCGTCGAGCACGGCTGACGGTCATGCACCGATCGGCGACAGGCTCCACAAAGAAGTTGTCGCAGAACAGCCCCTCGAAGCTGGGCGGCATCCCTCTGTTGAGCGGAAGAACCGTTCCCAGCGCTGCTCGAAGTCGGCGGAGCCCCGTCGAGGATCGCGATGAGGAAGTTCGCGTCGACCAGGCGTAGTCGCATGGGCGGGGTGCCGGCGGCGGCGGTGCTTGCCGAGCGCACTGAGAGGACGAACGCCGCGTTCGAGCAGCCTACCTCTTGGCTCGGACTCCGAGGGCGGGGGTCGTCGCTACGTTTGTCCGACTTCTCCCGCGTCAGCACCTGCGCTGGGGTCCGCGGCGCTACGTAGACGTGCTCCAAACCGCGCTGAGGTTGGGCTCGTCTGTGACCGTGGAGCGAATAGACGGCGCGTAGCAGCGACGTGTTCCGCTCCCAGTCGGAAGCCCGGGAAGGCATCGCCGGCTGCGTTGTCCGCGCGCTGATGGACGAAGCCCTTGACCTCCCGCGACGCCGCCGCGGGAGGTCAGGTCGTCGAGCGGTTCACGCTCCGTTGGCTCGGAAGTGGCGATCCATCAGTTGCAGCACGAGCTGGTTCGGGATTCCGCCGTACTGCAGGTCCACGGTGTGGTCGGAGAAGTTCCTGCGGACCACGGTGAGATCGATTCCCGCGTCGGTCGCCTCGCTGATGAACTCGTCGACCCCCGCGACCGGGACGAGGTGGTCGCTCTCGCTGGTGAACACCAGCGTCGGCGGGGTCACAGCGGGGTCGAGGTAGTTGATCGGCGAGACGACGGCGACGCGGTCGGGGTGTTCCGACGGGGTTCCGCCGAGGTAATGGGAGACCATCTCGCGAGACCAGTCGCCGAGCACGTCGTCGTCGTTGTCGTAGAAGCTGACCGGATCGACGGCGGGGACCTGCGCGGCGACGGCTCGGATGCTCGGGATCTCGGTGTCGCACCAGGGCTCGAGCTCGCCGGCGGCGAGCGCATAGCTGGTGCCGAGCGTGAGGGCACCGCCCGCGGACTCGCCGTAGACGAAAATGCGGTCGGGGTCGCCGCCGTATTCGGCGGCGTGCTCGGCGAGCCAGCCGAGACCGCAGGCGACCTGGGGCATGGCGGTGTCCCAGGTCGCGTGGTCCTCGGTGGCGAGGGTGTAGTTGATGCCCGCGGCGAGGTAGCCCTGCTCGGCGAACCACTCGAGATTGCTCGACTGCGCCGCCTTGTCCCCGATGATCCAGCCGCCGCCGTGCACGTAGACCACGACGGGAGCGGGGTCCTCGGTCTCGACCGGCCGGTACAGGTCGAGCTCGAGCGGTTCGCCGTCGTCAGTGCCGTACTCGAGTGTCGCGTCGGGCTGGCCGGAGTCTCCGTAGACCGCGGGAGAGAGCGCGGAAGCCAGGTTCGCGTCGACCTCGTAGCGGGAGGCCGTGGTCAGCTGGTCACCGAGAACGACCGAGGAGCCGACGAGCGAGAGCACGGTCACCGCGCTGACGATCACGCCCATCCTCCGTACTCCGAGCTTCCAGGCGACGAGGGCGCTAACCAGGCCGAGTATCGCCAGCAGCATCAGTGGCACGAGCATCATCGACCACACCATCGTGCCCAGCGTGCCGACCACGGGCAGCCCGGGGAGCAGCAGTCCACCGACGCCGAGTGCGACGCACGCCGCGATCGCCGAGGCGAGGACGATGAGGATACGGCGGACAGGCACACGCCATCCGGACTGCGGTCGCGGGGAATCGGACATCGCTCAGCCTTTCACTGCACATCAAAAGTATTGTCGTGAGGACAATATATGCCAGAGCTCCGGTGCGACTTCGCAGGACGGCTCAGTCGAGATCCGTCTCAGCGGGAGTCTCTCTTGGAGAGCGCCCTCAGCATGTCTCGGAGGATGCTGGCGCAGCGGACCGGGTCGATACTGTCGTCGATGAGCCATTGCGCTTCGACGCCCTCGACTGCACCGAGCAAGACGGCGGCCAGCGCCTCGACATCCGTGTCGGGATCGAGGTCGGCTTCGGCGATGGAGGTGCGGATCTCCTGCGCGGTCAGTTCCCGGAGCGCGCGATGTCGGGCTGCCGCCCATTCTCGTGCGGGATGGGCAGGATCCGACGCTTCCGCTGTCAGCGCGTGAGCGAGCTGGACGAGGGGTCGGTCCTCGATGACGCGTCCAACAAGGTTCGGCAGATCCTCCAGGGTCTCCAGGATGTTCAGCTCGGAGTTGGCGTCGTCGAAGGTTGAAAGGCGTTCGTCTCGCGACTTGAGCAGTTCAAGAAGGATTGCGTTCTTGCTCGGGAAATAGTGCAGCACTCCGGCTCGGGTGTAGCCGGCGCGTTTGGCGATCTCATTGAGGGATCCCCCTCGGTACCCACCCTCGGCGAACACGTCTTTCGCTACGGAGAGGATGCGTACGCGAGGTGTGACCTGTTCCGTCGTCATGGCTCGAGCCTAGGGCGCCGGCGACGATGAGGCGCGGCGCGATAGCTCGAGCATCGGCGAGATCGATTCGTTGGCGTCGGTCCGCCGAGACGGTGCGGCCGGCTACATCGTGCGGAAGCCCGGCCCGCGGCGCAGAGCTCGATCGGATCATCTATTCATTGCATACCTACATGTTGGTAGGTATTATCTGACGAGCACGATCCAGGCGCCCGCGCAGCCGCGGGCCGACTTCGAGGAAGAAGAATTATGTCTGTCACTCGTACCCGGCGAAGCCCGAATCCATGGTGGGTAGCTGTCGTCTCCGGGATGGCGTCGTACATCGACGCGGCCGCCATCATCAGCTTCAGCATCGTCCTGACCATCTACGCGGCGGTGTTCCAGTTCACCCCGGAGGAGGTCGGACTCGGTGCGGGCGCCATCGCGTTCGGCATCGCCATCGGCGCGCTGATCGGGGGCCGTCTCGGGGATCGGTTCGGTCGTCGGCCGGTATTCGTGGCGACCATGGTCATCATCATCGTCGGCCTTCTGGTGATGATGTTCTCCACCACGTTCCCGGTGTTGGCTATCGGCGTCCTCCTCCTGGGGCTCGGTGCCGGCGCCGACCTGCCGGTCTCTCTCTCCACGATCGCGGAAGCCGCCAATGACGAGAATCGAGGCCGGTTGATCTCCTTCTCCAACATCCTGTGGATCGGAGGGGTCTTGATCTCGATGATCGGCGGCACTCTGTTCGGCAACCTCGGCGTGCTCGGCGCGCAGATCCTGCTCGGACACGTCGCGGTGGTCGCCGTCCTCGTCCTGTTGGGCCGGCTCACTATTCCGGAGTCCGACGCTTGGCGCGAGTCCCGCGCAGAGCGCGCAGCCGGCGTTGCAACGATCCGGGCGGACAACAGCAGCATCCGGCAGCTGTTCAGCCGCCGCTACGTTGTTCCCTTCCTCGGCCTCATCCTCTTCTACGCGCTGGTGAACCTCGCCGCGAACACGGGTGGCCAGTTCGGCACCTACCTGCTCGTGAACGAGGCCGGCGTCGACGTGTCCACGGCCTCCCTTCTCGGGCTCGTGTCCTTCCCGGTGATCCTCATCGGATACGGGTGGTTCATGAAGATCGCCGACAAGCCCTACCGGTTCAACTACTTCGTCGTCGGGGCCCTCCTCTACGTCGCCGCACAGCTGGTGCCCGCAATCTTCGGCTACTCCGTAGCCACGATGCTGATCAGTGGCGTGGTCGGCTCGATCGGCGCCGCGTTCGCGTTCGAGACGATCATGAAGGTCTGGACGCAGGAGCAGTTCCCGACCCTTCTGCGCAGCACCGCACAGGGCACGATCATCGCGGTCGCCCGCTTCTCCGCTGCGGGCCTGGCAACCTTCACCCCGCTCATCCTCGCCGCCGGGGTCAGCGTCCTGTACTGGTTCCTGGCCATCGTCAGCGCCGTCGGCTTCCTCATCGCGTACTTCGTGTTCCGCACCCGCGACCAGCACAACGAGTTCGACGTCGAGGAACAGCTCGACCCCGAGGCCGTCGATGACGCGCCCTCGGTGCAGTCCCGTTGATCCACGAAAGGCACAAACCCTATGACTAGCATCGCTCCCACCCGTCCCGCTCTGCACACCGCATCCGCCTCTGCATGGAAGGGCCAGTGGATCTCGGCCGGATCCGCCACCGCCAACGACGACCCGATCGGGATGCTCGGCGCCGCGCAGCACGCTGACTTCTCCCGGACCCTGTTCCGACGGGCGTTCGAACTCGATACCGCCCCCGAGGCCGCCCGGATCCGATTGACTGCGGACTCCCGTTACGCGCTGTGGGTCAACGGCGAGCAGATCGGACGCGGCCCCGTACGGTCGCAGCCGAATCGACTGCGCTACGACGAGTACGACATCACGACGGCGCTCATTGAGGGCCGGAACACCGTTGCGATCATCGTCACCTACTACGGCAAGGCCACATCGTGGTGGATGCCCGCCGCCGGCGGCTCCGCCCTGGGCCAGGACGGTGTCCTCGTCGCGGAGATCGATATCGACGACGACAAGATCGTCAGCGACGAGCAGTGGAAGGCGACAAAGTCCGCCGCGTGGACCCAGCCGACCGGCCCTTCCCACGGTGTCCCCGTGGAGATCTTCGACGCCCGCCTTCTCGATCCCGACTGGATCACGGGCGCCTTCGACGACTCGGACTGGGCGAACGCATCCGTCACCGCCACTACCCACACCGGCGCGCAGGGCCGCACCCGACCCCCCGCCTACCCGTACGGTCCGCTGCTTCCCCGCGCCATCTCCTTCCTCGAAGGCGACACGCTTACCGCCGAGCTCACCGCGGCTACTCGGTACCCGTTGCCCGAGTGGGACTCGGACAGCCCGATCGGACGTGCTCTCCAGGTGCTGCATTCTTCCCCTGTTGAGGAGCTGCCGGGAGGGCTGCCTGTGACGGTGGAGGGCGAGGATGTCACACTGCTGACGTTCGACTTCGGTCGGATCGTCGCCGGTTACGTGCATCTCGACGTCACGGCGGGCCCTGGAACCACGGTCGAGCTGTACTACCGGGAGAAGCCATTCGACCCAGACGCCGCCGCGTCCTTCACCGACCCCACCACCGGTGCGCGCTTCATCGCTCGCGGTGACGACGCGGGCTTCGATGCTCAGGAAGCCAACGGGTTCCGGTTCGCTCACGTCATCGTTCATGGTGGCAGCGCCACGGTGAACGCACTTACGATTGACGAGCGCCTGTATCCCCGGACTGGTCCTTCGCAATTCGATTCCGATGACGACGAGCTCGTCCGTCTGTTCCACGCGGGTGTCCGCACCGTGCAGTTGAACTCGTTCGACGCCTACATGGACTGCCCTACCCGTGAGCAGCGCGCCTGGGTCGGCGACGCCATCGTCCACCAGCTCGTCGATCTGACCACCAACGAGGATCGGGGGTTGGCACGCAACTACATCGTGCTCAGCGACTCACCCCGCTCCGACGGCATCCTCCCGATGAGCGTGGTCGGCGAGATCGAGGCCGGCGGCGGCGTCACCATTGGCGACTGGTCACTCAGCTGGATCCACGGCCTGCACAGCCTGTTTCGCTACGAAGGGGACCTCGAGTTCCTCCGCGCACACCTGGGCACGGCGGAAGGTATCCTCCGCTGGTACGCACGCTCGATCGACGAACACGGTACCCTCACCGATGTCCCCGAATGGAACCTCGTCGACTGGGCGAGCATCTACCTGAACGGACGCAGCTCCATCCTCACCGCCCTGTGGGCGCGAGGTCTGCGCGAGTTCGCGGAGATCGCCGACGCGCTCGGTGACCACGGTCGGGCTTCCTGGGCTCGTGGCCTCTACGAGGACGCGCGGGCCGGGTTCGAGGACTTCTGGGATGCGGAGCGTGGGCTGTACATCGACCACATCGTCGACGGCGACCCGGAGCGCCCCACTTCACAGGCGGCGAACGCGACCGCGATCGTCTCCGGGCTCGCGCCCCGTGAACGATGGTCAGCGATCGTCGAGAAGATCACAGACCCCGCCCGTCTCGTGGTGCGCTCCTGGCTGGGCCGCGAAGACGGCACCTACGACATCGAGAAGATGATGGCGCAAGCCCGCGGCCTGTCGGATGCGGACTGGGACGTCGAGAACGAGATCGTCATCGGGCAACCGTTCTTCAGCTACGTCACCCACGACGCCGTCGCCCTCGCCGGCCACGCCGACAAACTCCCCGACCTCTTGCGCCGGTGGAGCCAGTTCCTCACCGACGGGTACGACACCCTCGGTGAATGCTGGGGATGGGGGACACCCGTACACGGGTGGAGCGCAACCCCGACGCGTGACCTCATCGCCTACGTGCTCGGTATCCAGCCCGCCACGCCCGGGTTCCGCACTGCCCGCGTCGCGCCGCGTCCAGGCAGCATCGGAGTCATCGCGGGCGTTGCGCCGACTCCGCATGGACCGATCGAGGTGCGCGTCGACAACGGGACTGTCCACCTCGTCACTCCCATCGAGACCGAGTTCGTCCACACCGATGGCACGTCGGAGACGCTCGCTCCCGGAGAGCACACGCTGACGCTCCGATGACATGTCGAGGGCTCGGTGACCGTTCTGCCGGTCGCCGAGCCCTCGAGCATCTACCCTGAGGAGGTCGCTGTCTCGTGGTCAGGCCAGAGCCGTTCGCAGCGCTTCGAGGCGGCGTTCCCGGGCTTGGGCGACGGCGGGGTGGTCGGGCTTGATGACCTCGGCACCGTGATGGGCGCGAGGGATCGTGACGACCTCGGTGGGGACGCCGGCGTCCTCGAGCCGTCTCGCGTACTCGATCGTCTCCGGGTAGAAGAGGTCGACGGAGCCGATCATCATCCATGCGGGGGCGAGCCCACTGAGGTTCTCCCTGCGGGCTGCAGCGGCGTAGGGGAGGTCGAAGTCGCTGCCGGGCTCGCGTCCGAGGTAGGCGGTCCAGCCGTACCGGTTGGAGGGAACGGTCCAGGCGAGCGCGACGGTGCCGTCGGACTCGGCCCGGGTCACGGTGCGGTCGTCGAGCATAGGGGAGACGAGCACCTGGAGGCGCAGCGGGATGCCAGCGTCGTGGGCGCGTTGCGCGAGCGCGGCGGCCAGGCCTCCGCCGGCGCTCTCTCCACCGACGGCAATGCGGCTCCGGTCGACGTTCAGTTCTTCGGCACGGTCGATCAGCCATCGCAGTGCAGTGAAGCAGTCGTCGATCGCCGCCGGGTACGGGTGTTCGGGGGCGAGCCGGTAGTCGGGGGCGATCACGACGGCGCCGAGGTCGGCGGCGAATCCGGACGCCCATGCGTTGACGTTGCGGGATGATCCGGAGATCATCCCGCCGCCGTGGATCCACACCACAGCCGGGCTCGGAGTCGAGCGAGCGGACGACTCGTACAGGACCGCGTCGACCCCGTCTTGGGCGACCGTGAGTTCGCGGTCGATGACGCCTTCGCGGATCTTCGAGGGCGTTCCGTTCACCTTTCGAAGGAACTTCAGCATGCGCGGCCCGCGGATGTGAAGGGGGAACCGCAGCAGCGGGGACATCAGGGCGGGGTCGGCGGCATGCAGGGCCTGCCGCCACGGTGACTTCGGCATATCAGCGGGTCCTCTCACTGGTGGGAACGGTGATGGTCGACTTTCCATCGGCGAGGTCATGGTGATGGTCGCCGACGATGAGCGTCGCGGTCGCGCCGTCTGGGACGTTGGCGGTGATTTCGAGCCCGGCATCGGTTGATGCCCAGGAGATCGACGCGGGGCCGTGCGGGGTGCCGACGGTGGCTGAGGCGTGTGTGAGGCCGCTGGTGAGCCCGGGTTCGAGGAGGATGTGCCGGTAGCCGGGTTCGGCGGGGCGGATGCCGGCGACGCGTTCGACGAGGAAGCGGGCTACTGTGCCGAAGCTGTAGTGGTTATGGCTAGCTTTCGCGTTGCCCTTCTTGTCGTGGCCTTCCCAGGTCTCCCACACGGTCGTCGCACCGTGGTCGACCTGATAGAGCCAGGATGGGCTGGTGTCCTGGAACAGGACCCGGTATGCGGTGTCGGCGTGCTCGTGGTCGACGAGGACGTCCAGCAGCGCCCCGGTGGAGAGGAAACCTGTGCCGAGGTGGTAACCGGCGTCCTTCACGACCTCCGCGAGGCGGGCTGCGGCGGCGGGCTTCTCTGCCTCGTCGAGCAGGTCGAAGGCGATCGCGCGGACGTAGTCGTCCTGACGATCCAGCCCGATCCGCCCGTCGGGACCGAAGAACGCGGCACGCCACGCGAGACGGACGTTGTCGGCGAGCTCACGATACCGGGCGGAGTCGTCTGGTCGATCGAGGATGGTGGCGATCTGCGACAGGAGCCGGGCCGAGTGCTCGAGGTAGGCCGTCGCGACGACGGGGGCGGAGCGTCGCAGCGAGTCCATCGCGGAGCCGAGGAAGTCCTCGCCCGGGCGGAGCCATTCGCCGAAGTCCCACCCGTGGTCGACGATGAATCGCTCGAGACTCGACGGGACAGCGCCGCGGCGACCGCGCTTCTTCCGTCGGGTCTTCTCGCCACGGCCGAGGAGGAATTCGATCCAGCGGGCCGCGGCCTGATATCCCTGCTCCAGCACGGCCGGTTCGCCGTAGTAGCGATACAGGTCCCAGGGGACGAGCACGCTGGCGTCACCCCACCCGGCCGAACTGGAGAAGAACCGGAACGCGGAAGGGAACCCGCCGGAGAAGGCGGAAGCCTCCGCCGGAATGATCATCGGAACCCTGCCATCCTCGAGCTGCTCGGCAGCGAGATTGCGCAGATACCGGCCGAGATAGGCGGACACATCTGCGTAGACAGCGGCGGTGGAGGTGAAGACCTGTAGGTCGCCGGTCCACCCGGACCTTTCCCGTGTGGGACAGTCGGTGGGGGTGTCGGTGAAGTTGGAGCGCAGACCCCACCGCACGTTCTCGAACAGCTTCTCCAGGCGCGGGTCGGAGCACGAGAACGACCCCGTCTCCTCAAGCGCCGTGGACAGGACGACGAACTCGATGTCGTCGGGTGTCAGTGCCTCGTCCAGGCCGTCGACCTCCACGTAGCGGAAACCGTGGATCGTGAACCAGGGCTGCCACCACGTGTCCGTGCCATCGAGGACGACGGTGTCGGTCTGCGTCCACTGCTTGCCCACGGGCAGCAGGGCGAGGTACTGCGTGTCGATCTCACCATCCCGGCCGACGACCTCGCTGTGGGTGAGTCGCACCGCTCGCCCGACGGGCCCGCGCAGGCGGATCCGAACGACGCCCGCGGCGTTCTGCCCGAAGTCCACCAGTTGCTTTCCGGCCGGGGTGCGTGCGATGCTCACCGGGCTGATGCGGGCGATCTGCTCCACCCGCGCCACCTCCTCTGGTATCAGAGTTCGCGGAGCGCGGAGCACTTCGCACGGCTTCAGGCGGGCAGGAGCTTCCTCGCCGGCCAGCCAGTCGGCGTCGGGGATGCGGAGGTCGGCGTTCTCGCCGTGCTTCGGGTCGGTCGCCCCGATCCGTCCCGTTCCCGCCAGCCAGCTTCCGTCGGTGATGACGGTGTCTTCTGTCCCGTCCGTGTAGCGGATCGTCACCCTTGCCCAGCCTGCGAGGCGGTCACCGTAAACCGCCTGGTGGTTCAGGGCGCCATTGCGCCCGCGGAATCGCCCGTCGCCTACCGCGATCGCCAGCACGTTCTCGCCCGACCGCAGGTGTTCGGTCACGTCGTACTCCTGGTACTCGACGTACTCATCGAACGGCGTCCATCTCGGCACGAGTGCGGGGCCGGTGAGATCCGCGCCGTTGACGAAGAACCTGTACCAACCCAGAGCTGACACTTCTGCGCTGGCAGAGGCGACCTCGCGGTCGACGCGGACGGCGCCGCGCAGATACAAGGCTGTGAAGTTCTTCTTGCCTGGGTGGTGTGAGTTGGTGATCCAGTGGGCTTCGGTGCTCATCGTCCGTGCTCCTCGACGTCATTGGCGGGTCACAGTATCCTAGCAACTATTTCACCAAAGAAAACAGTTGCCATCGTTACAGTGGGAGGATGGAAAAGAGACGTCATCGTGCCTAGGCCGCCGCAGCAAGTGCTCGTGCCGCGGTCGAGTGTGGACTCCTCTGCCGTCCTCCCGGAGGAGCGAGAGCCGTTACTCGAGTTGTTCGAGCGTCTGATCCGCGTGGCCAACAGTGAGGCGGCGCGACGGGCGTTGATAGAGGCTGCTCGCTTTCCCAGTAGCGAGATCTCGTCGTTCCTGGTTTTCAACCAGGTCGCCCTGCACGGCGCCTTGCGGCCGACAGACCTGGCCGAGCGCCTTGAGACGGGACGACCTAACGTCACGAAGATCGTGAAGAGGCTTGAAACTCTCGGGTTGGCCGTTCGAGTGGCGGACCCGAGTGACGAACGGGGCGTCTTGGTCGCTCTGAGCGACTATGGCCGAGTGATCGCTAGTCGGCTCGTGGATATTGAACGTCACTGGATCGGCGTTGCCCTAGCTGGCTGGGACCCGACTGATATCACCCGATTCACCGCGATGCTCAGCAGGTTTGTCGACGGCATCTCCGCGAGCCAGGTTCGTCAGGAGACTAGCCCGGGCTGAACGAACTCGTCGCCGAACTCCTCACAGTCGAAGAGTTCCGTACTCGTTGGGAGTCCCAGGGCGAGCGCCTGCACACCTCCGGACTCAAACGGGTCGACCACCCCGTCGTCGGACGCATGGACCTCATCTACGAGAACATGCACTTCCCGGCAGACCCAGACCTCTCGCTCCTCACCTTCGGCCCCGAGCCGGGCACCCCGTCCGCTGACGCGATGCGCCTGCTCGGCATCTGGGCCAGGACGGGATGTTGGCCGCTGATCGACCGCGATTCGCCGAGCACGGCTGAACCTCGCGCGAAAGCGCGAGGTGATGATCGAACACCGCCGGTCGGCGACGGAGCGCTGAAGCGCTGGATCTGCCCGGAGGGGCTCGTTCGTGACGGGTCAGCTGACGCCGGCGCCGGCGAGTCGGTCGAGTCCGAAGCGGGCACCTTGCTCGCGCATGCCGTTCTGGAAGTACGCGACGTGTCCGGCATCCGAGCCCACCCCGGACTGGCAGGCGAAGTCGCTGGCGACGCAGTAGTTCCGGATGCGGTCGGCGAAGACCGACAGCTCGCCGGGCTGCCGCGGCGAGTCGCCGTTGACGGCGGGGTCGAAGTCGCCGGCGTTGTAGGGCTCCGTGCCGAGGAATCGGGGGTCGCCGTAGAGGATCACCGCCGCGATGTTGTCGGCGGCAATGGCCTCCGGTGTTCCTGGTTCGGGATCTGTGAACACCTCGGCGAGGGTATCGCCGACCACGACCGCGCCCTGGGAGTAGCCGGCCACGACCGTGCGTTGCGCGGGGCAGGCTTCTGCCTGGCCAACGAGGGTGTCCCTCAGCAGGGATCGCCCGCTGGGGAGGCTCTCCTCGAAAGCGAAGCTCGCCGGGTACGGCAGGGTGATGACCGTCACGTCACCCAGCAGAGCGTCCGAGATCGCCGTGGCGACCGGTCCCAGCAGCCCGGTCTCGAGCGGCTCGCCGGTGCCGCGCACGGTGACCACGGCCGCTGCCGTGCAGGAGGGGTCGCCGGTTCCGGCGGGCGCGACCCCGATCGCCGCGCTCGCGCCAACGGTGGCGAGGTCGATCGCGATGATCCGGTCGTCGCCTTCACGGAGCGTGCCGCGGCCGTCGGTGTTGTTCGTCAGGAACCAGAGGCGGTCATCCGGCCCGAGGAGCACGTCGCGGAGGCGTCCGAACTCGCCGGTGAAGTGCGTCGTGGACGTGGTGAGATCATCGAGCGGGACGGCGCGGAGCGTCTCGCCGCGCAGGTTCGCGATGAACAGCGTGTCGCCGGCGATCGCAATGCCGCTCGGGCTCGCTTCGGCCGGGGCCCAGGTCTGCAACGGGTCGATGAAGCCCCGTGCCTCGCCGCCAGTGCCCTCGATCTCGGGCCAGCCGTAGTTCCCGCCTGGCACGATCTCGTTGAGCTCGTCCCAGGCGTGATCGCCGACGAACTCGGTCGACAGCATCCGGCCGTCCTCCGTCCAGGCGATGCCCTGCACGTTGCGGTGCCCATAGCTGTAGATGGGGGACCCGGGGAAGGGGTTGTCGGTGGGGATGCTGCCGTCCGGGGCGTAGCGGAGGATCTTCCCGGCGAGGGAGTCGAGGTCCTGTGCGTTGCTGCCCTCCTGGACGTCGCCAACCGAGACGTAGAGCATTCCGTCGGGGCCGAATCCGATCCGTCCGCCGTTGTGGAAGATCGACGATGGCAGCCCGTCGACCACCGTGACCGGCTCGCCGAGTGCGACTCCGGTGCCCGATTGGGTGACCGGGAAGCGCTGCACCCGGTTTCCTGTGGCGCCGGTCGAGTAGACGAACAGGCCCGCTTCGCCGTCGAAGGCGAGGCCCATGACGCCCTGTTCCGCAGACTGCTCGACGCCGGGCACCGTGGCGAGCTCGCGCAGCGAGCGGTCGGCGTCCAGCGCGAACAGGCGATCCGTGTCACGCTCCGCGATCAGCACTTCGTCGTTCACCGTCACCGCAGACCAGGGCACGTTGAGACCGGTGACGATCGTCTCCGGGCCCGTCGGCTGAGCGGCGGCGCCACTCTCGGATGGGGAGACGGACGGTACCGCGATCGGCGTCGATGGCGAGCTCGTGCAACCGGAGAGAGCAGCGACCGAGATGGCGAGGCTCAGCACGACGAGGAGCCGCCGGCGTGCGGTGTGGTGATCCATCGTTGCCTTTCGTCGTGGAGCGATCAGCTCCCGACGAGCGTAGGCAGCGCGGCGGCGGTCGAGGCAGGCACGGGCAGTGACCCCCTCGCGGTGACGGGACGAAACGCGCCGGGCGGGATTCAGCTCGCCGACTTGCCGTGGGTGCTTGATGCGGCGTTCCAGTCGAGCACCCACGACGGAACTCGTCGGTCTGGCGGGAATCCACCAACAGCAGCCTCGAGTTCGTCGTGGCCGACCGACCCGCCGCCCCGTTTCAGGAAGCGGGCACGCACGATGGCGTCCGCGTAGAGCACATCTCCACCGACGAAACGCTGCTCCATGTAGACCCATCGGTCGTCGAAGCCGAGCACGCGCGTCTCCAAGGTGAAGCGCTGCCCAAGAGTGAGGGACTTGCGATATGTGACGCTCTGGCCCGCGACGACGGGGTACCAGCCGCGGCCTGTGATCGTCTCCCAGAATCCGGCGCGCAGCATCAGATCCATTCGGCCGAGGTCGAGGATCGACAGGTACTTGCCGTTGTTCATGTGCCGCAGCACGTCGAGGTCGGTGAGGGCGACCCGGAAGGGCGTGCGTGCGGTGTCCCAGAGGCTCAAGCGGCCGCGCCGTCGGAGACCGAGGCGAAGGAGCACTAGGCGGAAGTACAGGTTCACGGGAGCCTCGTCACTCATTTCGGAAAACTGAAGTCAGGTGTGACGATAGCATCGCACCTGCACGTGATCGGAGACGAGTCATGCCCGCACAGCTGATGCCCCCGCTGGACAACCGTGCCCTCTGGGCGGCCACGGGCAGCTGCCCGATCGAGGCGACGATGGAGATCGTCGGCTCGCGCGCGGCGATGCTCATCATGCGCGAGGCCTCCTACGGCACCACCCGATTCGACGATTTCGCCGAACGCGCGGGAATGGCCCCGGCCACAGCCTCCGCACACCTCGCCGAGCTCGTGGCAGCGGGACTGCTCTCTCGCGAGTCCTATCAGGAGCCGGGCGCCCGTCGCCGTGCCGAGTATCGGCTCACCGAGTCCGGGGTTGCGTTCGTACCGGTCATCCTCGCCCTGTTCCAATGGGGAGCCAAGTATCGGGCGGTCCCCGACGGGCTGACGGTCGCGCACGCGGCGTGCGGCGCTGACGTGCGGGTGGAGACTCGGTGCACGCGCGGCCACGAGGTGCCCCTGGATGAACTCGCCATCCGCCTGTCTCGATGAGACCGACCGTGCGACTCGAACGAGGGAAACCGCTCAGGCGCTGATCGCCTGGGTGATCGGCGTGAGTCCATTCCCGAACCGGATCGTTCGACGGATCGTGGAAGCATCTGCGAGAACGGCCGCGACGACCGCCGCGACGTCGCCGCGAGAGACGCGGCCGGCTCCCGGCGTGGCACCAGAAGCCGGATCGATGAGGCCGGTCGGTTCATCCCATGTGAGCGGTCCGGGGCCGAGGATCGTCCAATCCAGCGACGTCGTCCGCAGATGATCGTCAGCCGCAGCCTTCGCCTCGGCGTACGGAAAGAACGGGTCCCCCGCCGGCACGCCGTGGTCAGAGCGTGAGCCGATGTACGAGACCATGACGAAGCGGCTGACGCCAGCATGCTGAGCGGCCGTCATTGAGCGGATCGGCGCATCGCGATCGACCGCATAGGTTCGTGCGGGATCCCCGCCTCCCGCTCCGGCCGACCAGACGACCGCGTCGGTGTCGCGCAGTAGCTCTACGAGCTCTTCGATGCCGAGCCGCTCCACGTCGCCGATCACGGCGACGGCCCCGGTCGACGCGACATCAGTCGCCTGCGAAGGATCCCGGATCAGCCCGGTGACGGCGTCCCCTCGGGCCGCAAGCAGCGAGGCGAGCCGGAGTGCCACCTTGCCGTGGCCACCGACGATCAACACCCGTGACAATGCGGATCCCTTCGTCTGCTCCGACCCTACCTCCGGTCGCGCCCAGTAGCCCGTGTCCTACCTCGAACCGCTCGGCTTCGACGACGGCGAGGCAGCCCTCGGTGCGCGAGTCGTGTTCGTCCTCACGGATGCCCAGCGCGAGCAGCACCGGATCGAGGCGACCGTCGTCGGCGTCGCCGAGGAGACGCTCACCACCGGCGGGGCGGGCAACGCGATCCCGAATGATGCGCTCGCCGACGCGCTCTACGACGCGCAGAGCACCGGTCTGAGCGATGAGGAGCGCGACAGATACGCGCAGGCGAGCGTGTGGTTCGACCCCGATGCGTCCGCAGACGACACCGCCGCCCTCCAGGAGCGTCTCGCGGACGCTGGGTACGACTCCACCACGATCGCCGACCAGCTCGGAACCTTCACAGCGGTCATCGACGCGATCGTCCTCGTGCTCAACGCCTTCGCGATCATCGCCCTCCTCGCCGCGAGCTTCGGCATCGTCAACACCTTGCTGATGAGTGTGCAGGAACGCACGCGCGAGATCGGGCTCATGAAAGCGATGGGCATGGGCAGCGGCCGCATCTTCGGGCTCTTCAGCCTGGAAGCGGTGTTCATCGGCTTCCTCGGGAGCGTCATCGGCGTGCTGCTCGGCATGCGCGTCGGCTCAGCGACGAGAACAGCCCTCTCCGGTGCCCTGCTCGCCGACCTGCCCGGCCTGACACTGATCGCCTTCGACCCGGTCTCGATCACTGGCATCGTGCTCGTCGTGATGGGAATCGCGTTCCTCGCCGGGACGCTGCCCGCGGCACGGGCAGCGCGGGCGGATCCAGTGGAGTCTCTGCGATACGAGTAGGGTATCGAAGTCCCGAGCTAACGGGCGAGAGCCGACGCAGGCGAAGCGAACATCATCGCTTTGATCGCACCGAGGGTTGCGGCATCCTTCCCACCCAGCGCCTGCGCGGTCTCGATCGCCGCGGCGAGAAGCTGCTCGGGTGCGACAGTACGGTCGACGAGGCCGCGCATCAGCGCGTCGGGACCGCCGTAGCGCCTGCCCGTGGTCATCGCCTCGACCGCGGCTGCCGGGGTCAGCTTGGACTGGATCAGCGCCGCCATGCCAGAGGTGAACGGGATCTTGATGTTGACCTCGGGAAAGCAGAAGAAGCCCCGCTCGGCGTCCATGAGGCGAAAGTCGTGTGCGAGGGCGAGCATCGCTCCAGCGCCGAAGGCGTGTCCGTTCACGGCCGCGATCGAGGGGATCGGGGCGGTCAGAATCCGCGAGAACAAGCGCTGGACGCGAGCTGAATAGGCAGCTGCCGCCTCGGGATCGCCGGTCAGGAGGGTGACGTCAAGCCCGTTGGAGTAGAACTTGCCGTCTCCGACAGTGACGAGGGCAGCCGGTGCTCGATGCACCGCCTCGTCGAGGCAGCTCTCGACACGGTCGAGCCAAGCCGAGGTGAACCAGTTCTCGTCGTCGCCCAGGTGCAGGATCGACACGTCGACGTCGTGAATCAGCGATACCGGCATGCGAACTCCTTCATATGACACCCTGACAGAGGTTCGCGGATCGCGGGTCTGGGAGTTCAGGACGGGAGCGATCCACTCAATCCGCCTTCTGCTATCGGCTCAGGTGGGCGGCGACCCAGGGGCCGATCACCGATGCCGGATTTCGCATGACGTCGTCCACGCCGCGGGTGGCAACGATCCGTCCGCCGTCTTCCCCTGCGCCGGGCCCGACGTCGATGATGTGGTCGGCGTTCGCGATGAGGTCGAGGTCGTGCTCGATCACGATGACAGTCGCGCCGTCGCGGACGAGGGTGTCGAAGACGCCGACGAGGGCGGCGACGTCGTCGGGGTGCAGGCCGATGGTGGGCTCGTCGAAGACGAACAGGCTGCCGGTCTGTCCGCGGCGCAGCTCGGTCGCCAGCCGGAGTCGCTGGGCTTCGCCGCCGGAGAGCGCGGGAGTCGACTCGCCGAGGGTGAGGTAGCCGAGGCCCACCTCTTCCAGCGAGGCGAGCACTTGCCGGAGCTTGCGTGACGCCACGGAGTCGAGCTCGTGTCGAGCCTCGCTGACGGTGAGGCGGAGCACGTCGGCGATGGTGCGCCCGGCGAGCGTGACTCGGAGCGTCTCGGGGTTGTAGCGGTCGCCGTGACAGTCAGGGCAGGGCACCGGCAGGTCGGGCAGGTACTGGAGGTCGAGCGAGAGCTCGCCGAGGCCTTCGCAGGTGGCGCAGCGGCCCTCAGGCACGTTGTAGGAGAAACGGCCGACCTTCCAGCCGCGTTCCTTCGCCTCGGGCGTCGCGGCGAAGAGCTTGCGCAGCTCGTCGAACGCGCCGGAGTAGGTTGCCGGGGTGGAGCGGGCGTTTGACCCGATCGGGGTCGCATCGACCATCACGAGTCGTTCGATCCCGCCGGCATCGAATGATGCGATGTGCGTCGGCAGAGGCTGACGGTCGAGGTGCGCGGTGAGCGCGGGCACGAGCGCATCGAGGACGAGCGCGGTCTTGCCCGCCCCGGAGACCCCGGTGACGGCGGTGAGCCGCCCGACGGGGAACTCGGCCTCGACATCGTGCAGGGTGAACAGCTCCGAGACAGCGACGTGGATGACACCGAGGTCCGGGTGGGGTCCGAGCGGTGCCGCACCACCGGGTCGGCGGTGCGGGCCAGGTGCGGGCCGATGACCGAGGCCGGGTCTGCGGCGGCCTCGGCGGGGGTGCCGTGGGAGATGATCGTGCCTCCGCCGCTGCCTGCCCGGGGGCCGAGTTCGATCAGCTCGTCGGCGGCGGCGAGGACGGTGAGGTCGTGGTCGACGACGACGAGGGAGTTGCCCTCGGCGACCAGGCCCCCGCATGATGCGGATGAGACCGGGGATCGCGGAGGGGTGCAGCCCGATCGTGGGCTCGTCGAGGACGTAGAGCATCCCGGTGGTACGGCGCAGCGCGGTCGCGGCGAGCTGGATGCGCTGCCGCTCCCCGGTGGAGAGGGTGTCGCCGGACCGGTCGAGGCCCAGGTAGTCCAGGCCCAGTTCGGTGACGGGGTCGAGGGCCTTGTGCAGTTCGGCGCCGAGCCTGAGTGCGGGAGCGTGCAGCGCGGCGTCGGCCTCGGAGGCGGCGAGGAAAAGATCGGGCACGACGGCGGGCAGGTCGCGGATCGGCAGCGCGGCGAGCCGGTCGATGCTCCAGGTGCCGAGGCGGGACGATCGGGCCTTCGGGCTCAGCCGAGTGCCCTCGCACAGCGCGCATACGCGCTGCGTCATGAACCGGTCGGCCACGCGTTCGCCGACATCCTGGTTCGACGAGGCGGCGAGCGCTTTCACGCTCTCGGTCGCGTTCTCGTACCGTAGATCTCCTTCGAGCACCCGGCCGCGGCCGGAGAGGTAGGAGACGCGCACCTTCTGTTCCGGCCCGTGCAGCACGACATCCCGCTCCGCATCGGTCAGATCACGCCACGGGATGTCGGTGCGGACCCCGAGCTCCTTCACGATGAGCGGCTGCATGGTTCGTCCGAGCACCCGCCAGGGAGCGATCGCGCCGTCGTCGATCGACAGGGCCTCGTCGGCGACGATCGCCGTCTCGTCCAGCTCGCGCGAGTAGCCGAGCCCTCGGCACTCCGGGCAGGCGCCGAGGGTGGAGAAGGCGAAGTCCTCCGCACCGGGCGCGGGCGTGCGCACGCCGCAGTCCTGGCACACCATGTCGCCGGTGACGGGGATCTCCGCCGATGGGGTCACGGCGTGCCCGTTCGGGCAGCGGTGCGTGCCGAACCGCGACATCGCCAGCCGCAGCACCGCCCACCCCTCCGTCAGCGTGCCGACCGTCGAGCGCGGCCCCGGCGCCGGCGGACGCTGCTTGAGCGCGATCGCCGCCGGCAGGTGCCCGATGGAATCGACATCGGGCGCGGCCGCCTGGTCGATGCGTCGGCGGGCATAGGTGGACAGCCCGTCCAGGTAGCGGCGCGACCCCTCTGCATAGAGCACACCCATCGCCAGCGACGACTTGCCCGACCCGGACACGCCGGCGAACGCGACGAAGGTGTTCAGCGGGATGTCGACCGATACGTCGCGCAGGTTGTTCACCCGCGCCCCGCGCACCTCGATCGCCCGCGGCAAGACGGCGGGGCTGGGGTCTGCGGTGTCGGGCATGACGTGGATTCTCCTCGGTAGGGCGGGGTGGTCGCGGGGAACGCCGTTTCGGGTCCGGCGTTCCCCGCGTGGCCGGGTCAGCGCGCGAGGCGGTGCTTTGGCGCGAAGGCGGTGCCGAACGGCGGCAGCGCGGCGCGGAACTGCTCGCTGATCCCGCCGAGCACGAGCAGCTCGGACGGGCGGGCGAGCTGGCTCCACTCTCCCAGCGCCGGGCCGCGCTCCTGCGCGAACGCGCTCGCGGCGGCCTCGGAGGCGTACCGCTCGTGCTGGACGAAGGTGCCGTCTGCCCCCTCGTGGATCGCATAGTCGAGCACACCGTCGGCGGCCCGCGCGGCGGCGAGCTGTCCGACGGCCCACGCGTCGAACGCCTCGGCGGCGCCATCGGCGAGGGTGAAGCGGATGACAAAATCGACCGGACTGGTCATGGTGGGGTTCCTTCCTTGTGGTGCCGCCTGTCCCCGGTGCAGGTCAGGAGGTCATCGCATCGCGCAGCAGCGCGAAGTCGGAGGGCGCGAGCGGCACGAGCCCGAACCGCAGCGAATACCCCCAGCCGCGGTCTCGGGTCAGCTCGAGCGGCAGATCATGCACGGCAACCGGATGCGTCGCCGCGAAGTCGACGTCCCGTCGCCACGGCCGGAACGCGCCGTGCGCTCCCATCTCCATCAGCTCGTCCGCAAGATGGGGCTCCTCGTCGGCCACGATGCCGAGCTGGGTGACAGCGCGCAGCGGTGTCTTGTCGCCCAGGCGCTGCGTCGGCGAGTAGAACACGAACCCGTCTCCTCGACGCAGCCGGGCGAGGTTGTTGCGCTTGCCGTGGTTGAGCTGGATCCAGCCGCGCTCGGCGCCGTAGGCGGCGTGCTCGGCCGAGACAACCCCCAGCCACGCTCGCTCCGGGAGCGCCAAGGCAACGTTCGAGATGTCGTGCACGGAGTCCTTCCCGCCGGCGCATGTGTTCTCGGCGGGCGCGGCATCGACCAGTCTGTGTCCACATACCTGTCACTAGATGACAGGTATTAGCGGTATTTTCGGTTCATGCGCTCGGACCGGCTCCTCGCGATGCTCTTGCTGCTCCAGACGCGCAGCCCGATCTCGGCGACCGAGCTGTCCGAACGGCTGGAGGTGTCGGTACGCACCGTCTACCGCGACGCCGAAGCGCTTTCCTCGGCTGGGGTCCCGGTGTATGCCGAGCGCGGGCGGGCGGGCGGGATCGCGCTGCTGCCGGGCTACCGCACCCAGGTGCCCGGCCTCAGCGCCGACGAGACCCGTTCCCTGTTCGTGGCGCTCACCGGCGCGCCGCATGCCGACCTCGGTCTCGGCGACGCGCTCGGTTCCGCCCTGCGGAAAGTGATGGCCTCACTGCCCGAAGCACATCGTGACGCGGCCTCGCTCGTCGCCACGCGCGTCCTCGTGGACCCGGACCGATGGGGTGCCCCGGATCCCCGGCCCGAACATCTCGACGTGGTGCAGGCCGCCGTGCTCGACGAGCGAAGGCTCCGCGTCCGGTACCGCTCCGGCGGCGGGGCAGAGCGCAGCTACGCCCTCGATCCTCTGGGCATGATCAGCAAAGCCGGCACCTGGTACCTCGTCGCCGCCCACCGCAAGACGCTCAAGACCTTCCGCATCGACCGGATGCGCCACGCCGCTATCCTCGATGCGCCCGCTCGTCGACCGGCCGCTTTCGACCTCGCTGACACCTGGAGCGCACTGCAGCGCGACTACGCGACATCGCTCAGCGCGGTCTCGGTTTCTCTCCGGGTCCGGCGGCGCATCCTGCCTCGGGTGCTCCGCATGCACGGCGGCGGCACCCCGGCTCCCGCGGCGGACGGCCCACCGGACGAGTGGGTCGAGCTCACTCTGCGGTTCCCCCGGATCGAGGCAGCGCAAGCCCTTCTCGCGCACGCGGATGGAGTTGAGGTCCTCGAGCCTTCGGAGCTCCGCGACCGTTTCGCGGATCTTGGCCGCCGCGTGACCCAGCTCTACAGCGTCCCTTGAGGGTCCCTAGCGATGCCTGGATAGCGACTCGATCCGCTCGTAGCGTCGACTACGAGGCGCCCGTGCGAGGCGCAGGGTTCGAGAAAGCGTGGTCACACATGAAGGTCTGGTTCATCACGGGGGCGTCCGGCGGGTTCGGGCTCGAATGGGCGACAGCCGCGCTTGAGCGAGGCGATCGAGTCGTCGCCACCGCGAGGACCGTCGCCAAGCTCGAGCACCTGGTCGAGCAGTTCGGCGACAGCGTGCTCGTGCTGCCCCTCGACGTCACCGATCGTCCCGCGGTATTCGAGGCGGTCGCCAGAGCGCATGCGCACTTCGGCCGGCTCGATGTCGTCATCAGCAACGCGGGATACGGCCAGTTCGGCCTGATCGAAGAGGCGACCGAGCAGCAGGTTCGCGACCAGTACGAGACGAACGTCTTCGGAACGATCTGGGTCATCCAGGCGGTACTTCCCTTCCTCCGCGAGCAGCGAAGTGGGCACATCCTCCTACTCAGCTCCATCGGTGGCATCACGACGTTCCCGATGGTCAGCATCTACAACTCCTCCAAGTGGGCGGTCGAAGGAATCGGGCAGGCGCTCGCGCAGCAGGTCGGCGACTTCGGCATCAAGGTGACGATCCTCGAGCCGGAGGGCTATTCGACCGAGTTCAGCGGGACCTCCGCGCACTTCACCGAGTCTCATCCCGCCTACGACGAGTTCCGAGCGAAGGCATTCGCTGCGCTCCAGGGGGGAGAGTCGGGCGATCCGAAGGCAACCCGTGGGCCGCTGCTCGAGCTTGTGGACGATGAGCAGCCGCCGCTTCGTCAGTTCTTCGGGAAAACCCCGCTCGATGTCGCTACGGCCGACTACGAGTCGCGCCTCGCTGAGTGGCGCGCTGGACAAGACCGAGCTGTCCGCGCGTTCGGTGTCGATAGTTAACAAGTCTTCGAGCGGTTGCCCTTGGCGGGCGCGGGTCTGCCCTTCTCGGTCAAAGGGCAGACCCGCGTCCGATTGTCAGGATTGGTCCCGCTCAGGGTCGATCGTTTCTCTGCCCGTGAGAGCGTGGTAGTCCATGTCCTCGTCCCGAATGTAGCCGTTGCGCTCGCGGTAGATTGCCAGCCTGCGGCCGAACCACATGACGCCGACACCGGCGAGCAGGAAGATGCCGGCGGCGATCCCGAAGGGGAGCATCCAGTCGCCGCTGCCCGTGTAGGCCAGCTCACCGGGCGGCGTGCTGGTCGGCGTCGGCTCCGGCGTGGGCGTCGAGGGCGGGGTCTCCGTAACGACGGTCGTCTCGCCGGGAGCGCCGCAGACCCCGCGGACGAGCTCCGCGCCGTCGACGTCGCGGATGGTCTCGACCCAGTAGTACGTCCCGGCGCTCTCGAACACGACGGGCTCGCTGACGTACTCGCCAGCCGCTTCGAGCGGGATCGGCTCGGTGGTGCGCACGATCTCGTCGGCCGTGCAGGTCGGCTTGTCGCCGTCCTGCAGGTACGCCTCGAAGACCAGCGTCGAGCCTGCCGGCACGGTACCCGTGACGGCCGCGGTGTCGGTCGCGGGCTCGCCGAGCTCCACGGCGGGCGTCGCGGTCGTCGTCACCGCCAGCGGCTCCGGCGGCACGGTGACCACGGTCGTCTCGCCGGGAGCACCGCAGGCGCCTTCGACGAGCACATCGCCGTCGGCGTCGGAGAGCGTCTCGACCCAGTAGACCGCGCCGTCCTGGTCGGTGCTGGTCGCGCCGGAACGGTAGACGCCGGCCTGGGTGACGGCGTTCGGCTCGGAGACGTAGAACGCCTCCTCGCACACCGGCACCTCATCCGCCGACTGCGGCCCGTAGGCGCGGAACACGAGGCTCGCCCCGTCCGGGATGCTGCCCTGCACGAGCGCGAGGTCCTCGAACGGTTCACCGGCCAGCGCCGCGGGGGTCGCCTGCGTGATGACCGTCACCGGGAGCCCCGGCGGTGCGGGTGGCGGCACGTAGAAGCGTTCCAGCACGTCCGCCGGGCTCGAGGTGTAGGGCTGCACGCGGTCGTCGCCGGGGAAGCTGGTGACGACGACGTAGTAGCCGGGCTCGGTCGGGGTGATGCGGTCGGTGTCGGTGTAGCCGAGTTGGTAGACGCCGTTGCGGGCGGGGGTCGTCAGCGTCGTGAGGACCGGCGCCGTCGACAGGTCGAGGTCGTCGGTCAGCTCGGTGTCGCTGGCGAACGGGCCGTAGACGGTGTGCGTGAGCTCGTCGACGTCGGTCTGCCAGTAGCCGTCGCCGTGGAAGTCGCCGTGGTCGGCGGGGAACCCGCTCACGGTCACCGTGTCGAAGGCTCGGCCCTGCTCGTGCACGTTGTACTCGCGCAGCAGCGAGCTGGTGTGCAGCGGCCACCGCACGGAGGTCGACTCGACGGGGATGCCGTAGCGGTCGGCCCAGTCGTCGGCGAGGTACGGGCGCACCCACTCGGGCTGGGAGGACTTCTTCATCTCCCACACCCAGGTCACGAAGCCGCCTGCCGGGGCGGTGACCATCGGGGCGATGTAGCGGCCGGGGCCGTTCGCCGTGATCGTCACCGTGCCGATCGCCACCGCGTCCGGGTCGACCGTCGCGGACTCGCCCGGCGGGCGCACGCCCGGCACCCGGTAGAGGGTGCCCTCGAACACGACCGGGATCTGCTGGCCGTCCACGCGCAGCCAGGAGCCGTTGCTGCTGGAGACGACGATGGTGTCCGTCAGCGGGTCGCCCGCGACCGCGAGGTGCTGGTCGGCGGTGGAGACCGCTTCGGGCTGGAACGGGGTGATGGAGGTCTCCGCGACTCGGCCGAAGCGGTCGGTGAACGAGCCGGTCAGGTAGCGGCTGTAGTCGCCCTGCGCGGCCTGGTCGATCTTCCACACCCAGGTGTAGAACCCGGAGGCCGGCGCCTGGATCGTGCCCGGCGACGTGTAGGAGCCCGCACTGTTCAGCGTGACCCGTTCGACGCCGGCGACCGGGGAGCCCAGCGGCGGCGAGTCCGCCTCGGCGGGCTGCTGGTCCAACGGCCCGTACAGGGTGCCCTCGGCGATGATCGGGATGCGCGCGCCGCCCAGCCTCGTCCAGGTGCCCTTCGTCAGCGTCACCTCGAGCTGGTCGACGAAGGCGTCGCCCTCCTCGACGAAGCGGGAGGCGACCTGGGTGGCGATCACCGGCTGGAAGTCGAGGTCGATCACGGGGGTCTGCGCCGTCGCGGACAGCGACGCCGGGGAGCCGGCGACCGAGGCGATGATCCGCTGCTCGCCGCCGCCGGAGGTGTAGAGCGACAGCTGCGACCCGTACCCGTCCGCGGCGAGGCTCATCGACGCGCCGATCTGGTACGACGGCGCGCCGTCGGCCGGGGTGCCCATGATGCCGAACTGCCCGGCGCCCACGGTCCGGCTGGCCGATCCGTTGCCGAATACCGCGCCGGTCAGGTTCACCGTGCCCTGCAGGTGCGACGGGTTCGCCGCGACGGTCAGCGTGCCCTGGTACTGGTCGGCCATGTCGAGTGAGAGCGAGAGCGATGGATCGGTCACCGCGTAGACGGGCGCCTCAGCGCGCATCGTCGCCAGGTTCGCCAGGATCGTCGGCCTGGCGCTCGAAGGGGCGCGGGCGACGTAGTAGGCGTCGCCGGACATGCCGTGGCTGTTGTAGGTGCCGGCGTCCGCGACGGACCAGACGTAGAGGGCGACCGCGGCCGTCACGTTCGGGTCGCCGCTCTGACCCCAGCGGGCCAGGACGTAGTTCAGCTCGGCGATCTGCTGGCGGCTCAGCGAATCCAGCGAGGTGATCGTCTGCGGCCCCGATGTCGGCGAGAACGGGGCGTTCATCCCGAGGTCGATGCAGTACGCCTGGCGTCCGTCGGAGTCGGTCGCGTAGGAGCCGAGCCACCCGTAGCCGATGTCGTAGCCGACGCCGTGGCTGCCCGCGTGCGCCGGGGAGGCGCCGGCGAGCATGGTGCCGATCGCGATGATGAGCGTCACGATGGCGGCGACGAGCCGGGCGCCCCTTCGGCGCGTGGACGGGTCGCCGATCCCTGGGGATCCGACGGTGGGTGCAGATGACATGCGGTTCCTCTCCCTCTGGTGCGCGGACGTTGCCGCGGAGGGGAGGTAGGGAGGTCGGGCCGACCTGCTGATTGCCGTGCGCCGGGGCGCACCTGGGGGTGTGACGGTTTCGATCCGGGTGATGAGTGCAGGGCAGGGCTACAGGTACCTGCTGGACTCGGTCGTCGCTGGCGACGGGCAGCGTGACGCCGCTCAGGCGCTGACCCGCTACTACAACGAGTCCGGGACCCCGCCGGGCCGCTGGGTCGGCGCCGGTGTGGCCGGGTTCGATGGCCTCGACGGCGAGGCCGACATCACGGAGGAGCAGTTGCGCCGGCTGATGGGCTTCGGGCAGGACCCCGTCACGGGCGCGCAGCTCGGGCGCCCGTATCGGAAGTTCGCCACCACCCAGCAGCGCATCGAACGGCGAATCACGAGCCTGCCGGATGATCTGGATCCGGCCGACCGGGCGGAGCAGCAGGCGTTGATTGAGGTGGAGGAGCACGCGAAGGTCACGGGTGCGCCGGTGGCGGGGTTCGATCTGACGTTCTCGGCGCCGAAGTCGGTGTCTACGCTGTGGGCGGTCGCGGACGCGGGCACGCAGGCGCTGATCGCTCGGGCGCATCACGCCGCGATGCGCGACGTGATCGACCTGGTCGAGCGGGACGTTGCGATGACGCGGATCGGTGCGGCCGGCCCTCGAGGTGCGGTCGCGCAGGTCGAGATCCGAGGAGTCATCGGGGCCGCCTACGACCACTACGACTCGAGGGCCGCCGACCCGCAGCTGCACACCCATGTCGTGGTCGCCAACCGGGTGCAGGGCGCCCATGACGGGAAGTGGCGCACTCTTGATTCCAGGGCCTTGCATGCCGCGGTCAGCGGCCTGTCGGAGCACTACAACGCGCTGTTGTCGGATCACCTTGGCCGTCTGCTCGGCGTCGGGTGGGAGGCACGGGAGCGCGGAGCGGGGCGGATGACGGCGTGGGAGATCGCCGGGGTGTCACAGGAGCTGGTGGACGAGTTCTCCTCTCGCACTCGTGACATCGAGCGCAGCAAGGACCGGCTGGTCGCCGAGTACACGGAGCGGCACGGGCGGGCCCCGTCGCGGAAGATGCTGTGGCAGATCCGGCAGCAGGCGACGCTGGAGACCCGGCCCGAGAAGCAGAAGCACTCCCTGGCCGACCTCACCTTCCAGTGGCGCCGCCGCGCACATCGGGTGCTGGACGAAGACCCGCTCGGCTGGGCACGCAAGGTCGTCGCCGCCGGCTCCCGGGAGGCGCTGCTGCGCGCGGACGACGTCACCCTGGAGGAGATCGACCGGCTTGCGCTGGTCGTGGTGGAGCAGGTCGCGGACCGGCGCTCGACCTGGCGGCGCTGGAACCTGCACGCCGAGGCGGTGCGGCAGACGATGGACCTGCGCTTCGCATCAACGACGGACCGGGAAGCGGTCGTCGGCCTCATCGTGGATGGTGCCGAGGCTGCGTCGCTGCGGCTGACACCGCCGGAGCTCGCGAGCAGCCCGGCTCGGTTCCGCCGTGCCGATGGGGTCAGTGTGTTCCGGCCGAAGGCATCCACCGTCTATTCGTCGGAGGCGGTCCTCGCCGCCGAAGACCGCCTGCTCGCGCTCGCCGAGCAGCGCGCCGCGCCCACGCTAGACCTGGCTGCGGTGGAGGGAGCGTCGCGGGCATCGGGAACGCAGCGGCGGGCGCTGTCGGCGGATCAGCTCGACGCGATCGCGAAGATCGCCGTCTCCGCCCGGGTCGTCGACGTGCTCGTCGGTCCGGCGGGTGCGGGCAAGACCACGACGATGAGCGCGCTGCGCCGCGCGTGGGAAACCGAGCACGGGCGCGGCTCGGTCCTCGGGCTGGCCCCGTCGGCGGCCGCCGCGCAGGTACTCGGCGAGGAGCTGCGAATCCCGACGGAGAACACGGCCAAGTGGCTCTTCGAGCACCGGCGGGGCACCTGGAACCTCACCCGCGGGCAGCTGGTGATCGTTGACGAGGCGTCCCTCGCTGGGACGTTCGCGCTGGACCGGCTCGCCGCGCATGCGGCCGAGGTCGGCGCGAAGCTCCTGCTGGTCGGCGACTGGGCGCAACTGCAGGCCGTGGACGCCGGCGGGGCGTTCGGGCTGCTCGTGCGCGCCCGCGACGACGCCCCCGAGCTGCTCGATGTGCGCCGGTTCGAGAACGAGTGGGAGAAGCACGCCTCCCTGCAGCTACGCATCGGCGACACCGACGTCATCGACACCTACCTCGCCCACGGCCGGGTCGTCGGCACGAGCCGTGACGGCGTCCTGGACGCCGCCTACCGGGCATGGCTGACCGATCAGCGGGCCGGCAAGCGCAGCGTGCTGATCGCCGAGGCCCGCGAGACGGTCAGCGACCTCAACGACCGCGCCCGCACCGACCGGATCCTCGCGGGCGTCGTCGAGGAAGGCGGCGTGCGCCTGCACGACGGCACCCGGGCATCCCGCGGCGACATCGTAATCACCCGCCGCAACGACCGCCGCCTGGGCCTCGGCCGAGGCTGGGTGAAGAACAACGACCGCTGGATCGTCACCGCAGCAGGCGACGATGGGTCGCTCACCATCCGGCGGGAGAAGTCTCGCTGGCGCACCACCCTCACCCTGCCCGCCGCCTACGTCGCCGAGAACGTGGAACTCGGCTACGCCATCACCGCGCACCGGGCCCAGGGCGCCACCGTCGACACCGCGCACGCCGTCGTGTCCTCGCCGGAGATGACGCGCGAAGCGCTGTATGTCGCGATGACCCGCGGCCGGGAGTCGAACCGGGTCTACGTCGCCACCGACGAGGAGCACCTCGAGGAGCACCAGCATCGGCCTGATCTACAGATGACTGCCCGGTCGATCCTGTTCGGCATCCTCCAGCACTCCGGCGCCGAGCTCTCCGCGCACGAGGCGATCACCGCCGAGCACGACGAATGGGCCTCGATCGCCCAACTCGCCGGCGAGTACGACACCATCGCGCAGACGGCGCAGCACGACCGCTGGATCAGACTGCTCGAGCAGGGCGGGCTTGACGGGGCGACCATCGACGAGCTCATCGACACCGACGCCTACGGCATCCTCACCACCGAGCTGCGCCGCCTGGAAGCCGAGGGCCACAACATCGACGACTTGCTGCCGCGCGTCGTCCGTGCCGGCGGCCTCGACGGCGTGGACGATCTCGGCTCGCTGCTGCGCTACCGCGTCCAGGTCGTCACCGCCCGCTACCAGCCCACCGCCCGACGCCGGCAACTCATCGCGGGCCTCATCCCGAAGGCCACCGGCCCGATGGCAGCCGACATGGCACAGGCACTCGCCGAACGCGAACACCACATCGTGCAGCGCGCCCACGCCCTCGCAACCGAGGCCGCCACCGAGCAGCCCGCGTGGGCACGAGACCTCGGCATCACCGCCGACGACGCCACTGCGAGACCCGAGCGGATCGCCGCGCTGATGACGGTCTTCGCCTACCGCGACCGGTACGGGATCGCGCACGCCTCGAGCCCACTGGGGCCGATCCCGGAGCGCGACGCCGAACGCCTGGAGTACGAGCGGGCCCGCGCCGCCATTCTCACCCTGAGCAGCGCCGCCGCCACGGAGGAGAACAGCACGCCCGCGACGACGCGAGAGAGCCCGACGCGAGGACTCTGACGGTGCCTCTACCGGACGTCGCCGGGTCGGCGTACCCTCAATGGCAACGGTAGGAAGACCCACTGGCCGCGCCAGCCTCGCAGAGGCAGCGCGGTAGCCCCGCAAGGGGAAACCCTCATCAGCACAAGACCTCACCGGCCACTCGGGACTGTGCCCCGGCAACGCGATGAGGAGAATGCCGTGCTCTTCTACCTGCTCTGGGCGCTCGCCGTCCGCGTCCGCCAGTTCATGCGCATCTGGATGCCGACGAACATCCTGCTCGACCACCTCCGCACCCGCCGTGCACGCTCCCGCGACCTGATCGCTCTCGGCGTGGGCCTCGGCTACCTCGGCCTCGCCATCGCGTGCGCCGGGGCGGTCGAGCACGGCCGGACGGAGTGGCTCAACCTCGGCGTTCTCCTGTGCTTCTGGAACGCGTCGAAGTTCATCCTCTTCATCGCCATCACCCACCTCCAGAACGCCGTCGCCCGCATCCGCAACGCAGCAGCTCGCCCGGAGCAGCAGCGTGCCGACAGTGCTCGGCGCGAGCTGACTCGCGCAGGGCGCTGACGCGGCGCGTCACTCCTCGCGGTTCGATCTGGAAGCGTCCCGGGACTGCCGTTCGTGCTCGAGCAGGTACTCCACTCGACCGGCTCGACGACGCGCAGGTCGTCGTCGAGCAGTTCGGGAGCGTCGATGACGTACTCGCTCTCGCCGCGCGTCTCATGGAAGTAGGCCAGCACCAGCTCGCGTGGCGCCTCGACCTCGAAGATCTGATGCCGGAACCCGGCAAGCGCGCCCAGGCGTGTCGCGAACCAGTGCGCCCGCTCGAAGCTCGTCGTCCACGACAGCCCACGCTCGTGGCCTTCCGCCGCCGCCCGGTACAGCGTCAGCGTCTCCGGCAGGCTCGACTGCTCCCGCAGCTCATGCTCGTGGAGGTAGTGGTCATCGTCGGCGGACGCCACATCGAACGCGAACAGCCACACGTCATAGTCGGCCGCGCGGCCCGGCCACTCGCACGTCGTCCAGGCATCCTCGAGACCGATCCGGATCTGCTGCGGATCCGTGAGCACCGCCATCGACATCGCCTGCAGCAGGATCGCCGGCTTGTCGTTGCGGGCCGCACCCACCGCGAGGTCCTCCCACCGGACCAGTGGCACACCGCCTTGTCGGGAGTCTCGCATCGGGACTCCTCTCGCCAGATCGTGTGGCTGCAACTCGTACATCTCACCGTGCCCGTGGTCGGGGCTACCGGGCAACGATCGATCCATAGGCGACAGGTACGCGCAAGCGTTGCACCCGCGCATGGAACAGCACGTCGGGCAGCGCCACCCCGGTACCCTGAGACCAATCAACGACGGGCCACGCGACCTCGTGCGACGTCGCGCACGAGGGGAAAACATGCTCGACGACGAACAGCTCGCAGCGATCATCGAGATCGGCTATGAACAGCGCGGCGTCGAGTTCAAGAGCGCAGGCGACCGAGCCGATCGCGCCTTCTTTGCGAACGTTGCCCGTGCTGTCCTTGCGCTCGCGAACCAGCGCGATGGCGGCCACGTCATTGTCGGCCTCAGCGAGGACGGGATCGATGCCCTCGGGACGGGGCTCAGTGACGAGCAGCTCGAACAGTGGTTGTCCTTCGACGACGTCTCGGACCAGATCAACGCATACGCCGACCCGCCCGTCCGGATTCAGCTCAGCCAAGGCCAGCTGCCCAACGGGCGTCACGTCGCAATCATCGAAGTCGCCGAGTTCTCTGAGATCCCGATCCTCAGCAAGAAGGACTACCCGCAGCGCATCGTCGCGAAGCAGCTCTACACCCGCTCGATGGCGAAGCCGGAGAGTTCCGCGTCCCTCACCCAGAACGAGCTTCGCGAAGTGATCACCCTGGCGACCGAGAAGCAACTCGCGAGATTCCTCGAGACCGCGCAGCGAGCCGGAATCGAACTCGGCCAAGCCGCGGCCACCGCAGCCCGAGACAAGTTCATCGCTCAAACACAGCAGGCGCGCGACAGCGGATTCCACCTCGATGCGACCCTGCCGCAGCTGGTCACCACGATTCGCCCCGAGACTTTCGACGCACGTCGCATCCCGTTCCCTGAGCTGCTTCCCGCCGTTCAGGGTGCGACCGTGCGCAGACGCGGCTGGCCGTTCCCGTGGGTGCAGCAGCCGACAACGGGACGCGACTGGGTCGGCGAGCAAGTCACCAGCATGCATCCCGAGACATGGCAGTTCTTCGAGAGCGGGCAATTCTTCGACTGCCGCACCATCGGCGACTACGGCCCCGACTCCGACGGCTTCCTCGACAGCCAGCAGCCGGTCAACGGCTACCTCCCAGTCTGGCTGCCGCTTCTGCACTTCACCGAAGTGATCGAGTTCGCCGGGCGGCTCCAACGCGCGCACTTCGCCCAAGAAGACCTCAACGTCAACCTCGCGCTGCACAACATCCGCCGATTCGTGCTCGTCGTCGCGCATCGCGAGCGCTCCGGCCTCCACGGCACCTACGCCTACAACCGCCTACAACGATGACATCTGGGACCACGAGATCCGCCTGTCGCCCGAAGACGGACTCATCAACCCGCGCGAACTCGCAGTCGATGCTGCGCTCGATTTCCTCCAGCGCTTCAACTGGCGGGGCGTGACTCGAGAACTCCTGCAAGGCCTCCAGATAGAGGCGTTCGGGCCCGAACAGCAGTAGCGCCCATCTTCGAAGCAGCGAGAGTGCGGGGCGCCACGGACCGCCATTGCTTCGGAACACCCCGCCGGTGAGCCGCCCGCCCATGTCGGAGGCTCCTGGATACCCTGGGGACGTGAGCACCCTCGCCGACGTCACCCAGATCCTCGCCCGGCCCCTCGGCCCGCGGGGGTCGCGCGGGCTGGTCGGATCCGCTGATCCCGCTGCGGAACTGACCCCGGTTGCGGTTGCGGTGCTGGCCGCGATCCCGGCGTGGTGGTCCGCGCGAGCAACGCGAGCGGGACTCGCCGGTGAGTGGACCGACGTTCACTTCGCCGTCGATGTGCTGCCCCCGCTCGTTCTGGGAGAGACGCCACCGCTGGAGCCGGATTGGGGGCTGCTCACCGGCGAGCAGGTCGGCGCCGCCTACGTCGAGTCCCTCGCGTCGGAAACTCGTGCCCGACACGGACGCCACTACACCCCGCACGAACTCGCCGCAGAGCTCTGGTCGATGACCAAGGCCGCTCTGGGGATGAAGCAGCCGGTCATGTCGTTGCCGGGCCTCATCCGAGATCCCGCCTGCGGCGCGGGCGCCCTGCTGCTGCCAGCGCTGAGGGAGCACCTCGCGGCAAGCGCCGCGATCGATCCACGTCTGGTCCTGAACCGGCTGCCTACTCTGATCGAAGGCATCGACTCGGATCCGGCCGCGGTATGGGTGGCGAACGTCGTGCTCGCAGCCGAGATGCTGCCGATGCTCGCCCGGATCCCGGAAGCCAATCGGCGGCCGCTTCCAGCGCTCGCGCATGTCGGTGACGGTCTGGCGCCAGATCGAGCACCGGCGCGAGCGGTGCTGATGAACCCGCCCTATGGGCGAGTGCGGCTGAGCGAGGCCGATCGGGCACGGTTCGCGAAGTCGCTCTATGGCCACGCGAACCTCTACGGAATGTTCATGGCGGTCGGCGCCGAATCGCTGGATGCCAGCGGTGTCCTCTCTGCGCTCGTCCCGACATCGTTCACGGCCGGACGCTACTTCGAGGCGCTCCGAACTCACCTGACATCGCAGCTGCGGCTGGAAAGCGTGGCGTTCGTCGCCGACCGCTCCGGTGTATTCACCTCCGTCCTGCAGGAGACCTGCCTGGCGACGCTCACCCGACGACGGGTACGCAAGGTCTCGGTGCGAGCGATCGGTTCAGCGGTGGAAGAGGTCGCAACGATCTCCTCGCCGACAGGGGGCAACCCCTGGATCCTGCCTCGCCGCTCGGATCTGGCTCCCGTGGCTGCGGCGGCGGCGAAGCTGCCGAACACGCTCGCCACCGCGGGCTGGAAGGTCAGCACGGGGCCACTGGTGTGGAACCGGAGGAAGGACGACCTCTTCGCGAGGCCCGCGAACGGTCGTCACCCGATCATCTGGGCAGCTGACATCGACGGCGGTGCCGTGCACCGTGACGCCAGCCGGGCCTCGACGCGGTACCTGGCGCTGCACTCCGAGCGAGACCGACAGGTCATGGTGCTGGCCGACCCTGCAGTCCTCGTTCAGCGCACGACCGCGCCAGAGCAGCAGCGGCGCCTCGTCGTGGCCGAACTCACCGAGGACGACCTGTCTCGGGCCGCGGGCGTCGTCGTCGAGAATCACGTCAACGTCATCCGCCCCGTCGGTGACACGCAGCTGCTGAGCCGGCACCTGCTGACCAGGCTCCTGTCAACGAGAGCCCTCGACAAGCTGATCCGGTGCATCTCCGGTTCTGTCGCGTTGTCCGCTTACGAGCTTGAGTCGATCACGCTTCCCGATGCTCAGACCCTCGAGGCTTGGGAGACGCTGTCCGACGAGGAGCTCGAGCGGGCGGTCGCCCGGACCTACGGGCTCCCGGAACAGCCGACGAAATGAGGCCCGTGATCACGGCCGAAGAGGCCACCAAGCGTCTGCTCGTTGTCTTCCCGCGCACGGCGTTCGATGCCGTGATGTCCAGCCCGCTCGCCGGCGCGGCCGTTGCCGCGTTGATCTATGTCGATGCGGTCGCCGACGATCCAAGCGATCTCTTCTGGGCGCGCCCGTCGATGGTGACGTGGATGTCTGAGGCTATGCGGGAGCAGAACAGCGACGAGGATCGGCTTGCCTGGCGTCAGGAAGCGGCGAAGGGCGCCAAGGCGCTTTCCGGTCTCCTACAAGCCTGGGGCGTTCCGGACAGTCCCGGCTACGCGGACAACTCCCGGGAGACGCTCCGCGACGAGACGTTCCGGAAGTGGCGCGAGCACGGTGCGCTCCGGGAGCGACTGGATCTGCCGAAAACGTCCGGTGCCGGGCGCTGGACGATGGAGCCGCACTTTGCGGACCTCTTCGATCCCGGCCTGAGTGATTCCAATGTGGAGATCGCCGCCGCCGAATGGCGCGAAGCGCATCTGTCACCGGCCGCGAAGCTTCGGGTGCGCTTCGCGATCGAAGGCGAGCAGGCAAGCCACGCCGTCACGGTCGCGCTCCCGAACAATGCCGGCACCCGGACTCTGGAAGTCGGACGCGCGTCGCTGATCCTCAAGGGCGTCGTCGAGAACTGGGCGCCCGCGCGTCTGCGTAACCCGTACGTGGTCTCCGTCAGCGAGCCCGGCGACAAGGTCTTCACCGCGGACGCGAAGCTCCTGTCCTACCTCGGCGTGACCATCAACGTTTCGAGCCTGCTTCCCGACGCGCTGATCGCCGACGTCGGAGACAGCGCGGTCGACTTCTGGTTCATCGAGGCGGTCAACACCGACGGCGAGATCAACGAGGCCCGCAAGCGGGACTTCCTGGAATGGGCACGGCAGCAAGGAATCGAGACCGATCGGTGCCGGTTCCTCACCGCGTTCAGCTCCCGCAACGACCCCGCCGCAAGGAAGCGTCTGAAGGATCTCGCGGAAGGCAGTTACGCCTACTTCGCCGACGAGCCCGGCCACGAACTCGCCTGGTACGCGATCGTGGGCGATCGCGGAGGCAGGTCGGAGTGATCGTGCCGCGAAAGAACCCGTCTTGTCTCGCCCCTGCCGCTTCGAGCGCTCCTTCGTTCGTGTCTGCCTGCCACGGGTAGGGATCTGATATGTCCGAGAGCGTTCCGACGGCGTCGCCCGTCGATGTGGGTGATGACGGTGCAGCTCCCGCCGCAGGCGGCGATTGGCTCGGTCGCAGATGGCGCGCCCTCATCTCTCCACGAGGTGAGAGGCAGCAGATTCGCTCGCGTCGGCCGAAGCGACCGGGCAATACGATCCCGCTCAAGGCCCTGGCGCCCGACTACCAGCGCGAGCATCACCAGGTATATCTCGACCTCCTCGAACGGGCGTTGCGTCACCCGGACACGCGCAGCATCGCTCTCACTGGCTCATACGGCTCCGGGAAATCGAGCGTTCTGCGGGCACTCGGCCGCAGGTGGTGGCGCCGACGGCGCATCGTGGAGCTCTCGCTCTCGACACTCGATCCTGACCTCGTCCCTCCTGCCCAGGTGCAGAACCCGGCGGAGCGCGAGAAGAGCAACCAGATCCAGAAGGAGCTCGTCAAGCAGCTCCTGTACCGACTGCCGCCCGGGCGAACTCCGCGTTCGCGCTTCCCGCGTGCCTCAAAGCCCAGTTGGCGCATGGGGCTACTGGTGGCGGCCACGGCGGCCACGACGGTCGGAATCGTCTGGGTTGTGGCTCTTCTCGCGGGATGGAACTCAGGGATCACGCAGCGGATCGAGGAAGTTGGGTGGTCCGCGCCCTGGTTCTGGGCTGCTGCCGCAGCGGTCGCTGCACTTGTTGCCACCGCGGCGTGGCGGGTGCTCGCGGGACGTTACGCGCTCCAAGCGGGGCTGAAAGCCGGAGCGGTTACCGTCAGCCTGGCCCCAACGTCGTCGAGCTACTTCGATCAGTATCTCGACGAGATCATGTACTTCTTCCAGGTCAGCAAGGCCCGGATCGTGCTCATTGAGGACGTCGACCGGTTTGACGACGCCGTCGTCTTCGACACGCTGCGCGCCCTCAACACCCTCATCAACAGCTCGCGCCAGGTGGGTCGGCGAGTGATATTCGTGTATGCGATCCGGGACAGCGTGCTCGGGCGCATCGGAGCGAGGAAGACGACGACACAGTCCACTCCTCACGACCCAGCCGCGGTCGGTACGACTCCAACCACCCTGGAGATCGACAAAGCGAATCGGGCAAAGTACTTCGACGTGATCATCCCGATCGTTCCGTTCGTCACAGCCGACAACGCCCGAGATCTCATGATGGACATCATGCGACCGCACCTCGCGCGCAGCGAGGGGTCACCGGGGATCTCACCGGCGGTCATCCGGCTTGCAGCGCGGCATGTTGCCGACATGCGCACGCTGCTGTCGATTCGGAATGAGTTCGAAGTTCACCTGGACCGACTGATGACTTCCGCGCGGTCACCGATGCCGGACATCAGCCACGACATCGTCTTCTCTCTCGTGCTCGTGCGTGCAACGAGTCCCGACACATACGAAGGGATTCGACTCAAGACCAGTCCGCTGGACGACCTGAACGCCCGTTGGCTGACGCTTGTCGATGACAACCTTGGGTCGCTCACCGCGAAGCTGACCCAGCTTCGAACCCAACTTGAGACCGGCGCCGCCCTCAATCTCCGTCTTGAGCAGGCCGCAGCCGCACTCGACGAGCGCCGCGCCGAACTTTTCGAGCTTGCACAAGGGCTCACCCCCGAGCGAGTCCAGTTCGGCGGCCCGCTGGCGGACGACAACTTGGCAAACCTGACGGGATGGCAGCAGATCGCCGACGGGCAGATGCTCAGCCTGACCTTCTTTTCCAAGCCGGATCGATTTGGACAGCGCCAATCGAGGTCGTCCACGGTTGGGCGCCTCGTGCTCGCGCGTCTCCTGGGTATGCCGATCACACCGGACTCATGGCGGACCGCTGACGTGAAGGACCTCAACGATCAGATCACGTCCACCGAGGCGGAGATCACGTTCCTGAGGCACCACACCTGGGCCCAGATCCACAGGCGTCCCGATCTCACCGTTCGTGCGCTTGAGAAAGAGGCTGCGAATGAAGCTCGGCGCAGGCCACCGGATGAGGCCCTGACCCGGGCGGGATCTGCGGCTTCGGACCGGCTCAGTTTCGGAGGACTCGTTCAGGAGTATGCGCCGAGTGAACTTGTCGCCGACTTGATCGCGCACGGCTACTTGCCGCGCCATTTCGCAAGATACGCATCGACCTTCTACGGCAGGGTCGTCGGACTCAATGCCACCGAGTTCATCTCGCGGGCGATCGAGCCAGGCGTGCCAATCACCGAATACGAACTCAGCGAGAAGGACATCGCCCAGGTGCTCGCAGAGCAGCAAGCGATAGCTGACGACGCGGACTTGTTCGACGACCCGAGCATCTACAACCTCGACATCGTCGACTACCTCATCACCCACCGGCAGCGAGCCGCGCAGCGGGTAGCTGATCACCTCGCTACAAGATGGGGTGAGACCGAACAGACCTTCGTCAGCCGGTTCTTCCAGCGGGCCGACATCGACCATGCAGCCGAGCTCGTGTCGATGATGGCTCCCAAGTGGCAGAACGCGCTTCAATTCACCGTCGAAGAAGCCGAACTCGCACCGGCCTCCCGGCTTCGTTTGACAGACGCCGTCCTGTGCTCCATCGGCGCAGAGGAGCGAGATGAACTCGGGCCTGAGGTCGGGCAGTACCTATCCGCCAACTACCAGCAGCTCGCCACCGTCATCGCGCCTTCGACTCCCGAGCTCGCCTCAACCGTGATGGCTGTTCTCGCTGAGGCTGGCTCCACGATCGCCGACCTCAGCCCGCTCAATCTCGACGCGATCAACGCGGCGACACGACTGAGCATCTACCCGGTGACCGCCCCGAACCTGCAGGCAATCGGTGGCGCCGAGGTGGTTCCCCTCGACGTCTTGCGTTCTCGGGCAGACGGCACGCAGATCTACGAACACATGCTCACGCATCTGGCCGACTATCTCGAAGCTCTCAGCGCGCTCGACCCTCCCGCTACGCCAATCAAAGACCCCGCGAACTTCATCGCGGTTCTCAACGAAATCGCTGCCAGACCGGCGGGCACCCTCCTCGACGAGTTCATCTCCGCCACCGACGGCACATGCATGGTTCCCAGCCTCGACGACGCGGCTCCATCAGCATGGCCAGCCATCGTCAGGAATAGGAGAACCGGCGCAACGTTCGAGAACATCGACCGCTACGTGAACGAGCACGAGCTCGACGTCACGCTCGGTGAGTTCCTCTCGGAACGCGGAAGCGTCACGACGGCGGCCGCGACCCCGCAGGCTGCGAAGTCAGCGCTGGCTGCCAAGATCCTCGCCGCCCGGGACTCGCTCACCGACCCCGCGACGCGAGTCAAGCTCGTGGCGTCCATCGACCCGGGCGTGCTTCCGATCACGCACCTTGGACCACAGGACGGCGCACTTGTCGGGCTACTACTCAGCGAAGGCCTACTAGCGGACGAACCGGCCACCTTCTCCGCGGAACTGCTCTCAGACTGGGGCGACCTCGAGAGCGCCATCCAAGCTTCCGAGAGCTTTGCCGGGTTTGCTGACGCAACCACTCTGCCTCCCCGCCACCTGGCCGCGGCGCTCGCCAGCAACAACGTCGCAGCGGACGTTCGGGACGAACTGGCCGCGAAGCTGACTACCTTGCTTGTCGGTGCAACAGGAGCCGATGCCACCGCCGTTGCCAACGGGCTCGCACGACAGGGCAAGCAGCTCGACCTCGAACGGATCGAGTCGCTACGCGCATCGGGCGCCACCCACCGTTCCCTCGTGCATCTCGCATCTGTTCAAGGCGACGGCCTGTCGACCGCAGAGCTCAGAACGCTTCTGCTCGCGATGGGTGGGGAGTACCAGCGCCTGGCAGCAGGCGGGAACGGTATCGTGCGCTTTGATGTCGACGACAACCATCGAGCCGTGCTCGCCCGACTCGACGGGACGACGCACACCGGCGCGAAAGAGGGGGTCACGCTGAGACACGGAAGGAAGCTCGAGGCGAACCTCAAGCAGGCTCCTGCGATTCAATAGCGGATTCGTACCTAGGTTAGGAGGCGCCGGGCGGCTCGTCGAGCCGGACGAGGCTACGGAGGCGGAGCGGCTGGGGATGAGCCGGGACCAATCCGGGACCAGAACCATGCAATCCATGCAACGCATGACGCGAAAAAGGGCCCTCTGCAATGCAGGAGGCCCGGAAAATGAAGGAACCGGCCTGACACGGGCACCTGGGGGTCAAGGGGTCGCAGGTTCAAATCCTGTCATCCCGACGGTCACGAAAGGCCCGGAATCTCAATCGAGGTTCCGGGCCTTTCGCATCTGCTCGCTCTGCCCGCTGCCCCTGCCACGCGACGACCGCCTCGATGTCGACCACCCGACGGATACCCGTCCGATCAGGACGACGGGTGGGGGAGATCGTCTGTCGCGCAGCGCTTCCGGCGCCGACGGTCTGCGATGTCTCGCCATGCGATTGCACTTAGGTGAGATGTATGATGTACTAGCTCTCGCCGTCGCCCGACGGCCCTGTCGTCAACGACGTCGACCAGAAAAGGACGCGCAATGGCATCACAGCTTCGACGCTCACGCCTCGTTCCCCGCACCATCGCCCTCGCCACCGGCATCGCCGCGCTCGTCGCGCTGACTGCCTGCTCAGCCGGGTCGGCAGCCCCCGGTGACAACTCCTCCTCGGACTATGGTTTCGAAACCGTCGAGCAGGATGCATCCGCCCCCATCACCGTCTGGGTGGATTCCTCGCGCGAGCCCATCGCCAAGGCGTTCCAGGCCGCGAACCCCGACATCACGGTCAACATCGAGACTTACGACGGCAACTCGGGTGGCAGCGACTCGTTCAAGACCAAGATCGCGCTCTTCGACCAGTCCGACTCCGGCTGGCCGGACGTCGTCTTCTCGACCCAGCAGAACGACACCTCGTGGACCAGCGTCTCGAACAACGGCGGCAAGCCCTTCGCCGCGGTCCTCAACAAGGGTCTTCTCTCGGACGACTTCCTGAACGGCTTCACGAAGGGCGCGCTCGACCCGATGACGGTCGACGGCAATGTGTTCGGTGTGCGCAACGACCTCGCCCCCGTCGTCTACTGGTACAACGACGCTCTCATGAAGGAGTTCGGCTACGACGTCCCGCAGACGTGGGAGGACTACGAGGCCCTCAGCGACAAGGTCGCCGAGGAGCACCCCGGCTACATCCTCGGCTCGGTCGGCGACAGCTTCCAGGGCCCGTACATCTACTACTGGGGCGGCGAGGCCCCGATCTTCCAGGTGAAGGACGGCGCTTTCACGAGCGACTTCTCCGACCCGAACTCCGAGAAGGTCACCGAGCTCCTCGACCACATGATCGCCAACAAGACGCTCGTCAACGACAGCGTCTTCGGGGCGGAGTTCGTGCAGAAGTACGGTGACAAGATCCTCGGAATGCCGGGCCCGGCCTGGTACTCCGGCGCGCTGTTCCAGAACAAGGACAGCCTCAACTCGCCGGCCGGCACGATCGGCGCCTCGGCGCCGCTCTACTGGGACGGCTCCGACAAGGTGACCGGCAACGTCGGCGGTGGTGTCTGGTACGGATCGAGCCACTCCACCAACCTCGAGGCCGTCGCGAAGCTCCTAGAGTTCGTGACGAGCTCGGATGACGCGGTGAAGCTCGCGTCCGGCCTCCCGGCCTACGACTCCGCCGCCAAGACCTGGCTCGACCAGCAGGCCGGCTCCGGATACTACGTCGGCGACTTCGCCTCGGCCGTGTCGACGGCCGCCTCCAGTGTGTGGAGCGGGTGGGGCTACCCCTCGTTCAGCGTGGAGACTGCTTACGCATCGGTCGTCATCCCGGGAATCTCCGACGGAAAGACCATGGCGGAACTGGTCCCCGCGCTCCAAAAGGAGTACGAGAACCAGGCCACCGTGCAGGGCTACACCGTCAACTAATCGCCGGAGGGGCGGCGTCACGCGGCGCCGCCCGAACAGAGGAAAGCATCATCACCACTCCACTGATCGCTCCCGCCGCCGCCGCGGTCTCCTCGGAGGCCCGGCGGGGGCGGGAGCCCCGTGTCATCCGCCGTCGCCCCGACCGCTCGCAGAGCGTGATCGGATACGTCTTCGTCTCGGGGTACGGCCTGCTCCTCCTGGCGTTCGGGCTCCTGCCGACGCTGTACGCCGTGTTCCTGTCCTTCACGAAGGACGGCGTCTTCGCAGGACTGGACAACTTCGTCCGCGTCTTCTCGGACTACCGGTTCCTGCCGGCGGTGTCCCACGTCGCGGTCTACCTCGTGTTCTACCTGGCTGCCCTGCTGGTCTTGGTCGTGCTGCTGGCCCTCCTGGTCCACGGTCTCGGACGGCGCTGGCTCTCCACGGGTCACCGCTTCGTCTTCTACATCCCCGGCGCCCTCGCGGGTGCGTCGAGCGTCATGCTCTGGCTGTTCCTGCTCGACCCGACGGTGAGTCCGGTCGCCTTCCTCCTGCGCGGCTTCGGACTCGACAGCTTCGTGCAGACCGTCTCCGTCGACAACCTGCCGATCATCTTCACCGTCATCGCGTTCTGGACCGGTGCCGGCGGCTGGGTCGTGATCATGTACGGAGCGCTGAACAACATCTCCGGCGACGTCCTCGAGGCGGCCCGGATCGACGGTGCGGGCCCGGTGAAGACCGCTGTGCACATCCAGATCCCGCTCCTGCGCAAGTGGATCTCCTACATGGCGATCATGTCCCTCGCCGCAGGCACTCAGCTGTTCGTCGAGCCCCGCGTCCTGTCGCAGGCCTCGAAGGGGGTCGTACCGCCGGACTACTCGATCAATCAGCTCGCCTACCTCTATGCCTTCCGTCAGGGTGACTTCAACGGGTCCGCGGCGATCTCCCTCCTGCTGCTCGTCGTCGCGGCGGCGCTGTCGGCGATCTTCGTCTTCCGAGGAGGACTCTTTGAACGCGACTGATCTCGCCACCCGTGCCCGTTCGGCGAAGCGCGCCGACCTCTCGCCAGCCCGGTGGATCGGGCGCGCGCTGGTCGTCGTCATCCTGGCCGTGTTCGTGCTCTTCTTCGCCGTCCCGATCGTGTGGCTCCTGCTCGCCCCGACGAAGACCGCGCGTCAGCTCCTGCTCGACGGGCCGTTCGCTTTCGGCAGCTTCGGGACTCTGGTGAGCAACTGGACCGAGTTGATGCAGTTCCAGAACGGCGTCGTCTGGGCCTGGATCGGCAACTCCGTGCTGTACACGGGCGCTGCGTTGGTCCTCACCCTGGTGGTGACGATCCCCGCCGGCTACGCCCTCGCGATGACCGAGTTCCGCATGCGCAAGTCGCTGCTGGTCATCACCCTCGTCGTCATGCTCATACCGAGCACCGCACTCGTGCTGCCGATCTTCCTCGAGATGTCGGCCCTCCGCCTGGTCGGCAATCCGCTCGCGGTGATCCTGCCGTTCTCCTTCTTCCCGTTCGGCGTGTACCTGACGTACATCTACTTCTCGACGAGCGTGTCGAGGGACCTGTTGGATGCCGCACGCATCGATGGCGCAGGGGAGTGGCGCGTGTTCGCCCGAGTGGCCATGCCGCTGGCGACGCCCGTCATCGCCCTCGTGGGGTTCTTCAACGTCGTCGGCAACTGGAACAACTACTTCCTGCCGTTCGTCATGGCGCCTGGTCGTAAATCACCTGTCCAGGTCGGTCTCGCCGAGCTGCTCTCCAACGTGCCGCTGTTCAATCCCACCAGTTCCGCGTCGATCACGATCTCGCTGCCGGTGCTCGCGCTCGCCACACTCGTGTCGGTCGGCCCCGTGCTGATCATCTTCCTGTTCTCGCAGCGGTTCCTCGTGACGGGCATGACGGCCGGAGGGACGAAGGAATGACGCCCGACATCCCCGCCGTCCGCCGCTTCGGCATGGCCGCCCGCCTCGTCCCCGAGAAGCGTGCCGAGTACCTCGAGTTGCATGCGAATGTCTGGCCGCAGGTCGAAGCCACGATCACGGCGTGCGGCATCCGGAACTTCACGATCTTCGTTCTCGACGACGTGATCCTCGGATACTACGAGTACGTGGGCGATGACTATGAGGCTGATCAGGCCCGGATGGCCGAGGACCCCGTCACGCAGAAGTGGTGGTCGTACACCGCGCCGTGCCAGCTGCCGTTCCGACCCGGCTCCGACGCTCCGAACTGGGAGCACTTCGTCGAGGTGTGGCACCAGGACTGACGCGCGTCGTTCGCAGCCTTCTCAGGGCTTGCGAGCGGTGGGCTGGCGGCGGCGCTGCCACGCATCGAGGATGTGGGCGCGCATGGCGGCCTCGGCAGCGGTGGCATCACCGGCCTCGATCGCTTCGAGGACCCTCCGGTGCTCGTCGAGCGTCAGGTGGAAGACGTCCTTCGACGGGTTCGTCGTGAACCGTGCCGACTCGCGCGCACGGGAATACAGGGTGCGGGTGATGCTCTCGGCGAGGGGGATCTGGGACTGCTGCATGACGACGAGGTGGAACCGCATGTCCGCTTCGTTGTATTCGTCCTCGTGCTCGATGGTCGATTCCATGTGCTCGAAAGCGGCCCGCAGTGCGGCCAGCTCGTCGGGTGTCCGACGGCCGGCGGTGGCGGCCGCCATCGCGCCCTCCAGTGCGCCGCGCACGACGGCGAGGTCGTCGAGGACACCGAGGGATGCGTCGTTCTCGAGCATCACCTGCAGGACGACGGGGTCGAGGACGTTCCAGGATTCCCGAGTCCTCACCGTCGTGCCGCTTCCCTGCACGACGGCGACGAGACCCTTCTCCTCGATGCGCTTGATGGATTCACGGATGACCGTGCGGCTCACGCCGAAGTGGGCGCTCAGTTCCGTCTCGATGGGCAGCATGGCGCCCTCGGCGATCTCGCCGGTGATGATCGCGGTGACCAGATCGTGGACGACGGCGACGCCGAGGCGGGTGACCGGCGTGCGGGCCGCCTGGCGGTCGAAGACGCGAGCGGGCGATCCGTCCGCACGAACATCATTCATCTGAGCATTCTATGCACGGTGGGGTTCGGCGTCGGGGAGCGCGGGGCTCGCGTCCCCGGTGAGCGTGAGACCGGCGCGCAGTGGGCGGACGTGGGGCCCGGCCGACTGCAGCCAGTCGCCGTCATGATGCACCGCCGCGATCGCCGCTTCGTCGATCTCGATGCCGCTGCCGGGGGAGTCGCCGAGCACGATCCCCCCGTCGGCGATCTGCTCGTCGACGGTGACACCGAACGGCGCACCGAGGTCCTGCACCTCTGCAGTGAGGTGATTGGGGACCGACGCCGCCGCGTGTGCGACCGCTGGATTGCTCGTCAGCCCGACCGGGCTGATCGGCAGGTCGCGGGCGTGCGCGGCGTAGGCGAGCCGGAGGAAGTGGGTGATACCCCAGACGGCACCGGTCTGCACGATGTCGACGGCGCCGAGGTCGAACAGCTCACGGAACTGCTCGAGTCCGGTGAGGTTCTCCCCGGTCGCGACGGCCGCCTTCACCGACTGGCTGAGCCGGGCGTGCCCGCGGGCGTCCCACCGGCGCAGTGGCTCCTCGATCCAGGTGAGGTCGAGCTGAGCCTCCACCGCGGCGACGTACCGGATCGCCTGCTTGAGGTTCCACGATTCGTTGGCGTCGAGCATGAGTGCCGGATGGCGGGAGTTGCGCGACAGCGCATCGCGGACGACGCCCAGACGGCGGATGTCGGCGTCGAGGTCGCGACCGCCCTTGAGCTTGCCGCTCGTGAAGCCACGCTCGGCCATGTCCGCATAGAACCGGGCGAGCTGGTCATCCCTGAGGGCGATGTCCAACCCGGAGGCGTAGCCCGGCACGAAGCGGTCGCGGCCGCCGAGGAGACGCCACAGCGGTTCGCCGAGCAGCTTCGCCTTGATGTCCCAGAGCGCCGCGTCGAGCGTCGCGATACCGCCGAAGGTCGCCCCGTTGTGGCCGGCCTTGAAGACGTGGGCGAGCATCCCGTCGTACAGCGACGAGACCCCCCGCGGGTCCTGGCCCTCGAGGGCGGGGAAGATGCGAGCGATGTCATGGTCGCTGCCGATGCCGACACCCTCGACGCCGTCGTCGGTCTCGAGGATGACGATCGCAACCTCGGTGACGCCGGATGCGATGTAGCCGTTGACGTCGCCGACGGGCCGACCCCAATCGCGGTGGGTGCGGACCGTGCGGTAGCCCGTGATCTTCATATCAACCTTGACATTCTTCAGGGATGGTCTGCGATAGAGCATACATCATATGAACGATGAGCAGCGAGCATCTCGTCACCGGTCCGACCGCCTTAAGCTCGTCCGGTGGGCATCGGGGAGTGGGTCGCGCCGACGCGGCTCGGGCGGGACTTCCGCTGGCTGCTCGCCTCGTCCTGGACGAGCAACATCGGCGACGGCATCGCGCTCGCCGCAGCGCCCCTGTTGATCGCGTCGATGACGGATTCGCCGATCCTCGTCGCCGCCGGCGCCGTCCTGCAGTTCCTGCCGTGGCTGCTGTTCGGGTTGCATGCGGGGGCGATCGCCGACCGGCTCGACCGGCGGCTTCTCATCATGGTCGCCAACGGCGTCCGGGCCCTCGTCCTGGTGGCGTTGTGCGCCTTCCTCGTGACGGGTGCCGCAAGCATCTGGCTCGTGCTGATCGTGGCGTTCGTGTACGGATGCGCCGAGGTCTTCGTCGACACCACCAGCAGCACGCTCCTGCCGATGATGGTCCGCAAGGCGGACCTGGGTGTCGGCAACGCCCGGCTGCAGGCGGGCTTCCTCGTGGCCAATCAGTTCGGTGGCCCCCCGCTCGGCGCTTTCTTGTTCGCCCTGGGGTCGTTCTGGCCGTTCAGCGTTCAGGCGGTGTCTGTCGCGCTCGCCGTCGTCCTCATCTCGCGGATCGCCGCGACACCTGCGCCGAAGAAGGCCACGGACTCGCCCCGGACGCCCGTCCACACCGACATCGCCGTCGGCATCCGCTGGTTGTGGCGCAATCCGCCGGTGCGGACCCTCGTCCTCATCATCCTGACCTTCAACGTGACGTGGGCGGCGCCCTGGGGGGTCCTCGTGCTGTACGCCACGGACCATCTGGGGATGGGGCCGGTCGGCTACGGTGCGCTCAAGACGGCCTCGGCCATCGGCGGCCTCCTCGCCACCTTCTCATTCGGATGGCTCGAAAGGCGATTCTCCTTCGCGACCCTCATGCGTGTCTGTCTCAGTGCCGAGGTGGCGATGCACCTGGCGTTCGCGCTGACCACCTCGGGCACGGTCGCCTTCGTGATCATGGTCGCTTTCGGCGCCTATGCCTTCGTCTGGGGCACGATCTCCACCACCGTCCGTCAGCGGCTCGTCCCGCACGAGCTTCAGGGCCGCATCGCGTCGGTGAACATGGTCGGCGTCTTCGGCGGACTCGTCATCGGCCAGGCGATCGGCGGAGTGATCGCGCAGGTGTGGGGCCTCACCGCTCCGTGGTGGTTCGCCTTCACGGGAGCCGCGATCACCCTCGTACTCGTCTGGCGACCGATCAGTCACATCGCGGCCGCGCGGATCGACGACGAGACGGATGCCGCGGGCTGAGCGCTCTCGTGGCCCGCGGCATCCGTGCGATCAGAGGTCGGCGACCCGGATGAGGACCTTGCCGACGGTCGCCGCCTCGACGGCGTCGTGGGCGGCGGCGGTCTGCTCCAGCGTGAACCACGTCAACGGCAGACCGTGCTCCTCACCGACCGGGAGCGCGCCGTCCTCGAGGGCCTGCGTGATGTCGGCGACCGCGGCGTCGAGGGCGGGCTCTCCGACGGTGTAGAGGAGGACCCCCTGCACCCGGATGTTCTTCGCGAACGTCGGGCGGATCGGCATGCTGAAGGTGTCACCGTTGTCGTCGGCGTAGAACGCGATCACGGCGTGGCCAGCCGCGACCTCGGCGTCGAGTGCGGCGTTGGTGGCGAGCGACACCTCCACGATCTGGTCCACCCCGCCGGGGGCGATCTCGCGCACCTTCGATGCGACATCGCCCTGCGTGTAGTCGATGACGTGGTGCGCGCCGGCGGCGCGGGCGAGCTCCGCCTTGGCGTCCGAGCTGACGGTCGTGATCACGGTCGCGCCCGCCCATCGGGCGAGTTGGATCGCTGCGTGGCCGACCGCGCCGGCCCCGCCCGCGACGAGCACGGTGCGCCCGGCGAGCGCGCCCGGTGCCAGGCGCGCGGGACCGTCCTCGTGCACGGTCAACGCGCGATGCGCCGTGACGGCCGGCACGCCGAGACTGGCTGCGGTCGCGAAGTCGATGCCCTCGGGCAGGCGGATGGCGCGGGATGCCGGCACCACCGTGTACTCCTGCGCGGTGCCCGTGGGGCGCTGATGCTGCGCCAAGTGCACCCACACGCTGTCGCCGACCGTCAGGCCTGCGACATCCTCGCCCAGGGCGTCGACGACGCCGGCTCCGTCCTGGTTAGGGACCGTCTCGGCGAAGGACCCGCGCGTCGTGCCGCCGGAGCGCGATTTCCAGTCGGTCGGGTTCACGCCCGAGACGGCGATGCGCACGCGCACCTCACCGGGGCCGGGGGCGGCCACCTCACGGTCGACGAGGGACAGGACGTCGGATGCGCCCGGGGAACGGTAGACGATCGCCTTCATACCGACCTCAACCGCCTCCCGACGCCGAGCATTCCGGACCGGGGGATTGCCAGGCGCGATGTGACAGGGTCGGGGAGCGGCACGAGCTTCGTGCCGCGTGCAGGAAAGGGGGCCCCGTGCCCACCTGGCTCGAACACCTCTTCCACTCCCTCATCGGCCGGACCCGATCGCACGACGATCTTCCCGACCTCCGCGTGCTCCCGACATCCCGCGAGGATGTCACGCGCACCTACTACCTCGTCGACGACCCGGAGCGGCGCTCTCGCGACGACCGGCTCTACGTCCTCCGTGTCGGACGCGGTCACGGCGGCCGCGGACGCGACGTCGCCGTCCACTCCCACGGCCGCGTCATCGGGTTCCTCTCCACGGACTCCGCGACGACGCTCGCCGAACCGCTCGCCCGCCTCGGCGGCGCCGCGATCGTCAACGGCGCCGGGCCTCGTCCGGGCACGACCCGGCTGCGCGTCGATCTGCCGACGGCCGATGCGATGCGATCCCTCGCCGTGCGGAGCGGACGCTCGGCCCGCTGATCGCCGTCACCCGGCTCCCTCTGACAGGCTTTCGGTGTGATCGAGACGCTCGTCGGCCTGGTGGTCGCTCTCCTGGTGGTCGCGCTGACCACCGTCGTCGGCCGCTGGGCGGGCATCGCCGCGCCGATCCTCATGGTCGCGGTGGGTGTCGGCGGCAGCTTCCTCCCGATGTTCGACGACTTCGTCCTCGATCCGGAGTGGATCCTTCTCGGCATCCTGCCGCCCCTGCTGTACTCGGCTGCGGTCTCGATGCCCGCCATGCACTTCCGACGCGAGTTCGGCGCGATCGCCGGGCTCTCGATCTTCCTGGTCATCGGCACCGCCCTCGCTCTCGGCCTCTTCTTCATGCTCGTGATCCCGCAACTCGGGTTCGCCTGGGGGGTCGCCCTCGGTGCGATCGTGAGCCCGACCGACGCCGTCGCGACCGCGATCATCAAACGGACGCCGGTGTCCAAACGGGTGATCGCGATCCTCGAGGGCGAGAGCCTGCTCAACGACGCCACCGCGCTCGTCCTCCTGCGCACCGCCGTCGCGGCGGCCGCGGCATCCTTCTCCTTCTGGGGTGCGGTCGGCACGTTCGCCTACTCGGTCGTCGTCGCGGTCCTCATCGGCGCCGCGCTCGGGTGGCTGAACCTGACGGTCCGCAAGCGGGCCACCGATCCGACGGTGAACACCGTCCTCTCGTTCACGGTGCCCTTCCTCGCGGCCGTCCCCGCTGAACTCCTCGGCGCTTCAGGGCTCGTGGCGGCCGTCGTCGCGGGCATCATCACGGGGGTGGGCGGCCCCAGGGTGTTCTCGGCGCGTAACCGGCTCTCCGACGCGCAGAACTGGCGGACGATCGAGCTGATCCTCGAAGGGTTCGTGTTCCTGTTCATGGGGTTGCAGCTGACCTCGATCCTCTCGGACGTCGAGAAGGCGCACGAAGGCATCGCGCCCGCACTGCTGATCGCGGCCGGAGCCTGGCTCCTCACCGTCGTCGTCCGCGCGGCCTATGTCGCGCCGCTGCTCGCACTCCTGTCGATGAGCGCCCGCCGCATGCGCCGTCTCCAGCCGCGGCTCGAGACGATCGCGCAACGCCTCGAGAGCGAGGAAGGGGAAGCGCAGCTCGTCGACGCGTTCGCCCGCCGTGGACGTCGCGTCTCGCGGGGGACCGTCCGCCGTTTCGGTCCACGGGTCACGCGCGGCCTCGCCGACATCCGCTACTTCCAAGAGGCGCCGCTCGGCTGGCGCGAGGGCACCCTGGTGGTGTGGGCGGGCATGCGGGGGGCGATCACGCTGGCGGCCGCGCAGACGCTCCCCGAGGACACGCCCTTGCGTTCCGTGCTCGTCCTCGTCGCCTTCGGCGTCGCGGTCGTCTCGCTCGTCGGTCAGGGGGCGTCGGTCGCCCCCCTCGTCGAGGCGCTGACCCCTGCGGCGTCGGCGGACGAGACGAGCGAGCGCGAGCGGCAAGAGCGTCGGCACATCCTCGAGCTCCTGCGCGAGAGCGCGGCGTCCGTGCCCGCTCCCGAGCGTCCCACCGATGCCGATCGCGCTCGTATCTTCGAGATCGAGAGCACCCACCGACTCGCCGTCATCGACGCGCAGCGACGCGCTCTGCTCGACGCGCGCGACACCGGAACATTCGACGCGGATGTCCTCGCGCACGAACTGGCGGTGGTCGACGCCTCGCAGATCGCCATCGAGCTGCGCACAGGTCGCGCCTGATCGTCTCAGCGGCCGAGTGCCCGCGCGAGGTCCTCGACGTCCCTGTCGTCGTTGAACACGTGCAGGGCCACGCGGGCGTTTCCGGCGCGGCTGGACGCCACGATCCCCGCTGCGCGCAACCGGCTGACATCCGCGCCGCCCGCATCGCGCCATGTGACGATCGGCGTCGCCCGTGCCGGCGTCGGCAGGTCGAGTCGGCGGCGGAGGGCATCGGCTAGCCCGGTCACCTCGTCGCGCAGCCCCTGCGGATCGGCGGCCGCGAACAAGGCGAGCGCGGGCTCCGCGCCGACGAAAGCCTGCCAGGCGGGCGAGACGTCGAACCGTCGAGCGGATGCCGCCAGCGTCGCGTCCGTGCCGTAGCACGACGCCCACGGATCGGCGCCTGCGTACCAGCCCGCCTGGCGCGGCCCGATCGAGGTCGCGAAGTCCTCACGGAGGGTGAGGAACGCGACTCCACGCGGCGCGCACAGCCATTTGTAGGCGTGGCACACCAGCGCATCGAAGGCGTCGGCGGCCACCGGCATCCATCCGATCGCCTGCGTCGCGTCGCAGAGGGTGCGCGCCCCGTGGCGGTGTGCGGCTGCGACGATCGCGTCCGCATCGGCGACCGCGCCGGTCGCCGACTGCACGATCGAGAAAGCGACGAGGGTCGTGTCGTCGCTGATCGTGTCGGCGAGGTCGTCCAGGGGCGCCGTGCGCACGGTGATGCCGCGGCCGGCGTGGACGAACGGCAGCACGAGCGACGAGAACTCCCCGTCCGGGCACAGGACGATCGCGCCGTCGGGGAGGGATGCCGCGACGAGGCTCACCATCGCCGACGTCTGCGCCCCGAGCGCCACGGCGGCGGGATCGACCCCCACCAGCCGGGCGAACGACGCGCGGCACCGCTCGGCGCTCGCGGCGTAGCGCATCGGATCCGGCCAGGCGTCGAGGTCCGCCCGGACGGCGTCCCGCGTCGCGAGGGGTGGGATGCCGGCGGTGCAGGCCGCGACGTATCCGCGGGAGTCGGGGAACGCCGCGCGGACGGTCGCGGGGGAGAGGGGCATGCCTCCATCGTCCCGGCCGGGGATCGAGTGCACCACGGCAGGTATTGCATCTTGTGCATGACGTCGCGTTATATGTCCGCATGCCCCAACCTGTTCCCGACCTGTCCGTCGCAGAACTGCGCATCGTGAAAGCCCTCGCCGACACGGGATCCGTGACCGCCGCGGCGGCGGAGCTCGGCTACAGCCAACCCGCCGTCAGCCAGCAGATCCGCCGACTCGAGGCGCGGTTGGGGATGGCGGTCGTCGAGCGGGTGGGGCGGCGGATGCGGCTGACCGAGGCGGGCCGCATCCTCGCCCGTCATGCCGTCTCGATCACGACGGCGCTCGGTGCCGTGGCGGGCGAACTCGCCGACCTCGGCGGAGGGCGCATCGGCACCGTCAGGCTGGTCGGGTTCCCGTCCGCGTCACCGACCGTCCTGCCGCGACTCATGCGGCGCCTCGCCGAGTCGGACCCGGGTCTGTCGCTCACCTACGTCGAGGCCGAGCCCCCGGAGGCGGTCGCGGCCGTCCGCGCCGACCGGGCCGACATCGCCCTCACCTTCAGCCACTCCGGCGACGGCACCGACGCGCACGGCGACAGCATCCGCGGGCTCGACGCCCGGCGCATCGGCGCGGAGGATCTGCTCCTCGTGCTCCCGGACCGGCACGCGCGTGTCGTGGAGGACGTCGTCGACCTCGGTGGTCTCGCCGACGACGACTGGATCAGCGGGTGCCCCCGATGCCGCAGCCATCTGCTGGATTCGTGCTCGCGAGCGGGATTCGTGCCGCGCATCCGCTTCGAGACCGACAACGTGGCCGCCGTCGAACAGCTCGTCGCGCAAGGGGTCGGCGTCGCGACGCTGCCGCGCCTGGCCGTGGCATCCTTCCCCCTCGTGGCCGGGATCGTCACCCGCCCCCTGTCGTCCGGGGACCGGCGGGAGCTCCACGCCGTCTCCGCGCGCGGTGCGGCGCGGGTCCCCGCCGTCGCCACGGTGCTCCACCACCTCGCCGAGGCCGTCAGCGAGATGACGGGTGCCGATCCCGCAGCCGCGCGGGCGAAGTAGGGTGAGCCCCATGCATCAGCGTCCTCTCGCCGCCACCGGCCGTTCCGTCTCCGCCATCGGCCTCGGCACCTGGCAGCTCGGCGCCGACTGGGGCGATGTGTCCGAAGTCGACGCGCTCGATGTCCTGGCGACCTCGGTCGAGGCGGGCGTCACCCTCTTCGACACGGCCGACGTCTACGGCGACGGTCGGAGCGAAGGTCTCATCGGCCGCTTCCTCGCCGCACACCCGGGACACGGCGTCACCGTCGCCACGAAGATGGGGCGGCGTCTGCCGCAGGAGCCCGAGAGCTACACGTCCGCCCACTTCCGCGAGTGGACGGATCGTTCGCGGAAGAACCTCGGCACGGACACGCTCGACCTCGTGCAGCTGCACTGCCCGCCGTCCGCCGTCATCGAGGCGGACGAGACCTACGACGCGCTCGACGCCCTCGTCGACGACGGTGCGATCGCCGCGTACGGCGTCTCCGTCGAGACCTGCGCGCAGGCGCTCTCCGCGATCGCGCGTCCCGGGGTGAGCAACGTCCAGATCATCTTCAACCCGTTCCGACTCAAGCCGCTCGACGAGGTGCTGCCTGCCGCCGAGGCCGCCGGTGTCGCGATCTTCGCGCGGGTGCCGCTCGCGTCGGGACTTCTCAGCGGGCGGTACACGGCGTCGACGTCCTTCGCCGCGAACGACCACCGCACCTTCAACCGTCACGGCGAGGCGTTCGACCGTGGCGAGACGTTCTCGGGCGTCGACTTCGAGACCGGACTCGTCGCGGCGGAGGAGTTGAGCGCGGCTCTCCCGGACGGGGTGTCGCTGCCTGCGGCATCCCTCGCCTGGATCGCCTCCCGTCCCGGAGTCACCTCCGTCATCCCGGGTGCCCGCACGACGGCGCAGGCGCGGAGCAACGCCGATGCGGGATCGATCGACCCGGCCGTGCTCGAGACCTTCGCCTCCGCCGTGGTCGACGTGTACGACCGACGGCTGCGGGAGGACATCCACCCGCAGTGGTGATCGGGGTGGGGATGCCGCGCGCCGCCGCGTGCGCGACGTCGCTACCGTGAGGGCATGATCGTCGAGACCGCCGGGGTGCTCTTCCGCAGGGACGCGCGGAGGGACGACTGGTACTTCGTGCCCCTCACGCGGGAGGCCAGTGACGACATCCGCGAGGTGCCGCGACCCGAGCGGGGATTCGGGTCGATCCCGGTGCTCGTGTCCGTGGGCTCGTCGTCCTGGCGGACGTCGATCTTCCCCGACGCAGCCCGTGGCGTCTACGTGCTGCCACTCAAGCGGTCGGTGCGGGAGCGCGAGGGGATCTCCGAGGGAGACACCGTGCGCGCACGGCTCGACGTCCTGGACGGTTGAGACCGTGCCGGCCCCCTTTGCCGAGGTCGCGGGTCCTGTCGCGGTCACCGCGGTCGCGCTCGCCTTCGGCTGGCTCGGCGTCGCTTCCGTCGCGCTCGCCCTCATCGACGTCCGCACCCACCGTCTGCCGAACGCGTGGGTCCTCCCCGGGTATCCGATCCTCGGCGGACTGCTGCTCGTCGCCTGTCTCGCCGGAGCGCCGTGGTCGTCGCTGCTGCGGGCGGTGATCGGAGGCCTGGTGCTGTTCGCGTTCTACCTCGTCCTGCGCGCAGCGGGCGGCGGAATGGGCGGCGGAGACGTGAAGCTCGCCGGCGTCCTCGGCATGGCCCTCGGATGGACGGGCTGGCCCGCGCTCGCCGTGGGAGCTTTCGCCGGCTTCGTCTTCGGCGGCGTCTACGGCGCGATCCTGCTCGCCGCCCGGCGCGCCCACCGTCGCACCGCCGTCGCCTTCGGGCCATGGATGCTGCTGGGCGCGTGGACCGGCATCTTGTGGGGCGCCGAGACGGCGGCCCGTCTCGGTCTCTGAGCTCTCGATGCCAGATCGACGGCTCGGGCGCAAGGGACCCGGGTCGCGGCCGGAGCTTCGCTACCGTGAGACCATGGCCGACGAAACGAAGACCCCGCTCGTCCCGCGCCTGATCGCCCGCGCGCTGTCGTGGCGGATCGTCCGGGCCTACCTCCGGTACAGCGAGCGACGAGGACCCCTCCTCGCCGACAGCGTGACTTACCGCACACTGTTCAGCGTGTTCGCGGGTGTTCTCCTCGGCTTCTCGGTCGCCGCACTCTGGCTCTCCGGCAACCCCCAGGCGTGGCGCAGTCTCATCGACGCGGTGGACGGTGTCATCCCCGGGCTCGTCGGCGAGGGCGGGATCATCGACACCGAGGACCTCGGTCGCCCGATCGCGTTCTCCGTGGCCGGCGTGTTCTCCCTGGTGGGTCTCATCCTCGCGGCGATCGGTGCGATCGGGTCGCTGCGGACCTCCCTGCGGGTCATCGCCGACAAGGTCCACGACGACACCCTGATCTTCATCGTTCTCGGCCGCAATCTCGTCCTTGCCATCGTCATCGGCGCCGGGCTGGCTGCCGCCGCGGTCGCGACGGTACTGGGCACTGCCGGCGTCGGACTGGTGGCCGGCGTTCTGGGGGTCTCCGCCGAGAGCCCGGTGACGGTCGGCGTGAGCGCCGCCCTCGGCATCCTGGTCACGTTCATCCTTGACACCGCCGTGGTCGCGCTCCTGTTCCGTGCGCTCTCGGGCATCCGTCCCCCCGCGCGGGCGCTGTGGACGGGGGCGTTGCTCGGAGGATTCGGCCTGACCGTGCTGCAGCAGCTCTCGAGCCTGTTCGTGGGCGGCGCGGGCTCCAACCCGTTGCTCGCGACGTTCGCCGCGCTCATCGCGCTGCTGCTGTGGATCAACCTCTCGTGCCAGGTGATCCTCATCGCGTCGGCCTACATCGTCACGGCCACGCTCGAGAGTGAGGACCGCATGCGCCGGGTCCACGGCGCGACCACGCTCATCGAGCGTCGCGTGCAGACGGCTGAGGATCAGCTGACAGCGGCCACCGACGAACTGCACGCCGCCCGTGAGGCTCTGGCCGCCGAGCGCGCGTCGGGTTAAGCCCGTCGCCGCATCACCGCCTCGTCACCGCTGTGTGAACTCTGGCGCATCCACTCGATGCCGCCGGGTCGGGGTGTGTACCGTCGTACCGTGAAGAACCCGCGACTTCAGCCGAGCCACCCGATCGCCCTCGCACCCGTGCAGTCACCGGAGCCGACGGTCGACGGCTTCGTGACGCAGTACCTGCGCAACCTCAACAACGGTCGCGGAGTGGCCCTGTCGACCTCGACGGTCAACGACCGGTACTTCGCGCTCGCCGCCACCGTGCGCGACTACCTCATGGCCCGCTGGCTGGAGGACGTCCGTCGCCAGCGATCCACTCAGGCCAAGGGCGTCGCCTACCTCTCCGCCGAATACCTCCTCGGGCGACAGCTCGACAACAACCTCCTCGCCACCGGGCTCACCGACATCGCGGCCGAGGCCCTGGTCGCCTGCGGCCTCGATCTGGAGGACGTCCGCGCGCTCGAGGTCGAGCCCGGTCTGGGCAACGGCGGTCTCGGCCGGCTCGCGGCGTGCTTCATCGATTCGCTGGCGACGCTCGGCGTGCCGAGCATCGGGTACGGCATCCGCTACGAGTACGGCATCTTCCGGCAGACCTTCGTCGACGGCCAGCAGGTCGAACAAGCCGACTCGTGGCTCGCACTCGGCTCGCCGTGGGAGTTCCCGCACCCCGAGGCCGCGCAGACGATCTCCTTCGGCGGCCACACCGAGACCTACGACGACGAGGGCGTCCCGCGCTCGCGGTGGGTACCGGCCTGGAACGTCCTGGCGGTGCCGTACAACTACATGGTCCCCGGGTACCACAACGGTCGCGTCAACACTCTGCGGCTGTGGAGCGCACAGGCGACGCAGGGCTTCGACCTCCGCGTCTTCAATGCCGGCGACTACCAGGAGGCGGTGCGCGCCCAGACCTACGCCGAGAACATCTCGAAGGTGCTGTACCCCGAGGACTCCACCCCGCAGGGCAAGGAGCTGCGTCTGCAGCAGCAGTACTTCTTCGTCGCGGCATCCATCAGCGATTTCGTGAACCTCATCCTGCCGAGCGACTTCGATCTCGAGAAGCTGCCCGAACGGGTCATCTTCCAGCTCAACGACACCCATCCGGTCATCGGCGTGCCCGAGCTGATGCGTGTGCTCGTCGACGAGCGCAAGCTCGAGTGGGATGCCGCCTGGCGGATCACGCAGCAGTGCTTCGCCTACACGTGCCACACGCTGCTCCCCGAGGCCCTCGAGGTCTGGTCGGCCGACCTGCTCGGCCGCCTGCTGCCGCGGCACCTCGAGATCATCTATCGGATCAACGACGAGTTCCTCGAAGAGGTCCGCGAGCGTTTCGGCGATGACGAGGACCGGATCCGGCGGATGTCGATCATCTCGCCCGACGGCTCCGTGCGGATGGCTTTCCTCGCCACGGTCGCGGGATCCAAGGTCAACGGCGTCGCCGAACTGCACTCCCAGCTCCTGCGCGAGAAGGTGCTGCCCGACTTCGACGAGTTCTACCCGGGCAAGTTCACGAACGTGACGAACGGCGTCACCCCCCGTCGATTCATCCGGCTCGCGAACCCCGGTCTCTCGCGCCTCATCACCGACACGATCGGTCCGGGCTGGCTCACCGACCTCGACCGACTCCGTGAGCTCGAAGACCACGCCGACGATGCCGGCTTCCGCTCCGCGTTCCGCGCCGTGAAGGCGTCGAACAAGCGGGTGCTGGCGCGGACGCTCGCCGAGCGCGACGGGTTCACCGTCGCCGACGACCATCTCCTCGACGTCATGGTCAAGAGGCTCCACGAGTACAAACGGCAGACGCTCAAGCTCCTCCACATCATCACGGAGTACGACGCCATCGCCTCGGGTCGTGTCACCCCCGATCAGGTGACCCCGCGCACATTCGTGTTCGGGGCGAAGGCGGCGCCCGGGTATGCGATGGCCAAGCGCATCATCCACCTCATCAATGCCGTGGGCTCCGTCGTCAACTCGGACCCGCGGGTCGAGGGCCGTCTCGCCGTCCTCTTCCCGCCGAACTACAACGTCACCCTGGCCGAGCGGGTCGTCCCCGCGGCGGACCTCTCGGAGCAGATCTCGCTCGCCGGCAAGGAGGCATCGGGGACGGGCAACATGAAGTTCGCCCTCAACGGCGCTCTCACGATCGGCACGGACGACGGGGCCAACGTCGAGATCCGCGAGCTCGTGGGCGACGAGAACTTCTTCCTGTTCGGGATGTCCGAGCCCGAGGTCGCCGATCTGCAGACCCGCGGCTACCACCCGATCGACTTCGTCCGTGCCGACGAGAACCTGTCGCGGGCGCTCGATCTCATCTCGTCGGGCGCCTTCTCGGGAGGAGACGGATCGGTGTTCGAACCAGTCGTGTCGAACCTCATCCACCACGACCCGTTCATGGCCCTCGCGGACTACACCGATTACGTCGCGGCGCAGAAGCGGGTCGACGCGCTCTACGCGGATGAGGACGCCTGGACGCGGGCCGCGATCCTCAACGTCGCGCGGTGCGGGTTCTTCTCCTCCGACCGGTCCATGCGCGACTACATCGATCGCATCTGGCACACGCCGCCGCTCGTCTGACGCCCCCGGATAGCACCGCGCAGACGGTGTGACAAGGCGCGGCGGAGCGGGTGGGGGGCCGGGCTAAAGTCGGTGTCGGAGGTACATCATGGCAATCGCACGACTTCACGGCGGCCCGCTCGACGGCCAGGTCATCCCGCTCGAGGAGGACACGGACCGACTGATCCTGCCTTACAGCGAGACGCAGATCACCTATGAGCGCGCGGGCGCCGACGAGAACACCGGAGAGCACGACGGACCCACGTCCGCCGACTTCCGCTTCGTCGCCGCGCAGGACGACATCGATCCGTCCGCCGACGAGCGCGACGACCGTCCGACCCTTGACGACTGAGCCGGAGCACTCGCTCGAGATCGAGCGCACGTACGACGTCGACGCCGGGACGCCACTGCCCGATTGGGCGAGGCTTCCCGGCGTCGCCGCCGTCGGGGCGGCAGAACCGCGAGAACTCGACGCGCACTACCTGGACACGTCCGATGGTGCGCTGGGGCAGGCACGGGTTGCGCTCCGCCGTCGCAGCGGCGGCCCCGACGAGGGCTGGCACATCAAGCGCGTGACGGCCGACGGCAAGGCGGAATCCCGCTGGCCGCTCGACAACGGCGGGACCGACGAGATCGTGGTGCCGGCAGCGATCGAAGCCGCACTCGCACCCATCGCCGCGCCGCCATTCGCGCCGCTCGCGCGCATCCGCAACGCGCGCACCGCCTATGCGCTTCTCGACGCCGCGGGTGGTCTGCTCGCCGAGTTCGTCGACGACCGCGTCACCGCCACCGACCTACGACGCGGTGTCGAGACCTCCTGGCGCGAGTGGGAGCTCGAGCTTGGACCCGCGGCGCCGGCGGATGCCGCGGGGCGGGACGCGCTGTTCACCGCGGCCGATGAGCTCGTCCGGGGCGTCGGCGGTGAGGTCTCGGGGTCGGGTTCGAAGCTCGAGCGTGCCCTCGGCCTGTGACAGCAGCCCGACGTTAACGCACTGACGCCGCCCCCGGCTTCGTTCGGGGCGGCGTCAGTCGTTTCGCCAGGTTACTGAAGACCTGTGCGATCCGATAGGTCCTGCGCGAGGGTCACAGGTTGATCATGTGTCCCGCGAGGCCGTGGAAGGCCTCCTGCAGACCCTCCGACAGCGTGGGATGCGTGTGCACGTTGCGGGCTGCCTCGAGGGCGGTCAGATCCCACTTCTGCGCCAGGGTCAGCTCGGGGAGGAGCTCCGACACGTCGGGGCCGATCAGGTGGCCACCGAGCAGCTCGAGGTGCTCGGCATCCGCGATGAGCTTGACGAAACCGACGGGCTCGCCGAGGCCGTTCGCCTTGCCGTTGGCCGAGAAGGGGAACTTCGCGACCTTCACGTCGTAGCCGGCATCGCGTGCCTGCTGCTCCGTGAGGCCGAACGACGCGACCTGCGGGGAGCAGAACGTCGCGCGGGGCATGTTGCGGTAGTCGCCGAGCGTCTGGGTCTCGGCCTTGCCGATGGTCTCGGCCGCGACGACACCCTGGGCCTCCGCGACGTGCGCGAGCTGCAGCTTGGCGGTGACGTCACCGATGGCGTAGACGCCCTCGACGTTCGTGCGCATGTAGTCGTCGATCTCGATCGCACCGCGGTCGGTGAGCTTCACACCGGTGTTCTCGAGACCGAAGCCCTCGACGCGAGGGGCGAAGCCGATGGACATGAGTACCTTGTCGGCCTCGATCTGCCCCTTTGCGCCGTCGGAGTTGGCCGAGTACGACACGGTGACCTTGTCTCCGGAGTCCACGACCGATTCGACCTTGGTCGAGGTGAGGATCTCGATGCCGTACTTCTTGTACTGGCGCTGGATCTCCTTGGAGACCTCGACGTCCTCATTGGGGAGGGCGCGGTCGAGGAACTCGATGATGGTGACCTTGACGCCGTAGTTGCTGAGGACGAAGGCGAACTCCATGCCGATGGCGCCGGCACCGACGATGACGATGGAGCCGGGGAGCTCGCGCGTGAGGATCTGCTCCTCGTACGTCACGACGTTCTCGCTGAGGGTCACGCCGGGCAGCAGGCGCACGGTCGATCCGGTCGAGATGATCACGTTGTCGGCCGTGACGGTCTCCTTCGAGCCGTCCTCCTTGGTGACCTCGATGGACTTCGCGTCGATGAACGACCCGCGGCCCTGGTACTCGGTCACCTTGTTCTTCTTCATGAGGAAGTGGATGCCCTTGACGTGGGTGTCCGCGACCTTGCGGCTGCGATCCCACGCGGTGCCGAAGTCGAAGGAGACGTCACCGCTGATGCCGAACAGATCGGCCTTGTGGGTGAAGGTGTGCGCGAGGTCCGCATTCTTCAGGAGGGCCTTGGAGGGGATGCAGCCCACGTTGAGGCACACACCGCCCCAATACTTCTCTTCGATGATGGCGGTGGACAGTCCGAGCTGTGCTGAGCGGACGGCCGCGACATAGCCGCCGGGGCCGGCACCGAGGATGACGACGTCGTAGTGAGGCATGCTCCCAGCCTAGTCCGCCGCCGGTGCCCTCACTCCTTCGTCGCGCCTTGGCGACCGCGGACGATCGCGACCGCGATGACGATGCCGACGGCCAAGAAGATGATGCCTCCACCCACGGCGTACGGCACCGCGTTGAACCCCTCCGACGACCCTTCGGACTGCTCCGCCGCCGACTCCCCGCACTCCTCGGCAGCGGCGGTCTTGCCGTCCTCGCCGACGGAGAAGGTGAACTCGTCCGAGATCGGATGCCCGTCGCTCGAGACGACCCGCCACTGCACGAGTACCGCCCCCTCGATAGGACCGCTGATCGCCTGAGCGACGGTGTTGTCGGTGATCACCGGGTCTCCGTCGGCGATCGACCGGCACGCTTCGTCGTACACCACCATCACCGCGGATCCCGGCTCCGTCGAGGGCGGCGCGCTGAAGGTCAGCGAGATCTCGTCGGGAGTGGTGCCGAGGATCTCGTCGGCGGCGGGGTCCGAACTGAGCAACTCGTCGTGGGCCGCGGCGGGGGAGGCGGGGGAGAGGAACACGAGTGCGGCAAGCACCGAGGCCGCGACCGCGGCACTCCGGCGCAGGGCGCGGGGTCGACTGGTAGGGGACATGGCGGCGACGTTAGTGTGCGGATGTCGCGGCTCCACGCCACTGTCGTCCGCGAGAGCCGCCCGCTACCATGTCGCCTCGCAGTCGACGCGGCCACCGCGAGCGTGAGCGATCGGTTACTGTGGAAGAAGGAGGACATCGTGGACCAGAACCAGCGACCGGGCGGCGACATCCATCGGGGTGCCGAGACGTCGGCGCACCCGCGTCTCGTGGATTCGACGCAGACGTTCGGGCACGACTCGGACCTGTCCTTCGTGCCCTTCGGTGCAGAGCTGACGGCGGCCGAGGTCGAGGCGATCAACGCGCTTCCGGCACGTGCCGCGCTGCTGATCGTGCGCTCCGGCCCGACTGCGGGTGCCCGCTATCTCCTTGACACCGATGTGACGACCGTGGGGCGCCACCCCGAGGCCGACATCTTCTTCGATGACGTGACCGTGTCACGCCGTCACGCCGAGATCACGCGCACCGGTGCCACCTTCGAACTGATCGATCAGCGCTCCCTGAACGGCACGTACGTCAACGGCGAGCGTGTCGACCGTGCGACGCTGACCGACGGCGCCGAAGTGCGTGTCGGAAAGTTCCGCCTCAACTTCTTCGTCGCGCCCGCAGAGCGGGCGATCGGCGCGTGAGCCCGGCTGCCGCGACCCGGGGACGAGCAGCGTCTTCGGGCTCCTTGAGCATCGGCCAGGTCCTCGCACGATTGAGTCCGGAATTCCCCGCCCTCACCGCGAGCAAGCTTCGTTTCCTCGAGGTGCAGGGGATCGTGACGCCCGTCCGCACCGACTCCGGGTACCGGAAGTTCTCCACCGCGGACGTCGAACGCCTCCGCACCGCCCTGAGCATGCAGCGCGACTTCGGCATCCCGCTGGCACGGATCCGTGAGTATCTCGAAGAGCACGGCGACGAGATCGTTCCGGTGCCGCCGGCGTCGATCGTGCAGACGTCCCGGCGCTATCGCCGCGACGAGCTGCTCAGCGCGGCGGGGGCTTCTGCCACCCTGCTCAACGAGGCGGTCTCGGCAGGTCTGATCACCCCCGCCGACTCGTTCGACGAGCGGGCACTCGGGGTGATGCGGTCGCTCGTCGCCTTGGACGCGCACGGAATCCAGCCGCGCCACATCCGCACCATCCGACAGAGCGCTGAACGTGAGGTCTCGCTCATCGAGAGCGCCATCGCCCCGCTGCTGCGCCGCGCCGACGCCGGATCGCGTGCGAAAGCCAGCGAGATCGCGCCGGAGCTCGCCCGTCGCCTCGAGGAGATCCGGCAGGTCTTCGTCGCCGCCGCTCTCGACAGACTGACGCCGTGAGTACCCGCGACACGCCGGGGCCTACGAGTCGGATGTCATTGCCGGTGACCACTCCCTCCTCTAGCGTGGGAGTACCCATTACCCGCAGGAGGCCCCGATGACCGCGCACGATGCGCTGGGCGAGCAGAAGTTCTCGACCGAACTCCTGTTCACCGACGGCCTCCCCGAGATGGACGACGAAGTCGGCTACCGCGGCGCACAGGCCGCACGAGCGGCCGGCATCACCTACCGCCAGCTCGATTACTGGGCGCGTACCGAGCTGGTCGAGCCCACCGTCCGTGGGGCGAGCGGTTCTGGATCGCAGCGGCTGTACGGATTCCGCGACATCCTCGTGCTGAAGCTCGTGAAGCGCCTCCTCGACACCGGGATCTCGCTCCAGCAGATCCGGATCGCCGTCGATCAGCTGCGCGCAGCCGGCATCCGGGATCTCGCGGGGACGACCCTCATGAGCGACGGGGCTTCGGTGTACCTCTGCACCTCGAACGACGAGGTCATCGACCTCGTGAGTCGCGGGCAGGGTGTCTTCGGCATCGCCGTCGGCAAGGTGCTCCGCGAGGTCGAGACCACGCTGATCGACTTCGACGCCCAGCAGTCCGACCAGATGGACGAACTCGCCGCACGTCGCGCCGCCCGCTCGGCCTGACCCCACCTCGCCTCGCGCATCCGTGCGCGTCGCTCTTGCGTGCCGGAACGACGGCGATCAGGCGGGGGAGGCGGTCCCGGTGACCGGGATGCGACCCGTGCGGACGATCCGGTCCAGCAACGAGTCGAAATCGGCGGCGAGTTCCTGCGCGGAGTCGCCCGGCCAGATGTGCAGGGGCTTCGCCGCACCCTGTGCCTGCTGCAGGGAGGTCCGCTCGGGCAGCTGCGGGGTGAGGACCAGGGGTCCGAACATGTCGCGGAGTTCCTTGATGCGGAACTGGTGCTCGATGGACTGGGGGCGCACCCGGTTCACGACGATGCCGAGGGGCTGCAGTCGCGGGGAGAGGCCGCGACGGATCTCTTCGATCGCCCGGAGTGCGCGGTCGGCTGCGGCCACCGAGAACAGGCCGGGCTCGGTCACCACGACGACGCGGTCGGATGCCGCCCACGCGGTGCGCGTGAGCGCGTTCAGCGACGGCGCGCAGTCGATGAGGACGAGGTCGTAGTCGGCCTCGATGGTCGCGAGAGCCTCTTCGAGCTTCCAGACGTCGCGCACGCTCGGGTGCGGGCCGTCGAAATTGATGGCGGACGGGCTGCCGATCATGACGTCGATCGTGCCGGGGTGCACCTTCGCCCACCCGCTCGAGGTGATGGCCTGGCGGACCACCTTCTCCTTGGGATTGGCGAGGACGTCGGCGACGTTGAGTCGGCCCGCCACCTGGATGTCCATCCCCGTCGACACGTCGGACTGCGGGTCCAGGTCGACGACAAGGGTCCGCACCCCGCGCGCGAACGCCGCGGAGGCGAGGCCCAGGGTCACGGTCGTCTTGCCGACGCCACCTTTGAGGGAGCTGACGGAGAGTACGTGCACAAGCGACCACGTTACCGTCCCCTAGGCTGTGAGGGTACTCAGCCCGTACCTCGGCGGCCCCGACGGAGTGGCCCCGCACCCAGCAGAGGTGAAGAGCATGTTTCGCAAGATTCTGGTCGCCAATCGCGGAGAGATCGCCATCCGCGCATTCCGTGCCGCGTATGAGCTCGGTGCCCGGACGGTCGCCGTCTTCCCGTACGAGGATCGCTACTCGCTCCACCGCCTGAAAGCCGACGAGGCCTATCAGATCGGCGAGGTCGGCCACCCGGTGCGCGCGTATCTCGACGTGGACGAGATCATCCGTGTCGCGCTCGAGAGCGGCGCCGACGCGATCTACCCCGGGTATGGATTCCTCTCCGAGAATCCGGAGCTCTCCGCACAGGCGGCAGCCAACGGAATCGCCTTCATCGGTCCGTCCTCGGCGGTGCTCGAGATGGCGGGCAACAAGGTGACCGCGAAGCAGCACGCGATCGCGGCCGGTGTTCCCGTCCTGCGCTCGACGGATGCGTCGGACGACATCGACGCACTGGTGGCGCAGGCGCCGGAGATCGGCTTCCCGATCTTCGTCAAGGCCGTCGCAGGCGGCGGCGGGCGAGGGATGCGTCGGGTCGAGCACCCGGACGCGTTGCCGCCGGCACTGTCGGAAGCCATGCGCGAAGCCGGGAGTGCGTTCGGCGACCCCCGCGTCTTCCTCGAGCAGGCCGTCCAACGGCCACGCCACGTCGAGGTGCAGATCCTGGCCGACAAGGCCGGTAACACGGTGCACCTCTTCGAGCGTGACTGCTCGGTGCAGCGGCGTCACCAGAAGGTGGTCGAGATCGCGCCGGCCCCCAACCTGTCCGATGAGATCCGCCGCAACCTGCACGCCTACGCCGTCGCGTTCGCCGAGTCGATCTCGTACGAGAACGCCGGCACGGTCGAATTCCTGCTCGAGACGGCGGGCCCGCGCACGGGCGAGGTCGTCTTCATCGAGATGAACCCGCGTATCCAGGTGGAGCACACGGTCACCGAGGAGGTGACCGACGTCGACCTGGTGCAATCGCAGATGCGTATCGCCGCCGGCGCGACACTCGACGACCTCGGTCTGCGCCAAGAGCAGATCCACCTGCGCGGTGCCGCCCTGCAGTGCCGCATCACGACCGAGGACCCCGCGCACGGGTTCCGTCCCGACACCGGCAAGATCACGACGTACCGCTCGCCTGGCGGCGCCGGCATCCGCCTGGACGGCGGCACCACGGCGGCGGGCTCACAGATCAGCCCGCACTTCGATTCCATGCTCGCGAAGCTCACCTGCCGCGGTCGCGACTTCGAGGCGGCCGTCATCCGGTCACGTCGTGCACTGGCGGAGTTCCGCATCCGCGGCGTCTCGACGAACATCCCGTTCCTGCAGCGTGTGCTCGACGACCCGGCCTTCGCCGCCGGAGACCTCAGCACGGCCTTCATCGACGAGCGTCCTGAGCTCGTGCAGGGGCGGGAGTCCAAAGACCGTGGGTCGAAGGTCGTGTCCTGGCTCGCCGACGTCACGGTCAACCGGCCGAACGGCGACAGCCCGGTCCACACCGACCCGGCGGCGAAGCTCCCGGTCGTCGACCTGCGCGCCGAGCCCGCTCCGGGCTCCCGGCAGCGTCTGCTCGAGCTCGGCCCCCGGGGCTTCGCCGAGGCCCTGCGTGCCCAAACCGGGCTCGCCGTCACCGAGACGACCTTCCGCGACGCGCACCAGTCGCTCCTCGCGACGCGGGTGCGGACGAAGGACCTCGTGCGCGTCGCGCCGCACGTCGCCCGTCTGACACCGCAACTGCTGTCGGTCGAGGCGTGGGGTGGCGCCACGTACGACGTCGCCCTCCGGTTCCTGGGCGAGGACCCGTGGGAGCGCCTCGACGCCCTCCGGAGCGCCCTCCCCAACGTCGCGATCCAGATGCTGCTGCGCGGTCGCAACACCGTCGGTTACACGCCCTACCCCACGAAGGTCACGGACGCGTTCGTCGCCGAGGCTGCGGCATCCGGCGTCGACATCTTCCGCATCTTCGACGCCCTCAACGACGTCAGCCAGATGCGTCCCGCGATCGACGCCGTCCTGGCCACCGACACCGCCATCGCCGAGGCGGCGATCTGCTACACGGGCAACCTCCTCGACCCCGCCGAAGACCTCTACACGCTGGACTACTACCTTCGCCTCGCCGAGCAGGTGGTCGACGCCGGCGCCCACATCCTCGCCATCAAAGACATGGCAGGACTCCTGCGTCCCGCCGCGGCGGCACGCCTGGTGACGGCCCTTCGGGAGCGGTTCGACCTGCCGGTCCACGTGCACACCCACGACACGGCGGGCGGTCAGCTGGCGACGCTCCTCGCAGCCAGTGCGGCAGGAGCGGATGCCGTCGACGTAGCCGCCGCCCCGATGTCGGGTACGACGAGTCAGCCCTCCCTCTCGGCGTTGGTCGCCGCCCTCACCGACACCGAGCGCGAGACCGGTCTCGATCTGCAGGCGGTCTCGGACCTCGAGCCGTACTGGGAAGCCGTCCGCAACCTCTACGCGCCGTTCGAGTCCGGCCTGCCCGGTCCCACCGGTCGGGTCTACCACCACGAAATCCCCGGCGGGCAGCTGTCGAACCTCCGCCAGCAGGCGATCGCGTTGGGGCTGTCCGAGGACTTCGAGCTGATCGAGGACATGTACGCGGCGGCCAACCGCATCCTCGGTCGTGTGCCGAAGGTGACGCCGTCGTCGAAGGTGGTCGGCGACCTCGCGCTGCATCTGGCAGCGGTGAAGGCCGACCCGGCGGACTTCGAGGCGAATCCCGAGAAGTACGACGTGCCGGACTCGGTCGTCGGTTTCATGGCCGGCGAGCTCGGCGACCTCCCCGGCGGATGGCCGGAGCCCTTCCGGTCGAAGGTCCTCGCGGGCCGTTCCGTCAAGGTCGGTGTCACGGAGATCTCGCCGGAGGACTCGGAGGCTCTCGACGCGGACTCCGCGACGCGACGCGACAAGCTCAACCGTCTGCTGTTCCCGGCGCCCACGAAGGCGTTCCACGAGGTCCGTGACACGTTCGGCGACCTCAGCGTCCTCGACACCATCGACTACCTCTACGGGATGAAGCCCGGCCAGGAGCACGTCGTCGAGATCGAACGGGGCGTCCAGCTCTACGTCGGGCTCGAGGCCATCGGCGAGGTCGACGACAAGGGGATGCGGACGGTCATGGCGACCCTCAACGGGCAGCTGCGACCGGTCACCGTCCGCGATCGTTCCGTCACCGTCGAAGCCCGCCGGGCCGAGAAAGCGGACACGTCCAAGCCGGGTCAGGTGGCCGCGCCGTTCTCCGGCGTCGTCACCGTCAAGGCGGAGGAGGGCGCGAAGGTTCGCGCGGGTGAGCCCGTGGCATCCATCGAGGCGATGAAGATGGAGGCGGCCATCGCCGCCCCCGTCGACGGCGTGGTCGAGCGCATCGCGATCGCCGCAACCGCGCAGGTGGAGGCCGGCGACCTTTTGCTCGTGGTCCGTCCCGCGGACTAACCTGGTGCGTCGGGCTTTTCGAGGCCCCGGAACCACCAGGAGTGACCCCCGTGATGCGTGAGCGCGACAATGAGATGTCCGAGGACGTCGACAACGGTGTGCTCGAGCGCACCGACAACCTCGAGACGACGGGCATCGGCATCGTCGACGGCACGACGGCCCAGATCGATCTGACCCTGCCGGTGCTCGCAGACGACGACGACTACGTCGACGAGGCCGACCTGGCGCCTGCGGTGCACGACGAGAGTGAGCCGGCGCCGGCCGACGCCGCCGAGGAGCACATGTCGCCCGAGCCCGCGGCGGGGGCCCGCGACGACGTCGTTGACGCGGAGGTCGTGTCGACCCCGACGGACGCCGCGCCGACGGGTGTCACGCGGCGTGCGATCCATCACCCTGCCGGTCCCGACAAGCATGCTCTCGAGCGGGTGCGCGCTGTACGGGTCGAGGACGAGCCGCTGCAGTCGCGCCGTCTGGACCAGCTCGGAGCCGACCGCGAGAGCCCAGACCTCCTCACGGCCGACCGCCTCATCGACCGGTCCCGGGTGGCGGCGCCGGAGCCCGAGGGGGCGTGGCAGCGCTTCGTCTACGGCGCGACGTTCCGTCGCGTCATCCTGGAGGACAGCCCGCGCGTGCGCGCGCGCAAAGAGCTCGACCGGCGCATCTCCGCACCCCTCGCCGGCGGAGCGAAGTTCGTGCCGGTGCTCTCCCGAAAGGGCGGTGTCGGCAAGACGAGCGTCACCACGCTCCTCGGCATGGCCCTCGCAGACGCACGCGAGGACCGCATCATCGCCGTGGACGCGAACCCCGACCGTGGCACCCTGGCCGAGCGCATCGAGCGCAGGAGCGGCAAGACCGTCCGCGATCTCGTCCGCGCCCGAGCGGACGTGACGGGGTTCAACGACCTCTCTGCGATCGTCGCGCGCGATGAGACGCGCCTCGACATCCTCGCATCGGATGCCGACCCCCACTTGTCCGAGGCCTTCAGCGATCGCGATTACCACGACGTCGCGGCGATCGCGGCGCACTACTACTCGATCGTCCTCACCGACAGCGGTACCGGCATCGTGCACTCCGTGATGGACGCGACCCTCGAGCTCGCCGATCAGCTTCTCATCGCCGCGGGGCGGAGCGTGGACGAGGCGAAGCTCGCCTCCGAGACCCTCTCCTGGCTCGAGACGAACGGGTACGGCGAACTCGCGCGAGGCGCGGTGGTGGTCCTCAACACGTCCCGTCCCGGCGCGAGCCTCATCAAGCCCAGCGAGCTCGAGGCCCACTTCCGCACCCGCGTACGCGCCGTGGTGACGATCCCGTACGACGCGCACATCGCGACCGGCGGCCCGATCTCGTTCCGCGAGCTCGCCGCTGCGACGCGTCTGGCCGCCCGCGAGCTCGCAGCGGTGGTCGTCGAGGGCCTCCGCGCGCCGGGATCGGCCCGCTGATGGCTGTGCGTCCGATCCGGCTCTTCGGCGACCCGGTCCTGCGGAGCGTGAGCGCACCCATCGACGACATCGACGAGGGAGTCATCGCCCTCGTCACCGACCTCGTGGACTCCGTCACCGAACCGGGCCGTGCCGGTGTCGCCGCCCCGCAGATCGGCGTCGGGCTCCGCGCCTTCAGCTACAACGTCGACGGCGTCATCGGGTACATCCTGAACCCGACGCTCGAGGTCGCAGGCGACCCGGTCCCGACAGGGGAGGGATGCCTCTCGGTGCCCGGGCTCTGGCACGACGCCCTCCGGCACCCGTGGGCTCGGGTCACGGGCATCGACCTGACGGGCGAGGAGCTCATCATCGAGGGCGACGGGCTGCTCGCTCAGGCGCTGCAGCACGAGTGCGATCACCTCGACGGGATGCTGTACCTCGACCGTTTGCCGAAGGATGCCCGCCGGCAGGCGATGCGCGAGGTGCGGGAGTCCGACTGGTTTCGACGCTGACGACGAGGAAGGGCCCCGGATCTCCGGGGCCCTTCCTCGTGTGCCGGCCGGGTCAGTGCCCGAGTGAGATGTTCGTCGTCGAGACGTTGGCCTGGTAGAGCTCGTCGATGTCGGCGGCGAAGTCCGACAGGATCACATTGCGCTTGATGCTCATCTTCGGGGTGAGGTGTCCGGATGCCTCGGTCCACTCGGTGTCGAGGATGACGAATTTGCGGATCGACTCCGCGCGCGAGACCAGCTTGTTGGCGCGGTCGACGGCGGACTGCACCTCAGCGAGCACCTTGGGGTGGGTGATCACCTGCGACATCGGCATGTCGGCGGCGAGACCGTTGTTGCCCATCCAGGTGGGGAGCATCTCGCGGTCGAGGGTGACCAGCGCGCCGATGAACGGCTTCTGGTCGCCGACGACGACCACCTGCCCGACGATCGGGTTGGCGCGGATGGGGTCTTCGAGCACGGCGGGCGCGACGTTCTTACCGCCCGCGGTGACGATGATCTCTTTCTTCCGGCCGGTGATCGTGAGGTATCCCTCTGAGTCGAACGACCCGAGGTCGCCGGTGCGGAACCAGCCGTCGTGGAACGCCTCGGCGGTGGCCTCGGGGTTGCGCCAGTACTCCCTGAAGACGTTGATCCCGCGGACCTCGATCTCACCGTCGTCGCTCAGTCGCACGCCGACGCCGGGGAGGGCCGGCCCCACTGTGCCGATCTTGGACTTCGTCACGAGGTTCACCGTCGCTGGGGCCGTGGTCTCGGTGAGGCCGTAGCCCTCGAGGATCTGCACGCCCAGGCTGTGGAAGAAGTGACCCAGGCGGGGACCCAGCGGCGCCGATCCCGAGACGGCGTGCTCGACACGCCCGCCCATCGCCGTACGCAGTTTGCTGTAGACGAGGCGGTCGAACAGCGCGAACTTGATCTTCATCCCGAGGGGGATCTTCTCGCCGTCCTGCAGGCGACGCGAGTGCTCGACCGCGACGGCGGCGGCGGCGCGGAAGATCTTGCCCTTCCCGCCCGCCTCGGCCTTCTGCTCCGCCGAGTTGTAGACCTTCTCGAACACACGGGGTACCGCGAGCAGGTACGTCGGCTTGAACGAGCCGAGGCCCGCGAGAAGCTTTGTGGTGTCGGGCTCGTGGCCCGTCTTCACGCCCGCGTGGATGTTGAGGATCGAGATGAACCGCGCGAACACGTGCGCCAGAGGCAGGAACAGGAGGGTCGCTGCGCCCGGCTGCTCGACGACCTCGTGCAGTGCCTTCGCGGAGTTGCGCGACAGCTCCACGAAGTTCTTGTGGGTGAGCACGCAGCCCTTGGGTCGTCCAGTCGAGCCCGACGTGTAGATCAGTGTCGCGATGTCGTCCTCGTTGGCGAGCGAACGGCGACGCTCGATCTCGTCGTCGCTGATCTCGGTCCCTCGCGTCCGGAGCGCGTCGAGGTCGCCTGCGCCCATCGTCCAGACATCGCGGACGAGCGGCACCTCGGAACGGATCTCAGCGACGCGTTCGGCGTGAGCACGGCTCTCGACGATCATCGCCGTGGCGCCCGAGTCGGTGAGGATCCAGTTGATCTGCGAGGCGGAGCTGGTCTCATACACCGGGACCATGACGGCGCCCGCGAAGAAGAGGGCGAAATCGACGAGGCTCCAGTCATAGGTGGTCCGCGCCAGGAAGGCGACCTTGTCACCGGGTTGGATGCCGCTGGCGGCGAAGCCCTTCGCAAGCGCGATCACTTCGCGCTGGAACTCGGCCGCGGTGATGTCGCGCCACCCGTCGCCGTCCGGGACGGCGAACAGCGCCAGCGACGGCGTGGCCTTCACCCGTTCGATGAGGATGTCCGATGTGTTCGCGGTCGGGTCCGCGGGGACGACGGCGGGGACGTCGAATTGTACGGCGCTCATGGGCGGCAACTCCTTCGGTACCGGGTGGCGTCAGGTGCGACCGAGTCTAGGGCATCGTGATCCTCGATCCCACGGCCTCGGCCGTCCGCCCGGCCCCATTAGACTCTCGGATGCCGTGCGCCCGCACGCGCGGAGGGGAGTGGTGTGCTCAACGTCGGCATCGACATCGGTGGGACCAAGATCGCCGGAGGTGTCGTCGACCCCGACGGGACGATCGTCGATCGCCGTCGCGTTCCCACTCCGGCTGACCCCCACGCGCTGGCCGACGCCGTGGCGGCGATGGTCGACGACCTCGTGACCGACCGCGTCGTCCACGCGGTCGGCGTGGCGGCTGCAGGGTTCATCGATGCGAGTCGTTCCGTCATCCTGCACGCGCCCAACATCGACTGGACGGACGAGCCGCTCCGCGACGAGTTGGAGCGCCGCATCGGTCGTCCCGTGACCCTGGAGAACGACGCGAACGCAGCCGGATGGGGCGAGTTCCGGTTCGGCGCGGGTCGAGACGCCCGGGACATGGTGATGATCACGCTCGGCACGGGTGTCGGCGGCGCGGCCATCATCGACGGCGAACTGCTCGTGGGCGGGAACGGCATCGGCGGTGAGCTCGGCCACATCCGTTTCGAACGCGGCGGTCGTCCGTGCGGGTGCGGCCAGCGAGGATGTCTCGAACAGTACGCGTCCGGCCGCGCGCTGCAGCGTGAGGCTGCGGACATCGCGGCGTCCGGTGACTTCGGTGCGGGTCTCGCGGCCGCGCGCACCGCGGACGGCATCGTGCCCGCGGCGGCCATGGCGGCGCTCATCGCGCAGGGTGACGCCGGTGCGCTCGAAGCCGTTCACCGCGTCGCGACCGCCTTGGGCGAGGCGTGCGGCGGTTTCCAGGCGGTCCTCGACCCTGCGCTCTTCGTCATCGGCGGCGGTGTCGCCGACCTGGGGGAGCGGCTCCTGCATCCCGTGCGCGAAGCGTACGCCACGGCACTCCCCGGCTACGGCGAGCGACCCATCGCCTCGTTCGCGATCGCGACCCTCGGCAACGACGCGGGCCTCATCGGCGTGGCCGACCTCGCGGGAGGCCGGGTCTGAGATGGTCTACTGGGTCCTGAAATACCTCATCATCGGACCGATCGTGAAGGCGATCTTCCGTCCGTGGATCGTGGGTCGGAGCAACATCCCGACGACCGGGGCCGCCATCATCGCCAGCAACCACCTGTCGGTGAGCGACTCGATCTTCCTGCCTCTGATGATCGATCGACCGATGTCCTTCCTCGCGAAGAGCGACTACTTCACCGGTAAGGGCCTGAAGGGATGGGCCACGCGTGTGTTCATGCAGGGCACCGGCCAGATCCCGATCGACCGCACCGGGGGCAAGGCCTCCGAGGCGTCGCTGAACACCGGACTGCAGGTTCTCGGGCGGGGTGACCTGCTCGGCATCTATCCCGAGGGCACCCGCAGCCCCGACGGCAAGCTTTACCGCGGTCGTACCGGACTCGCCCGCATGGCTCTCACGGCCCGCGTTCCGGTGATCCCGGTGGTGATGATCGGCACCGACGACGTCATGCCGATCGGACGGTCGATCCCGCGCGTCGGCCGGGTGGGGATGGTCATCGGCGAGCCGCTCGACTTCAGCCGCTTCTACGGCATGGAGTCCGATCGATTCGTCCTGCGCTCGGTGACCGACGAGATCATGGTGGCACTCCAACGCATGGGGGAGCAGGAGTACGAGGACGTGTACGCCTCCACTGTGAAGCACCGGCGCCCGGCATCCGCGTCCTGACCACACGTCACGGCATGCCGGGCACCCGTCACACGACCGGGGGCGGTGTCCGCCGCCGCTAGAATTGGCGGATGCCCACTCCTCTCGACCACTGGCGCTCGCTCCCGATCAAGCAGCAGCCGTTGTGGCCCGACGCGGATGCGGTCGCTGCCGTGTCCGCCGAGATCGCGACCCTTCCGCCCCTCGTCTTCGCCGGTGAGGTTGACAACCTCCGCGCGCGCCTGGCGAAGGCGGCATCCGGCCAGGCGTTCCTGCTGCAGGGCGGCGACTGCGCCGAGACCTTCGCCGGTGCCACCGCGCAGCAGATCCGCAACCGCATCAAGACGGTCCTGCAGATGGCGGTCGTGCTCACCTATGGCGCGTCGATGCCGGTCGTGAAGATGGGCCGCATGGCCGGCCAGTTCGCGAAGCCCCGGTCGAGCGACACCGAGACGCGCGGCGACGTCACACTGCCCGCGTACCGCGGCGACATCGTCAACGGCTACGACTTCACGGAGGCCTCGCGCACGGCCGATCCGCAGCGGCTCCTGAAGGGGTACCACACCGCGGCATCGACCCTGAACCTCGTCCGGGCCTTCACGCAGGGTGGCTTCGCCGACCTGCGCGAGGTGCACAGCTGGAACCAGGGTTTCGCCAAGAATCCGGCCAACCAGCGGTACGAGCGTCTCGCGGGTGAGATCGACCGCGCCATCAAGTTCATGGAGGCCGCCGGCGCGAACTTCGACGAGCTGCGCGGCGTCGAGTTCTACACCGGTCACGAGGGCCTGCTCATGGACTACGAGCACCCCATGACGCGCATCGACTCCCGCACGGACACGCCGTACAACACCTCCGCGCACTTCCTGTGGATCGGCGAGCGTACCCGGGAGCTCGACGGCGCCCACGTCGACTACTTCTCGAAGATCCGCAACCCCATCGGCGTGAAGCTCGGCCCGAGCACCAGCCCCGAGACGGCGCTGGCTCTCATCGACAAGCTCGACCCCGAGCGTGAGCCCGGACGCCTCACATTCATCACGCGGATGGGTGCGGGGAAGATCCGCGATGCGCTCCCGCCGCTGCTGGAGGCCGTCAAGGATGCCGGGGCGACGCCGCTGTGGGTCACGGACCCGATGCACGGCAACGGGATCACGACGCCGACGGGGTACAAGACGCGTCGCTTCGACGACGTCGTCGACGAGGTCCGCGGCTTCTTCGAGGCGCACCGCGCGGTCGGCACCTTCCCCGGCGGCATCCATGTCGAACTCACCGGCGACGACGTCACCGAGTGCCTCGGTGGGTCCGAGATGATCGACGAGGCGACGCTCGCGACCCGGTACGAGTCGCTGTGCGACCCGCGACTGAACCACATGCAGTCGCTCGAGCTCGCTTTCCTCGTGGCCGAGGAGCTCGGCAACCGCTGATCACGTACGACGAAGGACCGGTGGTATGAACTGCCGGGCCTTCGTCGTACGTCGCGCGGTGGCGTGTCAGCCGAACGGCTGGAACTGCGGCGTCAGGCTGACGGTGATCCCTGGGCGCTGCATGGTGCCGCCTTCGGGTGTCATGGAACGGACGCGATAGACATCCCAGTAGCGGCCGCCGAGCGGGATCTCCGCGTCCTCGATGTTGGGGTTGACCTTGAACCCGGCAGATTGGAGGCGCTCGACCGCCGTTCGCACGGTCTCGCCGACGACGTTGGGAACCTCCACCGGCCGCGGGCCGTCGGAGACGACGAGGGTCAGCTTCTCGCCCTGCTGCCAGGACCCGCCGCCGGGACGGTCGGCGACACGGATGACGAGGTCATCGGCGACGTCGCTGCTGTACTCGCGCGTCTGCTCGACGTCCATGCCCGCATCCTCGAGCGTCTGCGCCGCTTCGGCAGCCGGCTCACCGACGACATCGGGGAGCGGACCGAGGGAGACCCGGAGTTCGGCGGTCGAGCCCTGCAGGACCGAGCACCCGTCCGTGCATTCGACCGGGTCGGCCGAGCCCTCTTGCGTGACGTAGACGCGTACGACCCGGTCCGGTGCGAAACTCGTGAAGTACTTCTTGGTCGCGGCGACCGTGATCTCGTTCTCCTGCAGGAGCGCCTCGACCTCCGAGGTTGCCCGATCCTGCAGCGTCGGGAGTTCGGCGGTGGCGGGTCCCGAGGAGATGTTCACGGTGACCGTCGAGTCGCGGTCCACCCAGACGCCGGTGCCGGGGTCCGTTCCGATCGCGTCGCCGGTCGGAACGTCGAGACTGTGGACCTCGTTGCGGAGCGCCACCAGCGTGTTGTCGGCGAGGAGATCCTCCGCGTCATCGAAGCTCATCCCCGAGACGGCCGGCACGCTCACAAGCGACCCGGGCCCGCTGCCGAACCACCAGCCGGCGGCCGCAGCCCCGGCCGCGAGCACCAGGACGATCGCGAGCAGCCATCCGCCCTTCACCGCGTTGCGATGCGTCCGGCGGCGCAGGCGCGTCGCGTTGTCCACTTCGGTCGTGACGCTGGGGGCAGTGAAGGTTCCCGGCATCACGCGCGTCACTTCGTCGGAGTCGAGCGAGTCGTCGACGACGACCTTCGTCCCGGTCGGTGTGGAGCGCACCACCTGCGGGTAGACGCCCAGCTGCTTCTCGATCTCGCGCAGACGCTCGAGCATCTCGCGCGCGTCGGAGGGGCGGTCCTCGGGGGAGCGCTCGGTCGCCCAGAGCACGAGCTCGTCGAGCTGCTCCGGGATGCCGGGGTTCTTGACGCTCGGCCGAGGGACCGAATGGGTGGCGTGCTGGTAGGCGATCTGCATCGGCTGCTCGCCCTTGTAGGGCTGCTCGCCGGCGAGCATCTCGTACAGCATGATGCCGAGGGCGTAGATGTCGCTGCGCGCGTCCGCGGTCCCGCGCGTGACGAGCTCGGGTGCCAGATAGGCGATCGTCCCGAGGAGCATCTGGCCGGTGGCCGTGTTCGCGCTCGTCGCGCGGGCGAGCCCGAAGTCCCCGATCTTGATGCGACCGTCCTCGGCCAGGAGCACGTTCTCGGGTTTGACGTCACGGTGGACGATGCCGGCGCGGTGGGCGGCCGAGAGGCCCGAGAGGATCGCGTCCATGATCGTGATCGTCTGCGGGAGGGTCAGTCGCTTCTGTTCCCGCAGCAGTTCGCGCAGGGTGATGCCGGGAAGGTACTCCATGACCAGATAGGCCATCTCGCCGTCCTGGCCCTGATCGAACACGTTGACCACGTGCGGGTCCGCCAGGCGTGCCGCCGACCGTGCCTCTTGGATGAAGCGGTTCTGGAAGACGGTGTCGTCGGAGAGGTGCCCGTGCATCACCTTGAGCGCGACACGGCGTTCGAGGCGCAGATCCGTCGCCACGTACACGGTGGCCATGCCGCCGCGTGCGATGCGCCCGCGAACCCGGTACCGACTGTCGACCAGGCGGCCGATCAGCGGGTCGGTCTGCGGGGTGGCGTTCACGTCAGAAGTCTACGGATCCGACCCTGCGAGCCCGGGTAACGGCTCACCCCCAACGCGGGCATGGGGCGGCGATTCACCCGTAGGTGTCGAGCCAGCGGTATGCCTGTTCCTCCCACGGGCCGTATCGCTCGGGATAGGCGGAGATCTGCACGGCCTGAGCGGCGTCACCGAAGGCCATGTCTTCCCACCCGTCGATGTCGAGGAGTCCGCGGGTGCGATCGCCGTTGGGGTCGCCCGCTCCGCCGAAGAACGCCGCAGCGGACCGACGCGGGTCGCGGATCTCCGCGACCGTGCCCCATCCTGCGCTGGGTCGTTGCTGGAACAGCCCCACCGAGTCGCGGTCGCCGCCCTCGAGGTTCCGGATCCAGGACTCGACCATCGCCGTCGCCAGGGCGAGGGCGATGCCGTCGCGCGACACCCCGCGCTCGCGCCCGACCGAGATGATCGTCTTCACGTTCGCGATCTGCTCCGCATCGAGGCGGACGTCGGCCGCGCCGGTCGACGCGGGCGTCGCCGCCGCAGCCGCAGGGATGCGGAGCTTCTGGCCGGGATAGATGATCGAGCGCTCGTCGAGGCCGTTGGCCGCGAGCAGGCGCGCCAGACTGACTCCGCTGCGCTTCGCGATCGCCCAGAGCGTCTCGCCCGTCGCGACCTCGTGCACGGGGCCGGCCGCCTCGGGACGGGGTGCCGTGGGGCGTGAGGCGGCAGCGGGCGAGGCGGCGAGCACTCCCACGCGCAGCTTCTGACCCGGGTGAATCGTCGTGGACGATCCGAGGTCGTTCGCGCGGGAGAGTGCGGAGACGCTCATGCCGTGGCGGGCGGCGATGGCCCACAGCGTGTCGCCTTTTCGGACGGTGTAGGTGGATGCCGGGGCGGCAGCCGCGGGCGTGCGCGGGGCACCGGCATCCGATGTCTTCGGTCCCAGTCGGAGGACGTCTCCAGGGCGGATGATCGACGTCCAGCCGAGTCCGTTCCAGGCCAGGACGTCGGCGGTGCGGACGCCGTTCGCAGCGGCGATCGCGCTGACGGTGTCGCCGCGGGCGACGATGTGGGTCTTCACGGCCGTCTGCGCGGCGGGTGTGCCGACGACCACCGCCGTCGACGACGCGACGTGAGCGTGAGCCCGCGCGGCGGCCGGTTCGGGGGCCGTCCGGTGGCGGTCCTCAGCCTGAGCCGCATCGAGGGGCATCAGGGACATCGACAGGGCGATCGAGCCGATCACGGCGGGGGTGCGCTTGTCGCGCAGGGCGGTGGTGAGGACGTCGTTGCGGCGCACAGGTGTTCCTTCGTTCGGTCCCAGCTCGTCGATCCCCCGCAGAAACCGTGTCACGGCTCTGTTGCTGGTGTCAATGCATGTGGCGCATGTGGCTGTTGTGATTCACGCCACCCGAGGCGTGGATGCGATAGTGGACGGGTGAGTTCCGATGCGTCCGTGTCCACTGATTGGCTGAGTCTTCCCGAGCTCGTCGAACTGACGGGTGAGCCCCTCGGGCGCGTGCGCCGGATGCTCGACGAGCACCAGCTCGTGGCGTCGCGCCGCTTCGGCGCGCCCCGCGTCCCTTCCGTCTTCCTCGTCGACGGGGCACCGATCTCGTCGCTCCGGGGAACGGTCATCGTGTTGCAGGATGCCGGCTTCTCCGACGACGAAGCGATCGACTGGCTGCTCGCCCCCGAGGAGTCGATCGGCTCCGCACCGATCGAGGCTCTCCGTCAGGGCCGCAAGAGCGAGGTCCGCCGCGTCGCTCAGTCGCTCGCCTGAGCGCTCCTCCGCACCGAACCCTCAGGCGGCTCGGACCGTCGCGGCCCGCGCGAGGTCGCGGAGCTCGCTGACGGCCGCATGCCCGAGACGAGCGCCGCGCAGCGCCCGGTCCGCTTCGGCCGCCCACTGTGTGATCCGCTCCTCGACGCGAGCGAGCGCCCCCGTGTCGACGATCGTCTGCTGCAGGTGCGTGACCTGCTCCGGCGTGAGCTCCCTGTCGCCGATGAGCTCGTCGAAGACGGCGAGTGTCCCCGGGGTCAGGGCGGCGCGCGTGTACGCGATGAGGAGTGTCCGCTTGCCTTCGCGCAGGTCGTCGCCGACGGGCTTGCCGGTCACGGCCGTGTCGCCGAACACGCCGAGCACGTCGTCGCGCAGCTGGAACGCGAGACCCACCGGATGTCCGAACGCGGCGAGGGCGGCGTACTGATCCTCATCGGCGCCGGCGAGCACGGCGCCGAGCTGCAGCGGGTGTTGCACGCTGTAGCGCGCGGATTTGAGGGAGGCCACGCGGAGAGCCCGGTCGGGGTGCGTGTCGACCGGGGCGATCACGAAGACCGATTCCTCCGCGATGTCGAGAAACTGGCCGATGGTGACCTCGCGGCGCATGCGGCCGAACTCGGCGCGGGCGAGAGCGGCCGCCGCCGGCTCTGCGGCGAGGAGCCCTTCTTCGAGGAGGTCGTCGCTCCACGCCACGAGCAGGTCGCCCAAGAGGATCGCCGCCGACGTTCCGAAGTCCGCGGCATCACCGGCCCACCGCCCCGCGCGATGCGTCGCCTCCCATGCGCGGTGTGCGGCGGGACGGCCCCGTCGGGTGTCGGAGCGGTCGATGACGTCATCGTGGACGAGCGCCGCCGCGTGGAAGATCTCGAGGGCGGCGGATGCCGCGGTCACGACGTCTGGAACGCCCCCGGTATCCGCCGCACCGGCCGTGGCCACTGCGCGCCATCCGGCCAGGCAGAAGCGGGCGCGGAAGCCCTTCCCGCCCGCTGCAGCACTGGCTCCGGAATCGACGAAGGAGCGGGCCTCGTCACCGAATCCTGCGGCGGCATCGCGCTGGTCCTGCAGGAACCTCTCGACTCGCTGGGAAACGGCCACGATCGGGTCGGGGGAAGAGGACACGGGCCTAGCCTAGTGATCGCGCGCACGCGTACACTTGATGGACCGACCCGAGGGGGATGCATGCCACTGTCAGAGCAGGAGCAGCGTCTGCTGGACGAGATGGAACGCCATCTCATGCGCAACGACGCCGATGTTGTCAGCGCGGACCGGGGAGCCGCCCCCCTCAGCTATCGCAACATCGTGTACGGATCCGTCATCGTGCTGCTCGGTATCGCCGGACTCGTCGTCGGCGTCGCCACGTCTCTCACGATCATCGGTGTGTTCGCTTTCGTGATCATGGTGGGCGGCGTTGTCCTCGCCTTCACTCCGGCGAAGGGAGCCGCCGCCGTGAGCGCCGCATCGGGTTCCCGCAAGCCGCGCGCCGCGAAGGCACCGGCGTCCGCGTCCTTCATGGACCGGATGAACGACCGCTGGGACCGCCGGAACGACGATCGATGATCTGAGTCCCTCCACCCCCCTCCACTTCTGAAGCACCGACCTCCGGGTCGGTGCTTTTTTTGTGCCCATCCGGGGATGCCGCGCGTGGCCGTCGACGCCGGCGATGCGGACATCTGCCTCAACACGAGCGCTGGGGCGCGAATCAGTCGCTAAGTGGAGGAAAGTGGAGTAAAGTGGCGTCATCCTGGAGCGGGCCGGACGAAGGGGGTGACCGAGCGATGTTGTTGGGCACCCACACCCCGAAGCTGGACGACAAAGGCCGGGTCATCCTCCCTGCCAAGTTCCGCGACGACCTCGGCCCGGGCGTCGTGATCACCCGCGGTCAGGAACGCTGCCTGTACGTCTTCAGCTCGGCGGAGTTCGAGCGGGTGTACGAGCGCATCCGGGAGGCGCCGCTGACGAACAAGCAGGCGCGCGACTTCCAGCGCATGTTCCTCTCCGGTGCGAGTGCCGAGAAGCCCGACTCCCAGAACCGCATCACGATCCCGCCGCACCTGCGGACCTATGCGGCCCTCGACCGCGAGCTCGTCGTGACGGGTGTCGGTGCGCACGCCGAGATCTGGAACGCCGACGCCTGGAACGCCTACGCCGACAGCAACGAGGACACCTACTCGGACATGGAGCAGGAGGTGATCCCCGGACTCTTCTGATCCTCGACCGCGACTCCCAGCCGCTCGCCCTGACGCACTTCCCCGGCGCCAGGTCGGAGCGGATGGGGATCGGGGCCGAGGGCCTCTCACAGAACCGAATGCATCATGAGCCACGACGACATCCACACCCCCGTCCTCCTCGACCGCTGCGTCGAGTTGCTCGCGCCCGCGCTGCAGCACGAGGGCGCCGTCGTCGTGGACGCGACCGAGGGCATGGGCGGGCACTCCGAAGCCCTTCTCGAGCGGTTCCCCGGTGTGCGCCTGATCGGATTGGACCGCGACACCGACGCCCTCCGGATCGCGGGGGAGCGGCTCGCGCGCTTCGGTGACCGCGTCACTCTGGTGCACACCGTGTACGACGGCATCGGCGAGGCTGTGCGCAGCGCAGGCGCGCCGAAGGTCGACGGCATCCTCTTCGACCTCGGAGTGTCCTCCCTCCAGCTGGACGAGGCGGAGCGCGGCTTCGCGTACGCCAAGGACGCGCCGCTGGACATGCGGATGGATCAGACCGCTCCGACGACCGCGGCCGACATCGTCGCCACCTACGGCGAGGGCGACCTGCGGCGGATCTTCGAGCGGTACGGCGAGGAGAAGCTCGCCGGCCGGTACGCCCGCGCCATCATCGCGGCACGCGAAGAGGCGCCCATCGACCGATCCGGGCGGCTCGTCGAGATCCTCATCGGTGCGACACCGGTGGCCGTCCAGCGCGCGCTCAGTGGGCACCCCGCCAAGCGGGTGTTCCAGGCGCTGCGCATCGAGGTCAACGGCGAGCTGGCCGTACTCGAACGTGCCCTTCCCGAGGCCCTCGGCATCCTGCCGGTGGGCGGCCGGATCGTCGTCATGTCGTATCAGTCGCTCGAAGATCGGCTCGTCAAGCGGGTCTTCGCCGAGGCGACGCGCTCCACGGCGCCCGCGGGCCTGCCGATCGAGCCGCCCGAGCACGCCCCCCGCTTCCGCCTGCTCACCAAGGGCGCGGAAGTGGCATCAGACGAAGAGAAGTCCCGCAACCCGCGCGCCACTCCGGTGCGCCTCCGTGCGGCAGAGCGAGTGAGGGAGGCGTCATGACCGTTCCGGCCCTGGCCACCACTGCCATCGACCGTGCACGGGACGAGGCCGTCCTTGCCCCGGCGCCCCCGGTCCTGCGCCCCCTCGGTCGCCCCGGTGCCTCGCCGCAGCCCCGCCGTCGCCCGCGGCTCGTGTTCGGCATCGTCGCGGTCGCCGGTGCGCTCGCGATCGCCGGAGTGCAGATGGGGCTGTCGATCGTCACGACGCAGGGCGCGTACGAAGTCAAGGACCTCACCGCACAGCAGCGGGACGCGAATTACCAGAAGCAGATCCTCGAAGAGGAGATCGCCGGGCTCAGCTCGCCGCAGTTCCTCGCCGCGAACGCCGCCGCCCTCGGACTCGTCGCCGGGGGCGAGCCGAACTATCTGCGCCTGAGCGACGGCACGACCCTCGGACCGCAGAAGGGCGCATCGGATGCCTCTTCGATCGAGGCGCTGTCGCGCGCCGCGGTCTCGAACGCACTCGTCGCCGGCGTCCCGCTCGTGACCGATCCGGAGGCGAGCCTGGACTCCGGTGTCTCCATCGATCAGGAGCTGCTGGCCAATACGCCGACACCCCCTTCCATCACCGACGGACTGCCGACCCCGAGCACACACTGAGAACATGACGACACGAGCAACCCGAGGCCCGCGCCGTCGTACCGTCGTCGCCCTCGCCGTCGTCCTGGTCGTCCTCATCGCCTTCGTGGCCCGGCTGATCGACATCCAGGTCGTCAACGCGAGCCAGCACGTCGACGACGCCTTCAGCAAGGGGATGCAGGTCACCTCGACGCTCGAGGGCGCCCGGGGCTCCATCGTCGACACGAACGGCACGCCGCTGGCCACCAGCATCCTGCGCTACGACGTCGTCGTGGATCCCATGCTGGCGGAGAAGGGCATGTCCCTTCGTGACGAGGACGGCTCCCTCGTGAAGGACGACGACGGCGAGACCGTCCGCGTCACGTGGCCGGAGATCGCGGCGCAGATCGCCGAGGTCACCGGACAGGATGCCGCCGAGGTCCAGGCGGTCGCCGACGACGCGATCGCGAAGGACGCAGGCTCGCGGTGGGCGAGAATCAAGCGATCGGTGTCCACCGCGGAGTTCCGCGCCCTCGCCGACCTTCAGATCCCGTTCATCTCGTTCGAACCGGTCGCCTCGCGGTCGTACCCGAACGGCGCCGTCGCCGGGAACATCCTGGGCTTCGTCGGATCGGACGGCAAGCCGCTCGAAGGCGTCGAGGCGCTGCAGGATTCCTGCCTCGAGCCCACCGGCGGCAGCATCCGCTACCAGAAGGGCGCCGACGGGGTGGTCATCCCGGGGACGGCGGTCGAGCAGCCCGCTGAGGACGGCGGCACCCTCGCCCTCACCATCGACGCCGACCTGCAGTGGTACATGCAGCAGCTGATCGCCGAAGAGACAGAGCGCTACCAGGCGGACTGGGGCGGGATCATCGTCATGGAGGTCGCGACGGGCAAGATCCGTGCTCTCGCGGAGACCCCGACGGTCGACCCCAACGACCCCGGCGCCAGTGAGCCCGAGGATCGTGGCTCCAGGCTGCTCCGGTTCTCCTTCGAACCCGGCTCGACGTTCAAGCCGGTGACCGCCGCGACGGCCATCGAGCAGGCCGGCGTGACGCCGGAATCGACCGTGACCGTGCCCGACCGGATGGTCTTCGACAACGGGGCGGTCGTCAACGACTCCGAGAAGCACGCGACGGAGAACCTGACCCTCAACGGCGGTCTGGTGACATCGTCGAACGTCGCCATGTCGCAGTTCGGCGGGATGGTCGACCCCCAGACGCGCTACGACTACCTGACCAGGTTCGGCGCCGGCCAGCCGACCGGTCTCGACTGGTCGGGAGAGCCGAAGACGACGATCGCGCCCGCCGACACGTGGGACAACCAGACGAAGTACGCGACCACCTTCGGGCAGGCGTTCACCGTCACCGCCGTCCAGGTCGCCAGCGCCTATCAGACCTTCGCGAACCACGGTCTGCGGATGCCGGCATCGCTCGTCGAGTCGTGTACGAAGCCCGACGGCACGGTAGTGAAGCCCGACCTCGCCGAGCCCGAGCAGGTCATCAAGAAGGAGACCGCCGACGAGGTCTCGCTCATGCTCGAGAACGTCTTCGCGCAGGGGACGCTCGCCGACGACATCGCCCTCCCCGGCTACCGGATGGGGGGTAAGACCGGCACGGCCCAGATCTCCGACGGCAAGGGCGGATACAAGCCGAACACGTACTTCACCTCCCTGGTCGGCTTCGCCCCGGCGGAGGATCCGAAGTATGTTGTCCTGACGGTCTTCGACGAGCCCAAGAAGCAGCGCATGTCGTCGGCCAACCGTTCGGTGTTCAAGAAGGCGATGACGCAGGTGCTCACGCACTACCGTGTCATGCCGTCGGGTTCGGAGACCCCCCTCCTGCCCGTCACAGGCTGAACCCGAGCGCACGAGGAGACACCCCAGCATGATCCGGATGACGCTCGCCGAGGTGACGCACGCCGTCGGCGGCACCCTGCACCTCCACGGCACCGACACCCCGGAGATGGTGGTCTCGGGAACAGTCGACACCGATTCGCGGGAGATGGGGCCCGGCTCCGTCTTCGTGGCCAAGCCCGGCGACGCGACGGACGGCCATCTGTTCGTCGATGACGCCGTCGCCGCCGGTGCCTCGCTGGCGATCGTGCAGCGACCCGTCGACGTCGCGGTCTCCCAGGTCGTCGTCGACGACGCGGTCCGCGCCCTGGGCGCGCTCGCCCGGGAGGTCGTCGCCCGCGTGCGCATGCGGGGGGAGCTTCGTGTGGTCGGCATCACCGGGTCGAACGGCAAGACGACGACGAAGAACCTGCTCGCCCGGATCCTTCAGGACGAGGGGCCGACCGTCGCGCCTCGTGCCTCGTTCAACAACGAGGTCGGTGCACCGGTCACGATGCTCCGCGTCACCGAGGACACCCGATTCCTCGTGAGCGAGCTCGGTGCATCGCGCCCCGGTCGGATCGCGGAACTCGCCGGCCTCATCACCCCCGACATCGGTGCCGTACTGATGGTGGGCCTCGCCCACGCCGGCGGCTTCGGCGGAGTCGAGGCGACGCAGAAGGCCAAGACGGAGCTCGTGCAGGCCCTCCGCCCGGGCGGAACGGCCGTTCTCAACGCCGACGACGCGCGGGTGGCGGCGATGGCCGCCGCAGCCGCGGAGCGCGGCGCCGACGTGCGGTGGTTCGGGCGCGGCCCCTCTGCCGATGTCCGTGCCGTGGACGTGGACGTCACGGCATCCGGAACGACCGCCACCATCCTCGTCGACGGACGACGCCTGCCCTTGCACCTGCGGGTGCTCGGCGAGCACCACGTCATGAACGCGCTGGCTGCCATCACCGTCGCGCACGTTCTCGGGGTGGATCCCGCGGACGCGGTCGAGCGGATCGGTACCGTCGAGATCGCCGAGCGGTGGCGGATGCAGCCCCTCGGGAGCGACCGTGTACGCATCATCAACGATGCGTACAACGCGAGCCCCGATTCGATGGCGGCGGCTCTGCGCACCGTGGCCCAGATCACCGAGCCCGGCCAGCGCAAGGTCGCCGTCCTCGGGGCGATGACCGAGCTCGGCGAGCAGGCGGGGGAGGAGCACGACCGCATCGGACTCCAAGCCGTCCGGCTGCGCTACGAGCGCATCGTGGTGGTCGGCTCAGCGGCGCGACGCCTCTACCTGGCCGCCATCAGCGAAGGGTCCTGGGACGGTGAGGCGGTGTTCTTCGAGACCGCGGACGAGGCGTACGACTACCTGATGACCGAGCTCCGCGACGGCGACCGGGTGCTCGTGAAGTCCTCGAACGCCGCGGGACTCAGGTTCCTCGGCGATCGTCTGGGAGAATCGTTCTCGTGAGATCTCTGCTGGCCGCTGCGACGATCTCGCTGGCATTCACCCTCTTCCTCACGCCCCTATTCATCCGGCTCTTCCGGAAGATCGGATGGGGTCAGGTCATCCGCACGCCGGAGGACATCAACAACCCGAGTCATCACACGAAGCGCGGGACGCCGACGATGGGCGGCATCGTCTTCATCCTGGGGACGATGGTCGGGTTCTTCGTCGGCAGCTATACGGGCGGAACCGAACCGACGGTGTCGGGGCTGCTCGTCCTGTGGATGATGGTGGGTCTCGGCATCATCGGCTTCATCGACGATTACATGAAGGTGAGGTCGCAGCGCAGCCTCGGACTGTCCGGGTGGCGCAAGATTGTCGGGCAGGTGGCCGTCGCCGTCCCGTTCGGCGTCATGGCGTTGAGCTTCCCGAACCAGTACGGCGAAACCCCGGGCTCCGCCTACATCTCCTTCTTCCGCGACATCCCGACGCTGTCCTTCATGGCACTGGGGGCCGTCGCGGGCTGGATCCTCTACCTCCTGTGGATCTCGTTCATGTCGGTCGCGTGGTCCAACGCCACCAACCTCACCGACGGGCTCGACGGCCTCGCCGCCGGTGCGGGGATCTTCAGCGTGTCCGCCTACGCGCTGGTCACCTTCTGGCAGCTGCAGCAGCGCTGCCACTCCGCCGCACTCGCCACCGAGTACACCGCCGCCTGCTACGACACCCGCGACCCGATGGGGCTGACGATCGTGGCGGCATCCTTCGTGGGCGCCCTCGTCGGCTTCCTCTGGTGGAACGCCCCGAAAGCGAAGATGTTCATGGGCGACGTCGGGTCGATGGCCATCGGCGGTGTCATCGTCGCGATGGCCGTCCTCAGCCGCACCGAGATCCTGTCCGTCCTGCTCGCCGGCGTCTTCATCATCGCCCCGGCGTCGGTCATCCTGCAGCGGTACTACTTCAAGGCGACCGGCGGCAAACGCCTCTTCCTCATGAGCCCGTTCCACCATCACCTCGAGATGCGCGGATGGCCCGAGATCACCATCGTCGTGCGCATGTGGGTCATCGCCGGCATCTTCGCGATCTTCGGCGTGGCGCTCTTCTACGTCGGCTGGCTGGCCGCCGTATGACGGCCGACCTCAGCCGGCTCACCAGCTGGCACGCCGATTGGTCGGATCTGCGGGTGGTCGTGCTCGGCCTGTCGATGACCGGGTTCTCTGTCGCGGACACGCTCGCGGAGCTCGGCTCGGACGTCCTCGTCGTCACCGAGAACGCCGACGAGGAATACGCGCGGCTGCTTCCCGTGATCGGAGCGCGGCTCTGGCAGGGCCGGCTCGACACCGTCCCGGACGACCTCGTCGCCCACCGGCCCGATGTGGTCATCGCGTCCCCCGGATTCCCGCCGCATCACCCCGTCGTCTCGTGGGCACGCGAGGCGGGGGTGGCCGTCTGGGGAGATATCGAGCTCGCGTGGCGCGTCCGCGACAAGGTGCTGCGCGCCGACGGATCGCCGGCGGACTGGGTCCTCATCACCGGGACGAACGGCAAGACCACCACGACGCAGCTGACGGCGACCATGCTTGTGGCGGGCGGACTGCGCGCGGCGCCGTGCGGCAACATCGGCGTGCCGGTGCTCGACGCGGTGCGCGACCCCGCCGGCTTCGACGTCCTGGTGATCGAGGTCTCCAGCCACCAGCTCTGGTATCTGAGCCTGCAGAACGGCGCCGATCGGGTCTCGCCGTACGCGAGCGTCTGCCTGAACCTCGCCGCCGACCACCTCGAGTGGCACGGATCCTTCGACGCCTACCGCGACGCCAAGGCTGTCGTCTACCAGAACACCCGGGTCGCGTGCGTCTACAACAAGAGCGACGTCGCGACGCGCGAGATGGTCGAGGACGCCGAGGTCGTCGAGGGATGCCGCGCGATCGGCTTCGATCTGGGGGTGCCGGGGCCGAGCGATCTCGGCGTCGTGGACGGAATCCTCGTGGACCGTGCCTTCCTCGAGGAGCGGAGGACGAACGCCCTCGAACTCACCACCCTGGAAGAGCTCGCGCAGGCGGGGCTGACAGCGCCGCACGTCGTCGCCAACATCCTCGCGGCCGCCGCGCTCGCCCGCTCGCTCGATGTGCCGCCGGCGGCGATCCGCGACGCCCTCCGCGGCTTCCGCCTGGATCCCCACCGGATCGAGGTCGTCGCCGTGGCCGAGGGCGTGACATGGGTCGATGACTCCAAGGCGACGAACCCGCACGCCGCGGCATCCTCTCTCCAGGCGTACCCCGGGGCGGTCTGGGTCCTCGGGGGCCAGCTGAAGGGCGTCGACATCGACGAGCTCGTCGCCGCACGCGGTCCCGCCGTGAAGGCGGCGATCGTCATCGGCGTCGACCGGTCCGCGATCGTCGCGGCATTCGCGCGACACGCGCCGACGGTGCCGCTGTTCGAGGTCGACCACGCTCAGACTGAGGACGTCATGACCGAGGTCGTCGCGCTGGCGGCGGGCGTCGCGCAGGACGGAGACGTGGTCCTCCTCGCTCCGGCCGCGGCATCCTTCGACCAGTTCGCCTCGTACTCGGATCGCGGCCGGCGCTTCGCCGACGCGGTGAACGCACGGAGGGGAAAGGACGCCGGTGACGACCACGACCGACCGTCCGGCCCCGTCGGATCCGGCTGACCGCGGCTCGTCCGCCTTCACGGCGCGCGTCGCCCTCGGCAAGGTATTCGCCCCGGTCCCGAGCGAGTTCTTGCTCATCGCCTCGACGGCGCTGATCCTCACGATCTTCGGACTCGTCATGGTGCTGTCGGCGACGATGGCGACCTCGGGTGAGGGCGGGCCGTTCCAGACCGTCATGCGCCAGGCGATGTTCGCCATCCTCGGCGTGCCTCTCATGTTCGTCTTCAGCCGACTGCCGGTGACGTTCTGGAAGCGCATTTCGTGGCTCGCACTCGGTGTGGCGCTGGCGTTCCAGCTCCTCGTCTTCACGCCGCTCGGATACGAGTTCGACGGCAACCGCAACTGGATCTCCATCGCCGGTGTCCAGGCGCAGCCATCGGAGTTCCTCAAACTTGCCTTCGCGCTGTGGCTCGGTTACGTGCTCTACCGCAAGCACACGCTGCTCGGGTTGTGGCGCCACGTGTTCATCCCCGTCGTCCCCGTCGGTGCCATCGTCATCGGATCCGTCGTCGCGGGTCGGGACCTCGGCACCGCCATGATCCTCGTCCTGATCCTGCTCGGCGCTCTGTTCTTCTCCGGCGTGAAGCTGCGGGTGTTCATCATCCCCGTGGTGGTCGCCGTCGTGGTCGTGGCGGTGCTGGCCCTCACGAGCGCCAACCGCATGGCGCGCATCGCGAGCTTCCTGAACCCGAACTGCATCGACGACTACCTGACCTCCTGCTACCAGCCGCTGCACGGGATCTGGGGTCTGGCGAGCGGTGGCGTCTTCGGTCTCGGGCTCGGCAACTCGCGCGAGAAGTACGCGTGGCTGCCCGCGGCATCCCACGACTACATCTTCGCCATCGTCGGCGAGGAACTCGGCCTCATCGGATGCGTCGTCGTCCTCGCGCTGTTCACGCTGTTCGCCGTCGGCGCCTTCCACGTGATCCGCAAGACCCACGACCCCTTCATCCGCATCGCGGCGGGCGGCATCACCGTCTGGGTCGTCGGACAGGCCCTCATCAACATCGGCGTCGTGCTGCGCGTGTTCCCGGTGCTCGGCGTTCCACTGCCCTTCATGTCGCAGGGAGGAACCTCCCTCGTCTCGGTGCTGATGGCCTGCGGTGTGCTCCTCGCCTTCGCGCGGACGCTCCCCACCTCGGCGCCGGTCACCGCTCCGACCCGCCGGTAGGCTCGATCCGGTGACCACCTACCTCTTGGCCGGCGGGGGCACCGCGGGCCACGTCAATCCGCTGCTCGCTGTCGCCGATGCGCTGATCGCCCGCGACCCGGGCGCCACGGTCCTCGTCCTCGGCACCCGCGAGGGCTTGGAGGCCCGGCTGGTCCCGCAGCGCGGATACGAGCTGCTGGTCGTCGACAAGGTCCCGTTCCCGCGTCGACCGGATGCCGCGGCGCTCCGGTTCCCGGCGCGGTTCGCGCGCGCGGTGCGTCAGGTCCGCAGCCACATCCGCCAGCGCTCGGTCGACGTCGTCGTCGGATTCGGCGGGTACGCCTCGGCTCCCGCCTACGTCGCCGCGCGCCGCGCGCACATCCCGGTCGTCGTGCACGAGGCGAACGCCAAGCCGGGACTCGCCAACATCCTGGGCGCGCGCGGAGCCGCGGCATCCGGTGTCGCCTTCGAGGGAACCCCGCTGCGCGGTGCCGAGGTCGTCGGGATGCCGCTGCGCCCCGAGATCGTCAACCTCGACCGGGCAGCCCTCCGAGCCCCTGCGGCGGCGGAGTTCGGACTGGACCCCGCCCGCCCCGTCCTGCTCGTGTTCGGCGGATCGCTCGGCGCCGTCCGGCTCAACCGAGCGTTCGCCGACGCGTGGCAGGACATCGTCGGCGCGGGCTGGCAGATTCTGCACGCCGCGGGGGAGCGCAACGACATCGCCGACCCCGGCGACCCGGCCTACCGGATCGTGCCCTACATCGACCGTATGGACCTCGCCTTCGCCCTCGCCGACGCCGTCGTCTCGCGATCCGGCGCGGCGACGGTCAGCGAGCTCAGCGCGCTCGGACTCCCGGCCGTCTACGTGCCCTATGCGGTGGGCAACGGGGAGCAGGCCTTGAACGCGGCGTCGGCGGTCGCGGCCGGGGCGGCCGTGATCATCCCCGATGCGGAACTGGCCGGCGACCGCATCCGCTCGAGCGTCGTCCCCCTCCTGACGGACGGATCCGCACTCGAGCGCATGCGCGCGGCCGCCGCACAGGTCGGCACCCGCTCGGGAAGCGAGAACGTCATCCGCCTGATCGACCGCGCTCTCGCCCGCTGAGCAGGCAGCGACGGGCCAGCGCGCCGCAGCGACCTCGCAGTCTGCCCGACCTAGACTTGTCGGGCCATGATTCGCCCCGATCTCACGCTCCCCATCCCCGCGGACATCACCGCCGCCCACTTCATCGGGATCGGCGGTTCCGGGATGTCGGGCCTCGCCGGCATGTTCCTCGATCGCGGCATCCGCGTCTCGGGCTCGGACCGATCCGACAGCGCGGCGATGCAGGCGCTCGCGGCGCGCGGAGCGGAGGTCCACGTCGGGCACGACGCCGCGAATCTGCCGGATGACGTCGATGCCGTGGTGTTCACCGGAGCGATCTGGCCCGAGAATCCCGAATACCTCTTGGCGAAGGAACGGGGCGTGCCCGTTCTGCACCGGTCGCAGGCGCTGCACTGGCTCGTCGGCGGTCGCCGCCTGGTGAGCGTCGCCGGCGCGCACGGCAAGACCACCTCGACCGGCATGATCGTCACCGGCCTCCGCGCGATCGGCGCCGACCCGACATTCGTCAACGGCGGCGTCATCGCCTCCCTGGGCGTCTCGAGCGGCACCGGTTCGGATGACCTGTTCGTCATCGAGGCCGACGAGTCGGACGGGTCCTTCCTGCTCTACGACACCGCCGTGGCGCTGATCACCAACGTCGATCCCGACCACCTCGACCACTGGGGATCGCGCGAGGCGTTCTACGAGGGCTTCGTCCGTTTTGCGGATGCCGCCTCGCAGGCCGTCGTCATCTCCGCCGACGATCCGGGAGCCCGCGAGGTCGCCGCATCGCTCTCGCACGGCAACGTCGTGACGTTCGGAGCGGCTGCGGAGGCAGACGTCCGTGTCGGCGACATCGTCACCGACGGGCCGGTCTCCTTCACGCTCCATCACGGCGGGCAGTCGGCGTCCGGTGCGCTCAGCGTTCCGGGCGCGCACAACGCCGTCAACGCCGCCGGTGCGGTCGCCGTCCTCCTCACCCTCGGATACGAGCTCGAGCCGGCGCTGCGCGCCGTCGAGCAGTTCGGCGGCACCATCCGTCGGTTCGAACTCCACGGCGTCCGAGCCGGGGTGGCGGTATACGACGACTACGCGCACCACCCGACCGAGGTCGACGCCGCTCTGGCGGCGGCACGCACGGTCGTCGGCGACGGACGCATCATCGCCGTCCATCAGCCCCACACCTACTCGCGCACGCAGGCCATGTACCGCGAGTTCGCCGACGTCCTCGAGTCGCGCGCCGACCACACCGTCGTCCTGGACGTGTACGGCGCCCGTGAGGACCCCGTCCCGGGCGTCACCGGCGCCCTGGTCAGCGGCGCGTTCACCGATCCGGACCGCGTCCGCTTCGTCGCGGACTGGCAGCAGGCCGCCGAGTACACGGCTTCCGTCGCGCGCCCCGGTGACTACGTCATCACCCTCGGCTGCGGCGACGTGTACCGCATCATCCCGCAGGTCCTCGACGCGCTCGGACAGGACTGAGGATGCGGCGGCCGTCCCCCCTGCCGACGCCGCCGGAACGTCGATCCGCTCCGGAGGCACCTCCCGTCGACCCGTCGCCGGTCGATCCGCCTCGCGTGGAACCGTTTGCACAAGACCGGGACCCGTCGCCGGAACAGATCACCGAGGTCATCGAGCCGTCTCGTCCGGGCCGTCTCGTCCCGTTCGCGCCGGCGGTCGCCGCCCACGACGACCCGCCTGAGCAGAAGGCTCCGGATGCCGGCGGGCGCCCTCTCGGCGTGCGGGACGTCTGGGCGGCGGCGCGCGCCCGCCGCCGGGCCCTGCGTCGCGAGGTGCGACGGTTCACCGTGCGTCAGCGCCGGCGTCGCTACGTCTGGATCGCCTCTCTCGCCGCCGTCCTGATCGTCGGGTTGGGGGCGGTGGCAACCGCCTACAGCCCCCTCTTCGCCGTCTCCCGCATCACGGTCCTGGGGACGGATCGCCTCGACCCCGACGCGGTGGCGGCGGCCTTGGCGGGGGAGAAGGGGACTCCGCTGGCGCTCGTCGATTCCAGCGCGGTGAAGGCGGCTCTCGTGGGTTTCCCGCTCGTGGAGAGTTATTCGATCGAGGCTCGCCCGCCCCAAGACCTGGTGGTGCGGATCATCGAACGCACCCCGGTCGGTGTGGTCTCGACCCGCGGAGGCTTCTCGCTCGTCGATGCCGCCGGGGTCGTCCTGTCGACCTCCGAGGAGGCGCCGAAGGGCTATCCGGTGATCGAGGCGTCCGGCGGTGTCGGATCGCGCGCGTTCCGCGCGGTCGGCGCCGTGTACCGCTCGCTCCCCGAGGGCCTGCGGAACCAGGTGACCGCGATGGCCGCCACGACGCCCGACGATGTGACCCTCACGATCGACGGGGCGGAGGTCGTGTGGGGGAGCTCCGACGACCCGGTGGAGAAGGCGCGCGTGCTCACGGCCGCGATGGCGGCCAAGCCGCCCTCCGAGGTCGAGGAGTACGACATCTCCTCGCCCGGCGCGGTCGTCATCCGCTGACCCCGGTGTCAGATCGCGCGACACGCCCACGACGCTGCGCCCGCGCGTCGCCGTGCCGCTTACCTTCGGAATCAGGAATTGCATACTCGGCAATTCTTTAAACCTCTGGTTGAGGTTGAAGGTTTGCACTCGAGGTTCAGGACGATACGGAGGCCGGCGTGAGCCAGAACCAGAACTACCTTGCTGTGATCAAGGTCGTTGGCGTGGGCGGTGGCGGTGTCAACGCCGTCAACCGCATGATCGAGCTCGGCCTTCGCGGCGTCGAGTTCATCGCCGTCAACACGGACGCCCAGGCGCTGCTGATGAGCGACGCCGACATCAAGCTCGACGTGGGCCGCGAGCTCACGCGTGGTCTCGGCGCCGGCGCCGACCCCGAGGTGGGTCGACGCGCCGCGGAGGACCACGCCGAGGAGATCGAGGAGGCGCTCGCGGGCGCCGACATGGTCTTCGTCACGGCGGGCGAGGGCGGTGGCACCGGAACCGGTGGCGCACCCGTGGTCGCCCGGATCGCGAAGTCGATCGGCGCGCTGACGATCGGTGTCGTGACGAAGCCGTTCTCGTTCGAGGGTCGCCGTCGTCAGACCCAGGCCGAGTCCGGCGTCTCGAAGCTCAAGGAAGAGGTCGACACCCTCATCGTGGTGCCGAACGACCGTCTGCTCGAGATCAGCGACCGCGGCATCTCGATGATCGAGGCCTTCGCCACGGCCGACCAGGTTCTCCTGGCCGGTGTGCAGGGCATCACCGACCTCATCACGACGCCCGGTCTCATCAACCTCGACTTCGCCGACGTCAAGTCCGTCATGCAGGGCGCCGGCTCGGCCCTCATGGGCATCGGATCCGCTCGCGGCGCGGATCGCGCCATCAAGGCCGCGGAGCTCGCCGTCGAGTCGCCCCTGCTCGAGGCGTCGATCGAGGGCGCGCACGGCGTGCTGCTGTCGATCCAGGGTGGCTCGAACCTCGGCATCTTCGAGATCAACGACGCCGCGCAGCTCGTCAAGGAGGCCGCGCACCCCGAGGCCAACATCATCTTCGGTACCGTCATCGACGACACCCTCGGTGACGAGGTGCGTGTGACCGTGATCGCCGCCGGTTTCGACGGCGGCGAGCCGCAGGTGAAGGTGGAGCCGATCACGGCATCGCGTCCGGCATCCGCTCCGGTCCTGCCGCCGCTGCCCGCCGACACGGTCGCCCGTGACCTCGCAGCGGCCGAGAACAGCGGTCGCGAGTCGGTGTCTGTGTCGACCCCTGCCTCGTCGTCGAGCGACTACGACTCGGCGTTCGGCGATGACGACCTCGACATCCCCGACTTCCTGAAGTAACCCCTCGTGGATCTGCGTTCGCGGCTCGCCGACATCGATGCGCGCATCTCTGATGCCGCTCGGTCGGCGGGTCGCGATCCCGCGACGATCACCCGCATCGTCGTGACGAAGTTCCACCCTGTGGAACTCGTGCAGGATCTCGCTGCCCTCGGTGTCGCCGATGTCGGCGAGAACCGGCAGCAGGAACTCAGCGCGAAGCGCACCGCGTACACGGGATCGCCGCTGCGCTGGCACTTCATCGGTCAGGCCCAGACGAACAAGGCGAAAGCCGTACGACGGGATGCCGATGCCGTGCATTCGCTCGATCGTTCGCGGCTCGCCGACGCGCTCCATGCCGCCGCCCCCGAAGGGGAGGAGGGCGTCCTGGACGTCCTCATCCAGATCAACCTGACCGACGACCCCGGTCGCGGGGGCGTTCGGCCCGAGGGTGTCGAAGAGCTGGCGGAGCACGTCGCGGCATCCTGCCCGACGCTGCGGCTGAGAGGCGTCATGGCCGTCGCGCCCCTCGACGAGGCGCCCGCCGCGGCCTTCGCGCGGCTCGCCGACCACGCGGCGCGCGTGCGTCGTGTGGTGCCCGATGCCGACTGGATTTCCGCCGGGATGACCGGCGACTTCGCCGAGGCGATCGCTGCGGGTGCGACACACCTGCGGATCGGATCGGCAATCACGGGCCCGAGGCCCGTGCACGGTTAGCCTCAACACAGACGAGCAATACGGAGGATGCGATGTCGAACCCGCTCAAGAAGACCATGGTGTACCTGGGCCTCGCCGATGAGGAAGAGGTTTACGAGGAGCCGGCTCCCCGCCGCGAGATGCAGGTCGAGAACAAGACCGCTCCGGTGACCCCCATCCACCGTCCCGCCGTCGTCCGTCAGCCCGCTCCGGCCACCGTCAGCGAGATCGTCACGGTGCACCCGAAGCAGTACCGCGACGCCCAGATGATCGCCGAGAACTTCCGCGACGGTATCCCGATCATCATCAACCTGTCGCAGATGAGCGATGCCGACGCCCGCCGTCTCATCGACTTCGCCAGCGGACTCTCGCTGGGGCTGTACGGCCGCATCGAGCGCGTGACGAGCAAGGTCTTCCTCCTGTCGCCTGAGAACGTCGCCGTCTCCGGCGAGGGGGCGATCGCTCAGGGCGACGCCGACTCCACGCCCTTCACCCACTGACGTCGTGTCGGTCGTCGGCCTCATCGCCGGGATCCTCAACGCGCTCCTGCTCATCTACGTGCTGTTCCTCCTGGCACGGCTGGTGCTGGAGTACATCCCGATGTTCAACCGTGAGTGGCGTCCGCGCGGCGGCTGGCTCGTTTTCGCCGAAGTCGTGTTCACCGTGACCGATCCGCCGCTGAAGTTCTTCCGGCGGTTCATCCCGCCGCTGCGCATCGGCCCCGTCGCACTGGATCTCGCCTTCCCCATCACGATGCTGTGCTGCTTCGTGCTGCTGTCCGTCACGCAGGTTCTCAGCCGCGTGTGACGGCCCCGTCGTCGCACCCACGACGGCCGCGGACTATGCTGTCGGGGTACGGCTCGCGCCTCGCGGGTCTTCATTGACCGGCCCGCTTCCTGAGCCCCGAAAGAGGAAAGACACATGCCTTTGACTCCCGAAGACGTCGTCACCAAGCAGTTCCAGCATGTTCGTTTCAAGGAGGGTTTCGACCCCGATGAGGTCGACGACTTCCTCGACGAGATCGTCGTCGAATGGCGCAAGACCATCGCCGAGAACGAGGAACTGAAGGCGAAGCTCGCGGCGTACGAGTCCGGTGAGACCCCCGCCCCCGAGGCCGCACCCGCCCCTCAGGAAGACGCCGTCGAAGAGACCCCGGCTCCGGCCGAGCCTGCCGCCGAGGCGCCCGCCGCCGGCGCAGCCGCCCCCGCCGCGGCATCCGCCGGCATCATCGAGCTCGCGCAGCGTCTCCACGACGAGCACGTCGCCGAGGGCAAGGCGCAGAAGGAGAAGCTCATCTCCGAGGCGCAGGCCGAGGCCGACGCCATCCTCAACGAGGCCCGCTCGAAGGCCCGCGACGAGATCTCCCGCCTCGAGAGCGAGCGCGGCACCCTCGAGGGCCGCATCAGCGAGCTGCGTCAGTTCGAGCGCGACTACCGCGTCCAGCTCCGCAGCTTCATCGAGGAGAAGCTGCGCGACCTCGACGTCGCCGGTACCTCGGGCTCGACGCCCATCCCCGCGTCCTGACCACTCGCACGTTGTCGAGCCGAACGTCCGCGTCGCGGACGACACTGCGCGCCGCAGCGGCCGGCACCACCATCGCGATCCTCGCGGTGCTGGTGCTGGCCGCTGATCAGTTCACCAAGTTCCTCGCCCTCGAGAACCTGCCCGAGCGGCAGGCGGTACCGGTGCTCGGGGACTTCCTCCAGCTCTATCTGACCTTCAACCCGGGAGCCGCATTCTCCCTCGGCGAGGGCGTCACCTGGGTCTTCACCCTCGTTCTCGCTGCCGCCGCGGTGACGATCATCGTCCTCGCGGTGACGCGGGTGCGGTCGCGTGCGTGGGCGATCGTCCTCGGACTGCTGCTCGGCGGCATCCTCGGAAACCTCGGCGACCGCCTGTTCCGGGCTCCCGGTTTCCTGGTCGGACACGTCGTCGACTTCATCCACACGCCGTGGCTCTGGCTCGGGTTCCCGTCGGCGATCTACAACGTCGCCGACTCCTTCATCGTCACGATGATGCTCGCCGTCGCCATCCTCGTCCTGCTCGGCATCCGCTTCGACGGATCACGGGAGAAGGATGCCGCGGCGACCGCCGACGACGAGGCCCCGGCGGCATCCGCCGATCCGCATGCCCAGCCGTAGCCTTCCCGTCCCCGACGGCCTCGACGGGACGCGGGTGGATGCCGCCCTCGCCAAGCTCCTCGGCTTCTCGCGGACGTTCGCGGCGGAGGTGGCTGAAACCGGAGGCGTCGAACTCGACGGACGCGCCGTCGGCAAGTCCGACAAGCTCGTCGCCGGCGCCTGGTTGCAGGTGGACTGGGAGGACAAGCGCGGCCCCGAGATCGTCCCCATCGCGGTTCCCGACCTCGGCATCGTGCACGATGACGACGAGATCGTCGTCGTGGACAAACCCGCAGGTGTCGCGGCGCACCCCTCGCTGGGCTGGGAGGGTCCGACCGTGGTCGGCGCTCTCGCGGCCGCGGGCTTCCGCATCGCCACGTCCGGCGCCCCCGAGCGGCAGGGTGTCGTCCACCGCCTCGACGTCGGCACGAGCGGGCTGATGGCGGTGGCCAAGACCGAGCGTTCCTACACCGCGCTGAAGCGGGCGTTCAAGGAGCGCGAGGTCGACAAGATCTATCACACGGTCGTCCAGGGGCACCCGGATCCTCTGGTCGGGACGATCGATGCACCGATCGGGCGGCATCCCCACCACTCGTGGAAGTTCGCCGTGACGCCCGACGGCAAGGATTCGGTGACGCACTACGAGACGCTCGAGGCGTTCCCTCGGGCCTCCCTGCTCGAAGTGCACCTCGAGACCGGGCGCACGCACCAGATCCGCGTGCACATGGCCGCGCACCGGCATCCGTGCGTCGGCGACCCCCTCTACGGCGGCGACCCCACACTCGCACGGCATCTGGGACTCACCCGGCAGTGGCTGCACGCCCGGGAGCTCTCGTTCGCGCATCCGGGGACGGGGGACTGGTCGACGTTCCGGTCCGAGTACCCGGCGGATCTTGCGCATGCCCTGGAGATGCTGCGCGACCAATCGTGAGCCGTTCGGTCGGAATCTCGACCAGGACGAGAGAGTGGTGCGGGCGTCGGCGGTAGGCGGCATCCTGCTGTCATGACCATCGACGTCCGCCCCGCCACCTCCTTCGACGACGTCGCGACGATGGTGGGGCCGAAGCGTCCCGACGCCAACGTCTGCTGGTGTCTGAGCTATCGGCTCCCCGGCCCCGAGCACCGGTCGCTGTCCGGCCCTGCGCGCGGTGCCCGCGTGCGAGAGCTCGTGGCCGAGGGTCCGCCGGGTGTCCTCGCCTACGACGGTGACGACGTCGTCGGATGGGCGGCGGTCCATCGCCGGGCCGACACCTCCTTCGCGACGAACCGGCGGATCCCGCACGTCGACGACCTCGACGTCTGGTCGGTCTGGTGCATCCGCGTCCGGCCCGGTCACCGGGGCGAGGGGATCTCCCACGCGCTGCTCGCGGGAGCCGTCGACTTCGCCCGATCCGAGGGCGCGCCCGCGATCGAGGGTTACCCGGTCGACAATCGAGGCGAGAAGGTCGATCTCACGATGGCGTACGTCGGCACCCGGGGTCTGTTCGAGCGCGCCGGTTTCGAGAAGGCCGCCGACACCGACTCGGTGCTGAACGGATTCCCCCGTGTCCTGATGCGCCTCGATCTGCGCTGAGGATCAGCGGCCGCCCGCGAAGCTCGCCGGGTCGTCCTCTGCGATGGCGAGGGCGATCTTGCGGACGTGGGTCTGATCGACGTCGATCAGTTCGCCGAGCCCGAACCACCCGACCTCGGTGAGTTCGCCGTCGGCGGGATGCGGCTCGCCCGAGACCCAGTCGCAGCGGAAGACGAGGTCGAGGTAGTCGACCTCGTCGCCGTTCGCGTAGACGATGCGCGGGATCTGCTGGACGGCGGCGAGGCGGGTCGCCCGGACCACGACGCCCGCCTCCTCGCGGCACTCGCGGACGGCCGCATCGGCGGGCTCCTCGCCCGGGTCGACGATGCCCGACACCGGCTGCCACGAACCGTTGTCCGCGCGCCGTCCGATGAGCACCTTCTCGTCCCGGAAGACGATCGCGGTGACCCCCACGAGAGGCAGTGGGGAGGTGCCGATCTTCTCGCGCAGGGCGAGGACGAACTCGGGAGTAGCCATGCCGACCAGCCTAGGTCCGGTGTCGGACCCGGAACGTAGACTCGACCCGTGGCATCCGACTCCTTCGTCCATCTGCACGTGCACAGCGAATACTCGATGCTCGACGGGGCCGCGAAGATCGGCGCGATGACGCAGGCGGCGGCCGACTACGGGATGCCGGCGATCGCCGTCACCGACCACGGCAACACGTTCGCCGCCTTCGAGTTCTACCGCGCGGCCCAGTCCGCCGGCGTCAAGCCGATCATCGGGCTCGAGGCCTACGTCACCCCGGGGACGCACCGCAGCGACAAGTCGCGCGTCGCCTGGGGGTCACCCGATCAGAAGAGCGACGACGTGTCCGGCTCGGGCGCCTACACCCACATGACGATGTGGAGCCAGAGCACGGAGGGCATGCACAACCTCTTCCGCCTCAGCTCGCTCTCGAGCATCGAGGGCTACTACTTCAAGCCGCGCATGGACCGCGACCTGCTGCAGACCTACGGCAAGGGCCTGATCGCCACGACGGGCTGCCCCTCCGGTGAGGTGCAGACCCGTCTGCGTCTCGGACAGTACGAAGCGGCGCGCGCCGCGGCGGCGGAGTTCCAGGACATCTTCGGCAAGGAGAACTACTTCGCCGAGATCATGGACCACGGTCTGTCGATCGAGCGTCGCGTGATGACCGACCTCATCCGCCTGTCGAAGGACCTCGGCATCCCGCTCGTCGCGACCAACGACTCGCACTACACGCACCAGCACGAGGCCGACGCCCACGCCGCCCTTCTCTGCGTTCAGTCGGGCTCGACGCTCGACGACCCGAACCGCTTCAAGTTCGACGGCGACGGGTACTACATCAAGACGGCGCAGGAGATGCGTCAGCTCTTCCGCGACCACCCCGAGGCCTGCGACAACACGCTCCTCATCGCGGAGCGCTGCGAGGTCGAGTTCAACACCTCTGCGAACTACATGCCGCGTTTCCCCGTGCCGGACGGCGAGACCGAGGACAGCTGGCTCATCAAGGAGGTCGAGGCGGGCCTGCACTACCGCTACCCGGACGGCATCCCCGACCGCGTCCGCAAGCAGGCCGAGTACGAGACCGGCATCATCCTCCAGATGGGCTTCCCCGGCTACTTCCTCGTCGTCGCCGACTTCATCAACTGGGCCAAGGACAACGGCATCCGCGTGGGTCCTGGACGCGGTTCGGGTGCGGGGTCAATGGTCGCGTATGCCATGCGCATCACCGACCTCGACCCGCTCGAGCACGGCCTCATCTTCGAGCGGTTCCTCAACCCCGACCGTGTGTCGATGCCCGACTTCGACGTCGACTTCGACGACCGTCGCCGCGGCGAGGTCATCGACTACGTGACCGAGAAGTACGGCTCCGAGCGCGTCGCGCAGATCGTCACCTACGGCACCATCAAGTCCAAGCAGGCGCTGAAGGATGCCGGCCGCGTGCTCGGATTCCCCTTCTCCATGGGCGAGCGCCTCACCAAGGCGATGCCGCCGCCCGTCATGGGCAAGGACATGGAGCTCGGCGGCATGTTCGACCCGAAGCATCCGCGGTACAAAGAGGCGAGCGAGTTCCGCTCGCTCATCGACACGGACCCCGAGGCGAAGACGGTCTTCGACCGTGCGATCGGTCTCGAGGGCCTGAAGCGGCAGTGGGGCGTCCACGCGGCCGGCGTCATCATGTCGAGCGAGCCGTTGATCGACATCATCCCGATCATGCGGCGCGAGCAGGACGGCCAGATCGTCACGCAGTTCGACTACCCGTCGTGCGAGACCCTCGGGCTCATCAAGATGGACTTCCTGGGGCTGCGCAACCTCACGATCATCTCGGATGCCCTCGACAACATCCGGTCCAACCGCGGGGAGGAGCTCGACCTCGAGCACCTCGCGCTCGACGACCGACCGGCGTACGACCTGCTCAGCCGCGGCGACACCCTCGGCGTGTTCCAGCTCGACGGCGGACCGATGCGGTCGCTCCTGCGCCTCATGAAGCCCGACAACTTCGAGGACATCTCGGCCGTCATCGCGCTGTACCGACCGGGCCCCATGGGGGCGAACTCCCACACGAACTACGCCCTGCGCAAGAACGGCGTGCAGCCGATCACACCGATCCATCCCGAGCTCGAGGAGCCGCTGCGCGAGATCCTCGACACGACTTACGGCCTGATCATCTATCAGGAGCAGGTCATGGCGATCGCGCAGAAGGTGGCCGGCTTCTCGCTCGGTCAAGCAGACATCCTGCGTCGTGCGATGGGTAAGAAGAAGAAGTCCGAGCTCGACAAGCAGTACGAGGGCTTCTCAGGCGGCATGAAGGAGCGAGGCTTCGGCGAAGGCGCCATCAAGGCCCTGTGGGACATCCTGCTGCCGTTCTCCGACTACGCGTTCAACAAAGCCCACTCCGCCGCGTACGGTCTCGTGTCCTACTGGACGGCATACCTCAAGGCCCACTATCCCGCCGAGTACATGGCCGCGCTCCTCACCAGCGTCGGCGACTCGAAAGACAAGATGGCGGTGTATCTGAACGAATGCCGACGGATGGGCATCCGCGTGCTCCCGCCCGACGTGGGCGAGTCGATCCGCTACTTCGCCGCCGTCGGCGAGGACATCCGCTTCGGCCTCGGGGCGGTCCGCAACGTCGGCAGCAACGTGGTCGACGGGATCGTCGCCGCACGCGCCGACGGGCCGTACACGAGCTTCCACGACTTCCTCGCGAAAGTCCCCGCGCACGTCGCCAACAAGCGGACGGTCGAGTCCCTGATCAAAGCGGGTGCGTTCGACTCGCTCGGTTCGACGCGGCGCGCGCTCATGGAGATCCACGAGGACGCGACCGAACAGGCGGTGCTCGACAAACGGCGTGAGGCCAACGGCGAGGTCGGGTTCGACTTCGACAGCCTGTGGGGCGACGACGAGCCGCAGCAGGTCGCCCGCGTCCCCGAGCGTCCCGAGTGGACGAAGAAGGACAAACTCGCCTTCGAACGCGAGATGCTCGGCCTCTACGTGTCGGATCACCCGCTCGCCGGGCTCGAGATCCCGCTCGCCAAGCACGCCTCCACGTCCATTCACGACCTGCTCGTGTCCGAGGACATCTCGGACGGCGACATCGTCACGATCGCGGGGCTCGTCACGAGCGTGCAGCATCGCGTCGCGAAGCAGAGCGGCAACCCCTACGGCATGATCACGGTCGAGGACTTCGACGGTGAGGTGACCGTCATGTTCATGGGCAAGACGTACACCGAGTTCCAGTCGATGCTGCAGGCCGACTCGATCCTCGTCGTCCGGGGGCGGGTGTCGCAGCGTGATGACGGTCGCAACCTGCACGGTCAGTCCGCCTTCGTGCCCGACCTCGGGTCGGTCGATGCCGCCGGGCCGCTCGTCCTCCTGCTTCCCGAGCACCGGGCGACGGAGACCACGATCGGCCAGCTCGCCGCAGTGCTGGAGCGGCATCCGGGGGACACGGAAGTGACGCTGAAGCTCCACCGTGGCGGCGTCGCGAAGGTCTTCGAGGTCCCGGCGCAGGTGGGGGTGACGGTGGATCTCTACGGCGAGTTGAAGGGTCTGCTGGGACCCCAGTGTCTGGGCTGAGTCCTTGACACCGCGCGGGGTAGGATCGCAGGCGGCGCCCCTCGGCGCTGTGCGGAAGGAGCATCGTGACCGACCAGAAGCCGACCCCCGAGACGCCCGAAGAGAACGGCAGCCCTGTCGAGGACCTCGACATCACCGTCGTCCGCGCGCCCGAGACGGCGGTGTACGACACCTCGTCCGCCGACAACGAGACAGAGGCGTACGACTTCTCGTCGGATGCCGCGTCCGAGGAGCGGGCCCCTGCGCCCGCCACGGACGCCGAGACGTCGGTCGCCGGCGCGGAGAACGCTGCGATCGAGCCCCAGAACACGCCCGCGGTCGACGCGGCCGCCCCCGCACCTGAGGCTGCAGCAGCCATCCCCGCCGAGGGCGCCGCGACCACTGACGTCGCGGACCACGCGGAGTCCGGGCACGTCCCGCCGCAGTACGGCATCGGACCGTTCTCGCTGCGCGAGGTGTCGCTGGTGGGCGTCTGGCTCCTCGCCTTCCTCTTCTCGTTCTTCCCGCTGTACGCCGACAACCCGTACACGCAGCTCCTCGGCGGTTCGAGCGTCTGGACCTCCGGCATCGACTGGATCCTCGCCATCGGCGCACCGACTGTCGCGGTCTTCCTCATCGTGCTGCGCCGCTTCTCGCCCGACGGCATCCGACGGGTCGGCTCCTTGGGGATCGACCAGTTCGCCTCGGTCGCCTTCTCGGTGTCGGCGGTGATCTGGCTGAGCTGGCTCTGGACCAACATCGCCCGCGGCGCGGCCACCGGCGTGTGGCTGAGCAGCTGGGTCGTGTGGGTCGAGGTCCTTCTGATGGCCGCCGGTGTCGCCCTCACCGTCGTCGCCCCCTTCATCCCGCCGTTCCACGAGGACTTCCTGCACCGCCGTGAGACCGTCTCGCACCGCGTCGCGCGGGGTGCCCGTCCGGTCGTGGCGCGCCCGATCTCCGACGCCCGCTTCACGATGGCGGCACCGTCGGTCGACCCCGACCCGGCACCGCTGGGCGACCCCATCGAGGATGACGAGCCCGCGCCCGCCCCGGCGTCGGCGCACCAGGCGTTCTGGGCTCTCGCGCCGGTCGAGCGTGACGTGGTGGACGAGAGCGGCACCCCCGTGTTCCGCATCGGGCCGACCGCGTGGGCGCTCGTCATCGAGGACCGCGGCGACTCTTTCGTCGTGCGCCACGAGGACGGCCGGATCGGCTACCTGACGGACGTCTCGGGTGTCACCCGGGGCTGACCCGCCGGTACCCTGGAGGGATGCTCCGCACGATCGACCTCCGTGGTCGCGCCGTCACCCCGGCCGACCTCCTCGCCGCCGTTCCCCGGGCCACCGCCGCACGCGACGAGGCTCTGGTCACGGCCGCGGCCGTCGTCGCGGACGTCGCCGCCAGGGGAGAGGTCTCCCTCCGTGAGCAGGCTGCGCGTTTCGACGGCGTGGAAGATCACGAGATCCGCGTCCCCGATGCGCACCTCGACGAGGCGCTGACGTCGCTCGATCCCGCGATCCGCCGTGCGCTCGAGAACGCGATCGATCGGGTGCGCCGCGCGTCGGCGGCTCAGGTGCCGGCTCCCGTCGTCACCGAGATCGGTCCCGGTGCCCGGGTCGAGCAGCACTGGCGACCGGTGCGCCGGGCGGGTGTCTACGTGCCCGGCGGTAAGGCCGTCTATCCCTCGAGCGTGGTCATGAACGTCGTGCCCGCGCAGGTCGCCGGCGTCTCGCAGGTCGCCCTCGCCTCTCCGCCGCAGCGGGACCACGGCGGCCGGGTCCACCCGGTCATCCTCGCCGCGGCTCGTCTCCTCGGGATCACCGAGGTGTACGCGATGGGAGGCGCGGGCGCGATCGGTGCCTACGCCCACGGCGTCCCCGGGCTCGCTCTCGATCCGGTCGACGTGATCTCGGGTCCGGGCAACAACTTCGTCGCTCTCGCCAAGCGCGTCGTGGCGGGCATGGTCGGCACCGACTCTGAGGCGGGCGCGACCGAGATCCTCATCGTCGCTGACGACTCCGCCGATGCGCGGCTGGTCGCCGCCGATCTGGTGAGTCAGGCCGAGCACGATGAACAGGCCGCCGCCGTCCTCGTGACGGATGCGCCCGCCCTCGCCGAGGCAGTCGTCGTCGAGGTGGAACGTCGCGCGGCTGCGACGCACCACGCCGACCGCGTCGCCCAGGCGCTCTCCGGTCCGCAGTCCGCCGTCGTCCTCGTCGACGACATCCCCACCGCGACGGCGTTCAGCAACGCCTACGCCCCCGAGCACCTCGAGCTTCACCTGCGCGATCCGCGCCCCGAGCACTACGTCAACGCCGGCGCCGTCTTCGTCGGCGCCTGGACGCCGGTGAGTCTCGGCGACTACCTCGCGGGCAGCAATCACGTGCTGCCGACGGGCGGTCAGGCGCGCTACGCGTCCGGCCTCTCGGCATCCACCTTCCTCCGACCGCAGCAGGTCATCACCTACGACCGCGATGCCCTCCGGGCGGTGCACGACGACATCGTGACACTCGCGGGTGCCGAGGTCCTGCCGGCGCACGGCGAGGCCGTGACGGCCCGCTTCGACGCGTAGGCTGGATGCCGCCATGCACTGCCCGTTCTGCCGTCACTCCGATTCCCGTGTCATCGACTCGCGCACGAGCGATGACGGGCTCAGCATCCGTCGTCGCCGACAGTGCCCCGAGTGCGGCGGCCGATTCTCCACGATCGAGACGGCGAGCCTGAACGTCATCAAGCGGTCCGGTGTGATCGAGTCGTTCAGTCGCGAGAAGGTCATGTCCGGGGTGCGCAAGGCGTGCCAGGGGCGTCCCGTCACCGAGGCGGACCTCGCCATGCTCGCCCAAGCCGTCGAAGAGGCCGTCCGTCAGACCGGCGTCTCCCAGATCGACACGAACGAGATCGGTCTCGCGATCCTCGGACCCCTTCGCGAACTCGACGAGATCGCCTACCTGCGGTTCGCGAGCGTGTACCAGGCGTTCGAGACGCTCGACGACTTCGACGAGGCGATCGCGCTGCTGCGCGCGGACCACGCGGAGCGCGTCGCGCGCGACGAGGTCTGACCGCGGCATCCGCGCCGTCGCCCTAGGCTGGGAGCCGATGTATCGACTCCTCTTCGACCTCGTCCTCCGCCGACTGGACCCCGAGACGGCACACCATCTCGGCATGGTCGTCATCCGCCTCGCCGCGGCGCCGCCGTTCTCGTGGATCGCGCGGGCCCTCACGCGACCGGCGCCGCAGTTGCGCACGGAGGCGCTCGGCCTCGTGTTCGACTCGCCCTTCGGCGTCGCCGCCGGCTTCGACAAGAATGCGGTCGGTGCCCTCGGCCTGCACGCGCTCGGGTTCGGCCACACCGAGGTGGGCACGGTAACCGCGATCCCGCAGGACGGCAATCCGCGACCGCGGCTGTTCCGCCTCCCGGCCGATCGCGCGCTGATCAACCGTATGGGCTTCAACAACGACGGCGCGGCGGTCGTGGCGGGCCGTCTTGCGCGCATGCGGCGCCGCGCACACCGCCCCGTCCTCGGCGCGAACATCGGCAAGTCCCGGGTCGTGGACGTCGCCGACGTCACGGCGGACTACGTCGCGAGCACCCGCCTGGTGGCCCCCGTGGCGGACTACCTCGTCGTGAACGTGTCGTCCCCGAACACTCCCGGGCTGCGCGGCCTCCAGGCCGCCGAAACGCTGCGTCCCCTGCTGACCGCGGTGAAGGATGCCGCAGGTGCGACCCCCCTCCTCGTGAAGATCGCCCCCGATCTCACCGACGACGAGATCGACGGCATCGCCGCCCTGGCCGTCGACACCGGGTTGGCCGGCATCGTGGCCACGAACACGACCATCGCCCGGACCGGGCTGACGACGGATGCCGCACGGGTCGAGGCCATGGGCGCCGGAGGTCTCTCCGGTGCCCCGCTCAGGGAGCGCTCGCTCGAGGTGCTCCGCCGGGTGCGCGCTGCGGTGCCCGCCGATTTCTGCGTGATCGCCGCCGGGGGAGTGGAGACCGCGGCGGACGTCCGCGAGCGTCTCGCCGCCGGGGCGGACCTCGTCCAGGGGTACAGCGCCTTCATCTACCGCGGACCGCTCTGGGCCCGAGAGGTCAACCGCGGCCTGGTGCGCTGAGTTCTGGTCTCCGCGCAACGAGAACGGCCCCGCACCTGGAGGTGCGGGGCCGTCGTCGTTCTCGAACGATCAGCTCGGGTACTGGCCGCGCTTGACCTGCGGCTTCGGCAGACGCATGAAGCGCATCTGCACCGAGCGCATCGCCGCGTACCAACCGAGGCCCTTCTCGCGGCGGTCGCCCCACTTCGCGGCGGCGAGCTTCTTCACCTTGCGCGAGAGCATGATCATGTCGGCGACGACGAAGAGCAGGTACGCCCAGAGTCCGACGTACGCGTAAAAGACGATCGCGGTGTTCGGAACGAGCGCGAACAGGATCACGATGACGAGCAGCGGCATGACGAGCTCGCCGAAGTGCCACCCGGCGTCCGTATAGTCGCGCGCGAAGCGTCGCTGCGGACCACGGTCGCGCGGTGTCAGATACCGCTCGTCCCCGTTGGCCATGCCGATGCGTGCCTTATCGCGCTGCGCAGCGAGCTCCGCCTTCGCGCGGGCCCGAGCTTCCTTCGTGTTCGCCACGAGGGGCCGCTTGCGCGCCGCTTCCTGCTCGGCGCGCGTGGGCGTCGGGCGGTTCTTCCCGGCGCCGGTGGGGGCGTCGGGGGCGGTGTCGGCGGGGGGCGGTGTCTTTGCCACGGGGCGGTTCCTCGGAATCGGCGAAAAAGGCGTGCGACATAAGATTACCCGCATGACTTCCGACACCACCCGGTCTTCCGCGGTGCGGGAGGCGGCCCTCACCCAGGTCCCCGCCGCCCTCGCCGACCTCGGCTCGCTCGTCCGCATCCCCTCCATCGCCTTCCCCGGGTTCGACCGGGCCGAGGTGCAGCGCAGCGCCGAAGCGGTCAAGGCGCTCGTCGATGGGCTGGGGATCTTTGAGCGTGTGGAGATCCGGACCGCGGTGATCCCCGAGACGGGGCAGGAGGGGATGCCGGCGGTGCTGGCCACGCGCCCCGCGCGCAGCGGTCGGCCGACGATCCTGCTCTACGCGCATCACGATGTGCAGCCGGTCGGCGACGACTCGCTGTGGGAGTCCCCGCCCTTCGAGCCGACCCTGCGGAACGGCCGCATCTACGGTCGCGGCGCGGCCGACGACAAGGCGGGCATCATGGCTCACATCGGCGCGCTCCGTGCGCTGGTCGAGGCGGTCGGTTCGGACTTCGACCTCGGGGTGAACCTGTTCTTCGAGGGCGAGGAGGAGGCCGGGTCGGCGTCGTTCGCGCAGTTCCTGAGCGACAACGCCGAGGCGTTGCGCGCCGACGTCATCGTGGTTGCGGACTCGGGCAACTGGGACTCCGAGACGCCGGCGCTGACGGTGTCTCTGCGCGGCAACGTCCGCTTCACCCTCGACATCGAAACGCTCGATCACGCGTCGCACTCCGGCATGTTCGGCGGCGCCGTGCCGGATGCGATGCTCGCTGCGGTCACCCTGCTGGCGACGCTGTGGGATGAGGACGGTGCGGTCGCCGTCGACGGGCTCGAGTCACGGGATGCGGCCACGCCGCCGTACTCGGAGGAGACCCTGCGGAGCGAGGCGGGCCTCCCCGAGGGTGTATCGCCGATCGGCCGCGACGAGATCCTCAGCCGCATCTGGAACAAGCCGTCGATCACCATCACGGGCATCGATGCGCCGAGCGTGCGGAACGCGTCGAACACGCTGTCGCCGAAGGTCTCCGTCGTCATCAGCACCCGTGTCGCCCCCGGCCAGGCCGCCGCCGATGCGTTCGCCGCGATCGAGGCCCACCTCCGTAGCCGGGCACCGTTCGGAGCGCGGCTGACCTTCCGTGACGTCGACTTCGGCAACCCCTTCCTGGTCGACACGTCCGGACCAGCCGTCGAGGCCGCGCGGGCGGCGCTCGAGAGCGGCTACGGGCGCAGCCCGATCGACATCGGCGTGGGCGGCTCGATCCCCTTCATCGCCGATCTGGTGCGCGAGTTCCCGGGCGCCGAGATCCTCGTGACGGGCGTCGAGGATCCGCACGCCCGCGCGCACAGTCCCAATGAGTCCCTGCACGTCGAGACGTTCCGCAAGGCGCTGGTGTCCGAGGCGCTGCTGCTCGCGGCGCTCGATGCATCCGACTGATCCGCAGCGACGATCCACCCGAGTCGCCGGGCCGACGGGCGCGCCGGGACGTAGAATCGAGAGAGCACGCCGCCCCCGTTCCTCAAGAGCACTGGCGGCCCGACCATGGGGAGAGTCATGACCGACATCGCCACGCAGACCACCGAGACCGTTCCCGACCACGGCGTCGCCCTCACCGAGGCCGCGGCCGAGAAGGTGAAGAGCCTGCTGTCGCAGGAGAACCGCGACGACCTGCGCCTGCGCGTCGCCGTCCAGCCCGGCGGGTGCTCGGGTCTGATCTACCAGCTCTACTTCGACGAGCGCTACCTCGACGGCGACAAGACGGTCGACTTCGACGGCGTCGAGGTCATCGTCGACGACATGTCCGTCCCGTACCTCGACGGCGCGAAGATCGACTTCAAGGACACGATCTCGGAGCAGGGCTTCACGATCGACAACCCCAACGCCGCCGGCAGCTGCGCCTGCGGCGACAGCTTCCACTGATCCATCCCGGGTTCCCTCGGTCGGCGCCGGCATCCTGAGCGGATGGCCGGAACTCCGTAAGAGGTTGCCCTAGACTGGCATGAGTCTGACCTTCATGTCCCCGAAAGGTGCACCGTGCGCGTCAATCGCCGACTCCGTTGGGTAGCTCTCCCGCTCACGATCGCCTCCGCGGTCGCGCTGGCGGGCTGCAGCCCCACGACAGCGAACGGCTTCCTCCCCGGCTTCGACGAGGAGGGCGGCCAGGCGACGAACCACACGTCGATGATCGCCGGCCTCTGGACCACGTCGTGGATCGTCGTCCTCGCCGTCGGCGTCATCACCTGGGCCCTCATGGGCTGGGCGGCGATCGCCTACCGGCGTCGCAAGGGTCAGTCGGGTCTGCCCGTGCAGCTGCGCTACAACATGCCGATCGAGATGTTCTTCACGATCGCGCCGGTCATCCTCGTCCTGGGCTTCTTCGCCTTCACTGCTCGTGACCAGACGATCATCGAGACGCAGCACGAGAACCCCGACGTCTGCATCACCGCGATCGGCAAGCAGTGGGCGTGGGACTTCCAGTACAACGGCTCGGACTGCAACGACACCGAGGAGTCCGTCTGGACGATGGGTGTCCAGGCTCAGACCGATGCGCAGGGCAACATCACCAACGAGCTCCCCGAGCTGGTGCTCCCTGTCAACAAGGAGGTGACGCTGCAGCTCGAGTCGCGCGACGTCATCCACTCGTTCTGGATCGTGGACTTCCTCTACAAGAAGGACATGTACCCGGGTCGTGACAACTACTGGTCGTTCGTCCCCACCAAGGAGGGCGAGTACGTCGGCAAGTGCGCCGAGCTCTGCGGCCAGTACCACTCGATGATGCTCTTCAACGTGAAGGTCGTCTCCGAGTCCGAATACGAGACATACATCGCGTCGCTCGAGGCCAAGGGTCAGACCGGCGACATCGATGACGTCCTTGACCGTCAGCAGAACGCACCGGGCACCGGCGCTCCTGCCGCTGAGGGAGAGAACAACTGATGGCCACCATCACGCCTCCGGCCCAGACCCTTCCTCCGCGCCAGGCAGCCTTGCTGAGTCGCTCGCGCGTCGAGCACAAGGGCAACATCGTGGTGAAGTGGATCACGTCCACCGACCACAAGACGATCGGGTACATGTACCTCATCGCCTCGGTGCTCTTCTTCATGCTCGGCGGCGTCATGGCGCTGATCATCCGCGCCGAGCTCTTCGAGCCGGGCATGCAGGTCGTGCCGACCAAGGAGCAGTACAACCAGCTGTTCACGATGCACGGCACGATCATGCTGCTGATGTTCGCGACGCCGCTGTTCGCCGGCTTCGCCAACGCGCTGCTTCCACTCCAGATCGGTGCACCCGACGTCGCGTTCCCGCGTCTGAACGCCTTCGCGTTCTGGCTTTTCACGTTCGGCTCCACCATCGCGGTCGCCGGCTTCCTCACCCCCCAGGGCGCGGCCGCGTTCGGATGGTTCGCCTACCAGCCGCTGGCGAGTGAGAGCTTCAGCCCGGGTGCCGGCGGCGACCTCTGGATGCTGGGTCTCGGCATGAGTGGTTTCGGCACCATCCTCGGTGGCGTCAACTTCATCACCACGATCATGACGATGCGCGCGCCGGGCATGACGATGTGGCGCATGCCGATCTTCAGCTGGAACACGCTGGTCACCAGCATCCTGATCCTGATGGCGTTCCCGGTGCTCGCGGCGGCGATCTTCGCGGCAGCAGCAGACCGCATCCTGGGTGCCCACGTCTACGACCCGGCCAACGGCGGTGTCCTGCTCTGGCAGCACCTGTTCTGGTTCTTCGGTCACCCCGAGGTGTACATCATCGCGCTGCCGTTCTTCGGCATCGTCTCCGAGATCTTCCCGGTGTTCAGCCGCAAGCCGATCTTCGGGTACAAGACGCTCGTCTACGCGACTATCGCGATCGCCGCCCTCTCGGTGTCGGTCTGGGCGCACCACATGTACGTGACGGGTGCGGTCCTTCTGCCGTTCTTTGCACTCATGACGATGCTCATCGCCGTTCCGACGGGCGTGAAGATCTTCAACTGGATCGGCACGATGTGGCGGGGTTCCATCACGTTCGAGACGCCCATGGTCTTCGCGCTGGGCTTCCTGGTCTCGTTCGTCTTCGGTGGTCTGACCGGCATCATCCTCTCGTCGCCGCCGCTGGACTTCCACGTCTCGGACTCGTACTTCGTCGTGGCGCACTTCCACTACGTCGTCTTCGGAACCGTGGTGTTCGCGATGTTCGCCGGCTTCTACTTCTGGTGGCCGAAGTGGACGGGCAAGATGCTGAACGAGCGCCTCGGCCTCGTGCACTTCTGGCTGCTGTTCATCGGCTTCCACATGACGTTCCTCATCCAGCACTGGCTCGGCGCCGACGGCATGCCGCGACGCTACGCGGACTACGCGATGCAGGACGGCTGGACCTGGCAGAACCAGGTGTCCACCATCGGATCGATGATCCTGGCCGCCTCCATGGTCCCGTTCCTGCTGAACGTCTGGATCACGGCCCGCACGGCGCCGCGCGTCACCGTGAACGACCCGTGGGGTTACGGCGGCTCGCTCGAATGGGCGACCAGCTGCCCGCCGCCGCGCCATAACTTCACGTCGATTCCGCGCATCCGCAGCGAGCGGCCCGCGTTCGACCTGAACCACCCCGAAGCCGGCATCCCCGTCGGTGTGGGTCCCGCCAAGGACGCACCCGACGCCCCGGTGGTCGATCTGACGAACGGTGAGGTCAAGTAAGTGAAGACCAACGTCAACCTCTGGTGGATCCTGACCGCCTTCTTCGGCCTCGTCGCCGTCGTCTACGTGGCGTGGAACATCATCGCCCACCCCCAGCTCCCCGTGTTCAACCGGATCGAGTGGGTCGGCTCTGTGGCGCTGGTCTTCGTGACCGCGATGGGCGCGATGATCGCGTTCTACACGAGCCGTGTCGAGAAGGCCCAGGGCGGTGTCCTCCCCGAGGATTCGCTCACGGCCGACATCGACGACGGCGACCCCGAGATGGGCGAGTTCTCGCCGTGGTCGTGGTGGCCGCTCGTGCTCGCCGGTTCGGCAGCCGTCGCGTTCATCGGCTTGGCCGTCGGTGAGTTCATGATCCCGATCGGGCTCGGCATCTTCGTCGTCGCCATCGTCGGCTGGGTCTACGAGTACTACCGGGGCTACTTCGCCCGCTGATCCTCCATGCGCATCCACGCAGGCGTCCGTTCGGACGTCGGGGGCTACCGGGACGTCAACCAGGATGCCGCCTTCGCATCGCCGTTCGCCGCAGCTGTGGCGGACGGCGTCGGCGGTGGTCCCTCCGGTGATCTCGCCGCGGCTGCGATCATCCACAAGCTGATCACCGTGCGTGGTGCACTCACATCCGCGGCGGAACTCGTCGAGCGACTGAAAGCCGCGAACTGGGACATCGGTGCACACATCCGCCGCGATGCCGCACTCGCGGGGATGGCGAGTACGCTGACCGGCGTGTGGCTGACCGCGGATGAGGCGCTCGTCGTCGCGCACACCGGTGATTCCCGCGCCTACCTGCTGCGGGACGGCGTCCTGGTACGCCAGACGCGCGACGATTCGTTTGTGCAGGCGCTGGTCGACCGCGGGCTCGGCCGCCCCGAAGATGCCGGGACGCACCCCCGTCGGAACATCATCACCGCGTCCCTGGGCGGCAATGACGAAGACGTCATCCGCGTGGAGACCCGCGATGCTCGCGTCGGCGACCGCTGGTTCCTCTGCAGCGACGGCGTCACCGACTACGTGCCCGAGGATGCTCTCGCAGAGATCGTGCGCGGCGTGACGGATCCGGTCCGCGCGGCGCACGCCGTGGTGGATCTCGCACTCGCGGCGGGATCCCGCGACAACGTCACGGCGGTGGTGTGCGACGTGCTGGACGAACAGCCTGACGTCGCTGCCGTGCCGTTGATCGCGGGGGCGGCGGCCTCTCGCTGGACCGAGGTCATCGAAGCGGGTCTGGCGATCGCCTGAACGCTCCGGTGACGACTCACGCCTCTGCGCGAACCGGCATGACGAGTGGATCGAACACGCGGGGGAGTGGGCCGGATGCCGCATCCACCGGCATCCCTTCGCGGGCCCAGTACTCGTACCCGCCGATCATCTCGCGGACCGTGTAGCCGAGCCGCGCGAACTCGACCGCGCCACGGGCGCCGCCGTTGCAGCCGGGGCTCCAGCAGTACACGACGACGGGCGTATCCGTCGGGATCTCCTGCGGTGCGCGGGTCGCGATCTCCCGGTACGGCATGTGAAGGGCGCCCTGGGCGTGGCCCTGGTCCCACGCTTCGCGGTTGCGGACGTCGACGAGCACGAAGGCGTCCCCGGCCTTCTGAGCGGCGTATACGTCACTGGGGTCCGTCTCGTGCCGGAGCTTCGACTGGAAGTAGGTGAGCGTCTCAGCGGGGGATGTGGTCATTCCTCGACGCTACGGGAGCACGAATGCTGCGGGGCCCGACCGTTCGGTCAGACCCCGCCGCAATACTGCCAGATCAGCGATCAGCTCTTCGAGTCGTCGTCCTTCTTTCGCGGCGCATCGTCGATCACGATGATGTTCGACGGGCGATTCGCGGTCTCAGGGTTGTGACCGTCGTCGATCGGGTGCAGCGGAGCGTGGGGGACGCCGGCACGCTCGTGAGCGCCGCGGATCTCCTCCTGCTCCTCATGCGCGATGTGATCGAGCGCGTGGTGCTGGTGAGCGATCGCCGCATTCAACTCGGTCTGCGTCACCGGCGAGAGCCGATCCTCGAAGAACCAGCGCGACAGCGAGGCGCGGACGTTCTGGTGCCACGGGATACGACCGTTGTCGTTGGGACGGACCACCAGCGGTTCGTGGACCTCGAAGTCGATCAGCTTCACCCGCTCGTACGCGTCGACCGGCTGGTGGACCTCGATGTACTCGCCGCCGGGGAGTCGGACGATACGGCCCGACTCGTAGCCGTGGAGCGCGATCTCGCGGTCCTTCTTCTGCAGTGCGATGGCGATCCGCTTCGTCACGAAGTAGCCGACGATCGGACCGACGAACAGCAGCGCCTGGAGGGAGTGGATCACCCCTTCCATCGTCAGGTGGAAGTGCGTGGCGATGATGTCCGACGACGCGGCGGCCCAGAGGACGGCGTAGAAGATGACACCGGCGACACCGATGGCCGTGCGGGTCGGCGCGTGACGCGGGCGCTGAGCGATGTGGTGCTCGCGCTTGTCACCCGTGACCCACGCCTCGATGAACGGGTAGACCGCCACCAGGACGATGAACAGACCGAGCACGGCGACCGGCAGCAGGATGCCGAACGAGAAGGTGTGGTCGAACAGGACCAGGTCGAGGTTCGACGGCGCCAGACGCAGGGCACCGTCCGCGAATCCGATGTACCAGTCGGGCTGGGTGCCGGCGGAGACGGGGGAGGGGTCGTACGGTCCGTAGTTCCAGATCGGGTTGATCGTGAACATCGATGCGATGAGGACGAGCACACCGAACGTGATGAACAGGAAGCCGCCCATCTTCGACATGTAGATCGGGACCATCGGGTAGCCCACGACGTTGTCGTTCGTGCGGCCCGGGCCGGCGAACTGCGTGTGCTTGTTGATGATCATCAGCATCAGGTGGGCTGCGATCAGGGCGATGAGGATCAGCGGCAGCAGCAGGATGTGCAGCGTGTACAGACGGCCGACGATCGCCATGCCCGGGAACTCGCCGCCGAACAGAAGGTACGAGGTCCAGGTGCCGATCAGCGGCAGACCCTTGATCATGCCGTCGATGATGCGGAGACCGTTGCCCGAGAGCAGGTCGTCGGGGAGGGAGTAGCCGGTGAACCCGAGCGCCATGGCGAGGATGAACAGGACGAAGCCGATCACCCAGTTGAGCTCGCGCGGCTTGCGGAACGCACCCGTGAAGAACACGCGCAGCATGTGCACGCCGATCGCTGCGATGAACAGCAGTGCGGCCCAGTGGTGCAGCTGGCGGACGAGGAGACCGCCGCGGAGATCGAACGAGATGTTCAGCGTCGACTCGAGAGCGGCGGACATCTCGATGCCGCGGAGCGGGGCGTACGCACCGTTGTAGTGCGTGGGCGCCATCGACGCCTCGAAGAAGAACGTCAGGAACGAGCCCGACAGGAACACGACGACGAAGCTCCACAGTGCGATCTCGCCGAGCATGAACGACCAGTGGTCGGGGAAGATCTTGCGACCGATCTCCTTGACGAGGCCGGAGATGCTGGTCCGCTCGTCGATGTAGTTGGCGGTGGCGCCGATGAAGCGGCCGCCGAGCGGCTTGTCAGCCGGCTTGGCCACCGCGGTGGATGACGAGGATTCAGTCACGGTGCTCAATGACGCTCCCAGAAACTCGGCCCGACGGGCTCTTCGAAGTCGCTCTTGGCGATCAGGTATCCGTCTGCGTCGACCGTGATGGGCAGCTGGGGGAGCGGGCGGGCGGCCGGACCGAAGATGACTTCGGCGCCGCGCGACACGTCGAACTGCGACTGGTGGCAGGGGCAGAGCAGATGGTGGGTCTGCTGCTCGTACAGCGCGACGGGGCATCCGACGTGCGTGCAGACCTTCGAGTACGCGACGATCCCGTCATACGACCAGTCGAGGCGGTTGTACTCGGCGGGCAGCTGCTCGGGGAGCAACCGCATCAGGAGGACGATGGCCTTGGCCTTCTCCTCGAGGTATCCATCCAGGTGGTCGACGTCCTTGAGGGACTCCGGGATGACGTGGACAGCGGAACCGAGCGCGACGTCGGCGGCACGAATGGGGAGCCCGGACGGGTCGTGCGCGAGGCGCTCGCCCTCCTTCCACATCGTGTGCTTCAGCAGAGCGACGGGGTCGCCGGCGAGCGGGTGCTCCTCAGAGGCGTGGGGCGCCAGGCCGCGGAACAGCGTCACGCCCGGGACGATCGAGGCGACCAGGGCAGCGATGAGACCGCCACGGATCGCCGTACGGCGACCGAAGCCGGACTCCTCGTTCGCCTCGCGGAAGACGTCGACGGCCGCTTCGCGGGTCGACTCCTTGCCGCGGGTCGAGTGGCGCTGCTCGATGTGCTCCTTGTCGGGCATGATCGCCTTCGACCAGTGGATCGCGGCGATGCCGATCGTGAGCAGCGCGAAGCCGATGCCGAGGCCGATGAACAGGTTGTTCGCGCGGATGTCGCCGAAGGCGCCGCTCTCGATGGGGAACAGCATGTAGGCCGCGACGGCCCAGAGGCTGGCGGCGAGCGAGATGTAGAACAGCGTGTAGACGGTGCGGACCGCGCGAGCCATGGCCGCCGGGTCCTTGTCGGTCACGCGCTCGCGGTGCGGCGGCAGACCGGGGTTCTGCACGGGGTCGGCGACCGCGACGACGAGACCCGACGAAGGCTGAGGAGCCTTCTCGAGCGCCTGCGGCTCTTCCTCGTGTGACATTGTGCTCCTCGTCCGTGAAATTCTGTGCGTCAGTGGTGGGTCAGTTGGACTTCGCGGTGATCCACACCGCGATGCCGATCAGCGTGCCGATGCCGAAGATCCAGATGAACAGACCCTCGGAGACCGGACCGAGCGATCCGAGCGTGAAGCCGCCCACCGGCTCGCTCTTCTGGAGGTACATCAGGGACGAGATGATGTCGCGCTTCTCGTCGGGCGTGATCGTCATGTCGTTGAAGACCGGCATGTTCTGCGGGCCGGTGACCATGGCTGCGTAGATGTGCAGCGGGCTGGTCTTGGTGAGCGCCGGAGCGTACTTGCCCTCGGTGAGAGCGCCACCGGCGGCGGCGACGTTGTGGCACATCGCGCAGTTGATGCGGAAGAGCTCGGCGCCCTCGGTGAGGTTGCCCTCACCGTCGAGGATCCGCTCGTCCGGGTACGTCGGGCCGGGAGCGACCGACTGCACCCAGGCAGCCATCGCCTTGATCTGGTCCTCGGTGAACTGCGGGGCCTTCTGGGGAGCCTGCGGCCCCTGGGCCTGCAGGGGCATGCGGCCGGTGGCGACCTGGAACTCGACCGACAGTTCGCCCACGCCGTAGAGCGAGGGGCCGTCGGCCGTTCCTTCCAGGTCGAGACCGTGGCACGTTGCGCAGTTCGCCTGGAACAGCTTCTTGCCGTCCTCGACGGTGAGCGTGCCCGAGGACTCCGTGGACGTGGTCGACGCCATGGCGGCGGACGCACCTGCGTAGATGCCACCCGTGAGCAGCAGGCCGATGCCGATCAGAGCGGCGGCCGCCCACTTGCTGCGACGGCCCGTCTGCCGACGCGGGGTCTTGGATGCCATTGAGGAACTCAGCTCCGCTCTGTATTACCGGATGAAGTAGATGACGGCGAAGAGGATGATCCACACCACGTCGACGAAGTGCCAGTAGTACGACACGACGATCGCGGAGGTCATCTCCTTGCGGCCGAAGTTCTTGACGGCGAAGGCGCGCCCGATGATGAGCAGGAAGGCGATGAGGCCACCCGTCACGTGCAGGGCGTGGAAGCCGGTCGTCAGGTAGAAGGCCGACGCGTACGAGTCGGCGCTGATGGGCATGCCCTCGGCGATGAGGGTGGCGTACTCCCACACCTGACCCGACACGAAGACGGCGCCCATGATGAAGGTCACGTAGAACCACTCGACCATGCCCCACTGGCGGAAGTTCCAGAGGGAACCGCGGCGGTAGGGCTGGAAGCGCTCGGCGGCGAAGACGCCGGCCTGCGCCGTGAATGACGACAGCACCAGGATGAGGGTGTTCACCGCGGCGAACGGGATGTTCAGCAGCTCGGTGCGGGCGGCCCACAGCTCCGGCGAGGTGTTGCGGATCGTGAAGTAGATGGCGAAGAGGCCAGCGAAGAACATGACTTCGCTGCCGAGCCACACGATCGTGCCGACGGCCACCGGGTCCGGTCGTTTCACCGAACGCAGTGCCTGGTTGTATGTCGCGGGAGTGGTCGTCACGCTCCCCATTATGGCCGATGTTGGGGGAGGGTTTCGCATTCCTGAAGGTACTCGTCCCTTTCTCCGGCATCGGATCCTGCGATGCGCGGGCCGCGAGTCGCCTGACAGAGTGCTGAGTAGGATCGGGAGGCATGGCGGACATGTACACCTGGCCCGAAATCCTCACCTCGGTGCTCTCCGGTCAGGACCTCAGCGTGTCCGAGTCCACGTGGGCGATGCGCCAGGTGATGCAGGGCGACGCGACCCCTTCTCAGCTCGCGGGGTTCCTCGTCGCATTGCGCGCGAAGGGCGAGACGGTCGACGAGGTCGTCGGGTTCCGCGACGCCATCCTGGAGGCGGCGGTGCCCCTTCCGGTGCCGGCCGACGTGCTCGACATCGTCGGCACGGGCGGCGATCGTTACGGGACTGTGAACGTCTCGACGACTGCCTCGGTGGTCGTGGCGGCCACCGGCATCCCGGTCGTGAAGCACGGCAACCGCGCCGCGAGTTCGAAGTCGGGGTCGTCGGACGTGCTGGCGGCGCTCGGCGTCGACCTCGCGAGCTCACCCCAGCGGGTCGCCGAGGTATTGGACGAGGTGGGGATCACCTTCGCCTTCGCGTCGGCGTTCCACCCGGGGTTCCGCCACGCGGGCCCGACGCGGTCCGAGCTCGGCATCCCGACCGTGTTCAACTTCCTGGGCCCGCTGTGCAATCCGGCGCGGGCCGAAGCGAACGCGGTGGGCGTGGCGCATCTCGACCGTGTGCCGCTCATCACCGGCGTCTTCCAGACGCGTGGCGCGACGGCGCTCGTCTTCCGTGGAGACGACGGCATGGATGAACTGACGACGACCGGTCACAGCCGGGTGTGGGAGATCAGCCGAGGCGATGTCCGTGAGCATGACCTCGATCCTCGTGACCTCGGCATCCCGCGCGCGGAGATCGCCGACCTCCTCGGCGGCGACGCTGACCACAACGCGGCCGTGGTCCGCCGCGTCCTGCAGGGGGAGGCGGGGCCGGTGCGCGACATCGTCCTCCTGAACGCCGCCGCCGGCATCGTGTCGTACCGCCTATTCCGGGATGCCGGTCAGCTGCAGCGGTCCTTCGTGGAGCGACTCGGCGAGGCGTACGCCGAGGCCGAGGCCGCCGTCGACTCGGGCGCTGCGGCGGCCAAGCTGGACGCCTGGGTCGCCGCATCCGCTCGTTGAGGCAGCCGTGGATCCCATTGAGGCGCTGACGGAGATCGCGGAGCTCCTCGAGCGCGATCGCGCCTCGCGGTACAAGTCGAAGGCCTTCCGCACCGCTGCTCAGACGCTCGCGGGCCTGACTTCGGACGAGCGGGCCGACCTGCCTCGCCTCCGCGCGCGGAAGGGGATCGGCGAGTCCACCTTCGCCGTGATCAGCGACGCGATGTCGGGTCGAGTGCCCGCCTACCTCGCAGACCTCCGGGAGCGCGTCTTACCTCCTGAGGAGTCCGCGCTGCGGGCCCGGTTGCGCGGAGACCTGCACGCACACTCCGAGTGGTCGGACGGTCTGACCTCGATCGACCTGATGGTGGAGGCGGCTCGCGCCCTCGGCCACGAGTACCTCGCATTGACCGATCATTCGCCGCGCCTCCGTGTCGCCCGCGGGCTGTCGGCGGATCGCCTGCGCGAGCAGCTGACGCTGATCCCCGGGTTCAGTGACGAGACGTTCACCCTGTTGAGTGGAATCGAAGTCGACATCCTCGACGACGGGTCGCTGGATCAGGAGGACGCGCTCCTGCGTTCCCTCGACGTCGTGGTGGCGTCGGCTCACTCGGCGCTGCGCATGGAACGGGGCCCGATGACGCGACGGCTGGTGGCAGCGGCATCCGATCCTCGCGTGGACGTGCTCGGGCACGTCACCGGGCGGCTCGTCTCGGGATCACGGGGGACCCGCCCGCCGTCGACCTTCGATGCTCGTGCGGTCTTCGAGGCGTGCGCCGCCCACGGCACCGCGGTGGAGATCAACTCACGACCGGAACGCGAGGATCCCCCCGACGACCTGCTCGCCCTTGCGATCGAGGTCGGATGCCTGTTCTCGATCGACTCCGATGCGCACGCTCCCGGCCAGTTGTCGCTGCTCGATCACGGTGCGGTGCGTGCGGAAAGAGCGGGGGTTCCCCCGGACCGGATCATCACGACGTGGCCGCTGACGCGTCTCCGGGAGTGGAAGGCGTCGCGCTGAGTCAGGCCCGGGCGGACAGCGCTGCGGCCGCCCTGGTCGCGGAGGAACCGAGCGACCACTTTTCGGCGAGCTGCGCGACGGCGGTCTCGTCGGAAGCGACGATCCGGGCATCGACCTGCGGCAGATCGAGCGTGCGGACGACCTCGACCACACGCGGGGCGACGTCCAGGTAGTCGCTGGCGGCGAGGATCTTCGTCCTGACCCCGGCGCTCATCCCTTCGCCGGCGTCGGCTGCCCGACGGATGCCGGCCAGGTCGCCGTGGGTGGCCAGGAGTGTGGCCGCCGTCTTCTCGCCGACGCCCGCTACCCCTGGGAGGCCGTCGGAGGCATCCCCGCGCATCGCGGCGAAGTCCGCGTACTGCGACGGAAGGATGCCGTATTTGCTGACGATGACGGCGTCGGTGAGTTCTTCGAGTTTGCTCATGCCGCGGCCGGTGTAGACGACGCGCACACCGCGCGCATCGTCGACGAGCTGGAACAGGTCGCGGTCACCGGTGACGACGTCGACGGGGATCGTGCTGGTCGTGGCCAGGGTGCCGATCACGTCGTCGGCCTCGTGCTCCGCGGCCCCGATGACCGGGATGCCGAGGGTGCCGAGCGCCTCGCGGATCACGGGCACCTGGATCTCGAGGGGATCGGGGACCTCTTCCACATCCGGCGCGGACTCCACCTCCTGCGCGACGCGGTGGGCCTTGTACGACGGGATGAGGTCGACACGCCACTGCGGACGCCAGTCGTCGTCCCAGCAGGCGACGAGATGGGACGGCTCGTAGGTGGCGACGAGCTTCGCGATCATGTCGAGGAACCCTCGCACGGCGTTGACCGGCCGCCCATCGGGCGCCTTGACGGTGTCGGGCACGCCGTAGAAGGCGCGGAAGTAGAGGCTGGCGGAGTCGAGCAGCATGAGGCGTCCGGTCACGCGCTCATCCTCGCACTCAGCACCCCGGGCCGCTCGGGTCCTCGTCGCACGTGCGCTGCACGAGGGCCGTGTCGACGTCCACCACCCGGATGAGGGTCGACGGGGTGTCGATCTCGAGGACCCGGGGATCGCGAACCATCCGCCGCCCGCGTCGGCCTCTGCGACGTAACGGATCGTGACGTCGGCGCTGTACTCGCCGGGTGCGCCGTAGCTGTGGCTCGTGTCGGTAGCGGTGAACTGCGGGACGCCGAGCTCCCGCCACGACCGCCCCGGATTCCGGGTCTCCCGGGTGGTGCCGTCGCCGTAGTCGAAGAGGAACGACACGGGGGTGAACCGGACGGTCATGGGGACGTCGAAGATCTCGCCGTCGACCGTGTGCTCGGTGGCCGCGACGACGAAGTTGGTCGGCATGCCCGCCACCCCGAACCCGTCGGGCTCGCCGACGACACCCGGCGGTGCGGGTGCGAACCGCGCGACGTCGTCGATGGTGGCCGTCGTCGGGTCGGGTGCCGCGGGCGCGGGGTCGGGCTCTGAGGGTTCCTGATCCGCCTGCTCGGCGCCGGGCAGCGGAGCGGTGCCCGGTGCGGTGATCGGGGCCGCGCAGGCGAGGTCGAAGGCGCAGTCGTCCAGCCACTGCTCGCGGGTGCGGCCGCCCGGGTAGAAGGCGTTCGGGTCGCGCCGGGGAGGAGGCGTCAGGATCGGGGCGTTCGTTCCGCCGCCGGAGTCGGTGTCGCGCGAAGGTGAGCGCGGGGTCGTGGTTTCGGTGCGGGTGGCGCCGATCGAGACTGAGGAGCCGTTGCTAACGGCGTGACAGTCGCTGGTCCAGCTTTGGTGACCGCAACTGCTCGCTCCGGGGCTGGCAGCGGCAAATGTAGAAATCGCTGCTGCCAGCATCAGCGCTAGCAATCTGGCCCCCCGTCACGGGAGTCGATCGCTTCTATCTTGAGGTCGTCTCCGCTTGAGCCGGTCAGCGTCACGCGCAGCGTCTGTACGTCGGGGCGGTCGGGCGAGACCTGCGATATCCCGTTGGAATCGACGACATCGATTCGTGACACATCGATGCACGTATCCAGCAGGACCTGATCAGTTTCGGGTTTCCAAGCGGAACCCTGCAGGAGTGTGATCTCGGTCTCACCTGACACGCTCAATCCATTCGCGTGATAGTCGCTAAGCCCCTTTCGCTCGGTTGCATTTGCTTCGCCTGTTGTCAGCGCGTAGACGGGCTCGAAGGTCGCGGGGTCGCTGAGGTCGACCTGGTTCAGGGCGTCGACGTAGGCGCGGTAGGTCGCCTCGGCGGCGGCGAACGCCTCCTCCTCCGACGCGAACCCGGTCGGGGTGGGTGTCGGCGTCGGCGCGCTCGCAGGCGTGCACGCCGTGAGGGTCGCCGCGAGCACGGTCGTCGCCAGCAGCACTGCGGAACGTCGAGCGGTCATGCGACCACGGTAGTGACCGAGGCGGCGCCCTCGGCGGGTTCTCCACAGCGCGTAGGCTCATTGGCGTCGATCACGCGGCGGGGGAGGGAACATGTCGTTCGGGGCTGCGGCATCCGCTCATCGAGGGCGTCGCCCCGCGCCGGACGCGCCCTGCCCGTGCGGCCGGCGCGGGTTCGCCGCGTGCTGCGGGCCGATCCTCGACGGAGTCCCCGCCGAGACGCCCGAGGATCTCATGCGGTCCCGGTACACGGCTTTCGCGTTGGGGGACGCCCGGCACCTCGCCGACACCTGGTTCCCCGCGACGCGTCCCGATGATGTGTCGGTGGATGCCGGAACCACCTGGCTCGGTCTCGAGGTGCTCAGTTCCGAGGAGGCGTCCGACGGCCGGTCCGGTCGGGTCGCGTTCCGTGCCCGATGGCGGGATGCGGCCACGGGGGAGCTCGGGACCCTCGAGGAGGACAGCCGCTTCCTCAGGCGCGCGGGCCGCTGGTACTACGCAGACGCTCTCTGATACCCTGGAGTGTCACACGCGTGGCCCTTGTGCCGCGCCCGCGTGACATCGCACGAACAACCACCCTGCCGCGATCGGCTGCCGCACGTCCTCGTGCGGACTGGCTCCGTGGCCCGAACACAACACCATCCAAGGACAACCCCCTACATGACTAACGCAACGACCGCCCCGGCCACCAAGCAGGTCGCCATCAACGACATCGGATCTGCTGAGGACTTCCTGGCCGCGGTCGAGAAGACCCTGAAGTTCTTCAACGACGGAGACCTCATCGAAGGCACCGTCGTGAAGATCGACCGCGACGAGGTGCTCCTCGACGTCGGCTACAAGACCGAGGGTGTCATCCCCTCGCGTGAGCTCTCGATCAAGCACGACGTCGACCCCAACGAGGTCGTCAACGTCGGCGACCAGGTCGAGGCCCTCGTCCTCCAGAAGGAGGACAAGGAAGGCCGCCTGATCCTCTCCAAGAAGCGCGCGCAGTACGAGCGTGCCTGGGGAGACGTCGAGAAGATCAAGGAGAACGACGGTGTCGTCACCGGCTCCGTCATCGAGGTCGTCAAGGGTGGTCTCATCGTCGACATCGGCCTCCGCGGCTTCCTCCCCGCGTCGCTCATCGAGCTGCGCCGCGTCCGCGACCTGACGCCGTACCTCGGCCAGGAGATCGAGGCGAAGATCCTCGAGCTCGACAAGAACCGCAACAACGTGGTGCTCTCGCGCCGTGCGCTGCTCGAGCAGACCCAGTCGGAGTCGCGCTCGAACTTCCTCAACAACCTCCACAAGGGTCAGGTCCGCAAGGGCACCGTCTCGTCGATCGTCAACTTCGGTGCGTTCGTCGACCTCGGTGGCGTCGACGGTCTCGTCCACGTCTCGGAGCTCTCGTGGAAGCACATCGAGCACGCATCCGAGGTCGTCGAGGTCGGCCAGGAGGTCACCGTCGAGATCCTCGAGGTCGACCTGGACCGCGAGCGCGTCTCGCTGTCGCTGAAGGCGACGCAGGAGGACCCGTGGCAGGTCTTCGCCCGCACCCACGCGATCGGTCAGGTCGCTCCGGGCAAGGTCACCAAGCTCGTCCCCTTCGGTGCGTTCGTCCGCGTGGCCGACGGCATCGAGGGCCTCGTGCACATCTCCGAGCTGTCGGGCAAGCACGTCGAGCTCGCCGAGCAGGTCGTCTCCGTCGGTGAAGAGGTCTTCGTCAAGATCATCGACATCGACCTCGAGCGCCGCCGCATCTCGCTGTCGCTGAAGCAGGCCAACGAGTCGGTCGACCCCAACGGCACCGAGTTCGACCCGGCCCTCTACGGCATGGTCACCGAGTACGACGAGAACGGCGAGTACAAGTACCCCGAGGGCTTCGACCCCGAGACCAACCAATGGAAGGAAGGCTTCGACGAGGCCCGCCTCGCCTGGGAGGCCGAGTACGCCGCTGCTCAGGGGCGCTGGGAGGCTCACAAGGCCGCTGTCGCCAAGGCCCTCGAGGCCGAGGCTGCTGCCCCGGCCGACTCGGGTTCGTCCTCCTTCTCGTCCGAGGTCTCGAGCGGTGCCGGCACCCTCGCCGACGACGAGGCGCTGGCTGCTCTCCGCGAGAAGCTGTCCGGTCGCTGATCGACAACCCACACCACCGAGGGGTCGGAGCCGTGTGCTCCGGCCCCTCGGTCGTTTCCGGGTGGATGCCGCGCCGACCCCGGGCCGGTAACGTTCTCGTGTGGCACACGCGGATCAAGGAGAGGCTTCCTCCGACAATGCGCCCACACCCGGCGCCGGCTGGGCGCCCCGCCCGCGTGTGCCTTTGACGGAGCTGCGCGATCGCGTCGTCGCGAACAATCAGATCCTGCTGACGGCGATCGTCGCGGGCATCTTTCTCTCCGGCTTCCCCGGCGGATGGATCGCACAGGCCTCCTCCTTCGCGGCCGGTGTCGTGCTGGTCGTGATCGCCGCGCTCGCCAGCCTGGCCGTTCCGTGGTCCCGCATCCCGCCGTCCTGGGTCGCGGTCGTCCCGCTGGTGGACATCGTCGCGATCGGACTGATGCGGACCTCCGACGTGCCCGGGATCGCTCTGCTCTGGGCGTTCCCCACGATGTGGCTCTCGAGCCTGGGGCGGGTCTGGCTGATCGTCGCCTGCGTGGGATCGATCAGCTCCTACTGGATCGCGCTCGCCTTGGCCCCCTCGTTCGAGTTCACGTGGGGGATCATCGTCCTGCCCGCCGTGGTCATCGCGATCGGGGTCACCACCTACAACGGCACGCGTCGTTTCGAAGCGCAGCGCAGCCTGCTCGACAAGCAGAACATCCGCCTGGCGGCCGCCCTGCGGCACGCCAGTCGGCAGGAGCAGCTGCTCACCGAGGTCCTCGACACGGTCGACTTCGGGGTGCTCCGTGTCGGCGCCGACGGCGAGATCACCTTCGTCAACGACGCCCTCGGCAAGTTCCAGCAGCGCATCCCGAGCTTCGGGCGTATCGGCGCCACACAGGAGATCTACGCCGCCGACGGCGAGACACCTCTCTCTCCCGATGAGCGACCGCTCGCCCGGATCCTCCGGGGCGACGTCTTCAGCGACCTGGTCGTCTGGTTCCCCGTCTCCGACTCGCGACGCGCCGCGATCAGCCTGACCGCCCGGCGGATGAAGGATGCCGACGGCCGGCCCGCCGGCATCGTCCTGGTCGCCCGCGACGTCACCGAGGAGCGCACCGCCCTCAAAGCCCGGGACAGCCTCGTCGCATCGGTCTCCCACGAGCTGCGGACGCCGTTGACGTCGATCATCGGGTATCTCGAGCTCGTCCTCGACAACGACGACCTCCCCCCGGCTGTCGCGCGCCAGGTCGACGTCGCCTACCGCAACAGCGAACGCCTCCTCGGGATCGTGTCGGGCATCCTCGCCGCCTCGACGGCGTCGCGGATGTCAGTCGAGGTCACCGTCTCGCCGCAGGAGACCGATCTCGCCGAGGTGGTGGCGGCCGCGGCATCCGATCTCGGACCCGTGGCACGCGAGCGGGCGATCCGGATCGACACCAGCGATCTGCTGCAGACACCGGCGTACATCGACGCCGCGCGGGTCCGACAGGTCGCCGACAACCTGCTGAGCAACGCGATCAAGTTCAACCGCGACGGCGGCACGATCTCGGTGGGCTCGTCGACCGACGGCCGGCACTCCTGGTTCCTCGTCCGCGACAGCGGGATCGGGCTCTCTTCCGAGGATCAGGAGCGCGTCTTCGAGCGGTTCTTCCGTGCCGAGAGCGGGGTGCCGGGCACCGGGCTCGGACTCGCGATCAGTCGCGAGATCGTGCGGGCGCACGGCGGCGACATCACGGTGACCTCGACGCTCGGGTTGGGGACGACCTTCATGGTGCGGCTGCCCGCCACGTCGCAGACGGCGAGCGACGGTGGCGCGCGCGCTGGGTCGGGGGACGACGAGCGATGATCATGGACCTCTTCTCGGTGACCGTCATGACGGCCATCGTCGCGCTGACGGCCGCGGGGATCTTCGTCGTGGAGACGCTTCGTCGCCGCGACACGGGCGCGGGGCGCCTCTGGGCCGTCGGCTACCTGTGCGGCACCGCGACGACCTTCGCGTACATCTCGTGGGCGTCGGGCATCGGGGGAGCTGTCGCGATCGCGATCGGGAACGCGTCGTTCGCGCTGACCCCCGCCTTCATCTGGCTGGGGAACCGACGTTTCAACGACCGCCCCATCACATGGTCCTCCGTGACCGTCGCTGTCCTCGCGGTCGCGACGTTCCTCGCCGCCGTGATCCGCGTCCCCGTCGACGGCAGCTGGGGCGGGTGGCCGGTGATGGTCGTCACCATCGTCGGGCTGTTCGCTGCGGGGGGAGTGGAGGCGCTGCGGCGTCCGATGGGGCGGGTCGGCAACGCGCGCCTGTTCGCCCTCGTGCTCCTCGCCGCAGCCGTCTACTACGCCGCCCGGCTGGTCGCGTTCCTCGTTGACGGCCCCGACGGCGAGTTCTTCACGGCGTGGTTCGGGTCGGTCTCGGCCAACATCGCGACCGTCGTGCTGACCATGGTCGCCGTCGTCGTGACCTCGATCCTGCGCTCGACCAAGAGTGCGACGCACCGGTTCGAATGGTTGAGCGAGAACGGTGTCGCGGCCGACGGCGTGATGCTGACCGGGACGTACCGTGACGCTCTCCGTGACGTCGCCGAACGGGCGAGCTGGCGCCAGGAGCTGCTCAGCGTCGTCGTCGTGGGCATCGACGGCATGGAGGAGATGGCGGCGGCATTCGGGTCGGATGCCGCGGACGAGCTCGCGGCGCAGTGGCGCCGTTCCGTGCGCCGCCACGCGCCCGCCTCGGCGTTCGTCGGGGAGGACGGCGACGCGACGCTGTCGGTGTGCGTCGTGTCCAGCACGGCGGCGGAAGCCCGACGGCAGGCGGCGGCCATCTACCGCGGATGCATCGATGATCTCGCCGGCAACCCGACAGGGCTGCTGCCGATCGTGGGTATCGGTGTCGCGCTGACCGAGACGGTGGGGTACGAGCCAGAGACCCTCCTCAACGCCGCGCGCGCCGCCGCGGTGCGTGCCTCGCGCAGCCTCGAGGCGTCGGTGCTGTTCGGCGGTATCGAGGACGGCGGACCGGCTCGCGAGTAATGCCCGTGGCATCCTCGGAGGGTGACACTCATCGCATTGACCGGCGGCATCGCCTCCGGGAAGTCCACGATCTCACGCCGACTCGCCGAGCACGGCGCGGTGGTCGTCGACGCGGATGGCATCGTCCGCGAGGTGCAGCAGCCGGGATCCCCGGTGCTCGACGACATCGCGGCCACGTTCGGTGACGACGTGCTCACGGAGGCGGGCGAACTTGATCGCCCCCGGCTGGCGGCGCGGGTCTTCGGCGACGAAGATGCCGTGCGTCGTCTGAACGCGATCGTCCACCCCGCGGTCCGTGTCGAGTCCGCCGCGCGCTTCGCCGCCGCGCAGGCAGCCGACCCCGATGCGATCGTCGTCTACGACGTCCCCCTGCTGCTGGAGGCTCGGGCGGAGGACCCCTGGGAGCTCGTCGTCGTCGCGCATGCGCCCGTCGAGCTGCGTCGGGAGCGGCTCGTGTCGCTCCGGGGCATGAGCCCCGCCGAGGCCGACGCCCGCATCGCGTCGCAGGTGGACGATGCGCGCCGGCTCGCGATCGCCGACGTCGTCATCGACACGTCGGGCACGATGGAGGAGACGGTCGCGCAGGTGGACGCGCTCTGGCGCCGACTGACCGTCTGAGACCCACGCCGACGGCGAACGCCGGAGCCGGTGTCGGAGGCCACGCCTACGCTGGAATCATGCAGACCACCCGATCCGTCCGACCGTTCGAGGTCGTCAGCGAGTACGTCCCGAGCGGTGACCAGCCGCAGGCGATCGCCGACCTCGCCGCCCGCATCAACGCGGGCGAGACCGATGTCGTTCTGCTCGGTGCGACGGGTACCGGCAAGTCGGCGACGACCGCCTGGCTCATCGAGCAGGTGCAGCGTCCCACCCTCGTGCTCGCGCACAACAAGACGCTCGCGGCGCAGCTCGCGAACGAGTTCCGCGACCTCATGCCCCACAACGCGGTCGAGTACTTCGTCAGCTACTACGACTACTACCAGCCCGAGGCGTACGTCCCGCAGACGGACACCTTCATCGAGAAGGACTCGTCCATCAACGCCGAGGTGGAGCGGTTGCGTCACTCCACGACCAACTCGTTGCTGAGCCGTCGTGATGTGGTCGTCGTCTCCACCGTGTCCTGCATCTACGGTCTCGGCGCGCCCGAGGAGTACCTGCGCGCCATGGTCGCCCTGCAGGTGGGGGAGCGGTACGACCGCGACGCGCTCATCCGCAAGTTCATCGCGATGCAGTACAACCGCAACGACGTCGACTTCTCGCGCGGCAACTTCCGCGTCCGCGGCGACACGATCGAGATCATCCCGGTGTACGAGGAGTACGCGGTGCGCATCGAGCTCTTCGGCGACGAGATCGAGGCGCTGTACATGCTGCACCCGCTCACCGGCGACGTGGTCCAGAAGCTCGAGAGCGTGCCGATCTTCCCGGCATCCCACTACGTCGCCGGTACGGAGACGGTCCAGCGTGCGATCGGCACGATCGAGCACGAGCTCGAGGAGCGCCTCAAGGAGTTCGAGTCGCAGGGCAAGCTGCTCGAGGCCCAGCGACTGCGCATGCGCACGTCGTTCGATCTCGAGATGCTGCAGCAGCTCGGATTCTGCTCGGGCATCGAGAACTACTCCCGTCACCTCGATGGACGGATGCCGGGCGAGGCGCCGCACACCCTCCTCGACTTCTTCCCCGACGACTTCCTGCTGGTCATCGACGAGTCGCACGTCACGGTTCCGCAGATCGGCGCGATGTACGAGGGGGATGCCTCCCGCAAGCGCACGCTGGTCGACCATGGCTTCCGGCTGCCGAGCGCGATGGACAACCGTCCGCTCCGGTTCGACGAGTTCAAGCAGCGGATCGGGCAGACGGTGTACCTGTCGGCGACGCCGGGGCGCTACGAGATGGGTATCGCCGACGGGATCGTCGAGCAGATCATCCGTCCGACGGGCCTCATCGACCCCGAGATCATCGTCAAGCCGTCGAAGGGGCAGATCGACGATCTGCTCGAGGAGATCCGCATCCGTGTCCAGAAGGACGAACGCGTCCTCGTGACGACACTGACGAAGAAGATGGCCGAGGAGCTCACCGACTTCCTCGGCGAGCACGGCGTGCGCGTGCGCTACCTCCACTCCGATGTCGACACCCTCCGACGGGTGGAGCTGCTGACCGAGCTGCGCCAGGGAGTGTACGACGTGCTGGTGGGCATCAACCTGCTCCGGGAGGGTCTCGACCTTCCCGAAGTGTCCCTCGTCGCGATCCTGGATGCCGACAAGGAGGGCTTCCTGCGGTCGGGGACGTCCCTCATCCAGACCATCGGCCGTGCGGCGCGAAACGTCTCGGGCCAGGTCCACATGTACGCCGACAAGATCACCGATTCGATGGCGGCTGCCATCGAGGAGACCGAGCGGCGTCGTGAGAAGCAGATCGCCTACAACCTCGAGAACGGCATCGATCCGCAGCCGCTGCGCAAGAAGATCGCGGACATCACGGATGCCCTCGCTCGCGAAGCGAGCGACACGCGCGACATGATGGACAGCCGGAGCAAGGGAAAGACCAAGTCCGGCAAGGGCAAGAGCCCGACTCCGCAGTTGCGGCGAGAGGGGATCGCGGCCGAGGGGGCGAACCAGCTCGAGGCGACGATCGAAGACCTCACGCGTCAGATGCTCGCGGCAGCCGACGAACTGAAGTTCGAGCTCGCCGGGCGCCTGCGCGACGAGGTGCAGGACCTCAAGAAGGAGCTGCGGGCCATGGAACGGGCCGGTCACGCCTGACGCCGGTCAGGGGCAGTGCATCAGCGGGCGCTCGCCCGAGCGGTCGAAGGTGTGCGTCGACATCGGGTGGCCGCACAGTGGGCATGCCCGCTCGCTTCGGATCGGCTCGGGCTCGGTCTCGTAGGGGCCGACCGACGCGGGACCCGCGTACCGGATGAGTCGGCTGTTCCACCAGCGGTAGAACCCGCCGGCGGCGCGGATCCGTTCCCGCAGCGGGAGACGTGACTCCTGTTCGGCATCCATAATGATTAGTGTACTAACTATTAGGACAAGGAGGGTGTGAGTGGACGAGGACATCCTGAAGCTGGAGAGCCAGCTCTGCTTCGCCATCGTGACCGCCGCGCGCAACGTCGTCTCGATCTATCGACCCGTCCTCGAACCCCTCGGCCTCACGCACCCGCAGTACCTCGTGATGCTCGCGCTGTGGGAGAGGGCGCCGCAGTCACTCTCCGAGCTGGCGACCGCCCTCGCCGTCGAGCCCGCCACTCTGTCGCCGACCATCAAGCGGCTCGAGGCGCAGGGGCGGGTCGTCCGGCGCCGGCGCCCCGCGGACGAGCGTGTGCTCGACATCGCGTTGACCGACGAAGGCACGGCGCTTCGAGAGCGCGCCCTGGACGTGCCGCGGCAGATCATGGCACGCGTCGGGCTGGGGGTCGCGGACGTCGAACGGTTGCGCGAGGGCCTTCAGCCCTTCGCGGGGAGCCGCCCGGCGCTCGAGGGCTGATCGCCGGGAGCGAAGGACGGAGCCGGTGTCGGTGGCCCAACCTAGGATTGACCGGTGCCCATCGTCCCCGTTCCCCACGCCTCCAAACTCAGTGTCCGCGGCGCGCGCGTCCACAACCTGAAGAACGTCGACCTCGAGATCCCCCGGGACTCGCTCGTCGTGTTCACCGGACTGTCCGGCTCCGGGAAGTCGAGCCTCGCGTTCGACACGATCTTCGCCGAGGGCCAGCGCCGATACATCGAGTCGCTCAGCTCGTACGCCCGCCAGTTCCTCGGACAGGTGGACCGCCCCGACGTCGACTTCATCGAGGGCCTCAGCCCGGCGGTGTCGATCGACCAGAAGTCCACGAACCGCAACCCTCGCTCGACGGTGGGCACGATCACCGAGATCAACGACTACATGCGTCTGCTGTGGGCGCGCGTCGGCGTCCCCCACTGCCCGGAATGCGGCGAGAAGATCCAGCGGCAGACGGTGCAGCAGATCGCGGATCAGCTCATGGAGCTCCCGGAGCGGACGCGCTACCAGATCGTCGCCCCCGTCGTGTCGCAGAAGAAGGGCGAGTTCGTCGACCTCTTCAAGGAGCTCTCGGCGAAGGGGTACGCCCGCGCGATCGTCGATGGGGAGTCGGTCCAGCTGGCGGAACCGCCGACGCTGAAGAAGAGCTACAAGCACGACATCGCCGTCGTCGTGGACCGCCTCGTGGCGAACCCCGACATCCTGAGCCGTGTCACCGATTCCGTGGAGACGGCGCTGGGGCTCGCCGGCGGCATCCTGCAGGTCAACTTCGTCGATGAAGAGGGGGAGGACGCCTGGCAGAGCTACAGCGAGAAGCTCGCCTGCCCCAACGGTCACGCGCTCACGCTGACGGAGATCGAGCCCCGCACGTTCTCGTTCAACGCGCCCTTCGGCGCCTGCCCCGCCTGCTCGGGACTCGGAACCCGGATGTCCGTCGACACCGAGCTGCTGCTCGGCGACGAGGAGCTCTCGATCGCCGAAGGCGTCATCGTCCCGTGGACGACGCAGGGCAAGGGGTTGTTCCAGTACTACGAGCGGCTCCTCGTCGGTCTCGCGGACGACCTGGGCTTTTCGCTCGACACCCCCTGGAAGGACCTCCCGACGGACGTGCAGGACGCTGTCCTCTCGGGGGAGAACTACAAGGTCACGGTCAAGTGGAAGAACCGCTACGGCCGTGAGATGCGGTACGCGTCGGGCTTCGAGGGTGTCATCCCCTACATCGAGCGCCAGTTCACGCAGGCCGAGACCGACACGCAGCGTCAGCGGTGGTCGGAGTTCCTGCGCGAGGTGCCCTGCCCGGTGTGCAACGGCGACCGCCTCAAGCCCGAGGTGCTCTCGGTCCTCGTGCACGGCCATTCCATCGCGGATGCGTCTCGTCTGAGCCTCGGCGAGGCGCAGCGGTTCTTCGCGCAGCTCTCGCTGACCGACCGCGAGGCGACGATCGCCGCCGCTGTGCTCCGCGAGATCCGGGCGCGACTGGACTTCCTGATCCAGGTCGGCCTCAACTACCTCAGCCTCAGCCGGGCAGCGGGCTCGCTCTCGGGCGGCGAAGCCCAGCGCATCCGTCTCGCGACCCAGATCGGGTCGGGGCTGACCGGCGTCCTCTACGTCCTCGACGAACCTTCGATCGGACTGCACCAGCGCGACAACCGTCGGCTCATCGAGACGCTCGTGCGTCTCAAGAACCTCGGCAACACGCTCGTGGTCGTCGAGCATGACGAGGAGACCATCCACGCCGCCGACTGGATCGTCGACATCGGGCCGCGAGCCGGCGTCGAAGGCGGAAACGTCGTGCACTCGGGGCCCGTCGAGCAGCTGCTGACCGACGAGGAGTCGATCACCGGTGCCTACCTGAGCGGGCGCCGCGCGATCCAGATGCCGAAGAAGCGGCGGAAGATCGACAAGAACCGTCAGCTGCGCGTCGTCGGTGCGCGCGCGAACAACCTGCAGAACGTGACGGTCGACTTCCCCCTCGGCGTCCTCACGGCCGTCACCGGGGTGAGCGGCTCCGGCAAGTCGTCGCTCGTGAACGGCATCCTCTACGAAGTCCTCGCCACGAAGCTCAACGGCGCCCGGCGGGTCGCCGGCAAGCACACGCGGGTCACCGGGCTCGAGCACCTCGACAAGGTCGTGCACGTCGATCAGGCCCCCATCGGTCGCACACCGCGCTCCAACCCCGCCACGTACACGGGCGTGTTCGACCGCATCCGTTCGCTCTTCGCCGAGACGACCGAAGCCAAGGCGCGCGGCTACCAGCCCGGTCGCTTCAGCTTCAACGTGAAGGGCGGTCGCTGCGAGGCGTGCTCGGGCGACGGCACGATCAAGATCGAGATGAACTTCCTGCCCGACGTCTACGTCGACTGCGAGGTCTGCCACGGCCAGCGATACAACCGCGACACCCTCATGGTGCACTACAAGGGCAAGAACATCGCCGAGGTGCTCGATATGCCGATCTCCGAGGCGGCCGAGTTCTTCGAGCCGATCCAGGCGATCCACCGGTACCTCAAGACGCTCGTCGACGTCGGTCTCGGCTACGTCCGCCTCGGGCAGTCGGCCACGACCCTCTCGGGCGGTGAGGCGCAGCGGGTGAAGCTCGCCACCGAGCTCCAGCGTCGCTCGAACGGACGCACCATCTACGTCCTCGACGAGCCGACGACAGGTCTGCACTTCGAAGACGTGCAGCGTCTGCTCGAGGTCCTGAACAGCCTCGTCGACAAGGGCAACTCGGTGCTCGTCATCGAGCACAACCTCGACGTGATCAAGTCCGCCGACTGGGTCATCGACCTGGGACCCGAGGGCGGCTCGGGCGGGGGGACGATCGTGGCGACGGGCACCCCGGAGCAGGTCGCCTCCGTGTCGGAGAGCCACACCGGTCAGTTCCTCGCCGAGATCCTGGAAGTGACTCCCGCGCGCAAGGCGGGCTGACGTGGCATCCGCTCTGCCGTATAAGCCGAAGCCGGGGGAGATACCCACGGATCCGGGGGTCTACCGGTTCCTGGACGCCGACGGGCGGATCCTCTACGTCGGCAAAGCCAAGAACCTGCGCGCTCGACTGTCGAACTACTTCGCGCCCCTGCACACGCTGCACGAGCGCACGCGGCGCATGGTCACGACGGCGGCGAAGGTCGAGTGGACCGTCGTGAAGACCGACATCGACTCGCTGCAGCTGGAGTACACCTGGATCCAGGAGTACTCGCCGCCCTTCAACGTCCGGTACAAGGACGACAAGTCGTACCCGTACATGGCGGTGACGCTCGCCGACGAAGCTCCACGGGTCATCGTGACGCGCAATCGCCGCATTCGCGGCGCGAAGTACTTCGGCCCCTATCCGAAGGTCTGGGCCGTCCACGACACGATCGATCAGCTCATCAAGGTGTTCCCGATCCGCACCTGCAGCGACTCGTCCTACAAGAAGGCGATGTCGACGGGCCGGCCCTGCTTTCCGGGTCAGATCGGCCGGTGCGGCGGACCGTGCTCGATGAAGGTCACCATCGCGGAGCATCGCGCGATCGTCGAGGACTTCATCGCGTTCATGTCGGGCAGCGACAAGCGGTTCACGAAGCGTCTCGAGGCGCGGATGCGCGAGGCGGCCGCCGCGATGGACTACGAAGCGGCCGCGTCGTACCGCGACAAGCTGCAGGCCCTCGACGCCGTCCTCAACCGCAGCGCCCTCGTGCTGAGCGAGGACACGGATGCCGACCTGTTCGGCGTCGCGGAGGACGAACTCTCCGCCGCCGTGCAGCACTTTGTCGTGCGCGGCGGCCGCGTCCGCGGCGTTCGCGCCACGACGATCGACAAGGAACTCGACATCTCCGGACCCGAGCTCGTCGATCAGATCCTGCAGCGCGCCTACGGTGCCGCATCCGCCGAGGACATCCCGCGACAGGTGCTCGTGCCGACCCTTCCCGACGATGCCGCCGAGCTGGAGCAGTGGCTGCAGTCGCGGCGCGGCAAGAAGGTGACGCTGCAGGTGGCGCAGCGAGGGCAGAAGGCCGACCTGATGCGCACCGCGACTCTCAACGCGCAGCAGGCGCTGATGCTGCACAAGACGCGCCGCACCAGCGACTACACGGCCCGCACGAAGGCGCTGACCGATCTGCAGGAGGCCCTCGGGATGACCGAGGCGCCGCTGCGCATCGAGTGCTTCGACATCTCGCACCTCGGTGGGACCGGCGTCGTCGCCTCGATGGTCGTGTTCGAGGACGGTCTGCCGCGGAAGGACCAGTACCGTTCGTTCTCGGTCGCCGAGACCACCGATGACACCGACTCGATGTACCAGGTGCTCACCCGGCGGCTCGCGCACATCGACCGGGACGAGGCCGAGCAGGAGGCGATCGACCCCACGGCCGACGGCGAAGTGGATGCCACACGCAAGCGCCCGCGCTTCGCCTATCGCCCTCAGTTGCTCCTCGTCGACGGCGGGCAGCCGCAGGTGCAGGCCGCCGCGCGGGCGCTGCGCGATGCCGGTCACGGGGAGATCGCCCTGTGCGGCATCGCGAAGCGGCTCGAAGAGGTGTGGCTTCCGGATGACGACTTCCCGGTGATCCTCCCGCGCACCTCTGAGGCGCTGTACCTGCTGCAGCGTCTGCGCGACGAGGCGCACCGTTTCGCCATCACGCATCAGCGCAAGAAGCGCGGTCGCGACATCACCACCGTGCTGTCGGAGGTTCCCGGCCTCGGGGCGAGTCGCATCAAGGCGCTGCTGCGCCACTTCGGCTCGGTAAGCCGCTTGAAGCAGGCGACCCCCGAGGAGATCCAGGAGCTCCCGGGCATCGGTCCCCGGCTCGCGGCCACGATACATGCGCATCTCGCCGCCGGTTCGGATGGCGTGCCCTCCGGTGGTTAGGGTGGGATGACACGCGTGGAAGGCGGGGTGCGGATGGACGGCCAGGCGGCGGGCGAGGTCCTGATCGTCACCGGCATGTCCGGAGCCGGGCGCACGACGGCGGCAAACGCTCTCGAGGACCTGGACTGGTACGTCGTCGACAACCTGCCTCCGCAGATGCTGTCGCACCTGCTCGATCTCACCGCGCTCGCCGCCGACGCGCTGCCGAAGGTCGCGGCCGTCGTCGACGTCCGAGGCCGGCAGCTGTTCGGCGAACTCCCGTCTGTGACGCGTTCGCTGCGAGACGGACGACAGCTGCGGGTCCTCTTCCTCGATGCATCCGACGATGTACTCGTCCGCCGGTTCGAAGCCGTCCGGCGCCCGCACCCCCTGCAGGGCGAGGGGACGATCCTTGACGGCATCCGTCGCGAGCGCGAGCGGGTCGCCGCCATCCGCGAGGCGGCCGATGTCATCGTCGACACGAGCGGTCTCAACATCCATCAGCTCGCGAATCGCATCGTCGACCTGTTCAGCGACGACGGAGACGCGCACCACACGGTCACCGTCATGAGCTTCGGGTTCAAGTACGGTCTGCCGCCGGACGTCGACCTGGTCGCCGACATGCGGTTCCTGCCGAATCCGTATTGGGAGCCGACGCTGCGGGCGCTGACGGGGGAGGACGACGCCGTTCGGGAGTTCGTGCTCGAGCAGGAGGGTGCGCGCGAGTTCATCGATGCGTACGCCAGCGCGCTCCATCCCGTCCTCCAGGGGTATCAACGTGAGAACAAGCGGCACTCGGTGATCGCGATCGGCTGCACCGGCGGCAAGCATCGATCCGTCGTCACGTCGTTCGAACTCGCGGAGCGGCTGGCCGCCGAACCGGGTGTGGCGGTGCGGGTCACGCACCGTGACCTGGGTCGCGAGTGACCGGTGCGCGAGTAAGCTGATCCTTTGTCCCCCTCGCCCCCACCGAAGGATCGCCGTGCCGCTGACTGCTGACGTGAAGACGGAACTCACCTCGGTGCGTGACCCGCGGCCGACCGCCCGCGTCGCAGAGCTCACCACGATCCTCCGTTTCTCGGGCGGGCTCCATTCCATCGCCGGCCGCGTCGCCGTCGAGGCCGAAGTCGAGACCGATCTGCTCGCCCGCCGCGTGGCCCGCGACCTCGTGGAGATCTACGGCGTTCGTCCCGAGCTGGCGCACGTGCAGTCCTCAGGTGCCCGTGCGGCGAACCTCGTCGCGGTGCGCGTCATCGAGGGCGGCGAGACCCTCGCTCGTCAGACCGGACTGCTCGACAACCGTCGACGCCCGGTCCGCGGACTACCGAACAAGCTCACGACCGGCGCCCGTCCCGATCTCGCGGCCGTCTGGCGCGGCGCGTTCCTCGCGGCCGGCACGCTGTCGGACCCGGGTCGGTCCGCCGCTCTGGAAGTCGCCTGCCCCTCGGGGGAGGCCGCGATGGCCCTGGTGGGTGCCGCGCACCGACTGGGCATCGCCGCCAAGGCGCGGGAGGTCCGGGGGGTGCCGCGCGTCGTCGTCCGCGACGGTGAGGCGATCCGCGCCACGCTCCTCATGATGGGGGCCCAGAAGACCGCCGCCGCGTGGGAGGAGATGCGTCAGCGCCGCGAGGTCCGCGCCGGGGTCAACCGTCTCGTCAACTTCGACGACGCCAACCTCCGACGCTCCGCTCAGGCCGCCGTCGCCGCCTGCGCCCGCGTCGAGCGTGCGCTCGAGATCCTCGGCGACACCGTTCCGCCACATCTCAAGCAGGCGGGCGACCTCCGACTCGCGCACCGCGACGCCAGCCTCGACGAACTCGGCCATCACGCCGACCCGCCGCTGACGAAGGATGCCGTCGCCGGCCGCATCCGTCGACTGCTCGCCATGGCCGACAAGAAGGCCGCGCAGGACGGTGTCCCCGATACGGAGTCCGCCGTCCCCGCCGGTCTCGAGGACTGACGGGATACATCCCCTCTTCGCGGGAAGCAACCGGGTGCCCGGCGGGTTGGCCCTCAATAGGATGAATCCGACCGGCCGCGCCGTGTGCGCGGCACCGACAGAAGGAAGAGGACATGGCGAAGTACACGCTGCCTGAGCTCCCGTACGACTACTCCGCGCTCGAACCGAGCATCAGCGGCAAGATCATGGAGCTTCACCACTCGAAGCACCACCAGGCGTACGTCACCGGAGCGAACACCGCCCTCGAGCAGCTCGCGGAGGCACGGGAGACCGGCAACCTCGCGAACGTGAACAAGCTCGAGAAGGACCTCGCGTTCAACCTCGGCGGACACGTCAACCACTCCATCTTCTGGACCAACCTGGCCCCCGCCTCGCAGGGCGGCGGCGGCGAGCCCGAGGGCGAGCTGCGCGCAGCGATCGACGAGTTCTTCGGCGGCTTCGACAAGTTCCAGGCGCACTTCACGGCGGCAGCCACCGGCATCCAGGGATCCGGCTGGGCCGTGCTCAGCTGGGACCCGATCGGCCAGCAGCTGATCATCCAGCAGCTGTTCGACCAGCAGTCGAACACGGCGCAGGGCACCGTGCCGATCTTCCAGCTCGACATGTGGGAGCACGCCTTCTACCTCGACTACCTGAACGTCAAGGCCGACTACGTCAAGGCCGCGTGGAACATCGCCAACTGGCAGAACGTCGCACAGCGTCTCGACGCCGCTCGCGAGAAGACGGCGGGCCTGCTCTAGTAGTAGGGTCGTTCACAGGTGAGGATGCCGGGCTCCTCCCGGCAACGGGGGCCGAGCCCCGGCATCCTCCCTCATTTCCAGCACATCGCGGGTCGACCCCGTCCATGGGGCGTGCGCGAAGAAAAACGGGAGACAACGTGTCTGTCAAGATCGGCATCAACGGCTTCGGCCGTATCGGACGCAACTTCCTCCGCGCGGCGCTCGCGCAGGGAGCTGACCTGGAGATCGTGGCGGTGAACGACCTCACCGACAACAAGAGCCTCGCTCATCTCCTCAAGTACGACTCGGTCGGAGGTCGCCTGGACGCCGAGGTCTCGTACACCGAGGACTCGATCACCGTGAACGGCAAGACCATCAAGGTCTTCGAAGAGCGCGACCCCGCCAACCTCCCCTGGGGCGAGCTGGGCGTCGACATCGTCATCGAGTCGACCGGCCGTTTCACCAAGGCCGCCGACGCCAAGAAGCACATCGACGGTGGCGCCAAGAAGGTCATCATCTCGGCACCCGGCACCGACGTCGACGGCACGTTCGTGATGGGTGTCAACGACGGCACCTACGACTCCGAGACGATGCACGTCATCTCGAACGCGTCCTGCACCACCAACTGCCTCGCCCCGATCGCCAAGGTCTTCAACGACAACTTCGGCATCGAGCGCGGCTTCATGATGACCGCGCACGCGTACACCGCGGACCAGAACCTCCAGGACGGCCCCCACGGCGACCTGCACCGCGCCCGCGCCGCCGCGATCAACATCGTGCCCGCCGCGACCGGCGCCGCCAAGGCCATCGGCCTCGTCCTGCCCGAGCTCAACGGCAAGCTGAGCGGTTCGTCCTACCGCGTGCCCGTCCCCACCGGCTCGATCGTCGACCTGACGGTCGTCACCCCGACGGAGGGCCTGACCGCCGAGGTCATCAACGCCGCGTTCGAGAAGGCCGCGGCCGAGGGCGAGCTCGTCGGTTACCTGAAGTACAACACCGACGCGATCGTCTCGAGCGACATCCAGCTCGACCCGCACTCCTCGGTCTTCGACGCCGGCCAGACCAACGTGTCGGGCAACCTGGTCAAGATCTCGTCGTGGTACGACAACGAGTGGGGCTACTCGAACCGTCTCGTCGACCTCACCGAGCTCGTCGCCAGCAAGCTCTGACGATGGCTCTGCGCACCCTCGATTCGCTGGGTTCGCTCGCAGGCAAGCGCGTCATCGTCCGTGTCGACTTCAACGTCCCCCTGAAGGACGGCGTCATCACGGACGATGGCCGCGTGCGTGCGGCATTGCCGACGCTGTCGGCGCTGATCGAGCAGGGTGCCCGCGTCATCGCGGTCTCCCACCTCGGCCGGCCCGACGGCGCTCCGGACGCGAAGTACAGCCTCGCCCCCGTGGCGACGCGCTTGTCCGAGTTGCTCGATAAGGACGTCGCTTTCGCGACCGACACCGTCGGCGACGCGGCCCGCGACACCGTGGCGAACCTCGCCGACGGCCAGGTCGCCGTCCTCGAGAACCTCCGCTTCAACGCGGGGGAGACCGCCAAGGACGACGCTGCACGCCGAGCCTTCGCCGAGGAGCTCGCATCGCTCGGCGACGCGCTCGTCTCGGACGGGTTCGGTGTCGTTCACCGCAAGCAGGCGTCGGTCTACGACCTCGCGGAGCTGCTGCCCTCCGCCGCCGGTCTGCTGATCGAGAAGGAGGTCGACGTCCTCGACCGCCTCACCGAGCGTCCCGAGCGTCCGTACGCGGTCGTCCTGGGCGGTTCGAAGGTCAGCGACAAGCTCGGTGTCATCGGGCACCTGCTGCCGCGCGTGGACAAGATCCTCGTCGGTGGGGGCATGCTCTTCACCTTCCTCGCCGCTCAGGGCCACAAGGTCGGCAAGAGCCTTCTCGAAGCCGATCAGCTCGACACGGTCCGCGGGTACATGGAGACGGCGCGCGAACGCGGCGTCGAGCTCGTGCTCCCCGTCGACGCCGTGATGGCCGCCGCTTTCGCCGCCGACGCCGATCACGTCGTGGCATCCGCCGACGCCCTCGAGGACACCGCCTTCGGAGCCGACGGCATGGGCCTCGACATCGGACCGAAGACGGCGGAACTCTTCGCCGACGCGATCCGCGGCGCGAAGACCGTCTTCTGGAACGGCCCGATGGGCGTGTTCGAGATGGCGGCGTTCGCCGAGGGGACGAAGACGGTCGCGCAGGCGCTGACCGAGGTCGACGGTCTGTCGGTGGTCGGCGGCGGCGACTCCGCCGCGGCCGTTCGCCAGCTCGGTTTCGACGACGACCGATTCGGCCACATCTCCACCGGTGGTGGAGCCAGCCTCGAGTTCCTCGAGGGCAAGAAGCTGCCCGGATTGGAGATCCTCGGATGGGAAGCGTGACCCGCAAGCCGCTCATTGCCGGCAACTGGAAGATGAACCTCGACCACCTGCAGGCGGTCGCGTTCGTCCAGAAGCTGCACTGGACGTTGAAGGATGCCGCACACGAGACCGACTCGGTCGAGGTCGCGGTCTTCCCGCCGTTCACCGACATCCGCACGGTGCAGACGCTCATCGACGCCGACAAGATCCCGTTCGCGCTCGGTGCGCAGGACGTGTCGACGAAGGACTCGGGCGCCTACACCGGCGAGGTCTCGGGTGCGTTCCTGAAGAAGCTGGACGTCGACTACGTCCTCATCGGGCACTCCGAGCGGCGCGAGTATCACGGCGAGACCGACGAGGTCGTCGCCGCGAAGGTTCAGGCCGCCCTGCGGCACGGGCTCGTCCCGGTGATCTGCGTCGGTGAGACGCTCGAGCAGCGCGAGGCGTCCGGCCCGACGGCCGTTTCTGTCTCGCAGCTGCGCGCGGCGCTCGAGGGCGTGTCCTCGGACGCCGACGTCGTGGTCGCCTACGAGCCGGTCTGGGCGATCGGCACCGGCCAGGTGGCCTCGCCCGAGCAGGCGCAAGAGGTGTGCGCCGCGCTCCGCAGCGTGATCGCCGAGAGCCTCGGCGACGCAGTGGCCGAGCGCACCCGCATCCTCTACGGCGGATCGGTGAAGTCCGGCAACATCGCGAGCTTCATGCGCGAGCCCGATGTCGACGGTGCCCTCGTCGGAGGCGCGAGCCTCCTGGCCGACGAGTTCGCCGCCATCATCCGGTACCAGAAGCACGTCGGCGTGTGATCGTGAACGGTGCGGCGCCTCACGGCGTCGCACCGTTCAGCCGGTATACTCGTCCGAGCGCTGAGCGACTCGGCGACCCGAAAGGCTTACAACGACTGTGGACATCCTCCAGCTTGTGCTGCAGGTGCTGCTGGGACTCACCAGCCTCCTGCTCACGCTCCTGATCCTCCTGCACAAGGGACGCGGCGGCGGCCTCTCCGACATGTTCGGCGGCGGCATGAGCTCGGCCATGGGGTCCTCCGGCCTCGCTGAGCGCAACCTCAACCGTTTCACGGTGGTGCTCGCGCTCATCTGGTTCGTCGCCATCGTCGCGCTGGGCCTCATCACCAAGTTCCAGAGCATCTGATGGCGACCGGGGGCAACGCGATCCGAGGCACCCGCGTGGGTGCCGGACCCATGGGGGAGCAGGACCACGGGCACCACGCCGACCGCGTGGCCGTCTCGTACTGGGATGCGCTCGGCAACGAGACGGTGCGCTACTTCGCCGCCGGCATCTCGGAGGAGGAGATCCCCGAGACGATCGATTCGCCGCACTCCGGCCTTCCCGCCGGTCGCGACAAGGCGAACCCGCCGGCGCTGGCCAAGACCGAGCCGTACAAGACGCACCTCGCGTACGTGAAGGAGCGCCGCACCGACGAAGAGGCGGAATCGATCCTCGACGACGCTCTCAAGCAGCTTCGGGAGCGCCGCGGTCAGGACTGATCGCCGCTCCGAACACCGATACGACCCCGGGTTCGCTCAGAACTCGGGGTCGATCAGTTCCTCGGGCACGCCCTGCGCGGCGGCCTCGTCGACGAAGAACACCGTCTGCTTACGCCCCTTGGCACCGGCCGCAGGAACGGAGTGGTAGCTGGCACCGGCCAGGGCAAGACCCAGCGCGGACGCCTTGTCCGTACCTGGGAGGACGAGCCACACCCGGCGCGACGAATTGATCACCTTGCGGGTGAGGGTGATGCGCTCCGACGGCGGCACGGGGGAGTGGCGCACCGGGAGGACGGTGTGCTCGGTGTCGGCGATCTCGCTGCGATCCGGGAACAGCGACGCGATGTGTCCGTCGGGTCCGACGCCGAGGAAGGCCAGGGTGAACCGCGGCCAGGCCTGGTCGTCGGCTGAGTAGGCCGCCAGCTCCGCCGCGTATTCGGCTGCCGCGTCGTCGTGGCTGCGCCCCGCATCGGAGGCGACGATCGGGTGGATGTTCGCGGCGGGGACGTCGATGTGGTCGAGGAACGCCGCGCGGGCCGCCGTCTCGTTCCGATCGGGGTCGCCCGAGGCGACGAAGCGCTCGTCCCCCCACCAGAAGTGGACGTTCGACCAGTCGACGTCGTGCCGACGCTCGCTCTCACCGGCGGCGTGCAGGACCGCGGTGCCCGCGTTGCCGCCGGTCAGGAGGATGTGCGTCGTCTTGCCCTCGGAGGAACGGGAGGACACCCGCTGGAAGAAGCGCTTCGCGATCCCCTCGGCCAGCGTCTGCGCGTCCGGACGGACGACGACGCGCTTCTCCGCGCGGAACTCCGACATGCGACTCCTACCTCGTGGGAGGGTCGAGGAGCTCCCACCCTTCGGTGATGACTCGACCATACAAGAGGTCGGGATCGAGACGGCGCAGCTCCTCTGCGAGGCATTCGCGCAGGGATCGCCGCGGCAGGACGATGTCGTGCGTCGGCTGTCCCGGCTGGGTGAGGGTCGCGTCGCTGGCGCTGGAGCGCTCGAGGACGATGTCGCCGGACTCCCGCGAGAGGGTGACCGAGCGGATGCCGTGGGCCCACTCCTGTTCATCCGTGTAATGCCAGTCGACGGTCACGTCGAGCTTCATCCGCAGCCACGCGGCCAGCAGGCCGGTGGAGGGCGAACTGCCGGCGCCGACGACGGTCACGGCCGTGACCGGCTCGTACGGAGGCTGGTCCAGGACGGCGGCGAGCTGCTCGCGCCAGTGGGTCAGCCTGGTCCAGGCGAGGTCGGTGTCGCCCGGGGCGTAGGCGGAGCCGAGCTGAGCCAGGCGGTCCTTCGCGAACGGCTTCGTCGAAGCATCCGTGATCCGTCGTTGCGCCATGCGACCGATGTCGGAGTGCGCGGGGGCGGCGGGCGGCTCGTCCGGCCACCAGGCCACGACGGGCGCGTCGGGGAGGAGCAGACCGTTGACGAGGCTCTCCTGGTTGCCGGCGGCGGCGCCGCGGGCACGCAGGACGACGACCTCACTCGCACCGGCGTCACCGCCCACGCGGATCTGCGCGTCGAGGCCGGTCGGGGAGTCGGGCTGGACGACGAGGACGATGACACGCATCGGGTGCTCGCGCGATGCCGCGTTGGCGGCGTCGATCGCCTCCTCGTCGAAACCGCCCGTCGAGACGATGACGAGCGTGAGGACGCGTCCGAGGGCGACCGCGCCGCCTTCCTCGCGCACACTCACGAGCTTCTTCGCGATCGTGGAGACCGTGGTGTCGGGCAGATCGACGATCATGGGCGCCTCCAGACGCGGCCGTCGCGGGCCAAGAGCTCATCGGCGGACGGGGGACCCCAGGAACCGGGGGAGTACTGCTCGAGCGGCTCGTCCTGCGTCGCCCAGAACTCCTCGACGGGGTCGAGGATGCGCCAGGACAGCTCGACCTCCTCATGGCGGGGGAACAGCGGCGGGTCGCCCAGCAGGACGTCGAGGATGAGGCGCTCGTAGGCCTCCGGGCTCGACTCCGTGAACGCGTGGCCGTAACCGAAGTCCATCGTGACGTCGCGCACCTCGTTGCCTGCGCCCGGCACCTTGGAGCCGAAGCGCAGCGTCACGCCCTCGTCGGGCTGGATGCGGATCACGAGGGCGTTCTGCCCGAGCTGCAGGGCCTGCGAGCGCAGGAACAGCAGGGGAGGCGTGTGCTTGAAGACGACGGCGATCTCGGTGACGCGGCGGCCGAGGCGCTTGCCGGTGCGCAGGTAGAACGGCACGCCGTTCCACCGGCGCGTCGCGATCTCGAGCTTGAGCGCCGCGTACGTCTCGGTGCGCGACTGCGGATCCATGCCGTCCTCGTCGAGGAAGCCGGTGACCTCCTCGCCGCCCTGCCACCCGCCGGCGTACTGTCCGCGCGCGGTCGCGGTGGACAGGTCATCGGGAAGCGTGACCGCGGCGAGCACCTTCTCCTTCTCGGCGCGGAGGTGCTCCGCGTCCAGCGAGATCGGCTCCTCCATGGCGGTCAATGCCAGGAGCTGCAACAGGTGGTTCTGGATGACGTCCCGCGCCGCGCCGATGCCGTCGTAGTACCCCGCGCGGCCGCCGACGCCGATGTCCTCGGCCATCGTGATCTGCACGTGGTCGACGTAGTTCGCGTTCCAGAGCGGCTCGTAGAGCTCGTTGGCGAAGCGCAGGGCCAGGATGTTCTGGACCGTTTCCTTGCCGAGGTAGTGGTCGATCCGGAAGATCGCGTCGGCGGGGAAAGCCACTTCGAGGGCCTCGTTCAGCTCGCGCGCGGTCTGCAGATCGCTGCCGAACGGCTTCTCGATGACGACGCGCCGCCAGGTGTCTCCGTCGGCCGTCTCGTCGACCAGCCCGGAGTCACGCAGCTGGCGCGCGACGATCGGGAAGTCCTTCGGCGGGATCGACAGGTAGAAGGCGTGGTTGCCCATGGTGCCGCGCTCGGTGTCGAGACGTTCGACCGTCTCGCGCAGGCGCGCAAAGGATGCCGCGTCGTCGAACTCGCCCTGCACGAACCGGATGCCCTGAAGCAGCTGATTCCAGGTCTCCTCGCGGAACGGCGTGCGCGCGTGCTGGCGCACGGCCTCGTAGACGACCTTCGCGAAGTCCTGGTCCTCCCAGTCGCGTCGAGCGAACCCGACGAGCGCGAAGCCCGGGGGGAGCAGCCCGCGGTTGGCCAAGTCGTAGACCGCCGGCATGAGCTTCTTGCGCGACAGGTCACCCGTCACGCCGAAGATCACGAGAGCGCTGGGTCCGGCGATGCGGTTCAGGCGGCGATCATCGGGGTCGCGGAGGGGGTTGTTCCCCCGCGAGATCTCAGCAACCATCGGTCAGCGTGCGCTGTCGAGGGCCGTGCGCACCGTGCCCTGCAGGTCGTGCCAGGAGACGATGAACTTCTCAACGCCTTCGTCTTCGAGGACCTGCGTCACGTCGACCAGGTCGACGCCGGCTGCGGCGAGTTCGTCGAAGACCCGGTGGGCGTCCTCGTACGCGCCGGCCACGGTGTCGCCCGTGATCTTCGCGTGGTCGAACGTCGCCTCGAGCGTCTTCTCGGGCATCGTGTTCACGGTGCCGGGTGCGACCAGCTCGGTCACGTACAGGGTGTCGGGGAGGGCGGGATCCTTGACGCCGGTCGAGGCCCACAGGGGACGCTGGACGTTGGCGCCGGCCGCGATGAGCTCGAGGGCGGCCGACTCGGCGAACCGCTGCTCGAACAGCTCGTAGGCGAGTCGGGCGTTGGCGATCCCCGCCTTACCCTTCAGCGCGGCAGCGGCGTTCGTGCCGATCGCCTCGAGGCGCTTGTCGACCTCGGTGTCCACGCGCGAGACGAAGAAGGACGCCACCGAGTGGATCGTGGCGATGTCGTGCCCGTTCTCCTTCGCCCGCCGCACACCCTCGAGGTAGGCGTCGATGACCGCGGCGTAGCGCTCGAGGCTGAAGATCAGGGTCACGTTGACCGAGATGCCTTCCGCCAGCACGGCGCTGATGGCCGGGAGCCCGGCGAGCGTCGCGGGGATCTTGATGAGCGTGTTCGGTCGGTCGACCTTCGCCCACAGCTCCTTCGCCTGTGCGACCGTCGCCTCGGTGTCGTGGGCGAGGTCGGGCGACACCTCGATCGAAACGCGTCCGTCGACGCCGTTCGTGCGGTCGAAGACGGGACGGAAGATGTCCGCCGCGTCGCGAACGTCGGTCGTCGTGATCTCGAAGATCGCCGTGTCGACGTCGGCACCCTGCTTCGCAAGGGCCTGCAGCGGTGCGTCGTACGAGTCGTCCTCCTTGTTGCCGATGGCGGCCTGGAAGATCGACGGGTTCGTCGTGACCCCGACGATGTCGCGGGTCTCGATCAGCTGCGCGAGGTTGCCGGTGTCGATCCGCGATCGCGAGAGGTCGTCGAGCCAGATGCTGACGCCGGCGCCGGACAGGTCCTCAGTGGGGGTGCTCATGCGTTCTCCTTGACGGTTGCGCGGGCCGCCTCGACGACCGCATCGGCGGTGACGCCGAACTTCTCGAACAGGGTCTTGTAGTCGGCGGAGGCGCCGAAGTGGTCGATGCCGACCGTGCGGCCGGTGTCGCCGACGACACCGCGCCACAGACCGGTGGCGCCTGCCTCGACGGAGACGCGCGCCTTCACGGTCGCGGGGAGGACGGACTCGCGGTAGGCGGCATCCTGCTCCGCGAACCACTCGAGGCTCGGGGCGGACACGACGCGCGCGCCGATCCCCTCGGCTGCGAGCGTCTCACGAGCGGCGACCGCCAGCTGCACCTCGGAGCCCGTCGCGATGAGGATCACGTCAGGCTGGCCCTCCGGCGCGTCGAGCAGCGTGTAGGCACCCTTCGCGACCCCTTCGGTCGTGGCGTAGCCGTTCTCGCCTCGCGGGAAGACCGCGATGTTCTGCCGGGTCAGCGCGATGCCGGTCGGTCCGCCCTGACGGCGCAGGATCTCGAGCCAGGCCGCGGCCGTCTCGTTCGCGTCCGCGGGACGGACGACCGTGAAGTTCGGGATGAGGCGCAGCGTCGCGAGCTGCTCGATCGGCTGGTGCGTCGGGCCGTCCTCACCGAGGGCGACGGAGTCGTGGGTCCACACGAACACCGAGGGGATGTTCATGAGGGCGGCCAGTCGAACCGCGGGACGCATGTAGTCGCTGAAGATCAGGAACGTCCCGCCGAACGGACGCGTGGGCCCGTGCAGCTTGATGCCGTTGACGATCGCGCCCATGGCGTGTTCGCGGATGCCGAAGTGCAGCACGCGACCATAAGGGTCGCCCGACCACTCGTGGGTCGACCACTCGGCCGGGATGAAGCTCTTGGCATCCTTGATCGTGGTCAGGTTGGACTCGGCGAGGTCGGCAGAACCGCCCCACAGCTCCGGCAGTTCGGCGGCGAGGGCGTTGATGACCAGGCCCGAGGCGGCGCGCGTCGAGACGTCCTTACCGGGCTCGAAGACCGGGAGGGCGTCGGCGATGCCGTCGGGGAGTGCCGCGGCCTCGAGGCGGTCCAGCAGCGCCTTGCGCTCCGGGTTGGCGGCGGCCCACGCGTCGAAGGACTCCTGCCAGGCCGCGCGCTCGGTGGCCGCGCGATCGGCGAGAGCGCGCGTGTGAGCGATCACGTCGTCGGCCACGACGAAGCTCTGCTCCGGGTCGAAGCCCAGGACCTTCTTGGTGGCGGCCAGCTCGTCGGCGCCGAGCGCGGACCCGTGGATCTTGCCGGTGTTCTGCTTGCCCGGAGCGGGCCACCCGATGATCGTCTTCAGGATGATCAGCGAGGGCTTTGCCGTCTCGGCCTTGGCCGCCTCGATGGCCGCGTACAGGGCGGCCACGTCTTCGACGTATTCGCCCGTCTTCTTCCAGTCGACCGTCTGGACCTGCCAGCCGTACGCCTCGTAGCGCTTCTGCACGTCCTCGGTGAACGCGACGTTCGTGTCGTCCTCGATCGAGATCTGGTTCGAGTCGTAGAGCGCGATCAGATTGCCGAGCTGCTGGTGGCCGGCGAGCGAACCGGCTTCGGCGGTCACACCCTCCTGCAGGTCGCCGTCGCCCGCGATCACGAAGACATGGTGGTCGAACGGGGACGTGCCCGCCTCGGCCTCAGGGTCGAACAGGCCGCGCTCGTAACGGGCGGCGTAGGCGAAGCCGACGGCGGAGGCGAGGCCCTGACCCAGGGGACCGGTGGTGATCTCGACGCCCTTGGTGTGTCCGTACTCGGGGTGACCCGGGGTCAGCGACCCCCAGGTGCGGAGAGCCTGGAGGTCGTCGAGCTCGAGTCCGAACCCGCCGAGGTAGAGCTGGACGTACTGGGTGAGCGACGAGTGGCCCGCCGAGAGGATGAATCGATCGCGACCGAGCCAGTGGGTGTCGGTCGGGTCGTGACGGAGCACCCGCTGGTACAGCAGGTAGGCCGCGGGCGCGAGGCTCATGGCAGTGCCGGGATGGCCGTTGCCGACCTTCTCGACGGCGTCCGCCGCCAGTACGCGCGCGGTGTCCACCGCACGCCGATCGATCTCGTCCCAAACCAGCTCTGACACCTGAAAAGCCTTTCGTCGGTGAGTCCGCGCGGACGTCCGCTCTTCAGGAAGGAGGAGGGGTGCCCGGCGCCGGGATTTTCAGCATATCGACCTGAGCCCCCCGCCGAGGCCGGGTCGTCGCTGTGTGACGTGCGCTCTGAGCGAAGCGGCGGACAGGCCCGCAGAAACCGGCCAGCGGGTCATGGCGTAGACTCGTCCGGACGACCAAGACGGCAGGGGCGATGGCACTCACGGACACTGGCGCGCGCGCATCCGCGCCCGCTCGACAGTCGTTCGGCCGCACCCTCCGCGCCTACGTCCAGCTGACGAAGCCGCGCGTTCTCGAGCTTCTGCTGGTCACGACCATCCCGGTGATGTTCCTCGCGGCCGACGGACTGCCCAACCTGTGGCTGATCCTCGCCACGGTCGTCGGCGGTGCCATGAGCGCGGGGTCTGCGGCATCCTTCAACATGTATCTCGATCGCGACATCGACGCGCACATGAAGCGGACCGAGAAGCGTCCTCTCGTCACGGGCGAGGTCACGCCGCGCGGTGCGCTCATCTTCTCGTGGGCGCTGGCGATCGCCTCGACGGCCTGGCTGTGGGTGTTCACCAACTGGGTGGCCGCAGCCCTCAGCGCGGGCGCCATCTTCTTCTACGTCGTGATCTACACGATGCTGCTGAAGCGCCGCACCGAGCAGAACATCGTGTGGGGCGGCATCGCGGGCTGCTTCCCGGTCATCATCGGGTGGTCGGCGGTCACGGAGTCGCTGTCGTGGACTCCGTTCGTCCTCTTCCTGCTGGTCTTCCTCTGGACGCCGCCGCACTACTGGCCGCTCTCGATGAAGTACAAGGGCGACTACGCCGAGGTCGATGTCCCGATGCTCGGGGCGACCCGCAACGGCGCCCAGGTGGGGCTCCAGGTCATCCTGTACGCGTGGGCCACGGTGGCGAGCTCGCTGCTGCTGATCCCCGTCGCACCCATGGGTCTCGTCTACACCGCATCCGCCCTGGTGCTGGGCGGATGGTTCATCTACGAGTCGCACGTCCTCTACGCACGTGCGGTCCGCGGCGAGAAGGTCCGACCGATGCGCGTCTTCCACGCATCGATCACGTACCTGACGCTGCTGTTCGTCGCGATCGCGATCGACCCGCTGCTGCCCTTCTGACGCAACGGGCCGACCGCTGCGATCAGCGTGCGGCGCCGTCGAGGACGGGCTGCGGCGTCGTGCCGGACGGGTCCTCCACGGACGATGCCGGAGAGTCCTGCGTCACGGTGTCTTCCGGCGTGGTCTCGTCGGCGTCGTGCTCCTCGGGCGCGGCGACCTGGGAAGCCGGCGTCACGGCGAACGCGCGGAGTGCGCCGAGCGTGAACGCGAGCAGCAGGCCGATCGCACCGACGCCGACGAGGATCGCGCCGAGGACCGCCCAGATCTGGCCGACGTAGACGTCCACTCCGGTCGCGGTGCCGGCGGTCAGCGCCGTCTCCATCTTCGCGAGCTTGTCCATGAGGACGACGCCGCCGGCGGCTCCGGATGCGAGCGAGCCGGCCACGAGCAGCCAGAATGGGATGCTGCGGGTCAGGCGGGGGCGGGTGTTCATCGAATCTCCTCGGGGTCGAGGCCGTCCGGTCTCGGACGACCCGGGCCACTGTTGCTGGCCCACCCTGACGCGACCGATGTGCCGCCTATGAGATTTCGGTGTGCGCCGGCGCCTTCAGTCGCAGGACGACCACGGTCATCGCGGCGGCCGTGAGGGCGGCGAGCACCATATGGATGCCGACGGCGAGTTCGGGCAGGCCGTTGCGCGCCTGGTAGAGCCCGACGGCGATCTGCACGGCTTCGACGGCCAGCAGGACGGTCACCCACCGGCGGGGGCGCAGGCTCCGGCGCCACGCCGTCACGGCGAGGGTCACCGTCAGCGCGAGCAGGGCGTACCCGGGCCAGGCGTGCACGTGCTCGAGGATCTCGGCGTTGAAGCCGTTGCGCCCGGCTGCGGCGTCACCCGAGTGAGGGCCGGCGCCGGTCGTGAGCACGCCGAACGCGATCGTGAGGGCGAGGACGCCCGTCGTCAGGTGGGTCAGTCGTGCGTACCACGCGGGAACGGCGCGCGCGCGGGGGCCGGCAGGCTCACCGAGGCGGACGAGGAAAGCGGCGCAGACGCACACGAGTACGAGTGACACCACGTAGTGGAATCCCACGATGAAGGGGTTCAGGCCGGTGAGGACCGTGATGCCGCCGACGATCGCCTGCGCGATCACGCCGCCCAGCACGATCAGGGCGAGGACGAAGAGGTCGCGGCGTGTCCGCCGCATCCGCCAGACCAGGACGACGACGGCGAGCGCCAGGATGCCGACGAGGCCGGTCAGCGTGCGGTTGCCGAACTCGATGACGCCGTGGATCCCCATCTCGGGAGTCGCCACGAGCGAGTCCGCCGTGCAGGTCGGCCACGTCGGGCAGCCGAGACCGGACCCGGTCAGGCGGACGGCGCCGCCCGTTCCGATGATGAGGGTCTCGGCGAGGAACGACAGCCACGCGACGACGCGAAGGAGGCGCGGGACCCGGGTCGTGGGCGGGGCGGTCGGTGTCGACGCGGTGATCAGCATGGGGGTCGCCTCCGGGCGAGGGCCGGCACGCCGCGGGGGATGGCCGTGCCTGTAGAATGAAGCTGTCGGCGAGCGCGATCCCCATCGCAGCCCGCACAACGATTCTAGGCGCGGTATCGCGTCGTCAGAGCGGCCAGCAGCGGCATCCCCCTCGTGCACTCCTCTCACGGGAGGGAATGCCGGAACGGATGACACCGTTGCCGCCCGTGAGGAGGAAATTCATGTCGGATGTGCTCATCGACCGTCCCGAACTCGAAGGCCTGGGGGTGTACGAGTTCGGCTGGCACGACGCGGATGCCGCCGGTGCCGTCGCTCAGCGAGGAATCAACGAGGACGTCGTCCGCGGGATCTCCGCCCTCAAGAGCGAGCCCGAGTGGATGCTGAAGACCCGTCTCAAGGGGTATCAGCTGTTCGGGCGCAAGCCCATGCCGACGTGGGGCGCAGACCTCTCGGGCATCGACTTCGACAACATCAAGTACTTCGTGCGCTCCACCGAGAAGCAGGCGCAGACGTGGGAGGACCTCCCCGAGGAGATCCGCAACACGTACGAGAAGCTCGGCATCCCCGAGGCGGAGCGTCAGCGCCTCGTCGCCGGTGTCGCTGCTCAGTACGAGTCCGAGGTCGTGTACCACCAGATCCGCGAGGACCTGGAGCAGCAGGGTGTCATCTTCATGGACACCGACACGGCACTCCGTGAGCACCCGGAGTTCTTCGAGGAGTACTTCGGCACCGTCATCCCCGCCGGCGACAACAAGTTCGCCGCGCTGAACACCGCGGTGTGGTCGGGCGGCTCGTTCGTCTACGTCCCGAAGGGCGTACACGTCGAGATCCCGCTGCAGGCCTACTTCCGCATCAACACCGAGAACATGGGCCAGTTCGAGCGGACCCTGATCATCGCGGACGAGGACAGCTACGTCCACTACATCGAGGGCTGCACGGCGCCGATCTACAAGAGCGACTCGCTGCACTCGGCCGTCGTCGAGATCATCGTGAAGAAGAACGCCCGCGTGCGCTACACGACGATCCAGAACTGGTCGAACAACGTCTACAACCTCGTCACCAAGCGTGCCGTCGCCCACGAGGGCGCGACCATGGAATGGGTCGACGGCAACATCGGCTCGAAGGTCACGATGAAGTACCCGTCGATCTACCTGATGGGCGAGCACGCGAAGGGCGAGACCCTGTCCGTCGCTTTCGCCGGCCCCGGTCAGCACCAGGACGCCGGCGCCAAGATGATCCATATGGCGCCGTACACGCAGTCGTCGATCGTCTCCAAGTCCATCGCCCGTGGCGGCGGCCGCGCCGGCTACCGCGGCGAGGTCCGCGTCGACGCGAACGCACACCACTCGGCCAACACGGTCCGCTGTGACGCGCTGCTGGTCGACACCATCTCGCGGTCCGACACGTATCCCGCCATCGACATCCGTGTCGACGACGTCCAGCTCGGCCACGAGGCCACCGTCTCCAAGGTCAGCGAGGAGCAGCTGTTCTACCTCATGAGCCGCGGGATGCCCGAGGACGAGGCCATGGCGATGATTGTGCGCGGCTTCATCGAGCCGATCGCCCGCGAACTGCCCATGGAGTACGCCCTCGAGCTGAACAAGCTCATCGAAATGGGCATGGAAGGATCCGTCGGCTGATGACGACAGCGACTCAGGCCCCCGCATCCGACGCGAAGGGCCACATCGACCCTGCGGCGAAGCTGACCGAGCACACCGTCCCGGTGCAGACGCGGTCGGAGCGGCCGTGGTCCTTCGACCCCGCCGACTTCGGCACGCCCACCGGGCGCGAGGTCAACTGGAAGCACACGCCCCTCGACCGCCTCGTCCCGCTGCTCGCGGACGAGGAAGCCCCTCATGACGTCATCGGCGTCGAGGTGTCGGGGCCGGATGCCGTGGAGCACCGCCGCCTGCAGAAGGACGAGGCGCCGCGGGGCGAAGTGTTCCGCCCGGAGGACGTCGTCAGCGCCATCGCGTGGGCGCAAGAGCCCGAGGCGCCGCTGATCCGCATCCCCGCCGACACCGAGCTCGACGAGCCGGTCGTCGTGACCCTCACCGGTCGCGGGGGCGTCGCGCACGCGCACGTCGTCATCGAGGCGCAGCCGAACTCCCGCGGGACCGTCGTCCTGCGTCACGAGGGATCGGCGTCGCAGGCGCAGAACGTCGAGATCATCGTGCGCGACGGCGCGGCGCTGACCGTCGTGTCCGTCCAGCGGTGGGACGACGACGCCGTGCACCTCGCGGCCCACCAGGCTCGCGTCGACCGCGACGCGTCGCTCACGCACATCGTCGTGAGCCTCGGCGGCGGCCTCGTGCGTGTCAACCCGTCGGTCGAGCTCGCCGGTGACGGCGCGCAGGGTCGCCTGTACGGGCTGTCCTTCGCCGACGCGGGTCAGCACCTCGAGAGCCAGGTCTACCTGCACCACAAGGGCGCGCACACGAACGGCGACGTGCTCTACAAGAGTGCGCTGCAGGGCGCCTCAGCCCGGACCGTCTGGATCGGCGACGTCCTCATCGGACCGGATGCCGTCGGCACCGACTCGTACGAGGCGAACCGCAACCTGGTCCTCACCGATGGCGCGCGCGCGGACTCCATCCCGAACCTCGAGATCGAGACCGGCGACATCGTCGGCGCCGGTCACGCGAGTGCGACCGGTCGGTTCGACGACGAGCAGCTGTTCTATCTGCAGGCCCGTGGCATCGACGAGGAGCAGGCACGACGCCTGGTCGTCCTCGGCTTCCTCGCCGAGATCGTTCAGAAGATCGGCATCCCCGCCCTCGAGGACGAGTTCATCGCGGCGATCGAGGCGGAGCTGGCCGGCGGGAGCGACGCATGACCGCGCAGAAGGCGCTGCGGCTCAGCGACCTGACGCAAGACACCGCCGTCCGGGTCGAGGTCGACGGGGTGCCCATCGCGGTGGTCCTGGACGGCCAGGGCGAGGTGCACGCGATCGGAGACACCTGCACGCACGGCGACATCTCGCTCGCGGACGGCTTCGTCGAGGGCGAATCGCTGGAGTGCTGGGCCCACGGCTCGGCGTTCTCGCTGCGCACCGGTCGCCCTCTGAACCTGCCGGCCTACGAGCCGGTGCCCGTCTACGCGGTCACGATCGACGGGGACGACATCCTCATCGATCCCGCCGTGACCAAAGAAGTGAACTGAAGGAAGTAGCTGACACATGTCTGTCCTCGAGATCCGCGACCTGCACGTGACGGTCGAGACGGAAGCCGGCGAGACCCCCATCCTCAACGGTGTGACCCTCACGGTGCGCACCGGAGAGACCCACGCCATCATGGGCCCGAACGGCTCCGGCAAGTCGACCCTGGCGTACACGATCGCCGGCCACCCGAAGTACACGGTCACCGGCGGTACGATCACGCTCGACGGAGAGGACGTCCTCGCGATGTCGGTCGACGAGCGTGCGCGCGCCGGTCTGTTCCTGGCGATGCAGTACCCGGTCGAGATCCCCGGTGTCACGGTCACGAACTTCCTGCGTACGGCCAAGACCGCCATCGACGGCGAAGCGCCGTCGATCCGCTCCTGGACCAAAGACGTGAAGGGCGCCATGCAGAACCTGCGCATGGACCCGAAGTTCGCCGCCCGCAACGTCAACGAGGGCTTCTCCGGCGGCGAGAAGAAGCGCCACGAGATCCTCCAGCTCGAGCTCCTGAGGCCCAAGCTCGCCATCCTCGACGAGACCGACTCCGGCCTCGACGTGGATGCGCTGAAGATCGTGTCGGAGGGCGTCAACCGCGCCAAGGAGCAGAGCGACATGGGTGTGCTGCTCATCACGCACTACACGCGCATCCTCCGCTACATCCAGCCCGATTTCGTGCACGTGCTGGTGAACGGCCGCGTCGCGGAAGAGGGTGGCCCCGAACTCGCAGCCCGCCTCGAGGACGAGGGATACGACCGTTTCCTCGCCCCCGTCGGCGGCGAGCAGGCCTAGGATCGTCGCATGACCGAGACGCTCGCACCCGAGAAGTACGACGAGGTCACCGAGGCCCTCAAGGACGTCATGGACCCGGAGCTCGGCGTCAATGTCGTCGACCTGGGTCTCATCTACGACCTCGGTTGGGATGACGAGAACGACGCTCTCGTCATCCACATGACCCTGACCTCCGCCGGCTGCCCCCTGACCGACGTGCTCGAGGAGCAGACCGGTCAGGCGCTCGACGGGGTCGTCGATCGGTTCCGGATCAACTGGGTGTGGATGCCGCCGTGGGGTCCCGAGCGGATCACCGACGACGGTCGCGACATGATGCGCGCCCTCGGCTTCTCGATCTGACCCCACGACGAAAAGGGGCGGTGCGACCTGGTCGCACCGCCCCTTCTCGCGTGCCGGTCTCAGTTCTCCGAACGGCCGAGACGCCAGTAGCCCATGAACGCGACGGCGCGGCGGTCGACCCCGACCTCGCTGACGAGGTGACGGCGGAGGGCCTTGATGGCGGATGCCTCGCCCGCCAGCCAGGCGTAGAGCGGGGCGCTCTTCAAGGCTGCGCCTCCCTTCGCCGTGCGGGGGACCTCCCAGAGGATGTCGTGGTCGACGTCGATCTCCTCGACCTCGGCCCCGATTCCGCCGGGAGCGAGGCGTCGGGCGACATCGGCGACGGCGGCGACGAGGTGGGTGTGCCGACGGTCCTCTCCGTCCCGCGCCTCGATGATGAGCTCGAAGCCGGGGTGCGAGGGCACGTAGGCCGCGTCGCTCGGGTGGGGCAACTCGAGGACGACCACACCGCGCGCGTCGGCGGGGAGCTGCTCGAGGATCCGTGCGATCGCCGGCGCGGCGGTTTCGTCGCCGGCCAGCAGGATCGCGTCGGTGCGGGCGGGCGGCACGAAGTCGATGCCGTAGCTGACGCCCGTGTGCTCGGTCGTGGGCGCGAGGATCAGGACCTCGTCGCCGACTTCCGCGTCCGCGATCCAGGCCGAAGCCGGTCCCAACACATCGTGCGCCACCATGTCGATGTCGACTTCGCCCGCCGCGCCCCGGACGGCGCGCGTCGTGTACGTCCGCATGACCGGGCGCTCCGCCTCGGGCATGGCACGCCAGCGGTCGTACCAGTCGGCATCCGTCGGCATCGACGCCAGCGACGCGGTCGGCGTCGGGAACATGATCTTGACCCGCTGGTCGAAGCCGGGGTCTCCGTAGGCGCCCAGGGAGTCGTCGCGGAACGTGAACCGGCGGAAGCTCGGGGTCAGGTCGGTGACCGCGGCGACAGGGGCGCGGAAGAAGTTCATCGTGCTGAGGGACATGGTCTCGGCTTTCGTGCGGTCAGACGCCGGCGGGGACGTGGTGGCGGCCGATGGGGAGGACCATCGGCCGGCCGGTGAGCGGATCGGGGATGACGCGGCTGTCCATGCCGAACACGTCCTTGACGGTCTCGGCGGTGAGGATCTCACCCGGGTCGCCGGCGGCGTACAGTCGACCGCCGGCCATCGCGACGAGGTGGTCGGCGTACCGCGCCGCGAGGTTGAGGTCGTGCAGGACCATGACGATCGTCGTTCCCCCGCGCCGGTTGAGATCGGTCAGGAGGTCGAGCACGTCGACCTGGTGGCTGACGTCCAGGAACGTCGTGGGTTCGTCGAGGAGGAGGACGTCCGTCTGCTGCGCCAGCGCCATGGCGATCCAGACGCGCTGGCGTTGGCCGCCCGAGAGTTCGTCGACGGCGCGGTCCGCCAGGGCCGCGGTGTCCGTCGCGTCCAGCGCCGCGGCGACGGCCTCGTCATCCGCGCGGCTCCACCGGGAGAGGGGGCCGTGGTGCGGGGTACGGCCGCGACCGACGAGGTCGGAGACGACGATGCCCTCCGGTGCGATGGGGGACTGGGGGAGCAGGCCCAGATCGCGGGCCACCTGCTTGGTGGGCAGCTTGTGGATGTCCTTGCCGTCCAGGAGCACCTGTCCCGCGCGAGGGGTCAGCAGCCGCGCCATCGACTTCAGCAGCGTGGACTTGCCACAGGCGTTCGCTCCCACGATCGCCGTGATCCGGCCGGGCGGGACGACGAGGTCCAGGTCGTCGACGATGAGGCGGTCGCCGTAGGCGAGCTTCACCCCAGCGGCATGGAGGGTGCGTTCCGCGGTCATAGGGAGCCTCCTGAGCGGCTGCTGCGGATGAGAAGGAAGATCAGGTACGGTGCGCCGAGGACGCCGGTCACGACGCCGACCGGCAGACGCATGCCGAGCAGGTATTGCCCGGCGAGGTCGGCGATGAGGACCAGGAAAGACCCGAACAGCCCGGCGACCAGGATGGGGGACCCCACCGGGCCGAGCATCCGTGCGGCGATGGGACCGGACAGGAAGGCCACGAACGAGATCGGGCCGACCGCGGCCGTCGCGAAGGCGAGGAGCACGACCGCTGCGACGATGAGGAGGATCCGCCGCCTCTCGACGGGGACTCCGAGCGCGGATGCCGCATCGTCTCCGAGTCTCATCAGTTCGAGGTCTCGGGTGAGCCAGAGCAGGATCGGCACGACGACGATCATCGCCGCGGCGAGCGGCCCGACCTCGTTCCACGAGGCGCTGTTGAGGCTGCCGGTGATCCATCGCATGGCCGCCTGGAGATCCCACTCGGCGGCGCGCGAGAGCACGTACGCGACGACGCTGTTGAAGATCGCCGCGACGCCGATGCCGATGAGGATGAATCGTGCCCCGGCGCCGCCGTCCTTGAACGCCAGCAGGTAGATCGTCAGCGCCGTCGCGATCGCTGCGACGGTGGCGAAGACCGAGACGGTCGTGCCCGAGAGCGACAGGAAGACGATGGCCACGACTGCCGCGGCGCTCGCTCCGGCGTTGATCCCGATGATGTCGGGACTGGCGAGCGGGTTGCGAAGCAGGGTCTGGAAGACGGCGCCGCCCATGCCGAAGCAGAGCCCGGTCAGCAGGGCGACGGTCGAGCGGGGCAGTCGCAGCTCGCCGACGGTGAAGGACGCGCCGGGAACGGTCTGCCCGGTCATCACCGCCCAGACCTCGGCGGGTGTGTAGAAGGTCTGGCCGACCATGAGCGAGACGAGATACGCCGCGAGCACGGCGATGACGAGACCGCCCGTGACCAGGATGCGGCGGCGCGTCCGACGCGCCCGTCCGGCGATCACGGTCGCCAGGGTGGCCGGGGCGGGGGCGAGCGCGGTCATAGTGCACGCATCTTCTGTCGGCGGACGATGGCGATGAAGAAGGGGGCGCCGATCAGGGCCGTCACGACACCGACTTCGACTTCCTGCGGCCGCGCGATCACCCGGCCGACGACATCCGCGATCGTGAGGAGCCCGGCGCCGACGAGGCCGGAGACGGGGAGGAGCCAGCGGTGGTCGGGGCCGACGAGCATCCGGCACACGTGCGGCACGATCAGTCCGACGAACCCGATGGGACCGGCGACCGCCGTCGCCGCACCGCAGAGGATCACGGCGCCGAGTGCCGAGAGCAGGCGCGCCGTCCGCACCTTCTGCCCGAGCCCGGTCGCGAGGTCGTCCCCGAGCGCGAGGGCGTTCAGCGCCGCCGATGACGCGATGCAGATGATCATGCCGACGGCGAGGAACGGCAGCACGAGCAGGATGTTCTGCGTCGTCGCACCACCGACACCACCGATCTGCCAGAACCGGAAGACGCTCATCACGTCGATGCGCGGGAGCAGGATCGCGCTGATGAGAGACGTGACCGCGACCGCCGTCGCGGCTCCCGCCAGGGCGAGCTTCAGAGGGCTCGCCCCGCCGCGCCCGAGCGATCCGATGGTGTAGACGAACAGCGCGGCCAGCGCCGCGCCGAGCATGGCGAGCCAGATGTACCCGAGGGCACTCGTGACCCCGAAGAACGCCAGGCCGGTCACGACGGCGAGCGACGCCCCGCCGTTGATCCCGAGGATCTGCGGATCGGCCAGAGGGTTGCGGGTGACGCCCTGCATCACGGCGCCGGCCACGGCAAGCGACGCGCCCACCAGGAGGGCGAGGATGGTGCGCGGAACCCGGCGTGCGACGGCAGCGGCATCGGTCGTGGTCAGATCGCCGGTGAGGCCCGCGATGATCTGCGACGCGTCCACGGTGCGATTGCCGAAGGTGACCGAAAGGACGCAGATGAGGGCGACCGCGACCGCGAGGACGAGCACCCACAGCACCCGCCGCCGCCCCGACCGGCGTCGGAGGGACGCGGTCGAGGCGGCGGCGGGTGCGGATGCGAGTGCGGTCATGGTGCGAACGGCCGACGGTCCCGGATCAGTCGGAGACCTTGGCGGCGGCCTCGCCGAGGAGGTCGACGTAGTCGGCCGTGAGCGAGTTCGGGATCGACAGCGGGCTCGGGTTCGCGGCGGCGGACAGCGGAGCGTTGGCCAGCGGGAGGATGACGACCGCGCCGTCGGCGACCGCCGGGATGCGCGAGAGCAGCGGATCGGCCTGCATCGTGGCGAGAGTCGTGTCGTCACCGTAGGTCACCAGCACGTCGAGGTCGTCGAATCGCTCGATCTCCTCGGTGCTGTTGGTGATCCAGAACTGGTCGGTGCCCTTCGACTGCTCGGCGACCGTTGCGGCGGGCTCCAGGCCGAGGTCCTGCAGGAACAGCTGGCGCGGGTCCTGCTCGGAGTAGAAGCCGATCTCGGCGAGGTTGGTCGCGTCGAACGAGCTGAACATGACGGTCTTTCCCGCGATGTCGGGGTGCGCGGCGGTGAGGTCGCCCAGCTGGGTGGTGAGGTCGTCGACGAGCGTCTCGGCCTCGTCCTTTAGGCCGAGCGCCGTGCCGTTGATGACGGTGAGCTCCTGCCAGGTCGTGCCCCACGCCACGTCGGGGTACGCGACGACCGGTGCGATCTTGCTGAGGGTGTCGTACTCCTCCTGGGTCATGCCGGAGTAGGCCGCCAGGATGACGTCGGGTGCGGTGTCGGCGATCGCCTCGTAGTCGAAGCCGTCGGCCTCGTCGAAGAGCACCGGGGTCTCGGCCCCCATGTCCTCGAGCTTGTCCTCGACCCAGGGGAGGATGCCGTCGCCGTCGTCGTCGCCCCACGTGACGGCGGGCATGCCGACCGGGACGACACCGAGGGCGAGCGCCGCCTCCTGGTTCGCCCAGGACACGGTGGCGACCCGTTCGGGCTTGCTCTCGATCGTGGTCTCGCCGAACGCGTGCGTGATCGTGACGGGGAAGGCGTCGTCCGCGGCGGCTGCGCCTGCGGACGAGGAGCTCCCCGCGGGCGCGGCGGCCGTGGTGGCGCAGCCGGTCAGGAGGAGGGCGGAGGCTGCGACGAGGGCAAGTGCAGTACGGATGCGAGGCACGGAGGTCTCCCGGGAAAGGTGATTAGGGTCGCCTAACCTTACAACGATCCCGAGGTGAGGGAAAACCGTCGAGTCATCGCCGAGTTCAGGCTCCGGCCGCTCCCGGCCCGCGCCGTATACTGGGGGTTTGGCCACTCGGCCACCTCTCCCCGGAAGAACGGATGTCTGCTGTGCTCGCCGTGCACGATCTCGAGATCCGCGTCGGTGCCCGCACCCTCATGGCCGACGTGTCCTTCCGCGTCTCGCCGGGCGACAAGATCGGTCTCGTCGGTCGGAACGGTGCCGGCAAGACGACTCTGACGAAGGTCCTCGCCGGCGATCTTCTCCCCGCCGAGGGCAAGGTCGACCGCAGCGGCGAACTCGGCTACCTGTCCCAGGACCCGCGGTCCGGCGATCCCGAGATGCTGGCACGCACCCGCATCCTCGACGCACGCGGTCTCGGATCGCTCGTGATCGGCATGCGGGAGACCGCCGAACAGATGGCCTCGACGGATGCCTCCGTCGCCGATCGTGCCATGCGCAAGTACGCCTCGCTCACCGAACGCTTCGAAGCGCTCGGCGGGTACGCCGCCGAGGCCGAGGCGGCGTCTATCGCCCACAACCTCTCGCTGCCCGACCGCATTCTCGACCAGCCCTTGAAGACGCTCTCCGGCGGCCAGCGGCGCCGTATCGAGCTCGCCCGCATCCTCTTCTCCGACGCGCAGACGATGATCCTCGACGAGCCGACCAACCACCTCGACGCCGACAGCGTCGTGTGGCTGCGTGAGTTCCTCAAGGGGTACAAGGGCGGGCTCATCGTCATCAGCCACGACATCGACCTCGTCGGCGAGACCGTCAACCGCGTGTTCTACCTCGACGCGATGCGTCAGGTCATCGATGTCTACAACATGAACTGGAAGAACTACCTGCGTCAGCGCGCCGCCGACGAGGAGCGCCGCCGCAAGGAGCGCGCCAACGCGGAGAAGAAGGCGACGGCGCTCCAGCAGCAGGCCGCGCGCTTCGGTGCGAAGGCGAGCAAGGCGGCCGCGGCCCACCAGATGGTCGCGCGTGCCGAGAAGCTCCTCGCCGGACTCGACGACGTCCGGCAGGAGGACCGCGTCGCGAAGCTGCGGTTCCCCAAGCCCGCGCCGTGCGGCAAGACGCCGCTCATGGCCAAGAACCTCTCGAAGTCCTACGGCTCGCTGGAGATCTTCGCAGGTGTCGATCTCGCGATCGACCGCGGATCCCGCGTCGTGGTGCTGGGCCTCAACGGTGCGGGCAAGACGACGCTCCTTCGTATCCTCGCCGGGGTCGACAAGGCCGACACCGGGATCATCGAGCCCGGCCACGGGCTGAAGATCGGCTACTACGCGCAGGAGCACGAGAACCTCGACGTCAGCCGCTCCGTCCTCGACAACATGATGTCGGCCGCGCCAGACATCACCGCCACCGAGGCCCGCAAGGTGCTGGGGTCGTTCCTGTTCACGGGCGACGACGTGCTGAAGCCGGCGGGGGTGCTCTCGGGTGGGGAGAAGACACGACTGTCGCTGGCGACGCTCGTCGTGTCGTCGGCGAACATGTTGCTGCTCGACGAGCCGACCAACAACCTCGATCCCGCGTCCCGCGAAGAGATCCTCGGCGCATTGGCGCACTACGAGGGCGCGGTCGTCCTCGTCTCGCACGACGAGGGTGCCGTCGAGGCGTTGAGCCCGGAGCGTGTGCTCATCCTCCCCGACGGTGTCGAGGACATCTGGGGACGCGACTACATCGACCTCATCACACTGGCCTGACGCCGCCGGCGTCGCGGGTCAGCGGGCGTCGAGCAGCTCGTCCTCGGCCTCCATGTCGCGGTCGCGCCTGCGCTGAGGTCTGGTCGGCCGCGTGCGCCCGCCGTCCTGCTCGTCCTCGCGGCGGTGTCGGATCTCGGTCCGGATCATGTACCAGATGAAGGCGAAGCCCATGACGGCGAACAGGATCCACTGGATCGCGTAGGACAGATACGGCCCGGGGTCCGCCGACGGATCCTCGAGCGCCTGCGGACGTTCGGGCGGCGCCGGTGTCTCCTCAGACATCAGGACGTAGGCGGAGTCGAGCATGTCGCCGCTCTGCCCGGTCATCTGGGCGATCAGGGACAGATCGATCGTCGCGACCTGACCATCGGGTGCGGAGCGCCCCTCGCGCACCGGGGGCTCGCCCGGTTGCAGGCGACCGATCACGGTGACCTCACCCGTCGGGGGTGCGGGCACGGCGTCCGGTTCGGGCTGGTCGTCGCCGGGCGGGACCCACCCTCGATCGATGAGGACGACGCGTCCGTCGTCCGCGCGGAAAGGCACCAAGACCTCGAAGGCGCTCGTGCCGCCGTGGGGCCGATTGCGCACCAACAGGGTCTGGTCCGTCAGATACCGCCCGCGGATCTCGACCGGCCGCCACTCATCGCTCGGGTCGAACCCCTGCCCCGACGGGACGAGGTCTTCGAGGGCGACCGGCTCGCGAGCGTAGTTGTCCGCGACGAGGGTGAGCTCGGCATCCCGCTCCGCGTTCCGGGAGAACTGCCAGTTCGACAAGAAGGCGCAGGCGATGGCGAAGACGACGGCCATCGCGACGTAGCCGCTCCAGCGCAGTGCCGTGTCGCGGTTCACGAGGCGTCGGCGGTGTCGAGGGCCAAGACCTCGACCGGGAAGCTCCGCGAGGCGAGGTAGTCGCGCAGGAAACCGACATGGTCGGGGCAGGCGGTCCACACCTTCCGACGGTCGACGGCATGGATGCGCGGGTTCCGCCAGACGACCTGCCAGTGAGCGTCGGCGCGGCATCCCGCGCGCGAGCACTGGGGGCTGTTCATCGCTCCTCCCGGGGCGGGTTCTCCTGAATCCTGATGACCTTGTCGTCCGGCTCCGCCGGGGCCGGGGATGCCGTCGGTCCCGCATCGATCTCGCGGGACGGCCGTTCGGCCACCACGACCTCGTCGCCGCTGCCGACGTTGGCCACCACGACCGCGAGGTAGGGGAGTACGGCAGCTCCCGCCGCGAAGATCCACGTCTGCCAGCCGTACGGGGTGACCGTGACCATGAGGATGAAGCAGGCCACACGGACCGACATCATGATGGCGTAGCGGCGGGTGCGCGAGCGCGCATCGACTTCCGGCGCGGTGGCGAGGGAGGTCGCGGACTGCGTGGCGTCGTGCTTGGTGCGGCGGGACGTGGGGGGCTCCTAGGAGTATTGGACCATCGACGGAACGGCGGCGACGAGGAAGATCGCGGCGAACACCCAGATGAGGATGAGGAGCAGCCAGAACCCCGACCCGATCCATCCGATGATCGTGCCGGCCAGCGCCATCCCGCGGCCGTTCTCGCCCGAGGTCTTGAGCTGCTTGAGCGACATGTGCCCGGTGATGACACCGGCGATCGAGCCGATGAAGGGAACGAGCGTCAGGCCGGCGATCGAGGCTACGAGCGAGATGATCGCGAGGACGTTGTTCGGTCGGGCGGGCGCGTACCCGTAGGCCGGCTGGCCGTAGGTCTGCTGTCCATAGGCCGGCTGGCCGTACGACGGCTGGCCGTACGACGGCTGGGCGTAGGGCTGCGGGTAGCCCGGCTGCTCGCCGTAGGCCGGTTGCCCCTGCGACGCAGGAGACGCGTAGGGGGGAGCGGGCGGGTAGGCGTCGCTCGGTGCGGGCGGTGCCGGCGGCACGTCGGAGGGCTGCGGCGGGGTGTTCGTGGCGTCGGTCACGTCCGTCTCCTTCAGGCGGGTTGACCCCCAGCCTACCCGCCGTACACGCCGCTAGGCTGGTGCGGTTCACCCGGCTCGGAGCAAGGAGAAGCATGTCCCACGAGCGCGTCGTCCTCGTCACCGGAGGCAACCGCGGCATCGGCCGCGCGATCGCCGAACGGTTCGTCTCGGAGGGCTACACGGTGGCCGTCACGGCACGGTCGGGCGAGGGGCCCGAGGGGACGCTGACCGTGCGCGCCGACGTCACCGACGCGACGTCGCTCGACGCGGCGTACACCGAGGTCGAGCAGCAGCTCGGGCCCGTGGGTGTCGTCGTCGCCAACGCCGGCATCACGAAGGACACGCTGCTCCTTCGCATGACCGAGGACGACTTCGACACCGTCGTCTCGACCAACCTCGGCGGCGCCTTCCGCGTCGTCAAGCGTGCCGCGAAGGGGATGCTGCGCGCCAAGTGGGGCCGCGTCATCCTCATCTCCTCGGTCGTCGGCCTCTACGGCTCGGCCGGACAGATCAACTACTCGTCGTCGAAGAGCGCGCTCGTCGGTTTCGCCCGCTCGCTCACGCGCGAGCTCGGGTCGCGCGGCATCACGGCGAACGTCGTCGCACCCGGCTTCATCGAGACGGACATGACGGCGGCGCTGCCCGACGACACTCAGGCGGAGTACAAGCAGAACATCCCCGCTGCGCGCTTCGGGGCCGCCGACGAGGTCGCCGCCGCCGTCGTCTGGCTGGCATCGGACGACGCCGCCTACATCTCCGGCGCCGTCATCCCCGTCGACGGCGGTCTCGGCATGGGGCACTGACCGGAGTCAGCCCACCGCGTCGATGATCCGGCGCGCCAGCCGGCTCGGCGCCGAGAACTGCGGCCAGTGCCCGGTGTCGATCCGGACGACCTCCGCATGCTCGATGGCGGCGAACTCCGCCGCGAACGCGCCCCACTTCTGCACCACTTCGCGGAACGTCGCCTCGTCCATCGACCCCATGAGCATGGTGACAGGGACGCGATGCCGTTCGGTGCCCTCGAGCGCGAGACCGTCGGTCGGCACCTTCGCGGGGACGGATGCCGTGAGCGGAGCGGTGCGCCGGCGTGTCGCGTCGTCGAGGTCCGCGACATCCTCGGCGTCGAAGAAGTCCCACCCCGGGAACGGGATCACCCCGTCGACGACGGGGAATTCGGAGATGTCCGCTCTGGGCGGGGGAGGCGTCGTGTCGACGAACACGACCCGGCTCACTCGGTCGGCGCGGCGTTCGGCGGCACCCCACGCGACGTTCCCGCCGCCGCTGTGACCGACGAGGACGACCGGACCGTCGATGCGGTCGATCTCGTCGACGACGGCGTCGACCCAGTCGGAGAGGCGGGCGTCGGAGTTGGCGACGCCGACGCCGGGCATCGTGAGCGGATGCGGGGTGTGCCCCGCCTCGCGCAGCGCGGGCAGCACGTCGTCCCACGACGACGCGGTCAACCAGAGTCCGGGGATGAGGATGATGTCCATGCCCGCGAGGCTACTCGCGATCGCTGACACCCCATCGGGGTCGCGTCAAGGGAGGAGCGGGATGAGCTCGGCGAGATCGACCGGGCCCACGACGAGGTCGGCACGGCGGCGGACCGCCGGCTTCGCGTTGAAGGCGACCCCCAGGCCCGCGGCATCCATCATCAGGAGGTCGTTCGCCCCGTCGCCGACGGCGATCGTCGCCGACATCGCCACACCGTGGGTGTGCGCCCATTCCCGCAGGGACTCCGCCTTGCCCGCCGCGTCGACGATCGGGCCGTCGACGACACCGGTCAGGACGCCGTGGGCGGTTGCCAGGCGATTCGCGCGCCAGACGTCGACCCCGAGCGAGGGGGCGACCGTGTCGAGGATCTCGTGGAAGCCTCCCGAGACCACTGCCGCGACGCCGCCCCGATCGTGGATCGCCGCGATGAGCTCCTGGACGCCCGGCGTCGGTTCGATGCGGGCGAGCACGCGGGGGAAGGAGGCGACGGGCACGCCCGCGAGTTCGCCGGCGCGGGCGCGCAGACTCGTCGCGAAGTCGACCTCTCCGCGCATGGCGGCCTCGGTCGCGGCGGCGACCTCGGGCCCGCGGCCGGCTTCATCCGCGATCAGCTCGATGACCTCGTTGCGGATGATCGTGGAATCGGCGTCGAACACGACGAGGAACCGGGCGTGAGGCACCCGACAACGCTACCGGCTCCGTCGCCGGCGGCACGCGCTCACGCGGTGATGCGGATGTTCTTCCCCACGACCGTGAGCCCGCTGTCGGTGACCGTGAAGCCGCGCGACAGATCGAGCTCGCGGTCGACACCCACCGTGGCGCCCGGCTCGATCACGACGTTCTTGTCGAGGATCGCGCGGTGCACCCGCGCTCCCGCGCCGACGCTGACGTGGTCGAACAGGACCGAATCGGTGATCGTCGCACCGCCGCCCGAGAGCGTCCAGGGACCCAGCACGCTGCGCTCGAGGTGCGTGCCCGAGAGCACGCAGCCGAGCGAGACGATCGAGTCGATGGCGTTCCCGATGCGCCCCATCCCGTCGCGGACGAACTTCGCGGGCGGCGAGTTCACCGACTGCGAGCGGATCGGCCAGTCCATGTTGTACAGGTTGAACACCGGCAGCGCCGAGATGAGGTCCATGTGCGCGTCGAAGAAGGAGTCGATCGTACCCACATCCCGCCAGTAGTCGCGGTCGCGGTCGGTGGACCCGGGGACGTCGTTGCGCTTGAAGTCGTAGACCGCCGCCTCGCCGCGCGACACGAAGTAGGGGATGATGTCGCCGCCCATGTCGTGGTTCGAGGTCGGCAGCTCGCCGTCCGCCTCGACGGCTTCGATGAGGGCGTCGGTGTCGAAGACGTAGTTGCCCATCGAGGCGAGGACCTCGCCCGGGCTGTCCGGGAGTCCGGTCGGGTTCTGCGGCTTCTCGAGGAAGTCGCGGATGGTGACACCGTCGGTGGGATCCACGTCGATCACGCCGAACTGGTTGGCCAGCGAGATGGGCTGACGGATGCCGGCGACCGAGGCGCGGGCACCCGAGGCGATGTGCGCCTCGATCATCTGCTGGAAGTCCATGCGGTAGACGTGATCGGCGCCGATGACGGCCACGATGTCGGGCTTCTCGTCGTGGATGAGGTTGAGGGACTGCAGGATCGCGTCGGCGGATCCCGAGAACCACCGCTTGCCGAGCCGTTGCTGCGCCGGCACGGAGGTGACGTATGCGCCCAGCAGGGCCGACATCCGCCAGGTCTGCGACACGTGGCGATCGAGGCTGTGGGACTTGTACTGGGTGAGCACCACGATCTGGCGGAGCTCGGAGTTGATGAGGTTCGAGATCGCGAAATCGATCAACCGGTACTGCCCGCCGAAGGGCACGGCGGGTTTCGCGCGGTCCTGGGTGAGCGGCATGAGTCGCTTGCCCTCGCCTCCGGCGAGGACGATGCCGAGGACCTTCGGGGATGCTGCCATGTGCTCACACTATGTGCCTTTCGGAGGCTCCGACCAGGACTGTGACGCCGTGTCCCGGTGCCCTAGAGTTCGGTCCATGCGCGTCGACATCGTCACGAAGGAATACCCGCCCGAGATCTACGGCGGAGCGGGTGTCCACGTGACCGAACTCGTCAAGGCGCTCCGTTCCCGGATGGAGGTCCAGGTGCGCGCGTTCGGTGCCCCGCGCGACGAGGCGGACACGACCGCGTACGCCGTCCCGTCCGGGCTGTCGGCTGCCAATCCGGCCCTGCAGACGCTGGGCACCGACCTCGAGATCGTCGGCGACGTCGCCGGTGCGGACGTCGTGCACAGCCACACCTGGTACGCGAACTACGCCGGATTCCTCGCCTCGATGCTGCACGGTGTCCCGCATGTCGTGACGGCGCATTCCCTCGAGCCGCTGCGGCCCTGGAAGGCCGAGCAGCTCGGCGGCGGGTACGCCCTGTCGAGCTACGTCGAGAAGACCGCCTACGAGAACGCCGCCGCGGTCGTCGCCGTGAGCGACGGGATGCGGCGCGACATCCTCCGGAGCTACCCCGATCTCGATCCCGCCAAGGTGCGCGTCATCTACAACGGCATCGACGTCGACGCCTGGCAGCCGCGCGAGGACCCGGAGCTGCTGTCGCGGTGGGGGATCGACGCGTCGCGCCCATCGGTCGTCTTCGTCGGGCGCATCACCCGGCAGAAGGGTCTGCCCTACTTCCTCCGCGCCGCCGAGCTCCTGCCGCCCGAGGTCCAGTTGATCCTCTGCGCCGGTGCCCCCGACACGCCCGAGATCATGGCGGAGGTGCAGGGTCTCGTGCAGCAACTCCAGCGCAGCCGCGAGGGGGTCGTGTGGATCGAGGAGTTCCTGCCGCGTCCGGACCTGTGCGCGATCCTCACATCCGCGACGACGTTCGTGTGCCCGTCGATCTACGAGCCTCTCGGCATCGTGAACCTCGAGGCGATGGCCTGCGGGGCCGCCGTCGTGGGAACGGCGACCGGCGGCATCCCGGAGGTCGTCATCGACGGCGTCACGGGGCGACTGGTCGAGATCGAGCAGGCCGAGGACGGCACCGGGACGCCGGTCGATCCGGAGAAGTTCGTCGCCGACCTCGCCGCCACGTTGACCGAGGTCGTCTCCGACCCGGAGCGGGCGCGCGCCTACGGCAGAGCCGGTCGTGAGCGGGCGGCATCCGCCTTCAGCTGGGAGGCGATCGCCGACGAGACGGCGGCGCTCTACCGGGAGGTCGTGGCGGCCGCTCGGTAGCGCCGCGACGCTCGATAGGCTGGGGCCATGCCTCAGGTCCTCGAACTCGCCGACGTCGTCGTCCGCCGCAACGCCCGCAACATCGTCGACGGGATCGACTGGGAGGTCGAGTCCGACCAGCGCTGGGTCGTCCTCGGCCCCAACGGCGCCGGCAAGACCACCGTGCTGCAGCTCGCTGCGACCCTGGTCCACCCGACGTCCGGCGCGGTGACCGTCCTCGATGAGCGGCTGGGGCGCACGGATGTCTTCGACCTCCGCCCCCGGATCGGCTTCGCGTCGTCGGCGATGGCCAAGCGCGTCCCGCAGGACGAGTCCGTGCTGGACGTCGTTCTCACGGCGGCGTACTCGGTGCTGGGGCGCTGGCGCGAGGACTACGAGGCGATCGACGAGCGCCGTGCGCGTCGTGTGCTGGGGGAGTGGGGTCTCGCCGATCTCGCCGACCGCACCTTCGGCACGCTGTCGGACGGTGAACAGAAGCGTGTCCAGATCGCCCGAGCCGTCATGACGGACCCCGAGCTGCTGCTGCTCGACGAGCCCACCGCGAGCCTCGACCTCGGCGCCCGCGAGGAATTGCTGTCGCTCCTCGGCGGGTACGCGCAGGAGGAGTCGACGCCGGCCATGATCATGGTCACCCATCACGTCGAAGAGATCCCCGTCGGCTTCACGCACGTCCTGCTGCTGCGTGAGGGGGCGGCGGTCGCGCAGGGCCCGATCGCCGAGACGCTGACCGCTGAGAACCTGACCGCGACCTTCGGCATGCCGATCACGCTCACCGCCGAGGATGGCCGGTTCGCCGCTCGCGCGGCATCCTGATAGACTCTCGCGTTGGCGCACTCGCGCCGCAGACTTCCACCGCACCTGGCAAAATCCAGGGCACTTCGTGAGGAACCCAATGAAGACTGACATCCACCCCGAGTACCGCGCCGTCGTGTTCCGCGACCTCGGCTCCGGCGAGACCTTCCTGACCCGTTCGACGGTCTCCAGCGATAAGACGATCGAGCTGGACGGCGAGACGTACCCCGTCATCGACGTCGAGATCTCGTCCGCCTCGCACCCGTTCTACACGGGCAAGCAGCGCATCATGGACTCGGCCGGCCGCGTCGAGAAGTTCAACCAGCGCTTCAAGAACTTCGGCAGCAAGTAAGCAGCCACCCTCGAAGGCCCCGCTCCGGCGGGGCCTTCGTCGTTCCCCGGGGCGATCAGCGGATCGGCCAGCTGCCGTCGAGGGCGTCCTCGGGGTCGAGGCGGCCGATGCTGATGAAGTACTCCGTGAGGCTCTCGGCCTGCGCCCTGGCCCAGGACACCTGCTGCGTGTGGAGTTCGAGAGACCCCAACTCGAGCCCGTACCGGGCGGCGATGGCCTGCGCGACCCGGCCCGCGGCCACGGCGTCGGCCGCGGCGTCGTGAGCGCCCTCAAGCGGGACCGCGTAGTGGGCTGCGACGACCTCGAGCGTGCGCTTGCCGCGGCGATAGCGGTCGTAGGTCTTGTCCACCACGAGGGGGTCGATGACAGGTGACGGGGCGGCGATAGGTTCCACGGAGTGGCGCAGCGCCTCGTACTTGAGCATCGAGAAGTCGAAGGGCGCGTTGTAGGCGACAACCGGGATTCCGCGGTCGAAGAGCTCGCGCAGGGCAGCCGTCACCTCGGCGACGACCTCCGCGGCAGAACGGCCGGCAGCGCGTGCGTGGTCCGTCGTGATCCCGTGCACGGCGGTCGCGCCGGCCGGGATCTCGACGCCCGGGTCGGCGAGCCAGTTCCGAGCGGAGACGACGCGTCCGCCCGCGTCCAGCACCCCGACGTGCGCGGTGACGATGCGGTCCTCGCGGACGTCGATCCCCGTCGTCTCGAGGTCGAACACCCCGAGGGCGCCGACGCCCGGCGGGTCATCGGCGACAAGCCCGGGCGCGGAGTCGTGGTCGGGGCCGTTGTCCCCGTCCCACGCGTCGTCGTCCCACAGGGGGATCGACTGCCAACTCACCACGCTCCGACCGTAGGACGAGCCTCCGACATCCCTCGGGCGGCGCGCCGCGCTCGTAGACTCGTGGAGTGACCGTCGCCAGCCCGTACGCCGACCGCTTGCGCGCGATCTCTGTTCAGCGCCACGAGGTGACCGTCGCGGGTGTACCGACGGCCTACTGGGTCTACGGTCCGGACGACGCGGACACCACGATCCTCGCGGTGCACGGCTTCCGGGGGGAGCATCACGGCCTCGAGCCGGTGGTCGCCTTCCTGGAGGGCGTCCGGGTGATCTCGCCCGACCTGCCCGGGTTCGGCGAGACGCCGGCCCTGCCGGGACGGCACGACCTGGACTCGTACGCCGACTGGCTCACGGCCTTCGCCGCCGCGGCAGCGCCCGGCGCCGTCGTCCTCGGCCACTCCTTCGGGTCGATCGTCGCGTCGGCCGCCGTCGCGCGCGGGCTCCCGGCGCCTCGGCTGATCCTCGTGAACCCGATCGGCGCTCCCGCGCTCGAGGGGCCCCGTGGCATCCTCACACGACTGGCGATCTTCTACTACTGGGCGGGGGCGCGACTGCCGCGGCGGCTGGGTGACGCGCTGCTGCGCAACCCCGTGATCGTCCGCGTGATGAGCATCGCCATGGCCAAGACGCGCGACACGACCCTGCGTGCCTTCATCCACAATCAGCACGACACGTACTTCTCGCGTTTCGCCGACCGGGACACACTCCACGAGGCCTTCGTCACCTCGGTCTCGAACGACGTCCGAGCCGCCGCTCCGCGCATCGCCGTTCCCACGCTGCTGATCGCGGCCGAGAACGACGACATCACCCCGCTGTCCGCGCAGTACGAGTTGCAGAAGCTCTTCCCGGACGCGGAGCTCGTGGTGATCCCCGGCGTGGGGCATCTCATCCACTACGAGACGCCGCGGGCCGCGGCATCCGCCGTCACGCGCTTTCTTCGGCCTTCCGCCTCCGATACGCCATGACGTTCATGCGGTTGCCGCAGTTGCCGGTGTCGCAGTAGCGCTTGGAGCCGTTCTTCGAGTAGTCGATGTACACGGCTTCGCAGTCGTCGGCGGAGCAGACGCGGACGCGGTCGAATTCGTCGGATCGGATGACGTCGACGAAGGCCATCGCGACCTCCACGGTGATGCGCGTCGCGAGCGGAGCCGCGTCGTCGGTCGCGTGGATGTGCCAGTCGTAGCCGTCGTGGATGACGAGCTGGGGGAGAGCCTTCCCTTCGCGGAGCATGGCGTTGACGATGGGGACCGCTGCGACACGATCGCCGGTCCACAGCATCCGTAATCGTGTGCGTGCCGCCCGGAGCTCCGACAGTTCGACGTCGTCGCGGCGGATCACGCCGCTGTAGGGGAACTCCCGCAGGAACACCCCCATGTCCTCCAACGTGGCGAGGCGATCGACCCTCTCCGCGTCGATCCCCGGGAGGGAGTTCACCAGCGCCGTCGCTGCGCGTAGAGAGATCTCGGTGTCACGGATGAACATGGTGTTGACTCCTGACGCGTGGGATCGCTACTGTCACCAGTGTAAACATGCTTAGGTCATGACCGGCCGAACCGAATCCCGAGGGGCACCGATGACGCACACGGCACCCGCACGGCCCGCCGCGGGCCGCGATCCCCTGGTGCGACAGGTGCCGTCGTCCGGGCTGATCCTCGCGGTGACGAGCGCCCTGACGTTCTCCATCAGCGGGCCGATCGCCAAACCGCTCCTCGAGGGCGGTTGGTCGCTCGCATCGGTGCTCGCGATTCGCATGGGTGTCGCGGGACTCGTCCTCTTGCCGGCGCTCGTGCGCACCCTCCGTCAGCGCCCCGACTTCCTCCGCGTGCACTGGCTGTCGCTGGTCGCGTTCGGGCTCATCCCCGTCGTCGGCTGCCAGATTTTCTATTTCTCGGCGCTGCAGCGGATGCCGGTGGGTGTCGCCCTGCTCATCCAATACCTCGCGCCCGTCATGCTGGTGCTTTTCGTGTGGGCCAGGACGCGTCGCGCACCGTCCCGCACGGTCCTGATCGGATCCGTCGTCGCCATGGCCGGACTGGTCCTCGTCGTGGACATCGCCGGCGCCCGCTTCGACCTTCTGGGAACGATCTTCGCTCTTCTCGCCGCCGTCTGCGCGTGCGTGTACTTCGTGATGAGCGAGCGCACGGGCGACGACCTGCCGCCGCTCGCCCTCGCCGCCGGCGGACTCCTCGTCGGCACCGTGACGATCCTCGCCCTGGCCGGCCTCGGCATCCTTCCCCTCACCGTGTCGGCGGAGCCGGTGGATCTTCTCGGGGTGAGCGCCGCACCGTTGGTCCCGCTGCTGCTCGTCGGGCTCTGCACGGCGATGGGATATGCGTTCGGGGTCATGGCCGTGCCGAAGATCGGATCGCGCCTGGCCTCCTTCGTCGGTCTTTCGGAGGTGCTGTTCGCGCTGAGCTTCGCGTGGCTGCTGCTGGGCGAGGCCCCGGCCCCGGTCCAGTTCGTCGGCGGCGCGCTCATCCTGGCGGGCGTGGTCCTCGTCCGTGCCGAGGAGCGCGCGCCCTCCGATGTCAGTTCCCCCGCCGAGCCGCTGCCAGGAGAGGTCGGACCCGGTAGCCGATGACCTCGCCCATGGCGAGGGAGGTCTCGGTGCGCTCCACGCCGTCGATGGCGAGGATGCGGGCGTCGATGTCGAACAGGTGCTGCGTGTCGCGCGCCGCGACCCGCACGAGGAGGTCCACGGGCCCGCTGAGACCGTGACACTGCACGACCTCGGGGATCTCCTGCAGTTCGTCGGTGATCCGCGGCAGGTCCGCCTGACGCACCTGCACGTGCAGGATCGCGTCGATCGTGTAGCCCAGGGCAGCCGGCGACATGGCGCGTTCGAACGAAAGGAAGACGCCTGACCGTTCGAGCTTCGCCATGCGGGCCTGAACGGTGTTGCGGGAGAGCCCGAGACGCTCGGCGAGCGCGACCACCGTGGCGCGGTGGTCCTCGGCGAGGGCGTTCAGCAGCTCGAGATCCACGTGGTCGAGGGCGCTCATAGTGCCACACCATAGCAGGGGGTCATCCCGTCGTTTACGCATCCTGCTCAATGTTGCAGTCGATGCTTGAGCGAGGTGCGATGCCGACGTACTCTCGCAGCATCCGGCGACGAAGCCGGTGTTCTGCGCCGGTCACCCGTCCACAAGACGCGCGACCGCGATCAGAGAGGGACGATGATGACCGACACTCTGACCCCCGCCGCCGCCATGGCGAGCGACACCGAAGACGTGGCACGTCTTCTCGACCACGAGGGCCGTCGCGTCCGCGACGAGTGGCTCGACCGGTGGGCGGCCGACGTCGACGCCGCGATGCTGCGCCAGGTCTACCGCGACATGTTCCTTACGCGCCGGCTCGACGCCGAGGGAGTCGCCCTGCAGCGTCAGGGGCACCTGGGACTCTGGGCGCCGGCTCAGGGGCAGGAGGCCGTGCAGGTCGGCACGGCCTGGGCGTGTCACGATGACGACTTCCTCTTCCCGAGCTACCGCGAGATCGGTATCGAAGTCGTGCGCGGCGTGCAGCCTCGCGATTTCGTCATGGTCTGGCACGGCGCCGAACACGCCAGCTGGGACCCGTTCGACGTCCACGTCGCGAACCCGCAGATCATCATCGGCGCTCAGAGCCTCCACGCCGTCGGCTACGCGATGGGCATCCAGCGCGACGGCGGCGATCAGGTGGCGGTCGCCTACTTCGGCGACGGTGCGACGAGCCAGGGCGATGTGAACGAGGCGATGGTCTTCGGTTCCGCCTTCAGCGTGCCCGTCGTGTTCGTGTGCTCCAACAACCACTGGGCGATCTCGGAGCCGGTCGGACTGCAGTCGCGCACGCCGATCGCGGGCCGCGCGCCGGGCTTCGGCATCCCGAGTCTGCGCGTGGACGGCAACGACGTGCTCGCGTGCATCGCGGCGATGCGGTGGGCCGCCGACCACGCCCGCAGCGGCCGCGGACCGGCCTACCTCGAGGCCGTCACGTACCGCGTCGGACCGCACACCACCTCGGACGACCCCACCCGGTACCGGGACGCGGACGAGGTCGCGTATTGGCGTGCCCGTGATCCGCTCACCCGAGTCGAGTCGTACCTGCGCTCACTCGGTGCGATCGACGACGCGTTCGCCGCGCAGTTGACCGCGGATGCCGACCGCTTCACGGCGGCCATGCGCAGCGCGGTCGTGGGGGCCGCCGCACCCGACCCGATGCGCGTGTTCGACCACGTCTACGCCGAGTCGCACAGCGGCATCGAGGAGCAGCGGGCCGGGTTCGCCGCCTACCTCGACGGCTTCGCCGAGGGCGGTGCGCGATGACCGAGCTGACGATGGGCAAGGCCCTGACCGCGGCGATGCGTCGCGCCATGACGGACGACGAGCGTGTGCTCGTGATGGGTGAGGACATCGGCCGGCTCGGCGGTGTCTTCCGCATCACCGACGGACTGCAGTCCGAGTTCGGCCCGCGCCGCGTGGTCGACACCCCTCTCGCGGAATCCGGCATCGTCGGGACCGCGGTGGGCCTCGCCTTCCGCGGCTTCCGGCCGATCGTCGAGATCCAGTTCGACGGGTTCGTCTACCCCGCTTTCGACCAGATCGTCAGCCAGGTCGCCAAGCTGCACTACCGCACGCAGGGGCGCGTGAAGATGCCCCTGACGATCCGCATCCCGTGGGCCGGGGGTGTCGGCGCGGCGGAGCATCACTCCGAGTCGCCCGAGGCGTACTTCGTCCACACGGCGGGGCTGCGCGTGGTGGCGGTGTCGAATCCGCAGGACGCGTACACGATGCTGCGTCAGGCGATCGCGAGCGACGATCCGGTCGTGTTCTTCGAGCCCAAGCGGCTGTACCACGCGAAGGGCGAGGTCGACCTCGACAGCGACATCGCCGACGCGCCGCCGCTCGGGCTCGCGCGCGTCGTCCGTGAGGGGAGCGATGTCACCGTCGTCACCTACGGCGCCCAGGTCACGACGGCGATGGATGCCGCGCTCGCCGCCGAGGACGAGGGCGTGTCCCTCGAAGTCATAGACCTGCGTTCGTTGTCGCCCATCGACTACGGGACGGTCGCCGCGTCGGTCCGCCGCACCGGTCGCGTCGTCGTGACCCATGAGGCGTCCCGCGAGGCCGGCGTCGCCGCCGAGGTCATCGCGAGCATCACGGAGAAGTGCTTCCACTACCTCGAGGCCCCGCCGCTGCGGGTGACGGGACACGACGTGCCCTATCCGCCGGCGAAGCTCGAGCAGCATCATGTGCCGGACCTCGACCGGATCCTCGACGCCGTCGACCGCGTCCTGGGGCGTGCCGGGATGTCGGAGGTGACCGCATGATCACCGATTTCCGCCTCCCGGATCTCGGCGAGGGGCTCGTCGAGGCCGAGATCGTGCAGTGGCACGTCGCCGCCGGCGACGAGGTCACGCTGAACCAGACGATCGCCGAGGTCGAGACGGCGAAAGCCGTCGTCGAGCTGCCGTCCCCCTTCGCCGGGACCGTCGCCACCCTCCGCCACGCCGAGGGTGATGTGGTCCCGGTGGGGGAGGTCCTCATCTCGTTCGAGGTCGCGGGCTCGGATGCCGGTGAGCCCGCGACCGAGGCGGAGCACACGCGCGAGCCCAACCTCGTCGGGTACGGGGCGGCGCCCCGCAGCAGCGCGCGTCCGCAGCGGCGCGCCCGCGCAGGATCGGGCGGGGACGCCGTCGATCTGGCCGTCCGCGAGGCGGCGCCGCACGATGCGATCGCGCCCAGTGCTCCCGAGCGGGAGCCGCGCGAGCGACCGCGCTCGACACCGCCCGTCCGCAAGCTCGCGAGCGACCTCGGTGTCGACCTGGATCTGGTGGCAGCGAGCGGCGTGGACGGCGTCATCACGCGCGACGACGTCGAGGCGTACGCCGCCCGCACGACCGCATCCGCCGCTCCCGCGTCGCCGGTCGGTTCCGCGCCGGCCGCCCCGACACGCGCCGCCGCGGGCGACGTGCGCATACCGATCCGCGGAGTGCGCAAGCACACGGCCGACGCGATGGTGCGCTCCGCGTTCACCGCACCGCACGCGGCGACGTTCCTCACCGTCGACGTCTCGGCATCCGTCGCCTTCGTGGCGGGCCTGCGAGCCGACTCCCGATATGCGGGCCACCGGGTCGGGATCATGGCCGTCGCGGCGAAGGCGGTGTGTCTCGCGCTGCGACGCACACCGGAGCTGAATGCGACGTGGGACGACGCCGCGGGCGAGATCGTCCGCTTCGCGAAGGTCAACCTGGGGATCGCCGCCGCGACCGAACGCGGTCTGGTCGTCCCTTCGGTGAAGGATGCCGGCGGGATGTCGCTCCCCGAGCTGTCCGATGCGATCCGCTCCCTTGCCGACACGGCGCGGGCCGGCAGGTCGACACCGGCGGATCTCGTGGGCGGCACGTTCTCGATCACCAACTACGGCGTGTTCGGCGTGGACGCGGGGACCCCGATCCTCGTGCCCGGCGAGGCCGGGATCCTCGGTCTGGGCGCCGTGCAGCGCCGGCCGTGGGAGCACGAGGGCGGCATCGCGCTCCGCGACGTCATGACGCTGAGCCTGTCGTTCGACCACCGCCTCGTGGATGGTGCGGAGGCTGCCCGCTTCCTCACCGACGTCGGCGATGTCCTCCGCGACCCGGCCCGGGCGATGGTGTTCGCATGAGCCTGTCGCTGTCGGGATACGGCCTCAGTGAAGAGCAGGTCGAGCTCGCGGGCCTCGTACGCTCGTTCGCGGACGAGGTCGTCGCTCCGGTCTCGTACGACGCCGACCGCACGAAGTCGCTGCCCATGGACGTCGTGGCCCAGATGGGCGACATGGGGCTCTTCGGTCTGCCGTTCCCCGAGGAGGTCGGTGGCCAGGGCGGCGACTACATCACGCTCGGTCTCGCCATCGAAGCGCTCGCGCGCGTCGATCAGTCGATCGCCATCACCCTCGAAGCGGGCGTCAGCCTCGGCGCGATGCCGATCTTCCGGTTCGGGACGGACGCGCAGCGGGACGAGCACCTGCCCGACCTGCTCGCCGGACGCGCGCTCGCCGGATTCGGGCTGACCGAACCCGAGGCGGGATCGGATGCCGGAGCCACCCGCACGACGGCTCGTCTGGACGCCGGGGAGTGGGTGATCGACGGCGCCAAGCAGTTCATCACGAACTCCGGGACGCCGATCACCCGGTTCGTCACGGTGACTGCGGTCACGAGCGAGCCCGGCGCGCCCACACGCGAGATCTCGACGATCATCGTGCCGAGCGGAACATCCGGGTTCACGGTCGGCCCCGCCTACGACAAGGTCGGCTGGCACGCCAGCGACACGCATCCGCTCGCCTTCACCGGCGCGCGGGTGCCGGAAGGGAACCTGCTGGGCGAGCGCGGGCGCGGGTTCGCGAACTTCCTGCACATCCTCGACGAAGGCCGCATCGCGATCGCCGCCCTCGCCACCGGTGCCGCGGAGGGGTGTCTCGAAGCCGCCGTCGACTACGCAAAGAGCCGGATCGTGTTCGGGGAGTCGCTGGGCAGCAGGCAGAGTATCCAGTTCATGCTCGCGCGCATGCAGCAGCGCGTGCACGTCTCACGCTTGGCCTGGCTGCACGCGGCACGCCTGCGCGACGCGGGGCTGCCGTTCAAGACCGAGGCCGCCATCGCGAAACTCACCTCCAGTGACGCGGCGATGGACAACGCGCGCGACGCGACCCAGATCTTCGGTGGCAACGGGTTCATCAACGAGTACCCCGTGGCCCGTCACTTCCGCGATTCGAAGATCCTCGAGGTGGGGGAGGGGACGACCGAGGTGCAGCTGCTGCTGATCGCGCGCTCGCTCGGACTCGCCTGACCGTCAGACGGGCAGTGCGGAGGAGGTCAGGAGCGAGAGGCCGTCGCTCTCGACGCGGAAGGTGTGCGCCGAGCCGTTGGCCAGCTTGTGCCCCGGCTCGGGGTACTCGCCCGCCGTGACGTGCGAGATGACCGTCCGGATCAGTCCGCCGTGGGCTACCGCGATGACGTGGGGTGCGGCGGACGCGAGGCCGATCCGTGCATCGACGACCGCCTCCCGGATGCCGCGCAACGCGCGGGCGGTCACGTCCGGCCACGGCTCGGCTCCCGGAACGACGGCGGTGTGCCAGGGTCCCCAGCGGTCGAAGAACTCGACGTCCGTCAGCCCTTCGGCATCCCCGTACCCGCGCTCACGGAGCGCCGGGTAGGTCCGCGGCTCGGGCAGACGGAGGATCCCCGCGATGATCAACGCGGTCTCGTGTGCGCGGGACAGGTCGCTCGAGACGACGATTGTCGGGGTGAGCGGATCGAGGGTGTCGCGGAGCGCCTCGCCGGCGGCTCGCGCCTGCGCGCGGCCGGTGTCGTTGAGGGGGATGTCGCTCGATCCCTGGATCCGCCGCGAGAAGTTCCAGTCGGTCTCGCCGTGGCGTACGAGGGTGAGGATCGTCATCCGACGAGCCTAGACGCGACGCCGGTGTCAGGTCGCTGAGAGCGTTCGGGCGAGGGCTGTCAGCACCTCGGAGGTGCCGGCGTCGATCTTGACCGTCGCGCGGCCGTCGCCGCGGGTCTGACCGCGGTTGACGATGACGACGGGGAGCTTGCGGCGGCGGGCGCGATCGAGCAGGCGGATGCCGGAGTTCACCACGAGGGATGACCCGGCGATCAGCAGGGCGCTGCTCGCCCGCACCAGTTGCTCGGCCTCGCGGAACTTCTCGAGAGGGATGTACTCGCCGAAGAAGACGACCTCGGGCTTCAGCATCCCCCCGCAGACCGAGCAGTCGGGCACCACGAACCCGTCGCTGCGCCCTGGCAGGACGTCGCCGTCCGGGCCGAGCTCGACACTGTCGGGCACCGTGATCCACGGGTTGTCGCGGTCGATGCGCGCCGCGAGGTCACGCCGGTCGAACACCTGCCCGCAGTGCAGGCAGCTCACGCGCCGCATGGTGCCGTGCAGCTCGACCACGCGGCGGCTCCCCGCGCGCAGGTGCAAGCCGTCCACGTTCTGCGTGATGACGCCGGTGGCGACCCCCGACCGCTCGAGCTCGGCGAGCGCACGGTGCCCGTCGTTCGGCGACGCGGCGGCGAACGTCCGCCAACCGAGATGGCTGCCCACCCAGTACCGGCGCCGGGACGCGTCGTCGGCGAGAAACTCCTGCGCCGTCATGGGCGTGCGCACGGGAGCGCCCTTGCCGCGGTAGTCGGGGATGCCGGAGTCGGTGGAGACCCCGGCACCGGTGAGGACCGCGACGCGGCGGCCGGCGAGCGCATCGACCGCACGTTCGACGGCGGCGCTCGTCGCGTCATCCAGGTGCAGCAGGCTCATGATCCTCCTCGGTCACCGAGCCTACGCCGTCGCGGTTTCACGGAGATCACGTCGCGACGCCCGTGACAGCATGGGCTCATGACGACGATCCGGATCGACGACGCCGCCGATCCGCGCCTCGCGGACTATCGCGATCTGACCGACACGGCACTCCGTCGCGTCGCAGAGCCTGCCGGGGGTCTCTACATCGCGGAGTCGGCCAAGGTGATCGCGCGAGCGGTCGCCGCGGGCCACCGACCCCGTTCCCTCCTCGTGCAGGAGAAGTGGCTGGCCGAGGCGATCCCGCTGGCGGGGGACGCACCCGTCTTCGTCGTGCCGGACACGGTCGCTGAGGCGCTCACCGGGTTCGCCGTGCACCGCGGCGCGCTCGCCGCCATGCAGCGCCCCGCGCTCCCGGACCCGGCCGCACTTCTGGAGGGCGCCCGCACGGTGGTCGTCCTGGAGGACATCGTCGACCACACGAACGTCGGCGCCGCCTTCCGCGCCGCCGCTGCCCTCGGGGCCGACGCTGTCCTCGTCAGTCCTCGCTGCGGCGATCCCCTCTACCGCCGCAGTGTGCGGGTGAGCATGGGTACCGTCTTCCAGGTGCCGTGGGCGCGGCTGCCCGAGTGGGATGCGGCGACGCCGATGTTCTCGGCCGCCGGCATCCACGTCGCGGCGCTCGCGCTGTCGGAGGATGCCGTCCCGCTCGATGTGTTCGCGACGGCGCGTCCCGAGCGACTCGCCGTCCTCATGGGTTCCGAGGGGACCGGCCTGTCGCCTGCGGCGCTCGCCGCAGCGGACACCGTGGTGACGATCCCGATGGCCGGGGGTGTCGATTCGCTCAACGTCGCCTCGGCCGCCGCTGTCGCGCTCTGGGCACTGCGCTGAGGACGGAGCGCTAGGGCGCGTCAGTCGGCGGGCGTCCTCACCGGGAAGGGCAGCGCCTCGGGGCGCTTCGCCGTGATGTTGTCGCCGGACGACTGGTGTCGCAGCCGCCGGAGCACCCACGGCACGAAGTACTCGCGCGCCCACACCAGGTCGTTCGCGCGGGCGGCGCGCCAGGTCGTAGCCGGAAGCGCCTCCGGCGCCATGGGCTGCAGGTCGTTCGGGACGTTCAGCGCGCGCAGCACCATGCGGGCGACCTCATGGTGACCGAGCGTGTTGTAGTGCAGCCGGTCGTCGTCGAAGAAGCGCATGTCCTGCACCTCTTTGAGCGCCCACTGGTCGGCCACGATGCAGTCGTAGCGGTCGGCGATCGCGCGGATGTTCTCGTTGTAGATCGCCACGCGCCCGCGGATGCCGCGGAACACCGGAGTGAACTCGGTGTCGACCGCTGTGAAGACGAGGAGCGTCGCGCCCTGCGACGACAGGCGGGCGACGGCATCCTCGAACAGTTCCGCAACGGCATCCGGGTCGCCCTGCGGGCGGATGACGTCGTTTCCTCCGGCGGACAGGGTGATGAGGTCCGGCTTGAGGGCGAGCGCCGGCTCGACCTGGTCGTCCACGATCTGGCGGATCAGCTTGCCGCGGATCGCGAGGTTCGCGTAGGCGAAGTCCTCGACCTGCGAGGCCAGCACGGCTGCCACACGGTCGGCCCAACCGCGGTGCTCGCCGGGGCGGTCGGGGTAGGGGTCGCCGATCCCCTCGGTGAACGAGTCACCGATCGACACCATCCGTCGCCATGGGTGGGCGGTCGGGTTGGGGACGTAGGGCGAACGGTTCTCGTCGGGCCCGGAGTCGATCTCGCGCATGGCACCTCCGCTTCGAGGCTACCCGTCGAACCTTCCGCACGCGGAGCGCCGACGTCTGAGGGAGGACCCGCTGTCGGCCGGAGGATTAGGGTGGATCGACGTGGCGAGCGAGATGACGAACGAAGAGGGGGCGGCGTCGACAGAGCCCCATTTCGGGAGTTTCGCCGCCGAGCACCTCTCACCGGCCTTCCCGCAGCGCGCCCCGTGGGGAACGGCCCAGAACCTCCGCGCCTGGCAGGCCGAGGCCCTGGAACGGTACTTCGAGGTCGACGGGCCCGACGGCGTCGGACGCGGCCCGCGTGACTTCCTCGCCGCCGCGACGCCCGGCGCCGGCAAGACCACCTTCGCCCTCCGCCTGGCAAGCGAGTTGCTGCGGCGCCAGGTGATCGACCGCATCATCGTCGTCGCACCCACCGAGCACCTGAAGACGCAGTGGGCGGATGCCGCGGCCCGCGTCTCCATCCGCCTCGACCCTCGTTTCAGCAACAGGCACTACTCGCCGGCGCGGCACTACCACGGCGTCGCCGTCACCTACGCGCAGGTCGCCGTCAAAGCCTCGGTGCACGAGCGTCTCGTCCTCGACTCGCGCTCCCTCGTCATCCTCGACGAGGTCCATCACGGCGGTGACGCGCTCAGCTGGGGCGACGCGCTCCGCGAGGCGTACGGCCGCGCGACCCGACGCCTGCTGTTGTCGGGGACACCGTTCCGCAGCGACACGGCACCCATCCCGTTCGTCGAGTACCACCCGAACGAGAAGGGCATCCGCCTCTCGCGGACCGATTACAACTACGGCTACGGTCGCGCGCTCGCCGACGGTGTCGTCCGCCCGGTGCTGTTCCACGTCTACGCCGGCCAGATGAAGTGGCGGACGAAGGCCGGCGACGAGTACGAGGCCCACCTCGGTCAGGACAACACGAAGGACATCAACGCGCAGGCGTGGCGGACCGCCCTGAATCCCGAGGGGGAGTGGATCTCCGCCGTCCTGCGCTCCGCCGACCGACGACTCAGCGAGGTCCGCCAGGACGTCCCGGATGCCGGGGGCCTCGTCATCGCCACCGACCAGACGGCGGCGAGGGCCTATGCCGCGATCCTGCGCGACATCACGGGCGAGCCGACCACGGTCGTCCTCTCCGACGACAAGGCAGCGTCGGGACGCATCGAGACCTTCTCGCAGTCGACGACGCGGTGGATGGTCGCGGTGCGGATGGTGTCCGAAGGCGTCGACGTCCCGCGCCTGGCCGTCGGCGTGTACGCGACGAGCGCCTCGACGCCGCTGTTCTTCGCCCAGGCCATCGGGCGCTTCGTGCGCGCCCGGCGTCGCGGCGAAGCCGCATCCGTCTTCCTCCCGAACGTCCCGCAGCTGCTGGCCCTCGCGAACGAGATGGAGCGTGAACGCGACCACGCGCTCGATCGGGAGGAGTCGGACGACGACGGTCTCGAGGATTCGCTGCTGGAGGAGGCCGAGCGTGACGACAAGGCCTCGGACGCGCTCCTCGAGGAGGGCAGCTACCAGGCCCTCGGCTCGACCGCGCACTTCGACCGTGTGCTGTACGACGGCAAGGAGTTCGGGCAGCTCGCCGTCCCCGGCACACTCGAGGAGGAGGAGTTCCTCGGGATCCCGGGGCTGCTCGAACCCGAGCACGTGCACGAGCTGCTCATGCAGCGGCAGTCGCGGCAGACGCGCCATCGGCACGCGCGCGAGGCGCAGGAGAAGGTGAACGGCGAGGCGACCGGCGAGCCCGAGAACACGCTGCCGCCGGCGCTGCACCGCACGCTTCGCGAACAGCGGCAGCTGCTGAACAGCCTCGTCGGGCTCTACGCCCGCCAGAGCGGCGAACCCCACGGCGCGGTCCACGCCGAGCTGCGTCGCGTGTGCGGCGGGCCGGAGGTCGCGCGGGCGACGGTCGCCCAGCTGCAGGCGCGTATCGACGTCCTACGGCGACGCGTGCACTCCTGAGCCGCCCTTCGGATCCCCGAAATGCTGGCAGTTCCGGCTTTCCGGCGGTCCGCGGCGAATGCGCTGGCTACCGTGAAAGGGACATGAGCACGATGAATGCGACGCCCCTGCCCGACGCAACCCCCCGCGACCGTCGGCGGTGGGCCTCCTACCTCGCCGACGAACGCGCCGAGGCGCGCGTGTACCGCGAGCTCGCCGCGCGCAAGTCCGGCGAGGAGCGCGAGATCCTCACGGCGCTCGCCGAGGCCGAGGGGCGCCACGAGGCGCACTGGCTGGGTCTGCTGGGCGGAGAGCCCGCACGACTGCCCCGGGCATCGGTGCGCACGCGGATGCTGGCGGGCATGGCCCGCCGGTTCGGGTCGATCTTCGTCCTGGCGCTCGCCCAGAACGCCGAGAACCGCTCGCCCTACGACGACGATCCGCACGCGACGCCCGCCATGCGCGCCGACGAGAAGATCCACGGCGAGGTCGTACGCGGTCTCGCCGCCCGCGGACGGATGCGGCTCTCGGGCACCTTCCGGGCGGCGGTCTTCGGCGCCAACGACGGCCTGGTCTCCAATCTCGCCCTCGTCATGGGCATCGGTGCGACCGGCGTCGCGCCGCAGTTCGTGCTCTTCAGCGGGATCGCCGGTCTGCTCGCCGGCGCCCTGTCGATGGCGGCCGGCGAATTCGTCTCGGTGCGCTCGCAGCGCGAACTGATCGAGGCGACGCATCCGAACAACGACACCGATCACGTCCTGCCCGACCTCGACCTGGACGCGAACGAGCTCGCGCTCGTGTATCGGACCCGCGGACTCGACGAGGACGACGCCCTGGCGCGCGCTCGCAAGGTGATCGCGACCGCACAGGAAAGCGACCGCGCCGTGCCGTATCGCCGCGCTGCGGAGCCGCCCGCCGACCTCGAGTCCGTCGGATCGGCCTTCGGGGCCGCGGGGTCGAGCTTCGCCTTCTTCGCCTCCGGCGCCGTCATCCCCGTCCTGCCGTGGATCTTCGGTCTCTCGGGGCTGTCGGCCGTCGTGCTCGCGTTGGCCCTCGTCGGGCTCGCTCTGCTCCTCACCGGAGCGACTGTCGGCCTGCTCTCGGGCGCGCCGCCGCTGCGGCGCGGCCTGCGACAGCTCGCCATCGGCTTCGGCGCGGCAGCGATCACGTACGTGTTGGGTCTGCTGTTCGGGGTGTCCGCCGCGTAGTGGCCTCGATTATCGGCGGCGGTCAGAACGTGCTACTGTCGATCCTCGGTTGCGAAACCGGAATCCCCGAGGAAACGACGGGAAAAAACTCTGCGCGGGTGGCGGAATAGGTAGACGCGCTAGCTTGAGGTGCTAGTGCCCGAATAGGGCGTGGGGGTTCAAGTCCCCCCTCGCGCACAGAGTCGAAATGGGTCCCGAAAGGGGCCCATTTCTCGTTTCCGGGCTCCGCGGAGACGGCGGATCGACCCGGTAGCGTGGGCCGCATGTCCGCTTCCGACGATCTGCCCGAGGTCGCCCGCGTCGCGCGCGATCTCATCCGTTTCGACACGACGAACCACGGCGAAGGCCGCGCGAAAGGCGAGCGCGAGGCCGCCGAGTACGTCGGCGCGTACCTCGAGTCGATCGGGCTCACCCCCGAGTACTACGAACCGATCCCGCGTCGGACGAACGTCACGGCACGGGTGCCGGGGCGCAATCCCGACAAGCCCGCCCTCATCCTCCACGGACACCTCGACGTCGTCCCGGCCGTCGCGGAGGACTGGAGCGTCGACCCCTTCGAGGGTGTCGTCAAGGACGGGATGCTGTGGGGCCGCGGCGCGGTCGACATGAAGGACATGGACGCCATGATCCTGACCGCCGTCGGCGACCTGCTGCGGGCGGGGGAGCGGCCCGAGCGCGACCTCATCCTGACCTTCTTCGCCGACGAGGAGAATGGCGGCGTCGAAGGGTCCCAGCTGGTCGTCCGCGACCGCGCCGAATGGTTCGCGGGGGCGACCGAGGCGATCAGCGAGGTCGGCGGCTACTCGATCGCCGTGGGTGAGGAACGCGCCTACCTCCTGCAGGTCGGCGAGAAGGCGCTGATCTGGATCAGGCTCCATGCGACGGGACAGGCCGGCCACGGCAGCCGGCACCACCCCGACAACGCCGTCACGCGCCTCGCCGAGGCCGTCGCAGCCCTCGGCCGCACCGGATGGCCGATCGAGCTCACCTCCACCACCCGTCAGCTCGTCGGCTCGCTCGCCGATCTCTCCGGAACCCTGGCCGATGATCCCGACGCCGTCGCCGACACGGCGGGGGCGGCATCCGCGTTCCTGCGCTCCACCTTCCGGACCACCACCAACCCGACGGGGCTGACCGCGGGCTACAAGCACAACGTGATCCCGGATGCCGCGACCGCCGCCATCGACATCCGCACCCTCCCGGGGCACGAGGACGAGGTCCTCGCGCAGGTGCAGCGCATCGTCGGCGACGACATCCGTATCGAGGTCGTCCACCGCGACATCGGACTCGAGGTCCCCTTCGCCGGAGATCTCGTCGACGCGATGGTCGGCGCGCTGGGACGGCACGATCCGGGTGTGCCGGTCATCCCGTACCTTATGGGGGGAGGGACCGACAACAAGGCCCTCGCCGAGCTCGGCATCGCCGGGTTCGGGTTCGCACCGTTGCGGCTGCCCACCGATCTCGACTTCACGGGGATGTTCCACGGTGTCGACGAGCGCGTCCCGATCGACGCGCTGGTCTTCGGGCAGCGAGTGCTCACCGATCTGATCCGCTCGTACTGAAAGGCCGCGCATGTCGATCCTCGAGGCCATCATCCTGGGCATCGTCCAGGGTCTGACCGAGTTCCTCCCCATCTCGTCGAGCGCGCACCTGCGCATCGTGGGGGAGTTCCTGCCGTCGGCCGAGGACCCGGGAGCGACTTTCACCGCGATCACGCAGATCGGCACGGAACTGGCCGTCCTCGTCTACTTCTGGAGCCGGATCATGCGGATCATCGGCGCCTGGGCGAAGTCGCTGACCGGCGCCGTTCCGCGCAACGACCCCGACGCCCGCATGGGATGGATCGTCATCATCGGCACGATCCCGATCGGTGTGCTCGGCTTCCTGTTCCAGGACGTCATCCGCGACACGTTCCGCAACCTCTGGCTCGTCGCGACCGTGCTCATCGTGTTCGGCCTCATCCTCGGCGCCGCCGACGCGCTGGGCAAGCGGGTGCGCACCGAGAAGGACCTGACGCTGGGGCACGGGTTGACCCTCGGGTTCGCGCAAGCCCTGGCGCTGATCCCCGGCGTCTCGCGCTCGGGAGCCACGACGACGGCCGGCCTGGCGCTCGGGTACACCCGTCCCGCGGCTGCCGAGGTCGCGTTCCTCCTGGCGGTGCCGGCCGTGTTCGGCTCGGGCCTGTACGAGCTCGTGCAGGCCATCCGCGAGCCGGGGGAGTCGCCCTTCACCCTGGTCGAGACCGGCGTCGCGACGGTCGTCTCATTCGGCGTCGGACTGGCCGTCATCGCGTACCTGATGCGGTACCTCAAGCGAGGCAGCTTCCTGCCGTTCGTCCTCTACCGCGTGGTGCTGGGTGTCGTCCTCATCATCCTGCTCGCCACCGGGGTGCTGCAGGCGTACTGAGCGGGCTCAGCGGCGCGGGTCGTCTTTCGGGCCGCGCGGGCCGTCGCCTCGGCGGCGCAGGTAGCGCTCGAACTCCTGCGCGATGGCGTCGCCGGACGCCTCGGGGGAGTCCCAGGCGTCACGGGTCGTCTCGAGCTGGCGGATGTACTCCGTCATCTCCTCATCGTCGGCCGCCGCGGCGTCGATCGAGGCCTCCCAGGCGAGCGCGTCGGCCGGCAGCGTGCCGCGGGTGATCGTCGCGCCGGTGATCTCCTCGAGCTTGTCCAGGAGCGCGAGCGTCGCCTTCGGAGAGGGGGTGTGTCCGCCCACGTAGTGCGGGATGCTCGCCCACAGTCCCGCGGAGGGGATGCCGGCGGCGTCACCGGCCGCGGCGAGCGCCGACAGGATGCCCACCGGACCCTCGTAGGTGGAGCGTTCGAGCCCGAGCGTGGAGCGCAGCTCCTCGTTCTCGGAACCGGCGAAGACGGAGATCGGCCGGGTGTGCGGGACGTCGCTCATCATCGAGCCGAGCGCGACGATTCCGGTGATGTCCTCACGCAGTGCCGCATCGATGACCTCGGCCGCGAACGCCTGCCAGGCGCGCGCGGGCTCCGTGCCGGTGAGCAGCCACAGGTCGGCGCCGTCCTCGCGCGGTGCGACGGGGCGCCAGAGCGTCGCCTCCGGCCAGACCAGGCGACGGGCGCCGTCGGCATCCATCTGCATCTGCGGCCGCGTGTACTGGTAGTCGAAATACAGTTCGGGGTCGACGCCGAACACCTTCTCGAACGTCCCCGACGAGCGCAGTTGTGCCACCGCGGCCGTCGCGGCTTCTCCGGCGTCGTTCCAGCCGTCGACGGCGATCACGAGCACCCGCTGTCCCAGTCCCTGCACGGACGTCCTCTCTGTCGGTACCCCCACGATACGCCGCCCGCCGCGGGGCGCGGGGAAGGCCTCGCATAGCATTGACCGGTGACTTCCCCCCTTCCCGCCGCGGTCCTCTGGGACATGGACGGCACCCTCGTCGACACCGAGCCGTACTGGATGGCCGCCGAGACCCCGCTCGTGGAGCGCTTCGGCGGCACCTGGACCCACGAGGACGGTCTCGCGATGGTCGGCATGGGTCTCGAGGACGCCGCGCGCGTCCTGCAGGACGCCGGTGTGCGTCTCGATGTCGACGAGATCGTCGCCCACCTGACCGACGAGGTCATGCGCCGACTGCGCGAGGACGGCGTGCCGTTCCGCCCCGGCGCCCGTGAGCTTCTCCGAGCGCTGCGGGAGCACGGTGTTCCCACAGCCCTCGTGACGATGTCGATGAGCCGCATGGCGAAGGTGATCACGGAGCTCATCGACTTCGACGCGTTCGACCTGGTCATCGGCGGGGATGACGTCGCCCACCCGAAGCCGCACCCCGCTCCCTACCTGCAGGCGTGCGCCGCCCTGGGCGTCGCCCCGGCAGACACCGTCGCCTTCGAGGACTCGATCACCGGGACGACGTCGGCCGTCGCGGCCGGAACGGTGACCGTCGGCATCCCGCACATGGTCCCCCTCGACGGCGTCGGCGCACACGAGCTGTGGCCGACCCTCGACGGCCGGACCGTCGCCGACGTCGCCGACGTCTTCGGGCGCGTCCGTCGGGGGGTGGACGCGTGAGCGCCGATCTGCGACCCAGCGGCCCGTTCCGCCTGGGCGACCGTGTGCAGCTGACAGGTCCCAAGGGGCGGATGCACACCGTCACCCTCCGTGAGGGCGGCGAGCTCCACACCCACCACGGCGTGCTGCGCCACGAGGCGATCATCGGTCAGCCCGACGGGTCGGTCGTCGTGAACAGCGGCGGCCACGAGTACCTGGCACTGCGGCCGCTCCTCCGCGACTTCGTCATGTCCATGCCGCGGGGCGCCGCGATCGTCTACCCGAAGGATGCCGCGCAGATCCTCGCCTCCGCCGACATCTTCCCGGGTGCCACCGTCGTCGAAGCGGGTGTGGGGTCGGGTGCGCTGTCGCTGTGGCTCCTGCGCGCGATCGGTCCCTCCGGCCGCCTCCTCTCCTTCGAGCGCCGCGAGGAGTTCTCCGACGTCGCCGAGGCCAACGTCGAGACCTTCCTCGGGCACTACCCCGAGTCGTGGCGCGTCGTCGTCGGCGATCTCGCGGAGGAGTTGCCTCGGGTCGCCGAGCCGGGCACCGTCGACCGTGTCGTCCTCGACATGCTCGCGCCGTGGGAGTGCATCGACGTCGTCGCCGAGGCGCTCACGCCGGGGGGCGTGGTGCTCTGCTACATCGCGACCGCGACCCAGCTCAGCCGCGTCGCCGAGTACATCCGCCACTCCGGGCTGTTCACCGAGTCCGAGGCGACCGAGACGATGGTGCGTGGGTGGCACGTCGAGGGGCTCGCCGTGCGACCGGACCACCGGATGGTCGCGCATACCGGCTTCCTGCTCACGGCCCGGCGCCTCGCCCCGGGCGCGATGCCGCCCGATGTCCGCAAGCGCGCGTTGAAGAAGCCGTCGTATGCGGACGCGGATGTCGAGGCGTGGACCCCTGGCGCGGTCGGCGATCGCGAGATCACCGACAAGAACCTCCGCAAGCGCGTGCGCGACGCGCAGCGTGCCGTGGAGGGGGCCCGTCAGGCTGCCGAAGATCGCTCCAGCGAGACCGTAGACTGATCGAATGCGTCAGATCCCCGCTGCCGTGGCCGTCCTCGGCCTGACCGCCCTGGCCCTCGTCGGGTGCGCCCCCGCCGGTCCCGCCGACAGCGGCTGCGAGCGCGTCACCGCCCCGGCCTCATCGCTCGACCTCGTCAACGTGACGGATGCCGAGCCGGCGCCGACGGCGACCACGACCGACCCGGTGTACGTCAGCCGCACCTCGTTCACGGACCTCGCCACCGGATCGGGCACCCCGATCACCACGAGCACGCAGGACGTGCAGCTCGGCATCACCCTCCTCGATGGAGCGACGGGGCAGCAGGTCCTGTCGGCGCCCACTCGTGTCGTCCAGGTGAGCGTGCTCGAGCAGACCTTCCCGACGATTCTCGACGTCCTCGACTGCGCCCGACCCGGCTCCCGTATCGTCTCGGCGATCCCCGCGAAGGATCTGAATCCCGATCTCGTCAGCCAGATCGGCCTGTCTGAGACGGAGGCCGCGGTCGTCGTCATCGACGTCAACACCGTCTTCCTTCCCGCGGCGAACGGCGTGCCGCAGTACGTCGACGGCAGCAACATCCCCACGGTCGTCCTCGCCCCCGACGGCACCCCGGGCATCATCGTCCCCGACGCGGTCGCGCCGAAGGATCTCATCATCAAGACCCTGAAGAAGGGCGACGGCGAGAAGCTCACGGCCGACTCGACGCCCCGGGTGAACTACACCGGTGTGCTGTGGAACACCGGAGAGGTGTTCGATTCCACGTGGGAGAAGGGGTCGCCGACGACACTGTCGCTGGACGGTGTCGTCCCCGGCTTCCAGAAGGCCCTGGAGGGTCAGACGGTGGGTTCACAGGTGCTCGCGGTCATTCCGCCGGACCAGGCCTACGGAGACAAGGCCTCCGGCGCGGTTCCCGCAGGCTCGACCCTCGTCTTCGTGATCGACATCCTCGGAATCGACACGAGCGACGACGCCACGACCTCGACACAGTGAGCCCGCGCGGGGCCATCGAGCGGTCCCGCACCTAGGATTGCCGTGTGCCCACCGATCCGATCCGCAGCGCGCCCGAGGAGCGGCTCGTCAACCTCGTCGTCGCGTTGCTCGCCACGGAACAGGGGCTGACGAAGGACACGATCCTGTCGTCCGTGTCCGGCTACCGCGAGCAGGGCGCCGCGGGTGCGTCGAAGGACGCACTCGAGAAGATGTTCGAACGCGACAAGGACAGCCTGCGCTCGCTCGGTGTCCCCATCGAGACGATCGGCGACTACGCCGATCCGGACGACCTCCGCGAAGCGCGGTACCGCATCCCGACGGCGGAGTACTCGCTCCCGGTCGACATCGACTTCACGCCGGCTGAGATCGCCGTGTTGAACCTGGCCGGCGGCGTGTGGGGCGAGAGCTCGATGTCGGTCTCAGCGCGCAGCGGCCTCCGCAAGATCCAGGCGCTGGGCATCGACGTCGACGCCCCCATCATCGGATACGCGCCGCGCATCAGCCTGCGGGAGCCGTCGTTCTCCCCACTTCAGCGCGCGATCGAACAGGGGCGGGTCGTCGAGTTCGACTACATCAAGGGCGGGTCGGATGCCGCTCACCGCCGTCGCGTGCAGCCGTGGGCGCTCGTCGAGTACGAAGGCCGGTGGCACGTGTACGGCTTCGACGTGCTGCAGGACGCCGAGCGCACCTTCCTCCTCTCGCGCATCTCGTCGGACGTCGTCGTGACCCGCACCTCCTTCGACCTGTCCCTGCGCGACGGGGCCGGCGACAAGGCGATCGCGGGGCTCGAGGCCGTCGCGACGCGGCAGCGCGCGCTCGTCCAGGTGGAGCCGGGCACCGAGGCGGCGCTGCGGTTGAACCGTCGGTCGGTCTCGGCCGATGCGACCGGATGCCGGGTGCCCTACGTCGACGCGCAGATCTTCGCCGACGAACTCGCGTCCTACGGACCGGAGGTCCGGGTGATCGAGCCGATCGAGCTGGCGGACCTGGTCGTCGCGCGCCTGCGCCGTGCCGCCGCTCTCCACGCGGAGGTCGCCGGATGAGCGCCCAACCGTTGGTGGCCACCGATCGCGCGTCGCTGATCCTTCAGCTCGTTCCCTACCTGATCTCGAAGGGCGAGGTGACGGTCGAGGATGCCGCCCGTGATTTCGACGTCGCACCCGACGAGATGCGGTCGATGGTCGAGAAGCTGACGGTCATCGGGCTCCCGGGCGACGGCGGCTTCTGGCAGATGGCCAACGACCTCTTCGACATCGACTGGGACCTGCTCGACGAGCAGGACACCATCTCGATCACCAATGCCGTGGCGCTCGAGCGCACGCCGCGACTGACCGCCCGTGAGGCTGCCGCCCTGCTTGCGGGCCTGCAGCTCGCCGCGAGCCTGCCCGGCGTGGGTGACAGCGGAGTCATGCAGGGCCTGCTCGCCAAGCTCGCCGCCGGCGCGGCCAGCGCTCCGGCGGAGGTCATCGTGGCGACCCCCGTGGTCGACGACGTCCGCACCACCGTCGCCGAGGCGGTCCAGCGCGGCGTCGCGGTGTCGTTCGCCTACCGCGCCCCGGATGCCCCCGTCACGACGCGCACGGTCGACCCTGTGAAGGTCCACATCGCCGACGGGCAGTGGTACCTGCAGGGGTGGTGCCATCTGCGGCAGGCTGTGCGCACCTTCCACCTCGACCGGGTCTCCGACGTCGTGCTCACCGACATCCCGAGCACACACGGCGCCGACGCGCTGCCAGGCCTGTTCGAGCCATCCGACACCGATGTGATCGTCGAACTGCGCTGCCGCAAGGACGTCGTCCCCCTGCTCGGGGAGTTCGCCGCCCGCGCCGCGGTCCGTGGCAAAGGGGATCACCGGACGGTCAGTCTGCGCGTGGGCGACGAGCGCAGCCTGAAGCGGCTCGCCGCCCGGCTCGGCGGGGACGTCGAGATCCTGTCGCCGGCCACCGCACGCGAGGCCGCCCGAACCTGGGCGGAGGCGGGGCTCGCCCAGTACTCCTGAGGGCCCCCTGCGTCACCCGCGGTTAGACTGGAACGACTTCAACCCCGAGGAGCTTTCATGGGCGGTCTGCAGGGCTGGCATCTCATCGTCGTCCTGGCGGTGATCCTTCTTCTGTTCGGTGCGGCGAAATTGCCGGCGCTGGCGAAGAGCGTCGGTCAGTCGGCGCGTGTTTTCAAGGGCGAGATGAAGGCGATGAAGGAGGAGGACGGGCCGGCCGAGACGCCGACCCACCAGCCTCCGCAGGCTCCTTCCTCCGTCACCGGGCTGACGCCGCCACCGGCGCAGGGCCCATCGCAGGGCCCGACGCCCTGATTCGGTGACCACGACCGAACGGGACGCCGCCCGAGACGACGCCCCCTACCGGGACAGGCGGATGTCGCTCGGCGACCACCTGCGCGAGTTCCGCAAGCGACTGCTGATCGCCGCCGCGGCGCTCGTGGTCGGAATGATCGTCTCGTTCATCCTGACCGACGGCATCATCTGGGCGATGACGGAGCCGATCCGCGTCGTCGCGGAGCGGCGAGGCGACGAGAGCGCCGTGACGCTCATGTTCGCGACGGTGACGTCCGCGTTCGACCTCCGCATCCGCATCTCCTTCGCCGTCGGCCTGCTGATCTCCGCGCCGGTGTGGTTGTGGCAGATCTGGGCCTTCCTGATGCCGGGTCTGACGCGCAAAGAGGTTCGCTACACCATCGGGTTCGTCGCCGCCGCGGTTCCGCTCTTCTTCGCGGGAACCTTCACGGGTTGGCTGATCCTCCCTCACCTCGTCGAACTGATGGCGGGCTTCACCCCCATCGGCGCCTCCAACTTCTACGACGCGAAGTACTACTACGACTTCGTCTTCAAGCTCCTGCTCGTCGTCGGTGTGGCCTACGTGACGCCGGTCTTCCTCGTCGCACTGAACCTCGCCGGTGTGATGACCGGCCGCGAGATCATCAAGGGCTGGCGCGTCGCGATCGTCATCGCGACGGTGTTCGCCGGGGCCGCCACACCCGCAGCCGACGTCGTCAGCATGCTCATCCTCGCCAGCATCCTGACGGTCTTGTTCTTCGCCGCGGCGGGCCTGTCGATGCTCTTCGATCGCCGAAAGCGCAAGCGCGACGAAGCGCTCCTCGGTCCGGCCGCATGACGGACCCCTCGACGCGGTACGCCCGCGCGCAGGCGGAGCGCCGGCATCCGATCTCCGCGTCCTTCGCCGCCCTGCAGCGGTTCGAGCTCGACCCGTTCCAGATCGAGGGTTGCCACGCTCTCAAAGAGGGGCGGAGCGTGCTGGTCGCCGCTCCCACCGGGGCGGGCAAGACGATCGTCGGAGAGTTCGCGATCCACCTCGCGATGCGCGAGCCGGGCGACAAAGCCTTCTACACGACACCGATGAAGGCGCTGTCGAACCAGAAGTTCCGCGAGCTGCAGGAGGTCTACGGCGAGGGCGAGGTGGGCCTGCTCACCGGCGACACCAACATCAACGGGAACGCGCGCGTGGTCGTCATGACCACCGAGGTGCTCCGGAACATGCTGTACGCCGACTCGCCGGCGCTCCGTAGCCTGCGCTACGTGGTCATGGACGAGGTGCACTACCTCGCCGACCGGTTCCGTGGACCGGTCTGGGAGGAGGTGATCCTCCACCTTCCGCCGGCGGTGCGACTCGTCTCTCTCTCGGCGACCGTGTCGAACGCCGAGGAGTTCGGCGACTGGCTCGACACCGTCCGCGGGGACACGGCGGTCATCGTCTCCGAGACCCGCCCCGTTCCGCTCGAGCAGCACGTGCTGGTCCGCGGTGACCTGCTGCCGCTGTTCGACGACCGAGCAGGAGTGGCCACGGCTCAGGTGAACCAGGAGCTGACCCGCATCCGCTCGCCCAAGGGCGCGACGTACGAGAACAACCGCCGGGCGATGGAGTACCGCTCCCGCGGCGATCAGGAGAGGCGTCGCCCGCACCGCGGCGGCAAGCGGCCGGTGCGCCCGTCGACGGCGATGCGCATCGAGCGGATGGACCGCCCGCAGGTCGTCGAGCTCCTCGGCCGGTCGAACCTGCTCCCGGCGATCTTCTTCATCTTCAGCCGGGTCGGCTGCGACGCCGCGGTGCAGCAGGTACGGCGCGCCGGTGTGCGCCTGACCGACACCGCCGAGCGGGACGAGATCCGCAGGATCATCGACGAGCGGATGCGTCCGCTGCAGGACGAGGACCTCGGGGTGCTCGGCTATTGGGAGTGGCGCGACAACCTCGAGCGCGGGATCGCGTCGCACCACGCGGGTCTGCTTCCCGCCTTCAAGGAGGTCGTCGAGGAACTCTTCCAGCGCAAGCTCGTGAAGGTCGTCTTCGCCACCGAGACCCTCGCACTCGGCATCAACATGCCCGCGCGGACGGTCGTGCTGGAAAAGCTCGAGAAGTTCAACGGCGAGGCACGGGTCGCGATCACCTCGGGCGAGTACACCCAGCTGACCGGGCGCGCCGGGCGGCGCGGCATCGACGTCGAGGGGCACGCCGTCGTCCAGTGGACCGAATCCCTCGATCCTCAGGCCGTCGCGGCGCTCGCGTCGCGACGGACGTATCCGCTCAACTCGAGCTTCCGCCCCACCTACAACATGGCGGTCAACCTCATCGACCAGTTCGGACGGCCGCGCGCCCGGGAGATCCTCGAGTCCTCCTTCGCGCAGTTCCAGGCCGACCGGGCCGTCGTGGGCCTCGCGCGGCAGGTGAAGGAGGCGGAGGCATCCCTCGCCGGGTACGAGAAGTCGATGACGTGCGACCTCGGCGACTTCGCCGAGTACTCGGGCATCCGGCGCGACCTCAGCGACGCCGAGAAGCTGAACCGGGCGGACCGGACGGCGCCCGCCCGCATCCGTCAGCAACGGCAGACCGAGATCCAGTCGTTGCGGCGTCGCATGCAGCGGCATCCCTGTCATTCGTGCCCGGATCGTGAGAACCACGCGCGGTGGGCGGAGCGGTACTGGAAGCTGCGGCGCCGGACCGATCGCACGCGACGCGACATCGAGACCCGCACCGGAACCGTCGCGCGGATCTTCGACCGCATCATCGATGTGCTCGCCGAGCTCGACTACGTCGCGCTGGACGACGGTGCCGCGTCTCTGACGGCGGCCGGTCGCACGATGCGCCGCATCTACGGCGAGCGCGACCTGCTGGTGGCGGAGTCGCTGCGCCGTGGACTGTGGCGCGACCTCGACCCGGCCGGTCTTGCGGCCCTCGCATGCTGCCTCGTGTACGAACCGCGCCGCGACGAGGCGGGGGAGTACCGGCTGCCCCGCGGTCCGTTCCGCGAGGCGCTCACGAAGACGCAGGATCTCTGGAGCCGGCTCGACGACCTCGAGCAGGATCATCACCTGCCCGGTACCGAGGCGATCGCGACGGGTCTGGCGCAGGCCATGAACTCGTGGGCGCGCGGCGCGTCGCTGGACGTCGTCCTCACCGAGGCCGACATGGCGGCGGGCGACTTCGTCCGGTGGGCGAAGCAGACGATCGACTTGCTCGACCAGCTGTCGATCGTGGCGGATGCCGGCGTCGCGACCACCGCACGGAAGGCGCTGGATGCCGTGCGGCGCGGGATCGTGGCCTACAGCTCGGTGTGACGCGGGGCGTCTCGTGGAGGGGATGACGGGAATCGAACCCGCGTAATCAGTTTGGAAGACTGATGACAACCCGCTTCAGACTGATGGTCTTCCGCTTGTTTCCGGAAATAGAGCCTTGCTCGTGTCCGATGTTAGCGCCGTTTCGGGGCCGATATACGGCCAGCAATCGGACACGAATCGGCCACGCTCAGCTGAGATGTCTCGGTGCGTCGGGAGGCTGGCGAGTGAACTCGAAGCGCGTTGCGCCGGTCTCAGTATCAGTTACGAGCCTCAGATCCTCGACGCGAAAAGCCTCGATGTATGGGTTCGTCCCACCCATAACCTGCTGACCCCAGCCGTGCTTCTCGGCCCTCCCGTAGACGTCCTTCTTCAAATAGTCGATTCGATCCTCGACGTAGGTAACCGTCAGCGCCTGCACGAGCGCGTCGACAGCGGCCATGATTCTCTCGATGGGGGTTCTGCTGGGGAAGATGGCGAGCGGCTCTCCGGGCTCAGCGACTCCATACCGGCTATCTCTGAACGGTCCCCGTGGGTCGTCGTAGACGATGACCCAGGCCTTGCGTTTCGGTCCTCGCTTCTCAGGCATGATCCGAACGATACGGCCTCAAGACGGAGATGGCGCGGCGGTATAGGTAACGAGAGCACGGGCGATCACGACGATGAGCGTCCGTGGAACGGCCTACCGTGACCGCATGGACCCACGGCCCGGAGCGTCCCTCGGCATCGTCAATATGACCCAGGAGCTGACCTACCTCCGCGCGGGCGCTGAGCCGACGTGGGAGCGAGTGTGGCGGTCTGGAAAGGACGTGACGGACAGTCCCGAGATGTGGTCGCCGTACGAGCGCGAGCGGCGGCTGAGTTTCGAGCATCGAGTCCGCACCTACCGGGCCGATGGGCTCCTCTGACACACTGCAGGGATGGACCCCCTCGACACTCCGAACTGCCCCGAGTGCCTTCATCGGATGGAGCCGGTTCAAGGCCCGCGAGGTTCCTACTGGAAGTGCCCGGAGCGCGGCTCGGTGCGCCTGTAGCGAGGTCTGACAGACGAGCCGGTCGCCCAGGTCGCGTCGGCCCTTACTGCGGGAGGCTGCCATGAACGACAGCGGTCGTCAGGTCCGGAAGAGGCGTCGCAGAAGATTCCGGATGTCGTGCGAGCGCTCGGTCGCCGGATCGGGCTCTTCGGGGTGTGGTGTCGGTGCCCGCTTGGTGTCGGGGTCGGGCCATAGAGGTGGACGTACGCCGCGTTCGTTGAGCCTCGCGGCATAGTGCGCTCGCTGGTCCGCCGCGTGCAGACCAGCTGTTCGCACGTACCCACGCATGTCGAAATCTCGCATCCACGGACCGAACTCGTCCACCTGGGTTCTGAAGCCCAAGCGCGATCCTCGCGCCCGGATGGTCGGGTCCGTATTCGCTCGTTTCGCGCGCACCTTCTCTATGCGCCGCAGTCGGCGGTCGCGTCGATTGTGCGCGCGCAGGCGACGACGAAGGAGGATATCTCGCGGGCTGCGCCCTAGAAAGTCGAGCCCGGCGCTGATCGTGACCACATAGGTCACGCAGGCGTACAGCCCCGGCAAGAGCAGGACCCAGTCTCCCGGGCCCCAGATCTCGGGCTGACCGGGGCGATTGATCGGCGGATAGAGAATGAGGCCGAACAATGTCGCGGCCATTGCCGCAACAACGGACCATTTCCAGAAAAGGGTCCATCCTGTGAACGCTCGCCGGTACTCGCGCAGGCGCATCGCTTGTCGCTCTATGGAGGCCTGCCACGCCCGCCTCTCTGACCCGTCGGGCAACCCCGCGAGAATCGCTATGTCGGACTTCAGCCGACGCGCCCAACGTGTGGGAGCGTCGTAGAGTCGCGCCAACGCAAGCAGCCCCGCCGTGACGAGGGCAGGCGTTAGAAGCCACTCGATGGCGGGGAGCGCCCAGCTCTCGTCCCAGCTCACAGACGCGCCTTCCCCTTAGGTGCCGCGGGCGAGTGCCATGCGAAGACACGACACTCGCCCGCGACGGGCTTGCTCAGCGGAGGCGAGCGCACTCCACGCAGAGCGGCTTGTTGCCGGTACCACTGCGCAGGTTCTCCCGCTCGATGTTGTTGCCGGTGTTACAGCTGGTGTTGTTGTGGTGGACGCTCGCCTTGATGGAGTGCCACGGGCTCGTGATGCTCATTTCGATCTCTTTCCCGGAGTAGCTCTTCGTGGCTTTCGCGACATGAGCGCACCTACGCTGTTCGCGTCCGGTATAGAGTCTGAGAACCGCTCTCTGGAAAGTGTGGTGATGACCCCGGACCGGCAGCCCCCCGGGGCTGTCCCGGGGTCGTTCTACGTTCCGTGTCGATCAGAGTAGGTCCCAACCTATGAGCCGTCTAGGGGTCAGCTCGGAGCGAACTACACCGGTGTGATTCACACTCCTCGGCTTACTCAAGATCGCCGCAAGAGCACCTCAACGGACGCTCAAAATGCGTTAACTATCAGGGTTCTTTCTGCCGCTGGCAGATGCGAAACCGTGATCTAAGGCGGCAAACTCACAGGGTCGCGATGACGCGGTACAGCGTCGCCTGGGAGACCTTCGCCATGTCGGCGATCTCAGCGCGAGTATGTTCCCCTGACGCGAGAAGCTTCTTGATGGTCGCGAGCTTCTTCGCGTCCACGACAGACGGTCGCCCGCCGACCTTCCCCTTCGCCTTCGCAGCATCGAGACCCGCGCGGGTGCGCTCGGCAATCGTGTCCCTTTCGAGCTGTGCGAACGCTGCCATGATCGTCAGCATCGCCTGCCCCATCGGGCCGCTCGTGTCGATCTTCTCGGTGAGGCTGTGGAAGCTCGCTCCCCTGTCAGTGATCGTCTTGACTGCCTCCAGCACGTTCATCGTGTTGCGCCCCATGCGGTCGAGCTTCCAGACGACGACCTCATCGCCTTCTTCGAGCCGGTCGATGAGCTTGTCCCATTCGGGTCGCGAGGCAAGGGTGCCGGACACGCCCTCGTCGGCGTACACACGCTTGATCCCGTCCACCTTGGCGATCGCCTCGCGCTGAAGGTCGGCATTCTGATCCTTCGTGCTGGTGCGGATGTAAGCAAACTTGGTCATGCATGAAGACTCGCATAACCCACCTGTCAAAACAAGAGGCTATGCGAGATAGTTTTGAGAGGTTCGACCGAACTAGATCGTTGCTCGACCGGCCCTCTCATCCGCCCATCGTTTTTGCGACCGCGGTTTCGGAGCCCACGTCGCAACCCTCGTGATTCTGCGGGCTCGAACTCCGAAAGCGCGGAGGGTGCTTTTCATCGGGTGCATCCAGTGTTCGTGAGCCTCCATTCGCGATGCCCTAGCCTGACCGCAGGGGGTGCGGGACATGACTGACGGTGAGCACACGGGGGACACCGCGCCATGCGCAGATGGCCACGTCAGCGATGGGGTCGGTTCGACATCGAGGCGGAACCCTCACGCTGATGAGATCGCGGCCCTGGACGCGCAGATCGACCGGCACCCAGCGGCGAAGATCCGACACCGGATGCGCGATCTCGGTCGCGTGGAGAGGGTGTTTCATCGATATTCGCTAATGCTCAGTCAGCTACTGCATGAGCTGGAGACGTCTGAGGAGGCCGCAGTTGAGCTGATGCGGAACGTCGGGAACATGTCCGGTCGAGAGCGAATCATCGTGTCACTTGACCAAGCTCTGCTGTCCTACGTGGCTAGCCTCGTGGCCGTGATCGATCAAGCACGATCGCTTGTCGCGGAGCGATCAGAGGCTCTTCGAGATCGTTACGCCGCGAGGACTGAGCAGATCATGTCTGATCTGCCGCAGGCGTCCTTCCTACGGAAGCTCCGAAACTACATCCTCCACAGAGTCGCCGCCCCGTGGGCCTTCGACGGCAGGTTCGATGCAAGAGGTGCGGCCGATACCAGGATCTCGCTTCGGACAGCGGAGCTGCTGGAAAGTGAGCGCGGCTGGAGTTCTCAGGCGAAGGCCTATCTCCTCAGTAGTGGCGAGAAGATTCAGCTGTCACCCCTTATCGAGCCCTACCGCGTGGCGATGGTGACTCACATCGACCTCACTTTGCAGGAGGTGCACGCGGAGATCGAGCCGTCCCTCGAAGAGGTTCGCCGGCTGGCGCTCAAACGGCACCGCTTGGCCAGCTATGGCGTCACAGACGGCGAGGGCTGGGACGACCTGATCGCCCACATCAAGGAGAACACGCACCGCGAGCGACGCGGCGAGCCCGCCCTCAACTACGAAACGGGCTTGCCGTTCGCGGAGAAGCCGCGCGACGACGGGTGACTGATAGAGGGTGCTCTAGCGGGCGGCGCGGAGGTGGATCGCGCAGGAGATCATCAAGCAAATCATCCCGACCAGCGTGAAGTACATTCCCGGGTTTTCGGGGCTGAGGATGATCAGCACGATGGACGCGAATGCCACGAGGACGGCTGTGATGAGGAGGCCGATCCAGAACGCTCGGGACGGCTTCCGGCGGGCGGAGTCCGGTTCGGGATTCATGGCCCGATCATGGCAGTCGCGCGGAGAGGGCGATACCCCCGACGCCGCTGCGTCGAGCACCAACCCGAGCAGCCGGGGGTATCTGTCGGACCCAAAGGGCTACGCTCACTGCGCGTCCGATTAGGTGCCGCGCGGAGGAGAGCCCGACGCCCCCGCGCGGCCGTCTGTGGGGGTTCCCGGTGCCCCTGGCTTCCACTACCAGGAGCACCGGGCGGTGTCAGCGGGAAGGGTCGCACCCCGAAGATGCGAACCGCTGACGGGGGCCGTGATCGGATGGAAGGCACTCCGTACCCGATCGCGGCGGTCTTTCACGGCGGCGGGCGGACGTCCGGTCGGCCGAAGACATCGTCGCCCAGCGCCGACGCGGCGGTCTGTGGCATGTTCGTGATCTCGCCCGCGGCGGTCAGCGCGTGGAGGGTGTCGCCGTCGAGCACGAGCAGCACTCGACCATGCCCGTCCTCCGGGATGCCGATCCGAGTGCCCTCGGGCAGGTTGAAGCGGCGTGCGCCGAGGGTTAGCGCGACCGCGGTCCCCGCGAGCGTCGTCTCGCCGTACTCGGGCCGGAAAACGCCGCCAGGTGACGCCGTGCGGGCTGCTGGACGCGGCGCGGGCAGGTCGTGCAGACCCATGATGCTCGGCTCGTCCGGTCGGTAGTGTCCGGTCACGATGCCTCCTTCCGGGGCCGATAGTCCGCGCGCTGTACGACGCCGCGTCGGCGACCAGCCCAGACGCCTGATGCCGTGTATGGCGAGAGTGTGTCGGCGTACGCGGCGCATGCTTGGCGGACCGGGCACTGCGCGCAGATTCGGGCGAGCTGTGCGACGGCTGCCGCCGACAAGAAGTCGGCGGTGAACCGGGGGTCGCCTGCGCAGGCTGGACGTGCCGCCATCAGCTCGGCTTGGAGCTTGTCCCAGCTCGCGCGTGCATGCGCAGAGATCTCGAAGCTGGGGAACTTCGCCGATTGAGTCATCGCGCCCCCGTGGCTCGCTGACGAGCGAACTCGGCTTCCTGAGCCGCGGCGGCACGCTCTGACGGAGTCCCGTTGCGGTACTGGAGCGTGCCGTCGAGCGGGATGTCCGGGCCGAAGACTTTTTGAACCTCGCGCAGGCGTCGGTCGCGCTCGTCCGGGTCCGTCTCGGCCCAGGCGGCGGCGCGGGCCTTCGCTCGTTCGTCGCGCCAGGTCGCGTCGCCGACAACCCAGCGCTTCAGATCTGCGGGCGCGGGTCCCGGGCGGCTGACGATCTCGCCGAAACGAGCGACCTGAGCCTCGTCGTCGCCGAGGAGGGCGAGCCAGTCAGCGAGTTTCCCGAAACGATCTCTCTGGGCCGCGATCAAATCGGCGGTCATCGTGATCGTGGCGCTGCGGTCGAGCAACATGCTCGAACCGGTGAATCCCGGCTTCACCTTGACGTTCAGCGGCACGAGCACGTGCACCTGCTCACCGGGGCGAACGTACGGGTTTTCAGTTTCGGTCGAGTCGGTCATGATCGGGGCTCCTCGGATGGTCAGGCGGGTCGGTCACTGGTGGTGGTCAAGGCGGCTGCTTGCCGCTCAGCGAAGTCTCGGACAGTCCGGGCCAGCGCCAGATGACCGGCCTCTTCCAAGCCCTCGGCGACAACGACGCCAAGATCCGGAAACGACCGTGTCTGGGCTTCGACGGCGGCGGCGAGCGCGTCCAGGTCGTTGTAGTCGCGTGCGACGTCGGCCTCGCCCAGCCCCATACCGACGCGCAGTCGTTCGATGGCAGTCACGAGCGCCCGGTCAGCACCGAGTGCGGTTTTCGAGTCGCCTGCCTCGTCTGCGTCGGCCCGGATCTCCGCGAGGTGATCAGCGACGTCAACGAGTCGCGTTAGCAAATCACCTGCGCGGGCTGGCGCGGCACCCAGGAAGACCGCCGCTTGCGCTCGGAGTGCAACGTGCCGCTCCCAGTGTCGCCGAATCGAATCGCGGCCAACGCCGTGCTCGCGTCCCAGGGCGCGGGCACTCCGCACCCCCTCAGCGATGTCCAGCTCGATCGACGCACGGTCGGGGTGCGTGCAGATCCGGCACCGCGGATCGCTGAGCGCCTGGTCGATTGACATGCCTCCAGGATCCCACGGAATCGACGATTTGTCGCGCTTCGGCAAAGATAAAAGCCCTGATCGTAGCGCATAACGTGTGTTTGGGGATGGCGCGTCGTAGCCGTCACGCAAGAGGGAAGACGGCTACGTTATGCGCATTCGTAGCGCGTTGCGTGTGCCTCGTGGGGGGCTACGTCACGAGGCACGGCCACGCCATTTGCCCCCTGTGCTCTGCCACCGCCGACCTACACATGCCGCCTCGATCTCACTCCAGTTGGCGGCGGCGTCTGGTTCGGGACCGCGGCCAAATGAGGCAGCCCGTCTAGATGATGACCCCTTCGAGCAGGTCAAGCGTGCTGAGTCGTTCCGCTTGGTCGGCGGCGATGATCCGATCGAGGTCGGTCCGCCAATCCAACTTCGGTTCCGGAATCAGGGCGGCGGCCTCGTCAAAGCCGTCCCGGCGACGGCGGATCGTGCTCTTGGAGACGTGGAGGACTTTGGCGGCTGCTGCATGCGAGAGCTCACGCACGGCGAGAAGATCGGCGTCGGTGATCGTGATCCCTCGGCTTCCTCCCCTGCGTGCGCGAACGTACACGTCCGCATTTGGGTTGTACTCGGTGAGCGCCCACTTTGTGGCTTCGTCCACGACCTGGGTCAGCTTGTCAAACGGGAGGTCGCGCATGGCCTTGCGAGCGAGGTCCCAGAGCCAGGCGCTCAGTTCTTCGACGGAAGGTAGAGCGACGCCGCGCTTCCAGTAGTCCTGGTGAATATGCCGGAGCGCGTTGCGCCCAAGCCAGGTGCGAACCACCAGATAGTGGTTGCGATTCCTCACGGGCGGGTACGGGAAGCTCTTCATGACGGTCCTATCGGGTCCGCTCGCGCTTCTCCCGATCTCCGCCGAGATCGTTCACCCGTCCCGTCCAGGACAACCCACGATGTGGGCTCAGCTCTTGATCATCAATGTAGTCCTGCCGAGACAGGTGTCAAGAACGAAAATCCCTGGGATCTGGCATTTACGTTATGTGCAACGCCGGTTTCTCACATGAGCCGGGGGCTCATAGTTTTGAACACCCCTAGTTGTGAGCACCCGCGCGCTCCTAGTTGTGAGCACCGTCGAAAGCTCTAGTTGTGAGCATCCTCCCGGTGCTTCTTTCGGGGGACCGGTCCGTAAACTGAAAGAGTCCCGTCCAAGGATGAAGGCCCCGGTGGTGCAGTGCGCCCTGGGGCCTTTTGTCACGTGTGTTACGCGCTACTCTGCGGCTATGTCGCGCAAGATCACAATCGGCATCGTCTACGGAGACTTCAGCGGGAAGATGCACCGGATCCGGCTGAAGGGCCGAGCCGGGGACGACGCTATCCGAGAGCTGGAACGCGCAGTCTTCAAGCTGACTGGGCGGGATGTGACCGACATCGGTCGCGAAGAAGGCGAGTCGATATTCGTGCTCAGCCCAGTTCGAGGTGACAAAGACGCACTCGGATGGGACTACCTTCACCTTCCCGCCCGGGTTTCATTCAAAGAGTTGCGCGAGATCGTCGGCCCTCGTGACTTCGAGGTGCGCGCGGACGAGTCCGGTTTCGGTGGCGATGGGCTGTTCGACGGGTTCTTCCTTTGGTCACTCTCGGACGTCATCGACTTTGGGCGGGATGCCCTGGAGGCATACGGTGCCGTGGATGTGATGCGCCGCCTCGGCAGAGCGATGAGGCGGCGCGCACTGCGCGAACGGCGTCGCGATGCCGACCTGTGGTTACACGAAGGTGGCGCGGTCCCCGAGAGGCTCCGCGACGCGGTCGAGAGCCAAGGGTCTTGGTCGGACAAGCACATCAAGAGGTACTTCGAGATGGATAGGAGTGAGGGCAAGAAGCTCATGAAAGCCTGCGGCTACAGGTGGAGTCGCGAGCACCGCGCCTACTTCCGCCCAGATGATGTCAACGCGGTCAACTGACGCGGGCTACGAGATGCGTCTCACGAGCGCGTCGATTCTTTCCACGGCTTCCTCGTGCACGCGATCCGGGGTGTGTAGATAGCGGCGGGTCGAGACGGGGCTTGCGTGCCCGGCGCGCTCCTGAGCCACGATGACGCCCGCCTCCTCGACCACTAGGGAAAGTCCGACGTGACGGAGATCGTGAAGTCGGAAGTCGGTGATGCCTGCTTCGTTAGTGGCCTTGATCCAGGCGTTGCGGAGCCCGTTGCGAGTGATACGCGCGGAGCGCTCCCCGGCGAAGAGCGGTCCCGAGATCCGGACCGGAAGCGCATCAAGCGCGAGGCGTCCCCGCTCTAGAAGGAGAACGGTCTTGTGCTGACGGGTTTTGGTGTCCGTAACGAGGCCCTCTTTCGTCAACTGCTTCGTGACACTGAGCCGCCCGGTCCGACGGTCATAGTCCTGAGCGTCGAGAGCCACAAGTTCCCCGAGGCGAACGTGCCCAGCGAGGAGCACCTCGACGGCAGCGCGATAGAAGGGGTTGAGGTGGGCAAGCACAGCATCGACGTGGTGCATCTCGAACGTCGGACGCGGCCTCGCGACGTCCTTTCCGGCGTTCTCGATCTCGACGGTCCATGCAGGCAGGTAACCCCACCGCACCGCGAGCTTCATCATCGAGCGGAGAGTGAAGTAGGCGTTACGCCGCAGAACCGGCTTCAGGCCTGCACGTGCCCACCAGAGGTCCACCTTGCGTTGCGTGAGCTGGTCGAGCGTGAGTGTCCCGAAAGCGGGTAGGAGAGTGGTGTTGAGGAGGCTCACCCAGTTCCTATATGTGCCGACTGTAATGAGGCGCTCACGCGCTGCGAGGTACTCCTTCGCGAAGGCTTCAAAGCGGACGGGCGAGGCGGGCATCGGCTCGTCATGGAGTCCTGATTGGACCTCGCGCAGGTGCGCTTCAGCCTGGCGTTTCGTGACACCCCTAAGGACCTTCGAGCGCCGCGTGCCGCTCTGGTCGGTCCATCGGATCCGGTAACCGTTTTTGTAGACCTCGACGCTTCCCGCGCCTTTGCTCCGTGCCATGGTGGCTCCCTGGTATCAGGGGAGCGGACCAATCGGCCATGAATCGGCCACGGAGCCGCTCCCTACAGTGGGAGCAAGGTCTTCATCTCGGAGCGTTCCTTTGTGGGAGTAGGACTAACAGACAGAGGGGATGACGGGAATCGAACCCGCGTAATCAGTTTGGAAGACTGAGGCTCTACCATTGAGCTACATCCCCGTCGGCACTGCGATGAGCGCCTCGACGAGTGTACCCGACATGGTCGGCTAGACTGACCAACGGCCGTTTTTCGGCGCTCGCCAGCGTGCGCGCCCGGGGCGTAGCTCAGCTTGGTAGAGCGCCCGCTTTGGGAGCGGGAGGCCGCAGGTTCAAATCCTGTCGCCCCGACCAACGGCCCCACGAACCCAGATCACCGAACGGACGCGCGCGTGCGCGGCCGGACAAGGAGAACGACAGGCATGGTCACCAGCACCGTCGAGCAGCTCACCCCCACCCGGGTAAAGCTCCACATCACGGTCACCCCGGAGGAGCTCAAGCCGAGCATCTCCCACGCGTACGAGCACATCGCGCAGGACGTGCAGATCCCCGGCTTCCGCAAGGGCAAGGTCCCGGCGCCGATCATCGACCAGCGCATCGGGCGCGAGGCCGTCCTCGAGCACGCCGTCAGCGAAGGGCTCGACGCGTTCTACCGTGAGGCCGTCACGGCCAACGAGGTCCGCATCGTCGGTCGTCCCGCCGCCGAGATCGTCGAATGGCCGAGCACGAAGGACTTCTCCGGCGACCTCAAGGTCGAGGTCGAGGTCGACGTCCGCCCCGAGTTCGAGCTGCCGTCCTACGACGACATCACGATCGAGGTCGACGCCGTCGAGACCGACGAGGCCGCCGTCGACGCCGAGCTCGACAAGCTCCGCAGCCGTTTCGGCACGCTCGTGACGGTCGACCGTCCCGCCAAGGCCGGCGACTTCGTCGAGCTGGACCTCGTCGCCACGATCGACGGCGCCGAGATCGACCGCGCCGAGGGCGTCTCGTACGAGGTCGGCTCGGGCGAGCTCCTCGAGGGCATCGATGAGGCCGTCGATTCGCTCACCGCCGGTGAGGACACCACCTTCCGCTCGAAGCTCGTCGGCGGCGACCACGCCGGTGAAGAGGCCGAGGTCGCCGTGACCGTCAAGGCCGTCAAGGAGCGCGAGCTCCCCGAGGCCGACGACGACTTCGCGCAGGTCGCCTCCGAGTTCGACACGATCGCCGAGCTCCGCGAGAGCCTCGTCGAGCGCGTCTCGGAGCAGGCCGTCTTCACGCAGGGCTCCGCCGCGCGCGACAAGCTCGTCGAGGCGCTCATCGAGAAGGCCGACATCCCCGTCCCCGCCAAGCTCGTCGAGGACGAGGTGCACGCCCACCTCGAGGGCGAGGGTCGCCTCGAGGACGACGTGCACCGCGCCGAGGTCACCGAGGCCAGCGAGAAGCAGTTCCGCACGCAGATGATCCTCGACAAGATCGCCGAGAAGCACGAGGTGCAGGTCTCCCAGGAGGAGCTCACGCAGTACCTCATCCAGTCCTCGTCGCAGTACGGCATGTCGCCGCAGGACTTCGTCAACGCGCTGCAGGAGGGCAACCAGATCCCCCTCATGGTGGGCGAGGTCGCCCGCAACAAGGCTCTCGCCATCGCACTCGGCAAGGTCAACGTCGTCGACACCGACGGGAAGAAGGTCGACCTGACCGGCTTCGCCGCTGAGGAGGACGAGACCCTCGACGCCGCCGACGAGGCTGCGGACGAGAAGCCCGCCGCCAAGAAGGCTCCGGCCAAGAAGGCTCCTGCGAAGAAGCCCGCCGCCAAGAAGGCGGATACCGCCGACGAGGCCGCGGACGAGAAGCCGGCCGCCAAGAAGGCTCCGGCCCGCAAGCCCGCCGCGAAGAAGGCCGATGCGGAGTCTGCCGAGGCTCCTGCGAAGAAGGCTCCCGCCAAGCGCGCGACCAAGAAGGCCGCCGACAGCGAGTGACCGTTTCGAAGGGCGGCGGGTGTCTCACGGCCCCGTCGCCCTTCGGCGTTTCCGGGCGCCGAGAACGACAGATGCCCACGCCGGTATGCCCACGGCGAACACGGGCGAGGCGCTCGGGACGCGCCACTAGATTCGAAGCACGAACACGAATCCAGGAGAGCATCCATGGCTGAACCCCTTATGGCGACCAGTGTCTTCGACCGGCTGCTGAAGGACCGAATCATCTGGCTCGGTTCCGAGGTGCGCGACGAGAACGCGAATGAGATCTGCGCCAAGATCCTGCTGCTCGCGGCCGAGGATTCCGAGAAGGACATCTACCTCTACATCAACTCGCCCGGTGGATCGATCACCGCCGGTATGGCGATCTACGACACGATGCAGTTCGTGCCGAACGACATCGTCACCGTGGGCATCGGCATGGCGGCCTCGATGGGTCAGCTCCTGCTGACCAGCGGCACCAAGGGCAAGCGCTACATCACCCCGAACGCGCGCGTGCTGCTGCACCAGCCCCACGGCGGATTCGGCGGCACCTCCAGCGACATCCAGACGCAGGCCCAGCTCATCGTCTCGATGAAGAACCGACTGGCCGAGATCACCTCGGCGCAGACGGGCAAGTCCGTCGAGCAGATCAACGCCGACGGCGACCGCGACCGCTGGTTCACGGCCGAGGAGGCCCTGGAGTACGGCTTCGTCGACCACATCCGCGAGCACGCCGCCGACGTCACCGGCGGCGGCGGGACCGAGAACTGAACGACCGGAGGACGAAGAGAATGAACACCCCCACTTTCGGTCGCCCGCAGGGCGTCGCGATGCCCTCGAGCCGCTACATCCTGCCGCAGTTCGAAGAACGCACCGCCTACGGCTACAAGCGTCAGGACCCCTACAACAAGTTGTTCGAGGACCGCGTCATCTTCCTCGGCGTCCAGGTCGACGACGCATCCGCGGACGACGTCATGGCGCAGCTGCTGGTCCTGGAGTCCATGGACCCCGACCGCGACATCATCATGTACATCAACTCGCCGGGCGGTTCGTTCACCGCCATGACGGCGATCTACGACACGATGCAGTACATCTCGCCCCAGGTGTCGACGGTCGTCCTCGGTCAGGCTGCCTCGGCGGCATCCGTCCTGCTCGCGGCCGGTGCCCCCGGCAAGCGTCTCGCGCTGCCCAACGCCCGCATCCTCATGCACCAGCCCGCCGTCGGCGAGTCCGGTCACGGTCAGGCATCGGACATCGAGATCCAGGCGGCGGAGATCCTCCGCATGCGCACCTGGCTCGAGGAGACGATGGCGCGGCACACCAACCGCACCGTCGAGCAGGTGAACAAGGACATCGACCGCGACAAGATCCTGTCCGCGAACGAGGCCCTGGAGTACGGCATCGTCGACCAGGTCCTGACCTCGCGCAAGCGCACTCCCGCCGCCATCACGGCCTGATGCCGGCACGACGACGCCCCGCCGATCCGTCGGCGGGGCGTCGTCGTCCACACTCGTGTCGCAATCCGCCCCGTGCCCGGATCTGCGATTAGGCTCATCTGCACCGGCACCGAATCCTGAGGGGGACACCATGGCACGCATCGGTGAGAGCGCCGACCTGTTCAAGTGTTCCTTCTGCGGCAAGAGCCAGAAGCAGGTCCAGCAGCTGATCGCCGGCCCCGGCGTCTACATCTGCGACGAGTGCGTCGAGCTCTGCAACGAGATCATCGAAGAGCGCATGGCCGAGTCGGGTGACGGGGAGGTAAAGGACTTCGACCTCCCCAAGCCCCGCGAGATCTTCAGCTTCCTCGAGGAGTACGTCGTCGGACAGGACCCCGCCAAGCGCGCCCTCGCCGTCGCCGTCTACAACCACTACAAGCGCGTCCGCGCCCGCAGCACGATCCAGTCCGCCGAGCAGCGTGCGGACGAGGTCGAGATCGCCAAGAGCAACATCCTGCTATTGGGACCGACCGGATGCGGCAAGACCTACCTCGCGCAGACGCTCGCCAAGCGACTCAACGTCCCGTTCGCGGTGGCGGATGCGACGGCCCTCACCGAGGCCGGCTACGTCGGCGAGGACGTCGAGAACATCCTCCTGAAACTTCTGCAGGCGGCGGACTTCGACGTGAAGCGCGCCGAGACCGGCATCATCTACATCGACGAGGTCGACAAGATCGCCCGCAAGGCCGAGAACCCCTCGATCACGCGTGACGTGTCGGGCGAAGGCGTCCAGCAGGCGCTCCTGAAGATTCTCGAGGGGACCGTCGCGTCCGTGCCGCCGCAGGGCGGCCGCAAGCATCCGCACCAGGAATTCATCCAGATCGACACGACGAATGTCCTCTTCATCGTGGCGGGGGCATTCGCCGGGCTGGAGGACATCATCTCGTCGCGCGTCGGCAAGCACGGTGTGGGCTTCGGTGCCCCGCTGCAGGACAAGGAGCAGGAGCAGGACGTGTTCCGCGACGTCCTGCCCGAAGACCTGCACAAGTTCGGCCTCATCCCCGAGTTCATCGGTCGTCTCCCCGTCGTGACGACGGTGTCGCCGCTCGACCAGACGGCGCTCATCGAGATCCTGACCGGACCCAAGAACGCCTTCGTGAAGCAGTACCAGCGCATGTTCGAGCTGGACGGTGTCGAGCTCGAGTTCGAGGATGACGCACTCCGTGCGATCGCCGATCTCGCCGTCGCGCGCAAGACGGGTGCCCGTGGCCTGCGCGCGATCCTCGAGGACGTCCTCGGCCCGATCATGTTCGAGATCCCGTCGGCGGAGGACGTCGACAAGGTCGTCGTGACCCGCGCCGCCGTCGAGGACGGTGCGCCGCCGACCCTCGTGCTGCGTCAGAAGCGCAAGAGCGCCTGACGCTCCGGCTGTCGATGTCGTAGGGCCGCGGTAGCGTGCCCGACATGGGACGCATCCTCTACGACACCGCGACGTCCGCCAACGGGTTCATCGCCGACGAGGACAACTCGCTGGCGTGGCTCTTCGCCGTCGAGAACGGCGAATCCCCCGACGACTCCCTGTTGCCCTCAGGGGCGACGGTGCTCGTCGAGGGGTCGACGACGTACGAATGGGTGCTCGCCGAGTCCGACATCCTCGCCCACCCGGAACGCTGGGCCGAGTTCCACGGTGACCGTCCGACCTTCGTGTTCACGTCGCGCGAGCTCCCGAAGCCCGTCGGCGCCGACATCCGCTTCGTCGGCGGATCGGTGGCATCGATCCTGCCCGACATCCGTGCGGCCGCGGGAGACGGCGACGTGTGGATCCTGGGCGGGGGAGACCTCGCGGCTCAGTTCCTCGACATCGGCGCGCTCGACGAGATCGCCGTCTCGGTCGCGCCGGTCTTCCTCGCCGGGGGCGCGCCGCTCCTGCCCCGTCGGCTGGAATCCGACCGCCTGCGGCTCGTATCGGCCGAGGCGGTCGGGCAGTTCGCGCGCCTGGTCTACAGCGTCCGCCCGGCGAGCGAGTGAGTTCGCTCAGCCGCTGAGGCCGCGACGTTCGAGGAGCGGCTCGATCCGCGCGTCACGCCCGCGGAAGTCGCGATATGCCTCCAGCGGGTCCTTCGAGCCGCCGACTCCCAGCAGACGTTCGCGGAAACGATCGCCGTTCGCGCGGGTCAGTCCGCCGTTCTCGCGGAACCACTCCACGGTGTCGGCGTCGAGGACTTCGCTCCAGATGTAGGAGTAGTACCCGGCGCTGTACCCGCCCGAGAAGACGTGCGCGAAGTAGGTCGACGAGTACCGGGTCGGCACGGCGGGATTGTCGAGGCCGATGTCGGCGAGGGCGGTGGCCTCGAAGGCGTCGACGTCGATCTCGGATGCCGTGTCCTCGACGTCCAGGCTGTGCCATGCCTGATCGATCCACGACGCCGCCAAGTACTCGCTCGTGGCGAAGCCCTGATTGAAGGCCTCCGACTCGCGGAGCTTCGCCACGACCGCCGCGGGGAGCGATTCATCGGTGTCGATGTGACGGGCGTAGGCGGCCAGGATCTCGGGCCAGAAGATCCACATCTCGTTGACCTGGCTGGGGAACTCGACGAAGTCGCGGAACACCGCGGTGCCGGCGAAGTGCGGGTACGTCACCGTCGCGAACAGCCCGTGGAGGGCGTGACCGAACTCGTGGAACAACGTCGTGACCTCGTCGAGCGTCAACAGCGTCGGGCTGCCCGGGGCGGGCTGCGGCACGTTGAGGTTGTTCACGACGATGGGCGCCGTCCCGCGCAGCGCGGACTGCGACTGGATCGAGTTCATCCACGCGCCACCGCGCTTGGAGTCGCGCGTGTAGAGATCCAGGATGTAGAGCCCGAGATGCGAACCGTCCTCGTTCCGCACTTCGAACACCCGGGCCCCCGGGTGATACGCGGGAAGGTCGCAGCGCTCGGTGAAGGTGATGCCGTACAGGTCGGTCGCCGCGCGGAAGACGCCGTCGACGAGCACCCGCTCCGCTTCGAACCACGGGCGCAGGGCCGTGCGGTCGAGGTCGTAGCGCGCGGCTCGGACCCGCTCCGTGTAGAACGCCCAGTCGTGCGCCGCGAGCGCGAATTCGCCGCCGTCGCGGTCGATGATCTCCTGGAGGGCCGCCTGCTCCTGACGCGCGTTTTCCGCAGCCGGCACGGCGAGTCGGCGCAGCAGGGCGTGGACCGCCTCGGGGGAGCCGGCCGTCTCGTCAGCGGTCACGTAAGCCGCGTGGGAGTCGTACCCCAGCACCCGGGCGCGCTCGGCGCGCAACCGCACGATCTCGGTGAGGACCGCGCGGTTGTCGTTCTCGTTCCCCCGACGTCCACGCGAGCGGGAGGCCGTCATGAGCTTCTCCCGGCTGGCGCGGGAGGTGAGCGAGGACAGGTAGGGATGCCCGGTGAACAGCGTCAGCGTGACCACGAACTTCCCCTCGAGGCCGCGATCGGTGGCGTTCCGGGCCGCGGCGGACAACTCGCCGTCGGTGAGTCCGGCCAGTTCGGCGGCATCGTCGAACACGACGGCGAGGTCGTTGGTGTCGGCGAGGAGGTTCTTCTCGAAGGTGGTCGTCAGCACGGAGAGCTGCTGGTTGAGTTCGGTGAGGACGGTCTTGTCGGCCTCATCGAGCCCTGCGCCCGCGTTCGTCATCTCGCGGTGGGTGCGCTCCACGAGATACCGGTCCTCAGCCGCGAGCCCCAACTCGTCCAGCTGTGCGTGTACCGCGGCCACTCGCTCGTACAGGCGGGCGTCCAGCGTCACGGCGTCCTGGTGCGCGGCCATGAGCGGCGCCAGCCGCTCGTCGATCTCCTGGATCTCGGCCGTCGCGTCGGCCGAGCTGACGGTGTAGAAGGTGCGCGCCACGCGACCCAGCAGTTCGCCGGATCGCTCGAGCGCGACGAGCGTGTTCTCGAAAGTCGGTGCCTCTGCCGAGGTCGCGATCGCCTCGATCTCGCCACGGTGCGCGGCGAACGCCTGCTCGAACGCGGGGAGGTAGTGCTCCGGGCGGATCCGGGGATAGTCGGGGAGGTCGAACGCGAGGGGGGAGGGCGAGAGGAGCGGGTTGGCAGCGGCATCCGTCATCGTCCCAGCGTACGTCGGGGAGTCGTCTCAGGACTGCAAAGAGGACATTGCAAAGAAATGCTTGCAAGTATTGTGTTGCAAAGGTATCTTTGCATTATGACCGAAACCGAGGATGTCCGAGAAGGGCGCACGCTGGATGCCGGTGCGCTCCGCGCGCTCGCCCACCCCCTGCGCGTGCAGCTCTTCGACATCCTGTCGCAGTACGGACCGCAGACCGCCAGCTCGCTCGCCGAGCGGACGGGGGAGTCGTCGGGAGCCACGAGCTACCACCTGCGCGCGCTGGCCAAGCAGGACCTCATCCGAGAGATCCCGGACCGCGGATCCGCACGAGAGCGGTGGTGGGAGCGCGCGGACAAGTCCGTGTCGTTCGACAGCCCCGAGGCGCTCGCCTCGCCCGCCGTGCGGTCGGCGACGCAGCTCATCATGAACGAGTTCCTCGGACGCCGTCACCAGCAGCTCATGCGCCACGTGAGCGAAGGCATCGCCGCGCCCGACAAGGAGGACGACGCCTCGATGATCTCGACGGCCAACATCCACCTCACGCGCGAACAGGCCGCCGATCTGATCGAACGGCTCTCGGCCGTCGTCTCCGACGTCGTCGCCGGCGCCCGCGGTCACGAGGAGGACCCCGACCGCTCACCGTTCACCGTTCGGGTGGACGTTTTCGCACTTCCCGAGGACGGAGACGGACGATGACCACGATCACCATTCCCGTGCTGGACGTCGCCGGCCGGCCGACCCGGCTCGAGGCGGCGCTGCTGGCCGCATCCGCGTCGGTGCAGCGCGGCGTCGCTGCGCGGATGATGCGTCGCGCCGAGCGGGCACTCGCGCGCTCAGCTGCCGACGAGTACGCCGAGCGCACGCGGGCGGACGTCGCGGCGCACCTCGCGCGTCACCCTCGGGCCTGAGCGCCGATCAGGCCATGCCGTCGTCGTCGAGATGCCCGACGACGACCTCGCCCTCGCGATCCACACGCACGACGACACCGGTCTCGAGTTCGGCGACCGGCCGTCCCTCCAGCCAGGTCAGCGTCCAGCGGGGCCGCGGCTGGCCGAGCGGATCCTGATCGATCGAGGCGTCGACCGCCGCGATCTGCTCGCGGAGCGCCTCAGGGACGGCACTGGGCGGCTGATCGCCGCTGGTCCACCGCGTTCCGAGCTGCATGTCACGCCTCCTGCGGGGTGAGGACGATGTCGCCGACCGACACGGTGTCGCCGGGCGCGTACGAAACCTGCGCGATGCGGCCCACGGCGGCGAGGTCGCCCTCTGCTGAGCGGATGGCGTCGAGGGCGGCATCCGGTCCCGTGATCGTCAGCGACTCCACCGGCGTCTTCTGCGAGGCCTTGGCCTCGGTCTTCGCGCGGCGCACGCTGATGAGGGCCTCGCCGACGGTGCGCAGCACGGCCGGGTCGCCCTCGATCCCGAGAGGCTCGGGCCACTCGGCCGTGTGCACGGAGCCCTCCTCGAACCAGGACCACGCCTCTTCCGCCGCGAACGACAGCACCGGGGCGAGCAGGCGCAGGAGGGTCGAGAGGGCCATCCGCAGCGACAGGGCCGCGGACGCCTGGCCGGCGTCGGCCTGGTTGTAGGCGCGTTCCTTCACGAGCTCGAGGTAGTCGTCGCAGAACGTCCAGAAGAACGCCTCGGTGATCTCCAGCGCCCGGGCGTGGTCGAAGGCGTCGAACGCCTTCGTCGCGTCGCGGACGACCTGGTCGAGCGTCGCCAGCATCGACGCGTCGAGAGCGTGCGTGATGCGGGCGTCCTCGGGCACCGGGAACGACAGCACGAACTTCGCGGCGTTCAGCACCTTGATCGCCAGACGCCGGCCGATCTTGACCTGCGTCGGGTTCTGCGGGTCGAATGCCGCGTCGGCGCCGAGCCGGCTGGAGGCCGCCCAGTAGCGCACCGCGTCGGTGCCGTGGGCGTCGAGGATGTCCGCCGGGGTCACCACGTTGCCCTTCGACTTCGACATCTTCTTGCGGTCGGGGTCGACGATGAAGCCCGAGATCGCGGCATCCGTCCAGGGCGCGCGGCCGTCCTCGAGCACCGAGCGCACCATGGTCGAGAACAGCCACGTGCGGATGATGTCCTGCCCCTGCGGGCGCACGTCGAACGGCGAGACGAGACTCCACAGTTCCTCGTCGCGCTGCCATCCGCCGGCGAGCTGCGGCGTGAGCGACGAGGTCGCCCACGTGTCGAAGATGTCGCGCTCGGCGTCGAAGCCGCCGGCAACCCCCCGATGGTCCTCGGTGTAGCCGTCGGGCACGTCGGTGGTGGGGTCGATGGGCAGACGCGCGAGGTCGGGGGTCAGCACGCGGTCGTAGTCGCGCTCACCGTTCTCATCGAGGGCGTACCAGACCGGGATCGGCACGCCGAAGAAGCGTTGGCGCGAAACGAGCCAGTCGCCGGTGAGCCCGTTGGTCCAGTTCTCGTATCGCACTCGCATGAAGTCGGGGTGCCAGCCCATGCTGCGGCCCATCTCGATGAGCTTCTCGCGCAGGTCCGCGTCGCGCGCGCCGTTGCGGAGGTACCACTGGCGCGTCGAGACGATCTCGAGGGGCCGGTCGCCCTTCTCGTAGAACTTCACGGGGTGGGTGAACGGCTTCGACACCTCGAGCAGCTCGCCGGACTCCTGCAGCAGCTCCACGATGCGCTTCTTGGCGCTGAACACGGTCTTGCCGGCCAGCTCCGCGTACGCCGCCTTCGCGGCATCCGTCACGAGCACGTCAGGGGCCTCGTCGATGATCCGACCGTCGCGGCCGAGGATCGTGCGGTTGGGCAGATCGAGTTCGCGCCACCAGATGATGTCGGTGACATCGCCGAACGTGCAGATCATCGCGATACCGGTGCCCTTGTCCTTCACCGCCAGCGGGTGGGCGAGCACGGGCACCTCGACGTCGAAGAGCGGGGTGCGCACGGTCGAGCCGAAGTAGGGCTGATAGCGCTCGTCGTCGGGGTTCGCGACGAGGGCCACGCACGCGGGGAGAAGCTCAGGACGCGTCGTCTCGATGTGGATGTCGCCGGAGCCGTCGGACTTGTGGAAGGCGACGCGGTGATACGCGGCCTGCTGGTCGCGGTCCTCGAGCTCGGCCTGCGCGATCGCGGAGCGGAAGTCGATGTCCCAGAGGGTCGGCGCCATGGCCTGGTAGGCCTCGCCGCGGTCGAGGTTGCGCAGGAACGCGAGCTGGCTGGTGCGGATCGTGTCGTCCGAGATGGTGCGGTACGTCTGGGTCCAGTCCACCGACAGGCCGAGCTTGCGGAACAGGTCCTCGAACTGCTTCTCGTCCTCGATCGTCAGCTCCTCGCAGAGCTCGATGAAGTTGCGACGGCTGATCGGCACCTGGTCGGCGGGCTTCAGGCTCTTCGCATCACCGCGGAACGGCGGCGTGAAGTCGGGATCGTAGGGGAGCGAGGTGTCGCAGCGCACGCCGTAGTAGTTCTGCACGCGGCGCTCGGTGGGGAGCCCGTTGTCGTCCCAGCCCATCGGGTAGAACACGGTCTTGCCGCGCATGCGCTCGTAGCGCACCTTCACGTCGGTGTGCGTGTAACTGAACACGTGACCGATGTGGAGCGAACCGGATGCCGTCGGGGGAGGCGTGTCGATCGAGAAGACGCCCGCGCGGCCCTTGGCCTTGGCCGCCTCGCGGTCGAACAGGTACGTGCCGGCGTCGGACCATGCGGCATCCCACTTCTGCTCGAGGCCTTCCAGGGCGGGCTTGTCGGGAATGTGCGCGTTCGTCATGGTGATGCTCCTCGAGCGATATGTGCGGCACTGTGTGAGCGTGCCTGAGTGTGGGTGTCGCGCCAGTCTACCGCCGGGTCGGCGTCGCGTTCGGTGACGCTTCGCGAGGAGATGGAGGTTCCCGAGGAGCGGATGCCGGGGTGCTCCCCTCGGGACGCGTCATCTCCGCGCGAAGCGACGCCGCTGCGACGCCGTACCGCGTCAGCGCGTCAGAACGCCGCCTCGATGGTGGCGTTGCCGTCGATGATCTCGCGCACGGGGTCGCTCGTGAACGCGTCGACGAGTGCGGCCGTGGAGGGGGCATCCGCGTCCTCTTCGGGGACGACGAGCTGCAGCGCGAAGCGGTCATCGAGCTCGGTGAGCAGGCCGTCGTCCTGCGGGGTGAGACCGAGCGCAGCGATGTGCGAGGGCCACTGGAAGACGAGGTCGGCCTCGTCGTACGCCGTGTTCAGCTGGTTGATCTGCAGTTCGAGGAACTCCAGACCCTTCGGGTTCTCGGCGATGTCGTCGACGGTGGCCTCGTACGGGTCCACGCCCTCGGCCAGGGTGATGATGTCGGCGTCCGCGAGCATCTTCAGCGCGCGCCCGGTGTTCGACGCGTCGTTGGGGATGGCGACGGTCGCGCCCTGCGGCAGATCGGCGATGTCGTCGATCGTCTTGGAGTAGAAGGCGATCGTGAAGTTGTAGATCGGCTGCACGGCGGTCAGGGAGGCGTCGTTGGCCGCGTTGAACTCCTGCAGGTAGGGCTCGTGCTGCGAGAAGTTCGCGTCGATGTCCCCGGCGGCGAGCATCTTGTTGATGGTGACGTAGTCCGCGACCTCGACGAGCTCGACCTTGTACCCCTCCTCGATTTCGTCGGCCGCGGCCTCCACGATGTCGGTCATCGGTGAGGTGACGGCGCCGACGCGGATCGTCTGCACCTGATCGCCCCCGGACGTGGCGGGGGAGGCGCAGCCGGTCAGAAGGGCGACGGCGGCGGTGAAGGCTGCGGCGAGGGTGAGGCGGCGCGGGGACATGGGTGCTCCTTGTGGGATGGGGTGGGGGCAGTGGTCACCGGTGGTCGAGGCGGACCGAGATCCGCTGCCCGACCGCCTGGATCACGAGGACGATGACGAGGATGACGAGGATCGTGAAGTACATGAGCACGTCGTCGTACTCCTGGTAGCCGTAGCGCAGAGCGAAGTCGCCGATCCCGCCGCCGCCGACGACACCGAGAACGGTCGAGTAGGACAGCAGGCTGATGCTCGCCGAGGTCAGCGCGTACACGAGGCCGGGCAGGGCCTCGGGGAGCAGGAAGCGCCACACGGTCTGCGGAATCGTCGCACCGAGGGTCTGTGCGACCCGGGGGATGCCGGGGCTCACCTCGCGCAGGATCTGCTCGACCAGGCGGCCGTAGACGGCGACGGCGACGACGCACAGCGAGAACGTCGCTGCCGGCGTGCCGAAGGTCGTGCCGTAGATCGCCCGGGTCGCGGGCACGAGGAAGACGACCAGCAGCAGGAACGGGAACGAACGGATGACGTTGATCGAGAAGTTCGCGACGGTCCATACGACCCGCTGCGGGCGGATGCCGCCGGGTCGCGTCAGGTAGACGGCGGCACCGAGGGGCAGGCCGATCAGCACCGCTGCGGCGAGGGAGACACCGAGCATGTAGGCCGTCTCGCCGAGAGCATCGATGAGGTCGTCGCCGCGCTCGGCGAGCGATGCCCCGAGGGAGGCGAGGATGTCCTGCGGCTCGGTCATGCGCCGAGCTCCCGCCGCGCGCGGTCGAGATAGCCTTCGCGTTCGCGCCGCGCCGCCGGGGTGACCGTCAGCACCTCGACCAGCCTTCCCGCGTCGCAGAGGGCGACCCGTTCGCACACGTCGCGGACGACGTCGAGATCGTGCGTCACGATGACGACGGTGGTCCCGAAGCGGTCGCGCGCGTCACGGAGGAGGTCGAGCACCTCGGCCGCCGTCGCCGCATCGAGCGCCGACGTCGGCTCGTCGCACAGCAGGAGACGCGGACGCGTCACCAGGGACCGGGCGATCCCGACGCGTTGGCGCTGTCCGCCGCTGAGCTGCGCGGGGTAGGCATCCGCTCGGTGATCGAGCCCGACGAAGCGGAGGACCTCGTCGACGGCCCGAGGAAAGCGCTCACGCCGCGGGCGGAGTGCGAGGGCGATCTCGACGTTCTGCCGCACGGTGCGGTTGGCCAGCAGGTGAACGCCCTGGAACACCACGCCGATCTCGCGACGCAGCCGACGAAGACCCGCCCGATCGAGTCGGCCGACATCATGGCCGAGCACCGTGACGGTGCCGTGGGTCGGTACGACCTCCCCGGTCAGCAGAGTGAGGAGGGTGCTCTTGCCCGCACCGCTCTCACCGATCACACCGAGGATCTCGCCGTCCCGGACCGTCAGATCCACATCGGCCAGTCCGGTCACGCCGCCGGGGTACACGACGCTCGCGCGAGCGAGCGCAACCGGGTCGGCTGGCAGCACGATAGGACCTCAAGACGTTGTTGGATGAAGTCCAATTATAGTTCTGGCATGACCACCAGGTACCGGACCGAGGCGATCAACGACGACGGTGGGACGATGGTCAGCCGCGTCATCGGGGGCATGACCGTGCCCGTCACGAATCCGCTGAGCCCGGATGCCGACCTCTCACGCAGCAATCCCGAGCAGCTCCTCGCCCTCGCCTGGGCGACGTGCCTCGACGCGACCCTGCAGGCGATCGTGAAGAACGCGCACCGCACCCGCGTGCGGGTGGAGGTCGAGCTGCAGGACTCGCCCGCACGGGGCGGCTACGAGTTCCACGTGACCGCGTTCGTCTCGGCGGAGGGGCGCACCCTCGCCGAGACGGAGGACCTGGTGACCGCGGCGCACGATCGCTGCCCGATCTCCCGTCTCCTGCAGGGGGCGTCGACGGTCGCCCTCCGCGCCGAGGCGTGGGCGGGCTGACGCCTCAGCGGTCGACGGCGAAGCCGAGATGCGGCATGTCGACGCCGCGGTAGCGGACCGTGAACCGCCTGCGCACGGTCATCCCCAGCCGGATCGCGACGTTCATCGACGCGAGGTTGGTGTCACGGACCTTGGCCCACACCGACGCGGCATCCCGTTCGCGGAAGGCCCAGTCGCGGCTTGCGCTCGCCGCCTCGGTGGCGTACCCGCGATGCCAGTGGGACCTGCGGAACAGATAGCCGACCTCGAGGACCTCGTCGTCGTCGATGCGCTGACGAGTGATGCCGCATTGGCCGATGAGGTCCCCCGGGATGTCGGCGAGATCCACCGCCCACAGACCGAAACCGTCCTCCCGATACCGGCGGAGATTGCGTTCGAGCCACTGTCGCGATTCGTCCTCGGTGAAGGGTCCTTCGTACGCCCTCATCGCGACCGGATCGCTCAGGATCAGTCGGAGCGCCGGAAGGTCGTCGGGCGTCATCGGCCGCAGAACGAGGCGTTCGGTGCGCAGCTCCATGCTCAGCCCTGGACGTCGACGCCGAGGGATGCCGCGAACGCCCGCGCGTGCGAGGTCACCTGCGTCTCGGTGAGGGTCACGCCGCGCAGCATCCGCACATCGGTGAACGAGAGGACCTCTGCGCCCCGCAGGTCGACGTCACTCACCTGCCACTCGCGGAGGTCCATCTCGTCGATGGCGGTGTCGGCGAACCGCAGGCGTTCGACGCGGGCCCCGGGGACGTCGAGGGTGCCGATGCGGCATCCGCTCACGTCGACGTCGCGCAGGGTCGCTCCGCCGGCCGTCAGGTAGTCGACCCGTACCCCGTCGAGGAGGACGCCGTCGCAGCGCGCACGCGACAGGTCGAGGGTCCCGATCCGACCGCCGCGGATGACGACGGTCCGCCATGTGCCGTCGCGCGCGACGAGCTCCGCTGCCGACACACCCTCGAAGACCACATCGGCGAGGATCGCGCCGGTCAGGTCCACCGACTCGACGGATGCCGCGGCGACCACGCTCTCGCTGATGCGGGCGTGTGCGGCGTCCGTGCCTCCGGGCGTCAGTTCGAGACGCGCCTCGCCGATGTCCGCCGATCGACGCACCGACGCGGGCGAGAGCTCGTCCGGGAGGTCGGGATCGGGAACGCGGGGAGGCTCGGGACGGATGCGGGAGCGGGCCATGACGCCAGGCTATGCCGACGGTACGATCGAGTCATCAGCACCGATCCGGACATCACCGGGGAGCTCTCGGAAGAACAGCGGTCCGCCGCCCAGTAGAACCGAGCGGGGCAGGCCCGTCATCGCCGCAGGTGAGTGGGTGCACCCGGATCCGGGTTGCACCAAGCGGGGTGGTACCGCGGTCCTCGGATCGTCCTCGCAGGACCAGACCTGCAGGAGCGACATGACCTACCCCCGACCTTCCGCCTTCGGCGCCGCCGCCGACGCCCCCGCGGCCGTCGTCCCGAGCCCGCGCTTCCCCGACGTCGAGCGCGACGTCCTCGCGTTCTGGGAGCAGGACGACACGTTCCGGACGTCGATCGCGCAGCGCGACGGCGCCGACGAGTGGGTGTTCTACGACGGCCCGCCGTTCGCCAACGGCCTGCCGCACTACGGCCACCTCCTCACCGGCTATGCGAAGGATCTCTTCCCGCGCTTCCAGACGATGCGCGGCAAGAAGGTCGACCGCGTCTTCGGCTGGGACACGCACGGGCTGCCCGCCGAACTCGAGGCGATGAAGCAGCTCGGGATCACGGAGAAGAGCGAGATCGAGGAGATGGGGATCGCCGCCTTCAACGCGAAGGCGCGCTCATCCGTGCTCGAGTACACGCAGGAGTGGGAGAACTACGTCACCCGCCAGGCGCGGTGGGTCGACTTCGAGCGCGGCTACAAGACGCTCGACACCGGGTACATGGAATCCGTCCTCTGGGCGTTCAAGGAGCTCTACGACAAGGACCTCGCCTACGAGGGCCACCGCGTGCTGCCGTACTGCTGGCGTGACGAGACCCCGCTCTCGAACCACGAGCTGCGCATGGACGACGACGTCTACAAGATGCGTCAGGACCCGTCCGTGACGGTGACCTTCCCCCTGGTCGGCGCCAAGGCCGAGGCGCTGGGACTCACGGCGGTCCGCGCCCTCGCCTGGACGACGACCCCGTGGACCCTCCCGACCAATCTCGCGCTCGCCGTCGGCCCCGGCATCGAGTACGTCGTCCTGCCGGGCGGTCCCGCCGGAGCCGCCGACGTCCATGAGGACGCCCTCGAGGGTCAGTCGCACCGCTACCTGCTGGCCGCCGATCTGCTCGCGAACTACGCGAAAGACCTCGGCTACGCCTCGGCCGACGAGGCCCGGGACGCGGTCGACCAGACCGTCCGAGGTGCGGACCTCGCCGACGTCGCCTACGACCGCCTCTTCGACTACTACGCCGATGAGGAGACCTGGGGCACGCAGAGCGCCTGGCGCATCCTCGTCGACGACTACGTCACCACCACCGACGGCACGGGCATCGTCCACCAGGCCCCGGCCTACGGTGAGGACGACCAGCGCGTGACGGGGGCCGCCGGCATCCCGCTCATCATGAGCCTCGACGACGGCGGACGATTCCTGCCGCAGGTGACCGACGTCGCCGGCGAGCTGTGGATGGACGCGAACCGCCCCCTCATCCGCCTGCTCAAGGCCGAGGGGCGTCTGCTGCGCGAGGCGTCGTACGAGCACTCGTACCCGCACTGCTGGCGCTGCCGGAACCCCCTCATCTACAAGGCCGTCTCGAGCTGGTTCGTCCGCGTGACCTCGATCAAGGACCGCCTCGTCGAGCTCAACGAGCAGATCACCTGGGCGCCCGAGAACGTCAAGCACGGCCAGTTCGGCAAGTGGCTCGAGGGCGCGCGCGACTGGTCGATCAGCCGCAACCGGTTCTGGGGCTCGCCGATCCCGGTGTGGAAGAGCGACGACCCCGAGTACCCCCGCGTCGACGTCTACGGCTCGCTCGCCGACCTCGAGCGCGACTTCGGCCGACTCCCGGTCAACGAGGCGGGCGAGGTCGACCTGCACCGCCCCTTCATCGATGACCTGACCCGTCCGAACCCCGACGACCCGACCGGCACCTCGACGATGCGCCGCATCGAGGACGTCTTCGACGTCTGGTTCGACTCGGGTTCGATGCCGTACGCGCAGGTGCACTACCCGTTCGAGAGCCGCGAATGGTTCGACGAGCACGCCCCCGCCGACTTCATCGTCGAGTACATCGGGCAGACGCGCGGCTGGTTCTACGTCATGCATGTGCTCTCGGGCGCGCTGTTCGACCGACCGGCGTTCTCGGGCGTCGCCTGCCACGGCATCGTCCTCGGCAGCGACGGGCAGAAGATGTCGAAGTCGCTGCGGAACTATCCCGACGTCAGCGAGGTCTTCGACCGCGACGGCTCCGACGCGATGCGCTGGTTCCTCATGAGCTCATCGGTCCTGCGCGGCGGCAACCTCGTCGTCACCGAGGAGGGCATCCGCTCCGGCGTCCGCGAGTTCCTGCTGCCGCTGTGGAACGCCTGGTACTTCTTCTCCACGTATGCCAATGCCGCGGGCGGCCCGGACGGCGAGGGGTACGAGGCCGTGCGGCGCACGGACTCCACCAACGTCCTCGACCGCCACATCCTCGCCCTCACGGGCGACCTCGTCCGCGATGTCGCCGCCGATCTCGAGGCGCTCGACTCGACGATGGCGGCCGCGAAGCTCCGCGAGTTCGCCGAGGCGCTCACCAACTGGTACATCCGGCGTTCGCGCGACCGGTTCTGGGTGGGGGTGGATGCCGCCGACCCGACCACGACGGAGGCGTTCGACACGCTCTACACGGTGCTCGAGACGCTCACCCGCGTCGCGGCTCCGCTCATCCCGCTCGTCTCCGAACGCATCTGGCAGGGTCTCACCGGGGGCCGGAGCGTCCACCTCGAGGACTGGCCGGACGCCGACGAGTTCGCCCCGGCATCCGACATCCGCGAGGCCATGGACACCGTCCGCGAGGTCTCGTCCGTCGCGAACGCGCTTCGAAAGAAGGAGGGCAAGCGCGTGCGTCTGCCTCTCGCGTCGCTGACCGTCGCCGTCGCCGGTGCCGACGCGCTCGCGCAGTTCGAGGACATCGTCCGTGACGAGCTCAACGTCAAGGCCGTCGAGGTCGTCGAGCTGACCGAGGGCCTCGCCGAGCAGTACGGCATCAGCCAGCGGCTCGCCGTCAACGCGCGCGCCGCGGGTCCGCGCCTGGGCAAGCAGGTGCAGCACGTCATCGCGGGCGCCAAGGCAGGCCTGTGGACCGAGACGGATGGCGTCGTCGTCGTCGACGGCATCGCGCTCGAGCCGGGGGAGTACGATCTCACGCTCGAGGCCGGGGGCGTCGCCGAGGGCACCGCGATCGCGCTCCTGCCGCGCGGCGGGTTCGTCCTGCTCGACACCACGACGACGCCCGAGCTCGAGGCCGAGGGTCTCGCGCGCGACGTCATCCGCGCCGTGCAGGACGCCCGCAAGGCGGCCGGGTTCGAGGTGAGCGACCGCATCGCGCTGCAGCTCACCTTCGAGGACCGTGGCGACGCCGAAGCCGTCGCGTCCGCCTTCGACGTCGCGGACGTCGCGGGCGAGACCCTGTCGGTCGCCGACCTCGTCGCCACCGCCGACGGCACCACCCTGCGCGGCGAGGCACTGCGCTCGTCGCCGGAGCACACGGCATCCGTCCCCGCCGGCACGTACGCGAACGCCGGCGCCTTCACGATCGGCGCGCGCCGGATCGGAGCGACCTCATGAGCGACCGCACGCGAGCGGATGCCGTGTACGCGGCTCTCCTGGAGCGGCAGGGAGAGCGGTGGGTCGAGCCCCGCGTCGAGCGCACGCGCCGGGCCCTCGAGCTGTTGGGCGACCCGCAGCGCACGTATCGCGTCATCCACGTGACGGGGACAAACGGCAAGACGTCCACGAGCCGTATCGCGGAGTCCATCGTGCGCGCCCACGGACTGCGCACGGGCCTGTTCACCAGCCCCCACCTCGAGCGGTTCACCGAGCGCATCATGATCGACGGGGAACCGATCGCCGATGCCGCGGTCGCCGACGCGTGGGACGACATCGCGCCGATCGTCTCGCTCGTCGACGAGGAGCTCGCGGGCAAGGAGGAGCCGCCGCTCACCTTCTTCGAGCTGCTCACGGTGCTGGCTTTCGTCTCGTTCGCCGACGCGCCGGTCGACGTCGCGGTCATCGAGGTCGGGATGGGCGGTGCGTGGGACTCGACCAACACCGCCGACGGCGACGTCGCGGTCTTCGCGCCCATCGACATCGACCACGCCGACAAGCTCGGCGACACGATCGCCGAGATCGCGACGGTGAAAGCCGGGATCATCAAGCCGAACGCCGCCGTCGTCTCGGCCGCCCAGCAGCCCGCCGCGCTCTCCGTCCTCACCGCCGCCGCGCGCGCCCAGGGCGCCAGTCTCGCCGTCGACGGCGAGCAGTTCGGACTCCTCGACCAGAAGCTCGCGGTCGGCGGGCAGCTGCTGACCGTTCGCGGTCTGGCCGCCACGTACGACGAGCTCTACCTGCCTCTGTACGGAGCCCACCAGGGGCGCAACGCCACACTGGCGATCGCGGCGGTCGAATCGCTGATCGGAGGCGGCACCCAGCCGATCGCGCCCGACGTGCTCGCCGACGGCCTCGGTGCCGCGACCTCGCCCGGTCGTCTGCAGCTCGTCGGAGTCGCCCCCACCGTGCTCGTCGACAGCGCCCACAACCCGCACGGCGCCCGCTCACTGGTCGCCGCCCTCGGGGAGTCGTTCGACTTCGACGAGTGGGGCCTCGTGCTCGGCGCGTTCGCCGACAAGGACGTCGCCGGCATCGTCGGTACGCTCGCCCCCGCCGTGGCGCACGTGTTCGCGACTGCGCCCGAGTCCGACCGCGCCGAGGAGCCGGATGCCGTCGCCGACCTCGTCGAGCAGACCGAGACACCCGTCACCGTGCACCGCGACCTCGCCGAGGCCGCCGAGGCCGCGCGGGCCTGGGCCGCGGCATCCGATCGTCGCGCCGTCGTGATCGCCGGCAGTGTCGTGCTCGCCGGCGAGGCCGTCGTCCTCGCCGAGGCGGAGGACTGGAAGTCGGGGTACGAGTCGTGAGCACACCACGCGTGCGCCGACAGCGCGGAGCGCGGGAGTCGCTTCTGTCGGTGATCCTCGGCTTCGAGTCGATCGTCGCGTTCCTGGCCGGTCTCGCGGTCTACGGTCTGCGGGCGCTGCCCCAGGGGATCGAGCCGTGGTGGGGCATCGTCGGCGGAGTGGTCCTCGGCCTCCTGATGATCGCCCTCGCCGGTGTCACCCGCCATCGCTGGGCCGTCATCGCCGGCGGCGCCGTGCAGGTGGTCATCGCCCTCGGTGCGTTCCTGGTGCCGGCACTGCTCATCGCGGCGGCCGTTTTCGGTGCGTTGTACGTCTATGGCACCATCAAGGGCGGCGCGCTCGACGCGCGCAACGCCTCACTCGCCGCCGAGGCGGAGAAGAACGGAGACTGACATGGCCACCGAACAGACGCTCGTCCTCGTGAAGCCCGACGGGGTCGCCCGCGGCCTCACCGGGGCGATCCTGGCCCGCATCGAGGCCAAGGGGTATGCGCTCGTCGACATCCGCCTCGTGGAGCCCGACCGCGAACGTCTCGAGCAGCACTACGCCGAGCACGCCGGCAAGCCGTTCTACGAGCCGCTGCTGGAGTTCATGATGTCGGGCCCGTCGGTTGCGATCCGCCTCGCGGGCAACCGCGTCATCGAGGGATTCCGTTCCCTCGCCGGCACCACCGACCCGACCACTGCCGCGCCGGGGACCATCCGGGGCGACTTCGGCCGCGACTGGGGCCTGGCCGTCCAGCAGAACCTGGTGCACGGCAGCGACAGCATCGAGTCCGCGAACCGCGAGCTCGCGATCTGGTTCGACTGAGCCCGGCGCTCACGTGCGCCCGTCCCGATCCGGGGCGGGCGCATCGTCGTCTCAGCGGGTGAACTCCGAGATCCAGTCCAACTGCACCTGCGCGACCACTCCGATGATCGCGAAGGCGACGATCGCCATGAGCGGCGTCCACGCCATGAGCGACTCGGCCCGTCGACGTGCCGCAGCGGATGCCGGGAGGGCGCCCACGCGCACGAGGTGCACCATCACGGCGAAGAACGTCGGGATCGTCACCGACCATGTGACCATGCACCACGGACACAGCGTGGCGAGCACGAAGATGCTCTGCGAGATCAGCCAGAGGACGAAGGCGAATGCCGCCGTCACACCGACGCCGAACAGCAGCCAGAACCAGCGGGCGAAGCGGGCGCCCGCCAGCAGCGCCGCGCCGACGACGATCGGTGCCACCCACCCGGTGAGACCCAGGATCGGATTGGGGAACCCGAACACCGAGCCTTGAGCCGACTCGAGGTTCTTCCCGCACTGCACCAGGAGGCTGATGTCGCAGGATGCGGCTGTTCCGGGGTTCGCGAGGAGCTTGAAGCGTTCCGTGGTGAGCTCGAAGGCGGCGAACCACCCCACGACCCCGGCGAAGATCAGCCACAGGGCGAAGACGGTGGGGCGGGACGTGCGGGTCGGCGTGGCCATGCCGGCGATTATCGCACCGCGTCCGATCACCTCCCTGGGGCGCCGGCCGTGCATATCCGACGGGTCGGTCACGGCTTCTGGCCGGGAAGTGGGATAATGGGGGTCGACGTCCCCGCGGCCGCGCCGCCAGGACGTCACCAGAAGACTTCGGGCGATCAGCGCCCGCGCAGCATCACCCCGCCGAGTGTGCGGGGATCGGCTGCAGACCAGATGAGTTCGCGGCACACCTCCGGAACCGGAGCGGAGCCGCCCGATTTTCGCCAGACGGCACGCGGAGCCGTCGGCTGGGAGTAAGCCAGAGATGGCAGATGAAACGAACGACACGACAGCATCCGACGCGACCGAGGGTGATCTGACGCCGGGCGTCGCCGAGACGCAGACCGAGCAGGCCGCTCCGGTCGAGAGCGATTCCGCCCCCGAACAGACGCAGGACGCGGCAGCAGAGGCTGAGGCTCCCGCTGACGCCGAGGCGACGCCCATCGCCGAAGCGGCTTCCGCCGATGCCGAGGCGTCGACTCCTGCGGCCGAGCCGACCGCAGCAGAGCCGGAGGAGCCTGCCGCTCCGGCGGTTCCGACGGCTGTGAGCCTCGGGCTGCTGCCGGAGCAGTTCGTCTCGACCGTCTCGACGGCGCTGCACTTCTACGCCCCCGACGTCGCGCCGCTTCCGCCCCTGCCGCGCGATGACCGTGACGACCGCGACGATGCCGGGGGCGAGGCATCCGGCGGATCGCGTCGCCGCAACCGTCGGCGCGGAGGCGGTGGCGCCACCGCGGACCAGAACGACGAGCCCGCGCCGCGTCGCCGCGTCGTCGAGGTGATCACCGAGCCGCAGCGGATCAAGGGATCCACGCGTCTGGAGGCCAAGAAGCAGCGTCGCCGCGACGGTCGCGAGGCGGGTCGTCGCCGCGCCGTCGTGACCGAGGCCGAGTTCCTCGCGCGCCGCGAGTCGGTCGACCGCGACATGATCGTCCGCTCGCGCGGCGGCCGCATCCAGATCGGCGTGCTCGAGGACAACGTCCTCGTCGAGCACTACGTCGCCCGCAACCAGGACGCGTCGCTCATCGGCAACGTCTACCTCGGCCGCGTGCAGAACGTCCTCCCCAGCATGGAGGCCGCGTTCGTCGACATCGGCCGCGGTCGCAACGCCGTGCTGTACTCGGGTGAGGTGGACTGGGATGCCGTCGAGACCGGCAACCAGCCGCGACGCATCGAGCTCGCCCTGAAGTCCGGCGATCGTGTCCTGGTGCAGGTCACCAAGGACCCCGTCGGTCACAAGGGTGCGCGCCTCACGAGCCAGATCTCCCTCCCCGGCCGCTACCTCGTCTACGTCCCCGGCGGGGCGATGAACGGGATCTCGCGCAAGCTCCCCGACACCGAGCGCGCCCGGCTCAAGAAGATCCTCAAAGAGGTGCTCCCGGAGTCATCCGGCGTCATCGTGCGGACCGCGGCGGAGGGTGCCACGGAGGATCAGCTCACCCGCGACGTGCAGCGGCTCACCTCGCAATGGGAGCACATCAGCACGCAGGCGCAGACGGGTCAGGCGCCCGCGCTCCTGCACTCCGAGCCCGACCTGCTCGTCAAGATCGTGCGTGACGTCTTCAACGAGGACTTCCGCAAGATGCTCATCCAGGGCGACGAGGCGTACCAGACCATCACCTCGTACCTGACCGGCGTCGCGCCCGATCTGCTCGAGCGCATCGAGAAGTACGAGGGCGAGCAGGACCCGTTCGACGTCTTCCGGGTGACCGAGCAGATCGAGAAGGCGCTCGACCGCAAGGTGTGGCTGCCCTCGGGAGGATCGCTCGTCATCGACCGCACCGAGGCGATGACGGTGGTCGACGTCAACACGGGCAAGTTCGTCGGCACGGGCGGCAATCTCGAGGAGACGGTCACCAAGAACAACCTCGAGGCCGCGGAGGAGATCGTCCGTCAGCTGCGGCTGCGCGATATCGGCGGCATCATCGTCGTCGACTTCATCGACATGGTGCTCGAGTCCAACCGCGACCTCGTCCTGCGCCGGCTCGTCGAGTGCCTGAGCCGCGACCGCACGAAGCACCAGGTCGCCGAGGTCACCTCGCTCGGTCTCGTGCAGATGACGCGCAAGAAGATCGGTCTCGGTCTGCTCGAGACCTTCAGTGAGCCGTGCGAGGTGTGCGCCGGTCGCGGCGTCATCGTCCACCACGACCCGGTCGTCAAGCACCGCGCGTCTTCCGGAAACGGAAACGGCAACGGCAACGGCAACGGCCGTCGCCCGCGCCAGAACGGCGGATCGTCGCAGCCCCAGAACGGCGGCGGCACTGCGCCGGCACCCGGCGGCACCCACGTGATCACGGAGGGGGTGAAGTCCGCGCTCGCGCAGATCGCGGCATCCACCATCCAGCCGCACGAGGAGCCCGCTCCCGTCGTCGTGGAGGAGACCGTCACCGCCGAGCGGCCCGAGCGCGCCAAGCGCCCGCGTCGCAAGAAGGCCGAGGCCCCGAAGACCGACGCCGACCGTCTGCTGGACTCCGTGCTCGAGGCGCTTCCCGAGCCGAAGGCGCCCGGTCAGGGGCGCGCGCGTCGTCGCGTCACGACCGCGGCGCTGACCGGCACGCCCGTCCAGACCTCCACCGAGGACTGACCGTCCGTGTCACCGCCCGCGGCGCTCGCGGGCGGTGACGCGCAGTCCCGAGGCGATGAGCCGACGCACGAGCTCATGCGCACTCACGCGCTCCGCACCGCCCGCCACGAGGCGGTCGATCGCGTCGTCGGGGACGTCGTAGTGGTCGCGATCGAAGGCGCGGGGCGGGATGCCGTGGGTCGCCGCGAAGGCGTGGAGCTCGTCGAGATCGCTGTCCGAGACCATGTGGGCCCACAGCCTCCCGTGCGCCGGCCACATCGCGGAGTCGACGAGGATGACCATCCGCCGATCATAGGTCCGCGTGCCCACCGGGGATCGGGCGCGGCGCGCCGGGGCGGCACTTTTGCCCTCACTGCGGCGATCGGGTATTCTGGTCCCTTGGTGCGTCACGTGTCGCAGGCAGTTGCGACGCAGAGCCTGGCTTCCGCACCACGACTTCCAGTCTCATCAGACAATCGGAGCCGAGCGCTCCACAGAAGAAACAAGGTGTGAAGTGGTTTACGCAGTTGTGCGCGCCGGTGGCCGTCAGGAGAAGGTCCAGGTCGGCACCATCGTCGTCCTCGACCGTCAGGCGGCGAAGGTCGGCGACAAGATCGAGCTCCCCGCTGTCCTGTTCGTCGACGGCGACGCCGTGACGACCGACGCCGACAAGCTCGCGAAGGTCAAGGTCACCGCCGAGGTCCTCGGCGAGGAGCGCGGCCCGAAGATCGTCATCCAGAAGTTCAAGAACAAGACCGGCTACAAGAAGCGCCAGGGCCACCGCCAGGACCTCACGCGCGTCAAGATCACCGGCATCAAGTAAGAAGCCGAGAGGACACGAGAGATGGCACACAAAAAGGGCGCAAGCTCCACCCGTAACGGTCGTGACTCCAACGCACAGCGCCTCGGCGTGAAGCGTTTCGGCGGCCAGCAGGTCCTCGCCGGCGAGATCATCGTCCGTCAGCGCGGCACCCACTTCCACCCGGGCGCCGGTGTCGGCCGCGGTGGCGACGACACGCTGTTCGCGCTGGCCGCGGGCGCGGTCGAGTTCGGCACGAAGGGCGGCCGCAAGGTCGTCAACATCGTGTCGGTCCCCGAGTAATCGGACGCAATCCTTCATGAGGGGCGGGCTACGGCCCGCCCCTCATCTTTTCCCCTGATAGGAGACATCGCATGGTGACGTTCGTCGACCGCGTGACGCTGCATCTGCGCGCGGGCAAGGGCGGCAACGGCTGTGTCTCCGTGCGTCGCGAGAAGTTCAAGCCGCTCGCCGGCCCCGACGGTGGCAACGGCGGCCACGGCGGGGACATCGTCCTCGTCTCCGACGCGCAGGTGACGACGCTCCTGTCGTACCACCACTCGCCGCACCGATCCGCGGGCAACGGCGGGTTCGGCATGGGCGACCACCGTTCGGGCGCCGCCGGCGAGGACCTCGAACTGTCCGTGCCGGTGGGCACGGTCGTCAAGGACGATGACGGCGAGACGCTCATCGACATGGCGACCCCCGGCATCCGCTTCGTGGTGGCACCGGGCGGGCAGGGCGGTCTCGGCAACGCGGCTCTCGCGAACCCGAAGCGGAAGGCTCCCGGCTTCGCCCTCCTCGGCACGCCGGGGTGGGAGGGGGATGTCCATCTCGAGCTGAAGACCGTCGCCGACGTCGCGCTCGTCGGCTTCCCGTCCGCCGGCAAGTCGAGCCTGATCGCGGCGATCTCCGCGGCACGGCCCAAGATCGCCGAGTACCCCTTCACGACGCTGCACCCGAACCTCGGCGTCGTGCAGGCCGGTGACGCGCGCTACACCGTCGCGGACGTCCCCGGCCTCATCGAGGGCGCGAGCGAGGGCAAGGGTCTCGGACTCGAGTTCCTGCGCCACGTCGAGCGCTGCACGGCCCTCGTCCACGTCCTGGACTGTGCGACCCTCGATCCCGGCCGCGACCCCCTCAGCGACCTCGATGTCATCCTCGCCGAGTTGGCGGCGTACCCGGTGCCCGAGGGCCAGGTCCCGCTCCTGGAGCGTCCGCAGCTCGTCGCGCTCAACAAGCTCGACGTCCCCGAGGCCAAAGATCTCGCCGATCTCGTCCGCCCCGAGCTCGAGGAGCGTGGCTTCCGCGTCTTCGACATCTCCACGGTCAGCCGTGACGGTCTGCGTCAGCTGACCTTCGCGCTGGGCGAGATCGTCGAGGAGCACCGGGCGGCGCTCGCTGCGGCGCCCGCCCCCGAGCGTGTCGTCATCCGACCGCAGGGGTCCAAGAAGGACTTCGAGATCCGCGTCGAGGGCGGCACGTACGGGAACGTCTACCGGATCCTCGGCGACAAGCCCGTTCGCTGGGTCCAGCAGACCGACTTCCAGAACGAGGAGGCCGTCGGCTTCCTGGCGGACCGACTCGAGAAGCTGGGCGTCGAGGACGAGCTGTTCCGCGCCGGAGCGCAGGCGGGGTCCACCGTCGTCATCGGCCCCGGCGACGGCATCGTCTTCGACTGGCACCCCTCGCTCAGCTCCGCTGCCGAGCTGATGACCGCGCCGCGCGGCACGGACCCGCGTCTGGACCTCAACCCGCGACGCACCACGTCGCAGCGCCGTGACCGGTACCACGAGCGGATGGACGCGAAGGCCGAGGCCCGCGCCGAGCTCGAGTCCGAGCGCCTCGCGGCGCGCGGGGAGGACGAGGACGCGTCGTGACCCTGCAGGACCGCGGCGGGATCGCCGGCGCTCGACGTGTCGTCGTGAAAGTCGGATCGTCGTCGATCAGCGGCGAGAACGCCGGCAAGATCGGTCCGATCGTCGACGCTCTCGCCGAGGCGCACGCGCGCGGCACCGAAGTGGTGCTCGTCTCATCCGGCGCCATCGCGACCGGCATGCCGTTCCTGCTGCTTGATGCCCGTCCCAGTGACCTGGCCACCCAGCAGGCCGCCGCCGCCGTCGGACAGAACGTCCTGATCTACCGGTACCAGGAGGCCCTGCGCCCGTTCGAGATCGTTGCGGGACAGGTGCTGCTGACGGCCGGCGACCTCGAGAACCCGACGCACCGGTCGAACGCGCGGCGCGCGATGGAGAGGCTGCTCGGGCTCCGCATCCTTCCGATCGTCAACGAGAACGACACCGTCGCGACCCACGAGATCCGCTTCGGCGACAACGACCGTCTCGCAGCGCTCGTCGCGCAGCTCATCGGTGCCGACGCCCTCGTCCTGCTGAGCGACATCGAGACGCTGTACACGCGGCCGCCGGACGAGCCGGGCGCCGTCCCGATCACGCACGTCGAGTACGGCGACGACCTCGCCGGGTACCAGTTCGGTTCCGTCGTGGTGAACAGCGTCGGAACCGGGGGAGCGGCGACGAAGGTGTCCGCGGCCCGCCTCGCCTCGGCCGCCGGCATCGCCGTGCTCGTGACGAGCGCCGACCTGGTGCACGCCGCGCTCCGCGGCGACGAGGTCGGCACGTGGTTCGCTCCGAATCCGCATCCCGCCGCGCCCTCCATCACGGGTTCGGTGCGGGTCCCCGACGCCTGACACGCGGGGAGCCACCGCATCCGCCCGCTCTAGACTTGGCGGATGACGATCACCGCGACCACACCCCAGGAGCGCATGCACGCGGCGCGGACCGCGTCCCGATCCCTGGGTCTGTTGACGGATGCCGCGAAGGCAGAGCTCCTGCGCGCGATCGCCGACGCGATCGAGGCGAACATCTCGCCGATCGTCGCGGCCAACGCCGACGACCTTGCGCGCGGACGCTCCGACGGGCTCTCGACGGGGCTCCTCGACCGGTTGACTCTCGACGACCAGCGGGTGCGCGCTCTCGCCGCCGCCGTGCGCGACGTGGCCGACCTCCCCGACCCCGTCGGCCGCGTGCTCGACGAGCGTGTCCTGCCGAACGGCCTGCACCTGCAGAAGGTCTCGGTGCCGTTCGGAGTGATCGGGTCCATCTACGAAGCCCGCCCCAACGTGACCGTCGACATCGCGTCCCTCGCCCTGCGCTCGGGCAACGCGGTCGTCCTGCGGGGCGGAAGTGCCGCGCAGTCATCGAATGCGGCGCTGATCTCCGTCATGCGGGGAGCCCTCGCCGAGGCCGGCGTCGACCCCGAGGCCATCCAGACCGTCGACGATTTCGGTCGGGACGGCGCCCGCGCGCTCATGCGGGCTCGCGGCCTCGTCGACGTCCTCGTCCCGCGCGGCAGCGCGCAGCTGATCGAGACCGTCGTCACGGAGTCGTCGGTGCCGGTCATCGAGACGGGTGCCGGTGTGGTGCACATCGTGTTGGACGAGTCGGCGCCGCTCGACTGGGCCACCGACATCGCCGTCAACGCGAAGGTGCAGCGGCCGAGCGTCTGCAACGCGGTCGAGACGCTGCTCGTGCACCGGGGCGCCGCGGAGCGCCTCGTGCCGCCCGTCGTGACCGCATTGCAGGCGCAGGGTGTCACGGTCCACGGCGACGAGGCGACGGCCTCCCTCGTCGCCGGTGTGGTCCCGGCGACCGACGACGACTGGGCGACCGAGCACATGAGCCTCGACATCTCGGTGCGCGTGGTCGAGGACCTCGACGAGGCGCTCGCGCACATCCGCCGGTACTCGACGCAGCACACCGAGTCGATCATCACGACGGACGATGCCGCCGCGGAGCGGTTCCTCGCCGAGGTGGATGCGGCGGTCGTCATGGTCAACGCGTCGACGCGGTTCACCGACGGCGGCGAGTTCGGCTTCGGCGCTGAGGTCGGGATCTCGACGCAGAAGCTTCATGCCCGCGGACCGATGGGCCTGCCGGAACTGACGACCACGAAGTGGCTGGCGCGGGGCGCCGGGCAGATCCGGTCCTGACCGCCTAAACTGTTGCTGCACGCGACCCCTCGAACGGAGCCCGAATGAACCTCGTGACGACCATCGTTTCCGCTGCGGCGGAGGCCGAGCACCACGGCGGCAACGTCATGGCCACGACCTTCGTGTACGGCGTGGTGGCCTTCGTGCTGTTCATGCTGCTCGCTCTCGTGTCGGTGTCGTACCGCAACGTGGCCAACCGCCACGCGCACAAGGCCGAGGCGTACGCCGCGAAGAACCCCGTGCAGCAGGCGGGCCACGGCCACCACTGAGGCCGTGTCCATGGCAACCACGCGCGCACCGCGTATCGGTGTGATGGGCGGCACGTTCGACCCGATCCATCACGGCCACCTCGTGGCGGCGAGCGAGGTCGCACAGTCGTTCGATCTCGATGAGGTCATCTTCGTCCCGACCGGTCAGCCGTGGCAGAAGTCGGGTGTCTCGTCCGCGGAGCACCGCTACCTCATGACCGTCATCGCGACGGCATCCAATCCGATGTTCACCGTCAGCCGCGTCGATGTCGATCGGACGGGGGCGACGTACACGATCGACACCCTGCGCGAACTCAAGGCCCAGCGTCCTGACGCGGACCTGTTCTTCATCACCGGCGCCGACGCCATCGCGCAGATCCTCGGATGGCGCGACGTCTCGGAGCTGTGGGAACTCGCGCACTTCGTCGCGGTCTCGCGCCCGGGGCACACGTTGAGCGTCGATGGGCTTCCGGCCGAGGACGTCAGCAAACTGGAGATCCCCGCCCTGTCGATCTCTTCCACCGACTGCCGCGCTCGCGTGAGCCGTGGGCACCCCGTCTGGTACCTCGTCCCGGATGGCGTCGTCCAATACATTGCGAAGCATCACCTGTATCGGAGCAAGGCATGAGCACACCTGACCAGCCGAGCACTCCGCCGCTCACCCGGCGCCAGCTGCGCGAGTTGCGCAACACGGCATCGACGCCGATCATCACGCCGGAGCAGGCGCAGGCGGATGCCGAGATGTCCGATGCCGCCGCCGAAGAGGCAGCCGAGGCGGCCGCCGCGCACGAGGCCGAGGTCGCGCCCGAGCGTACGCCGGTCGCGCTCGACGATCTTTCCGACCTGGATCCGGACGCGCAACCGGTCACGCGCCGTCAGGCTCGGCTGCTGGAGAAGCTCCGCACCGGCACAGTGGATGTCGTCGCCGTCGACACGGACGGCATCCCGACGCCGGAGTCCGAGGAGGCGGAGGCTGCCGTCGCGGCTGACGAGCCGATCGACGCCGACGAGGTCGACGACGAGCAGGGGGACACGCCGGACGCCGTCGGCACAGCGGACGTCGACCCCGCCGCCGAGGAGGAGCCCGCAGCGGTCGAGGACGGCGCCGTCATCGTCGAGGACGAGTCGCCCGCGGAGGCGGAGGCCGAGGACTCAGCCGTCGCCGCTGACTCGGCCACGATGGAGCACGAGGGGCCCGAGGCGCACGAGGAATCCGAAGAACCCGAGGCGCAGGGAGAGCCCGAGCCCGAGGAGCCCGAGGCGCACGAGGAGGAGGACGAGCCGGCTCGCGTCGTCGCCCCCGATCTCGGTGCGCAGCTGCTCGAGGACGGCGCGGCCCACGTCGACCTGCCGCCGTCGTTCGATCATCTGCTGACCCGCGGGGGCAGCGGGTCGGCCTCGGCGCCGAACGCCCTCATCCTCTCGCAAACGCCGGACACCGGCTCGCTGTCGGTTCCGATGCTGGGTACGGGTGAGTTGATCATCACGGGCAGCTATCAGCTGCCCGACACGTTCGGCTCGACCGGCGCGGCACCGGGTGTATCGGACGGCAAGGACGCGGACGCCGCCCTCATCGACGGGGAGCTTCCGCCGGCATCCTCGCCGACCCCGATCGCCGCCTCGTCCGCGATCAGTACCATTAAGAGCGCGGATGAGATCATCCGCCCCCCGGCGCCCGAGAAGGGCAGCCGCCTCGTCATGACCCTCGCGATCTTGGCCGGTGCCCTCGGGCTGGCTCTCGCGACGGCCCTCGTCCTCACCCTTGTGAACGGAAACTTCTGATGGTTGCTGCAGAGCACACGCACGAACTCGTCCAGGTGGCCGCGGCCGCCGCCGACAGCAAGGGTGGGACGGATCTCGTCGCCTTCGACGTCTCCGGTCCGCTCCCGCTGATCGACGCCTTCCTCCTCGTGACCGGAAACAGCGAGCGCAACGTCGCCGCCATCGCGGACGAGGTCGAGGACAAGATGCTCGAGGCGGGGCAGAAGCGGCTGCGGCGCGAGGGCCGCGACGAATCGCGGTGGGTGCTCCTGGACTTCGGCGACCTCGTCGTGCACGTCTTCCACGAGGAGGAGCGTGTCTTCTACGGTCTCGAGCGTCTGTGGAAGGACTGCCCGATCATCCCTGTGACCATCGCGGAGCCCACCCCGAGCGAGTGACGAACGTCGCCCGTGTTCGGAGCACTCCTCGGCGTGTAGTAAGCTGAATGAGTTGCCGCGAGCGGCGACCAAGGGCCTGTGGCGCAGCTGGTAGCGCACCTGCATGGCATGCAGGGGGTCAGGGGTTCGAGTCCCCTCAGGTCCACCAAACACGCCGGTTCGCCGGGGTTTTTGTGTATCCGGCTCCGCCCTCGGCGCGACCTGTTGGCCACGCCTTTTCGTGGGTGCGGGGTCGGTCCAGCGAGCGACGCGTGCGAGAACGACGGCGCCGCCGAGGCGTCAGAGGTCTCCGAGCTCGCGGGTCCGGTCGGCCGCGTTCTCGACGACGTCACGGGCGAGATCCGCGAGCCGACGCCGGCTGCTGCGGGCCCGGTCGCGGAGTCGCTGGAAGGCCTCGTCCATGTCGATCTGATGAGCGTGCGCGAGGACGCCCTTGGCCTGTTCGATGACGACGCGACTGTCGAGGGCCTGTTGCAGTTGACGGCGTGCCACGTCCGCTTCGCGGAACGCCTGCTCGTGCAGGATCCCGATGGTCGCGATGTCGGCGAGCCCACGCACGGCACGAGCATCCTCAGGGCTGAGGCTCTCGGTTCCGTCGCCGAAGAGGTTGAGCGATCCGATCACCTCGTCACGCAGACGCAGCGGCACGGCGTACATCCAGCGGTAGCCGAGGGCGCCGGCCCTCGCCGCGAAGTCCGGCCAGCGCGTGCGAATGCCGTCGATGTCGCTGACGGTGACGGGCTCACCCGTCCGATACGCGTCGACGCACGGTCCCTCGTCCGCCGTGAGCTGGAGGAGGCTGATGAGCTGACTCCGCTCGGTCGTGGAGGCGACGACCTCGAGCGGGTGACCTTCGGTGCGCAGGAGGATGCCGGCGTCGGCGGCATCGAAGATGTCCGAGCACCGCGACACCAACCGGTAGAGCAGATCGACCACGTCGTATCCGCCGACCATCGTGTCGGCGATCTCCACGAACGTCTCGATGAGTTGCATCTCGCGCGTGTCGCTACCCATGTCTGCAATCTCCTCCGAACCAGCCCATGATCACACGGTGAAGTCGATCTCGCGACTGATGATCGACTCGGCGATCGACAGCACGGATCGCCCCGACGCGAACGCGTGGGCACGGATGACGATGGGTGCGTCATCCGGACTGACCCGCAGTTGCGCGCACACCATCCCGGTCGCCTGGTGCACGATGCGTCGGGACGAGCCACCGGTTCCGCGCGCGATGTCCTCGCCGGCCAGGACGCGATCGAAGATCCGCAGGGCGGCCGCTTCGGCCATGGCGGATGCCAGAGCCACATCGCGGTTTTTCAGTGCATCGGGATCGTCGACGTAGAGGTCCACCGCTCCCACCTCGATCATGCCCACCGCCATCGGGAACGCGTAGATGGAGCGGACGCCACGATCAGCCGCCGCAGCGTGGAAGCCCGTGTGGTCGAGCGTGGTCGACTCCCGCACATCGTGGATGAGCACGGGAGCGCCGGTGGCATGCGCCGTCCACCCGGGACCGACGCCGGAGTCCAACTGGATCTCCTCGAGGGCCGACGCGATGAGGTCACTGGCGCACACGGTCTCGACGTCGAAGGGGGGACCGAGCGTCGAGACGCCGACGTGGTGTACGGGCAGCATGGTCATGAAGACCGCGCAGATCGGATCGACCTCGGCGGCACCGGAATTCCTCACGACATCCTCCATGGCCTGGCTCGTTCTGAAGCGGCCTAGGCCAGGGACGCTGGCCCCAGTCTAGGGGCCGCCCTTGATGCGGTGCGATCTTGCGACGCCGTCGCGGCCGCGGATACACTCGGCCCACGTCGCCCCGGACCCTGGCGCTCCTTGCACATGTCGCGAGATCGGGGAACGGTATGGCACAGCAGGCTCGGCGTCCGCCGGACGGGATCGTCTGGACCACAGCGGAACCCGACATGTACGCATGCGCCATCGAGGGGCGCACGGTCGGATTCGTCCTCCGCGTCGCGGGCGGTTTCATCGCGTTCGACGATGCGTCGAACCCGTTGGGCCGCTACCAGCGTGCGCGTGCGGCGAGGAGATCGGTCGAGACGATCCGGGCGCGGCGTTCGTTGGAGTGACCGCGTCGCTCGGCGCTGCGTGCGTGGCAGCATGGTCCACGTGAGGATGAGGGCGGGATGAGAGGTCCGGTGGCGTCGACGATGCGGCTCGTCCCCATGCGGCCGCGGGATCCGCGCGAGCTGGGGCGCGCAGCATCCTCTCTCGAGCTGTTCTTCGACCTCGTGTTCGTCGTCGCCGTGAGCATCTCGGCCGTCCAGCTCCACCACGCGCTCACCGCGCACCATGTGCTCGACGGAATCCTCAGCTACGCGGCCGTCTTCTTCAGCATCTGGTGGGCGTGGATGAACTTCACGTGGTTCGCCACGTCCTTCGACACGGACGACTGGCTCTACCGTGTGCTGACGATCCTGCAGATGGGTGGTGTCCTCGTCCTTGCGGCGGGTGTCGAGCCGGCCTTCGTCGACGGCGACTTCCGGATCGTCACCGCAGGGTACGTCGTCATGCGCCTGGCGATGGTGGTGCAGTGGTTGCGCGCATCCCGGCGCGCCGGCCCCGCGCGACGGGCGACGCTCGTCTACGCCAGCGGGATCACCGTCGTGCAGGTCCTCTGGGTCGCCGCCCTCGCGCTACCCGATGGTGTCTTCCGAGTCGCGATCCTCGGCCTGATCCTGGCGGAGCTCGCCATCCCGGTGATCGCGGAGACCCGAGGGAACACACCGTGGCATCCGCACCACATCACCGAGCGGTACGGACTGTTCACCCTCATCCTGCTCGGTGAAAGCCTGCTCGCCTCGGCCAACGCCATCCTCGAAGCCCTGCACGACGACGAAGCGCCCGCGCCGTTGATCAGTGTCGCCGTCCTGGCACTCGTGGTCACCGCAGCGCTCTGGTGGATCTACTTCTGGCCGCCGCACCACCACGCCATCGGGCGGCTGCGAAACAACCTCGTCTACGGGTACGGACACTTCTTCGTCTTCGCCGCGGCCGGAGCGTTCTCCGCCGGCATCGAGGTGGAGATCGACGTGCTCACCGGGCACAGTGCACTGACCGCACCGCGGGCATCCTTCACCTACACGGTGCCGATCGCCGTGTTCGTGGGGGTGATCTGGCTGCTGGCGATCCGGCCGTACGCGGATCGCGTCGTGAACGCCGTCGTTCCGGTCGGAGCGGCGCTCGTCCTGATCGACCCGATCATCCCCGTGCCGATCGCATTGACCGCCGTGATCCTCGCGGTCGTCGTCGCCGTCCTGGTGTGGCGCGCACCCACCACACCCGAGCCTGCGCGGTCAGATCTCGTCGGTTGAGTCCGGATCCTCTTCGGTCGCGCCCGTGTCGACGGCGAGATCACCGTCGTCCGGTGCCTGGAAGCGCTCGTCGGGGGCGACGGCGTCCGCCGGGTCGGGCGCGCCCTCCGGCGCCGGAGGAAGGCCCTCCTGCTCTCCGCCGACGAAGCGGTCGAGCTCGGGGGAGTGGGACGTGGTGTCAGCGCTCACGATGATCCTTTCGACCCTGCAAGTCTCGCGAGCGCTCCGACGAACGTCGAGGGGTTGACGGCGGCCTCGACGTCGACCGCGTGCCCTCTGCCGTCAGGCGCTGACCCTGAGTAGCCTCGTGCTCGGCTCCACCCCCCCGGAGCCGGGAGCGGAGAAACGATGAAATTCTTCCAGAGGCTCGGCCGATCGCTGATGCTGCCGGTGGCGGTGCTGCCAGTGGCCGCGATCCTGTCCGGCATCGGCTACTGGATCAAGAACGCCAACGGCGGCGCGGACAACGTCGGATCCGCGTTCCTGAGCGCTGCCGGCGGTGCTCTCCTCGACAACCTCGCGCTCCTGTTCGCCGTCGGTGTGTCTATCGGGATGGCGAAGAAGTCCGACGGGACGTCGGCTCTTGCGGGCCTCGTTTCGTGGCTCACCGTGACGACCATGCTGAGCCCGACGACGATCGGGGCACTCACCGGTGCCGCCGTCGACGACGTCGATCCCGCATTCACGAAGGTGGAGAACGTCTTCGTCGGCATCATCTGCGGACTGATCGGCGCCTGGTGCTACAACCGCTTCAAGGACACCACGCTGCCGGATGCGCTGTCGTTCTTCTCAGGCAAGCGCTCCGTCGCGATCGTCACCGCCGGGCTCTCGCTGATCCTTGCGATCGCGCTCATGTTCGTCTGGCCGTTCGTCTACGGCGGCCTCGTCGGCTTCGGGGAGTGGATCGTCACCCTGGGTCCCGTCGGCGCGGGAATCTACGGATTCTTCAACCGGCTGCTCATCCCGCTGGGACTGCACCACGCGCTCAACTCCGTGTTCTGGTTCGACGTGGCGGGCATCAACGACCTCAACAACTTCCTGCAGGGATCTGCCGGTGACGGCGTCTACGGCGTCACCGGGCAGTACATGACGGGCTTCTTCCCCGTCATGATGTTCGGCCTCCCCGGCGCTGCCCTCGCGATGTACGTGACCGCCAAGACCACCAGGCGCAAGGTGGCCGCCGGCATCCTGCTCTCCGGGGCGATCTCGTCGTTCTTCGTCGGCGTCACCGAGCCGCTCGAGTTCTCGTTCATGTTCCTCGCCCCGTGGCTCTACCTCATCCACGCCGTCTTCATGGGCATCTCGCTGTTCGTGTCGGCGATCCTGCCGGTGCGCATGGGCTTCGGATTCTCGGGCGGCTTCATCGACCTGGTCCTGGGATGGGCGAACCCGCTGGCCGAGAACCCGTGGATCATCCTGATCATGGGGCCGATCTGGTTCGTGATCTACTTCCTCGTCTTCCGGTGGGTCATCCGCCGGTTCGACCTCAAGACTCCCGGGCGCGAGGACGACGACGTCCTCGACGACGAGGAGACGGATGCCGCACCCCGCGGCGACTTCCATGCGACCGCGGAACGCTTCGTCGACGCCCTCGGCGGACGCGAGAACATCGTGGAGCTCGACAACTGCGCGACGCGTCTGCGGATGGAGATCGCCGACGTCGCGCGGGTCGACGAGGCCGCCCTCAAGCGCGCGGGAGCGGCCGGCACGATCAAGCCGGGCGGCCGTTCCGTACAAGTCGTCTACGGACTCAACGTGCAGTTCGTGAAGGACGCCATGGAGGATGTCATCGCGGGTCGCTCCGCATCCGCGGCGCCGGCGTCGTCAACGGGCACGATCGCCGCGCAGGCGACGCAGGCGCCGGACGTCGTGCGACTGCGTCAACCTGTCGCCGGTCGTGTGCTGGCGCTGGCGGAGGTCCCCGACGAGATGTTCGCGAGCGGCACGATGGGACCGGGGGTGGCGATCGATCCGAGCGGCGACGTCATCGCCGCACCGGAAGACGCCACCGTCGAGAGTGTGTTCCCGACCGGCCACGCGATCGGCCTCCGCCTCGACGACGGGACGGAACTGCTGATCCACGTCGGGATCGACACCGTCGCGATGAAGGGCGACGGGTTCGAGACCCTCGTTTCCGCCGGGCAGCGCGTGACGACCGGCGACAGGCTCGTGCGTTTCGACCGCGCGAAGATCGTGGCCGCCGGCCACTCCCCGATCACGCCGATCGTCGTCCTGAACAACCCCGAGGCGCGCGTCGAGCTCGGGTGAGGTGCGGGTCAGCCGATCAGCGCGAGCAGCGACGCGCGGATCGGCTGCGCCCGTGCCGTGAAGCCGCGCTGCGCGGCGACGTACTCGGCCTTGCCCTCGGGAGTCTCGACGGGGACCGGTGGGTACCCCCATGCCTCGAGGTCATAAGGGGAGGCGCGCATGTCGAGTTCGCGGATGTCGCGAGCGAGCTCGAAGGCGTCGAGCATCAGCTCGCCCGGTACCAGCGGCCCCAGCTTCACCGCCCATTTGTAGAGGTCCATGCCGGCGTGCAGGCAGCCCGGCTGCTCCATGGCCGCCTGGGTGTCGCGGGACGGCGCGAAGCGGTTGAGGGGGACCGCGTCGGGGGTGAAGAAGCGGAACGCATCGATGTGCGTGCAGCGCACGTCGTGCGCGTCGACGACGGCGTCCGTCCCGGCGACGCCGAGTCGGAGCGGAACCGGATGCCGCGTCTCGCGATCTCGGTACACCATCGCCCATTCGTGCATGCCGAAACAGCCATACGATCCGGAGCGGCCGAGGGCGCCCGCGAGGATGCCGCGGATGGCGCGCACGAGCGGACTCTTCTCTGCGAGGAACGCGTCGGAGTCCGCGCTGACCGCACCCCCCTCGGACCGGTACCACCGCCACGCGCCGTGCGGTGCGCCGGTCGCGTCGTCGAGGGCGACGTTCCGTCCCGGGTGCCACCGACGCAGGAGAGCTGGCTTGTACGAGTAGTAGGTGTAGAGGAAATCGTCGACCGGGTGCGTCTCACCGCGCGCAGCGCGCTGTCGCCGCGCGGCGGTGAGCGCGTCGGCGCGAGTGATGTGGGCCTGCATCCGCTCGGTCCATTCCGACCGGTCGAGCACGACCCCGGTGACGATCGTCATACGCGTCGCTCAGACGGGCTCGATGAGCTCGGGCGAGTCGTTGCGGACATTGCCGACGGCGCTCGAGACGATGTGGTCGGTCAGCCCTGCGACGACCTGCGGCGCGGCGTCGACCGCGGCGTCGAGCAGATCGCCCACGTTGTCGACCTCGGTGTCCAGCCAGGCGTCGGCGAAGTCGGCGTCGAGGAACAGCGGCATCCGATCATGAATGGATCCCAGCGGATCGATCGCGGCGCGCGTCAGGATCGTGAAGGACAGCACCCACCGGCTGGGGTCGTCGTCTGCCTTCTCGGGGTCCTTCCACCACTCGTACACGCCGGCGAACAGCAACGGCGAGCCGTCGGCGGGGCGGATGAAGTACGGCGTCTTGCCCGCGTCGGTCGTCTGCCACTCGTAGTAGCCCGTCGCGGGAACGACGGCGCGCCGCTTGATGAGGGCCTGCCGGAACATCGGCTTGTCCTCGATCTCCTCGGAACGGGCGTTGAAGGCCCGCGCTCCCACTTTCACGTCCTTCGCCCACGACGGGACGAGGCCCCACCGCGCCGGCTCGAGACGCCGGGTCGGTGGTTCGGTCTTCGCGGAGTCCAGCACGATGGCGACCTGCGAGGTCGGGGCGATGTTGTAGGACGGCGCGGGCAGATCGTCGCTCTCGACGTCGACGCGCAGGACGCCGACGAGTTCGGAGGCGACGTTCGCGACGACGAAGCGACCACACATGGCTGACAGCCTAGGAGGAGGGTGGGACATCGCGGACGATGTCGACATCCGTCAGGCGGTCGAGCAGTTCGGCCCCGTCGTCTCCGGTCACCCAGGGCACCCCGGCGGCGCTGTGGTCGTCGACCGCGGTGCGACCACCTGCGAGGACGGCCTCAGCGGGTGTCAGTCGGCGGATCGCGACGGCCGCGACCTGATCCGGGTGCTGGATCGTGAACTGCGTGTAGATCTCGTCGTCGTGCTGACCGTCGTCTCCGATGAGGAGCCAGTCGATGTCCGGGAACTCCTCCGCCAGCCGGCGAAGGCTCTCCTGCTTGTGCAGCTTGCCGCTGCGGAACCACCGGTCGTGGGTCGGCCCCCAGTCGGTGAGGAGCATCGCGCCCATCGGGAAGAGGTGGCGCCGCTGGAAGCGGGCGAGGGTCGGGGCGACGTTCCAGGCCCCCGTCGACAGGTACATGACGGGCGCGCCGGGGTTCTCGCGCGCGAGACGCTCCAGGAGGACCGCCATGCCGGGCACCGGCTGACGAGCGTGTTCGTTGAGGACGAAGGAGTTCCATGCGGCGACGAACGGGCGGGGGAGCGCGGTGACCATGACGGTGTCGTCGACGTCCGAGATGATGCCGAACCGGATGTCGTCGCCCACCACGAACACACGCGCCTCGACGGGCTCGGCGTCCTCGACGTTCATCAGGACGTGCTGCCAGCCAGGGGCGAGGGTGGCGGGGAGCACCGCGTCGACGACGCCACCGCGGTCCGCGACGACCTCGTGCGGCACGCCGTTCACGATGACGGTGACGGTCGCATGAGCCACGGGGACCGACGCGAAGCTGCGCCATCCCCGCACGCCCGCGTAATCGCCGCGCTCGCGCCGCTTGGCCTTCGGCGGGATCAGGACCCGCCCCAACACCCGGATCCACTCGGTGCTGCCGTACCCGGGGAACGCGGCGACCGTGGCGCTGCGTCCCCGCGCGCGGGCACGCTTCTCGCGCCACGCGTGGAACTGGTACTCCAAGCGTGCGAGCCAGAGCGCCTTCTTCGGGGGCGAGGAGGGGGAAGCCATCGGTTCAGTCTTTCACGTTGTCCGAGTCGACCCCGCTGGGCTCCTCATCGACGAGGTGGCGGGCCTCGCGCGCGCCGATGACGCGTTTGGCGATGTAGACCAGGACGAGGAAGACCGCGATCACCGCGACGAACAGGTATCCCGCGTAATGCAGGTTGTCGGAGAGTTCCCGGTACCCCTCGGCGGCGGCCGCGGCGACCGAGACGTACGCCACCGACCACACCGCGCACGCGGGGACGGTCCAGGCGAGGAAGCGCCGGTACGCGAACCCGCTCATCCCGACCGTCAGGGGCACGAGGGAGTGGAGGACCGGAAGGAATCGGGAGAGGAAGATCGCCGGGCCTCCGCGGCGACGCAGATACAGCTCGGCGCGTGCCCAGTTGCGTTCGCCGATGAGTCGGCCGACACGCGAGAAGCGGATGCGGGGACCCAGCCATCGCCCGAGGGCGAATCCGATGCTCTCACCCAGGAGCGCACCGACGAGGACCGCTGCGACGAGCCACGCGCCCTCGGCGAACGTGTCCACGGCGGTGCCGGCGACGATCACGATCGAGTCACCGGGGACGATGAGCCCCACGAGCACACTCGTCTCGAGCATCATCGCGACGCCGGCGACGATCGTCCGCACGACCGGGTCGACAGCCTGGACGGTGCCGAGCAGCCAGTCGAGGATCTCGTTCACGACCTCAGATTATCCGCCGTCTACCCTGAAGGGATGTCGAGCGACCTGGCCTCCCGCGCCCTCGCGGGGTGGGTCGATCCCGCGATCGTCTTCCTGGAGCTGTTCGCCTCCGCGGACGGCGTCTTCTGGCTCGATGCCGGACCCGACGCGTCGGAAGGCTGGAGCTGGGTGGGCAGCGGCATCCGCTCCTCTTCTCCGCGGGACGTCGTGGCCGAGGGTGGGGGAGACCGCTCCGAGGGTCCCTTCCGAGGCGGCTGGGTGGGCTGGGCAGGGTACGACGACGCTGCGGCCCGAGCGGGTGCGCCGGCCTCGGCCGATGCGGGTCCGGGGGATCTCTGGCTGCGCGTCGAGCGGATGCTGGGGTTCGATCACTCGGCTCGTCGCGTCGTCGCATTCGCGCCGGAACCACAGCTGGTCGAGCTCGTCGCCGAGGCCGAGGCCGCCGGTAGGGGGCCGATGCCGCCCGCGGGGCCCGCGCCGCGTGTGCAGGTGACGGCGCGTCATGCACCGGCGGAGTACGCGGAGCTCATTGAGCAGTGCCGCGAGGAGATCTGCGAGGGTCGTGCGTATCAGCTGTGCCTGACGACGCGATTCGAGACGTCGGCATCCGTCGACCCGGTGCAGACCTACCTCCGGCTGCGTGCCGCGACGCCCGCGCATCACGGAGGCTTCATCCGCAGCGGTGGATGGGCCCTCGCGAGCGCATCGCCGGAGCAGTTCCTCGCGGTCGAGGACGACATCGTCCGCACCCGCCCCATCAAGGGGACGCGGCCCCGCTCGACGGACCCGGAGCGCGACGCCGCGCTTGCGGCCGAGCTGCGCGGGAGCGAGAAGGAGCAGGCGGAGAACGTCATGATCGTCGATCTCATGCGCAACGATCTGCAACGGGTGTGCGACCCGGGATCGGTCGCAGCGGAGCGCCTGCTCGAGGTGGAGTCGTACCGCGCGGTGCATCAGCTGGTGAGCACCGTCGCGGGCCGGCTGCGCACCGGGACGACCGTCGGTGAGCTGTGGGACGCCGCGTTCCCCGCCGGCAGTATGACGGGAGCGCCCAAGCTGTCGGCGATGCAGATCCTCCATCGCCTCGAAGCCGCGCCGCGGGGAGTGTTCGCCGGCTGCTTCGGGTGGATCGGGGATGACGGGGGCGTCGACCTCGCGATGGTCATCCGCTCGATCGTGGTCCACCCCCAGGGGGCGTATGTCGGGGCCGGCGGCGGGATCACCTGGGGTTCGGTCGCCGCGGACGAGGTCGCAGAGGTCGGTATCAAGGCCCGCGCACCGCTCGGCGCCCTGGGCGCGGAGCTGCCGCCGGGATGGTGAAAGTCCCGGTCCGCTAGGCTGAAACGGCGCTTTCGCGCGCCCTCCCGACTTTGCACGATTGGTTCACCGTGTCATCCAGCACCTCCCACGACGCATCGACTCCCGAGCAGACGAGCTTCGACCCGCGCGCCATCCAGACCAAGTGGCAGACCCGGTGGGTGGAGGCCGACCCGTTCAAGGCCGGCGGTGACGAGGACACGCGTCCGCGCAAGTACGTGCTCGGCATGTTCCCGTACCCCTCGGGCGACCTGCACATGGGCCACGCCGAGAACTACGCCTACGTCGACGCGGTCGCGCGCTTCTGGCGGCACCGCGGGTACAACGTCCTGAACCCGATCGGGTGGGACTCGTTCGGCCTTCCGGCGGAGAACGCCGCGATCAAGGGCGGCGCCGGGTCCGATCCGCGCGAGTGGACCTACAACAACATCGCCCAGCACAAGACGAGCTTCCGCGCGTTCGGATCGTCCTACGACTGGAGCCGTGTGCTCCACACGAGCGACCCCGAGTACTACCGCTGGAACCAGTGGCTGTTCCAGCGTCTTTTCGAGCGCGGGCTCGCCTACCGCAAGCAGAGCGCCGTCAACTGGTGCCCCAATGATCAGACCGTCCTCGCGAACGAGCAGGTCGTCGACGGTCACTGCGAGCGGTGCGGGTTCGAGGTCGTCAAGAAGAAGCTGACGCAGTGGTACTTCAAGATCACGGAGTACGCCGACCGGCTGCTCGACGACCTGAACCAGCTCGAGGGGTTCTGGCCGCACAAGGTGCTGCAGATGCAGCGCAACTGGATCGGCCGGTCCATCGGTGCCGACATCGACTTCGAGATCGAGGGTCGCGCCGAGAAGATCACCGTCTTCTCGACCCGCCCCGACACGCTGCACGGCGCGACCTTCATGGTCGTCGCCCCCGATTCCGATCTGGCCGCCGAACTCGCCCAGGGGGCGTCGCCCGAGGTGCAGCAGCGCTTCCGGGACTACCTCGACACGGTGCAGAAGACCAGCGAGATCGAGCGTCAGACCGCCGACCGCCCCAAGACGGGTGTCTTCCTCGACCGTTTCGCGATCAACCCGATCAACGGCGAGCGTCTCCCGATCTGGGCGGCGGACTACGTGCTGGCCGACTACGGCCACGGCGCCGTCATGGCCGTTCCCGCGCACGACCAGCGCGACCTCGACTTCGCCCGGGCGTTCGCCCTGCCGGTCAAGGTCGTCGTCGACACGACGGCGCCGGTCACCGGTGCGATCCCGGTCATCGAGGTCGATGAGGACGGTGTGCCGATCGGCGACGACCTCGAGTCGATCGATCCCGCTCGCACGGGCACGGCGCTCACGGGTGACGGACGCCTCATCAACTCGGGCACGCTCAACGGCCTCTCCAAGCGCAACGCGATCGCGCGGGCGATCGAGGAGCTCACCGCGGCCGGCACCGGTCGCGCCGCGAAGACCTACCGCCTGCGCGACTGGCTGATCTCGCGCCAGCGCTTCTGGGGCACGCCGATCCCGATGATCCACACCGAGGACGGCCGCATCGTCCCCGTTCCCGACGAGCAGCTGCCCGTCGTCCTGCCCGACGCCAAGGGCCTCGACCTGAAGCCGAAGGGCACGTCGCCGCTGGGCGGCGCGACCGAGTGGATGTCGACGGTCGACCCCGAGACCGGCGAGCCGGCGCTTCGGGACGCGGACACGATGGACACGTTCGTCGACAGCTCGTGGTACTTCCTGCGCTTCCTGGCTCCCAACGGGGCGACGGAGCCGTTCCCGACGGCCGAGGCATCCAAGTGGGCCCCCGTCGACTCCTACATTGGCGGGGTCGAGCACGCGATCCTGCACCTGCTGTACGCGCGGTTCATCACGAAGGTCCTTTTCGACATGGGCCTCGTCGACTTCACCGAGCCCTTCACAAGCCTCATCAACCAGGGGATGGTGCTGCTCGACGGCTCGAAGATGTCGAAGTCCAAGGGCAACCTGGTCGAGTTCGCCTCGAGCATGGACGACCCGGGCGCGGATGCCGTCCGTGTCGCGATCGCCTTCGCCGGGCCCGTCGAGGACGACATCAACTGGGAGGACGTCTCGACGACCGGCGCCCAGAAGTTCCTCGCGCGCGCTTTGCGTGTCGCCACGGATGTCGCGAGTCCGACGGACGTCGTGTGGGCCGAGGGCGACACCGCGCTTCGCCGCGTGACGCACCGCCTGTGGGCGGATGTGGTCGGTCTCGTCGAGCAGTCGAAGTTCAACGTCGTCGTCGCGCGCCTCATGGAGCTGGTCAATGCGACGCGCAAGACGATCGACTCGGGCGCCGGCGCCGCCGACCCCGCGGTCCGTGAGGCCGCCGAGGCCGTCGCGATGATCCTCGATCTGTTCGCCCCGCACACGGCCGAGGAGATGTGGGAGATCCTCGGGTACGAGCCCTTCGTCGGCGTCGTCCCGTGGCGTCAGGCCGACCCGACGCTGCTCGTCGAGGAGTCCGTGACGGCCGTCGTGCAGGTCAACGGCAAGGTGCGCGGCACGCTCTCGGTCCCGGCGAAGATCTCTAGCGAGGAGCTCGAGCAGCTCGCGCTCGCGGACGAGAAGGTGCGCCGGGCGATCGGCGACAAGGAGATTACCCGAGCCGTCGTGCGGGCACCGAAGGTCGTGAGTTTCACCGTCGCGTGAGTCCGGCCGCGGTCTCACCGCGGCGTCTGCGCACTGCCCTTGCGGGTGTGATGCGCAGATTCGGACATCGTTCGGGGATGCGGAGTGACACGGCCCGTGGTATCCGCATCCGGGCACGTTCTCCGAATCCGCGACCGGGGTGCCTCTGAGCGGTCGGCGGATGAGGCCCGCCCCGCGATCTTTCCTGCGGGATCTGACGCGGACGCCATCCGCGGCGGTTCCTCCACGGCAGGCGTTCCGTGATCTCCGTCCACGGCTGATCGCAGGCGGATGCTCGCCTCTGCAGCCGCGAGCGATCCTCGACGCATGGGTGCGCAGACGGTGCCGGGCTCGCGTCGCCGATTGGGGATCGGCGCGGCGGTCACCCTGGTCGTCGTCGTCGCCGCGGTCACGATCGCGATCGGCATCGTTCGTACCGGCGCCGAGGCGGCGATCGAGACGGTCCCGGACGTCGCCGTCGAGACGGTGGCGCCGGCGGCCGTCTACGTGCACGTGTCGGGAGAGGTCGCCGACCCGGGGCTGTACCGACTCGACCAGGGCGCGCGCGTCGTCGACGCCGTCGCTGCGGCGGGCGGGTTCACCGACCAGGCATCCCGCGAGGCGGTCAACCTCGCCCGACCGGTCAGCGACGGCGAGCAGCTCGTTGTCCCCGCCGAAGGCGCCGAGGGCACGGATGCCGCGGCCTCGGCCGCGCCCGAGGGCGACGGGCGCGTGAATCTCAACACCGCCGACCTCGCCGCCCTCGACACGCTGCCGAGGGTCGGTCCGGCGATTGCTCAGCGGATCCTCGACTGGCGCGAGACCAACGGGCGATTCACGAGCGTGGACGACCTCATGGCCGTCCCCGGGATCGGCGAGAAGATGCTCGCCTCGCTCCGCGACCTGGTGACCGTGTGAGCACCCGCACCGCCCGTCGTCGAGATCTCCGCCTGCTCCCCGTGGCCGTCACGGCGTGGTCCGGCGCAGGGGCGGCGATCGCCTTCCCGCAGCACACATTCGCCTTCGCGGCCCTTCTCTGGCTTGCCGCGGTCGCGCTGCTTGTGGTCGCCGCACGTCGTGCACGGCCGACCGTACTGGCGCTGGTCGCGGTCTCGTTGGCCGTCGCGGGGGCCTCCGCAACCCACGTCGCCATCGTCCAGCCGAGCAGGGACGCGGCGGCGGATCTGAGGATCGACGGAGGCCGCAGTGCCGCCTTCGAGGTCGACGTCGTAGGGAAGGTCGAGCGCTCCGCCACGGGGTTCCGCTTCGACGCGGTCACGCGCTCGGTGACGATCGGTGACGAGATCAGGGTCGTCTCGGCACCCGTGGTGGTCCGCGCATCCGAGCGCCCAAACGGGCTCGACCTCGGTGCCCGCGCGACGGCCACGGGGACGGCGTTCCGCGCCGATGCGACCGACCGTGCCGTACTCGTGGTCGAGGCGTCCGAGCTGGTGGTGGAGCGTGCGCCGACAGGGCCGTTCGCCGTGGCCGCGCGCCTGCGGACGGGACTGGTGGCTGCGGTCGAGGGGCTGCCCGACCCCGGTGCAGGGCTCGTCCCGGGGTTGGCCGTCGGCGACACCTCGGCCGTCACCGACGAGCTCGACCAGCAGATGAAAGCCTCCTCGCTGTCCCACTTGACTGCGGTCTCGGGGGCCAATTGTGCGCTCGTCGTCGGGATCGCGTTCGGTATCGCAGCGCTCTGCGGGGCGAAGCGCGGCGTCCGCGTCGCCGCCGGGCTCACAACCCTGATCGCGTTCGTCCTCCTCGTGTCGCCGGAACCGAGCGTCGTTCGAGCCGGAGCGATGGCCGCGATCGCGATGCTCGGTCTGTTGCTCGGGCGTATCGGTGCGGGAGTGTCCGTGCTCTCGGCATCCGTCTGTCTGCTCCTCATCCTCGATCCGTGGCTCGCGGCGTCGCTCGGCTTCGCCCTGTCCGCCGTCGCCACCGGATCGCTGCTGCTGTTCGCCGGCCCGCTCGCCGACGGCCTGTCGAGATGGATGCCGTCGCCCGCCGCGCTGGCACTGTCGGTGCCGCTCGCGGCGCAGCTGGCCTGCGGGCCGCTGCTGGTCCTGATCGAGCCGACGGTGCCACTGGTGGGGGTGCTGGCGAACCTGCTCGCGGGACCGGCGGCGCCGGCCGCGACGGTGCTCGGGCTGCTCGCCTGCCTCGCGTTGCCGGTGCCGGTGCTCGCGCAGGGGCTGGCGGCGATCGCGTGGCTGCCTGCCGCCTGGATTGCGGGCACGGCGGACCTGGCGGCGCGACTGCCCGGGGCGTCCCTCCCGTGGCTCGGGGGGCTGCCAGGCCTCGTCGCGCTGGCCGCGACAGGAGTCGCCATCGGAGCGGTGATCGCGGCGCGGCATCCTCGCCTTCGTCGAGCGGCGGCGTGGACATTGGCCGCTGCCGTGCTCGTCGTCGCCGTCTCCGGCCCCGTCCGGACCTTGTTCGACCGCACGCGGGTCCCCACCGACTGGGCCATCGCGGCCTGCGAGGTCGGGCAGGGCGACGCCGTCCTCGTCCGCGAGTCCGACGCCGTCATGCTCATCGACACCGGACCCGAGCCGGCCCCGCTGGCGGCCTGCCTCGACCGTTTCGCGATCGACCGCGTCGACACCCTCGTCCTGACGCACTTCGACCTCGACCACCGCGGTGGTGCCGACGCCGTCGTGGGGCGGGTGGATCTCGTCCTGCACGGTCCGGTGCCCGACGCCGACGCCGCCGAGACGCTCGAACGGTTCTCGTCTGCCGGTGCCCGGACGCAGCAGGTCACGGCTGGACAGGGCGGCACGCTGGGGGAGTGCCGCTGGCGGTCCCACTGGCCGAAGCCCGGCGACCCCGTCTACCCCGCCGGCAATGATGCGAGTGTCATCGTCGACGTGACCGGATGCCGCGTCCCCGACGCCCTCTTCCTCGGCGATCTCTCCGCGCAGGCGCAGCGCTCGCTCGTCGCGACGGGAGCGATCGACCGCGGGTACGCGGTCGTGAAGGTCGCTCACCACGGCAGCGCCGATCAGGACGGCGAGCTCTACCGGAGACTCGGCCCCAGCGTCGCGCTGGTCACCGTGGGAGAGAACACCTACGGACACCCCCGCGCCGAGATCCTCGATCTCCTCGAGGAAGAGCGCGCCACTGTTGCGCGGACCGACACGTCGGGTGACCTCGTCGTCTGGCGCGACGCCGCCGGTCTCCGCCTGTGGCGCTCGCGCGAGGGATGAGGGGCGCGGGTCACCGTCCGCCGCCCTCGGTAGGCTGGACCCCATGCCGAGCCCCCGTCGTCCCGCCGCGAAGACGACGAGATCGGCGATCCCGCAGATCTCGTGGCGCGCCCCGCAGCCTGCCCCCGTCGTGCTGGTGTCGGGGCCGGAGGAGATCTGCGCCGAGCGGGCGACCGCCGGCATCCGCGATTACCTCCGCGCCGAGGACCCGAGTCTCGAGGTCACCGACGTCCGCGCCGACGACTACGCGCCCGGCACCCTTTTGGCGGTGTCGTCGCCGTCGCTGTTCGGCGAACCGCGGCTGGTCCGCGTGTCGGGCGTCGAGAAATGCTCCGACGCGTTCCTCGCCGAGGCGATCCGTTACCTCGAGGCCCCCCAGGACGGCGCGACGATCGTCCTCCGCCACACCGGGGCCAGTGTCCGCGGCAAGAAGCTCCTCGACACCATCCGCTCCGGCGTCGGCGGCGGCATAGAGATCGCCTGCCCCGCCGTCAAACGCGACTCCGACCGCTTCGACTTCGCGGCGGGGGAGTTCCAGGCAGCGAAACGTCGCATCGCCCCAGCTGCGCTCCGCGCTCTCGTCTCCGCGTTCTCTGACGACCTCACCGAGCTCGCGGCGGCCTGCCAGCAGCTCATCTCCGACGTCGAGGGCGACATCACCGAGCAGGTGGTCGCGCGCTACTACGGCGGCCGTGTCGAGACCACCGCCTTCGCCGTCGCCGACACGGCGATCGCCGGGCGCTACGGCGACGCCCTGATCACGCTCCGCCACGCCCTCGCCTCCGGCGCGGACCCTGTTCCGATGGTCGCGGCCATCGCATCGAAGCTGCGCACCATGGCGCGAGTCGCCGGGTCGCGCGAGCCGTCGGGAGCCCTCGCCGCGCGCATCGGGATGAAGGATTGGCAGGTCGATCGCGCCCGCCGCGACCTCGCCGGCTGGACCGAGTCGTCCCTGGGTGTCGCGATCCAGGCGGCGGCACGGGCGGATGCCGAGGTGAAGGGCGCGTCCCGCGACGCCGTCTTCGCGGTCGAGCGCCTGGTCACCGTGGTCGCGACCCGCGCACCGTACGGCGCCTGAGCGCCCCCAACGACGAAGGCCCGCCCCCAGGGGGACGGGCCTTCGGACGTGGTGCGGCTCAGAGAGCGGCGACCTGCTTGGCGATCGAGGACTTGCGGTTGGCCGCCTGGTTCTCGTGGATGACGCCCTTGCTGACGGCCTTGTCGAGCTTCTTGGTCGCCTTCACCAGGGCCTTCTCGGCAGCGGCCTTGTCGCCGGCCGAGATGGCCTCGCGGGTCTGACGGACGACGGTCCGCAGCTCGCTCTTGACGGCCTTGTTCCGCTCGCGGGCCTTCTCGTTGGTCTTGTTGCGCTTGATCTGCGACTTGATGTTCGCCACGTTCGACGTATCTTTCGTTCGGAGTTATCAGGTGGATGTGCCGGCGACAGAAGAGGGCTGTCACACAGCGGTCGTGTGAGGGAGGAACCCACACGCAAGCCAAAAACCGATTCTATCAGGTGAGGGCCTCATCCCGAAGTCGACCGCTCCCGCGCCATGGTCGCCAGGGCCAGGTCGACGATCGCATTGAACACGCGCGGCCGCATGGCGGTGACGAGGTGGGATGTCCGGGGCACGACGATGAGCTCCGCCTCGGGTTTGAGCCTCGTGAACAGGCGTTCGTTGAGCCGCAGCTGATCCCACTGCCCGTTCACGAACCACATCGGGACCGAGATCCGCTGCAACGCGACCACGAGATCGAGGACCGACAGGCTGCGCAAGGCGATGTCCTGCGCGTCGTAGGCGTAGCCGCCGGCCCCGAAGTCCGCGCGGGTCTCCGGGGGGAGCGTCCGATCGAGCACGATGTCGGCGAGCGGCTGGCCCCGCCGGGGGAGCCGGTCGAACCCGCGAGCCAGTGTCCGGTAGATCGTGAGACCGGCGCCGCGCGGGATCGACGTGCAGCCCGCGGCGATGAAGGCTTCGACCGGCGGCGGTTGCTCCCTGCCCATGTACTCGATCGAGACGAGCCCGCCCATCGAGTGCGCGACCAGCAGCACGGGACCACGGGTCGCGGCATCCGTCACCGCGGCGTCGATGGTCTCGAAGGCGCCGTCCAGGGTGAAGGTCTCGCTCATTCGGGTGCCGTGCCCCGGCAGGTCCACCGCGGTGGCTCCGACGCCGAGGGCGGAGAGGTGCTCCAGCTGTGCGCGCCACATCGTCGCGGACGTCCGGATGCCGTGGACGAAGACCACCTGAGGCGTCATGCTCCCAGCCTACGAATTCGGGGCGTTGACGCGGAACGGGGGCGGACCCATGGATCCGCCCCCGTTCCGGATGCGTCCGATCAGAAGAGGACGCGCACCTTCACAGCCTTGCTCTCCGATCCCTCGGCGACCGTCGGGTCGTCGGGGACGAAGGTCGCCGTGTAGGCGTGGGTCCCGCGCGACAGGCGGCCGAGCGTCGTCGTCGCGGTGCCCCGACGCACCTCTGCCGTCGCGACCACGGTGTCGCCCTCGCGGAACTCCACGACGCCCTCGGCACGGCCGCCCTCCTGCGTGACGATCGCGACGAGCGTCGTCGGCAGGAACCGGTTGATGTGCACCGGCGGGACGGCCACGAGGCGGGTCTTCGTCGCGGCGGCGGGCTCTGCCGCCTCCGCCACGGTGACCGGCACCTGGACCACGGTCCCGCTCGGCGAGGCGGTCACGGTCAGCTGCGCAGCGCCGGCTGGCGTTCCTGCCGGCAGGGTGACGCTGACGGATGCCGCCCCCTCCGACACGGGCGCCGTGCCGAGCACCTGGTCACCGAGGCTGATCGACACCTCGCTGTTGGCGGGAGCGCCCTGGCTGGTGAGGTCGAGCCCGGCCACCTGGAACGACACCGTCTCGCCGGCGGCGACCGTCTCGGGGACGCCCGAGACCTGCACGCCGTGCTTGGCGTACGAGGGGGCGACGGGGGATCCGTCGGCGAGGTAGTCCACCCAGGCCTCGTAGTCGAGCAGGCCCGTGTCGACGTAGTCGTCGCCCTCCGTGAAGGCACGGAAGTTGTCGCCGCCGGCCGCCAGGAACGAGAACGTCCCGATGCGGTAGGTCCCGGCCGGGTCGATCGGCGCACCGTCGATCGTCACCGACGTGATCCGCTCACCCTCCGGCAGCGCCGGGTCGTAGGTGTACGACACGTTGTCCGAGAGTCCCAGCTGGAGGTAGGGACGCGCGGGGACGTTTCCCTCGGCATCCCGCTGCCACTGCTGCTCCAACATGGCCGTGAACTCCTCGCCCGTGAGCGTGACGAGCGCGAGCGTGTTGTTGAACGGCAGCACGGCGTTGGCCTGGCTGAACGAGATCGAGCCGTCGGCGAGGCCCGGCACCGCGGTGGCACCGAACTCCGCCTGCGTGTCGAACAGGTCGGCGCGCAGACCACCGGGGTTGGTGACGCCGATCACGGCGCCGTTCGGGAGGTCCGCGAGGCTGTCACGCAGCATGTTGGCGACGGTGTTGCCGAGCGTCGACTCCGCCGCACGGTTGTCGCGGGATCCGCCGGTGTACACGCCGTCGACGTACGAGCCGCCGCCGTAGGCGGTCGTGATGTCGCCGGACACCTGGCCGACCTCGGTGTTGCCGACAGCGGCCGCGTTCGCGAGTGCGGCCTTCGTGATCCGGTCGACCTCCGCGACCCGCGGGTAGGCGGCGATGAGGTCGGCGGCGGCGGTGGTCGTCCGGGCGACGTTGCGCTCGGTGTGCGCCGAGACCTCGCCGCTCGCGGCATCCACCGTCAGGGTGATCTCACCGATCTTGGCGCCGTACGATCCGGTCTGAACGACAGGGCGCGTGCGGTCCGTGCCGGGGATCGGCGCCGACCACGCGTACTCCTTGTGCGTGTGGCCCGTGAAGATCGCGTCCACCTCGGCGGAAGTGTCCTCGATGATCGCCCCGAACGCACCGCCCGCAGCGACCTCCTCGTCGAGGGTCGCGCCGTCCGGCGTGCCGGCTCCGGCCCCCTCGTGATAGAGCGCCACGATGACGTCGGCTTCTCCGTTGGACGGGTCGCCGTCGGTCAGCTGCGCCGCGACGCGGTTGACCGCCTCGACCGGGTCGCCGAAGTCGACGGACTCGATGCCCGTGGGGGTGACGAGCGTCGGGGTCTCCTCGGTCACGGCTCCGATGACGCCGACCGTGAGACCGTCGGCCTCCAGCAGCGCATACTCGTCGAGCGCCGGCGTGGTCGTGCCCTTCTCGTAGACGTTCGCGCCGAGCTGGGGAGCGTCGAAGGCCTCCGACACGCGGCCGGACAGGTCGGCGAAGCCGCGGTCGAACTCGTGGTTGCCGACGGCGCTCGCCTGCAGCCCCATCGCGTTCAGGACGTCGATCGTCGGCTGATCCTGCGCCACCGACGAGGCGAACAGGGAGGCGCCGATGTTGTCACCTGCCGACAGGAACAGGGTCGGACCGGATGCCGCCGTGCGCAGCTCTTCGACCGTCCCGGCGAAGGCGACCGTGTTGCTGTCGATGCGCCCGTGGAAGTCGTTGATGCCGAGCAGCGTGAGCTGCACAGGAGCGGCGTCCGCGTCCATGCCGACGATGACCGGGTCGTGGTCGCTCGAGCGGAACGGGTCGGCCGAGTAGAACTCGGTGCCGTGGGTGCGGAAGCGGCTGTACTCCAGTGCGATCGACTCGCCGGAGTTGATGTTCCAGATGTCCGCGCCGGTGGAGCGGGCCAGCGCCGCCTTGTTCAGGAGGATGTGGTCGAGCGAACCCGAGAGCCCCGAGAACCTGTAGGACGACGAGTCGATGTCGAACGCCTGCTCGGCATCGGCGTAGCCGGCCTCGTAGAGGACCTCCAGCGGGTCCTCCTGGCTGTAGGAGTTGAAGTCGCCCGCGAGCGCCACGGCGTCCACGTCGCCCTGGATCTCCGCGACCCAGTCGCGCAGCGCGGTCGCCTGGCGGACCCGCGACTCGTTCGACGAACCCTGACCGTCACCCGTGTCGGTATCGCCGGGCCAGGGGCCCGCGGACCCCTTCGACTTGAAGTGGTTCACGACGAACAGGAACGGATCGCCGCCGGCGGCAGGTTCGAACACCTGCGCGATCGGTTCCCGCGCGTTGCCGAAGGCTTCGCCGTCGGCGCTCTGGTCGCCGAGGGCGCGGGCGGCGCCGACGGGGGAGACGAGGGCGGGCTGGTAGATGATCGCGTTGGTGATGACGTCCTGCTCGGATGCCGGGGGCAGGTCCGCGGAGGACGGGACGAACGCCCAGGTCCCGGCGCCAGCCTCGGCGTTGAGCGCCGCCACGAGTGTCGACGTCGCCTCATCCGTTTCTTCGCCGAGCGCAGCGGAGTTCTCGATCTCCATGAGGCCGACGACGGCGGCATCCACCGACGTGATGGCCGCGACGAGCTTGGCCTGCTGACGCTCCAGGTCGGCGGCGTCCCACGCGCCGCGCTGTGCGCAGCCGTCACGGACGGTGACGCCGTCGCCGAAGCGGTCGGGGTAGGCCTCGCAGGTCGCCGAGTCGGTGCCGAGCGTCGTGAAGTAGTTGAGGACGTTGAACGAGGCGATCGACAGGTCTCCGCCGACATCCTCGGGAGCGTTGGTGCGGACGTTCTCGAAGACGACCTCGTCGGCGCCCGTGCCGTCGCCGACGACCGGCTCGGTGGGGTTCAGCTTCCAGGTGTCGTTGCGGTAGTCCACGATGAGCGGCGCCGTGAAGGTGACGCCCGCGCCCACCGTGACCGGCTCGGTGAGCGAGACGTAGGCGGGGGTCCGGGACTGGTTGGCGGCCGACGTGTAGTCGAGGCCGGCACCGTCATCGAGACGCACGCCGCGTGCGGCGTTGTCGGCCGCGACGGCGGCCGCCTCATCGCTGCCGGGTCGGGCGGCGTCGGTGGGTTGGCGCAGCGGCGTGTCGCCGGCGGCCAGCCCCACCTCGCCGAAGCGGTTGGTGCTGTACGTGTCGCTGACGGTGAACTCGCCCTGCGGGGCGATCAGCATCGATTCGAGCGACTCGCGCTGCGCCGCAGTGGTCGGCCACGCGACGGTCGCGGGCGTCGGCGCCTCTGCATCGTCGATGACCTCGGCGTCGCCCGCCTTGACCGTGAGCTCGGTGAGCCCGTTGAACTCGGACACGACACCGGTGACGGTCACGGTGTCGCCGAGGGCGACGTCACCCACCGCGCCGGGGGCGTAGACGAAGACGGCGTCCGACGCGGTGTGGCTCGCGAGGTCAAGCGCTCCGCCGGTGCCCGGGGTCTGGATGACGTAGCCGTTGTAGCCGCCGGTGGGGTAGTGGGCGGTGACGACACCGGTGGTGGTGACCGTGCGGCCGGCCAGCGGAGAGGCATCCGTCGTGCCCTGGATCTCGGCGATGGTCGCCGCCTGAGGCTCGGGGTCGGGCTCCGGTTCGGGGTCGATGTCCGCGCCGAGACCCGTGGGTGTGGGGATGCCGGCGGTGAAGTCCGCCGCGCTGTCGGCGGTGTTCGTGGCATCCTCGTCGCGCGAGACGCTCGTGGCGTTCGAGGTTCCGGGCGCCGGAGCGGAGCCGGCGAAGGCGCTCGCGGTGCTGCCCCAGCCGACCAGGTCGACGACCTGGTCGAGATCGGCGACGCCGGTGCTGCCGGCGAGGGCGGTTTCGCTGGAGACCAGGGCGACCTTGGCGGCGCTGCCGCTCATGGCGATCGTGCCCTCGACGTCGGCCTCGAACGCGGGGAGGGATGTGTTGCTGCCCAGCGCCTGACCGATGAGCAGGTTCTCGCCCGCAGGGAGGTCGATGTCGCCGAGCTTGGTGACCTGCCAGGTCCCTCCCGTCGCCGAGGCGTACTGGACGCTGAAGCCGCTCAGGTCGATCGTCTCGTCGCCGGTGTTGGCCAGCTCGACGAAGTCGCGGTTGAAGGCGGCGCCGCTGTTGCCGCCGCCGCCGTAGACCTCGGAGATGACGAGGGGCGAATCGGCCGACACCGCGGCGTTCGCCGCGCTCGGCACGAGGGCCAGGCCCGCAGCCGTCACGGCGGTGACGGTGAGCAGGGCACCGGTGCGGCGGAGGAAGGACGGTGAGGCGTGCGCGGGAACGGGTGGGTTCGACACGGTGGGATCTCCCGAAGCGGCACGGGCGCGGGGCTTATCGCGCAGGAACCGACCGCCACATTGAGCATTCGGGCGGTTCCGCGGCCCCGCAAGTGTCAGATCGGTTAACTCTTTCTCATATGGCGGACTGCTGGCGTGTCGGCATTGCGGCGGGTTATGGTGCCCGCTCTCCGGGGCAGGCGCCCGGCCTCGCGCCGGTAGACTCGGCTGGTCATGTCACCCCGCGCCCTTCAGCCCCTGCAGCCCGCGGCCACGCCGCCCGCGCAGCTTCGCAACTTCTGCATCATCGCCCACATCGACCACGGCAAGTCCACCCTGGCCGACCGCATGCTGCAGATCACCGGTGTGGTCGCCGACCGCGACATGCGCGCGCAGTACCTCGACCGCATGGACATCGAGCGCGAACGCGGCATCACGATCAAGAGCCAGGCGGTCCGGATGCCGTGGGCCACCGCCGACGGCACGTTCGCGCTCAACATGATCGACACCCCCGGCCACGTTGACTTCACCTACGAGGTCAGCCGCTCCCTCGCCGCGTGCGAGGGAGCGATCCTCCTCGTCGACGCGGCTCAGGGCATCGAGGCCCAGACCCTCGCCAACCTCTACCTCGCCCTCGAGAACGACCTCGAGATCATCCCGGTCCTGAACAAGATCGACCTCCCCGCCGCGGATCCCGAGAAGTACGCCGCCGAACTAGCGAACCTCATCGGCGGCGACCCGGCGGACGTGCTCAAGGTCAGCGGCAAGACCGGCGTGGGCGTCGAGGCCCTGCTCGACCGTATCGTCGAGCGCATCCCCGCTCCGGTGGGGGATGCCGACGCCCCGGCCCGGGCGATGATCTTCGACTCCGTCTACGACGCTTACCGCGGCGTCGTGACCTACGTGCGGATGGTCGACGGCAAGCTCGAGCCGCGCGAGCGCATCCAGATGATGTCGACCCGTGCTGCGCACGATCTCTTGGAGATCGGCGTCTCGAGCCCGGAGCCGGTCCCGACGAAGGGTCTCGGGGTCGGCGAGGTCGGTTACCTGATCACCGGCGTGAAGGATGTCCGCCAGTCCAAGGTCGGCGACACGATCACCAATCACCGCAAGCCCGCGACCGAAGCCCTCTCGGGGTACACCGACCCGAAGCCGATGGTCTTCTCGGGCATCTACCCGATCGACGGCAGTGACTACGCGGTCCTGCGCGAGGCGCTCGACAAGCTGAAGCTCTCGGATGCGTCGCTGCAGTACGAGCCCGAGACCTCCGTCGCTCTCGGCTTCGGCTTCCGCTGCGGGTTCCTCGGCCTTCTCCACCTCGAGATCATCACCGAGCGCCTCGCCCGCGAGTTCGACCTGGACCTCATCACGACGGCGCCGTCGGTGACCTACACGGTCACCACCGACACCAACGAGACCGTGACGGTGACGAACCCGTCCGAGTACCCCGACGGCCGCGTCGCGGAGGTCTCCGAGCCGGTGGTCAAGGTCGGCATCCTCCTGCCCAAGGACTATGTCGGCACGGTCATGGAGCTCTGCCAGTCCCGCCGCGGAACACTCCTGGGCATGGACTACCTCAGTGAAGACCGCGTCGAGCTGCGCTACAACATGCCCCTCGGCGAGATCGTCTTCGACTTCTTCGATCACCTGAAGTCCAAGACGCAGGGGTACGCCAGCCTCGACTACGAGCCGGCCGGTTCGCAGACGGCGGATCTCGTCAAGGTCGACATCCTCCTGCAGGGCGAGAAGGTCGACGCCTTCAGCTCGATCGTCCACCGCGAGAAGGCGTACGGCTACGGGACGATGATGACCGAGCGGCTGCGCAAGCTCATCCCGCGTCAGCAGTTCGAGGTGCCCATCCAGGCCGCCATCGGCGCACGCATCATCGCCCGCGAGAACATCCGCGCCATCCGCAAGGACGTCCTGGCGAAGTGCTACGGCGGTGACATCACGCGTAAGCGCAAGCTGCTCGAGAAGCAGAAGGAGGGCAAGAAGCGCATGAAGATGGTCGGACGCGTAGAGGTCCCCCAGGAGGCGTTCATCGCCGCGCTGTCGGGTGACGTCGAGGGCAAGGACAAGAAGTAGGCTGACACGATGCGCCGCGGGAGCTTCCAGGCAGGGACCGTCGACTACGCCGCCGTCGGGGCGACGCAGGCACCGGACCTCATGGGCTATCCGCCGAAGGGCACGACCCCGGCGGAGGCGTCGTGGCGCCTGGGCAGCGGCGAGAACCGCTTCGTCACCTCCAGCGAGTCGCTGCTCGGCTGGGGGGCCCAGCGCGGGGCGGGACTTCAGGTGAGCGATGTGCGCCCGGCATCCGGTCCCATGTACTCCGGCGTCGGCTTCGACGCCGACGGGAACGCGGTGCAGCCCAGCCGACTCGACGACGAGCAGCGCTTCGACGCCGATGGCGTCCCGTTCGCCAGCGCGGGGACGACGGTGCACGTGCGCGGCCGCGTCGGCGGGACGCGGGCGGATGCCGAACTCCGCGTGATCTCGGTCGTCGACGAGCCGCGACGGGTCGGATACTCCCTGGGCACGGTCGGGGGGTCGGTCGTCAGCGGAGAGGAGTCCTTCCTCCTCGAGTGGCGCGATGACGACGAGGTCTGGTTCACGGTCCGCGCCTTCGACAAGCCGACCGGTCTGCTGTATCGCGTCTGGCGCCCGCTCGTGAAGCGACGCCGTCGCGCGCTGTTCCAGGGGTACCTGCAGGCGATGTCGCCCATGTACGCCACCGGCTCCTGATGGGGTCGGCTCTTCCCCTCGGCGATCCGGCACCGGCCGACGGTGCTCTGCCCGCCGACGTGACCGTCTCGGACGACGTCGACTTCGGCGTCTACCTCCACGTCCCGTTCTGCCGGGTCCGATGCGGGTACTGCGATTTCAACACGTACACCGCCACCGAACTGCGGGGCGCCCGCCAGGACGCTTACGCCGACGAGGTCCTCCGCGAGATCGGGATCTCGCGGCGGGTGCTCGGCGACCGTGGACCGCTCCGGCCCGCGCAGACGGTGTTCTTCGGTGGCGGCACGCCGACGCTCCTTCCGCCCGGGGATCTGGCGCGGATGCTCGATGGCGTCCGGGGTGCCTTCGGGCTGGCCGACGGCGCCGAGGTGACAGTCGAGGCGAACCCCGACACGATGACGGATGCCGTCGCCGACATCCTCGCCGCAGCGGGCGTCACGCGCCTGTCGATCGGCATGCAGTCCGCCGTCCCGCACGTCCTCGCCGCCCTCGACCGGACCCACGACCCCGCGAACATCGCGACGGCCGTCGCCGCGGCCCGGAAGGCCGGTCTGGCGGTGAGCCTCGATCTCATCTACGGCGCGCCGGGGGAGTCGCTCGGGGACTGGCGGACCTCGCTCGAGACCGCGACGGCGCTCGCGCCCGATCACGTCTCCGCGTACGCGCTCATCGTCGAGGACGGCACGAAACTCGAGCGTCAGATCCGTCGCGGCGAGGTGGCTGCACCCGACGACGATCTGCAGGCCGACATGTACGAGCTGGCCGACGAGATGCTCGCCGCGGCGGGCTACGAGTGGTACGAGGTCTCGAACTGGACGACCGGCCGCGCCCAGCGCTCGCGGCACAACCTCTCGTACTGGCGCGGTCAGGACTGGTGGGGCTACGGCCCCGGCGCCCACAGCCATGTCGGCGGACTCCGGTGGTGGAACGTGAAGCATCCTGCGGCGTACGCCCAACGCCTCGCCGCGGGGCAGTCGCCGGCCGCGGGCCGGGAACGGCCGGATGCCGAGGCCCGCCGCCTCGAGGACATCCTGCTGCGCTCGCGCATCGCCGACGGCGTCGCGGTCGACGAGGCGACGGTCGCCGGGCGGCGGAATGTGGCATCCCTCATCGCCGACGGACTCGTCGACGGCGCCGCGGCGGTGCGCGGCACGGTCGTCCTGACCCGGCGCGGAAGGCTCCTCGCCGACGCCGTCGTCCGCGCGCTGACCGAGTGATCCGAGCACATCGCTCCGCGCGCGGTAGAATTGGCACTCCAAGATCGAGAGTGCCAGCGGAGGAGGGGTGATGGTCTCGGAACGCGGTCTGCAGGTGTTGCGCGCGATCGTCCAGGACTACGTCGACACGCGTGAGCCCGTCGGGAGCAAGGCGATCGTCGATCGCCACCAGTTCGGGGTGTCCGCCGCCACGATCCGCAACGACATGGCGCTGCTCGAGGACGAGGAGCTCATCACCGCCCCCCACACCTCGTCAGGCCGTGTGCCTACGGACAAGGGTTATCGGGTCTTCGTCGACCACCTCGCCGAGGTCCGTCCGCTGACGTCCGCGCAACGCTCCGCCATCGGCGCCTTCCTCGAAGACACCGGCGATCTGGACGATCTCCTGGTGCGCACCGTCCGCACGCTCACCCGCCTCACCGGTCAGGTCGCGATCGTGCAGTACCCCTCGTTCGCCAGGGCGAACGTCTCGCACGTCGAGGTCGTTCACCTCGGCGGCACCCGTGTCGTCATCATCGTCGTGACCGATACCGGACGTGTCTCGCAGCGCGTCGCCTTCCTCGCAACCGAGCCGACCGCCGACGAGGCCCAGCAGCTCAAGCTCGCGATGGCTGCGCTGCTGACCGGTAAGAGCGTGCGCGACGGTGCGGCCGCGATCGCCCGCATCCTCGAGGACGAGGCTCCCGCGCCGCGCGAGGAGAACCGTCGGATCGTCCTGCGGGCGATCGGCGAGGAACTGGACGAGTTTCGTTCCGATCGCATGGTCATGGCCGGTTCGGCGACCCTCGCCCGCCGCGAGGCCGACTTCCGCGGCAGCATCTACCCCCTGCTGGAGGCGATCGAGGAGCAGGTCACGCTCCTGCGCCTCATGGGCGAGATGGTCGCGGACGATCGGGGACTGGCGACCAGCATCGGCCGCGAGAACGAGCCGTTCGGGCTGGCCGAGGCATCCGTCGTCGCGGGCGACTACGACGCCGGCGGATCGCAGGCGCGCATCGGAGTCCTGGGGCCGACCCGCATGGACTATCCCACCAATCTCGCGGCGGTCCGTGCCGTCGCGCACTATCTGACGCGTCTGCTCGAAGAAGACGAGACGTCGCGCTGAACGAATCGGCCGTCGGGCCGGAGAGGTGATTGTGGCTGACCACTACGAGGTCCTGGGTGTCGCGCGCGACGCGAGCCCGGATGAGATCAAGAAGGCATACCGCCGACTGGCGCGCCAGCTCCACCCCGATGTCAACCCGGGTGAGGATGCGGCGGAGCGTTTCAAGCTCGTCACGCACGCGTACGACGTCCTGAGCGACCCGGATCAGCGCCAGCGCTACGACCTGGGGGGCGACGCGGGCGCCTTCGGCGGTTCGGGAGCGGGCTTCGGCGGCTTCAGCGACATCTTCGAGACGTTCTTCGGCGGGGGAGCGGGAGGGACCCGCGCGGGCCGTCCGCGGTCGCGCCGCGAGCGCGGTCAGGATGCGCTCGTTCGCGTTGACCTCACTCTCGGCGACGTCGTCTTCGGCGTCCACCGCGACATCGAGGTCGACACGGCGGTCCTGTGCGAGACCTGTCAGGGTTCGTGCTGCCAGCCCGGCACGCAGCCCGTCACCTGCGACATCTGCCACGGCTCGGGTCAGATCCAGCGGACCGTCCGGAGCCTGCTCGGCAACGTCGTCACGTCGCAGCCGTGCACGACCTGCCAGGGGTACGGCACGACCATCCCCTACCCCTGCTCCACGTGCCAGGGTCAGGGCCGTGTGCGCGCGCGCCGCACGGTGTCGATCGACATCCCCGCAGGCGTCGAGACCGGGCTCCGGCTGCAGCTGCCCGGCTCGGGCGAGGTCGGCCCCGCGGGCGGCCCGAACGGCGACCTGTACCTCGAGGTCACCGTCGCTGCGCACGACGTCTTCAGCCGCGACGGCGACGACCTGCTCGCGACCCTCGAGGTGTCGATGATCGACGCGATCCTCGGCACCAGCGTCACGATCGACTCGCTCGACGGACCGGTCGACCTCGAGATCCGTCAGGGTGTGCAGGCCGGCGACGAGCTCACTATCCGGGGCCGCGGGATCACCCCGCTCCGCGGCGAGCAGCGCGGTGACCTCCGCGTGGGCGTGCAGGTCGTGACGCCCTCTCATCTCGACCCGAAGTCGCGCGCACTCGTCCAGGAGCTCGCCAAGCGCACCCGTCCCGCACCGCCGCACCTGGCCGAATTCCACCCCGGGCTGTTCTCCAAGCTCCGCGGCAAGTTCAAGCGCTGACCGTGGCCCTGCACTTCCTGACCGAGGATGCCGCCGCCGCCCGCCCGGGCGATGTCGTGCAACTGACGGGCGCCGAGGCGCATCACGCCGCTGCGGTCCGTCGCATCCGGGTCGGGGAGGGAGTGACCGTCGGCGACGGCCGGGGTCTCTGGCTCACCGGCACGGTCGCGTCGGTCGCGCCGAAGGAGGTCGTGGTCGAGGTGGCGCAGCGCGAAGAGCATCCCGAGCCGTCTCCGCGCACGGTTCTCGTCCAGGCTCTCGCCAAGGGCGATCGCGATGAGCTCGCCGTGCAGGCGGCGACCGAGCTGGGTGTCGACGCCATCTTCCCCTGGCAGGCCGCCCGATCCGTCTCGCGTTGGGACGGCGCGAAGGTCGCGAAGGGCGTCGCGCGCTGGGAGACCATCGCCCGCGAGGCGGCCAAGCAGGCGCACCGCCCGTGGCTGCCGGGGGTCGCCGAGCCGGTGACGACGCGGCAGCTCGTCGCACACGCCGGATCGGCTCGGATGCTGGTGCTCGAGCCGACGGCATCCGCTGCACTCTCGAGCGTCGAGCTCGATGCGACCGACACCCGGGACGTGCTCCTCGTCGTGGGACCGGAGGGCGGCATCGCGCCGGACGAGCTCGAGCTCCTGCGTGGCGCGGGTGCGACGCTCGTGCGACTCGGCGACACGGTGCTGCGCACCTCGACCGCCGGTCCCGCAGCGCTCGCGCTCGTGAACCGGGCACTCGCGCGCTGGTGAGTCGGCACCGGCCGACGCAGGATGCCGCTGACTAGACTGGAGGGATGAGCGAGCCGTCGGTGTTCACCCGCATCCTCCGGGGTGAGATCCCCTCCGAGATCGTCGCGGAGACCGAGAACGTGTTCGCCATCCGCGACATCTCCCCGCAGGCTCCCGTGCACCTGCTCGTCATCCCGAAGAGCGAGGGATTCCGCGACGTCGTGGAGCTCGCGGCAGGTGACCCCGCCTTGCTCGCCGAGATGGTGGGGCTCGCGAACAGTCTCGCGGCCGAGCACGCCGACGGCGATTTCCGCCTGATCTTCAACACCGGCCCGGGAGCGGGTCAGACCGTCTCCCACGTCCACGCCCACGTGCTGGGCGGCGGGCTCAGCGAAGGGAGCCTCGGTGGCTGACAGCACCGAACCCACCGTCGACCGCATCTACGCGGACGGCGTCGCGATGGTGCAGCTGCTGGGTCCTCAGGACCGTCTGCTGCGCACCGTCGAACGAGAGCACCCGGACGTGCAGGTCCACGTCCGGGGCAACGAGATCACCCTCACGGGTGAGGCGGCCGCGGTCGGCCGTGCGCGGGAGCTCGTCGACGAGCTGATCGGCATGGCGCGGGCCGGGCAGGGTCTCGACCCGAGTGACGTCACACAGTCGAACCGCATCCTGCGCGAGAACGGCGGGATGCGTCCGTCCGAGGTGCTCGGTGAGGCGATCCTGTCCTCGCGCGGCAAGGTCATCCGCCCGAAGACGCTCGGGCAGAAGGAGTACGTCGACGCGATCGAGGAGAACACGATCGTCTTCGGCATCGGCCCCGCCGGTACCGGCAAGACCTATCTCGCCATGGCGAAGGCCGTTCAGGCGCTGCAGCGCAAGGAGGTCAGCCGCATCATCCTGACCCGTCCCGCCGTCGAGGCGGGGGAACGGCTCGGTTTCCTCCCGGGAACGTTGACCGACAAGATCGACCCCTACCTGCGGCCGCTCTACGACGCGCTCAACGAGATGATGGACCCCGAGCTCGTCCCGAAGCTCATGGCGTCCGGCACCATCGAGGTCGCGCCCCTGGCCTACATGCGCGGGCGCACGCTCAACGACTCGTTCGTCGTGCTCGACGAGGCGCAGAACACGACGCCCGAGCAGATGAAGATGTTCCTCACCCGTCTCGGGTTCGGAACGCGCATGGTCGTCACCGGCGACATCACGCAGGTCGACCTGCCCCAGGGTGCGTCGGGTCTGCGCCTGGTCACGCGGGTACTCAAAGACATCGACGACATCCACTTCGCGCGGCTGACGAGCGCCGACGTCGTCCGTCACACCCTCGTGGGCCGCATCGTCGACGCCTACAGCGCGTACGACGAGGAGAAGCTCGCCGCACGCCGCGAGCGCGACGAGGCGAGCGAGTTCGCGAACCGCGCCGAGCGTCGAGCGGGCCTGCGTCCCGCCGGCCCCCGTGACCGCCAGCCCAAACGAGGACGATCATGACCATCGAGATCACCAACGAGTCCGGCGTCGAGGTCGATGAGACCGTGCTGCTGCGCCTGACCGAGCACAACTTCGCAGAGCTCCACGTGAGCCCCGATGCGGACGTCGCGATCCTCCTCGTCGACGAGGGCGCGATGGAGGCGCTGCACGTGCAGTGGATGGACGAGCCGGGCCCCACCGACGTCCTCAGCTTTCCCATGGACGAGCTGCGCCCGGGCACCGAGGAGGCGCCTACGCCTCCGGGCCTGCTCGGCGACATCGTCCTCTGCCCGCAGGTCGCCGAGACCCAGGCGCAGGCCGCCAAGCACTCCACGATGGACGAACTCATCCTCCTGACGACGCACGGCCTCCTGCACCTGCTCGGGTTCGATCACGCCGAGCCCGAGGAGGAGCGCGAGATGTTCGGGCTCCAGAAGGAGCTCATCGGCGCGTTCCACTCGAGCGAGCGCCGCCGGCGCGCATGACCGAGATCCTCCTCCTCGTCGCGGCCACCCTCCTTGTCGCGCTCGGCGGCCTGATGGCCTCGCTCGAGGCTGCGCTCGACGTGACGGGCCGTGCGGATCTCGCGGATCTCGCCGACGAGGCGCGCTCGGGCACGGCACTGCGGCGGATCGCCGCCGACCCCGATGCGCACCGCACCGCCGTCGTGTTCATCCGCATCCTCGTCGAAACGGCCGCCGCGGTCCTCGTGACGGTGGCCTTCACGTTGATCTTCGACAACATCTGGTGGGCGATGCTCGCCGCCGTCGTGCTGATGACGGTCGCCTCGTTCGTCCTCGTCGGCGCGTCCCCGCGCGCCGTCGGTCGCCAGCACGCCAAGGCATTCCTGCGGTTCTGCGCTCCGCTGATCCGCGGCGCCCGCATCGTGCTGGGGCCCCTCGCCCACCTGCTCGTGCTCGTGGGCGACCGGCTGACCCCCGGCATCCACCGCGGCGCCTCGTTCGCCTCCGAGGAGCAGCTGCTCAGCATGGTCGACGAGGCCGCGTCGCAGGATCTCATCGAGGCCGACGACCGCGACCTCATCCACTCGGTGTTCGACTTCACCGATCGGTTCGTGCGCGCCGTCATGGTGCCCCGCACCGACATGGTGACGATGGATGCCGCGGCCACCACGCAGCAGGCGATGACGCTCTTCCTCGACAAGGGCGTCTCGCGCATCCCCATCGCCGACGGAGAGGCCGACGACATCACCGGCGTCGTCTACCTGAAGGACCTCGTGCAGTTCGCGTACCGGGACGAGACCGCCTGGCGCGGCGTGCCGGTCGCCCAGATCGCGCGCCCGGCCGTCTTCGTCCCGGAGTCGATGCGCGCCGAAACCCTGTTGCAGCAGATGAAGCGCGAGGCGGTGCACGTCTGCCTCGTCGTCGACGAGTACGGCGGCGTGTCGGGCCTCGTGACCCTCGAGGACCTCATCGAAGAGCTCGTCGGCGAGATCGCGGATGAGTACGACCTGCGCACGTCCGAGGTCTCCGACCTCGGTGGTGGCCGGTTCCGGGTGAGCACCCGCCTCGGTCTGGACGAGGTCGGCGACCTGTTCGGGATCGAACTGGAGGACGACGACGTCGACTCGATCGGCGGCCTGTTCGGCAAGGTGCTCGGAAGCGTCCCCGTCCCGGGGGCGCGCGTCGAGCACAGCGGGCTCATCCTCACGGGCGGCACCTCGCTCGGGCGCGGCCGGGGCCTCGCCACCGTCTTCGTGGAGCGTGCCGAGAGTCTCGACGCTGCCGAGAGGGCGTTTTCCACCACCACCGGAGAGATCCGCGTCTCGCGGGGATCGGAGTGACCGTGACGCATCGTTCCGGTTTCGTGACGTTCGTGGGGCGGCCCAATGTGGGCAAGTCCACGCTGACCAACGCCCTGGTCGGTGAGAAGGTGGCGATCACCAGCGACAAGCCGCAGACCACCCGGCGCGCGATCCGCGGCATCCTGAACCGCCCGGGCGGGCAGCTCGTGATCGTCGATACCCCGGGAATCCACAAGCCGCGCACCCTTCTCGGGCAGCGGCTGAACGACCTCGTCGAGCAGGTGCTGGGCGACGTCGACGCGATCGGGTTCCTCGTGCCCGCCACCGAGAAGGTCGGTCCCGGCGACCGCCGCATCGCGGCTTCCCTCGACGGGTATCGGCGCGCCAAGAAGGTGGCCATCGTCACGAAGGTCGACATCGCGAGCCGCGAGGAGATCACGGAGCGTCTCATGGAGGTCGACGCGCTGCGCGAGGACTGGGACGCGGTGATCCCGTTGTCGGCCGTGACCGCCGACCAGCTCGACGTCCTCGCGGACGAGCTGCTGAAGCTGATGCCCGAAGGTCCGGCGCTCTACCCCGAGGGGGTCGTGACCGACGAGAGCCTCGAGGACCGGATCGCCGAGATCATCCGCGAGGCGGCGCTGGACGGCGTCCGGGACGAGCTGCCTCATTCCATCGCCGTCACGGTCGAGGACGTCAGCGCGCGCGAAGACAGCGATCTCACCGACGTGTACGCGAACATCGTCGTCGAACGGGACAGCCAGAAGGCCATCATCATCGGCCGCAAGGGCTCGCGCCTGGCGGACGTGGGCGCCCGTGCGCGCGCGGGGATCGAGCCGCTCGTCGGCGGACGGGTGTTCCTGTCGCTCCGTGTGCGTGTGGCGAAGGAGTGGCAGCGCGACCCCAAGCAGCTGGGGCGCCTCGGATTCTGACCGGCGCGGATGCCGGGACGACAGGAAGGACGACGCATGGCTCAGGCATGGTTCGCAACCGGACCCGGCGGGATCTCGGAATGGGAGCTCCGGGAGGTCGAGGTGACACCTCCCGGGCCGGGCGAGGTCACGATCCGCGTCCACGCGGCGGGGATGAACCCCGCCGACGTCAAGCACAGCGCACGCCCCGGTGCCGCTTTCCCCGTTCCCCTGGGCTACGAGGTGTCGGGGGAGATCACGGCACTCGGCCCGGACACCTCGATCGGCTCGGGGACAGCGCACGTGGGCGATGAGGTGCTCGCCTTTCGGGTGAGCGGGGGCTACGCGACCGAACTGACCGTCCCGGCCGAGAAGGCGTTCCACAAGCCCGCGACCCTCACGCATCCCGAGGCGGCGAATCTCCTGCTCGCGGGTGCCACCGCCGCCGAGCTGCTCGACCGCAGCGGTGCCCGCGCGGGCGAGCTGGTCCTCTTCCACGCGGCGTCCGGCGCGGTCGGCGTCAGCTTTCTACAGCAGGCGCGTGCACGCGGCGTCCGCGTGGTGGGCACGGCGGGTGCCGGCAACCTCGACGTCGTCCGTCGCTACGGCGGGATCGCGATCGAGTACGGTGCCGGCCTCGTCGACCAGGCGAGGGCGGCGGCCTCGGGCGCGCCGTACGTCGCCGCACTCGACGGCGTCGGAACGGACGAAGCGCTCGATGCGTCCTTCGACCTGGTCGCAGACCGTCAGCGGATCATCACGATCGTCCGCCCCGACCGCGTCGAGAAGGACGGCATCGTCGCGATCGGCGGCATGATGAGGGCCAGCGCGGTCTTCCGCGACGGAGTCCGCGGCGCACTCGTCGACCTCGCCGCGCAGGGCATGCTCGAGGTGCCCGTCGCGCGGACCTACGCGTTGACGGAGGCGCGGGAGGCGGCGGAGTTCCTCATGACCGGCCACCCCGGAGGCAAGCTCGCCCTCATCCCCTGATCCCCGGGAATCCGTCGATCACTCGACGAGTCGCAGCGCCGATCGCACGATGACCTTGTCGGCGCCGAAGTCCTGGTCAGCGGCACGCTGCCACGTGCCGTCGTCCCAGATGACGTCGACGTAGACCCACCCGTCCTGGTCGTACGACCCCAGGTAGGCATCGCCGATGGCCTCGGGAGCGACGGCGTGGATCGTGTCGACGTCGGTGGGGGTCGCTGTGCCGGGCCGCCCCTGCGTGGGATCGGGTGCCGGCATCGCGTCGAAGAGCGCGAGCGGGACCGGTGTCCGCGTCACGGTGAATGCGTCGCCGTCGTACGTCCCCCACACCGCGAACGTGCCCCACGTCGACCCTGCCGTGGTGGCGGTTTCGGTGAGGCCGTCCCACGACCAGCCGAGGAGAGGGATGCCGCTGCACTGCGGCGGTGCGGACTCGGCTACGGCGCCGAGGCAGAGCTTCGCCGACGACCCGTCGTCGAGAACCGTTCCCTGCCCCCACACCTCTCCGTCCGGGGGTTCAGGGGTGAGCGCGGCGAGAGCCGCTCCCGCGGGCGCTGCATCCCCGCCGGCACCGGCGGCCGAGGTCGAGCAGGAGGTGAGGAGAAGGACGGCGCCCGCGAGCAGCGCGGTGCCCGAAAGCAGAGAGGCGGTGGAGCGACGGATCGTCATACCGGGGGAGTGTCGCGGCCGCGGCATCCGTCTCGGATGTCATCGCTTCGGCTCGGGGTGTAACGTGTCCGTATGCGCTTCTGCGGCCTCCTTCTTCGTCGCCGCGACGAGTCCTCGATCTAGGACCAACTCGTCGCGGAGGTTGTCGTGGGTCCGCACCAGTGACGAGAGAAGAAGCCCCATCATGCGAAACAACCAGAAGCCCTCCGGCGCCCCGACCCACAAGTACCGTCCGTTCCACGAGCAGATCCGGGTGGAGCTGCCCGACCGCACCTGGCCGAGCAAGCGCATCGAGTTCGCGCCGCGCTGGTGTGCCGTCGACCTGCGGGACGGGAACCAGGCCCTCATCGACCCGATGAGCCCCGAGCGCAAGCGGATCATGTTCGAGCTGCTCGTGAGCATGGGTTACAAGGAGATCGAGGTCGGGTTCCCGAGCGCCAGTCAGACCGACTTCGACTTCGTCCGGCAGCTGATCGAAGAGGATCTCATCCCCGAGGACGTCACGATCCAGGTCCTGACGCAGGCCCGCGACCACCTCATCAAGCGCACCTACGAGTCGATCGCGGGCGCCAAGCAGGCCATTGTGCACCTCTACAACTCGACGAGCATGCTGCAGCGCGAGGTCGTCTTCCGCACCGACCAGCAGGGCATCATCGACATCGCCCTCGAGGGTGCACGGCTGTGCCGCGAGTACGAGAAGACGATCCCCGAGACGACCGTCTACTACGAGTACTCGCCCGAGAGCTACACCGGAACCGAGCTCGAGTTCGCCGTCGACGTCTGCAACCAGGTGATCGAGGTCTTCGAGCCGACGCCCGAGCGCAAGGTCATCATCAACCTGCCGGCGACCGTCGAGATGGCGACCCCCAACGTCTACGCCGACTCGATCGAGTGGATGAGCCGGCACCTGGCGCACCGCGAGAACGTCATCCTGTCACTGCACCCCCACAACGACCGCGGCACGGCGATCGCCGCCGCGGAGCTCGGCTACATGGCGGGCGCCGATCGCATCGAAGGATGCCTGTTCGGCAACGGCGAGCGCACCGGCAACGTCGACCTGGTCGCCCTGGGGATCAACCTGCTCACGCAGGGGATCGACCCGCAGATCGACTTCAGCGACATCGACCACGTCAAGCGGACGGCCGAGTACTGCAACCAGCTGCCCGTGCCCGAGCGGAGCCCCTGGGCGGGCGACCTGGTGTTCACCGCCTTCAGCGGCTCGCACCAGGACGCCATCAAGAAGGGCTTCGAGGCGATGGAGGCCCGCGCCCAGGCCGCCGGCGTCTCGGTCGACGAGATCGAGTGGGCGGTCCCGTACCTGCCGATCGATCCCAAGGACCTGGGTCGTTCGTACGAGGCCGTCATCCGCGTCAACTCGCAGTCGGGCAAGGGCGGCGTCGCCTACCTGCTGAAGACCGACCACGCACTCGACCTGCCCCGCAAGCTGCAGATCGAATTCTCCGGTGTCGTGCAGGCGAAGACGGATGCCGAGGGCGGCGAGGTCTCGAGCGGTCAGATCTGGTCGATCTTCTCCGACGAGTACCTGCCCGCCGCATCCGCGGACGAGAAGTGGGGTCGTTTCGAACTGCTCTCGACCCGCACGCAGAGTGACATGTCCGGAGAGGTCGCCCTCGAGGTGACCCTGCGAGACGGGGACGACCGTGTCGCGGCGACGGGCGCGGGCAACGGACCCATCGCGGCGTTCCTGAAGGTGCTGAGCGAGCGCGGATTCGACATCGCGCTGTACGACTACGTCGAGCACACCCTGGGGGCCGGCGGCGACGCGCACGCGGCGGCGTACGTCGAGCTGCAGGTCGGCGATCAGCGCCTGTGGGGTGTCGGCATCGACGGCGACATCTCCACCGCGAGCTTGAAGGCCGTCGTGTCGGCCGTCAACCGCGCCATCCGCAGCCGGGTCTCCGAGGGCGAGCTCGCGAGCGTCTGAGTCCGCGCGGTCGCCGTCGGCACCTCGTCACGGTCTGATGATCGGGATCGTCGAGGTCTCGACGGCGACCTTGCGCCGGTAGAGCGCTCGTTGCTCCGGCAGGGAGATGTCGAACGCCACGGCGAGCACGCGGATGACGGCGGTCACCGCGATGCAGGTGATCGCGGCGGGGACCGCAGCGACCCCCAGGAGGTCGAGGACGGCCAGGACGGCGCACCCCACCGCCGCCGCGACGGCGTAGAGCGAACCGACGTGCATCATCGCGACGGGCAGACCCATGAACACGTCGCGGAGCAGTCCGCCGCCGACCGCCGCGCACGCGCCCACGAAGACCGACGGGATGAGGGGCAGGCCGAGCGCCAGAGCCTTCGTCGTCCCCAATGCACCGAACATGCCGATCGCGACCGCGTCGAGGGCGACGATGACGGCGTTGAGGCGCTGGAAGAGGTTCGCGAGCAGCATCCCGACGATGGCCGCGGCCGTGACGGTGATCAAGTACCCGTCGCTCTGGAGAGCGACGGGGGTCGTGTTCAGCAGGAGGTCGCGGATCATGCCGCCGCCGAGCCCCATCACGACGCCGATGATCGCGACCCCGAGGAGGTCGAGCCGGCGCTGCCCCTGGAATCCCGACGCGAACAGGGCACCCTGCACGCCGCCGAGCCCGACGGCGGTCAGGTCGGCCCACAAGGGGATGAGGAACTGCGGCTCGGTCACGCCTTCATTGTGCCCGGTCACGGGATAATCGAGGGGTGCCCACTTACCGCGACGAGGTCGTGGTCCTTCGCACCCACAAACTGGGAGAGGCGGACCGCATCGTGACGATGCTCAGCCGTCGTCACGGCAAGGTGCGCGCCGTCGCGAAGGGGGTGCGCCGCACCTCGTCGAAGTTCGGTGCCCGGCTCGAGCCCTTCATGGTCGCCGACGTCCAGATGTACAAGGGCCGATCGCTCGACATCGTGCAGCAGGCGGAGTCCCTCGGCGCCTATGGAGCCGACATCGCGACCGACTACGACCGGTACACCGCGGCATCCGCCATGTCCGAGACCGCGGACCGGCTGAACGAGGCCGAGACGACGCCGCAGCAGTACCTGCTCCTCGTCGGGGGGCTGCGTGCTCTGGCACGCGGCGACCACGCGCCGAGATCGGTGCTGGACTCCTACCTCCTGCGTGTCATGTCGCTCTCGGGGTGGGCTCCGTCGCTGGAGCAGTGCGCACGCTGCGGCGCACCCGGACCGCACGAGTGGTTCGTCGCGCAGCTGGGCGGCATCGTCTGCTCCGCCTGCGCCCCCGCCGGGTCGCCGCGGGTCGGCGCCGAGACCGGGGGGCTGCTCCGCGCCCTCCTGGCGGGGGAGTGGGACGTGGTGGATGCCGCGTCCCCCGGAGCGGCGGCGGCATCGTCCGGCCTCGTCGCCGCCTACGCGCAGTGGCACACCGAGCGCGGCATCCGTTCACTGTCCCACCTGGAGGCGCCTCGGTGAGTCCGAAGCCGTATACGCATCGCGACGCGGTGCCCTACCGACCCCTCGACTGGACCGGACTGTATCCGCCGCAGTTCCCGAAGGGGGCGGTGCCGGGGCACGTCGCGATCGTGATGGACGGCAACGGCCGGTGGGCCAATCGACGGGGCCTGACGCGCATCGAGGGCCACCGTGCGGGGGAGGAGGTGCTGCTCGACGTCGTCGCCGGCGCGGTCCAAGCGGGTGTGAAGCACCTCAGCGTCTACGCGTTCTCGACCGAGAACTGGGCGCGGTCGCCTGAGGAGGTGCGCTTCCTCATGGGCTACAACCGGGACGTGCTGCACCGCCGCCGGGACCAGCTCAACGAGTGGAACGTGCGCATCCGCTGGGCGGGTCGCAAGCCCCGCCTGTGGGGATCGGTCATCAAGGAGCTGCAGTACGCCGAGGAGCTGACGCGCGGGAACACCGGGCTCACCCTCACCATGTGCGTCAACTACGGCGGACGTCTCGAGATCATCGACGCGATGCGCGCGATGGGCGAGGAGATCGCCCGCGGAAGGCTGAAGCCGTCGGCCATCACCGAGAAGACCCTCCGGCGTCACCTGTACGTGCCCGACATGCCCGACGTCGACCTGTTCGTGCGCTCGAGCGGTGAGCAGCGGACGTCGAACTTCCTGCTGTGGGAGGCGGCGTACGCCGAGATGGTGTTCCTCGACACCCTCTGGCCGGACTTCTCGCGCACCGACCTGTGGGGCGCGATCGAGCTGTTCCTCTCGCGTGACCGCCGCTTCGGCGGGGCGAAGGACGCGCCGACGGCGTCCTGAGTTCAGCGTGCCGCGTCGGCCGCAGGTCCTGTGAGCCAGCGATCGACCTCGCGGGGACGCCGGAGGTGCACGACCGGCAGGTCGTACTCGGCGGCGACCCGCGGCATCCGCTGCTTCCAGGTGCCGTGCGTGCGCATCTCCCACCGCAGGATGTGGTCGGGGTCGCGGAACACGGTCCACAGCGGCGGCTCCACATTGCCGTTCCATAGCGGCTGACGCAGGACGCTGCGCCGGAGCGTACGGCGCAGCAAGCGAGCGCGCGCGACGCGGCGAGGAAGGTCGAGCCACACGGCGAGATCGGCGCGGGCGCCCAGGATCTGGCCGCCGCCCGCGCCGAAGTAGTTCCACTCCGAGACCCACCGCTCGCCCGCCGCGACACGGCGCACGTCGTCGAGGAACTCGGGTCGCGGCGTCCATTCCGGCCCGTGGTAGAGGGAGTCCAGCTCGGTGTACTCGAGCCGCCAGAGGGCGGCGAGTCGCGCCGCGAGGGTCGATTTGCCCACGCCCGTGGTACCGGCGATCACGACGCGACGAGGGAGGTGAGGGAGGGGATCGTCGGCGGAGAGCATCGGACCAGCCTAGGACGGGCGTGGGAATAGATGCGAGCATCTGGGGCGTTGCAGCGGGTGTGACGGATGCCATCAAGATCGACGTGTGGAGTGACATCGCCTGCCCCTGGTGCTACATCGGCAAGCGCAACCTGGAGAAGGGTCTCGCCGCGACAGCGGATGACGCCGACGCTCCCCGCGTGGAGGTGACCTTCCACTCGTACGAGCTGTCGCCCGACACCCCCGTCGACTTCGACGGGAACGAGGTGGACTTCCTGTCGCAGCACAAGGGCATGACGCCCGAGCAGGTGAAGCCGATGCTCGAGCGGGTGACGGGGGTCGCCGCAGAGGCTGGTCTCGAGTACCGCTTCGACCTCCTGAAGCACACGAACACCGTGAAGGCGCACGAGCTGCTCCACTTCGCGAAGGAGCAGGGTCTCCAGAAGGAGGCGACGGAGCGCCTGATGTCGGCGTACTTCACCGAGGGACGCCACGTGGGACGCATCGACGACCTCGTGGAACTGGCAGCCGACGCAGGACTCGACCGCGATTCGGCGCGCGACGCGCTGGAGTCGGGCCGCTACGTCGAGGCGGTACGTGCCGACCAGGCGCAGGCCCAGGCCTACGGCATCCAGGGCGTCCCGTTCTTCGTCATCGACGGCAAGTACGGGGTCAGCGGCGCCCAGCCCGCTGAGGCTTTCGCGCAGATCGCGCGTCAAGTGTGGGCCGAGCGCGCGCAGGAGCCCGCCGCGAGCTGATCAGGCGAGGGCGTCCTCGATCGCCGCGATCACCTCGGGCTCGTCCGGCTTGGTCTGCGGACGGAACCGGTGCAGCTCTCCGTCGCGGGTCACGAGGAACTTCTCGAAGTTCCACATGACGGGGCCCTTGGCGCGTTCGGCGTTCGCGGTCTTCTTCAGCGCTTTGTACAGAGGAGCCGCGTGCGAACCGTTGACGCGGACCTTGTCCATGATGGGGAAGGTGATGCCCCAGTTGACGGCGCAGTAGTCCAGGATCTCTTCCATCGACCCGGGCTCCTGACCCATGAACTGGTTGCACGGGAAGCCGATGACCTGCAGGCCGCGGTCGCCGTACGTCTTCTGCAGCTGCTCGAGCTGTTCGTACTGGGGAGCGAGTCCGCACTTGGACGCGACGTTCACGATGAGGAACGCCTTGTCGCCGAAGTCGCTGAGAGTCGCCTCCTTCCCGTCTGAGGTGGTGAACGGGATCTCGCGCAGGGAGGGGGCTTCGGTCATGTCTCCACGATAGGACGCGCGTCGCTGCCGCGAGCGCTCGTCGTCTGGGAGAATGGGAAGGATATGTCCTCGACCCTCGCTCCTCCCGCGCCCCTGCGTATCGGGCCGATCACCCTCGACGCCCCTGTCGTCCTCGCACCCATGGCGGGGATCACCAACACGGCCTTCCGCCGTCTCTGCCGCGAGTACGGGGCAGGCCTCTACGTGAGCGAGATGATCACGACGCGCGCGCTCGTCGAGCGAAACGCCACGACGATGCGTCTCATCCGTCACCACGAGTCCGAGACCCCGCGGTCGATCCAGCTGTACGGCGTCGACCCGGCAACGGTCGAGGCGGCGGTGCGGATCATCGTCGACGAGGACCACGCCGATCACGTCGATCTGAACTTCGGATGCCCCGTCCCCAAGGTGACCCGCAAGGGGGGCGGCGCGGCGCTGCCGTGGAAGACGGAGCTCTTCCGTGAGATCGTCGAGCGTGCCGCGAAGGCGGCCGGCGACATCCCTCTGACCGTGAAGATGCGCAAAGGCATCGACTCGGACCACCTGACCTACCTCGAGGCGGGCCGCATCGCCGAAGGCGCCGGTGTCGCCGCCGTCGCGCTGCACGCGCGAACGGCGTCGGAGTTCTACTCCGGTCACGCCGACTGGTCGGCCATCGCGAAGCTCAAGGAGACGGTGACCAGCGTCCCCGTCCTCGGCAACGGCGACATCTGGTCGGCCGAGGACGCGCGCCGCATGATGACCGAGACCGGCTGCGACGGTGTCGTCGTCGGCCGCGGATGCCTCGGCCGCCCCTGGCTCTTCGGCGACCTCGCGCGCGAGCTCGGCACCGGACACGCCGCTGACCCGGTCGATGCGACCCTCGGGTTCGTCGCGGCGGCCTTCCGGCGGCATGCGGAGCTGCTGGTCGAGTTCTTCGAGGACGAGGATCGCGGCTGCCGCGACATCCGCAAGCACGTCGCGTGGTACTTCAAGGGCTACCCCGTGGGCGGCGACTTCCGAGCGCGTCTGGCGACGGTGTCGAGTCTCGACGAGATCGACGAGCTGCTCGCGACGCTCGATCTGGACGCACCGTATCCGGGTGCCGCTGCCGAGGGGCAGCGCGGGCGCGCGGGTACACCGAAGCGGCCGGCCCTGCCCGACGGTTGGCTGGATTCGCGCGAGATCGGACACGCGGCATCCACCGCCCTCGCCGATGCGGAGCTCGACACCAGTGGCGGCTGAGTCGGTGGTCGGCGCGAGCGTGGGCGTCGGGGCGGGGCGCCCGTCGGGGTACGACGACCACGACGCGGAGCGGTTCCACCCCGAGCGCCACCGCTCCTTGCGCGACGGGTTCGCCCGAGACCGCGCCCGGGTGCTGCACTCCGCGGGGTTCCGGCGACTCGCGGCCAAGACGCAGGTGCTCAGTCCCGCCAGCCCCGACGACTTCGCCCGCAACCGCCTCACGCATTCGCTCGAGGTGGCGCAGGTGGGCCGTGAGCTCGCGATCGCGCTGGAGCTCTCGCCCGACGTCGTCGACACCGCCTGCCTGAGTCATGACCTCGGGCATCCGCCGTTCGGACACAACGGTGAGCGGGCGCTCAACGAGTGGGCCGAGGACATCGGCGGGTTCGAGGGCAACGCCCAGTCGCTGCGGATCCTCGCTCGGCTCGAGCCGAAGGTGGTCGACGAGGACGGGGCGAGCTTCGGTCTGAACTTGACGCGCGCGAGTCTCGACGCGACGTGCAAGTACCCGTGGACGGCGGATCATGCGATTCCCGATCCCGGTGGACGGCAGAAGTTCGGCGTGTACGCGGAGGACGAGGCGGTCTTCCGGTGGATGCGGCAGGGCGCGCCCGGTCGGGTCCGGTGCATCGAGGCGGAGGTCATGGACCTCTCCGACGACATCGCCTACTCGGTGCACGACTTCGAGGACGCCGTCCTCAACGGCTATCTCGATCCGCGCAGACTCGCCGACGCGAGGGAGCGGGAGTCGCTCCTGACCGCGATCCAATCGTGGGTCGGGCTCGGCTTCAGCCGGGACGAGCTCGCCGACGCGATGTACCGCCTCGTGCGGTTGCCGGAGTGGATGACGGAGTTCGACGGCACCCGTGCGTCTGTTGCGCGGCTGAAGAACCTCACCTCCGACTTCATCGGACGCTTCGCGCGCGCGGCGACGGCCGCGACGCGGGAGCACTACGACACACCCGCGTTGACGCGATACCGCGGTCGGATGATCGTGCCGCGCGTCATCGAGGCCGAGATGGCGGTGCTGAAGGGCACGATCGGTGCGTTCGTCGTGTCGATCGACGGCCGGAAGGGGCTCTACAAGGAGCAGCGTCGTGTGCTGAAGCGATTGGCGTCGGCGCTGATGGAGCGTCCCGAGCATCTCGACCGTGTGCACGCCGTGGACTTCGCGGCGGCGTCGACCGATGTCGAGCGCAAGCGTGTCGTCGTGGATCAGGTGGCGACTCTGACCGACCGCTTCGCGATTGAGTGGCACTCCGCGCTCGTCGGTCCGGTGGATCTGCGCGAGCTGGGCCTGTGGCCGGCAGGGTCGAGGGTCGTCGCGAACGCGAGCTTCGCCCTGCCCGAGCCGATCGAGGGGCTCTGATGGCCCGCATCCGCCAATCCGATGTCGACGAGGTGAAGGCCCGGACGAACATCGCGGACATCGTGGGGGAGCGCGTCGCGCTGAAGTCCGCGGGCGTGGGGTCGCTCAAGGGTCTGTGTCCGTTCCACGACGAGCGCAGCCCCAGCTTCAACGTGCGCCCGCAGGCGGGGTACTACCACTGTTTCGGATGCGGCGAGTCGGGCGACGTCTATTCCTTCCTGCGCGCGATGGACCATCTGTCGTTCACGGAGGCGGTCGAGCGCCTCGCGGCGCGGATCGGGTATCAGCTGCACTACGAGGACGGCGGGTCCGCTCCCGAGACCGGTGGACGGACCCGGCTGTACCAGGCGAACACCGCGGCGGCGGAGTACTTCCGCGCGCAGCTCGCGACGGCCGAGGCGGACGCCGGTCGCCGGTTCCTCGGCGAACGCGGCTTCGATGCGGGTGCGGCCGCGCACTTCGGGGTCGGGTACGCGCCGAAGGGCTGGAACAACATGCGGGACGCCCTGCGCGCGCAGGGATTCACCGACGAGGAGCTGGCCACGGCGGGGTTGGTGTCGCAGGGGCAGCGGGGCGTGTACGACAGGTTCCGGGGTCGCGTGGTCTGGCCGATCCGCGATCTCACGGGTCAGACGATCGGGTTCGGTGCCCGCAAGCTGTACGAAGACGATCAGGGCCCGAAGTACCTGAACACCCCGGAGACGCCGATCTACAAGAAGGCGCAGGTTCTGTACGGCCTCGACCTCGCGAAGAAGGACGTTTCCCGCTCTCACCGCGTCGTCGTGGTGGAGGGCTATACGGATGTCATGGCGTGCCACCTCGCCGGCGTGACGACGGCGATCGCGACCTGTGGCACGGCGTTCGGGTCGGACCACATCACCGTGCTGCGGCGAGTGATGGGCGACGACAGCGCCTCCGGCGAGGTGATCTTCACCTTCGATCCGGATGCCGCGGGCCAGAAGGCCGCGCTGCGGGCGTTCTCGGAGGAGAAGCGGTTCGCGGCCCAGACGTACGTGGCGGTGGCTCCCGACGGACTCGATCCGTGCGACCTCCGGCTCAACCGCGGTGACGGTGCGGTGCGGGCGTTGATGGATGCGAAGGCGCCGATGTTCGAGTTCGTCATCGACCAGAAGCTGGCGGGGTTCGATCTCGGGAGCGTCGAGGGGCGGGTCGGTGCGTTGCGTGCGGCTGCGCCGATCGTCGCAGAGATTCGGGACTCGTCGCTGCGTCCGGGGTACACGCGTGTGTTGGCGCGGAAGCTCGGTATGGATCTGGGCGAAGTGACACCGGCGGTCGAGCGCGCAGCACGCGGCGCCCGTGGACCGCGGGAGTCCGAGCCGCCTCGAGGCGAGGTGGCGGAGGGGACGGCACCCGCACTGCGGGTGTCGGTTGCGAGTCTGCCGCGAACGGCGAGCGTGACGCTGGAGCGTGACGCGCTCATGGGCGTGCTCCAGTACGGGCATGTCATCGATGCAGACGAAGTGGATGCCGCCCTGCAGATCCCGATGCAGCATCCCGCTCTGGACGCTGTCCGTCAGGCCGTGGTCGCCCAGCCCGACCGCTCGCGGGTCGGATGGTCGACGGCGGCGGTGGATGCCACGCGCGAGCCGTATCGAGGGCTTGCGGCGGAGCTGCTGACTGCCTCGTTCCCGGCGCTCACGGAGGCGGAGGCGACGACGTCGGCCCGTGCACTGTGCCGTCGGTTGCGCTTGCGGGCGATGGATCGTGAGAAGGCGGAACTGCTCGGTGCGGTGCAGCGTGTGCCGGCCGATTCCGAGGAGGGCCGCGCAGTCCGAGTCGCGTTGCGGGATCTCGATCAGCGGCGAGGGGCCCTGGCGCAGCTCATCTGAGGTGACGCCTCGCAGACCGATCCGATCAGCTCGTCCTCACTCCTGCAGAGCTGCCGTCACCGTGAATGGTTGATGGCTGAAAACGCCATTCGGCTGTGCCGCGATAGCGTGCACCGACACCCTGTTAGCTCTGCTTCCGCCAGGAGGACAGCGGGTGAGACCTCCCTCCCATCACATGCGTCTCAGAATGGTGCGGCTGCGTCAACCGGTCGTGAATCCGCTCCGCGATCACGGTCGGGAGCGTCGCGACCAGATCCGACATCCCGTCCCGTCCGGGCACGAGTCGCACGCATCGCCCCGCTGAGGCTTCTTCGTGCCGCTCCGCGAAGGAGCGTGGGTGCATCCGGTGCGCCAGGATCTCCAGCTCACCGCGCACCCGGTTCGGGGTGTCCTGCTCGCAGCGGGTGATCGCGATCTGCTCGGACTCCGCCCACAGGTCGGCGGGCAGGGCCATCCCCGCCTCGACGATCGCGGTCGCGTGGCCTCGCACGATCCGACCCTGCTCCCACGCCTCGACCGTCGCGGGAAACCCTCCGATCAGGGTCCGGGCTTCCCCGACGCGGCGTTGCACGGTCCGGTCGGTGACCCGCATCACTCCGCCGACTTCCGCCGCGATCGACCGGAGGGCCATGTCATGGACGTGCACTCTGGCGTTGCGTTGCGCGGTCTGACCCTCTGCCAGACGCCCCGCTGCAGCGAGCACGCGGAGTTCCTCGATCTGCGCCGCAGCGATCCGCCGCATCCGTGATACCTGCACTCTGCCGCTGGCCACCGACATCCACCCCGGCGAAACCGGCCGAGAGCGTCGGTCATGCACACCCCGAAAATGAGAGTCCCATCATTCATCGCCCATGTCTCGGGGATCGCGCCGCGCCCTTACCGACTGGCGCACACCCGCGCGAGCGATGAGGATGGAACGCATGCCTCGAGTGCTCGAACCGGACGCCGCGATCTTCTGCTCCGATCTGTCGATCGCGCGCGCCTCGGCCGAGACCCGTGTCGTCGACGGTGTGTCCCTTCACGTGAAACCGGGCGACGTCGTCGCGGTGATGGGCGCGACGGGTGCCGGCAAGTCGAGTCTCGCCTCCTGCCTGGCGGGGGCGGAGCACCGGGATTTGCGGATCGTCGGGGGTGTCGGTGAGGTCGCCGGCATCTCCCTCCGTGCACGCGGTCGCGCGCGTCGCGTCCTCACCTACCGGACAGGTCACCTGCCCCAGGGGGCGAACGCGGCGCTGCCCTCACGACTGACGATCTCTGAGATCGTCTCCGAGCCCATCACCGCCCGCGACCGGAAGGTCAACGAGCGCGCGCTCGCCCTGCGCGTCGCCGCGCTGCTGGACGAGCTCCAGCTGCCCATCGGGGCATCGGAGAAGTACCCGTACGAGCTGAGCTCGGGCATGCGTCAACGCGTCGCGATCGCTCGCAGCCTGGTGCTCGACCCCACCGTGCTCATCGCGGACGAGCCGTACGCCAACCTCGATGTCGACGTCCGCCCGGCCGTGCGGGATGCGCTGCTGCGCCGGGTCGACGACGGCATGGCTCTGCTCGTCGTCACCAACGAGCGAGAGCTGGTCACAGACCTCGATGCGCAGGTGCTCGTGCTGCGCGCGGGTCACCCGATCGGCGTCGGCCGCAGCCTCGACGAGGTCCTTTGGACCCCCGATGAGGCGACACGCATCGGGGGCTGATGTCACGAGCACCCCTCGGGCTTTGCTACGATTGTGTGGTTGCCCGGTGACGGGTGACTGATCCTCGGTAGCTCAATTGGCAGAGCAATCGGCTGTTAACCGATAGGTTCTTGGTTCGAGTCCAAGCCGGGGAGCCACCATCGAAACCCCCGGCTCCACCGGGGGTTTTCGCTTTCACTGAAGCGGATGCCCGGGTCCCGGCATCCGCTCACCGAGAGTTCGCTTGTCCTCGAGGTGTCGCACGCCCATGCTGTATGCATGAACAGCATCACCGGGGGATGGGCGAGCTGGAGCTGGGGCGAGCGCGCGGGCATGATCGTGCTCGCGGTATCGATCGTTCTGCTCATCTGGGCGGCGTTCCAGTACGGCGCCGGGCACGACGTCGCGTTCTTCGCGCTGTTCGCAGCGCTCGTCCTGGGGATCACGGGACTCGGCGTTCACGTGGCCGCGCGGGAGGCTCGTTTCCGACGCCGGGCGCGTTCCCCAGAGTGACGAGACAGGTCGGGTGCCTTATCGCAGGATCGTGACACCGCGCCGTTCGAGGCTTTCCAATGTCGAGGAGCCTGCAGTGTCCTCCGCGTCGACGATCACCCCGGCGACCGCGTCCCAGGCCACCACTCGGTAGCGTGACGCCGCGCCGATCTTCTCGGCGCTGCCCAACACGAACGTCTCCGCGGCCCGACCGGCCAGGGTCCGTTTCATCGCCGCCTCGTCGGCGTCGCCCGTCGTGAGTCCGGCCTCCTCGTGGACGCCGGTCACACCGAGGAGGAACCTGTCGGCCGAGACGGTCATGGCCGCTTCGACGGCGGCGGCGCCCGATGCCACGGCGGAATGCTTGAACAGGCGACCGCCCAGAATGATCACCTCCGCGATGTGGTTCAGCAGCGCGGCGGCGACGGTCGGGCTGTGCGTGATGATCGTGCACTCCCGCTGCGGATCCAGGGCTCGCACGGTTGCCAGAGCGGTCGTCCCGCCGTCGAGGATCACCGTGCTGCCCGGCTCGATGAGCTGCGCCGCGCGGCGAGCGACCCGGGTCTTGCTGTCGGTCGCGACGCTCTCGCGCGTGCCGTAATCGGCGACGGCGGGCGACGCGGGGAGGGCGCCGCCGTACACCCGGACGGCCAGTCCGGCGGCATCGAGTTCGCGGAGGTCGCGGCGGATGCTGTCCTCGGAGAGGCCGAGTTCGGCCGCGAGCTCTTTCGCCACGACGCGCCCATCCGTGCGGAGTCGGTCGAGCAGCATCTGTTTCCGAGCAGCAGCAAGCATTCTTGATCCTTCGTGTTTGTGCACGTTTGTGTCTATTCTAACGTTATGACGACAATCGACGACTCTCGCCCTCTCCTGATCCTCATCGCCGGCCCCTATGCCTCGGGAACGGGCGGCGATCCCGAGCTCATGCGACGCAACCTCAAGCGACTCGAGGAGGCCGCCTGGCCCATCTTCCGCGCCGGTCACATCCCGATGATCGGCGAGTGGGTGGCACTGCCCGTGCTCCACAGTGCCGGAGCGAGCGGTCCACTCGACCCTCTCGCGAAGCAGGTCATGTACCCGACCGCGGAACGCCTGCTGCAGCACTGCGATGCGGTCCCGCGGCTGCCCGGCGAGTCCACGGGCGCCGACCAGGACGTGGCGATCGCCCGAGAGCGCGGCATCCCGGTCTACACGTCACTCGAAGAGATCCCGGGTGCCGCAGTCGCGGTCTGATCCGCAGCGCGGCCGACCGCGCCCTCACCCCTCGTCGAGCACCGCTCCCGCCCACACCCAGCATCGACGCTCCTCGTCGCCGATGCGGAACCGGATCGCCGCGGCCCGGTCCGTCCACATGCAGAGGTCCGCGTCCACGAGCGCGGGATCGGCGCCGAAACGCACCCACGCCCGCACGCGCCGCGGGCGAGGATCGGTCGTCACCGGCCTGTGGTCGAGCTCGAGTTCCTCGCGCGTGAGGGATTGCAGACTGCCGCGCGACGCGAGCCGTTGCAGGATGCGGTCGTCCATGCGGGCGTCGATGCTCGCCGCGTAGCGCCTGTTCGAACCCAACCGGCATCCCTCTCTCCGGCCGACGTCGAGAGCGTACGGAGGGCAGCGGACATCGTTTCAGGCGGTGAGCTGGGCCCGCATCTCGGCGTCGCCGGAACCGCTCATCGCGACGACGCGGTCGGCGTCGAGGCGGAGGAACAGGAACTCGGCGACGTTCACGTGCCGGCGGGTCGGAGCGATGCCCTGCCACACTCCGGTGTGGGTGCCGCCGCCGCGCAGGTGTGCGGCGATCCGGTCATCCTCGGCGACCACCTGGATGGTCTTCCACCGCCAATCCGGGAATCCGTGGAACAGATCGGCGAGATCATCGATCCACGCGTCTGCTCCTGCGGGCAGGTGCGCCCGGCGGACTCCGGTGTCGAGCAGATCCCGGATCGCTGCGAGGTCATGCCTGTTGCACGCGTCGACGAAATCGTCGAACCACGCGTGCAGCTCCCAGGGCTCCATCCGACGCGGATGCCGGTCAGGCGTCGAGGTCGTCGACGCCCGGCATCCAGCTCTGCCCCGGCTTGCCCCAGCCCCGCTTGCGGGCGATCTTCTGCGTCGTCTTCCAGTCGGAATCGTCGAGACGGTCGATGTAGAGGATGCCGTTGAGGTGGTCGAACTCATGCTGCATGATGCGCGCCCGCCACCCCTCGACGCGGATCTCGACCGGCTGCCCGTCGAGATCGGTCCCCCTGACGAGGACGGCATCGGCGCGGCGCAGCGGGAACCGCTCGCCGGGGAACGACAGGCAGCCCTCCGATTCGTCGTCGGGGTCGGGGGACCCGGGCTCGGGAGGCGTCATCCACAGTTCCGGGTTCATGATCACGCCGCGCCAGGGCTGGTCGTCGTCATCGTGATACGCGTACGTATAGATGCGGAGCCCCACACCCACCTGGGGTGCGGCCAGCCCGACGCCGGGCGCCGTGTCCATCGTCTCGAACATGTCCGCGACGAGTGTGCGGATGTCGTCGGTCACCTCGTCGACGGGGGCGGCGACGGAATGGAGGACGGGATCGCCCATGATGCGAATCGGAAGTACGGCCACGTCAGAAGCCTAACGAGGCTCGCGCCCGGTATCGTCGAGGCGTGATTCTCCCCGGGACGCCGATCGACGATCTCACCGACGAGCTCGTCGGGGTCTTCGGCAACCCGGCGATCCTGATCGGCATCCCGCTCGCCGTCATCGGTGCGGTCTTCATGTCGTTCGGAGCCCAGTACCAGCACCGCGGCGTCCAGAAGGTGGAACAGCTCACCGCTCAGGCCGGCGTGTCGGGTCTGACGGGAGGGCAGCTGCTCCGGCTGCTGCGTCGCCCCTCCTGGGTGCTGGGCACGGTCATGCTGGGGCTCGCGATCCTCTGCCAGCTCGCCGCCCTCTCCTTCGCGCCCCTGATCCTGGTGCAGCCGATCGGTGCCATCTCACTGGTCATCACGACCCTGCTGAACGCCCGGGTCAGCGGACACAAGCCGACACGACGCTCGATCACCTCGATCGCCCTCTGCGTCGGCGGAATCTTCATCTTCGTGACGGTCGCGGCCCTGTACGCGACAGAGCGGCCGATCAGCGACCCGCAGCTGCTCACCGTCCTCTGGATCCTCCTGGGTGTCGTGGTCGTCCTCGCCGTTCTGTGGGTCACCCTTCGCAAGCGGATGCGGGCGCTGTTCTACATCGTCGCCGCCGGCATCGTCTACGGCTTCGTCGCCACCCTCGCCAAGGTCGTCATCAACCGGATCTCGAACGGCGACTTCGAGTGGCTGACGGTCCTCTGCATCGTCGCGCTGCTCGCCGGTACCGCCATGGGCGCCTACTTCGTGCAGACCGCCTACTCGTCCGGTCCGCCCGACCTCGTGATCGCCGGGCTCACCGTGATCGACCCGATCGTCGCGATCGTCATCGGTCTCGCGGTCCTCGACGAGGCCAGTGGTGCGCCGTTCGGGGCGTACATCGGCTTCGGGATCGCCGGCGCGCTCGCGATCATCGGCGTGTTCCAGCTCGCGCGGTACCACCCGCAGGTGATCAGTGACAGTCAGGAGATCCCGATCGCCCGGGGCAGCTCCGAGTTCAGCGACGGCAAGAAGCCGACCACGGGCTCCATTCGACTCACCGAGACCGTGTCGAAGGTCTGGCCGGATCCGCCCGTGAAGGACGAGGAACGGCCGAAACGATAGGCTCTTCTGCGCAGGGGGCGGTGGCCAAGCTGGTCAAGGCAGCGGGCTCATAACCCGACGATCGTGGGTTCAAGTCCCACCCGCCCTACCGATTCCCGACCCTCACGCGTCTGGAGGGCCCTCGAGGTTCAGCGTCGCGTAGAACCAGGTCGCGAGGCCCGCCGTGAGCACGACGAAGGCGCCACCGGTGGCGATCGAGTGGTCGTCTCCGTCGCTCAGCTGCCACTGGAAGAAGACGCTGTCCCCGTCGATGCGCGGCGTGCCGCGCAGAGACGCATGCGTCGACGGTGTCATCACTGCGACCATCGCGTCGACACGATGCTCGAACGCGACTCGGCCGTAGACGGCCCGATCGAAACTCACGTGGCAGATATCCGGGTGGATCAATCGCTCGATCGCGGCGCTCCGGCGCGTCGCGTCCCGCTCGTTGATGATCTCCGCGAGGTAGGCGGTGGGGAACAGGTCTCCCGTCGGCATGAGGACAGGACAGCGCGCGGCGAAGCGCTTCGTCAAGATCTTCACGTCGAGTGCGCGCGCTGCTACAGCACCCGGGCGGGAGCGGAGTGTTACACGGTTGTGATTCGGTGCCCGTTTAGGCGATAATGGCGGCACAACCGGATATCCGGCCAGCACTCTCCATCAGGTCGTAGGGGAAGACGTACCTGAACGAAACGGAGAGATCGATGGCCACACCTCAGGCGCGCGGAGTGATCTACATCCACTCCGCGCCACGCGCGCTGTGCCCCCACCTGGAGTGGGCGGCGGGTCGCGCTCTCGGGCATGCCGTCAACTTCGAGTGGGCGGATCAGCCCGTCCTCGACGGCAGTCGGCGGGCGGAATTCTACTGGGAGGGACCTGCCGGCACCGGGGCGGCCCTCGCGACCGTCATGCGCGGCTGGGAGCACCTGCGCTACGAGGTGAGCGAGGACCCGACGCCCCGCAGCGACGGCGGTCGCTGGCTCCACACGCCGAGCCTCGGTATCCACTACGCCCAGACGGACACGGCCGGCAACGTGGTCATCGGCGAGGATCGCCTGCGCTACGCCATGGAGATCGCAGCAGGGGACATCAGCGAGCTGCAGCGCGAGCTCGACGTCGCCCTCGGCGCGGCGTGGGATGACGAGCTCGAACCGTTCCGTCACGCGAGTGACGACGCGCCGGTCGTCTGGCTACACAAAGTCGGCTGAGACGACCCGAGGAGAGCGGACACTCCACGATCGGACAGGTTTTCAGGCGGGGGCAGGAGAGCCTCGACCGGCTTCGGACGGCTTCCCGGAGACCGGGGCGGCCTCGGTCCCGCCTGATCGGAACGACAGACGCCCCCGGTGGCTTCCCGGGGGCGTCTGTCGTGGAGTCGGCTCAGACCGAGCGGAACGCGACGACGGCGTTGTGGCCGCCGAAACCGAACGAGTTGCTGATGGCCAGCTGGTCGCGGTCGCCCAACGGCACCGCGTCGCCCGACAGGCGGAACGGTACAGCCGGGTCGGGGTCGGTGATGTTGATGGTCGGCGGAGCGAGACGGTCGCGCAGAGCGAGCACGGTGAACATCGCCTCGAGGGCACCGGTCCCACCCAGGAGGTGGCCTGTGGATGCCTTGGTCGCAGACACGGGCATCTCGTCGACGCGGTCACCGAAGACGGACTTCAGCGCGACGTACTCGTTCGGGTCGCCCACGGGGGTCGAGGTCGCATGCGCGTTGACGTGCGTGACGTCCCCGGGTGCGGCATCCGCCATGTCCAGCGCGAGCCGAACGGCACGGGCCGCGCCGGTGCCCTCGGGGTCGTTGGCGGTGATGTGATACGAGTCCGCGGTCACGCCGCCGCCGACGAGCTCCGCGTAGATCTTCGCGCCGCGCGCCTTCGCGTGTTCCTCGGTCTCGAGGATGAGGACGGCGGCACCCTCACCCATGACGAAGCCGTCACGGTCGATGCTGCCCGGACGGGATGCCGTCGCGGGGGAGTCGTTGCGGCGCGAGAGTGCCTGCATCGAGGCGAACGACGCGATGGTGATCGGGTGGATCGCCGACTCGGTGCCCCCGGCGATGACGATGTCGGCGAGGCCGGCGCGCATGTGCTCGAGGGCGTTGACGATCGACTCGGTGCTCGACGCGCAGGCGCTCGCGAACGTGCGGGCGTAGGCGCGGGCACCGAAGTGCAGCGACAGGTTGCCCGCTGCGGCGTTCGGCATGAGCATGGGCACCGTCATCGGCATGACGCGCCGCTGGCCCTTCTCGCGCAGGGTGTCCCATGCGTCCAGCAGGGTCCAGACGCCGCCGATGCCGGTGGCGAACTCGACTCCGAGGCGCTCGGGGTCGACCTCGGGCGCCCCGGCGTCCTCCCAGGCCTCCTTGGCCGCCACGAGCGCGAGCTGCGACGACGGGTCGAGGCGCTTGGCGACCGGGCGCTCCAGCACAGTCTCGGGCCGCACCTTCGCCTCGGCGGCGAAGGTGACGGGCAGCTGGTACTGCTCGACCCACTCGTGCTCGAGCGTGCGGGCACCCGATTCTCCGGCGAGGAGGGCGTCCCAGCTCTCGCCGGCGGTTCCGCCGATGGGGGAGGTCGCACCGATGCCGGTGACGAAGATTCGCGTGTTGCTCATGGTTCCCTCGTGCTGCTCCGGTGGGGGCGCACCCCCACCGGACGCGCGGATCAGGCCTGGTTGGACGAGATGTAGGTGACGGCGTCGCCGACGGTCTTGAGGTTCTTGACCTCGTCGTCGGGGATGGTGACGCCGAACTTCTCCTCGGCGTTGACGACGATCGTCATCATCGAGATCGAGTCGATGTCGAGGTCGTCGGTGAACGACTTCTCGAGCGCGACCTCGTCGGCCGAGATGCCGGTCTCGTCGGTGATGAGCTCGGCCAGGCCGGCGAGGACCTCGTCGTTGGTGAATGCCATGGGATATCTCCTTCTGTGGGAATCGGGCCCAGCCGGGCCGGTAGTCAGTTTAGGTGGGGGACAGCCGTCGTCACGGGAGGACGACGACCTGTGCGCCGAACACGAGTCCGGCGCCGAAACCGATCTGCAGGGCGAGCCCGCCGCTGAGTTCGGGGTGCTCTTCGAGCAGTCGGTGGGTCGCCAACGGGATGGATGCCGCCGAGGTGTTTCCCGTCGTCTCGATGTCGCGACCGATCACGACGGAGTCGGGCAGCTTCAGCTGCTTGGCGAACTCGTCGATGATCCGCATGTTCGCCTGGTGCGGCACGAAGGCGGCCAGGTCGTCGGGGGTGATCCCCGCCGCCTCGATGGCCTGACGCGCGACCTTGACCATCTCCCAGACCGCCCAGCGGAAGACGGTCGGCCCCTCCTGGCGCAGGGTGGGCCATGGCGCGGCGCCGTCGCGGAACTCGGTCAGCGTGTGGTTCATCCCCACGGCATCCGCTTTGGACCCGTCGGAGCCCCAGATCGTCGGACCGATGCCCGGGGTCTCGCTCGGACCGACGACGACCGCGCCGGCGCCGTCACCCAGGAGGAACGAGATCGAGCGATCGGTCGGGTCGACGATGTCGCTGAGCTTCTCGGTGCCGATGACGACCGCGTAGTGAGCCGCCCCCGCGCGGATGAGGGCGTCGGCCTGCGCGACCCCGTAGGCGAATCCGGCGCAGGCGGCGTTCAGGTCGTACGCCGCGGCGGGATTCGCCCCGACGCGGTCGGCGACGATCGCGGATACCGATGGCGTCTGCTTGGGGTTCGAGATCGTCGCGACGATGACCGCGTCGATCTGGTCGGCGGGGACGCCGGAACGCTCGATGGCCTCGGCCGCGGCATCCGCGGCGAGATCGATCGCGGAGGTGTCCGCCTGTGCCCGCACGCGGGTGATGATGCCGGTGCGCTGACGGATCCACTCGTCGCTCGAGTCGATCGGTCCGATCAGGTCCTCGTTGGGGATCGCGTTCTCACCGCGCGCCGCGCCGTAGGCGTAGATGCGGGTGTGCGCGGCGCCGGTCGGCTGGATCAGCTGGGGGGTCATGCGTCTTCTCCGGTCAGGAGGGCGTTCGCTGCGGCGAGGTCCTCGGGCGTCTTCACCGCAACAGACGGTACGCCGCGCAGTCCGCGCTTGGCGAGTCCGACGAGGGTCCCCGCCGGAGCGAGCTCGATGAGGCCGGTCACGCCGCTTTCGGCGAACGAGGCCATGCACAGATCCCATCGGACGGGGTTCGCGACCTGAGCGACCAGCAGGTCGAGCGCGGCACGACCGTCCGACACGGTGCCGCCGTCGCGATTGCTCCAGAGGGTCAGGGCGGGGTCGGATGCCGCGACCTCGGCGGCGGCCGTGCGCAGCGTCTCGACAGCGGGGGCCATGTACCGGGTGTGGAAGGCGCCGGCGACCTGCAGCGGGATCACGCGGCTGCCGCGCGGCGTCTCGGAGCCGAGTTCGGCGAGGGCGGGCAGCGCACCGGCAGCGACGATCTGGCCGCCGCCGTTGTAGTTCGCGGGCGTCAGGTCGAGTTCTTCGAGGCGCGCGAGGACGGCAGCCTCGTCTCCGCCCACGACGGCGCTCATGCCAGTCTCCTCGAGAGCGGCGGCTTCGGCCATGGCCCGCCCACGGATGCCGACCAGACGCAGTCCGTCCTCCTCGGAGAGGACCCCGGTCGCGACGAGCGCGGCGATCTCGCCGACGGAGTGTCCCGCGACACCGTCGGGACGGTGGCCGGCGGCGACGAGCGAACGCCACGAGAGGAGGCTCGCCGCGACGATGAGCGGCTGGGCGACTTTGGTGTCACGGATGCGGTCGGCATCCCACTCGGTCCCTGCGGCGACGAGGTCGATCTCGGCCCACGCGGAGTACTGCTCGAGCAGCTCGCGGGTGCCTTCGATCTCGAGCCACGGAGTGAGGAACCCGGGGGTCTGCGAACCCTGGCCCGGGAAGACGGCGATGATCACGGTTTCCATCCTTGCAAGTTCAGGTCGGGCGTGCTGTCGGTCGGCGCACAAGAAAGCGCGATTCGTTTGTTCGTGTCGTACACACTCAGCCGCGGCGAGCGGGGCGTCTGCGTGTCACCTCGGCGCCGATCGATCCCAGGATCAGCGCCGTCTGCAGGATGAGGGCCTCCCGGGGGCCGGTCGCATCCCACCCGATCACGTCCGATACCCGCTTGAGGCGGTAGCGGACCGTGTTGGGATGCACGAAGAGCTCCCGGGCCGTCGCTTCGAGCGAGCGTCCGTTGTCCAGATAGCTCCAGAGGGTCGTCACGAGGTCGGTCGAGTGCGCCTGCAGAGGCCGGTAGATCTTCTCGATGAGCGTCGCCTTCGCGAGCGGGTCACCCGCGAGTGCCCGCTCCGGGAGCAGGTCGTCGGCGTCGACCGGACGGGGTGCGTGGCGCCACGACTTCGCCACGGCGAAGCCCGCGAGTGCCGCCCGCGCGCTGAGACCCGCGTCCAGCAGCGCCGGTGCCGTCGGGCCGAGTACGAGGTGACCGCTGCCGAACCCCGGCTCGAGGCGCGTGGCGATCTCGGTGAAGGGGAGCTCCTCGGCATCCTCCCGTCCCGTCTGGTCGGCACGGCCGATGACGAGCACGAGGCGCGACCCCTGCACACCGATGAGGACGTCGACGCCGAGCTTGCGCGCCGTGCGGCGCACCTGGTCGACGTCGAGCTGCGGCGGCGTCGTGCCGACGAGGACGGCGACCTCGCCGTGGCCGTGCCAGCCGAGCGCCGCGATCCGGCTCGGGAGCTCTTCGTCCGCCTCGCCCGTGAGGATCGAGTCGACGACGAGGGCCTCGAGCCGCGCATCCCACAGTCCCCGTGCCTCCGCCGCGCGGGCGTAGACGTCGGCCGCGGCGAAGGCCACCTCTCGCGAGTACAGCAGTATGCTCTCGCGCAGTCCGTTGCCACGGCCCGCCACGCGCTCCTCGGTCGTCTCCACGGTGACGCGGATCAGCTGAAGCGTCTGCGTGAGGCTGATGCTTCGCAGCAGCTCGCGCGGGGCAGACGCGAAGACGTCGGCCGCGATCCACGGCGTGGAGTTCGGGTTGTCGTACCACTCGACGAATGACGAGATGCCCGACTGAGCGACGAGGCCGACGGCCGACCGCCGCCCGGGGGGCATCTCGGCGTACCACGGCAGGGACTCTTCGAGTCTGCGCAGTGTGGTGGTCGCGAGATCACCGGAGATCCGACGGAGCCACGCCAGTGTCTCCGCCTTCTCCTGGGCGGTCGGCCGTTCGGTCATCGCGCGGGTCAGGCTTCGCCGCCCGCGTTACCGGAGGTGCCGGCGTTGACGTCGTGCAGACGGTACTTCTCGATCGCCTGAGCCGACAGGCCGCGGTCGACGACACCGTCCTCGGCAAGGGCCTGCAGCGTGCGCACGACGATCGACGGGCCGTCGATCTTGAACTGGCGTCGTGCGGCGGCGCGCGTGTCCGAGAAGCCGAAGCCGTCGGCGCCGAGGGTCGCGTACCGGCGGGGGATCCACTGGCGGATCTGGTCCTGCACCGCGTGCATGAAGTCGCTGACGGCGACGATCGGGCCCTCCGAGTCGCGCAGCTTCTCGGTGACGTAGGCCGTCTTGGGCTCCTCGGTCGGGTGCAGGAAGTTGTGCTCGTCGGCGGCGAGACCGTCGCGACGCAACTCGGTCCAGCTCGTGACCGACCACACGTCGGCGCTCACGCCCCAGTCCTTCTGCAGCAGATCCTGCGCCTCGAGGGCCCACGGCAGGCCCACGCCCGAGGCGATGAGCTGGGCGCGGTGACCCTCACCCGAGCCGGTCGCGACGCGGTGGATGCCGCGGACGATGCCGTCGACGTCGACATCCTCCGGCTCCTTCGGCTGGACGATCGGCTCGTTGTAGACCGTGATGTAGTACATGACGTTCGGGTCATCGTGCTCGCCGCCGTACATGCGCTCGAGGCCCGACTGCACGATGTGCGCGATCTCGTACCCGTAGGCCGGGTCGTACGACACCGTCGCCGGGTTGGTCGAGGCCAGCAGGTGCGAGTGGCCGTCGGCGTGCTGCAGGCCCTCACCGGTCAGCGTCGTGCGACCGGCCGTCGCCCCGATGATGAAGCCGCGTGCCATCTGGTCGCCCGCCGCCCACTGGGCGTCGCCCGTGCGCTGGAAGCCGAACATCGAGTAGAAGACGTACACCGGGATGAGCGGTTCGCCGTGCGTCGCGTACGACGTGCCGACACCCGTGAAAGCGGCGAGGGCGCCGGCCTCGTTGATGCCGACGTGCATGATCTGGCCCTGCGGGCTCTCCTTGTACGCCAAGAGCAGCTCGCGGTCCACCGACGTGTAGTTCTGCCCGTTCGGGTTGTAGATCTTCGCCGTCGGGAAGTACGCGTCCATGCCGAACGTGCGCGCCTCGTCCGGGATGATCGGCACGATGCGGTGACCGAAGTCCTTGGTGCGCAGCAGATCCTTCAGCAGGCGGACGAACGCCATGGTCGTCGCGACCTCCTGCGTGCCCGAGCCCTTCTTCGGCAGCGCGTACACGCTGTCGTCGGGGAGGCTGAGCGACGTGTACTTGCTGCGACGCTGTGGGAGCGTCCCGCCTAGCGTGCGACGGCGCTCGACCATGTACTCGATGGTCTCGTCGCCTTCACCCGGGTGGTAGTAGGGCGGCTCGTACGGGTTCTCCTCGAGCTGTGCGTCCGTCAGCGGGATGTGCATCTGGTCGCGGAACAGCTTGAGGTCGTCGAGGGTCATCTTCTTCATCTGGTGGGTCGCGTTGCGCCCCTCGAAGTGCGGACCGAGGCCGTACCCCTTGACCGTCTTGGCCAGGATGACAGTGGGCTGCCCCTTGTGCTCGACGGCGGCCTTGTACGCCGCGAACACCTTGCGGTAGTCGTGTCCACCTCGCTTGAGGTTCCAGATCTGCTCGTCGGAGTAGTCCTTGACGAGAGCGGCGGCACGCTCGTCTCGGCCGAAGAAGTGCTCACGGACGTAGGCGCCGTTCTCGGCCTTGTACGTCTGGAAGTCGCCGTCCGGCGTGCTGTTCATGAGGTTCAGCAGCGCACCGTCGCTGTCGCGGGAGAGCAGGTCGTCCCACTCGCGGCCCCAGACGACCTTGATGACGTTCCAGCCGGCACCGCGGAAGAAGCTCTCGAGCTCCTGAACGATCTTGCCGTTGCCGCGGACGGGGCCGTCGAGGCGCTGCAGGTTGCAGTTGACGACGAAGGTGAGGTTGTCGAGGCCCTCGTTCGCCGCGACCTGCAGCTGACCGCGGCTCTCGACCTCGTCCATCTCGCCGTCGCCGAGGAAGGCCCACACGTGCGAGTCGGACAGGTCCTTGATCCCACGGTTGGTGAGGTACTTGTTCGTCATCGCCTGGTAGATCGCGTTGATCGGTCCGAGGCCCATCGAGACGGTCGGGAACTGCCAGTAGTCCGGCATGAGGCGCGGGTGGGGGTAGGAGGGCAGGCCGTTGGGGGCGGCGGATGCCTCCTGGCGGAAGCCGTCGAGCTGCTGGCTCGTGAGCCCGCCCTCGAGGAACGAGCGGGCGTACATGCCGGGGGAGGCGTGGCCCTGGAAGAAGACCTGGTCGCCGCCGCTGGAGTGGTCGGGCCCGCGGAAGAAGTGGTTGAAGCCGACCTCGTACAGGGCCGCAGACGAGGCGTACGTCGAGATGTGACCGCCGACACCGATGCCGGGGCGCTGCGCGCGGTGCACCGTCAGCGCCGCGTTCCAACGGATCCAGCGACGGTAGCGACGCTCGACCTCTTCGTCACCCGGGAACTCGGGCTCACTGTCGACGGGGATGGTGTTGATGTAGTCCGTGGTGGGGACCTGGGGGACATTCAGGTGCAGTTCACGCGAGCTCTGCAGCAGGCTCAGCATGATCTCGCGCCCACGACCGGCGCCACGGGCGTCGACGAGCTGACGCAGGGATTCCTGCCACTCCGACGTCTCTTCCGGGTCGCTGTCCTGGGGGCCCTGCGAGTACGGATCCTGATCGTTGACAGTCACAAGAGGCCTTTCGTCGCCTGGCAGATCGTGCCAGGAAGGAGGGTTCGAGCGAGGGCGCGCTTGTTCGCCGCGCACAACACGCTTGTCCTCAGCCTACCCATACGGGTAGGTGCTGGATGCCGCGCGGAGCGCCCGATCAGGCAGTGGTGAAGGGATGCCGGAAGTGGGCCCCTCCGGGATCGAACCGTGGCCCGTGCCAGGGTTTTGCCATGACTACTGATGTGCCGGCCGACGGTCCCCATGCCTGCGCGATGATGCGGATGATGGTGGAGGATCGGCGGTTCTCCGTCGGGTACGACCCCCGATACCGCGACTACATCATCGCGGAGACGATGCCCGATCCGTCCGCTGGGCTCGACCGCTGTAGCGAAGTCGGCTCGCCGATCTGGGTGGGCCCTGCCGGGATCGAACCGACGACATCCACGGTGTAAACGTGGCGCTCTACCAGCTGAGCTAAAGGCCCTGACGCACCGAGTCTACGGGCGTCGCCCTCGACCCGGTGCGCGGTCAGCGCGCGGCGGGACCCGCGTACAGGTCGCCGCCCTTCGCCAGCCGCGAGTGGCGACGCGAGTAGGCGAAGTAGATGACGAATCCGAGGGCGAGCCAGATCAGGAAACGGAGCCACGTCTCGACCGTGAGGTTGAGCATCAGATAGATGCACACGGCGGCGGAGAGCGCCGGCAGCCACGGGTTGAGCGGGACCCGGAAGCCGCGCGGCAGATCGGGGCGACGGCGGCGCAGCACGATGACGCCGACGGAGACGAGCACGAAGGCCGAGAGCGTGCCGATGTTCACCATCTCCTCCAGCACGCCGACCGGTGTGAGTCCGGCGACCACGGCGACGATGACCGTCACGATGATCGAGATCACCCACGGAGTGCGGAAGCGCGGGTGCACCTTGGCGAGCCCTCGGGGGAGGAGGGCGTCGCGCGACATCGCGAAGATGATGCGGGTCGCGCCGATCATGAGCGTCAGGACGACCGTGGTGAGGCCGGCGACGGCCCCGGCGGAGATCACGGTGGCCATCCAGGTCTGCCCGTGGAAAGCGAAGGCGTTCGCGAGGGCCGCGGCGGGGTCGAGGTCCTGGTAGGGGACCATGCCGGTGACGACCAGCGCGACCGCGCCGTAGAGCACGGTGCAGATCACGAGCGAGGCGATGATGCCGATCGGAAGGTCGCGCTGCGGACGCTTGGTCTCCTCCGCCGTCGTCGCGACCACATCGAAGCCGATGTACGCGAAGAACACGAGGGCGGCGCCGGCGAAGATGCCGCCCACGCCGAACGCGGTCGGCTCGATGCCGGAGAAGAACTGCAGGAGCGGCTGCGTCAGACCCGACGCCGTCTCCCGTGGAGCGGCATCGGGGATGAAGGGGGAGTAGTTCGCCGGGTTCACGAACATGAGACCGGCGATGATCACGAACAGGACGATGAAGAGCTTGACCGCAACGAGGACGAGATTCACGCGCAGCGATTCACGGATGCCGACGGTGATCAGCACTCCGAGGACGACGACGAGAAGCATCGCCATCACATCGACGGTTCCGCCGTACCCGATGGCGGCAGGGATCGGCGCGCCGAGCTGTTCCATCAACGACCCGAGGTAGGCGCTCCACCCCTGGGCGACGACACTCGCGCCGAGGAACATCTCGAGGATGAGGTCCCACCCGATGATCCAGGCGAACAGTTCGCCGAGCGAGGCGTACGAGAAGGTGTAGGCCGACCCTGAGACCGGGACCGTCGACGCGAACTCCGCATAACACATCGCGGCCAGGCCGCAGGCGATCGCGGCGACGACGAAGCTGATCACGATCGCGGGTCCGGCGACCTCGTGCGCCGCGCGTCCCGTGAGGGTGAAGATGCCCGCGCCGATGACGACACCGACGCCGAAGACGGTGAGGTCCAGCGCCGACAGCGACTTCTTCAGCCGGAATTCCGGCTCCTCCGTGTCGGCGATCGACTGTTCGACCGTCTTGGTGCGCAGCACGCTCATGCTGATCTCCTCCCGCGCGATTCCGGCACGTCATGCTAGTGCGTCACGGCATCCCGCCCCACGGCGACGCCCCGGCGGCGCGCACGGCGAGGGTAGGTTGGAGAGCGTGAAAGCCAGCTTCGCCGACCAGCGCCGCCTCCTCGATCTCGCCGACGCGGACCTCGCCGCCCAGCAGGCCGACCACGCCCGTCGGAACCCCGCCCAGGCAGCCCGGGTGAAGGAGCTGCTGGCCGAGCGCGCGACCCATTCCGCCGAGCTCACGCGGCGCCTCGGCGCCCGCGACGACGCCCAGACCGAGTTGGCGCGCATCCAGTCCGACGTCGCCGTCGTCGACGCGCGCACGGCACGCGACAACGAGCGTCTCGCCTCGACGTCGAGTGCGAAGGATGCGCAGGGGCTCGAGCACGAGATCGCCTCGCTGGCCAAGCGCAAGTCGGACCTCGAGGACGCCGAGCTCGAGGTGATGGAGCGGCTCGAAGAGGCGGAGGCCGCCGTCGCCGAGCAGGAGGCACTCATCGCGTCGGTCAACGAGGAAGGCGCTCGGCTCAGCGCCGAGGCGAAGGATGCCGTGGCTGAGGCGACCGCTCGTCACGAGGCGGCCACGCGCGATCGCGCCGCGATCGCGGCGACGCTGCCGGCCGACCTGGTCGGCATGTACGACCGTCTCGCCGCCCGGGGCGTCGGCGTAGGACTGCTCCAGCACCGGACCTGCGGCGGATGCCGCATGGTGCTGTCGGGGACGGACCTGAACGTCGTCCGCGCCGCGGCCGAGGACGACGTCATCACCTGCCCCGAGTGCGGCGGCATCCTGGTGCGCGGCGAGGACTCCGGGCTCTGACCGCTCCGGAGGCTCCCGCCGGGGACGCCGTCCCCTGGATCGTCGTGGGGACGTCCGACGAGGGCATCGCCCTCGTCCCGGTGACCGCCGACGGCATCCGCAGGGAGCCCGAGATCGTCGACCGGCCGGCCTTCGCCGCGCGGGTTCGGCGGGCGGGCGACACGACCCGTTGGGTGTGGAGCGACACGAGCGCCTGGTACCCGGCGCTCCTCGCCGACGGCGTCAGGGTTGCGCGCTGCCACGATCTCCGTCTCGCGCACGCGATCCTGCGCGACAGTGCCCGGTCCATCGGTGCGGACGCGCTCCGTTCCGCGACGGAGTGGGATGCCGCGGCATCCGTCATCGATGACGGACCGAGCGCGCTGTTCGAGGTCGATCCGGGCGCCCGCGAGGCTCCGCATGACGTGGAGTCGGCGGTGGCCGAGTTCACCCGTCAGCGCGAGGTGCTCGACGCGAGCGCGGCCGGGCTGCGCCTGCTGGCGGCTGCCGAGTCGGTCGGCGCCCTGGTCGCGGCCGAGATGCATGCCGCCGGTGTGCCCTGGGACGGCGGGGTGCACGACGAGATCCTGACGGGGATGCTGGGGGCACGCGATCCGGCTGGACGACAGCCTGCTCGCATCGAGGCGCTGGGCGCCGAGATCCGGGACCTCCTCGGAGATCCGGGTGTCAGCCTCGACTCGCAGCCGAAGCTGCTGCGTGCGCTCCATCGTGTCGGGGTCGCCGCGACGTCGACGAGCAAGTGGGAGCTGCGCGAGTACGACCACCCGGTCATCGCGCCGCTGCTCGCGTACAAGCGGCTCATGCGCATGTTCACCGCCAACGGCTGGGCGTGGCGCGACGAGTGGGCCCCGGACGGGCGGTTCCGTCCGGTGTACGTGCCCGGTGGCGTGGTCACCGGCCGGTGGGCCTCGTCCGGCGGTGGCGCGTTGCAGTTGCCCCGTCAGCTGCGTCCCGCGGTGCGGGCGGACCCCGGGTGGTGCCTCGTCGTCGCCGACGTCGCGCAGCTGGAGCCGCGGGTGCTCGCGGCGATGTCACGGGATGTCGCCCTCGCCGAGAGCGCACGCGGCAGCGATCTCTACGAGGGCATCGTCTCGCGCGGGGTCGTGAGCACGCGGTCCGAGGCGAAGTTCGCGCTGCTCGGGGCCATGTACGGTGCGACGACCGGCGACAGCGGCCGTCTTGTGCCGGCGCTGCGCCGCGCCTACCCGCGTGCCATGGGACTCGTCGACGACGCCGCTCGCGTCGGCGAGGAAGGCGGTGTCGTCACGACCTGGCTCGGTCGCTCGAGCCCGCCGCCCTCACCCGGCTGGCGGGCGCTGCAGGGGCGGGCGGGTGATCCCGACGCGACCGAGACCGACCGCACCCGTGCGCGCCGCGCCGCTCGCGACCGCGGACGCTTCACCCGCAACTTCGTCGTGCAGGGCACCGCGGCCGAGTGGGCTCTCGCGTGGTTGGGAGACCTGCGCGCCCGACTGGCCGCCTTGCCCCGTATCGACGATGCGGATGCCGCGCCGCGTTCCGGCCCGCTCCACGCCCGCCAGGCCCATCTGGCGTTCTTCCTGCACGACGAGGTCATCGTGCACACCCCCGCCGCGCACGCCGCGCAGGCGGCCGAAGCGGTGGCGGGAGCGGCGGAGACCGCCACCCGGCTGCTGTTCGGTGACATCCCGCTCGACTTCCGTCTCGACCTGCAGGTGCGCCCCGACGCCGCGAAGGAGTGAACGGCCGGACGGATAGACTCGACCCGCGAATGGGTCGGCTGGACGGTCGCGTGGCGCGAGAGCGCACCGAGGAACGTCCGGGCTCCACAGGGCAGGGCGGTGGGTAACACCCACCCGGAGTGATCCGCGAGACAGTGCCACAGAGAGCAGACCGCCCCGGTTCCGACCGGGGTAAGGGTGAAAGGGTGGTGTAAGAGACCACCGGGGTCGTGGTGACACGACCCGCACGGTAAACCTCGCCCGGAGCAAGGTCAGACAGGGGATGCCGACGCGGCCCGCCGAGTCCCCGGGTAGACCGCTGGAGCGGCACGGCAACGTGTCGCCGAGAGAGATGACCGTCCACGGGGTCCGCGAGGATCCCCGGACAGAACCCGGCGTACAGGCCGGCCCATTCGCCCCTCCGGCCAGCCGCCTCAGCGCGCGGTGGTGTCCGCGAGGTCGCCGCCCTGCTCCGCAGGAACGTCGTCGCGCTCGCCCGCGAGAGCGAGCGCGGCCGCGCCGATGATGCCCGCGTTGTTGCGGTGCACGGCGGGGACGATCTCGGTGTTCAGATCGAGCAGCGGCAGGAACTTGTCGGCGTGCTTGGAGACGCCGCCGCCGACGACGAACAGGTCGGGGGTGAAGAGGAACTCGAGGTGGCTGTAGTACTTCTGCAGCCGCTCGGCCCAGGCATCCCACTCGAGTTCCTCACGCTCCATCGCGGAGTAGGCGGTGTAGTGCTCGAAGTCCTTCTTGTGGCCGGGGCGGTGCAGGTGGCCGAGCTCGGTGTTCGGCACGAGGGCACCCTTGTAGATCATGGCGGTGCCGATCCCGGTGCCGAGCGTGGTGAGCAGCACGAGTCCGTTCCGGTCTTTCGCGGCTCCGTAACGCATCTCGGCGACTCCGGCGACGTCGGCGTCGTTGGCGAAGTGGATCTGGCGGCCGAGGCCCTTCTCGAAGAACGCCTCGGCCTCGAAGTCGATCCAGGTGTCGGCGACGTTGGCGGCCGACAGGGTGCGACCGTTCTTCACGATCGCGGGGAACGCGACGCCGAGGGGGACGTCGGCATCCGTGACCTCGAGCTTCTCGAGCACTTCGCGAACGGCCGTGAGCACATCATCCGGCTCCGCGCCTGTCGGCGTCGGGACCTTGATTCGGTCGGTGAGGAGTGTTCCTTGCGAGAGGTCGACGAGGGCACCCTTGATGCCCGTCCCTCCGATGTCGATGCCGACGGCGGTGGTGGCGGTCCCAGTCATGCCACCGAGCCTACTGCGACCGCGGAGACGGATTCGTAGGATGCCGGGCGCGGCCTTCGTAGGATGATCCTCACGAGGCCGAGGAGGACCCATGAGCGACGCCGACAAGTATTGGTACAACCTCAAGACGGGCGAGGTCCAGCAGGGGTTCGAGGCTCCGGCCGTCGACCGTGCCGGCCCGTTCGACACCGCCGAGGAGGCTGCGCGTGCCCCCGAGATCATGCGTGAGCGTTCGCGGGCCTGGGCGGCGGAGGACGCGGCCGAAGACGACTGAGACCACGTCGCGTCGGTGAGTGCGGCGTGCCGCGGGACCGATAGTCTGGCAGTCGGCTCGGCACCGGGAAGGATGCGATGGACAAGCAGCGTGACTTCGTTCTGAGGACGATCGAGGAACGGGGGGTCAAGTTCATCCGACTGTGGTTCACGGACGTGACCGGAACCCTCAAGTCGGTCGCGATCGCCCCCGCAGAGGTCGAGGGTGCGTTCGCGGAGGGCCTCGGGTTCGACGGCTCGGCGATCGAGGGTCTGACCCGCTCGTACGAGTCCGATCTGCTGGCCCACCCGGACCCGTCGACGTTCCAGACACTGCCGTGGCGCGGTGAGATCGACCCCACGGCGCGGATGTTCTGCGACATCACGACTCCCGACGGCCAGCCGGCCGTCGCCGATCCCCGCAACGTGCTCAAGCGCGCTCTCGCGAAGGCGGGCGACGCGGGCTTCACGTTCTACACGCACCCCGAGATCGAGTTCTACCTGCTCAAGTCGTCGTCCTTCGGTCCCGAGGGGCCGGAGCCGGTCGACTCCGCCGGCTACTTCGACAACGTCCCCGGCGGCACCGCTCACGACTTCCGCCGTCGCTCGGTGCGGATGCTCGAGGACCTCGGCATCTCGGTCGAGTTCAGCCACCACGAGGGCGGCCCCGGTCAGAACGAGATCGACCTGCGGTACGCCGACGCCCTGGCCACCGCCGACAACATCATGACGTTCCGCACGGTGGTCAAAGAGGTCGCGATCGAGCAGGGCGTGTACGCGACGTTCATGCCGAAGCCGCTCAGTGGAAAGCCGGGCAGCGGTATGCACACCCACATGTCGCTCTTCGAGGGCGACATGAACGCCTTCTATGAGGAGGGTGCGCAGTACCAGCTCTCCAAGACCGGCCGCCAGTTCATCGCGGGTCTGCTGCGTCACGCCAACGAGATCTCGGCCGTCACGAACCAGTTCGTGAACTCCTACAAGCGGCTCTGGGGTGGGGACGAGGCGCCGAGCTTCATCTGCTGGGGCCACAACAACCGCTCCGCGCTGGTCCGCGTACCGATGTACAAGCCCAACAAGGGGCAGTCGACGCGTGTCGAGTATCGCGCGCTGGATTCGGCGGCGAACCCCTACCTCGCGTACGCACTGATGCTCGCTGCCGGCCTGAAGGGCATCGAGGAGGAGTACGAGCTCCCCCCCGAGGCCGAGGACAACGTGTGGTCGTTGACGGATGCCGAGCGCCGTGCCCTCGGCTACGGTCCGCTTCCGTCGAGCCTCGACCACGCCCTCGAGTACATGGAGGAGTCCGAGCTCGTGGCGGAGACCCTCGGCGAGCAGGTCTTCAACTACGTGCTCCTGAACAAGCGCCGCGAGTGGCAGGAATACCGGTCGCAGGTCACGCCCTTCGAGCTGCAGAAGAACCTCGAGATGCTCTGAGGCGATGGCCTCCATCGAGCGACGGGCAGCCCTCACCGACCTGGCCCGTGCGGGCTTCTCCGATCTCGAAGCGTCCTCCGATGCGCTCGACGAACTGGGCTCGCTCGCCGGCATTGACCGCGGGGAGCTGATCGAGGGTGCTCGCCGCGCCGCAGACCCCGACGGTGCGCTGCAGTCCTGCGTGCGGATCGGTCGGCGTGACGCCGCATCCGTCCGTGCCGCGCTCACCAAAGCGGGCACCGTTCTGTGGTCGCTCCTGGGGGCGTCGTCGGGTTTCGCGGACTTCTTCCTCCGCCACCCCGAGGAACTCACCCACCTCGTCGGTGCCGGGCGCATGCTGCCCTCGCCGCGGAGCATGCGCGAGAGCCTGCTCGAGGCGGTGGGAGCCGATGCCGACGGTTTCGCGGCAGCATCCGATGAATCCGCGTGGGTCGCTCTGCGCGTCCGCTACCGCCGGATCGTCGCCCTCATCGCCGCCTACGACCTCGCAGCCGACGATGCCACCGAGGTGCTTCCCGAGGTCGCGGCCGCCCTCGCCGATGCGGCGGGCGCCGCGCTCGATGCGTCGCTGTGCGCCGCGCGCACGCGGGCGGCCGTCGCGATGTTCCCGCGCGAGCAGGTGTCGGCCACCCGCCTGGCGGTCATCGGGATGGGCAAGACCGGCGCGCGCGAGCTGAATTACGTGAGCGACGTCGACGTCATCTTCGTGGGGGGTGTCGCCGAGGGGGCGGACCTCGCCGAAGGACGCGCGATCGACATCGCGACCCGACTGGCCACCCTCACCATGCGCGGCATCTCGGACGTCGAGATCGAGCCGCCGCTGTGGGAGGTCGACCCCAATCTCCGCCCCGAAGGCAAACAGGGCGCGCTGGTGCGGACCCTGGACTCGCACCTGTCGTACTACGCGCGATGGGCGAAGAGCTGGGAGTTCCAGGCCCTCCTCAAGGCCCGACCGCTCGCGGGGGACCTGGAGCTGGGGGAGCGCTACCGCGCCGCCGTCCAGCCCCAGGTGTGGGCGAGCAGCGCCCGAGAGAACTTCGTCGACAGCGTGCAGCGGATGCGCGAACGGGTCACCGAGCACATCCCCGCCGAAGAGGTCGCCCGCCAGCTGAAGCTCGGGCCCGGCGGCATCCGCGATATCGAGTTCACCGTGCAGCTGCTGCAACTGGTCCATGGTCTGGTAGACGAGGGGATCCGGCAGCAGAGCACGCTCGGCGCTCTCATGGCACTCGTCGGCGAGGGCTACATCGGACGAACGGATGCCGCTGCCTTCGGCCAGCACTACCGCACCCTCCGCGTCATGGAGCACCGCCTGCAGCTGCGGCGACTGCAGCGCACGCACCTCATGCCGACCACCTCCGACGAGTTGCGCGTGCTCGCACGGGCGAGCGGTCTCGCGAGCGATGCAGCCGGCATCAGCGCGGTGTGGGAGCGCATCAAGATCCAGGTGCGCGAGATCCACATCCGCCTCTTCTACCGCCCGCTGCTGTCGGCCGTCGCGGCTCTGCCCGCGGAGGAGCAGGGGGCGTTGTCCTCCGCGCAGGCCCACGATCGCCTCGCCGCCATCGGCTTCCGCGACCCCGCCGGCACGCTTCGGCACATCGGGGCGCTGACGAGCGGTCTGAGCCGCAAGGCGACCATCCAGCGCCACCTCATGCCGGTGATGATCCGGTGGTTCGCCGACGGTGTGGACCCCGACTACGGCATGGTCTCGTTCCGGCGGATCAGCGAGCGACTGGGAGACACGCCCTGGTTCCTGCGCATGCTCCGCGACTCGTCGGGTGCGGCGGAGCGGCTGACGCACGTCCTGTCGGGTTCGCGCTACGCGGCCGACCTCATGGAGTGGATTCCCGAGGCGGCCGCCTGGCTGGACTCGTCCGAGCAGTTGCGTCCCCGGTCCGGTTTCGCCCTGCAGCAGGAGGCGCGAGCCATCCAGGCGCGCCACGAGTCGATCGGCGACGCGATGCGCTCCGTGCGTGCGCTGCGACGTCGCGAACTGCTGCGTCTCGCCCTCGGCGCGCTGCTGGGCGAACTCACGATCGCCGAACTCGCGGACGGCCTGACCTCCATCAGCGAGGTGACGATCCAGGCGACGCTTCGGGCGGTCTGGCGCGAGGTCGTGCCTCCCGAAGACGACGCGCTCGATTTCGCCGTGATCGCGATGGGGCGTTTCGGCGGCGGCGAGCTCGGGTTCGGATCGGATGCCGACGTCATGTACGTCTACGATCCGAACGGAGTGCCGCCCCAGCGTGCGCACGAGCTCGCACTGAAGATCGTCCAGGGTCTGCGCACCCACTCCGAGGATCACCGCGCGCCCTTCGACCTCGACGCCGGGCTCCGGCCCGAGGGGCGTAACGGTCCGATGGCGCGGTCGATCGACGCCTACGCGGAGTACTACCGGCGCTGGTCGCTCTCATGGGAGGCGCAGGCGCTCCTCCGTGCGCGCGGGGTGGCCGGCAGCGTCAAGCTGATCGCGCGGTTCATGGCGCTGGCCGACGACCTGCGCTACCCGCTCGATGCGGATCCCCAGGGACTGCGCGAGATCAAGCGCATCAAGGCCCGCGTGGAGAACGAACGCCTGCCGCAGGGCGTCGACCGGTCGCGTCACTTGAAGCTCGGCCCTGGCGGATTGAGCGACGTCGAATGGCTGGTCCAATTGCTGCAGTTGCAGCACGGCGCGCAGGTCGAAGGACTCCGCACCACGTCCACCACGGCGGCTCTGGCGGCCGCACAGGGGGCGGGACTGGTTCCGGATGCCGCAGCAGAGCGCCTCGCCGCGGCCTGGTGGCTCGCGAGTCGGCTCCGCTCGGCGAACACCCTGCTGTCGGGCCAGACGAGCGACGTGCTGCCGAGCGATCGTGGCAAGCTCGACGGGATCGGGCGTCTGCTGGAGTATGAACCCCGCTCCGCCACGCAGGTGGAGGAGGATTGGCTCCGGACCGCGCGCCGCGCCCGTCGCGCTTTCGAGAATCTCTTCTACGGCTGAGCGCCGACCGACCGAAAGGCATCACCCCATGTCCGTTGGACTGCTGGCCGTCGTCGACGACATCCTGAGCGCCGCCCTCAAGGCGTCCTCCAAGACCGCCGCCGTCGTCATCGACGACGCCGCGGTCACCCCGCAATACGTGCAGGGCGTCACCCCCGCCCGCGAGCTGCCCATCGTCGGGAAGATCGCACTGGGCTCGTTGATCAACAAGTTCGTGATCATCATCCCGATCGCTCTCGTGCTGACCGCGTTCGCGGACTGGCTCCTGCCCTACCTCCTGATCCTCGGCGGGGCGTTCCTCTGCTTCGAGGGCGCGGAGAAGGTCCTCGAGTGGTTCGGCTTCCATCTGCACGCGGAGGAGGAGGTCGAGCGCGACGAGAAGAAGCTCGTGTTCGGCGCGGTCCGCACCGATCTCATCCTCTCCACCGAGATCATGCTCATCTCGCTGTCGAACATCGACGAGGGCCTCGGCATCTGGGCAACCCTCGCGGTGCTCGCCGTCATCGCCCTGCTCATGACCGGTGTCGTCTACGGTGCCGTCGCCCTGCTCGTGAAAATCGACGACATCGGCCTTCGCATGGCGAAGAGCCCGAGCAGGACCGTCCGTCACAACGGCGCCCGGATCGTGCGGTCGATGCCCGCGGTGTTCCGCGCGATCAGCATCCTCGGCACCGTCGCGATGCTGTGGGTCGGCGGACATCTCGTCCTGCAGAACGTGGGAGAGGCGGGCTGGCATGCCACGACCGACCTTCTGCACGGCGTCGAGCACCTGCTCGAGGCCGCCGGCCCAGTCATCGTGTGGTTCGGCGAGACGGTCGTCTCCGCCGTCGTCGGACTGCTGTTCGGGCTCGTCATCGTCGGAGTGATCGTGCTGATCGGGCGTCTGCGGGGCCACGACCGTGCGCACAGCGACACCACGGCATCCGCTGGTCACTGACACTGTCAAGGGGCGGGGTGGTCGTCGCCGACGCGCCTAGCGTCACCGCATGACGACCGACAACATCGACCCCTCAGACAACGGCCCCACCGAGGCGACCGCCACCGCGCAGTCGCAGGACGCCCAGACGGACCGCGACACCGCGTACAGCCCCGGCAGCGAGACCGAGACGCAGCACAAACAGGACGAGCACGTCTCCGATGAGGTCGCTGGCGACATCGATGCGGACCAGGTCCAGGTCGCCCCGGGCACCGGCGGACCCGACGACGTCGGCGAGGTGGAGGTCGATCCGAAGGACATCAACCTCCCCGGTTTCTGATCCGTCATCGGACACGCGAAAGGCCCGCCGGCGCAGTGCCGGCGGGGCCTCACGATCGTGCGATCAGACGCCGAAGTACAGCTCGTACTCCTGCAGGCGTGATGGCGGGTGATGAGGCGGGATGTGTAGCCCGGAATTCCGCGGAGACCATGGCGTGAAGCGTTGGGTGGTCATGTCCGCGAATGTGGTTTCTGCGGACTTTTTGCGGACTGCGACTGTCTGGCGTAGGCCGTGGCCGCTGAGCGGGATTGAGCTGGTGACGCCCAGATGTCTTCGTATAGGCCTGCAGTCGCGTCGACGCCAGGAAGCTGCGGGTGTCGGTACTCGTGGAGCACAGCGGAGTGCAGAAGCTCGAGCACCGTTGTGTTCAGGAAGACGGCGATCTCGGTGAGTTCGCGCAGGCTGAACGGGTACTGTCCGTTCGCTTTGGCATAGGCGGTGGGTTTGCTGACACCGAGAATGCTCGCGTCTGATCGCTGGTCATGGCATCGACCTTGTCCGTGATAAAAGGTCGCGGCTAGGCGGCAATTACTGACCGCGGTTCGACTGTGGCCGCGTGGACACGTGTTGCGGCGACGTGCGCCTATGGCGAAGCTGCGCTAGAGCCTCAGCGAGACCGCGAAGGCTCAACCGCTCGCGAGAAGGTCGCCTGCTCCCGTGGGGCGTTCGATCCACGGGACCTTCTGCAACCAGCCACAACCACCGCACTCGTAGCCACCGTCGACGTCGCGCATGATCGTCCCGCAGGCGGGGCAGTTGGGCTGCTCGCCACCCTCGAACGGATCGGCGGGCAGGTGCATGGAGCCCACCCTCCGGCGCAGGTCCCAGTGGGCTCTGGCAACTGCTGAAATGAACGCTGGTCTCGGCGCGATTCGGACCCCTAAGCTACGAGCGCGCGGGGTCACTGGGGTCCCGCATGTTCTGGGGAGAACTCATGCAGATATCTGCATCCACGCGATCGCGTTTTGGCGTCGCGATCATCGCCGCTGCGGTGGGCTTCGGGCTGCTGGCCACCCCGAGTCCGGCGTCTGCTGCAGAGCGCACCGGCGTCGTGCTGTCCAGGATCGCAGCGGCGAGCGGGGAAACGATCGTTGCTGGGAAGAACATCGTTCTCACGGGGAGGGCGTCCGCCAACTTGAAGGGTAAGCAGCTTGTCCTTCAGGTCAAGTCGGGCAAGAGCTGGAAGAACCTGAGCGTGAAGCCAACCGTGAGCTCCAAGCTCACATTCACCGCCAAGGTCAAGGCGGTCGGTCTCGGCAGCACCACCTACCGGGTCGTCTACCCCGGCACTACGACGGGCAAGGACCTCGCCCGGTCCACTGGCAGCCGCACCGCCACCGTGTGGAAATGGTTCCCGCTCGCCGGCCAGAAGATCGTCGAGTCGAAGGCGAGCTACGGCTGGTACGAACCGTATGCTCAGGCCGCGACGGTGGCCGGCGTCTACTATCCGGAGGCAATCCTCGGCCGCTCGAAGAATGACCGCCCGTCGTGGTCCGAATGGAACGTGTCGTTCCAGTGCAAGTCATTCACGGCCCTCGCAGGCGTTGACGACACGTCTTCCTCTGCCAGCGCGGGGACCAGCTTCGTCAGCGTGGACGGCATAACACCCGCAAACGCATCCATCCCGCTGAAACTGGGGAAGCCGACCGCCATCTCGGTGGATGTGCGGGACGCCATGCGCCTTCGACTTTCAGTGGTGTCGCCCAACGTCGACCCCGTGAAGGCTGTCTGGGCCAACGCACAGATCCTCTGCAAGCAGAACGTGAACCCGAAGGACTGAGTCGATTTCCTGAGCGACGACGCCTTCCGACAAGCACCGAGAGGCGTCGTCGTTGGAATCAAGCGCTTTTCCGATCGCACCGCTGCTAAGGAACCCTGTCGCCCTCAGCCGAAATGCCCCCAAAGGTGCGCGTACCGCTTACACATTCCCCGCCTCCCGCGTCGTCGCGCTGATACGCGTCCAGAGTCGGGCGCGTCGGCGCGCCCACTCTTCACGTGTAAGCACCAGCCCAACGATCGCTAGCGCTGTGAGTAAAGGGATGGATGGATCTGCGGCTGTTGCGTGCAGGACGGACGCCCACGTCGCTTCACCGCCGTCCAGTATTGCGCGCATCACAGGACCCCCGTGTCGTTCCCCCGTGGACATAGTCCACACGCTAGACCAATGCACGTGCATGAACCTGAACCCGACCTGATAGCTACTGGGATGGGCTCGGATGAGTCCGCCCAGGCTGCCGACCCGGGGAGAGCGTGGCGATGTAGGCGCGATGCACGCTCATGGTCGCGGCGCGCAGAATGACCGTGGGGTCGAGCTCTATCTCGCGGTACCAGCACCGGTAGAACACTCGCTCGCCGGCTCGGCGGACCTCCACGCGCCCGTATGGTTCCCCGTCCGCGGCAGACGCCAGGCTGATCCTCCCGAGTCGCGAGAAGAGGGTGCCAGGAAGCCGCGAATCGCGAATCGCACATATGTTCGATTCGAGAGAAGTTGCGGGTCCGAGTCGTCTTTCAGGATCGACCGCGTGATCACGATGCTCTCCTCGGCCCGCAAGCGTATGAGCGCGATGTCCTCATCCGTGAATGAGATGTCGATGAGCGCATCGTCGGGCATCTCGCCGCTCGGCGGTTCTTGAGCTACCCGAGCTTCGTCGATGAGGTGCCAGATACGGTCGAGGTGCTTTACGAGGCCTCGCGGGTCTCCCTCGACCCGATCCACCGAGGCGTGGCCTTCGACTACCGCGCTGACCGTCAGCGCGGTCCTGTAGGTCATCTACATCGGCCCAGGGTACTGGCCTCTCGATCTGATCCGGAGACCGAAGCCCTCTGCCAGCATTTCGTACATCACAGCCGAGGGGTGGCGGATTAGCGACGACCGGTCGCAGTGTTGGTGGGTGGGAACCCCGCCGGCTGATGCTCTGGGGGTGCGCCAGCCCAGAAGACGAGGCTCCCACAAGCCCGACACTAGGCCGGTCCTGGATGTTAAGCGATGGGGTGCCGGGATCCTCTGGCGATCGGTCCCCAGAGGATCACAAGAGGATCCCGTCCTGGAGACGGAATCCCGTGCGACCAGCCCCGATACGGCCTGCCAGAACCCGCTGACGTAGACGCACGAAGACCAGCCCGATGATCCTCGGCGCACTCAGCGCCCCAGGCGTAGAAGCGGGGGCCGGGCGACTACACGTGGGAAGCATCCCACAGCAATGCCCCGGGCGACACCCCCCTCGCAGAATCTGCGAATCAGAGAGGCGGCTGCGAGGCGATGTGGATCGGCTGCGTCGCCCTGGATATGTTCATCGAGGGGCGCGCGGCCACATACGTGCCGCCGTCATCATCCCAGTGCTCCAACGCCACCTCCGCATCATCGGAGGCTTCGTCGTACTTGGAGGCAGATCTGTCGCCGTTCTCTCCATCGCCCATAGTCCGGACTGTACGCCGTGCGATGAGGTGCGGATAGGGGTGCGCTGACGACGACCCGCGGGCTCCCCGCATGTACGAGCAACGACGAAACCGCCCCCGCCCCGCCGCAGGGCCGAGCGGGGGCGACGCTCGCAAGAGTCTGAAGCCCCGCACCGGATGCGGCGACTATCGCGTTCGGTAGGTTCCCCATCGCGACGATACGAACTGCGCGGAGCGCAGCTCGCTCGCCAGTTGCGTCTAGAGCAGCGAGCGTCCCGGGCGGCAGCCCTTCGTCGCTGCGTAAGGTGAGGCGCTCGGATTCCATCACCGCGCCCGCTGCGGCTTCCAGGATCAGCAACAGCCCAACGACATAGACGATCTCGATCAGAAGGCTACCCTCCCCGAAACCTACCGATCGTCTCGGACACAGAGAGAGCCCGCCAGCGTGGTGCTGACGGGCTCTCTCTGAGATTCTGCGGACTCCCTGCGGACTAAGTCCCGGAATCCCGCGTCATCTGGCTACACTCCGAAGTACAGCTCGTACTCGAACGGGTGCGGGCGCTGGGCCAGCGGCTGGATCTCGTTCTCGATCTTGTACTCGATCCACGTCTCGATGAGCTCGGGCGTGAACACGTTGCCACGGGTCAGGAACTCGTGGTCCGCGCGCAGAGCCTCGAGCGAGTCGAGCAGCGAGTTCGGCACCTGCGGGATGCCCTTGGCCTCCTCGGGCGGGAGCTCGTAGAGGTCCTTGTCGACGGGCTCGTGGGGCTCGATGCGGTTGATGATGCCGTCGATGCCGGCCATCAGCTGCGCGGCGAACGCGAGGTACGGGTTGCCCGAGGCATCCGGCGCGCGGAACTCGATGCGCTTGGCCTTGGGGTTCGAGCCGGTGATCGGGATGCGGATGGCCGCCGAGCGGTTACCGGCCGAGTACACGAGGTTGACCGGCGCCTCGAAGCCCTTCACCAGACGGTGGTAGCTGTTGAGGGTCGGGTTGGTGAAGGCCAGCACCGCCGGGGCGTGTGCCAGGATGCCGCCGATGTACCAGCGGGCGATGTCGGAGAGGCCGCCGTAGCCCTTCTCGTCGTAGAAGAGCGGCTCGCCGCCGTTCCACAGCGACTGGTGCGTATGCATGCCGGAACCGTTGTCACCGAACAGCGGCTTGGGCATGAAGGTCGCGACCTTGCCCCACTCCTCAGCGGTGTTCTTGACGATGTACTTGAACTTCAGGATGTCGTCCGCGGCGTGGACCATCGTGTCGAAGCGGTAGTTGATCTCCGCCTGACCGCCGGTGCCCACCTCGTGGTGCGCGCGCTCGAGGATGAGGCCCGCCTCGATGAGCTTCAGCGAGATGTCGTCACGCAGGTCGGCCTGCTTGTCGACGGGGGAGACGGGGAAGTAGCCGCCCTTGTAGGGGGTCTTGTTGGCGAGGTTGCCGCCCTCTTCGACGCGACCCGTGTTCCAGGCGCCTTCCTCGGAGTCGACGAAGTAGAAGCTCTGGTTCTGCTTAACGTCGTAGCGGACGTCGTCGAAGATGTAGAACTCGGCCTCGGGAGCGAAGAACGCGGTGTCGGCGATGCCGGTCGAGGCGAGGAACTTCTCGGCCTTCTTGGCGACCTGGCGGGGGTCCTTCGCGTAGATCTCACCGGTACGCGGGTTGTAGATGTCGAAGACCATGATCAGCGTCTTCGCCTCGCGGAACGGGTCCAGGTAGGCGGTCGTGACATCCGGGATCAGCTGCATGTCGGACTCGTGGATGTTCGCGAAGCCGCGGATCGAGGAGCCGTCGAAGAGCTGGCCGACCGTGAAGAACTCCTCGTCAACGGTCGCGGCCGGGATGTTGAAGTGCTGCTGCACACCAGGAAGATCCGTGAAACGGATGTCGAGGAACTTGACGTCCTCGTCCTTGATGAACGCGAGCACCTCGGAAGAATCTTTGAACATGGAGTCTCCAAGATCGGATGCGGTGTCGTCGCCTGTCGGATCAGGCGCCCCTCGAACCTATCGGGATGCAGTTGCCCGGCAGTGTCCCCGATGTTTCGGGGATGTTACGCGCCCCGGATTACGCTGAGACCGTGTCCTCGACTGTGCCCGACTATCCCGGCGAGCGGCTCGGCCGTCCCGCCACCGGCCGAGGCAGCATCGGCCGACCCGGCCGCCGGATCGGCGCTCTGTTCATCGACTACGCAGCGGCGACGATCCTTGCGACCGCGTTCTTCGGGTACGACCAGTTCGCACTCCCCGAGCAGGCGGGCTGGACTCTCTTCGCGCCGATGATCGTCTTCGCCGCCCTGCAGATCGTCTTCATCCCGACGATCGGAGGGAGCCCCGGGCACCGGATCCTCGGGATGCGGGTGGAGCTCGCCCGCGGCGGGTGGCCGGGCCTCTGGCGGCCCATCGTCCGCACGGCTCTGCTCGTGGTCGTGGTGCCGGCCGTCATCTGGGACGCCGATCAGCGCGGACTCCACGACAAGGCCATCGGAACGGTCCTCGTCAGAGGCTGACCGCGGCGTTACCGCGGTCGCGGAGCCCGGGCACGCGTGGGGTCGATGCCCTTCGGGATCGGCAGCGAGGTGACCGACTGCGACACCGAGTCGATGCGCTTGACGACGGCGGCGAGCGTCGCGCGGTCGACGGTCTTGGGCAGCGACTTGATCGTCTTCGCGAGCTTGGAGATGTGGACGTCGCCTTCGCCTTCGCCGACGTACAGCACCTCGATGTTGATGCCGGATGCGACCCGCGCGACCTTCTTCTTCTCGTCGTTCACGAGACGCGTCAGCCGGCCGCGCGCACCTTCGCCGATGATCACGACACCGCCGCGTCCGACCGCGCGGTAGACGGCGTCCTGCGTGCGCGGGTTGACGCCTACGGGCATGTCGGACGTGACCCAGCTGCGGCCGAGGCCCGTCGAGAGGATGTGGCCGGTGGCGCCCGGCATCCCGTCGAGCTTCTTGTACATGACCCGCGTGGACAGTCGCGTGAGCAGGATCATCGCGAACAGGATGCCCATGAGCACGCCGCTGACGCCCCACAGGATGACGCTCCAGAGCTGCACGGGCGGGACCAGGAGTCCGATGCCGACGCCCAACAGAACGCCCACGAGCAGCGCGCCGATGAGAGCCCACGGCAGCCACCGGAATTCGCTCCGGGTGAACGTGTACAGCGAGCGGATCTGCGAGAAGAATCCGGGGCGCTTCTCAGGTGCGGTACTGCGGGATGCCATGTGCTCAGCCTACCTTCGCGACCCGCCGACTTCTTCACACGTCGACGGCGAACACCGGCTCTCCACCGGCACGCGACGTCGTCGTCGTCGACCGTGCGGAGCCCCGGAGGCTGGAGAGATGGATCCCATCGCTCTGGACATCCCGCCGGCGCTGCGCGAGCTGACGGCAGCCGAGTCCCCGTACGCCGGGGTACTCCGGGTCGGCGATCCGCCCACCCTCTGGGTCGATGTCGATGTCTTCTCGGGTTCACCCGCGTGGGCGGCGGGCGGTCCCTCGCACATCCTGGCGCCGATGGATGCCGCGGGGACCCCGGACGGCCCGTGCGTCGTCCTGCCGCACTGCCCGGCTCGCCTCCACGAGGTCCTGGGCAAGGGTGACGTCTCCCCGGGAGCGCTCGTCACCCTTGCGGTGAGCGCGCTCCGGGGAGCCATCGAGGCCGACGAGTTGCACGCCGCGGCGGGGCGCTGGTGGGTGACGGCGGACGGCAGGCCCGTGCTCGCCCTCACCGGCACCGCGGGGTGGCGCGAGGACACGGTTGCGATGCTCCGAACAGCGGCTGCCTCGGATCCGGCGCTGCGGCGCGCGCTCGACAGCGCGGCTGACGCGATCAGCGACCCGCGGCTGCTCCGCCGGGAGAGTGATGCGATCGAAGGTGCCCTGTTCGCGGCGGCCGATCCCGAACCCCTTCCCACGGAGCGGCACGAGGCGGGAGTCGCGCCGGTGCGACGCGAGCGCGCCGGGGCGCCCCAGGTCCGACACAGCGGTGTCGCCGGCGTGGTGGAGGATCTGCTCGCCCGTCTCGTCGATGGGGGCGTCGCCGACCGGGTCGGCCGGGCATGGCGCGCGGTCGCCCGTGGACCGGGCAAGAGGAGGAGCGCGGGAGCGCGGCGGGAGGGTACGTCGGCAGCCGGGCGACGCCGCGTCGTCCTGGTCGCGGCCGCGGCGGCGACCGCTGTGATCGTCGCCGGGGCGGTGTGGCCATCGGGGGACGGAGATGGTCGGGCGGCCGCGGTGGCGGGATCCACCGAGAAGACGTCGACGCCGCAGCCGTCGGCATCCGCTGATCATCCGCCGACGCCGGAGGTCACGCCGACCAGCGAGAGGGCCGAGGACGAGGGGCCGCCGGAGATCGTCTACGCGGCGCGCGAACTGCTGGGCTCTCTCGTAGGGTGCGACGACGAGGCGTGTCGTGCGCAGTGGTGGGAGGATCCGGGCGCGGCCGGACCGATCGCCGCGGCCGTCGGCGAAGACTACGCCGTCGAGGTCGTCGACGAGTACGGCGGCGCGGCGGCGGTGCGGATCGTCGCACCGGAGGTGACGCAGGTGCTCGTCATGGTGCGGGTGGAAAAGCGATGGCTGGTCCGCGAGGTGTACGACCTCGCGGACCAGCCATGATGCCGCTGGGTGGTGTCAGGCGCCGAGCTGACCCTCGAACTGTGCGGCCTCGAGGCGGGCCTTCACGGCGCCGAGGAAGCGCGCGGCGTCGGCACCGTCGATGACGCGGTGGTCGTAGGACAGCGCCAGGTAGACGTACGAGCGAACGCTGATCGCGTCCTTGCCGTCGACCGTCACCACACCCGGGCGCTTCACGACGACGCCCGTGCCGAGGATGGCCGACTGCGGCAGGAAGACGACGGGCGTGTCGAACAGTGCCCCGCGCGAACCGGTGTTGGTCAGCGTGAAGGTCCCACCGGCGAGCTCGTCGGGCTTCAGCTTGTTGTTGCGGGTGCGATCGGCGAGGTCGGCGATCTCGTGGGCGATCTGAGCGATGTTCTTGTCACCGGCGTCACGCAGGACCGGTGTCAGCAGTCCGCGTTCGGTGTCCACGGCGATGGAGAGGTTCTCGCTCGGCGGGTAGACGATCTGGTCGCCGTCGACGGTCGCGTTGATGACCGGGAAGGCCTTGAGGGCCTCTGCGGCGGCCAGCGCGAAGAACGGCAGGAACGACAGCTTGTCACCGGTCTTCTCGAGGAACGAGTTCTTCACGGAGTCGCGGTAGTTCGCGAGCTTCGTGACATCGACCTCGACCACCGTCGTGAGCTGAGCAGTCTGCTGCATCGACTCGACGGCGCGGCTCGCGAGCACCTTGCGCAGTCGCGACATCGCCTGCGTGGTGCCCCGCAGCGGGGAGACCTCGAGCGGCGCCGGTGCGGCGGCCGGCGCCGCGGCGGGTGTCGGAGCAGCCTCGGCCTTGGGTGCCTCGGCGGCCTTGAGCACGTCCTCCTTGCGGATGCGCCCGCCGACGCCGCTGCCGCGGACGGTCGAGAGGTCGACGCCGTGCTGCTGGGCGAGCTTGCGGACCAGGGGCGTCACGTAGGTGACGCCGTCTTCCTCGGCGGTGTCCTCGGCGGGGGCCGGAGCGGGCTGCTCGGCCTTCGGCTCTTCGGCCTTCGGCTGCTCGGTCTTCGGCTCCTCAGCCCGGGGCTCTTCGGCCTTCGGCGACTCGACCTCGGTCGCCTTCTCCTCCGGGGCGGCGGGCGCGGACTCCGCGGGAGCCGCGGCGGCGCCGGACCCGACGCGGGCGAGCACCGCTCCGACCTCGACGGTCTCGTCCTCCTGGACGAGGATCTCGGTCAGGGTGCCGGCGATGGGCGAGGGGATCTCGGTGTCGACCTTGTCGGTCGAGATCTCGAGGAGCGGCTCATCGACGGCGACGTCGTCACCGACCTGCTTCAGCCAGCGGGTCACGGTGCCCTCGGTCACGCTCTCACCGAGCTCGGGGAGGACGACATCCTTCGAGTCACCGGATGCCGCCGGCGCGGACTCCGCGGGGGACTCCTGCGCGGCGGGCGCCGACTCCTCGGCGGCGGGTTCGGGAGCGGGCTCCTCGGCAGGGGCCTCTTCGGCGGGTGCCGACTCCTCCGGCGTGGACTCGGCCGGAGCCGACGAGCCGTCACCGATCTTCGCCAGCACGGCGCCGATCTCGACCGTCTCGTCCTCCTGGACGAGGATCTCCTCGATCACGCCGCTCACCGGCGAGGGGATCTCGGTGTCGACCTTGTCGGTCGAGATCTCCAGGAGACCCTCATCGGCCTGGACGGAATCACCGACCTTCTTGAGCCAGCGGGTGACCGTTCCCTCAGTGACGCTCTCGCCGAGCGCGGGGAGGACCACGGATGTGCTCATGACTGTGTCTCCTTCAAGAAAGTGCGATGTGCTGTCTAGCTTAGTGTCGCCCGTGCGACGGGGTCAGATGGTATGGAGGGGCTTGCCCGCGAGGGCGAGGAATGCCTCTCCGAGGGCTTCGCTCTGGGTGGGATGCGCGTGGACGAAGGGCGCGATGTCCTCGGGATGGGCTTCCCACCCGATCGCGAGCTGCCCCTCGGTGATGAGCTCGCCGACACGATCGCCGACGAGGTGGACGCCGATGACCGGCCCGTCGACCACCCGGACGACCTTCGCGAAACCGGCGGTCCCCAGGATCTCGCTCTTCGCATTGCCGGCGAGGTTGAACTCGTACGTCGCGACGCGATCGCCGTGCGTCTCGCGTGCCTGCGCCTCGGTGAGGCCCACGGACGCGACCTCCGGGTGGGAGTACGCGACCCTGGGGATGGTCGATTCCGGCACGGCCACCGGCGCGAGCCCTGCGATCCGCTCCGCGACGAAGATCCCCTGCTGGAAGCTCCGGTGCGCGAGCTGGAGTCCGGGAACGATGTCGCCGACCGCCCAGACGTGAGGGACGGAGGTCTGCAGGTCGCCGTCGACGACCACGAAGCCGCGGTCGAGGCGGACACCCGCCTCCTCCAGCCCCAGCCCCTCGGTGACGGGCCCGCGGCCGACGGCGACGAGGACGTAGTCCGCCTCGACCACCTGTCCGTCCGAGAGCGAGACCGCGACCGTGCCCTCGCGCTGCTCGACACCTTCGCACCGGGTCGAGAGTGCCGTCCGGATGCCGCGCTTGCGATACGCGCGCTCGAGCGCCTTGCTCGAGGCCGCGTCCTCCGCGGGCAGGAGCCGATCGAGCGCCTCGACGATCAGCACATCGGTGCCGAGGGAGCGCCATGCGCTCGCGAACTCGACCCCGATCACGCCGCCGCCGAGAACGACGACCGTGTTCGGGATGGTCTCGAGCGTCAGGGCCGTCTCGCTCGTGAGGACCCGTCCACCGATCTCGATGCCGGGCAGTGACCGCGTCTGTGAACCGGTGGCGAGGACGACGTCTGCACCGGCGTATTCGTCGTCACCGACGACCACCGTACGGTCACCCGTCACCCGGCCTTCGCCGGCGACGACGGTGATTCCGCGTGAGGAGAGCAGGCTCTGCAGGCCGCGGTACTTCTTCGCGACGATGCCCTCCCGGTAGGCGGTCATCCGCGCCGGATCGAATCCCGTCAGCGACGCCTCGACGCCGACTGCGGCGGCCTCGCGGACGTGGTCCGCGATCTCCGCGGTGTGCAGGAGCGCCTTCGTCGGGACGCATCCGCGGTGCAGGCAGGTGCCGCCCACCTTGTCCTTCTCGATGACGGCGACCTTCTTGCCGAGCTCGCTCGCCCGGATCGCGGCGGCGTACCCCCCGCTGCCGCCGCCGAGGACGACGACGTCGAACTCGCGCCGGCTCATCGGATCTCCGCTTCGAGGAAGGCGAGCAGCGACCGGACGGTCGCCGCTGTCGGGCCCTTGTCGGTCGAGCCGAACGGCGAGGCCTTGTTCTCGCCGCTGCCGGCGATGTCGAGGTGGACCCAGGGGATCCGCGGGGCGTCGGCGTCCTCTCCCGTGCGTCCGACGAAACGGCGCAGGAACAGGCCCGCGAACATCGTGCCGCCCGCCGGATCGCCGACCTTCGCGTTCCGGAGGTCGGCGATGGGGGAGTCGAGCTCGTCCTCCATGTGATCGGGGAGGGGCAGCTGCCACGCCGGCTCACCGACAGAGGACGCCGCCTCGAGGTAGCGGGCGACGGTCACGTCGTCACCCATGACGCCCGTGTGCCGGTTGCCCAGGGCGACGATGACGGCGCCTGTCAGCGTCGCGATGTCAACGAGGACGTCGGGGTGGGTCCGGCTCGCGGCGACGAGCCCGTCGGCCATGACGAGGCGACCCTCGGCATCCGTGTTGAGCACTTCGACGCTCTGGCCGTCGAGCATCCGCAACACATCGCCGGGCCGCGTCGCACGCCCGGACGGCATGTTGTCGGCGATGCACAGCCATGCGGTCACGGCGAGCGGCAATTCCCGCTGGGCGGCTGCCCGCACGACTGCGAGCGCGGTCGCGGCTCCCGCCATGTCGAATTTCATACCGACCATGGATGCCGGTGGCTTCAGCGACAGGCCGCCGGTGTCGAACGTGATGCCCTTGCCCACCAGGGCGATGTGACGGGCGGCGTCCGCGGGTGCGTAGGTGAGGCGGACCAGGCGCGGCGGGCGGTCGGAACCCTTGCCGACCCCGAGGATGCCGCCGTACCCCTGCGCCTCGAGCTCCGCCTCGTCGAGCACCTCGACGTCGACGGGGAGGCCGGCGACGGCCTCGATGGCTCGTTCGGCGAGGTCGGCGGGGCCCAACCATTCGGCGGGGATGTTCACGAGGTCCTTCACGAGCGCCACGGCGGAGCCGACGACGTCGACGGCGCGCAGCTCGGCGGCGTCGACATCCGTGCCCAGATGCAGGACTACCTGCGATGCGCGGCTCTTCGCCGTGTCGGACGACTTGTACCCCTCGAAGCGGTAGCCGCCGAGGACGGCGCCCTCCGCCGCGGCGCGCCAGTGCGCTTCGGCGTGCGGGATCGCGACGGCGAGTCGCGCGTAGCCGGTCGTCGTGCGGACGGCGGCACCCACGGCATCCCGGACCGCGTCGGCCGACGCAGCGGCGCCGGTGCCGACGACGAAGAGGGGGAGGTCGGTCGCGGCGGGCGCGAAGACGCGGGTCGTCGTGCCGATGGCCCCGGTGAACCCGACGCCGCGCAGCACGTCCTCGACGCCGGGCCAGTCGGCGAGGACCGCGGCGGCCTCATCGAGCGGAGGGAGGGCGAGAACGATCGCGTCGGCGCCGCCGTCGCGTGCGGGGGAGGTGGACACGGTCAGCTCGGGGTACGGCATGGTCTCCATCCTATGGAGGGGTGCGTTCGCTCAGAGCGGGACGGTGGGCGCGCCGAGCGCTCCGGGCGTGCTCCTACAGTGGAGTCATGCCCCTGTCTGGTCCCCTCTACGAGCGCATCACGACCGCGCCGCCCGTGCCGGCGGGTCTGCCGCTGGTGGTCGCGTTGACCGGCTTCACGGATGCCGGGTCCGCCGTCTCGCGCGTGGTCGACCACTTGCACGCCGAGCTCGACCCCCAGCCGGTCATCACCTTCAATCCGGACGTGCTCTTCGACTACCGGGCCCGTCGTCCTCTCATCACTTTCAACGGCGACCACCTCGAGGACTACCAACCGCCGCGGCTCGACCTCGCTCTCGTGCACGACTCGCTCGGTCAGCCATTCGTGCTGTTGTCCGGGTACGAGCCCGACTTCGCGTGGGAGGCCTTCGTCGACACCGTGGTCGGTCTCGCCGAAGGGCTGCAGGTGCGGTCGGTGACCTGGGTGCACGCGATCCCGATGCCGGTGCCGCACACCCGGCCGCTGGGGACCACCGTCAGCGGCAACCGTGCGGAGCTCACCGAGGCGCACTCCGTCTGGAAGCCGCGCACGCAGGTCCCCTCGACCGCAGGACACCTCCTCGAGTACCGGCTCTCCGACGCGGGTGTCTCGGTGTCGGGCTTCGCGCTGCTGGTGCCCCACTACCTCGCCGAGACCGATTTCCCGGCCGCCGCCATCGCGGCCCTCGACAGCGTCTCGGTCGCGACGGGCCTCGTCTTCGACAGCGACACCCTTCGCGAGGAGAACCGCGAGTACCTCGAGAAGGTGGACGACCAGGTGTCGGCCAGCGAAGAGCTCACCACCATGCTCGGCAACCTCGAGAACCGGTACGACGCGTACATGGCCGGCTCGACGCAGGCTCAGCCGATCATCCACACCGGCGATCTCCCGTCGGCAGATGAGCTGGCCGCCGAACTCGAACGATTCCTCGCCAATCGCCCATCGGGGGACGACGACCGCCGCCCCGGCCTCGGCTGACTCACCGCCGCCACCGCCCTCGCGGCATCCCGCAGGGGAATGCGCACAAGGTATTCGGTGTTGACACGGGTGCGTCCTTCATGCATCCGAGACGTATGAGAGAATGGACGAAATGACCCGTTGTCGGGCCCGTGGAGTCGCTTCCGTGCGAGTCCACGGACTTGACAAGGGTCTTATTAGTGTCCGAAACCCGGCGGAGTGCCGTCGGTGAAAGGCGAAACGTGACTTCGAGCACGAGGACCACCCGTACACGAGCGGCCGACACGGTCGACGACGCCGACACGGTCGAGCCTGAGGCGACGACCACCACGGCGAAGAAGGCCCCGGCTCGTAAGGCCGCGGCGAAGAAGCCGGCCGCGACGAAGGCGTCCCCGGCGAAGGCGCGCGCGAAGAAGTCGGACGACGAGGACGACGAGGAAGAGGTCGACGAGGCCGAGCTCGACGTCGAAGCCGCTGACGACGCGTCGGACGACGATGCGAAGAAGGACGCCGACAAGGCGGACGGCGACGACGAGGACGAGCCCGCGAAGCCGGCGTTCACCGAGCCCCTGCCCACGGGCGCGATCGTCATCTCGTCCTCCGACGATGACGAGGTGCCGGTCTACTCGACGCAGATCACCGGCGCGACGGCCGACCCGGTCAAGGACTACCTGAAGCAGATCGGCAAGGTCCCGCTCCTGAACGCGGCCGAAGAGGTCGAGCTCGCGATGCGCATCGAGGCGGGCCTGTTCGCCGAAGAGAAGCTCTCGCACATGACGGCGGCCGAGAAGTCGTCGCAGCTGGGCCTCGACCTGCAGTGGGTCGCCCGTGACGGGCAGCGCGCGAAGAGCCACCTGCTCGGCGCGAACCTGCGCCTGGTCGTCTCGCTCGCCAAGCGCTACACCGGTCGCGGCATGCAGTTCCTGGACCTGATCCAGGAGGGCAACCTCGGCCTCATCCGCGCCGTCGAGAAGTTCGACTACACCAAGGGCTTCAAGTTCTCGACCTACGCGACGTGGTGGATCCGCCAGGCGATCACGCGTGCCATGGCCGACCAGGCGCGTACGATCCGCATCCCGGTGCACATGGTCGAGGTCATCAACAAGCTGGCCCGCGTGCAGCGCCAGATGCTCCAGGACCTGGGCCGCGAGCCCACGCCCGAGGAGCTCAGCCGCGAGCTCGACATGACCCCCGAGAAGGTCATCGAGGTCCAGAAGTACGGCCGCGAGCCCATCTCGCTGCACACGCCCCTGGGCGAGGATGGCGACAGCGAGTTCGGTGACCTGATCGAGGACACCGAGGCCGTCGTTCCGGCCGACGCGGTGGGGTTCACGATGCTGCAGCGCCAGCTGGAGTCGCTTCTCGACTCGCTCAGCGAGCGCGAAGCGGGAGTGATCCGGATGCGCTTCGGCCTCGGCGACGGTCAGCCGAAGACGCTCGACCAGATCGGCGACACCTTCGGCGTCACGCGCGAGCGGATCCGTCAGATCGAGTCCAAGACGATGGCGAAGCTGCGGCATCCGTCGCGGTCGCAGTCGCTCCGGGACTACCTCGAATGAGCGGCGCCGCGAACGAGGGCAAGGAGCTCACGCGAGCGGTCGACGGCGCGACGTTCGCCCGGATCCCGATCCGGACGCACGTCGTCATGCCGGGGGAGGACATCGACGAGATCGTCGCGACGTACGCGGCGCCCGAACTGCAGCCCGGTGACCTCCTCTTCGTGACGGAGAAGATCGTCGCGATCACCCAGGGACGGTCGTACCTCGTCGAGGACATCACCCCGCGTCCGCTCGCACGCTTCCTGTCGCGCTATGTCGTGAAGACGAAGTACGGCATCGGTCTGGGTATGCCCGAGACGATGGAGATGGCGCTGCGGGAATGCGGGACGCCTCGCATCCTCTTCGCCGCCGGCGTCGCAGCGATCACGAAGCTGTTCGGACGGCGCGGTGACTTCTATCGCATCGCCGGTGACAAGGCCCGGTCCATCGACGGTCCGACCCCGCACACGATCCCGCCCTACAACAAGGCGGTTGTGCTCGGTCCGACGGACCCGGCCGGAGTCGCGTCGCACCTGAAGTCCCGGCTCGGCGGTGCGTACGACGTGGCTGTCGTCGACATCAACGACATCGGCGGCAACATCCTCGGATCGACGCTCGACAAGGCGGGGGAGCAGCGGCTCGTCCGCATCCTCTCGGACAACCCGCTCGGCCAAGGACACCAGTCCACGCCGCTCGGCATCATCCGCCCCTCGAAGGCGTGACCGTGAGCGCCGTCAACAGGCTCTATCGCCGCGCCCGATTCTTCGTCCGTCGCATCGCGAACTTCGACACGGAGCGGGTCCTGCAGTTCGCCCGACAGTCCGCGCAGCTCTCGAAGGCGCCGCTGTGGTGGGTCGTCGCCGACATGGCGTGGTGCTCGGTCCGGTACGAGACGACGTTCGAGAACTACTCCGAGTGGGACTTCCGCATCCTCAAGGGGCGTGAACGCAAGACGTACATGACCGACCCGAAGTCGTTCCACCTGTCGCGTCGGTTGAACGACAACGCCCAGCGCGCGATCTTCGACGACAAGCTCCAATTCGCGACCCGTTTCGGCGCCGAATTGGGACGTGAGTGGATCGATCTGGGGACGACGGATGCCGCGGCTTTCGCCGCCTTCGTCGGTCGCCACCCGCGCATCATCGCGAAGAACCCGGGAGGTGTCGGCGGCAACGGCATCACACTGGTGGACTCGACCGACATCGACGACGTCGAGGCGTTCCGCCAGCGGCTGCACGCCGATGGGCAGACGCTCGTTGAAGAGGTGCTCGTGCAGCACCCCGACATGGCGGCCCTTTACCCTGGGAGCGTCAACTCGCTCCGCATGGTCTCCTACCTCGACCCGGAGGGTGAGGTGCACGTCCTCGCCGGAGTCCTGAAGATCGGCAACGGCGGCGTCATCGACAACTTCAGCAACGGCGGCATGTACACGATGCTCGACGAGAGCGGGCGGGCCCTCCACGCCGCCAGCGACGAAGAGGGTCGTCCCTTTGCGGAACACCCGGCAACGGGCACACCCATCACGGGGTTCCAGGTGCCGCTCTACGACCAGGTGCTCGACCTCGTCGACCGCCTCGCCCGTCGCGTCCCGGCGTTCCCCTACATCGGGTGGGACGTCGCGATCACCCCCGATGGTCCCGTCGTCATCGAGGGCAACCACAACTCCGGTGTCTTCCAGTCGAAGCCCTCGGTCTCCGGCATCCGTCGCGGCCTGCTGCCCCGCTATCGCGCCGCGATGCGTTTCTGACCGATCCGAACGAAGGGACCGCCATGCGCCGCATCCGTGTCCGCCTGCAGTACCTCCTCCGACGCGCGCGCAAGCTCCGACCGGGCAACCTGGTCGAGTTCGCCCGCACGGTGCAGCGCGTGTCGAAGGCGCCGCTCCCGGTGATCATCGCGGACATGCTGTGGTGCTCGGTGCGCTACGACATGGCCTTCCGCGACTACGCGGTGTGGGACATCCGACTCCTGAACGCCCGGGAGCGCAAGACGTGGATGACGCACCCCAAGTCGTTCCGGATCACGAAGATGTACAACACCCCGGAGGGCCGGTCGAAGCTCGAGGACAAGCGCCGGTTCGCGCGGGAGTACGCCGACCTGCTCGGTCGCGAGACGATCGATGTGCGTGACGTCGACGACGCCCAGCTGGCCGCGTTCCTCTCGCGGCATCCGCGCGTGCTGGCGAAGCCGAACGAAGGTCACGGCGGCGGCGGCATCGAGCTCCACGAGGTGACCCCCGACGTCGACGCCGCACGGTTCCGCGCCGAAGCGACCGCGAAGGGGCAGACCGTGCTCGACGAGTTCATCGTCCAGCACCCCGCGATGTCGGCGCTCTACCCCGACGCCGTCAACACCGTGCGCCTGATCACGTTCCTCGACGCGGAGGATCGGGTGCATCTGCTCGCCGCCGTTCTGCGCATCGGCAACGGCGACGTGATCGACAACTTCGCCTCGGGCGGCATGTTCACGATGCTCGACGACGACGGTGTCGCGTTGTATCCGGGCGTCGACAAGAACAGCAACGTGTATCGCGAGCACCCGGTGACGGGAACGCCGATCGTGGGATTCCAGGTGCCGCTCTACTGCGAGATCCTCGACCTGGTCGCCGCCCTCGCGCGCCGCACGCCGGAGGCGCCCTACGTCGGCTGGGACATCGCGATCACCGCGAACGGTCCCGTCGTCATCGAAGGCAACCACAACTCCAGCGTCTTCCAACCGAAGCCGTCGGCGTCGGGCGTGCGCACCGGTCTGCTGCCCGTCTACCAGGCGGCCGTCGGCTTCTGACCCGGACACACGCGAAGGCCCCCTGCGATGCAGGGGGCCTTCGTCGTGATCGGGATGCCGCGGCTCAGACCGATTCGGTCAGGCGCGCAGTCTCGTCGTGCCACGAGGTGGCGACGGCGCGGAGCTTCTCTTCGTACTTGCGGCCGTGGTGGGCGCAGAACAGGAGTTCGCTCCCGTTGACCTCGGCGGCGATGTAGGCCTGCGCTCCGCAGGAGTCGCAGCGATCCATCGCCGTCAGGCGGTGTTCGAGGACGGCTCCGGGCTCGGTGGTGGTCGACGTGCTCATGTCAGGTGCCTCCTCGTACTGCTCATGACGGGTGAACTGTCAGGCAATACAACCACGCGGATGTTGCGGGTATGCCGCCATTGCGTGACATTTCGCTGTGCGCGTACGGTATGCGTCCGCTGTGCGTGACGACCCGGTGTCGGCGTGTGTGTCGATCGGCTCCGTGTCGGAGGTGGCGCATACGATGGGAGATCGTGACAGCCGAGTATTCCGCCCATCATCTCCAGGTCCTGGAAGGGCTCGAGGCCGTGCGCAAGCGGCCCGGTATGTACATCGGCTCGACGGACTCCCGAGGGCTCATGCACTGCCTCTGGGAGATCATCGACAACTCCGTCGATGAAGCCCTCGGGGGTCACGGGGACCGCATCGAGATCATCCTGCACTCGGACGGCAGTGTCGAGGTGCGTGATCGGGCCCGCGGCATCCCCGTCGACGTGGAGCCGCGCACAGGTCTCACCGGTGTCGAGGTCGTCTTCACCAAGCTGCACGCGGGCGGCAAGTTCGGCGGCGGGTCGTATGCGGCATCCGGGGGTCTGCACGGCGTCGGCGCGTCCGTCGTCAACGCCCTCTCGGAGCGGCTCGACGTCGAGGTCGACCGCTCAGGCAAGACCTACGCGATGTCCTTCCACCGGGGCGAGCCCGGCTCCTTCGACGGCGATTCGCCGTCGTCCGGGTTCCGGCCCTTCGAGAAGTCGAGCGAGCTGCGGGTGGTCGGCAAAGCCGCGAAGGGCGTCACGGGCACCCGCATCCGCTACTGGGCCGACCGGCAGATCTTCACGAAGGACGCCGCCTTCGATCTCGGCGAGCTCGAGCAGCGCGCGCGTCAGACCGCCTTCCTCGTCCCCGGTCTCGAGATCGTCATCGTCGATCAGCGCACCGCGGACACCGTCGAGACCAGCTATCGCTTCGACGGCGGCATCTCGGAGTTCGCCGACTTCCTCGCGCCGGATGCGCCGATCACGGACACGTGGCGTCTGACGGGAACCGGCACGTTCACCGAGACGGTGCCCGTCCTGCAGGCGTCCGGGGCGATGGTCCCGACCGAGGTGCAGCGCGAGTGCGAGGTCGACATCGCCCTGCGGTGGGGCACGGGGTACGAGACCGTCACACGCTCGTTCGTGAACATCATCGCGACGCCCAAGGGCGGCACGCACCAGCAGGGCTTCGAGCAGGGACTCATGAAGACCCTCCGCGGCCAGATCGAGTCCAACGCCCGCAAGCTCAAAGTCGGCGCGAACGACAAGATCGAGAAGGACGACATCCTCGCCGGCCTCTCCGCGGTGCTCACCGTGCGGCTTCCGGAGCCGCAGTTCGAGGGCCAGACGAAGGAGATCCTCGGCACCCCGGCCGTCCGCAACATCGTGACGTCCGTCGTGTCGAAGGAGCTGGCCGCGAAGTTCGCCTCGCCGAAGCGGGACGACAAGGCGCAGACCGCTCTGCTGCTCGAGAAGGTCGTCTCCGAGATGAAGGCGCGCATCTCGGCCCGCACACACAAGGAGACGCAGCGTCGCAAGAATGCGCTCGAGTCGTCGTCGCTGCCCACAAAGCTCGCCGACTGCCGGACGAACGACGTCGCCGAGTCCGAGCTGTTCATCGTCGAGGGCGATTCGGCGCTCGGCACGGCCAAGCACGCCCGCAACAGCGAGTACCAGGCGCTCCTGCCGATCCGGGGCAAGATCCTCAACGTCCAGAAGGCGTCGATCAGCGACATGCTGTCGAACGCGGAGTGCGCGGCCATCATCCAGGTGATCGGTGCCGGCTCCGGTCGCTCCTTCGATCTCGAGGCCGCGCGCTACGGGAAGATCATCCTGATGAGCGACGCCGACGTCGACGGTGCCCACATCCGCACGCTGCTGCTCACCCTCTTCTTCCGGTACATGCGACCGCTCATCCAGGAGGGACGGGTGTACGCCGCCGTGCCGCCGCTGCACCGCGTCGTCGTGATCAATCCGGGTTCGAAGCCGAACGAGACGATCTACACCTACAGCGAGCAGGAACTCCACGCGCTGCTGGCGAAGCTCACGAAGGCCGGCAAGCGCTGGCAGGAGCCGGTGCAGCGGTACAAGGGTCTCGGCGAGATGGACGCCGATCAGCTCGCGACGACCACGATGGACCGGGCGGGACGCACGCTCCGTCGGGTGCGGGCGCAAGACGCCGAGGTGGCGTCGACGGTTTTCGAACTGCTGATGGGGTCCGAGGTGGCGCCCCGGCGCGACTTCATCGTCACCTCGAGCGAGCGTCTCGACCGCGAGCGCATCGATGCGTGAGCGGTTGGCCGGACGCTAGTAGCGTGTGCGCATGAGCTCCCACCGTGTCGTCGCACCCGTGATCGCTCCGGGCGACAAGCTCCAAGGTCCGGCGTCCTACTTCCCGAGCATCGAGAAGACCTACGGACAGCCCGTCCAGCACTGGCTCGACATCGCCGCCGACGCCCTCGACTCGCGCACGCACATGGAGACGGTTGCGCTCCTCAAAGAGGAGCACGGACTGGGTCACGGGCACGCCAACGCGATCGTCGCCTACGTCAAGGCGAAATTGAACGCCTGACTCAGAGACGTCGCTCGTGCCGACGCGGCTTGAGGTGCGCCGGAGCGTCGGAGGCCGGCATCCACTCGCAGGTGAACGACCCGCGATAGCCGAAGAGGAAGCCGAAGCGGTCGTTGTCCACGCGGAGGTCGATGTGGAAGCGTCCGTCGGCGTCGTCGAACCGCTCCCGCAGGGTCGCACGGCCGCTGAAGAGCATCGGGAAGGCGAAGGCCACCGGCCCCTCGTAGAAGCGCTGTGCACCGCTGCGGAGCAGAAGCGAACCGTCGGGCTCCGCCGCGAGATCGAGATCGACGGCGAGGTGCTGGTGCGTGCCCAGGTAGTCGACGATCCCGCCGGGCCCCGCCACCATGGTCGCGTCGAATCGACGGTCCCTGCCCCTCACCCGGTACTCCCGCACGAACGTGACGGTCTCGCGTCCGAACGGATCGAGATAGGGGTAGTTGGCGATGGTGAAGGGAACGTCGGAGCCCACGTCCGGCACCAGGATGTTGCGGAGCCGCCCGATCTGCAGGAACGGTACCGTCCACCATGGCCCGCGCCTGATCTCGGACATCACCCCGCGCCCCACGCAGGCGGTCCCGCCTGTCACGCCGACGTCGAAGCGGCGTTGGAGTTGTGGGTGGAGCCGCTCGAAGGCGTCGCCCATGGCGGCTCGGAAGAGCGAGGTCACGATGGTTCGCGAAGCGTGGCGAGGGTGTCCGGCGCGCCGTCGAGAGCGTCGCGCCCTGCCGGCCGACGACCGCATCGCGCCGCACGCGGGCGGTCCGAGCGCCACCAGACGAGGACCGTACCGAGGGGCCAGCGCTCCGGGGGCACCCCGGTCTCGGCCCAGATGCGCAGGCGGTCGAAGCTCCACGCGGTCGCCCAGCCGATGAGCGGACGCACGAGGATGTCGAGGGGGCCCCAGCCCGCGTCGTAGTCGTATCCCGTCACGAAGCGGACACGACCGTCGGGGAGGGGGAGGTAGCGCCAGTACCCGCGGCCGCCGCGAATCGGGGAGAGCCGGTCGCGTGTGGAGAAGCGGAGGGCGGACGTGCGGGAGCCGTCGGGCCGCCGTCGCTCGCCGAGGCTGATGCCTGTGCCCGTGACGGTGTGGAGCGGGGTCGCGCGCTCGTAGGTGAACCGTCTCGCTCCGGAGGCATCCGTTTCGGTGGGGGTGATGCGCGAGAACCGCACGTCCCATCGCGGGTGCAGGTCGGTGTCCTGCGTCAGCGTCCAGATGCGTTCCATCGGCGCCGCGATGTCGATCTCCACATGGATGCCGCGCCGTCCCATCAGCGACTCTCAGGACACCGCGGTGCCGATGGCGCCGACGACCGCATCGAGGGGCTGTCCCGAGGCGTCGCGCTTCGCGCCGGGTTCCGGCAGCTGGCGCACGGCGCCGTCGCTGCCTACGGCGCGCGGCGCCTCGCCGATCCACGCGAGCATCAGAGCGTCCTCACCCCGGAGGAAGCGCTGTGCGCGCACGCCGCCGGTCGCGCGACCCTTGGCGGGGAACTCGCTGAACGCCGAGACCTTGGCGGATCCGGCATCCGTTCCCGGCAGGGCCGCGGTCGAACCGGCTACGGTCGCGACGACGGTGTCGTCGGTCGCGGTGACCGCCGTGAAGGCGATGACGCGGGCGCCGTCCGCGAGTCGGATCCCGGCCATGCCGCCGGCCGAGCGGCCCTGCGGGCGCACGGTGGCGGCGTCGAAACGCAGCAGCTGCGCGTCGCTCGCGACGAAGACGAGCTCGACGCCGTCCGTCGCGAGTGCGGCACCCACCACCGTGTCGCCCGGCTTGAGCGCGATGATATCCACGTCGGGCTTGCCCGCAGGCAGCTCCGTCGCGGAGACCCGCTTGACGACGCCCTGGGCGGTGCCGAGGGCGATAGGGACGTCGCCCGTCAGCGGGACGACCGCCACCACGTGTTCGTTCGCACTCAGACCGAGGTACTGGTCGGCGCGGGTCCCCGCGGCAAGCTGCACCGAGTTGGCCGGGACGGAGGGGAGGTCGACGGGCGTGAACCGGACCAAGCGACCCGAGGTCGTCACCGCGCCGAGATCGCCGCGCGTCGTCGCGGCCACGGCGGAGCGGATCGCGTCGTGCTTCGATCGACGCGCCGGAGACACGATGCCCCCTCCCGGTGCGTCGGGCACGAGCTCGGCGCGCACCATGCGCCCCGTGGCCGACAGGAAGACGCGGCACGGCGCGTCGGCGATCTGCAGATCGGTGGGGGCGGCGGCGCGGCCGCGAGGCGCGACCGGACCGCCGTTCATGAGCAGCGTGCGGCGGGGCGTGCCGAACGCATCGGCCGCGGCATCCAACTCCTTGGCGACCTGGCGACGCAGGAGCACGTCGCTGGCGAGCAGTTCCTCGAGCGCGGCGATGTCGGCCTTCAGGGTGTCGCGCTCGCTCTCGAGCTCGACGCGCGAGAACTTGGTCAATCGTCGCAGGCGGAGCTCGAGGATGTATTCGGCCTGCGGCTGCGACAGGTCGAAGACGTCCATCAGTCGCGTGCGTGCCTGGTCGCTGTCGTCCGAGGTGCGGATGACCTGGATGACCTCGTCGATGTCGAGGATCGCGATGAGGAGACCCTCGACGAGGTGGAGGCGCTCCTGCTTTCGAGCCAGGCGATAGCGGCTGCGGCGGGTGACGACCTGGATGCGGTGGTCCAGGTAGACCCGGAGGAGATCCTTGAGTCCGAGCGTCTGCGGCTGTCCGGCGACGAGGGCGACGTTGTTGATGCCGAACGAGTCCTCAAGCGGCGTCAGACGGTACAGCTGCTCGAGGACGGCGTTCGGATCGAACCCCGTCTTGATGCCGATGACCAGACGCAGGCCGTTGTTCCGGTCGGTGAGGTCGGTGAGGTCGGAGATGCCGGTCAGCTTCTTCGCGGTGACCGCGTCGCGGATCTTCTCCATGACGCGTTCGGGACCGACCATGTAGGGCAGCTCGGTGACGACGATGCCGGTGCGCCGCGGACCGAGCGACTCGATCGAGGTCTTCGCCCGCGTGCGGAACGAGCCGCGTCCCGTCTCGTATGCCTCTTTGATGCCGTCCAGTCCGACGATGACACCGCCGCCGGGCAGGTCCGGACCCGGCACGAACTCCATGAGCTCGTCGAGGGTCGCGTCCGGGTGCTCCAGCAGATGGATGGCGGCGGAGATGACCTCGATGAGGTTGTGGGGCGCCATGTTCGTCGCCATGCCGACCGCGATGCCGGTCGCGCCGTTCACCAGCAGGTTCGGGAACGCCGCTGACAACACCTCGGGCTGCTGGAACTGACCGTCGTAGTTCGGGATGAAGTCGACGACGTCCTCGTCGAGGTTCTCGGTGAGGGCGAGGGCGGATGCCGCGAGCCGAACCTCCGTGTACCGCGCCGCGGCCGGCCCGTCGTCGAGCGAGCCGAAGTTGCCGTGGCCGTCGACGAGGGGGACCCGCAGCGCGAAGTCCTGAGCCAGTCGGACGAGTGCGTCGTAGATGGCCGAGTCGCCGTGCGGGTGGAGCTTGCCCATCACATCGCCGACGACGCGGGCGCTCTTGACGTGGCCGCGGTCCGGCCGCAGGCCCATCTCCGACATCTGGAAGAGGATGCGGCGCTGGACCGGCTTCAGGCCGTCGCGAGCGTCGGGCAGCGCTCGGGAGTAGATGACCGAATAGGCGTACTCCAGGAAGGACCCCTGCATCTCGTCGGCGAGATCGACGTCCTCGATGCGTTCAGCGGCGGGCGGGGGTGGGGGAGTGCGCGATGCCATGGCCTCGATCGGTCTTCGGTGATGCTGCGAGGGGCCAGGACGGCGGCTGCGCACCGTGTGGAAGACTGACCCGGATGACTGCCAGCCTACCCGCGGACCCGCCGTCGGCCCGGAGCCTCACCGGTGTCGTGCCGCAGATCCTGGCGTCGCTGCAGGGGCGGGGCGACTGGTTCGCGCCCGCTCGATCCGCGATCGTCGTGATGGTCGACGGACTGGGGCGGTCGAACCTCACGTCCCGCGCCGGGCATGCCCGCTTCCTCGCGGCTCGGCTGACGAAGAAGGATGCCGCGCGCACCGTCTTCCCCGCCACCACGGCGGCGGCGCTGACGAGTCTGCTCACGGGGGAGTCACCGGGCCGGCACGGTCTCGTCGGCTACCGCGTGCGCGTCCCCGGCACGGACCTCGCGCCGAACCAGTTGAAGGGATGGGAGACCGACGGGCTCGATCCCTTCACCTGGCAGCGGAGCGCCCCGATCCTCGAACGCGAGACGGCGGCGGGGCGGCCCTGCTTCGTCGTGTCGGCGCCCCGGTACGCTGCGACCGGGTTCACCCGCGCCCTGCAGCGCGGAGCGGAGTTCGTGGGAGCGACGACGATAGCCGAGCGGATGGAACGCTCCGCGGATCTCGCCCTCCGGCATCCGGGGGCACTGGTCTACACCTACATCCCGGAGCTCGACACGATCGCGCACGCCCGCGGTTGGGAGAGCGACGAGTGGTCGGCGGGACTCGAGACCGTGGATGCCGCCGCTCGCCGACTCGACGCGGAGATCGGCTCGCAGGCCGGTGCGGTGGTGACCGCCGATCACGGGATCGTCGACGTCCCCCGGCACCGGCATCTGCTGCTGCAGCACGACGACCCGCTCGTGGCGGACGTGCGGATCGTGGGCGGCGAACCGCGCATGCTGCACCTGTACGCGGAGGAGGGGCGAGCGGGCGACGTCCTGCGCCGGTGGCGGGATGCCGAGGCCGGCCGGTCGTGGGTCGTGTCGCGCGACGAGGCGGTCGCCGCGGGTCTGTTCGGCGATACCGTCGACGCCGAGGTCCTCCCGCGGATCGGGGACGTTCTCGTGGCGGCGCGCGCTGCCGTCGCTTATTACGACGACAGGGAGACCGACAAGAGGCCGCAGAGCATGATCGGCCAGCACGGCTCACTCACCGATCAGGAGCGGGTCGTCCCCACGGTGCGGCTGGGGTCCTTCGCCTGACGCTCAGCCGTCTTCGGTGCGGGCACCGAAGACGATCTCGTCCCACGAGGGCATCGAGGTGCGTCCGCGACGGCGAGTCTGCTCGGCGGGCGCCTCGGGCGCCGTCTCCGTCTCGGCGGGCGTGGCCTCGGTGGGAGCAGCGTCCTCGGTGGTCTCGAACGTGTCGAAGAGCGCGACAGGGCTGGACGACCGCTGTTCGGTCTGCTCGCTCGGCATCGGCTCGCGCTGTCCGCGGCGGCGGCGCAGCGCCTCGAGGAGGTCGGCGGTCTCGGCGGAGGTCACGGGGGCGTCCGGTGCGCGCTTGATCGCCGCCTGCTGGACGGCCGGCGACGAGGACGGCCGGTCCTCCGCGGTGTCGACCGAGGTGTCGGGCGTGACGATGCCGCGGGGCCCGAAGGACTCGCTGTCGAATCGGGTGGCGTCCTTCTGCGGGCTGGTGTCGAGCGCACGCAGACGCGGGATGAGTCCCTCCGGGAGGGATCCCTGGCGGGAGAGCTGGCTCGCGTCGGAGTTCTGCGGCGCCAGTGACGAGCGCCGCGGGTCGAACGACCATCGCGCGTCGTGCTCCACCTCGCCGACGGCGAACTCGAGCTTGACCGTCCAGCCGTTCTGGTCCTTCCAGCTGGTCCACCGCTCGCCCGTCGCACCCGCTTCGGCCAGTTTCGCGCGCACGGCGTTGCCGAAGGTGGGCTGAGCGCCCGGGTCGAGCTCGCCGCCGATCAGCACGGTGACGGCGAGGGCCTGTCCCACGATGTGCTCGCGCTCGGCGAGGACGGGGCCCTCGAAGCGCTGGACGTCCTCGACGCGGACGCCGAGCAGCTGAGCGACGTCCTCCGCCGACATGCCGGCCCGGATGTGGGCCTGGATGTCACGGGGGTTGGGGCGCGTGAGTCGGGGCTCCGCGTCGCGCTGCAGGCGCCGCAACTGTGCGCGCAGCGCCTCATCGACGGCGAGCGAGAACCGGTCGCCGGCGTCGGTCGCGAGCATGAGGCGACCGTCCTCGGTGCCGATCACTTTGAGCTGTTCCATGCGGACGTCCTCCAGATCCAGCGTGTGCGCCCATGCTGTCACGAAGGGGGCTGAGCGACGGGAATATCCGGGGCGCGCCGCGAGTTTGCGGTGAGGCCCCTCCGAAAGGCGGCGGCGACCCGGCGGCCCATTTGCGATTCACCGGTGCGTGATGCAAACTATGGCCGCCCGAACGGGCCGCACCCACTGCAACACCCGAAAGTTGAGACGTTCTCGAATGGCCACGGATTACGACGCCCCCCGCAAGACCGAAGACGACAGCGAGTCGATCGAGGCTCTCAAGGAGCGCGTCCCGGACAAGATGTCCGGCTCGGTCGACGTCGAGGACTCCGACAACCCGAGCGGTTTCGAACTGCCCGGTGCCGACCTGTCCGACGTCGACCTCGACGTCGTCGTCCTGCCCCCGCAGGAGGATGAGTTCACGTGTGTGGAGTGCTTCCTGGTGAAGCACCGCACCCAGATCGACCACCAGACCTCGATCGGTGCGATCTGCACCGAGTGCGCGGCCTGAGCCGCCTACTATCAGCGACCCCGCTGTGCGCGGGTGATCATCGCCGCCACCCGTTCGGGTGTGCGGGACGAGAACACCCAGCGCGCGGTGGGGTCGTCGTCGTCTGTGACCGGAACGCGGACGACACCGTCGATGCCGCCGCGGATCAGGTGCCAGTCGTCGCGTCGCAATTCGCCACCGCGCGCTGACCGCGCTGCCTCGCCGGCGAGGATCTCGGGCTCGCCGAGCCCGTCGACCGGGATGTGGGCGCGTCCGACGCGGAGAACCCCGTCGCTGACGGACACGACCGGTGCGGCGAGGATGAGGGCCGAGACGAGTCCGACACCGACGGCCAGGCCGACCACGAGCGCGAGGGTGGTGTCGATGGGAGAGAAGGTCACGGCTGCCATCGGCGCGCACACCGCGGCGCTGACCAGCAGCCACAGCGACGGGCTCAGTCGCTCGCGGTAGGAGGACGCAGCGGTGCGGTCGATGTTGTGCATTAGCCTCGGGGGGTGATGGATACCGTGGACGTTCCCATTATCTCGGCTCAGGTTCCCGTCTACGCGCACCCGGGCGACGCGGGCGCCGACCTCGTTGCGACGGAGGCGGTGCGACTGGCCCCCGGACAGCGTGCGCTGATCGGCACCGGCGTGCGCATCGCCCTGCCCGACGGGTACGTCGCTTTCGTGGTGCCGCGCAGCGGCCTCGCCGCCAAGCACGGCATCACCGTGGTCAATTCCCCGGGGACGGTGGATGCCGGTTATCGCGGCGAGATCAAAGTCACCCTCCTCAACACGGATGCTGCAGAGGCCTTCGATGTGGCTCCCGGCGACCGCATCGCCCAACTCATCGTCATGCCCGTCTCGCGGGCGACCTTCATCCCCGTCGACGCGCTTCCCGACAGTGTGCGCGGCGACGGGGGATTCGGATCCACCGGCTATACGACAGGACAACCCGCATGAGCGACGAGCTCGCACCCAAGTCGGCACCGAGCGATCGTGCCAGCAACGGCCCCTTCGACGAGGCGGAAGCGAACCCCGTCCGTCCCTACATCGATCTCGGCGGGGTGAAGGTGCTGCCCCGTGAGGGACTGAACCTCCGTCTCGAGGTCGAGGAGCAGACCAAGCGCATCGTCGCCGTCGGCCTCGACTACGCCGGCTCGACGCTGCAGGTGCAGCCGTTCGCCGCGCCCCGCTCGAGCGGGCTGTGGGAGGAGACCCGCGAGCAGATCCGCCAGCAGGTGCGTCAGCAGGGCGGCCGCGTGGAGGAGCGGGAGGGTCCGCTCGGTCCGGAGCTGCTTGCGGAGGTCCCGGTGGCCGGAGCGGACGGCGCGGCGGGCAAGCGCCTCGCCCGGTTCGTCGGTGTCGACGGGCCGCGTTGGTTCCTGCGCGGCGTCATCGGCGGTGCCGCGGCGAGCGACATCGATGCTGCCGCCCAGGTGGAGGATCTCTTCCGCTCGATCGTCGTGGTGCGGGGCGCGACGCCCATGCCGCCGCGTGATCTCATCCCCCTGAAGATGCCCGCCTCGCCCGGCAGCGCATGACCACGCCGCACGATCGTGCCGGGTCCGAGGACCCCTCGGTGCAGCGCCCCGATCTGGTTCCTCCTGCGGCATCCGAGTCGCCGACGGCATCCGAACTGCTCGGACAGGCGCTGGGAGGCGCGGCCAAACGGGCCGGCCTGGACCCGGCGGAGGACGCGACGACGGGGCACGTGGTCTGGCGCGCCATGGGCGGATGGCGCGGGGTCGGCGAATCCGTCCTTCCGGGGCTCGTCTTCGTCATCCTCTTCACCGTCACCGGTCAGGATCTGGTGCTCTCCCTTGTGGCATCGGTCGGTCTCGCTGCCGTCTTCACGATCATCCGACTCGTCCAGCGGTCGCCGGCGGCAGCCGCCTTCGGCGGTCTGGTGGCGACCGGTGTCGCGGCGGCTCTGGCGCTGTTCACGGGCCGTGGCGAGGACAATTTCGTTCCCGGGCTGATCACCAATGCCGCGTACGGCACCGGCCTGCTGGTGTCCGCGCTCGTCGGCTGGTCTCTCATCGGCCTCGCTGTGGGCTTCCTCATGAACGAGGGAACCGCCTGGCGCGCCGACCGCCGAAAGCGGCGCGCCTTCTTCTGGCTCACGATCGCCTGGGCCGCCCTCTTCTACGCCCGGCTCGCTGTGCAGCTTCCGCTCTATTTGGCGGGAGAGGTGGCGGCACTCGGGACCCTGAAGCTCATCATGGGGCTTCCGCTGTTCGCGCCGATGGTCGCGGTGACATGGCTCGCGGTGCGCGCGCTCTACCCGCCGCGCAGCACCACGCTCGACGAGAGCTGAGGAACCGGCCCGATTCGGCGCCACGGCTGGTTGACTGACCCCATGGACGCCGTTCCGATGTTCCCTCTGGGTGGTGTGCTCTTTCCGCACACGCCCCTGGCGCTGCGGGTCTTCGAGCCGCGGTACCTGACGATGATCGGCCGGCTGCTCGACGCGGAGGACCCCTCGTTCGGCGTCGTGCTCATCGAGCGCGGATTCGAAGCCGGGGGCGGCGACGAGCGGGCCACGCTCGGCACGATGGCACGCATCGTCCGTGTCGAGGCGGATGCCGCGGATCTGTTCGTCATCGCGGTCGGCGACGAGCGCATCGCCGTCGACCGATGGGGCGAGGACGACCCGCATCCGATCGCCGACGTGTCGCCGGTGCCGCCGCTGGAATGGGACGACGACCTGGCGCCGCTGCGGCGTGACGTCGAACGCGTGGTCCGTCGCGTCGCGACGCTGGCCTCGGTGCTCGACGAGGCGCGTTGGGACCCGGATGCCGAGCTCGCCGACGACCCCGTCGCCTCGTCGTGGCAGCTCGCGGCGCTGGCGCCGCTGGGGGAGTACGACCGGTTCCGGCTACTGGGGTCGACGAGCCTCGAGAACCTGCTGGAGACGCTGCGGCAGATGTGTCTCGACGAGGAGCCGGTGCTCATCGCCCGCGCGGCGGACGAGGCCGACACGGACGACGACGACGTGTGAGATGCACGTCATGCGCCCCGGTGAGGTATCTTGATATCAAGATAAATTTCGCCCGCCACGGTAAGGCAGACCTCACTAGCCGCCGGGACCGGGCGGGGCGAAGATGGGAGGGCCGGCTGACGCCGCGCCCGCCGACGAAGGAGAGCACACGTGTCCACTGTTGACAGCTTCGGTGCGAAGAGCACACTCACGGTCGGCGACACCGACTACGAGATCTTCCGCATCGACACGGTTCCCGGTTACGAGAAGCTTCCGTACAGCCTCAAGATCCTCCTCGAGAACCTGCTCCGCACCGAAGACGGTGCGAACGTCACGAAGGAGCAGATCGAGGCCCTGGGCAACTGGCAGCCCGACGCCGAGCCGAACACCGAGATCCAGTTCACGCCCGCCCGCGTCGTGATGCAGGACTTCACCGGCGTCCCCTGCATCGTCGATCTCGCCACGATGCGCGAGGCGGTCACCGCCCTCGGCGGCGACCCCAACAAGATCAACCCGCTGTCGCCGGCCGAGATGGTCATCGACCACTCCGTCATCGCCGACCTGTTCGGCAGCGAGAACGCCCTTGAGCGAAACGTCGAGATCGAGTACGAGCGCAACGGCGAGCGGTACCAGTTCCTTCGGTGGGGCCAGACGGCCTTCGACGACTTCAAGGTCGTCCCGCCGGGCACCGGCATCGTCCACCAGGTGAACATCGAGCACCTGGCGAAGGTGATCTACGACCGCACGGTGGACGGTGTGCTGCGCGCCTACCCCGACACCTGCGTCGGCACCGACTCGCACACCACGATGGTCAACGGTCTGGGTGTTCTCGGATGGGGCGTCGGCGGCATCGAGGCCGAGGCCGCCATGCTGGGCCAGCCCGTCTCCATGCTCATCCCGCGCGTCGTCGGGTTCAAGCTGACCGGCGAGATCCCCGCCGGTGTGACCGCGACCGACGTCGTCCTGACGATCACGGACATGCTGCGTAAGCACGGCGTCGTCGGCAAGTTCGTCGAGTTCTACGGCGAGGGCGTCGCGCAGGTCCCGCTGGCCAACCGCGCCACCATCGGCAACATGAGCCCCGAGTTCGGCTCGACGGCCGCGATGTTCCCCGTCGACGACGTGACGCTCGACTACCTGCGCCTGACCGGCCGCGACGAGCAGACCGTAGCCCTCGTCGAGGCGTACGCGAAGGCGCAGTCGCTGTGGCACGACCCGGCACGCGACCTCAGCTTCAGCGAGTTCATGGAGCTCGACCTGTCCACGGTCGTGCCCTCCATCGCCGGCCCGAAGCGCCCGCAGGACCGCATCCTCCTCTCCGAGGCGAAGAACCAGTTCGAGAAGGACATCCTCAACTACGCGGATGCCACGGCTGAGGACTCCGTCGAGATCGAGGGCACGTTCCCCGCTTCCGACCCGGGGTCGGCTCCCGGCGTCGAGCACGAGACCGTCTCGGCCGAGGGTGTCTCGCACCAGCACGAGCACGAGCACGTCCCCTCGATGATCTCGAGCGGCGCGCGTCACGCAGCATCCAAGCCCGTCAAGGTGACGACGCCCGACGGGCAGTCGTACCTCCTCGACAACGGTGCAGTGACCCTGGCGGCGATCACCTCGTGCACCAACACGTCGAACCCGTCGGTCATGATCGCGGCGGGCCTGCTCGCCAAGAAGGCCACCGACAAGGGCCTGAAGCGCAAGCCGTGGGTCAAGACGACGCTCGGCCCCGGATCGAAGGTCGTCACCGACTACTACGAGAAGTCCGGCCTCGACAAGGCGCTCGAGGCCCTCGACTTCTACACCGTCGGCTACGGCTGCACGATCTGCATCGGCAACTCGGGTCCGCTCATCGAGGAGGTCTCGGCGGCGATCAACGAGAACGACCTCGCCGTCACCGCCGTCCTCTCCGGCAACCGCAACTTCGAGGGCCGCATCAGCCCCGACGTGAAGATGAACTACCTGGCCTCGCCGCCGCTGGTGGTCGCCTACGCCCTCGCCGGGTCGATGAACTTCGACTTCGAGACCGACGCGCTCGGCAAGGACGCGCACGGCAACGACGTGTTCCTCAAGGACATCTGGCCCTCGCCCGACGAGGTGCAGGAGGTCATCGATCACTCCATCTCACGCGAGCAGTTCATCAAGCAGTACTCGACCGTCTTCGACGGCGACGAGCGCTGGAAGAACCTGCCGACGCCCACCGGTCCCGTCTTCGAGTGGGACGAGCACTCGACCTACGTCCGCAAGGCGCCGTACTTCGACGGCATGGAGCGGACGCCGGCACCCGTCACCGACATCTCGGGCGCCCGCGTGATGGCGACGCTCGGCGACTCGGTCACCACCGACCACATCAGCCCGGCCGGAAACATCAAGGCGGGCACTCCCGCCGCGCAGTACCTCACCGAGCACGGCGTCGCACAGAAGGACTTCAACTCCTACGGCTCGCGCCGCGGGAACCACGAGGTCATGATCCGCGGGACGTTCGCCAACATCCGGCTCAAGAACGAGATCGTGGCGGCGGTCAACGACGGCAAGGTCGTCGAGGGTGGCTTCACCCGTGACTTCACCCAGCCCGGCGGCCCGCAGTCGTACATCTACGACGCGAGCCAGAACTACCAGGCGCAGGGCACCCCGCTCGTCGTCTTCGGTGGTAAGGAGTACGGCTCCGGTTCGTCGCGTGACTGGGCGGCCAAGGGCACGAGCCTCCTGGGCGTCAAGGCCGTCATCACCGAGAGCTTCGAGCGCATCCACCGCTCGAACCTCATCGGCATGGGCGTCGTCCCGCTGCAGTTCCCCGCCGGCGAGAGCTGGGCGTCGCTCGGCCTCGACGGCACCGAGATCGTCTCGATCACGGGCCTCGAGCAGCTGAACGAGGGCATCACTCCCAGGACGGTGAAGGTCGTCGCCGAGCCCAGCGAGTTCTCGCCTGAGGGCAAGCAGACCGTCGAGTTCGACGCGGTCGTCCGCATCGACACCCCCGGTGAGGCGGACTACTACCGCAACGGCGGAATCCTGCAGTACGTGCTGCGTTCCCTCGTCTGAGACGAGTTGTCAAGAGGACCCCGGCTCCGTGTGGAGTCGGGGTCCTCTCGCGTAGGGCCACGTAGACTCTGGTCATGAGTCTTCTCGAGGGAATTACCGGGCCGCGTGACCTCGACGGCTTCTCGAGCGAGGAGCTCCACGTCCTGGCGGATGAGATCCGGACCTTCCTCGTCGAGAACGTCTCGCGCACCGGCGGGCACCTCGGCCCCAACCTCGGTGTCGTCGAGTTGACCATCGCGTTGCACCGGGTGTTCGACTCGCCGAACGATCCGATCATCTTCGACACGGGACACCAGTCCTACGTCCACAAGCTGCTGACGGGCCGTCAGGACTTCTCGAAGCTGCGCTCCCGCGGCGGGCTCGCCGGTTACCCGCAACGGTCCGAGAGCCCGCACGATGTGGTCGAGTCCTCTCACGCCTCCAGCTCGCTCAGCTGGGCCGACGGCGTCTCCCGTGCGCTCACCCGCACGGGGCGCAAGGACCGCCACGTCGTCGCGGTCGTCGGCGACGGTTCGCTGACCGGCGGGATGACGTGGGAGGCGCTCAACAACATCTCGGACGACAACGACCGCAACCTCGTCATCGTCGTCAACGACAACGGCCGGTCCTACGCGCCGACCATCGGCGGCATGGCGCGCTACCTCAACCGGGTACGCACCGCGGACACTTACCAGACCCTCCGCCGCAGCTCCGCGCACGTGTCGCGACTGTTCGGCCCGATCGGGCGCGCCGTCTACCGCGGCGTCCGTGGGGGGACGCACGGGTTCCTGTCGCGGTTCACGAACAACATCGCGCTCTACTCCAACCTCGACATCAAATACCTCGGCCCGGTGGACGGGCACGACCTCGACGCGATGGAGGAGACCCTCCGGCTCGCGAAGGAGTACGGGGCCCCTGTCATCGTCCACGCCATCACAGACAAGGGCCGGGGCTTCGAGCCGGCCCGGCGGGACGAGGCCGACCAGTTCCACGCCGTCGGCAAGATTGATCCCGTCACCGGCGAGCCGATCGGCGCCTCGGACGCCGTCGCCTGGACCGACGTCTTCGCGGACGCCCTGGTCGACGCGGGCGATCGACGTGAGGACATCATCGCGATGACCGCGGCGATGCTCCGTCCCACGGGTCTGCAGCCGTTCGCCCAGCGATTCCCCGATCGTGTGTACGACGTGGGTATCGCCGAGCAGCACGCGGTGACCTCGGCGGCGGGTCTCGCCTACGGGGGGCTGCACCCCGTCGTCGCCATCTACGCGACGTTCATGAACCGCGCATTCGACCAGATCATGATGGATGTCGCCCTCCACAAGGCCGGTGTCACGTTCGTCCTCGACCGGTCGGGCGTGACCGGCCCCGACGGTCCCAGCCATCACGGCATCTGGGACCTGGCGATGCTCCAGCTGGTCCCCGGCATCCGTCTCGCAGCACCGCGCGACGGTGAACGCCTGCGGGAGCTCTTCGACGAGGCGATCGCCGTCGAGGACGCCCCGACGGTCGTCCGCTTCCCGAAGGGGTCCGTGCCCGCGTCGCTCGAAGCGATCGAGCGTCTGGAGGACGGCACGGACGTGCTGTACCGCAGCGGCGCGGAGGACGTGCTGCTGGTCGGCATCGGCCCGATGGCGCACCTCGCCGTCGAGGTCGCGGAGCGTCTGCGCGCCCAGGGCATCGGGTCGACGGTGGTCGACCCGCGGTGGGCGGTGCCCATCCGACCGGCGATCGTCGACCTGGCGGCATCCCACCGGCTCGTCATCACGATCGAGGACGGCATCCGCGTGGGCGGTGTCGGCACGCGTGTGCGGCAGGTCCTGCGCGAAGCGGGCGTGTCGACCGCCGTCGACGAACTCGGGCTGCCCGACGAGTTCATCGACCACGCCAGCCGGGAGCAGATCCTCGCGGACGCGGGGCTCACCGCGTCGAAGATCGCGCAGGACGTCGTCGCCCAGGTCCTCGGCACCCGCGTGCCGGTCGCCCGTCAGTCGAGCGACGACACGGTGTGGTCCTCTCAGGACGTCGAACTCCGCGGCCCCGCCGACGCGGGCTCGGACTGACTCCGCCCCCTGCGTGACAGCATGGAGGGATGCAGACACCGCAGCATCCTGGCGATGAGAACCTGAGTCGAGAGGATGCCGCAGCACGGGCATCCGTCATCACGCTCGACACAATCGAGGTCCATCTCGATGTGCGTTCGGCGGCCGCCTCGGCGCGGGAGGACTTTGGGACGCAGAGCGTCCTCCGGTTCGCCGCCTCGGCGCCGGAGACGTGGGTCGACTTCCTCGGGGTCTCGGTGGACGAGGTCGAGGTCAACGGTGAGGTCCGCGAGGTCGACTGGGACGGCGCTCGCATCCGGCTCACGGGACTCGCCGACAGCAACGTCGTGCGCATCGGTGCGCGCGGGCGCTACAGCCGATCGGGGGAGGGGCTGCACCGCTTCACCGATCCGGTCGACGACGCCGTGTACCTGTACACGCAGTACGAGCCCGCCGATAGCCGCCGGGTCTACCCCTGCTTCGAGCAACCCGACCTCAAGGCGCGGTGGACCTTCCACGTCACCGCCGCGGACGGGGGCGTCGTCCTCTCCGGGGGCGCGGAGACCTCGCGCACCGATGTCGACGGGGGCGTCCGGGTGTCGTTCGCCGAGACGCCTCCGCTCTCGAGCTACGTGACCGCTGTCGCCGTGGGCCCGTACCACCGGGTGGACGGGGTGTGGCACGGTGAGCGCCAGAGTGTCGACCTCGGCGTGCTGTGTCGAGCCTCGCTCGCGGAGCACCTCGACGCCGAAGAGATCCTCGACATCACGCGGCGCGGACTCGACTTCTTCACCACGGCGTTCGAACAGGACTATCCGTGGGGGAAGTACGACCAGATCTTCGTGCCCGAGTACAACCTCGGGGCGATGGAGAACCCGGGGCTCGTCACCTTCACCGAGGCCTATGTCTTCCGCGGGGTCGCGACCGTCGCTCAGCACGAGGCGCGGTCGAACACGATCCTGCACGAGATGGCGCACATGTGGTTCGGCGACCTCGTGACCATGCGGTGGTGGGACGACCTCTGGCTGAAGGAGTCCTTCGCCGATTTCATGGGGACCCACGCGAACGTCGCGACCGGTCTGTTCCCGGACGCCTGGGTGACGTTCGCGAGCCGGCGGAAGGGGTGGGCGTACGTGCAGGACCAGCTGCCGACCACGCATCCGATCGTCGCCGACATCCCCGACCTCGAGGCCGCCAAGCTCAATTTCGACGGCATCACCTACGCGAAGGGCGCGTCCGTCCTGAAGCAGCTCGTGGGCTTCGTCGGCGAGGAGGCGTTCTTCCGGGGCGCGCAGCGTTACTTCGCCGCGCACGCCTACGGCAACACCACGCTCGAGGACCTGCTGAGGGCGCTCGAGGACTCCTCCGGTCGCGACCTCCGGTCGTGGAGCGCATCGTGGCTCGAGACGACCGGGCTGCCGACCCTCACCGTGGAGCGGGGACCTCTCGCGATCCATCAGGACGTCGCCCGCCCCCACACCGTGCGCGTGGGGCTCTGGGATCGCGAGGGCGATGGGCTCGTCGCGCGCGGTGACGTCACGGTCGACCTCTTCGAGGAGCGCACGGTCGTGGCTGCCCCCGTCCTGCCCGACGCAGCGCTGGTCGTGGCGAACGTGGACGACCGGTCGTATGCGAAGGTGCGCCTCGATGACAGATCGCTGGAGGTCGTCACGCAGGGCCTCTCGACCATGCCGGATGCGGTCGCCCGGGGCGTGGTGTGGGCGGCCCTGTGGAACGCCGTGCGGGACGGGGAGCTCTCGGCATCCGCCTATCTCGCCATCGCGACGCAGCACGCGCCCGGGGAGTCACACCCCGCACTGCTGGCGGACGTCCTCGCCCACGCGGCGTTCGCGATTCGCCACTACGTCCCGGCCGGCGCGCGTGCCGCAGCCGCGGACGCCTGGCTGGACGTCGCCTGGACCGCGATGGATGCCGCAGGTGCCGGCTCCGACGCGCAGGTGATCTGGGCTCGTGCCGTCGGTGTGGCTGCGGAGCTCTCATCCGTTCGCGCCGATCGGATGACAGCGATCCTCGACGGAGCGGCGCCGGTTCCCGACGGTCTGTCGCTGGATCCCGAGCTGCGCTGGGGGTGGGTGTTCGGCCTTGCCGCCGCGGGACGGCTCGACGCGGCGGCCATCGAGGGGGAGACGACGCGGGATGCCACCTCCTCGGGCCGCACGGCACGGCTCGCCGCCCTCGCGGCGCGGCCGGAGGCATCCGTCCGTCGGGATGCGTGGCTCGCGGCGTGGGAGGACGAGACGCTGACGAACGATCATCTGGACGCCACCATCCGTGGCGTGCGTGCAGGAGAGAGCCGAGCCTTCGTCGGGAAGTTCGACGACGACTACTTCGCCCGCATCCTGTCGGTGTGGCGTTCGCGGAGCATCGAGATCGCCGCGCGCCTCGTGCGCGGACTGTTCCCCGCGACCGACGACACCGCCCGCGTGGATGCCTGGCTGGACGCACACCACGACGCACCGGGCTCGCTGCGCCGGATCGTGATCGAGCAGCGCGATCATCTGGCGCGCGACCTGCGGGTCCGCGCCGCCGCGGTCGCTCGGCGCTGAGGCATGACAACAGCCCCGGGGATCGGCCCCCGGGGCTGTTGTCATCAGCGGACGCTCAGGCGATGCCGCGGATCGGCGGGTGGTGGAACGTGTCGCCGAACACCCGGTCGCTGGCGCCCTCCCGGTCGAGGTAAGGGGTGGCTCCACCGTCGATGAACGGCCAGCCCGCACCGAGGATGAGGCAGAGGTCGATGTCCTCGACCTCGGGGACCACGCCCTCGTCCAGCATGAGCTTGATCTCGTGCGCGAGCCCGTCTTGGACGCGGCGCAGGATCTCGTCGGCGGATGCCGGCGTGGAGCCGGTGGCCTTCTTGGCGACCTTCTCCGCGGCCTTCGTGAAGCCGGTCACCCGGCCGCCCTTGTCCTTCTCGACGACCTCGTCCAAGGCGGCGAGCTCGTGGAAGTTCTCGTTCGCATAGAACCGGTCGGGGAACGCGCGAACCATCGTGTCCTGCACGTGAGCGGCGACCTTCCATCCCACGAGGTCGATGAGCTGGAACGGCCCCATCGGCAATCCGAGCGGGGCGAACGCCTTCTCGACGTCGGCGACCGGAGTCCCTTCGTACACGGCGCGCGCAGCCTCGCCCATGACCTTGGCGAGCAGGCGGTTCACGACGAAACCGGGAGCGTCCGCGGTGAGGACCGCGTTCTTGCCGAGGCCCTTCGCGACGACGAAGGCGGTCGACAGTGCGGCATCCGAGGTCGTCGGCGTCTTCACGACCTCGATCAGCGGCATCACCGCGACCGGGTTGAAGAAGTGGAAGCCGACGAGCCGCTCGGGGTGCGCCAGCTTCGCCCCGATCTCCTCGACCGAGAGCGACGAGGTGTTCGTCGCGAGGATCGCGTCCTCGGCGACCACCGCCTCGATCTCGGCGAAGACGGCCTGCTTGACCCCGACCTCCTCGAAGACGGCCTCGATGACGAAGTCGCAATCCGCGTACTGCGACTTGTCCGTCGTCCCGGTCACGAGCGAGCGCAGCTTGTTGGCGGTGTCGCCGTCGAGCCGTCCCTTCGCCTCGAGCTTGCCGATCTCTTCGTGGATGTACGCCACGCCCTTGTCGACGCGCGCCTGATCGAGGTCGGTGATGAGGACGGGCACCTGCAGCTTCCGCACGAACAGCAGCGCGAACTGGCTCGCCATGAGCCCGGCGCCGATCACACCGACCTTGGTCACCTTCTTGGCGAGCGCCTTGTCGGGAGCGCCGACCGGCCGCTTCGCGCGCTTCTGCACGAGATCGAATGCGTACATGGATGCCGCGAACTGATCTCCCGTGACGAGTTCGGCCAGCGCGTCGTCCTCGCGCGCGAAGCCCTCCGCCTTCGTCCCGCTCCTGGCCTTGTCGAGCAGGTCGAGTGCGACGTAGGGGGAGCGGGGTACGGCGCCGATCTTGGACTCGAGCATGCCCCGTGCGACCTTGATCGCGATCGGCCACTTCGTCAGTCGTTCGATCTTGCCGGGCGCGTGCTTCCGTTCGACCTTGACGGCGCCCGTCAGGACGTCATCGGCCCAGCGGAGGGACGCCTCGAGGTAGTTCGACGCGGGGAAGATGGCGTCCATGATCCCCAGGTCGAAGGCCTGCTGCGGCTTGAGCACGCGGTTCTGCTTCAGCGGGTTCGAGATGACGACCTCGAGGGCGTTCTCGATGCCGATGAGGTTCGGGAGCAGGTAGGCGCCTCCCCAGCCGGGGATGATGCCGAGGAAGACCTCGGGCAGCGCGATCGCCGCAGCCGAGGCATCCACCGTCCGGTAGGTGGAGTTGAGCGCGATCTCGAGCCCGCCGCCGAGCGCGAGGCCGTTCACGAACGCGAACGAGGGCACACCGAGATCGGACAGCTTGCCGAGCACGTGGTGGCCGAGCTGCGCGATGAGGCGCGCGTTCTCGACCGACCCCACGTTGCTGACCTCGCTGAGGTCGGCTCCGGCGGCGAGGATGTACTGCTTGCCGGTGATGCCGACGGCCTGGATCTCGCCCGCGCGCGCCCGGGAGGCGAGGGCGTCGAGGGTGGCGCCCAGGGCAGTCAGGGTCGCAGGCCCGAGCGTGTTGGGACGTGTGTGATCGCGGCCGTTGTCCAGCGTGATCAGGGCGAGTACCTTGCCGCTGGCGAGGGTCACGTCCCGCACGGGCGAGTTCGTCACGACCTCGGTGTCGGAGAGGGCGAGCAGGGGCGAGAAGTCGATCTGGTCGTAGGTGGTCATCGTCGGCTGCCTCACTTCTTCTTCTTGCCGTTGTAGTGCGGGTTCTCCCAGATGACCGAGCCGCCCTGCCCGAGTCCCACGCACATGGCGGTGAGCCCGTAGCGGACGTCGGGGCGCTCGGCGAAGTGCGCCGCCAGCTGGATCATCAGGCGGACACCGGATGCCGCGAGCGGGTGCCCGAGCGCGATCGCACCACCCCACGGGTTTACCCGCGGGTCGTCGTCGGCGATGCCGAAGTGGTCGAGGAGCGAGATCACCTGCACGGCGAACGCCTCGTTCAGCTCGAAGAGGCCGATGTCGTCGATCGTCAGGCCGGCCTTCTTGAGCGCCTTCTCGGTCGAGGGGATCGGACCGATTCCCATGATCTCGGGCTGCACACCCGCGAACGCGAACGAGACCATCCGCATCTTCGGGGTGAGGCCGAGCTCCTTCACGGCGCCGCCGCCGGCGAGGAGCGACATCGTCGCGCCGTCGGTGAGCGGGGAGGAGGTCCCGGCCGTCACGCGTCCGTGCGGACGGAACGGCGTCTTGAGGGCGGCGAGGTCCGCCATGGTCGTCTGCGGGCGACGACCCTCATCCTCGGTCGCGAGGCCCCAGGCGCCCTCGGCATCCTTCACCGCGACGGGTACGAGGTCGGGCTGGAACCTGCCGGCCTCGTAGGCGGCCTGCGCTTTGTGCTGGCTGAGCATGCCGAAACGGTCCGAGCGCTCCTTGGTGAGCTGCGGGAACCGGTCGAAGATGCGCTCCGCGGTGACGCCCATGTTCAGCGCGCCGGGGTCGACCATCTTCTCGGCGACGAAGCGCGGGTTCGGGTCGGCGTTGCCGCCGATGGGGTAGTGCCCCATGTGCTCGACGCCGCCGGCGAGCGCGATGTCGTACATCCCGACGCCGATCGCGCCGGCCATCGTGGTCACGCTCGTCATCGCGCCGGCGCACATCCGGTCGATGGCGAATCCGGGCACCGTCTGCGGGAGTCCTGCGAGGATCGCGACCGAGCGCCCGAGGGTCAGTCCCTGTTCGCCGGTCTGGCTCGTCGCGGCGATCGCGACGTCGTCGACGCGGTCAGCGGGAACCGCGAGGTTCCGCTCCATCAGGCCGATCGTCGCCTTGACGGCGAGGTCGTCGGCGCGCGTGTTCCAATACATGCCCTTCTCGCCGGCACGCCCGAACGGGGTGCGCATTCCGTCGACGAAATAGACGTCCGAAAGCTCGGCCACACTGCCTCCAATGATTGGGTTCTCACCCAGCCTAAGGAGGCCGCGATGCCGCGAAAATCGGTTGGGTCGAACCTACGAAGCGGTCTCGGATGCCGCGTCGGGCACCTGCACGGAATCGACAAAGGCCGTGGCGATCACCTGTGCAGTCTGTGCAATCTGCCACGAGCGCGCGCCGAGTTCGCGGAGCGCCTCGCCGATCATTTCGGCGGTGACTTCGGCGGGCGGGTGCCAAGCGACGCGGCGCAGCAGGTCGGGGGTGAGGAGGTTCTCCGTCGGCATGCGCAGCTCCTCGGCGCGCGCCTCCACGAGGGGGCGGGCAGCCTTCAGACGGGCGTCCGCCGCAGGGTTGCGATCGGCCCACGCCCGGGGCGGCGGCATGCCGTCACCGGGACCGCGCTCGGCGGGCAGTGCGGGGTCGCTGCGACCCGCCTCGATGGCCGCCCACCACCGGTCGAGCTGGCTGCGGCTCGCCCGTCCGGTGAACTCCTTGACGCGCGCCAGATCCTGCTTCGTGGCCGGGTCCGCGATGACGGCCGCGACGAGCGAGCGGTCGGGCACGAGCCGCCCGGGGGAGACGTCCTCTTCGCGGGCATACTCCTCGCGCGCCGTCCACAGGGCCCGCGCGACGGCCAGGGCGCGACGGCCGCGCACGGTGTGGAGTCCGCTGAGACGGCGCCAGGGCTCTTCGCGGGGCGGCTTGGGCGCGCGGGTGCGGACCGCTTCGAACTCCTCCTCGGCGAACGCCGTCTTGCCCTGTTCCTCGAGCTCGGCCGCCAGCGCGTCGCGGACGTCGATGAGGTGCAGCACGTCGAGGGCGGCGTACTCGAGCCACCCCTGGGGAAGGGGCCGCGTCGACCAGTCCGCCGCGGAGTGCGCCTTCGCGAGGGTGATCCCGAGCGTGTCCTCCACCACGGCGCCGAGACCGACCCGCTCGTGGCCGAGCAGCCGCGCGGCGAGCTCGGTGTCGAAGATGCGGGGAGGCACGAGGCCCGCGTCGCGGAGTGACGGCAAGTCCTGGCTGGCGGCGTGGAGGACCCATTCCTCCTCGCCGATCGCCGCCTGCAGCGCGGAGAGGTCGCCGATGGCGGGCGGGTCGAAGAGGAACACCTCGCTGCCGCGTCGATAGACCTGGATGAGGTAGGCGCGCTGCGAATACCGGAAGCCCGATGCCCGCTCGACGTCCACCGCGACGGGCCCATGGCCTGCCGCCAGGCGCGACGCTGCGGCCGCCGCCGCATCCTTCTCGGCGATGACGTCGTATTCAGCCACGTGTACTCCGCTGTCCGCCGAAAACGGCGATGTTCTCCGAGCCCGGCGGGAGGCCTGCCAACATGCAGACCAACTCGCCCCAGGCGTCCATGTGACTGGTCGGGTCCTTATCGGGGGACCACGACGCGCGGAGCTCGATCTGCGCGCCGTCGCCCTCCGCGGCCAGCGTCCCGAACCCCTTGGAGAGGGTCTTGGTCGCTGTGCCGGATGCCGCGTGGAACGTCGCTCCACGTGCGGCCAGGGCATCGACCAGCCATGACCAGGCTACGTCGGCCAGCAGGGGATCGGTGCCGATCTCCGGTTCGAGGGGCGCCTGCGCGAAGCAGACGATGCGCCACGCGCCGCCCCAGGCATCCGGTTCCGATGCATCGTGCAGGATGACGATGCGACCCGTCCCGTAGGGGGATTCCCCGTCGTCGTCCGGTCGGACGTCGCCCGCGAAGGCGATCGCCTCGGGGGCGAGCGATGAGGGTGCGGCGATCTCGCGCACCACGAAGTCCTCACGGAAGCGCAGGGCGCGCAGGGCGTCGCTCGCAGCAAGGAACTCCGGCGTCCCGGTCGGGGATTCGGTCACGGCGACAGACTAGAGTGAGGGCACCATGAAGGCTTCCAGGCGCGCCGTCCCCGACACGGCCCGGCCGGGGACCGCCGTCGCGGCACGGAGCGTCATCGTCGCACTCGCGACCGGTGTGGTGAGTGCCTCCGGGCTGCTCGCGCTGCTCGCCGGGCGCGTCGCGCGACGCGTGGTGACCCTTTCTGCCCGCGTACCGGACACGACCCTCGTGGACGTCGACGTGGCGGCCCAGACGATCACCCTCTCCCGATCGGATGACACGGTGCTGCCGGGTCGCTACGGCCTGTTCACCACTGGGACGCAGGACTACATCAAGGTCGGTACGGTGCTGACGGCCGGCCCCGAGACGGTCACCCGCAAGCTGTTGACGCAGATCGATGAGTCGGATCGCCTGGATGCGGCGGCGGCGTTCAGCGGGTGGTACTTCTCCGACCCGACCGAACTGCACCTGCCGTTCGAGCACGTCTCGGTCACCACCTCGCTCGGACCCTGCCCGGCCTGGGTCTTCCCCGCAGACCACCCGAGCGATGTCTGGGCCGTGCACATCCACGGCCGCGGGACGACGCGGGCCGAGACGCTGCGCGCGGTGCCGGTGCTGCACGCGGCGGGGATCACGTCGATCCTGACCTCCTATCGCAACGATACGGACGCGCCCCGCAGCCGCGGGGGGAGCTCGGCTCTCGGTGCGACGGAGTGGCGTGACGTCGACCGCGCCATCGGGTACGCCCGCTGCGCGGGGGCTCGACGGATCGTGCTCATGGGGTGGTCGATGGGTGGTGCGATCGCGCTGCAGCTGGCGGTCGGCTCCGCCCACCGCGACCTCATCGCGGGCGTCATCCTCGACTCACCGGTCGTCGACTGGCGACTCGTCCTCACGCATCACGCGGACCGGACGCGCATCCCACGACCTCTCACGCACCTCGCCCTCGACGCGTTGACCCGGCCCTGGGCCTCCAGTCTGACCGGCGCAGGGGACCCGATCCCCTGGGACCGACTGGACGTCCTCGCCCGCGCGGACGAGCTCGTCGCACCGATGCTCATCCTCCACAGTTCCGGGGACGACTTCGTCCCGCCCGATGCCTCCCGGGCCCTGCGGGACCGGCGCCCGGACCTGATCACACTCGACGAGTTCGACGGTGCGCGACACACGAAGCTCTGGAACTACGACGAGGAGCGGTGGACCTCCGTCATCCGCGACTGGCTGAGCGCGCAGGGCCTCACCGGCGACGCAGGCGCAGGTAGCTGAAGCCGTCGTCGCCGACGAGCACGCCCGTCGGCGTCGTGTCGACCGGTCCGGTGATCGGGAGGAACGGACCGGCGCTCGGCACGAGGCGGGGAGCCGCGGTCACGCAGTACTCGTCGATGACGTCCGCGTCGGCGAACTTAGCGGCCAGCGACGGGCCGCCCTCGCAGACGATCCGACGGATGCCGCGATCCTCGAGCGCGGCGAGGATCCCGGCCACGGGCATCCGCTCGTCCTCGGACTCGACGCGCACGATACTGACGCCGTGGACGGCCGGGGGTGTGGGCGCGTCGCGCGGGAGGACGAGGAGCACCTGATCCGCCGGCCCGTCGGCGGCCGGCTGCAGGCGATGTCCGGCGAGGTCGCCCGAGCGCGACACGACCACGAGGCGGGAACGCTTCGGGAGGAGGTACCCCTCCGCCCGCACCGTCTGGGCGCCGACGACGACGGCGTCGGCGGAAGCGCGGATCACACCCAGGATGGCGCGATCGGCCCGGTTGGTCAGCGTGTCACTCGTCCCGTCGGTCCCGACTGCCGAGCCCGTGAGCGAGGTGATCATATTGAGGCGCACCCATGCATCGCCGGCGGGGGCGTAGCGGTCGGTCAGCCACGCGCGTCCGTCGGGGGTCGAGGCATCCACTCGTTCGCCGGTCGACGGCACCACCTCGGTCAGCCACACGCGGCCATCCTCGCACGGCGACCCACGCGGCGATGGCGCTCCGCGCGGCGACTAGGCTGATCGCGTGCCCCTCACTTCCTCCGGAACCACGCACCTGAGCGAACGCGATCCGAAGGTGACCGGCGCCGAGATGGTCGCCGCTCTCGTGCCGCCGCCGCAGTTCGATGAGGCGACCTTCGCGACATACCGCGCCGACGACGCCTATCCGTCGCAGCAAGAGGCCAAGGACCTGCTCGAGGTGTTCAGCTCGGGTCGGGGAGCCCCTGCTGCCCGTGGTGGATTCTTCCGACGGGCCAAACGCGAGGCGCCCCTGAAGCCGGGTGTCTACCTCGACGGCGGCTTCGGCGTCGGCAAGACCCACCTGCTCGCAGCGATCTATCACGCGATGCCGGCCCGCCGGAAGTACTTCGGATCCTTCATCGAGTACACCGCGCTCGTCGGTGCGCTCGGCTACCAGAAGACCGTCGAGCTCTTCCGCGGCGCCGACCTGTTGTGCATCGACGAATTCGAGCTCGACGATCCGGGCGACACCATGGTGATGACGCGCCTCATCGCCGAACTCGTCCCCACCGGCACGAAGCTCGCCGCCACGTCCAACACGCCGCCGAACGCGCTGGGGGAGGGACGGTTCGCCGCGCAGGACTTTCTGCGCGAGATCCATGCGATGGCCGAACACTTCCAGACCATTCGGATCGACGGCACCGACTATCGGCAGCGCGCCGTCGACGGGCACGCGGTCGTCCTCGACGAGACCGCCTACGAGGGCGCGATGACGGATGCCGCGGCATCCGCTCTCGTCTCCGATGACGACTTCGGCGCCTTCATCCGCCACCTCGCGTCGGTGCATCCCTCGCGGTACATCCGTCTCATCGAGGGGATCGGCACCATCGGGCTGCGCGATGTCGTCGGCTTCGACGATCAGTCCGCCGCTCTGCGCTTCGTGGCGTTCGTGGACCGCGCCTACGACGCCCAGATCCCGATCCGTGCCACGGGCACCGCGCTCGACTCGGTTTTCCGCGAGGACATGCTCGCCGGCGGATACCGCAAGAAGTACCTCCGCGCCATCTCCCGACTGGTCGCTCTCACCCATTCGTAAGGCGGGACTGGTTCCTCTCGCAGACCGGGGAAACCTGATGTTTACCTCGACGGCCCGCTCGTAACCGGCGCGAAACACAGTTGCACCGCCCGACGAAACTGGGCACCTCGACACTGGGGACACCCGACGCTACACCTGCGTCCCTGCAGAGAGGTTCCCTTTCGAGATGGATCAAGGCAACACCGCATTCATACTCATCGCGGCGGCACTAGTCCTGCTGATGACACCCGGTCTGGCGTTCTTCTACGGCGGTCTGGTCAAGGCGAAGAGCGTCATCAGCATGATGATGATGAGCTTCGGCGCACTCGGCCTCATCGGCGTCCTCTGGGTCATCTACGGCTACGCCATCGCCTTCCCCGGCGCTGAGGGCACGCTCGCGCCGTGGTCGATCGACTGGGGCGCCACCGGACTCACCAACGTGCTCGAGCCCGCCGAGGGTGCCGCATACCCGCCGCTGGCCTTCGTCGCCTTCCAGGCGACGTTCGCGATCATCACGGTCGCTCTCGTCTCCGGCGCCATCGCCGACCGCGCCAAGTTCGGCGCGTGGATGGTGTTCGCGGCTGTCTGGGCCACGGTCGTCTACTTCCCGGTCGCCAGCTGGGTGTTCAACTTCGGCCTCGCCGATGACGGATCCTTCGCCTACGGCGGTTGGATCACCCACGGTCTGCAGGACGTGTTCGGCGTCGGTGCGATCGACTTCGCCGGTGGAACCGCGGTGCACATCAACGCCGGTGCCGCCGCTCTCGCCCTCGCCCTCGTCCTGGGCAAGCGCGTCGGATTCCAGAAGGGCGTGCACGTCCCGCACAACCCGCCCTTCGTCCTGCTCGGTGCAGGTCTGCTGTGGTTCGGCTGGTTCGGCTTCAACGCGGGGTCCGAGCTCGCCGCAGACAACACGGCGGCCCTCGCGTTCGTCAACACGATCGCCGCTCCTGCTGCGGCTCTGCTCGCCTGGCTCCTGGTGGAGAAGATCAAGGACGGCAAGCCGACCTCCGTGGGCGCGGCGTCGGGTGCGGTCGCCGGTCTCGTGGCGATCACCCCGGCGTGTGGCTCGCTCGACCCGATCTGGGCGATCTTCCTCGGTCTCATCGCCGGCGCCGTGTGTGCTCTCGCGATCGAGCTGAAGTTCAAGCTCGGGTTCGACGACTCGCTCGACGTGGTCGGCATCCACCTCGTCGGTGGTCTCATCGGAACGCTGTACCTGGGCTTCTTCGCCCGCGGCACCGGCCTGTTCATGGGCGGCGACGCCTCGCAGCTGATCGTCCAGGCCATCGCGGCGTTCGCAGTGCTGATCTACTCGTTCGTCCTGGCCTACATCATCGGGTTCGCGATCGAGAAGACGATCGGCTTCCGCGTGAAGAACGAGGACGAGATCGCCGGTATCGACACGGTCGTCCACGGTGAGGCGGGCTACGTCCTGGCCGACACCAAGGAGTGATCACGACGATCTGATCGTCCCGAAGGGGGCGTCGCGGGCTGACCGCGGCGCCCCCTTCGTCGTGCCGGGACGCGATCCTTGCGCGCGGGCGCCGTCCACCATAGGTTGGCGGGGAAGCGCTTTCCAGCACCCTGACGCGTCCGATGACGGACGAGAGAGGACGAGGATGTCCCGCATCCGCACCACCACAGCCTGGAGCGCGGCCGCCGCGTTCGCCCTGATCCTGACCGGATGCGGCCCCGCCGGCGCCGGCGACGGGGCCGAGTACGACCCCGACGAGAAGGTCTCACTCGACTTCGCATGGTGGGGGAACGACGACCGCGCGGCTCGATACAACGAGCTCATCGCGGCATTCAACAAGGAGTACCCGAACATCACGGTGAAGACGACCTTCACGGACTTCCCGAGCTACTGGGAGCAGCGGCAGGTCGAGGCAGCAAGTGGAAGCCTTCCGGATGTCTTCCAGTTCTCCGACAGCTACCTCCGTCAATACGGGGAGAGCGGGGCGATCCTCGACCTCGCTGAGGTGGCGGATCAGATCGACTTCACGACGTTCGAGGATGCGCTTCTGGGCACGGGCCGTCTCGACGGCGTGCAGTACTCCCTTCCGACCGGCTACAGCCTCTGGGCGAACTTCGTCAACCAGGACCTGCTCGAGGCGCAGGGGCTCGACCTTCCGGAAGGAGGCTCGACGTTCGAGGAGTTCGACGACTGGCTCGCCGAGGTCACGGACGCGACCGGAGGTGACCCGTTCGGCGGCACGGACTACACGCAGCGCATCCAGGTCTTCGAGCTCCAACTCCGTGCCGCCGGTAAAGCGTTGTATACGCCAGAGGGCGAGCTCGGGTTCACCGAGCAGGAGCTGACCGACTTCTGGCAGTCGGGAGCGGGACTGCGCGACGGAGTCACCATTCCGCAGCAGCAGCTCGAAGAGATCAGCCCCGTGTCGGGATTCGGCGCGACTCGCACGATGTCGGAGATGAGCTGGAGCAACTTCCTCGGCGGCTACCTCGCCGATTCGGGCGCGTCGTCCATCGCGATCGTCGCGCCGCCCACGGCGGAACCCGGCGCGAAGGACCTGTACCGGCAGGGCGGGCTTCAGGTCGCGATATCCTAGCGCAACGAGCACCCCGAGGCCGCGGCACTCTTCCTCGACTACGTGGTGAACAGCCCGGAAGCGGGTGAGATCTTCGGCACGACCCTCGGATTCCCGGCATCCACCAGCAAGCTCGAGGGGGCGACACTCGAAGGCCCCGACCAGCAGGTGGCCGACTACATCGAATCGGTCTCGGAGCGGATCGGCGACGCGCCGCCTGCGGCCGTGGTCGGATACGGGTCGCTGGAGCAGAAGTTCTGGGACCTCGGCAAGGAGCTCGGGCTCGGGACGAAGACCGTGGATGCCGCGGTTAGCGAGTTCTTCACCGAAGCGGACGTGATCCTCAACGGCTGAGCCCACGAACGAGGAAGCCCCCGACGTCGAACGTCGGGGGCTTTTCGGTGGGCGATGCCGGACTCGAACCGACGACCTCTTCCGTGTGAAGGAAGCGCGCTACCAACTGCGCCAATCGCCCGAATGACACTCGGGCCGATGTCCGAGCATACCGGATTCGCGGGCTCCGGCCGAACCAGCGGGGGCGCGCTGAGGTGACACGCGCGGGGCGTGCCCGGTTTTGCGCTTGCGCCGGAATCGTCTAGTGTTTAACGAGTGCCGGAGCGATCCGGAACGAAATGCGGATGTAGCGCAGTGGTAGCGCATCACCTTGCCAAGGTGAGGGTCGCGAGTTCGAATCTCGTCATCCGCTCGAGTGTGGGGATCTTCCTCCGGGGAGATCGCGTCACGTGGGTCAAACCACACACGGTGGCGTGGCCGAGTGGCTAGGCAGCGGCCTGCAAAGCCGTCCACACGGGTTCGAATCCCGTCGCCACCTCCACTCCACAACTCAACAGCCTTCACAGGCGCGATTGGCGCAGCGGTAGCGCGCTTCCCTGACACGGAAGAGGTCACTGGTTCGATCCCAGTATCGCGCACAGACAAACCCCCGGTCATCCGGGGGTTTTTTGTTGCCCGGAAGCCGCTGGGCAGACGGCGACGCCACAACGCCGCCACTCTCCGTCAACCAGCGGCCGAGACCGACTCCGACTCCGGCAACTCGTGCAGGCCAGCAGGGGAGTTCGCCGCGGACATCAGCCGCTCGACCCACTCGTGGTTGAGCGGGATGCGGGTGTCGCTGCGACGGCGGAAAGCGAGGCTCGACGCGCGGTTCATCCAGACGGTCGTGCGTCCCGTCCCCTCACCTGCGGCGCGAGACCACGTGAAGAGGAAGGCCTCACCGCGGCGAAGCTTCGCGTAGATGACGGCTTCGAGATGAGCGAGAGTGCGATCGTCGATGTCGAATCGCGTGGTGCTGTTGTAGGCGAGGAGTCCCATGGAACCGACCCAGGTCGAGGCGTACAGAAGGGCGGAGCTGCGGTCTCCAGTGTCATCCTCTCATTCGCGCACGGCATCTTCGTGCAGCTTCCGGACGTGTCATACGGCCGTCACAGCCCACTGGGACAATGCGGGGCATGACCACCGCCCGGATCATCGTCCTGTTCGTCCTCGCCGCTGTCGCTGAGATCGGCGGCGCATGGCTGATCTGGCAGGCGGTGCGCGAGAGCCGCGGCTGGTGGTTCGCGCTGCTCGGGATCGTGGCGCTGGGTGCCTACGGTTTCATCGCCGCGCTGCAACCCGACGCGAACTTCGGGCGGGTGCTCGCGGCCTACGGGGGAGTGTTCGTCGCCGGCTCGCTCGCCTGGGGGATCGTGGTCGACGGCTTCCGGCCCACCGTTTGGGACTACGTCGGGTCGGGCGTCGCCCTGGTCGGGGCCGCGATCATCATCTTCGCTCCGGTCGTGACCGACGCCGTCGACGGATGACCGCGACCCGGACACGGTTCAGGGAACGATGACCGCGCGTCCGCGAACCTTGCCGGCCGCGAGCGCCTCGTAGGCGGCCGGACCGTCGTCAAGGGAATACCGCTGCACCTCGACCGAGACCTGCCCCGAGCGGGCGAGCTCGAGCACCTCGATCAGCTCACTGCGCGAGCCCCAGTACGGAATCCGCAGAGCCGCGTCGTAGGCGATCGAGCCGAAGCCGACGTGCGCGGTGCCGCCCCCGATCCCGACGATGGTGACGTCGGCGTCGACGGCCGCAGCGCCGACCGCGGTCGCGATTGTCGGTTCCGCGCCGACGAAGTCGAACACCGCGTTCGCGCCGAGTCCGCCGGTCAGCTCGCGGATGGCGTCGACCGCGTCGGCGTCGCTCAACACGGCGTGGTGCGCGCCGACCTCGCGCGCGAGCGCAAGCTTCTCGTCGTTCACGTCCAGTGCGATGACGGTCGTCGCCGACACGGCGCGCAGGATCTGGATCGCGACATGGCCGAGGCCACCCGTTCCGATCACGACCGCGGTCGTGCCGGCGCCCAGCTTCGGCAGCGAGGTCTTGATCGCGTGGTACGGCGTCAGGCCGGCATCCGTCAGCGAGACGTTCTTCACGGGGTCGAGGTCCCCGAGCGGGACGAGGTGACGCGCGTCGTCGACGATCATGTACTCCGCCATCGAACCGGGGGCACCCAAGCCTGGGGGCATGATCCCCTCAGCCTGCGCGTTGGTGCAGTAGTTCTCTTTGCCCTGCGCGCAGTTGCGGCACCGCCCGCATCCCCACGGTCCGTAGACGGCGACCGCATCCCCGACCTGCAGGTGCTCGACGCCGTCGCCGAGTTCCGCCACGATGCCCGCGCCCTCGTGACCGAGCGTCAACGGCAGCGGGTACCCGGCCGCGGTGTACTCCTCCTCGCTGAGACCCATGACGAACTCGTCCGAGTGGCAGACGCCCGCCGCTGTGACCTTGATCAGCACCTGACCCGGTCCGGGGACCGGCTTCTCGATCTCGACGACCTCGGGATGGGAACCTATGCGCGTGTATTGAAGTGCCTTCATGAGTGGCACGTTACGCTCCGCAGGACTCGCTCAGCAGGCCCCTGCGCGGCGGCATCTCGGGCGATAGGATCCCGCCATGGCCCACCTCGTGCTCACTGTGGTCGGCGACGACCGTCCCGGACTCGTCAACGCCCTCGCCGAGCAGGTTTCGGCTGCGGGCGGCAACTGGGAGCGCAGCGAGCTCGCCGAGCTGGCCGGCGCCTTCGCCGGCATCGTGCTCGTCTCGATCGACGACGATCGCGAAGCCGACCTCGTCACCGCGCTCGAAGGACTCGACGGGATGCTGCGTGTCACCGTCCACGGCGGCCGCCTCGCCGCGGACGTGGAACCCGTCGAGCGCTCGCTCGAGGTCACCGTCCTCGGCAACGACCGCCCCGGTATCGTGCGCGACGTCACCGCCGCAATCGCGGCGCATGCGCTCAGCATCGACACCTTCAGCAGCCGGACGCTGGACGCGCCCATGGCGGGCGGGACCCTCTTCGAGGCGACCGTCGCCTTCCGCGTCCCGGCCGGAGCGGACGCCGCACCGGTGACGGCGGCGCTCGAGGAGCTCGCCGGCGAGATCCAGGTGGACCTCACCGTCGCGTGACGTGGACCGCGTCGACGAGATCCGCGCGCGCCTGCGAGCCGCCGCCGACCCCGACCGCGCCTTAGGCCAGCAGGCGTACATGAAGTCGACCCTCCCGTTCCTCGGGGTACGCGTCCCCGACACCCGTCGGATCGCGCGGGGGGCGGTTGCGAGGGAACCCGATGCCGCGCGCGTCCTCGCGGACGCGAGGGAGCTGTGGGATGCGGCATCCCACCGGGAAGAGCGGTACGCGGCCATGATGCTGCTCGCCGTCCCCCCGGCGCGGGCGGACCTTCGAATCGTGCCGCTCGTCGAGCACATGGTGCGGACCGGACGCTGGTGGGACATCACGGATGAGCTGAGCGGTCGCATCCGCGAGCTCCTCGACGAGCATCCCCGCGACGGCGAGGCGCTCGTACGCGGGTGGTGCGTGAGTGACGAGTTGTGGCTGCGACGCCTCGCCGTCCTCAGCCAGCTCGGACGACGCGAGCGCACCGACCTGCGGCTTCTCGCCGACGCGCTGGAGCCGAATCTCCGCGACCCCGAGTTCTTCCTCCGGAAAGCGATCGGATGGGCGCTTCGCGACGCCGCCCGGGTGTACCCGGAATGGGTGTCCGCTTACGTTGCGGCGCACGCGCTGAGCCCGCTCAGCCGGCGTGAGGCGTTGAAGCACCTCTGAGATCAGCGCAGCAGCAGGGGGACGGTGGCGGCGACGACCACGAGAGGAGCGGCGACGAGACCCCACACGATGAACCGGCTCCACGGCAGGTGCACGTCGGCAGCGACGAGCCGCTGATGCCAGAGCAGCGTGGCCAGTGACGCCCACGGCGTGATGAGCGGCCCCGCGTTCACACCGATCAGCAGCGCGGCAAGCCGCTCCGGCGTTCCCGTCGCGGATTCCAGGAGAAGGTACGCCGGCAGGTTGTCGAGCGCATTCGCCGTCACGAGCCCGGTGCCCGACATCCGCAGCAGGTCGAGAGGCTGTGATCCCGTGCCGGCGATCGCCGTCGCGATCTGCCCCGAACCCCACGCCTCGAGGGCGGCGACCGCCGAGAACAGCCCCGCCGCGAAGACGAGCAGCGACCAGGGGATCAATCGCAGGCCCAGCGCCTTCGGCGAGCGCCAGGCGAACAGCCCGATCAGCGCGAGCGCCGCCACCGTGGCCGGGATCCACGGCTCGATCCCGCTCACCAGCAGCGGCAGCAGCGCGATGACGACGACGGATGCCGCCACGAGCTGCGCGCGGTCGCTGACCCGGGGCGGCGGGGCGACCGGGAAGGTTCCGACCAGGGCGCGCCGGTGGAAGGCCCAGAGGAGCGCGACGGTCACGAGCACGGCGACGACGGCCGACGGGCCCAGCAGGAGGACGAAGGCGGCCGGATCGGCGGCTCCCGGCATCCGGGCGAGGGCGAGGAGGTTCGTGAGATTCGACACCGGCAGCAGGAGCGATGCCGTGTTCGCCAGCCAGACCGTCGTGAGGGCGAAGGGGAGGGGCGGAAGGCCGTTCGCCCGGGCGACGGCGATCACGACCGGGGTGAGGAGGACAGCAGTCGTGTCGAGCGAGAGAAAGGCCGTGGTCACGATCGCAAGGGCCACGACGAGGAGCCAGAGCACCGTGGTGCGGCCCCGGGACAGTCGCGCCAGCCAGGATGCCGTCACGTCGAACACCCCGGCCTTCGCCGCGAGCTCGGCGACCACCGTCACGGCGACCACGAACGCGAGGATCGGAAGGACACGCTCGGCGACGGCGCCGAGGTCGGACAGGGGCAGGATGCCGGTGGCGGCGGCGACGATCGCGCCCACGAGCAGGACGACCCCCGCGAGAGCGAGCTTCACGGCATCCATCATCGCCCCTGTCGGCAGCCCAGTAGACTCGCAGGATGCAGAACAGCCGGATGTCCCACATCGCCGGCACGCGAACGCCGCGGGCCTGAGCGGGCGGAGCGCGCACAGCGCTCGAAGCTGAGTCACCGTGATCCGAGCCACCTTCTGGAGACCCCCCCTTGTCTGATCCGATCGTTCCGGCGGACGTCGTCCTTCCCGCCGACGGCTTCGCCCTGTTTCCCGACCGATCTGTCGTCGCCCTGCGCATCGACGGCGAACTGAAGGATCTCGCCACGGTCGTGGACACGCTCGACGGGGTCGAGCCGGTCACCGTGTCGAGCCCCGACGGACTGAACATCCTGCGCCACTCGACGGCGCACATCCTCGCGCAGGCGGTTCAGCGTGTACGCCCGCAGGCGAACCTCGGCATCGGTCCGCCGGTCACCGACGGTTTCTATTACGACTTCGGCGTCGAGGAGCCGTTCACCCCGGAGGACCTCAAGGCGATCAAGAAGGAGATGGAGCGCATCGTCCGCGAGGGCCAGCGCTTCGTCCGCCGTGTCGTCACCGACGAGGAGGCGCGCGCCGAGCTCTCCGACGAGCCGTTCAAGCTCGAGCTGATCGGGCTGAAGGGCGGTACGAAGGAGGCCGCCGAGGGAGCCTCCGTCGAGGTCGGTGCCGGAGAGCTCACCATCTACGACAACGTCACCCGCGACGGCGAGACCGCCTGGAAGGACCTCTGCCGCGGTCCTCACGTGCCCAACACGCGGATGGTCGGCAACGGCTGGGACCTCACCCGGATGGCCGGCGCGTACTGGCGCGGCAGCGAGAAGAACCCGCAGCTGCAGCGCATCTACGGCACCGCCTGGCCGTCGAAGGACGAGCTGCGTGCGTATCAGCATCGCCTCGAGGAGGCCGCCAAGCGCGATCACCGCAAGCTCGGCAAGGAGCTCGACCTCTTCTCGTTCCCCGACGAGATCGGTTCGGGTCTGAGCGTCTGGCACCCCCGGGGCGGTGTGGTCCGCGGTGAGATGGAGCAGCACGCCCGGCGTCGTCACATCGAGGGCGGGTACACCTACGTGTACACCCCGCACATCTCGAAGGAGGACCTCTTCCTGACTTCGAACCACCTCGTCACCTACAAGGACGGCATGTTCCCGCCGATCGTCATGGACGAGGAGCGGGATGCCGACGGCAACATCACGAAGCAGGGCCAGGACTACTACCTGAAGCCCATGAACTGCCCGATGCACATCCTGATCTACAAGGAGCGCGCCCGGAGCTACCGGGACCTGCCGCTCCGCTTCGCCGAGAATGGGACGGTCTACCGCAACGAGCTCTCCGGCGCCCTGCACGGGCTCACGCGCGTGCGCGGGTTCACCCAAGACGACTCCCACCTGTTCGTCACCCCCGATCAGCTCGAGGCGGAGGCGACCCGAGTGCTCGAGTTCGTCATCTCCATGCTCCGCGACTTCGGTCTCGAGGACTTCGAGCTCGAGCTGTCGATGCGCGACGACGAGAAGGAGAAGTGGATCGGCAGCGACGAGTTCTGGCAGTACTCGACCGATGCGCTCCGCAACGTCGCCCTCGCGAGTGGCCTGAAGCTGACGGAGGTTCCCGGCGAGGCGGCCTTCTACGGTCCGAAGATCGACCTGAAGACGAAGGATGCGATCGGCCGCACCTGGCAGCTGTCGACCGTGCAGGTCGACCCGAACCTGCCCGAGCGCTTCGGGCTGGAGTACACCGGACCCGATGGCGAGAAGCACCGCCCGATCATGATCCACCGGGCGCTGTTCGGTTCGATCGAGCGCTTCTTCGCGATCCTGCTCGAGCACTACGCCGGAGCGTTCCCCGTGTGGCTGTCGCCCGTGCAGGTGGTGGGCATCCCCGTCGCAGAGCAGTACGGCGAGTATCTCGACGAGATCGTCGGCCGGCTGCGCGCGCGGGGCGTCCGGGCGGAGGTCGACCACTCCGACGACCGCATGCAGAAGAAGATCCGCACGCACACCACCCAGAAGGTGCCGGTGCAGCTGATCGCAGGGGAGCAGGACCGGTCCGCCGGCACCGTGTCGTTCCGGTTCCGCGACGGCTCGCAGACCAACGGCATCCCCGTCGATGAGGCGATCGAGAAGATCGTCGCCGCGATCGCGGATCACACCCTCGTCAACACCTCTGCGGACCTGGCATGACGGGCGACGACCGTCGGGTCGAGGACGCCGCCGACCTGGCAGGAGTGCCCGACGAGTTCCAGCGCCTGTGGACGCCGCACCGCATGGCCTACATCCAGGCGGGGCCGGAGCCGCTCGTGCACGACTGCCCCTTCTGCGCCGCGCCGGGAAAGACGGACGAGGAGGGTCTCATCGTCGCGCGCGGCGAGACGGCCTACGTCCTGTTGAACCTGTTCCCCTACAACTCGGGGCATCTGCTGGTCTGTCCGTATCGTCACTTCGCGACGTACGACGATGCGACGCCGGAGGAGGTCGCCGAGATCGGTGCGCTGACGCAGGTGGCCATGCGCGTGCTGCGCACCGTCGCGAAGTGCGACGGGTTCAACCTCGGCATGAACCAGGGAGCGGTCGCGGGGGCGGGCGTCGCCGCGCACCTGCACCAGCACATCGTTCCGCGGTGGGCGACCGACGCGAACTTCTTCCCGATCATCGCCAAGACGAAGGCGCTGCCGCAGCTGCTCGGCGAGGTCCGCCAGGCGGTCCAGGAGGGCTGGCCGGTCCTCTGACGCGACCAGCCCGCCCGGGTCACCGCACCTGGGTGACCTCGAACTGCATGCGCGGGTTCGCGTAGGCCTCCTGCGCCTCGATCAGCTGCAGTTCGCGCGATCCCGCATCGTAGGTCTGCTGGAGCAGATCGAACACGCTCGACGTCGTCCGCGCGAGGGCGTCGGCCGCATCGCCGGTTCGCCGGAAGTGGGCCGTGAACAGCGCGGCCGTGACGTCACCCGACCCGTTCGCTTTCATCGGGATGTGCGGCGTCCGGACGATCCACGCGCCGTCGTCCGTGACCGCCAGCATCTCGATCGTTCCCTCGGGACGGTCGGGTCGCTCGACGCTCGTGACGAGCACGGTCGACGGACCCATGGCCCGTGCCGCATCGACCGAGTCGAGGGTCGACTCGAGGTCGGACGGCTCGGTGCCGGTCAGGAACCCGAGTTCGAACTGGTTCGGCGTGATGAGGTCCGCGGCGGGGACGACCCGCTCACGCAGCAGGATCGGGATGGCGGGGGCCACGAAGCATCCGCTCTTCGCGTTGCCCATCACTGGGTCGCACGCGTAGACGGCGGAGGGGTTCGCGGCCTTCACGCGGGCTACGGCGTCGAGGATGACGTCGCCGATGCCCTCACCGCCCTGGTAGCCGAAGAGGACCGCGTCGATCTCGCCGAACGCGCCGCGCTCCTCGATCCCGGTGATGACGTCGGCGACATCCTGCGGACTGATGAGCGGCCCGCGCCAGGCCCCGTAGCCGGTGTGGTTGGAGAAGTTGACGGTGTACACCGGGTACACCTCGACGCCGATGCGCTGCAGGGGGAACACCGCGGCGGAGTTCCCGACGTGCCCGTACGCGACGGCGGACTGGATGGAGAGGATCTTCACGGGGCGGTGCTCGCTTCCGGTGAGGGCGCGATCGCTCGCGCCGAGGCGGCGACATCGGCGGCCAGGCGCGCGAGGTCGGGGTCGGACAGGTCGTGGACGGTCAGGCGCAGTCGGTGGGTCGCGTCGTGGTCGGCGAGGACGAACTCGTCGCCGGGGCGGGCGAGCCAACCGCGGCGCATGAGCTGTTCCGCCACGGCACGGGCCGGTGCCGGGACGCGCACCCAGATGCTCAACCCGTCGCCGGCGGTCGTCGGCAGGCCGACGCGCGACAGCTCCGCGGCGAAGGCGTCGTTGCGCGAGCGGTAGTGCCGTGCGGCCTCCTCGACGCGCGTCAGCACGGCGTCGTCGGAGACCAGGGCGAGCACGAGACGCTGCAGCAGGTGGCTCACCCAGGTCGATCCGGGACTGAGCCGGCGGGCGAGGCGTTCCGCCGTCTCCGCGTCGCTCGCCGTGACGGCCAGGCACATGTCGGGACCGAGGAACTTCGACACGGATCGGATCAGGGCCCACCGGTGGTGGCCCGCTCCGATGATCGAGTGGTAGGGCTCCCTCGACAGCATGGAGAAATGGTCGTCTTCGATCACGAGGACATACGGATGCCGCTCCAGCACAGCCCGCAGCTCCGCCGCGCGCTCGGCGGTGAGACTGACGCCGGTGGGGTTCTGGGCGCGCGGCGTGCAGACGATGGCGCGGACGCCTGCGTCGAGCGCGGCTAGGAGGCCCGCCACGGTCATGCCCTGCTCGTCGACGGGAATGGGGACCGGGCGGTACCCGCCGATTCGCACGGTGCGGAGCGCCGAGAGGAAGCAGGGGTCCTCGAGACCGACGGCGTCGTCACGGGTCAGTGCATCGGCGAACAGACGCTCGAGCGCGTCGACCGCGCCGCCCGTGATGGTCAGGCGGAGGTCGTCGCGTCCGGGCAGGTCGGCCCCGATCCACCGCGAAGCCCACGCGTAGAGGTCGGGGTCGATCGTCGGTTCGCCGTAGAGGACGGGGCGTCCCGCGAGGCTTGAGAGCGCGTGCGACGGGTCGGGGATGAGGGTCGGGTCGGGGTTGCCGGTGCCGATGTCGCGCAGGACGGTGTCGGCGGCGAAGCCCTCCTGCGCCGGATCCGACCGCGGTGCGACGCGCGTCCCGGCGCGTCCGGCGGTCTCGACGGCGCCGGCCGCCGCGAGGTGGCGGTAGGCGGCGACCACCGTGTTGCGGTTGACGCCGACGATGTCGGCGAGCGCCCGGACCGAGGGGAGGGCGGCGCCGGGAGCGAGATCGCCGCGATCGATGAGGGTACGGATGCTGTCCGCGATCTCGGCGGCGGTCTCGCCGCCGATCGTCAGGACGTCCTCTGCCATGGCGACGAGTCTATGTCCGAGTCATGGTAACTTTTGGCCTATGCCAACGAACTCCACTGGAACCGCCCGCGTCAAGCGCGGCCTCGCCGAGATGCTCAAGGGCGGCGTCATCATGGACGTCGTCACCGCCGATCAGGCGAAGATCGCCGAGGACGCCGGCGCCGTCGCCGTCATGGCGCTCGAGCGGGTGCCGGCCGACATCCGAGCACAGGGCGGCGTCGCGCGCATGAGCGACCCCGACCTGATCGACGACATCATCGCCTCGGTGTCCATCCCGGTGATGGCCAAGGCGCGCATCGGGCACTTCGTCGAGGCGCAGGTGCTGCAGGAGCTCGGGGTGGACTACATCGACGAGTCCGAGGTGCTCTCGCCCGCGGACTACGTGAACCACATCGACAAGTGGGGCTTCACGGTGCCGTTCGTCTGCGGGGCGACCAATCTGGGCGAGGCGCTGCGACGCATCACCGAGGGGGCGGCGATGATCCGCTCCAAGGGCGAGGCCGGCACGGGCGACGTCTCGGAGGCGATGAAGCACATCCGCAAGATCCGCGGTGAGATCGCGGCCCTCGCGGCGTTGCCCAAGGACGAGCTGTACGTCGCCGCGAAGGAACTGCAGGCGCCGTACGAGCTCGTTGCCGAGATCGCGGAGACCGGCACCCTGCCCGTCGTCCTGTTCGTGGCCGGCGGTGTCGCGACACCGGCGGATGCCGCGATGATGATGCAGCTCGGTGCGGACGGCGTGTTCGTCGGCTCCGGCATCTTCAAGAGCGGGAACCCCGCTGAGCGGGCGGCCGCGATCGTCAAGGCGACGACGTTCTTCGACGACCCGAAGGTGATCGCGGACGTCTCGCGCGGTCTGGGGGAGGCGATGGTCGGGATCAACGTGTCGGACCTCGCCGCACCGCACCGTCTCGCCGAGCGGGGCTGGTGACGGCTCTGCGGGTCGGCGTCCTCGCGCTGCAAGGCGACGTGCGTGAGCACACCCGTATGCTTACCGGTCTCGGTGCCGACGTCGTCCCGATCCGACGGCCGGAGGAGCTCGCTCGCGTCGAGGGGCTCGTGCTCCCCGGCGGCGAGTCGAGCGTCATCGACAAGCTCTCCCGGGCGTTCGGCATGCGCGAACCGCTCCGCGCGGCCATCGCGGACGGGATGCCGGTCCTCGGCACCTGCGCCGGCCTCATCCTCCTCGCCGAGCGACTCGTCGACGGGATCGAGGGACAGCAGACGCTGGGCGGGCTCGATGTGACGGTGCGACGCAACGCCTTCGGGGGTCAGGTGGAGTCGTTCGAGACGGAGCTGGACGTGCCCGCGGTCGGCGGCCCGCCCGTGCGGGCGACGTTCATCCGCGCTCCGATCGTCGAGGAGGTCGGGCCGGCGGCCGAGGTGATCGCCTCGCTCCCGGACGGACGACTCGTCGGCGTCCGGCAGGACGCGATCATCGGACTCTCCTTCCATCCCGAACTCGATTCCGAGACGCGGTTCCACGAGCTGTTCCTCGCGAGCGTGCGCGACGCGTAGTGGCCCTCCGCCATCGCGGTCGTAGACTGGACCCTGCGCTTTTTCCGAGAGGAGTCCCGTGAGCGGACATTCCAAGTGGGCCACCACGAAGCACAAGAAGGCCGTCATCGACGCCCGTCGTGCGAAGTCGTGGGCGAAGCTCATCAAGAACATCGAGGTCGCCGCCAAGCTGGGCGGCGCCGACCTGCAGGGCAACCCGACCCTCTTCGACGCCGTGCTCAAGGCCAAGAAGACGTCGGTGCCCAAGGACAACATCGACCGCGCCATCAAGCGCGGCGCGGGCATCGGCGGCGAGTCGGTCGAGTACACCTCGATCATGTACGAGGCCTACGGGCCCAACGGTGTGGCGCTCATGGTCGAGTGTCTGACGGACAACAAGAACCGTGCCGCCGCCGAGGTCCGCACGGCGCTCACCCGAAACGGCGGCACCCTCGCCGATCCGGGCTCCGTGGCCTACAACTTCACCCGCAAGGGCGTCATCGTCGTCTCCGGCGAGGGCACCACCGAGGACGACCTCATGATGGCGGCACTCGAGGCCGGCGCCGAGGAGATCGAGCCCCGCGCCGAGGGATTCGAGGTCGTGACCGAGGCATCCGACCTCGTCTCGGTGCGCACCGCGCTGACCGACGCCGGGATCGAGTACGACTCCGCCGACGTCGAGTTCGTCCCGAATCTGAAGGTCGAGATCGACGCCGAGACCGCGCGCAAGATCTTCCGCCTGATCGACGCCCTCGAGGACAGCGACGACGTGCAGAACGTCTACGCCAACTTCGACCTCACCCCCGAGGTGCAGGCCGAGCTCGAATCCGACGACGAGGACTGAGTCCGCAGGCGCGCCGACGAGCGGATGCCGCATCTCCCGCCTAGCGTGGGGGAGTGGCATCCGCTCTTCGTGTCCTCGGCGTCGACCCAGGACTCACCCGCTGCGGCGTGGGGGTGGTCGATGTGCGTGCGGACCGGTCGGCGTCGCTCGTGCACGTCGGGGTCGTGCGATCGGCACCCGACGCCCCGATCGAGCAGCGGCTCGCCACCATCGCAGCCGGTATCCGTGCGGTGATCGCGGAGCACGGTCCCGACGTGCTGGCGGTCGAGCGGGTGTTCGCGCAGCAGAACCGGAGCACGGTGATGGGCACGGCGCAGGCCAGCGGGATCGCCCTGTTGCTCGCCGCAGAGCACGGCTTGCCCGCCGCAACGCACACTCCCTCCGAGGTGAAGGCGGCGATCACGGGCTACGGCAACGCCGAGAAGCTCCAGGTGCAGACGATGGTGGCCCGCGTGCTGCGGCTCGACGCCCTGCCCCAGCCGGCGGACGCCGCCGATGCGCTCGCGCTCGCGCTCTGCCATGCCTGGCGACGCGGCCCGGCCGCCGCACCCGGGGCAACGAACCTCACCCCGGCGCAACGGGCGTGGGCGGCGGCCGAGAAGGCGGCCCGTCGCTGACTCCGTCCCGAGGCGTGTCGCTCGAACATACCTCCGAACGCGCGTCTAGGCTCGAGGCATGATCTCCTCGCTGCGCGGCCGTGTGCTGCACCTCGAACCGGACTCGGTCGTCATCGACGTGCACGGGGTCGGGTACTCGGTCGACGTGACGGCGCAGCATGCGCGTCAGCTGCACCTCGGTGACGAGGTCTTCGTGCACACCTCGATGATCGTCCGAGAGGACGCCATGCTCCTGTTCGGGTTCGAGGACCGGTCCGAGCTCGACGTGTTCGGTCACCTGCTGAGCGTCTCCGGGGTCGGCCCCAAGTCCGCTCTCGGAGTGCTCTCGGCGCTCACGGTGGACCAGATCGCCACCGCGGTCGCCGATGAGGACGACGCACCGTTCCGTCGGGTCTCGGGCATCGGTCCGAAGACCGCGAAGCTGATCGTCGTGCAGCTCGCCGGCAAGCTCACGGCACCGACCCGTACGGCACCAGGGGTGTCCGCGGCCCCGGGCCTCGGCGCCCAACTCACCGCAGCGCTCGTCGCCCTGGGGTGGAGCGAGCGCGTCGCGACCGAGACCGCCGAGAACGTCCTGGCGGAGGCGCCGGCGGGAGCCACCGTGCCGGCGCTGCTGAAGCTGGCCCTCGCCCACCTCGGCCCGGCGAGAGCGGAGCGCACCGGTGTCTGAGGCCCACGACCAGCGCCTGCCCGCGGACGAGAGCGAGCTCGCCGTCGAGGGAGCCCTGCGTCCCGCGTCGCTCGCCGAGTTCATCGGTCAGATGAAGGTGCGCGGTCAGCTGCAGTTGCTCTTGGATGCCGCCCGCATCCAGCAGCGGCCCGCCGACCACATCCTGCTCTCGGGCCCGCCGGGCCTCGGCAAGACGACGTTGGCGATGATCGTGGCGCACGAGAGCGAACGCCCGCTGCGCATGTCGAGCGGCCCCGCGATCCAGCACGCCGGTGACCTGGCGGCGTTGCTGTCGAGCCTGGTCCCGGGCGAGGTGCTCTTCATCGACGAGATCCACCGCATGGCGCGCTCGGCCGAGGAGATGCTGTACCTCGCGATGGAGGACTTCCGGATCGACATCATGGTCGGCAAGGGCGCGGGAGCCACCAGCATCCCGCTCGATCTCGCACCCTTCACCCTCGTCGGCGCCACGACGCGGTCGGGCCTGCTCCCGAACCCGCTGCGCGATCGGTTCGGGTTCACCGCCCACCTCGAGTACTACGAACCCCTCGAGCTCGAACAGGTGATCGCCCGCTCGGCGGTGATGCTCGATGTCGACCTTCCCGCGGCATCCCGTGCCGAGATCGCCCGTCGGTCACGCGGAACGCCCCGCATCGCCAATCGGCTGTTGCGCCGCGTGCGGGACTACGTCGTGGTCCACGGCGGCTCGTCGACGCAGGCCACGACGTCCGACGTCTCTGCCGCGCTCGAGCTCTATGACGTCGACGACCTGGGGCTGGACCGACTCGACCGCGCCGTCCTCGACGCACTCGTCCGCCGCTTCCGGGGCGGTCCCGTGGGACTGAACACCCTCGCCGTCACCGTGGGAGAGGAAGCCGACACGATCGAGTCGGTCGTCGAGCCGTATCTCGTCCGCATCGGGTTCGTGGGACGCACGCCCCGCGGCCGGGTCGCGACCCCCGAGGCGTACGCCCACCTGGGCATCCCCCGTCACGACGGGGCGCTGACCCTCGATGACCTATAATCGCTGAAGGCTTCGGCCTCCCACTCTCTTCGCCGCATCGCTGCGGCGTGCCCACCCGAAAGGCGGACACCCGTTCATGTTGCTTCTCTCCCAGCAGAACACCACGCAGGCCACCGGAGGCAACTTCTTCACGGACTACGGCCTGCTCATCCTGCTGGCGGGTCTGCTCGTCTTCATGTTCATCAGCTCGCGCCGTCGCTCGAAGCGGATGAAGGAGGAGCAGGAGAAGAAGGCCCTGCAGATGGTCCCGGGCGTGAAGGTGCTCCTCCAGGGCGGTCTTTACGGCACCATCGTCGAGTACGACCCGACCGACCTCTCCAAGCCCGCGCACGTCGAACTCGCCCCGGGAATGGTCGTCGAGGTCCACAGCCAGGCGATCCTGCGTGCTGTCGAGGAAGAGGAGCCGGTGATCGATGAGACCGAGCAGGTCCCCGGCGACGACGTGATCGTCTCGCGCGACGAGACCGACGCGGAGGCCCGTCCCGCCGACGGAACGCCCGACGCGGACGACAAGCCCAAGGCCTGATCTCACCGCTCCGGCGGCCCCTGACGAAAGTTCCCTCCGTGGCTTCATCCACCCCCGTCCGTCGCGCGTGGCGCGCTCTGATCGGACTTCTGGCCCTCACGGCCGTCCTCTTCGGCGTGAACGCCGCCGGCGTGTATCTGTTCGAGCGGAGTTCGTGGGTCCCCGAGCTCGCCCTCGACCTGCAGGGTGGCACGCAGATCATCCTTCAGGCGCAGACGGAGGACGGTGCCCAGCCCACCGCCGATCAGATGCAGCAGGCGGTCTCGATCATCCGTCAGCGTGTGGATGCCTCGGGTGTCGGCGAGACCGACATCACCACGCAGGCCGGCAACCAGATCGTGGTCCAGTTGCCGGGTATCGCCGATCAGGAGACCCGCGACCGCATCGGACGTTCCGCACAGATGCAGCTCCGGGCTGTCCTCTACACAGCGGCGCCGAGCAACACCTTCGTCGGCGACGACGGCAACGAGACGCCGTATCCGACCCCCGGTCCGTCGCTCAACTCCACGCCGACACCGTCGCCGACCAACGGCAGCGACCTGTCGTGGGCGACGGAGGAGGTCCAGGCCGAGTTCCTGGCGTACGACTGCGCGAATCCCGCGAACGACCCGGCCCAGCAGCCCGCCGGCGAACCACTCATCACGTGCGACGCCGACGGATCGGCGAAGTACCTCCTCGGTCCCGTCGAGCTGGACGGCTCCGCGATCTCCGACGCGACGAACGGTCTGAACTCGCAGAACGGTCAGTGGGCCGTCAACATCGTCTTCGACAGCGCCGGCACCGAGACCTTCGGTGAGATCAGCCAGCGCCTGTTCAACCTGCAGTCGCCGCAGAACCAGTTCGCCTTCGTGCTCGACGGCGAGGTCATCTCGGCTCCCTCGATGAACGCCGTCATCACCGACGGCAAGCCGCAGATCACCGGCAACTTCGACCAGGACACGTCGAAGACGCTCGCCGACCAGCTCAAGTACGGCGCCCTCCCGCTGAGCTTCGAGGTCCAGAGCAGCAACGCGATCTCCGCCACCCTGGGTTCGCAGCAGCTGCTCATCGGCCTCGTCGCCGGACTCATCGGACTCGCGCTCGTCGCCGTGTACTCCCTGGTGGTCTACCGCGCACTCGGCTCGGTGATCATCGCATCGCTCGCGGTGATGGGCATCCTCACGTACATCACGCTGTGCATCCTCGCCTGGCGGATGGGCTTCCGCCTGTCCCTCGCGGGTGTCGCGGGCCTCATCGTGACGATCGGCTTCACCGCCGACTCGTTCATCGTCTACTTCGAGCGCATCCGAGACGAGCTCCGCGACGGCAAGTCGATCACGAGTGCCGTCGAGGACGGGTGGGCGCGCGCGAAGCGGACCATCTACATCTCGAAGTCGATCAACATCCTCGCCGCCGTCGTGTTGTACATCCTCGCCGACGCCACGGTGAAGGGCTTCGCGTTCACGCTGGGCCTGACGACCGTGATCGACGTCCTGATCTTCGTGCTCTTCACGCACCCGGTCCTGCAGCTGCTGGCACGGACGTCGTTCTTCGGCGGCGGGCACAAGCTGTCGGGCCTCGACCCGAGCGCGCTCGGCGCGGTCTACCGCGGTCGTGCACAGTTCCGTGCGCCGGTCGCCGCAGGCGGCACATCACAGGCCGAGAAGAGGTCGTCACGGTCCCGGGGTGAGGCGGTCCGCCGTCAGACGATCGCCGAGCGCAAGCTCGCGCAGCAGAGCGGCGATACCCGCTCGGCAGGGGAGGGGGACGACTGATGCGCTCCATGAACGATTTCGGTAACGACCTGTACACCGGGAAGGTCTCCTTCCCCTTCGTGGGCCGTCGTCGACTCTGGTTCCTCATCGCGGCCATCCTCGTGATCGGCTCGGCGCTCGTGCCCGTCTTCCGCCCCATCCAGTTCTCGATCGAGTTCACCGGTGGATCGCAGTTCACGGTGAACGACGTCGCCTCCCCGGATCAGCTGCTGGCGACCGATGCGGTGCAGTCCGTCGTCCCGGATGCCGCGACCCGCGTCACGACGGTCGGCGACGACGCGCTGCGCATCCAGACCGACCAGCTGGGCGAGCTGGAGACGCGCGAAGTCACCGACGCGCTCGTCAGCACGTTCGGCGTGTCGGAGGACAGTGTCAGCTCGTCCTTCATCGGTCCGAGCTGGGGTGAGAGCGTGACACGGCAGTCGCTGTGGGGCCTCGTGATCTTCCTGGTCCTGACCTTCCTCATCCTGGCGCTCTACTTCCGCACCTGGAAGATGTCCGTCGCGGCGATGATCGGGCTCGTCGACGTGCTCGTCGTCACCGTCGGGGTCTACGCGCTGTTCGGGTTCGAGATCTCTCCCGCTGCCGTCATCGGATTCCTCACGATCCTGTCCTACTCGCTCTACGACACCACGGTCGTGTTCGACAAGATCCGCGAGAACACCTTCGAGGACGGGGAGAAGTCCGGCCGCACATTCGGCGAGTCCGTCAACCTCGCGGTCAACCAGACCCTCGTCCGCTCGATCAACACGACGGTCGTGGCCGTGCTGCCGACCGGTGCGATCCTCTTCATCGGCGCCCTGTGGCTCGGTGCTCAGACGCTCACCGACATCTCGCTCTCGATCTTCGTCGGAACGATCGTTGCGGCCTACTCGACGCTGTTCGTCGCGGCTCCGCTGTACTCGCTCCTGCGCGAGAACGAGTCCGATCTGAAGACGCGCGACCAGCGTGTGATCGAGGCCCGTTCGGCCGCCGTCGCCGCGGTCTGAGCCGCATGCGCGCGGGCGTAGGATTGACCTCCAGTTCCACGCGCGGGCGGACAGAGGGGAGGCGATCGCATGGCTGAAGCGGTCACTCCCACGGGGACCGCCACCGGCGGTCAGTCACTCCGCCGGTTGGTCCCGCGGATCTTCTCGCGCGCCCCCTCACGGGATGCGCTCGAGGAGCTCATGCGGACGGTGCGGATGCACCATCCCAAGGGTGACATCGCGATCGTCGAGCGGGCCTATCGGACTGCGGCCAAGGCGCACGCCTCGCAGAAGCGTCAGAGCGGCGAGCCGTACATCACGCACCCCCTGGCCGTCGCGCAGATCCTCGCGGAGCTCGGCCTCGGACCGCGCGCCATCGCGGCAGCGCTCCTGCACGACACCGTCGAGGACACCGACTACTCGCTCGACCAGTTGACCGCCGACTTCGGTGACGAAGTCGCCATGCTCGTCGACGGCGTGACGAAGCTCGACAAGGTCAAGTACGGCGACGCCGCGCAGGCCGAGACGGTCCGGAAGATGATCGTCGCGATGTCGAAGGACATCCGGGTCCTCCTGATCAAGCTCGCCGACCGGCTGCACAATGCGCGGACGTGGGGTTTCGTGCCCCCCGAGAAGGCGGCCAAGAAGGCACGCGAGACCCTCGAGATCTACGCCCCGCTGGCGCACCGTCTCGGCATCCAGACCGCGAAGAGCGAACTCGAGGATCTGTCGTTCGCCGTCCTGCACCCGAAGCTCTACGCCGAGATCGACTCGCTCGTGAAGCAGCGCACGCCGCAACGCGAGCAGTACGTGCACACCGTGATCGACGCCGTGGAGACCGACCTGCGGGATCTGCGCATCCGCGGGCGCGTGATGGGCCGCCCCAAGCAGCTGTACTCGGTGTACCAGAAGATGGTCGTCCGGGGTCGCGAGTTCGACGACATCTACGACCTCATCGGGATTCGGATCATGGTGAACACCGTCCGAGACTGCTACGCGGTCCTCGGCGCGATCCACGCCCGCTGGACACCCATCCCGGGCCGCTTCAAGGACTACATCGCCACGCCGAAGTTCAACCTGTACCAGTCCCTGCACACGACGGTGATCGGTCCTGGTGGTCGCACGGTCGAGATCCAGATCCGCACGCACGAGATGCATCAGCAGGCCGAGTACGGCGTCGCGGCGCACTGGAAGTACAAGGAGCAGATCGCCGGCGGCAAGGCCGACTCCAAAGCCATCGACCAGGACATGGCGTGGCTCGCCCACATCTCCGACTGGCAGGCCGAGACGGCCGATCCCGGCGAGTTCCTCGACTCGCTGCGATTCGAGATCGGGGCGAAGGAGGTCTACGTCTTCACGCCCAAGGGACGTGTGATCGGCCTCCCCGCCGGCGCGACCCCCGTCGACTTCGCCTACGCCGTGCACACCGAGATCGGTCACCGCACGATGGGCGCGAAGGTCAACGGCCGCCTCGTGCCGCTGGAGTCCGAACTGCACTCGGGTGACGTCGTCGAGGTGTTCACCTCGAAGAATCCGGATGCCGGGCCGAGCCAGGACTGGCTGGCGTTCGTCAAGAGCACCCGCGCCCGCAACAAGATCCGCGGGTGGTTCACGAAGGAACGCCGCGACGAGGCGGTCGAGCAGGGCAAGGACGCGATCGCTCGCGCGATGCGGCGGCAGAACCTGCCCCTGCAGCGTCTGATGAACCAGGACTCGTTCACCGCTGTCGCGCACCAGCTGCGCTACGAGGACGTCACCGCCCTCTACGCCGCGGTGGGCGAAGGGCACGTGTCGACCCAGTCCGTGATCGAGAAGGTCACCGCCCTGGTGCGCTCGGAGGAAGAGGACACCTCCACGGGACCGATCGACCTGCCGGCTGTCGGCCGTTCGAAGGCCCCGCGGGGTGGCGACTCGGGCGTGCTGGTCCGGGGTGCCCCCGACATCCTCGTGAAGCTTGCGAAGTGCTGCACACCGGTGCCGGGAGACGAGATCGTCGGCTTCGTGACACGGGGGAGCGGCGTGTCGGTCCACCGCGCGGACTGCACCAACGCGGCCGCGCTGCGCGATCAGCCGGATCGCCTGATCGAGGTCTCGTGGGCGCCGACGTCGAAGAGCGTCTTCCTCGTCCACATCCAGGTCGAGGCACTGGACCGGTCGGGACTGCTCAGCGACATCACCCGCGTGCTGAGCGAGCACCACGTGAACATCCTCTCGGCATCCGTCCAGACGACGAACGATCGTCTGGCGCTCAGTCGGTACGTCTTCGAGATGGGCGACACGGTTCATCTCGACCGTGTGCTGAACGCGGTCCGGCGTATCGACGCCGTGTACGACGTCTACCGCGTCACCTCCTCCTGACGCCTGCGCAGTTCGGCCGCGGCGGCCCGCTTGTGGTGGACCGGGCCCGCCTCCCGGATCCAGGTGACAGCCTCGTCGAGGAGCTCGGGGCGCCACGCGAGCACGTCGTCGACCAGGCATGAGGAGGCGCCTTCCGCGACGACGTCGCGGACGAGGTCGACGAGTGTGCGGACGGGGGTCGTCACTGCGACGCCGCTGATCATCTGGAGATCGGATGCCGGCAGCTCGACGTCACGGAACCGGATCCGAGCGTCCACGGGGAAGGCGGCCCGCGTCCGCGCCGCTCGTTGCAGGGTATGGATCAGCGGGGGATCGGGGATCGCGCCGTGCACCCAGGCCGCGCTGGCATGGGTGACGGCGCGGTGGAGACCGGTGACTCCGCGAAAGGAAGCCGCCCGCAGTTCGCGAGTCTCGACGGCGTCGGCAGGCATGTAGGCCTCGCCGATCTCGACGAGATCGCCGTCGAGCCGTGCCGCTGTGAGCTCCGCAGTCGACAGACGGTCGCCCGAGAAGTACAGAAAGGGCCACATGGTGGCAGTCTGCGACATCCCGGCGTCACCGAACGGCCGTGCCGGGGCTCTGTGGAGAACCCCGAACTCTCCGACGATGTGTGCGGGAGGGCTATCAGCCGCCGAGGGCGCGCAACCAGCCCTTGCGGGCCTCGAGCGCGTCCTTGGCCTTGGCGATCGCCGCCTTGTCCTTCGAGGCCTCCGCGACGGCGAGTTCGTCCTCCAGCTTGGAGATCGCGTCCTGGAGCTGGCTCGTCATGTCGTTCTGACGTGCCTTCGTCTCGGGGTTGTTGCGCTTCCAGTCCTCGTCCTCGCGCGCCTTGAGGGCGGTCTCGACCTTGCGCAGCTGGTCGTCCAACCCGCGCTCGGTGTCGCGCGGGAAGACCCGACCGATCTCGTCCCACTGCCGCTGGATGTTCGTGAGGAGGGCACGCGCCTTCGCGTTGTCCTTCTCCTTCGCGACCCCGGCTGCCTCCTCGAGGAGGGCGCGCTTGGCCTCGATCTTCTCCTTGGACGCCTCGACGTCGGCGTTCTCGCGTTCGATGCGGGCACCGTAAAGGACGTCGCCGGCCGCTTTGAAGCGCGCCCACAGCGCGTCATCGGCCTTCTTGCCCGCACGACCGGCGGACTTCCACTGGTCGAGGAGCGAGCGATACGCGGCGATGCCGTCCTCGCCCTGCGGCGCGAGGGCCTCGGCACGTTCGACCAGCCGGGTCTTCGCGTCCCGCGCGGCCTTGTGCTGATCGTCGAGGCTCGAGTAGAACTCGCGGCGGTTCTTGTCGATGATCGCCCGCGCGTCGCGGAATCGCTTCCACAACTGCTGTCCGACCGACTTGGGCAGACGCGGGCCGCTGCTCTGGTGCTCCTGCCACCGGGCGAACAGCGCGGCGACGTCGGCGGTCGTCTGCTTCCACTGGATGGACCGGGGATCCTTGGCGGCGATCGCCTCGATCTCGGCGACGATCGACTCGCGCTCGACCACGGCGGCATCCACGGCAGCCCGCTGCGCCTGCGCCTCCTCGGCGCTCGCCTCGGACAGCGTGCCCTCGAGCGCGGTCACGCGTGCCTCGAGCGAGGCGAGGTCGCCGACGGCGGCGGCGCCGTCCAGGCGCCCGCGGATCGTGCGCGCCGTCGCTCGCAGATCGGATGCCGATGCTCCACCGCGACGGTGACGCACCTCGAGCAGGGTCACCTCGGACGCGAGGTCGGAGAACTTGCGCTCGTAGTAGGCCAGAGCCTCTTCGGGAGTGCCGTCGGGGTACTGCCCGACGACACGCCACTCGTCGCCCTCGCGGACGGAGACGGTGCCGTCGTCGTCGACGCGGCCCCACGGCTGGGTCTCGGCGGATTCAGGGGTGGCGGAACTCACGGGGGTCACCTCGTCGGCGGCATGCGCCGCATGGGGGTCGGATTAGTGACTCAGCCTAGTACGGCAGTCACGGGGTCGGAGAGGGGGTGGGTGTGCCCGACGGCGACGCAGGCGGCGTCGGTGATCCGCTGACGTCGGGGGTGGGGGTCCCGCTCGGCGCGACCGGTGCGGTCGGGGTCGGAGCGGGCTCGGGCAAGCCGGGTCCGACGGTGTAGTAGGCGATCTGGGCACCGAGGAGGGCGACGATGAGCACACCGCCGGCGAATGCCGCGACCAGGTTGTCCCGCCGCCGTCGCCGGATGACGGAGTCGTGGAAACGGCGCCGAGCCTCATAGAGGCGGGCGCGCTCACGCTCGTGCGCGCTGTCGCGCCCCTTGCTCCTACCCGCTGCCACGGCGACCCTCCCGTCGGTGCCGCGCGCTGCCGCGCGACCCCCTGCACATTATTCAGTCCGGGGCATCCGTTCCAAACCAACGGCCCCGCGGTGTCGGTGGTGGCGATTAGCCTGGGGGGATGGCCCAGAGTGACGCGCTTTTCCGTGGAGCGACGCCTCTGGCCGTGAGGATGCGCCCTGCCTCGCTGGACGAGGTGGCCGGGCAGACGCACCTGCTGCGCCCGGGATCACCCCTGGTCGCCCTCGCCGACCCGGGGCGCGCGACCACCGGTGCCGTGTCCGTGATCCTCTGGGGGCCGCCCGGAACCGGCAAGACCACGCTCGCACAGGCGATCGCCCGGACGTCGGGCCGGCGCTTCGTGGAACTTTCGGCCGTAACGGCCGGGGTGAAGGACGTCCGTGAGGTCATGCAGGAGGCGATGACCCAGCGCGACCTCTACGGGACGTCGACGATCCTCTTCCTCGATGAGATCCATCGCTTCACGAAGGCGCAGCAGGACGCTCTCCTGCCCGGCGTCGAGAACGGCTGGGTCATCCTCATCGCGGCGACCACCGAGAACCCCTCGTTCTCCGTCATCTCACCGCTGCTGTCACGTTCGCTCCTGCTCACCCTGCAGCCGCTGACCGACGCGGACCTCGGGATGCTCATCGATCGGGCGGTGAGCGACCCTCGCGGCCTTGCGGGCGCCGTCGCACTCTCCGATGACGCGCGCGCCGCACTCGTCCATCTCGCGTCCGGCGATGCGCGCCGCGCGCTGACCTCGTTGGAGGCGGCTGCGGCGATGGCGGAGCCCGGCGAGGAGGCACCCGTCATCACCGCCGAGCATGTGGCGCAGGCCGTCGACCGCGCCCTCCTGCGGTACGACCGGCAAGGCGACGAGCACTACGACGTCATCAGCGCCTTCATCAAGTCGATCCGCGGATCCGACCCGGATGCCGCGATGCACTACCTCGCCCGCATGATCGAAGCAGGGGAGGACCCGCGTTTCATCGCCCGACGCCTGGTGATCTCGGCCGCGGAGGACATCGGCCTCGCCGACCCGCAGGCCCTGCAGATCGCGGTCGCCGCCGCCGACGCCGTGGCCTTCATCGGGATGCCCGAGGGGCGCATCCCGCTCGCCGAGGCGACGGCGTACCTCGCGACGACGGCGAAGTCGAACGCGGCCTACAGCGCGATCAACGCCGCCATCGCCGACGTGCGCGCCGGCGGCTTCGGTCGGGTTCCGGTGCATCTGCGCGACGCGCACTACGCCGGCGCGAAGCGTCTGGGTCACGGCAAGGGGTACGTGTATCCGCACGATCTCGACGTCGGCGTCGCGACGCAGCAGTATCTGCCCGACGAACTGCGGGGTCGCCGGTACTACGAACCGACGTCCCGAGGCGTCGAGCGCGACATCTCGGCCCGTCTCGAGAAGATCCGGAAGATCCTCGGTGACTGACGAGGAGGCGGAGCTCAGCATCCAGGCGGTGTGGGATGTCGCGGACAACGAGCTGCCGGACGAGCTGCGCGCGGCGATGACCGAGGCGCTCTCCGTGCACGCCGTCGGCGAGGCGCGGGCGCTGTTCGAGCGCGCGTCGGTCGAGGACTTCCTCGGTGAGGAGGCGGCGGCGATCCCCCTGTACCGCCGAGCGCTGGATGCGGGTCTTCACGACCCCTTTCGGAGTCAGGCCGTCATTCAGCTCGCGAGTTCGCTTCGGAACGTGGGTGACCCGTCCGGCGCGATTGCAGCGCTCAAAGGTCTCGACCCCTCCGATCCGCTGTCCGCTGCGGCTGCCGGGTTCGAGGCCCTGGCGCTCCATGACGACGACAAGCCGGTGCGCGCTCTTCGCACGGCGCTCGGAGCGCTCGCGGGCGAGGTGCCTCTCTACGGCCGCGCGCTGCGCGCGTACGCCGCCGACCTCCGCGCCCGTCCCCGCATCCGAGTGATCGCGGTCGGGGTGCTGATCCACGACGGCCACGTCCTCGCCGAGGAGTACACCGCGACCGCCGGCCGTCCCGCGTTCCTGCGCGCACCGGGCGGAGGGGTGCAGCCCGGGGAGGCCGCAGAAGCGGCCGTCCGTCGAGAGATTGCAGAGGAGCTGGGCGCGCGGGTCACCGAGACCCGCCTTCTCGGTGTGCTCGAGAACATCTTCGACAACGAAGGCACGCTCGGGCACGAGATCGCGTACGTCTTTGAGCTGCGCAGCGCCGATCTCGAGGCGCTCCCACGCGACGATCGTCTGCCGGTCCTGGACGGCGAGACCACTGTCGGGTGGTACCGGCTGGACGACGTGTCGGGGGAGTCGCCGCCCTTCTACCCGCCGGGAGCCCTCGATCTCGCTCGCGACCGGGGATGATCCCGCCCGTCTGTTAGACTTGACCGGCTCGAAACCGTGTTTTCGGGCATCCTCTTCTCTCTTTCCCACCTTTCGGCGTGCCCCGGCGTGCAGTCCGGAAGGGCGAGAGACGGCGATACGCCCGTGAGCCGTGAAAGACATGGCCACGTCATGGAAGGAAGATTTCGTGGCAACGAAGTCCCAGGACCGCCGCAAGGTGCGCCTCTCGCGCGCCCTCGGCGTCGCACTGACCCCCAAGGCCGCCCGCTACCTCGAGAAGCGTCCCTACGCTCCGGGTGAGCACGGCCGCACCAAGCGCAAGCAGGACAGCGACTACGCCGTCCGTCTTCGCGAGAAGCAGCGTCTGCGCGAGCAGTACGGCATCCGCGAGAAGCAGCTGCGCAACACCTTCAACGAGGCTCGTCGTACCGAGGGCCTGACCGGTGAGAACCTCGTCGAGCTCCTCGAGATGCGTCTCGACGCCCTCGTGCTGCGTGCAGGCTTCGCCCGCACGACCGCACAGGCGCGCCAGCTCGTCGTGCACCGTCACATCCTCGTCGACGGCCAGCTCGTCGACCGCCCGTCCTTCCGTGTGAAGCCGGGTCAGACGATCCACGTCAAGGCCAAGAGCGAGGCCCTCGAGCCGTTCCAGGTCGCAGCCGCCGGCGGTCACGCCGAGGTCCTGCCCCCGGTTCCGGGTTACCTGTCGGTCGAGCTCGACAAGCTCCAGGCACGTCTCGAGCGTCGCCCGAAGCGCGCCGAGGTCCCCGTGACCTGCGAAGTCCAGCTCGTCGTCGAGTACTACGCCGCGCGCTGAGCGAGGCGGAGCATCGCCAGAAGGGGCGTCGGGTTCACCCGGCGCCCCTTCTGCTTTGCACCTAACATGGTCCTCATGAAGAACGTCCTCTGGTTCCTGCTGGGCATCGCCGGCGGCTTCGTCGTGGCGCACCTGGTCAACAAGGACCCTCGAGGTCAGGAGCTGCTCTCCGAGGTCGACCTGCGGATCTCCGAGTTCACCGACCGGATGGCCGACGCCTACCGGGAGCAGGAGGCGAAGATCGACGGCATCGTCGCCGACGCAAAGGATGTCGCGGCCGACGTCGCAGGCGACGTCAAGGACGCCGCATCCGACCTCGTCGACGGCGTCGCCGCCGCAGGTCGCTCCGCGGCCGCCAAGCTCGACGACTGACCTACCCCCACATCTCCGGTCGCTTCCGTGCGGACGCGACCGATCCCGCATGCAGTTGAGGACACACGATGAAGACCGCTGAGATCGCCCGGCGCTACCTGGACTACTTCGAGAAGAAGGGGCACACGATCGTGCCCTCGGCATCCCTCGTCAGCGACGACCCGGCCCTGCTGTTCACGGTCGCCGGCATGGTCCCGTTCATCCCCTACCTCTCCGGCGACGTCCCAGCGCCCTACAAGCGCGCGGCGGACAACCAGAAGTGCATCCGCACGAACGACATCGAAGAGGTCGGCAAGACGCCGCGCCACGGGACCTTCTTCCAGATGCTCGGGAACTGGTCGTTCGGCGACTACTTCAAGGAAGGCGCGATCCGGTTCGCCTGGGAGCTGCTGACGACCTCCGAGGAGGAGGGCGGCCTCGGCTTCGATCCGAAGGACCTGTGGGTCACCGTCTACGAGGAGGACGACGAGGCGATCCAGCTCTGGCTCGAGCACTCCACACTCCAGGAGGAGCGCATCCAGCGCCTCGGCAAGGACACGAACTATTGGACGACGGGCCTGCCCGGTCCCGCCGGGCCCTGCTCCGAGATCTTCTTCGACCGCGGACCCGAGTACGGGGCCGACGGCGGCCCCGCCACCGATGACGACCGGTACGTGGAGATCTGGAACCTCGTGTTCATGCAGTACGAGATCACCAATGTCCGCTCGAAGTACGAGTTCGACATCGTCGGCGACCTGCCGGCCCAGAACATCGACACCGGTATGGGCCTCGAGCGCGTCGCCTTCATCAAGCAGGGCGTCGACAACATGTACGAGACCGATCAGGTGCGACCGGTCCTCGACAAGGCCGTCGAACTCTCGGGCAAGCGGTACGGCGAGAACCACGACGACGACGTGCGCTTCCGCGTGGTCGCCGACCACATCCGCTCTTCGCTCATGCTGCTCTCGGACGGAGTGACCCCCGCGAATGACGGTCGCGGCTACATCCTCCGGCGCCTCATGCGTCGGGCGATCCGCTCGATGCGCCTCCTCGGTGTCGACGGCCCGACCTTCGCCGAGCTCTTCGCCGTCTCACGCGACGCGATGAAGGAGTCCTACCCGGTCGTCGAGACCGACTACGCGCGCCTGGCGCAGTACGCCCTCGCCGAGGAGGCGACCTTCCTCCGCACACTCGCGAGCGGGTCCGAGATCCTCGACACCTCGATCGAGTCCGCCAAGGCGACGCAGTCGACCGCGCTCAGCGGATCGCAGGCGTTCCTGCTGCACGACACGTACGGCTTCCCGATCGACCTGACCCTCGAGATCGCCGAAGAGGCCGGTCTCAGCGTCGATCGTGCCGGTTTCGACACGCTCATGAAGGAGCAGCGCGAACGCGCCAAGGCCGACGCCCGCTCCCGCAAGGGCCAGCTGGCCGACACGAGCGTGTACCGCGACTTCCGGGCGCTCGGCGAGACGGTCTTCACCGGATACACCGACCTCGAGACCGAGTCCCGCGTGCTCGGCATCCTGATCGGCGGTGCACCCGCGGACCGCGCGTCGCAGGGCCAGATCGCCGAGGTGATCCTGGCCGAGACCGCTCTGTACGCCGAGTCCGGAGGCCAGGTCGCCGACAAGGGCGTCATCGTGGGTCCCGGCTACGAGCTCGAGGTCCTGGACGTCCAGAAGCCCGTCCCCGGCCTCGTCAGCCACACCGTCGAGGTCACCACGGGCGAGGTCGCCGTCGGTCACGCTGCGACGACCGTCGTGGATGCCGCGAACCGCCGCGCGGCCGCGCAGGCCCACTCGGCAACCCACCTCGTGCACGCCGCCCTCCGCGACACGCTCGGCAAGGGGGCGACGCAGGCCGGCTCGCTCAACCGGGCCGGCTACCTGCGCTTCGACTTCTCGTGGGGGCAGGCACTCTCACCCGAGACCCGCAGCGAGATCGAGGAGATCGCGAACAACGCCGTCCGGGACGACCTCGAGGTCACGACGCGCGTCATGTCGCTCGATGAGGCCAAGGCGGCCGGCGCGATGGCGCTGTTCGGCGAGAAGTACGGCGACCGCGTGCGCATGGTCGACATCGGCGGACCCTGGTCGCGCGAGCTGTGCGCGGGCACGCACGTCTCCTCCAGCGCGCAGGTCGGTCTCATCAACCTGGTGGGGGAGTCCTCGGTCGGCGCCTCGAACCGTCGTGTCGAGGCGCTCGTGGGGCAGGATGCCTTCCGCGAGCTCGCTGCCGAGCGCGCGATCGTCTCGCAGCTCACCTCGGGACTCAAGATCCCTCGTGATCAGCTGCCCGCGCGCATCGCGGAACTCCAGGCGAGCCTGAAGGCGGCCGAGAAGAAGATCGCCCAGTTCGAGGCGAAGGCGCTCGGCGAGCGCGTCCCGGCGCTGGCGGCATCCGCTGTTCAGGCAGCCTCGCACCGCGTGGTGGCGGAGTCGGTCGGCACGGTCGGGTCCGCGGACGACCTGCGTTCGCTCGCGCTGCAGGTCCGCGAGCGTCTCGGCACCGATGCCGCGGTGGTGGCACTCGGCGGCGAGGTCGGCGGACGTCCCGTCGTCATCGTCGCCACGAACGAGGCCGCCCGCGCCGCCGGCGCCAAGGCCGGACTGCTGGCGCGCGCGGCGGCCGGTGTCCTCGGCGGAGGCGGCGGTGGCCGCGACGACGTCGCCCAGGGCGGTGGGACGGATGCCTCGGCTCTGCCCGCGGCGTTGCAGAGCATCGTGTCGTCGCTGGAGGGCGCGACCGCGTGAGCGAGTTCCGCCGCGGGGTGCGCCTCGGAATCGACGTCGGGCGGGCCCGCGTCGGTGTCGCGCGGTGCGATCCCGACGGTCTGCTCGCCGTGCCCGTGGAGACGGTGCCGCGCGCCGAGACCTCGGTCGCCCGCATCGTCGAGATCGCCCGGGAGTACGACGCCATCGAGGTGCTGGTCGGTCTCCCGATCAGTCTCGGCGGCACGGAGACCGCCTCGACGACGGACGCGCGCGAATTCGCGACCGCGCTGGATGCGGCCCTTCAGGTGCCGGTCCGCCTTGTCGACGAGCGCCTCAGCACCGTGTCGGCGAACGCCGTTCTGCGCCAGAACGGGCGTTCGCAGAAGTCGTCTCGTAGGATTGTCGACCAGATCGCCGCGGTCGTCCTCCTTCAGCAGGCGATCGACGTCGAGAAGAGCACCGGTAACCCGGCCGGTGCGGCGCTGTAGGAGACGCAGGAGTCCACGATGCCCGAGACGCCTTCGCGCGACGACCGTTCCAGCGCCCCCGCGGACGAGGTCACGACGTCCGCCCCCGCCTCACGACGAGCCGCGCGCCAGGCGCAGCAGGCCGCCGGCGGGCCGTCGGACGGCGGGCCCGTCCCGTCGCGTCCGCAGGCCCCGCCGCGTGCACCCGTGTCCTCCACGGCTCCGATCGATGCTCTCTTCGAGGAGAAGGGCCTGGCCGCACCGTCGAGTTCCCCGAAGCGACACGACCGGGACCGACGCAAGAGCCGCGTCGCGGCCTGGGGTGTCTTCGTGGTCGTCCTCGCGATCCTCGGTGGTCTGGTCGCCGGCGGTTTCTACGTGTGGAACACGTACGAGGATCAGATCCGCGCCGTCATGGGCTGGGAGGAGCCGAAGGACTTCGAGGCGGGTCTCGCCGAAGGCGAGGCGAGCGTCACGATCGTCTCGGGCCAGACGGGCGCCGACATCTCTCAGACGCTCTTCGACGCGGGCGTCACCAAGACCTCGGACGCCTTCTACTCCTACCTGATCGACAGCGGCGAGGACCCGAACGTCCTGAAGCCCGGCGTGTACTCGCTGCAGCAGAAGATGACCTCCGAAGCGGCATTCGCGGCGCTGCTCGATCCCGCGAACAAGCAGGAGTACACCGCGCAGCTTCGCGAAGGCCTCACCGTAGCGCAGTCCGTCCCGCGCATCGCGGAGGGGATCGGGCTGCCCGTCGAGGAGGTGGAGGCCGCGGTGAAGGACCCGGCCGCCTACGGTGTGACGGCTCAGAGCCTCGAGGGCTGGCTGTTCCCCGCGACCTACACCTTCGACCCGGACGTCACGGCGACGCAGGTCATCCAGGCCATGGTCGACCGGACGGTGACGGCTCTCGACGACGCCGGCGTCCCGGCGGACCAGCGTGAGCGCATCCTGACCGTCGCGTCCATCATCGAGAAGGAAGCCCGCAAGGAGGACGACTTCTACAAGGTCTCACGCGTCATCGAGAACCGGCTCGACCCCGCGATCAGCGACACGGGCGGCAAGCTCCAGATGGACTCGACCGCGCAGTACCCGTTCGCCGACCGTGACGGCGGCACGAGCTCGCGCGCGGAGGAGCTCGAGGACGACAACCCGTGGAACACCTACGTCAACCCCGGGCTGCCCGTGACGCCGATCGCCAATCCCGGCGCACTCGCCATCACGGCGGCGATGGAGCCGGCCGAGGGTCCGTGGCAGTACTTCGTCACCGTCAACCTCGACACGGGCGAGACGGTGTTCTCCGCGACCTTCGCCGAGCATGAGAAGGCCGTCGCGCAGTACCAGCAGTGGTGCCGGGACAACCCCGACGGAGGCTGCTCCTGATCCCCGTCGCCCTGGAGGTCTGGGGCGATCCGATCGAGCACAGCCTGTCGCCGGCGATGCACCGGGCGGCGTACGCGCTGCTCGGGTGGGACTGGACGTACGGTCGACGTCGCGTGGACGAGGCGTCGTTCCCCGCCGAGCTGGCGTCCCTGGGGGCCGAGTACCGCGGGCTCTCGCTGACGATGCCGCTGAAACGCGTCGCGTTCGCGGCCGCCGCCGAACGCGACGCCCGCGCCACGCTCACGGGCGCGGCCAACACCCTCGTCCGGGCCGCCTCCGGCTGGCACGCCTTCCACACGGATGCCGGGGGCATTGTCGCCGCGTGGGCGGAGGCCGGTGTCGTGGCCGCCGAGCGGGCGCGCATCGTCGGTGCTGGGGCGACGGCATCCGCGGCCCTGGTGGCGTTGGCGGAGATGGGCGTGCGACAGGTGCAGGTCGCCGCGCGACGTCCCGAGGCGGCCGCATCCCTTCGCGACCTGGGGGAGAGGCTGCACCTCCGCGTCGATGCGGTGCCCCTCGACGCCACCGATCTTCCACCGGTGGACGTGACGATCGCGACCCTCCCGGGCGGGGTGTCGATCCACGAGACGGTCGCCGATCGACTCGCCGCCGCCGGCGGGGCCCTCATGGACGTCGTGTACGGCCACTGGCCGACGGACCTGTCGCGCGCGTGGGATCGGATCGGCGCATCCGCGCAGGGCGGGGCCGGCATGCTGCTGCATCAGGCGGTGCTGCAGATCCGTGCGTTCGCCTCCGGCCGGGTCGACGAGCCGCTGCCCCGTGAGGCAGAGGTGGTGGCCGTCATGCGGCGCGCGCTCGTGGGAGACTAGACCAATGCTCCGCGTGCTCACCGCCGGCGAATCCCACGGCCCCGAACTCGTCGCCATCATGGAGGGTCTGCCCTCCGGCGTGCCCGTCTCGCTCGACGCGATCCGCGCCGACCTCGCCCGCCGCAAACTCGGCTACGGCCGCGGTTCGCGGATGAAGTTCGAGGAGGACGAACTCCACCTCTCGGGTGGTGTGCGGCACGGGCTGTCGCTCGGCAGCCCCGTCGCGCTCCGCATCGGCAACACCGAATGGCCCAAGTGGGTCGAGGTCATGAACCCCGAGCCCGTGGAGATGACGGAGCGCTCCCGCGGCCGCGGCGCCGCGCTCACACGTCCCCGCCCCGGCCATGCCGACCTGGTCGGCATGCAGAAGTACGACTTCGACGAGGCGCGTCCGATCCTCGAGCGCGCCAGTGCGCGCGAGACCGCTGCCCGCGTCGCGCTCGGTGCGATCGCCCGAGGCTTCCTGTCGGAGCTCGGCATCCGCCTCGTGAGCCACACGCTGTCGATCGGCCCCGTGCAGGTGCCCGAGGACGCCGTGCTTCCCGGTCCCGATGACGTCGCCACCCTCGACGCCGACCCGCTGCGCTGCTTCGATCCCGCGACCTCCGAGCGCATGGTCGCCGAGGTGGACGCCGCCAAGAAGGACGGCGACACGCTCGGCGGCATCGTCGAGGTGCTCGCCTACGGCCTGCCGCCGGGGCTCGGCTCCCACGTGCACTGGGACCGTCGCCTCGACGGCAAGCTCGCCCAGGCGCTGATGAGCATCCAGGCCATCAAGGGCGTCGAGGTCGGCGACGGCTTCGAGACGACCCGCCGTCGCGGCTCCGCCGCGCACGACGAACTGTTCGCGACCGCCGACGGCATCACGCGGGCCTCCGATCGCGCCGGCGGTACCGAAGGCGGCATGTCCACCGGCACCGTGCTCCGGGTCCGCGCCGGTATGAAGCCGATCGCCACGGTCCCGCACGCGCTGCGCACCGTCGACGTCGCCACCGGTGACACCGCGGCCGCCCACCACCAGCGTTCCGACGTCTGTGCCGTCCCGGCGGCGGGCGTCGTCGCCGAGGCGATGGTCGCCATCGTGCTGGCGGATGCGGTCCTCGAGAAGTTCGGCGGCGACAGCGTGCGCGAGACGAGACGCAACCTCGAGACCTACCTCGCCGCGATCCCGGAGACGCTGAAGACGACTCCCGCGTCGGAGGCGGCCCTTCTCGCACATGACCTCGCCTGATCCTCAGGCGATCGTCCTCATCGGCCCTATGGGGGCCGGCAAGACGAGCGTCGGTCGACGGGTGGCGAAGCGGCTCGGGCTTGGCTTCACCGACACGGACGCCGCGATCGTCCGCGCACACGGCCCGATCGCCGACATCTTCGCTGAGCACGGCGAACCGCACTTCCGGGTGCTCGAGCGGGACGCCGTGGCCGCGGCCCTGGCGACCGGCGGGGTCGTGTCGCTCGGCGGGGGAGCCGTCCTCGACGAGACGACGCGGGAGCGACTGCGCCCCCACCGTGTCGCGCTGCTGACGGTCGCCCCGCGCGTCGTCGCGCGACGGCTCGGCGACGCGGCGACCCGCCCCCTGCTGACGGCGGGGGACGAGACCCCGATCGCCCGCTGGGAGCGCATCTACGCCGAGCGGCGGCCCGTCTACGAGTCGGTCGCCGACGCGACCTTCGACACCTCGTCCGGACCGCTCGAGAACATCGTGACCGCCATCGCGGAGTGGGCCGTCCCCTCCGCCGACCTCCCCGGAGCCCGCGCATGAGCCACACCACCATCAGCGTCACCGGTGCCACGCCCTACGACATCCACGTCGGTCGCGGGCTCCTCGCCGGCGTCCGCGACCACCTCGTGCCGACGGTGAAGAAGGTGCTCATCGTGCACACGCCGCGCCTCGGGGCGAAGGCCGCGGATCTGCGCGAGACGCTCCTGGCCGACGGGTCGCTCGAGGTGCTGACAGCCGAGGTGCCCGACGCCGAGGACGGCAAGCGCATCGAAGTCGCCGCATTCTGCTGGCAGGTGATGGGACAGGCCGACTTCACCCGCTCCGACGCCGTGATCGGCTTCGGCGGCGGCGCGGTCACCGACCTCGCCGGGTTCGTGGCGGCATCCTGGCTGCGCGGCGTGCAGATCGTGCAGATCCCGACGACCGTCCTGGGGATGGTCGATGCTGCCGTCGGCGGCAAGACCGGCGTCAATACGGCGGAGGGCAAGAACCTCGTGGGTGCCTTCTGGGCGCCACGCTCGGTGATCTGCGACCTCGACGTCCTCGACACGCTGCCGCGCAACGAGACCGTCGCGGGGTTCGCGGAGGTCGTCAAAGCCGGTTTCATCTGGTTCCCCGAGATCCTCGAGATCGTCGAGCGCGATCCGGAGGCGGCCGTCGACCCGACGACGGCGGAGTTCCGCCGCTGCATCGAGCTCGCCATCGAGATGAAGGCGCGGGTCGTGAGCGAGGACTTCCGCGAGGCGGGGCTCCGCGAGATCCTCAACTACGGTCACACGCTCGGGCATGCCATAGAGCACGCCGAGCGCTACCGCTGGCGTCACGGGGCGGCGATCTCGATCGGCATGATGTACGCCGCCGAGCTGTCGCGCCTCGCCGGGCGCCTGTCCGACGACGACGTCGCGCGGCACCGCCGCATCTTCGACCTGCTCGGGTTGCCCACGAGCTACCGCATGGACGGCTGGCAGAATCTGCTGGGAGTCATGCAGCGCGACAAGAAGGCACGCGGCGGGATGCTGCGCTTCATCGTCCTCGACGCCATCGGCAAACCGACGGTCATGCAGGCGCCCGATGAGTCGCTGCTGTTCGCGGCCTATCAGGAGATCGCCGCGTGACGGACCCCGTCATCCGGCGGGTCCGCCTGCAGGAATGGCGTGAGGTCCGCGACCTCCGCCTCCGGGCGCTGCGGGATCCCGCAGCACCCATCGCGTTCCTCTCCACGGTCGACGAGGCCCTGAGCCGAGACGACGCGTTCTGGCAGCAGCGGACGGCGGATGCCGCGATGGGTGAGGACGCCGCCCAATTCGTCGCCGTGGTGGGGGAGCGCTGGGTCGGGTCGGTATCCGTCCTGCTGCGCGAGGCGGGCGCGACCGACACGCTCGGTCGCAGCGTCGACGTGCCTCAGGCCGACCTCGTCGGGGTCTTCATCGACGGGAGCCACCGCGGGCGCGGCATCCTCGACGCTCTTGTGGACGCGGCATCCGTCTGGGCTGAGAGGGCGGGACCGAGCGGACTCACCCTCGACGTGCACGTCGAGAACGCTCGAGCCCGTGCGGCCTATGCGCGGCTCGGGTTCGCGCCGACGGGGCGCGAGGTCGAGACCTCGTCGGGGCGGGAGATCCAGATGCACCGCCCTGCCCGATAGGGTGCTGACGTGCCGTCCCCCCGTCGCCTGCTGCTCGTCAACGGACCCAACCTGAACCTGCTCGGCGTGCGCGAACCCGAGGTCTACGGGACCGAGACCCTCGCCGACGTCGAGAGCCTGGTGCAGCGGACCGCGGCCGACGCCGGCTACGAGCTGCGCGCCGTCCAGAGCAACCACGAAGGCGTGCTCATCGACGCGATCCACGCCGCGCGCACCGACTGTGCGGGCATCATCATCAACCCCGGCGGATTGACGCACACCTCCGTCGTGCTGCGGGACGCTCTCGCGGGTGTGGCCCTGCCGGTCGCTGAGGTGCACATCTCCGACGTCATGGCGCGGGAACCCTTCCGGCACCACTCCTACGTCGCCGATGTGGCCGTGGTCCACGTCATCGGCCGTGGCGTCGCAGGCTACGGGGAGGCGACCCGCGCCCTGCTCGCGACGCTCGACGACTGACCGTTCCCCGGGGGCGGATGCCGCGGCATCCCGTAGAATCGATCGTCGGCCGCTCTGGCCCCCGAACTCATCGAACGGAAAACCGCACTCTCATGGCATCCACTGCAGACATCAAGAACGGCGTCGTCCTGTCCATCGACGGACAGCTCTGGAACGTCGTCGAGTTCCAGCACGTGAAGCCCGGCAAGGGCGGGGCCTTCGTCCGCACGAAGCTGAAGAACGTCGTCTCGGGCAAGGTCGTCGACCGCACGTACAACGCGGGCGCGAAGATCGAGATCGAGAACGTCGACCGTCGCGACTTCACCTACCTGTACAACGACGGCGACAGCTACGTCTTCATGGACGTCGCCGACTACGACCAGCTGAACGTCTCGGCCACCGTCGTGGGCGACGCGGCCAACTACCTGCTCGAGAACCAGCAGGTCCAGATCGCGCTGAACAACGGCAACCCGCTCTACGTCGAGATGCCGGCATCCGTCGTCCTCGAGATCACCTACACCGAGCCGGGCCTGCAGGGCGATCGCTCGTCGGCCGGCACCAAGCCCGCCACGCTCGAGACCGGCTACGAGATCCAGGTGCCGCTGTTCGTCGAGCAGGGCACGAAGGTCAAGGTCGACACGCGCACCGGGGACTACCTCGGCCGCGTGAACTGACCGACCGATGAGCGCACGGAGCAAGGCGCGCAAGCGCGCCCTCGACATCCTGTACCAGTCCGACATCCGCGGGGATGACCTCGCCGTGACCCTCGCCGCCGAGGCGAAGCGCGCGGCGAGCGAACCCGCGCGCGAGGCGTCGTGGCTGTACGCCCGCGAGATCGTCGACGGCGTCATCGACACCCAGAGCGAGATCGACGAGCAGATCGTCACGCACGCCCGCGACTGGAAGCTCGAGCGGATGCCGGCGGTCGACCGCGCGATCCTCCGCATCGGTGTGTGGGAGATCCTGCACAACGACGACGTGCCCACCGCGGTCGCGATCGACGAGGCCGTGGAACTCGCCAAGGAGTTCTCGACCGACGACTCGGGGTCGTTCGTCCACGGCGTGCTCGGCCGCATCGCGCGGAGCTGACGCCTCCGCAGCGACCTCAGCGCGCGGGGCGCGGCGCTGCGAGGGCTCTCGTGCCGCGCCCAGCGCGCCGCACGACGAGTCCGGCGCTGACGCCAACGACGAGGAAGAAGGCGGCGAAGCTCGTGTTCGCGAGCACGAGCCAGGCCGCCGAGTCGGCGCCGGTGACCGGGAGCACATCGCCGAGGTCGCCCAGAGACATGCCGACCCCGAAGGCCAGCGCGAAGTAGACGGGAAGACCGCAGGCCAGCAGGGCGAGGTATGCCAGAGCGACCCCTTCCTGCGTGACGAGGTACATGAGCTGCGCATAGAGGACGACGAGCACCGTCCCGGTCACCAGGATCGCCTCGCGCACACGTGTCATCTCGCCCCCTCGGCTCATCCTGACATGTGCCCCGGGGGCCTCGCGCGCCCCGCTAGACTGGAGGCACACAAGCAACCTTTAACACCGTCCTGTGAGGCGGAGAAGGGAGCGGCGGATGACTTCGCGCATCGTCTTGCACGACAGCGACATCGCCCGCGCACTCACGCGCATCTCTCATGAGATCCTCGAGTCGAACAAGGGCCCCGACGGGCTCGTTCTCCTCGGGATCCCCACCCGCGGCGTCACCCTGGCCGAACGCATCGCCGCGCTCATCGCGTCGTACACCGGCGCGACCGTTCCGGTCGGCGCACTCGACGTCACGATGTACCGCGACGATCTGCATCGCAATCCGACGCGGACGCCGCGCCCGACCGAGATCCCCGCCGGCGGCGTCGACGCGAAGACCGTCGTCCTCGTCGACGACGTGCTGTTCTCCGGGCGCTCGATCCGCGCCGCGCTCGACGCGCTCCAGGACATCGGCCGCCCCGCGGTCGTCCGGCTCGCGATCCTCGTCGACCGCGGCCACCGCGAGCTGCCGATCCGTCCGGACTTCGTCGGCAAGAACTTGCCGAGCTCGCGCGACGAGCGTGTCAACGTCCGCCTCGCGGACGTCGACGGCGCCGAGGAGGTGACGATCGCCTCATGAGGCACCTGCTCGACACCCGCACCCTCTCCCGCGAGGACGCGCTCCGCATCCTCGACGTCGCCGAGGACATGCGCGACACACAGTCCCGCGAGATCAAGAAGCTCCCCACGCTCCGGGGCAAGACGGTCGTGAACCTCTTCTTCGAGGACTCGACGCGCACCCGGATCTCGTTCGAGGCGGCCGCGAAGCGGCTGTCCGCCGACGTCATCAATTTCTCGGCGAAGGGATCGTCGGTCTCGAAGGGCGAATCGCTCCAGGACACCGCGCAGACCCTGCAGGCCATGGGGGCGGATGCCGTCGTGATCCGCCACGGTGCCTCGGGCGCGCCGCACACGCTCGCCACGAGCGGCTGGATCTCGGCCGGAGTGCTCAACGCCGGAGACGGGACGCATGAGCACCCGACGCAGGCGCTGCTGGACGCGTTCACGATCCGCAAGCGCTTCTACGGAGATGACAGCCGCGGACGCGATCTGTCGGGCCTGCACGTCGCGATCGTCGGCGACATCCTGCATTCCCGGGTCGCGCGCTCCAACGTCTGGCTGCTCACGAGTCTCGGCGCCCGCGTGACCCTCGTCGCCCCGCCGACCCTCGTTCCCCAGGACGTGTCGGCCTGGCCGGTCGCGGTCGTGTACGACCTCGATCAAGCGATCGCCGACGCCCCCGACGCGGTCATGATGCTGCGCATCCAGCTCGAGCGCATGAATGCCGCCTATTTCCCCACTGAGCGGGAGTATTCCCGTCGGTGGGGACTGGACGCGGCGCGGATGGCCGCGCTTCCGACCGATAGCATTGTGATGCACCCCGGTCCCATGAACCGGGGTCTGGAGATCTCCGCCGACGCCGCCGATTCGCCACGATCGACCGTTCTCGAACAGGTCGCGAACGGGGTGTCGGTGCGCATGGCGGCGCTCTACCTGCTCCTGGCAGGGGAGCGGCCCACGAACCACGCACAGGAGGAGGCCCGATGAGCGAGACCATCCTCATCCGCGGAGCGCGGATCGACGGCGGTATCGCCGCCGACTTGCTGATCCGGGACGGCGTCATCACCGAGCTGGGTTCCGGACTGAGCGACGCCGGGGCACGGACGGTGGATGCCGACGGCCTCATCGCGCTGCCGGGGCTCGTCGACCTGCACACCCACCTCCGCGAACCCGGCTACGAGGCGTCCGAGACGATACTCACCGGCTCGCGCGCGGCCGCCGCGGGCGGTTACACGACCGTCTTCGCGATGCCGAACACGTCGCCGGTGGCGGACACGGCCGGTGTCGTCGAGCAGGAACTCGCCCTCGGCGAAGCGGCCGGGTATGTCCACGTGCAGCCGATCGGCGCCGTCACGGTCGGGCAGAAGGGCGAGCGGCTCGCCGAACTCGGCGCGATGGCATCCTCGCGTGCCCGGGTCCGCGTCTTCAGCGACGACGGCTTCTGCGTGTTCGACCCGCTGATCATGCGGCGCGCGCTCGAGTACGTGAAGTCCTTCGACGGCGTGGTCGCGCAGCACGCGCAGGACCCTCGGCTCACCGAGGGCGCCCAGATGAACGAGGGCACCGTGTCGGCCGAGCTCGGGCTCACCGGGTGGCCGGCCGTCGCCGAGGAGTCGATCATCGCCCGCGACGTGCTGCTCGCCGAGCACGTCGGGTCCCGCCTGCACGTGTGCCACCTCTCCACCGCCGGTTCCGTCGACCTCATCCGATGGGCGAAGAAGCGCGGCGTCCACGTCACCGCCGAGGTCACGCCGCACCATCTGCTCCTCACCGAGGACCTCGTCCGCGGCTACGACCCGCGGTTCAAGGTGAACCCGCCACTGCGCCGCGACGAGGACGTCCTCGCCGTCCGCGAGGGTCTTGCCGACGGCACGATCGACATCGTCGCGACCGACCACGCGCCGCACCCCGCCGAGGCGAAGACGTGCGAGTGGCAGGCCGCCGCCAACGGCATGGTGGGACTGGAATCCGCCCTGCGCGTCGTGCACACCGCGATGATCGAGACGGGCCTGCTCGAGTGGGCCGACGTCGCGCGTGTGATGTCGACCGCTCCGGCGCGGATCGGCCGACTGGCTGATGCGGGGACGCCGCTGGCCGTCGGAGCCCCGGCATCCCTCACCCTCTACGACCCCGCCCCCGTGCGGGCGTTCACGACCGGCGACCTCCGCGGCCGCAGCGTGAACTCGCCCTACCTCGGCAGGGACCTGCCCGGCGAGGTGCGCGCGACGTTCTTCCGCGGCCGCCAGACCGTGGCGGACGGCGTCGTCGTCGACGAGGTCGCCTCGTGAGCCGCGAGGGCGCCGGCCTCATCATGGCGGCGGTCGCGGCGCTCCTGATCATCGCGGGCCTCATCGCCTGGCGACGACGATCCCGGCGGGATGCGGGTCTGACCGCTCCCGTCGGCGAGGCACCCGTCGGCGCGACGACACGACTGCGGTCCGAGGGACTGTACGTCGCGACGACGCGCCACGACGAACCGCTCGAGCGGCTCGCCATCGGCGGGCTGGCCTTCCGGTCGCGCGTCGACGTCACCGTCACCGACCGCGGGGTCGCCCTCGACCTCACCGGCCAACCCCGGGTGTTCCTCGCCGCGGACCGACTGGTCGCCGCGGGACAGGCCACGGTGGCGATCGACCGGGTCGTCGAGCGCGACGGGCTCGTCCGCGTCGCGTGGACGACGCCCGAAGGCACCCTCGTCGACAGCTACCTCCGCCCGCAGGACACCTCGGCCCGCTCGCTCGCCGACGCGATCGCCCAGGTCGTCCCCGCCACCCCCACTCCCACCTCCCCCCAGCAGACTCCCGGAAGCGACGCATGAGCATTCAGAGATTCCAGGCTCCCGAACCCGCCGTCCTCGTCCTCGAAGACGGCTCCCGACACCCCGGCCACGCCTACGGCGCACGCGGCACCACCCTGGGCGAGGTCGTCTTCGCCACCGCGATGACCGGCTATCAGGAGACGATCACCGACCCGTCGTACGCGGGCCAGATCGTCCTGCAGACCGCACCCCACATCGGCAACACCGGTATGAACGTCGACGACCCCGAGTCCCGCCGCATCTGGGTGTCGGGCTACGTCATGCGCGACCCTTCGCGGATCGTCTCGAACTGGCGCGCCGACCACTCGCTCGAGGACGCCCTCGTCCGTGACGGCATCGTCGGCATCAGCGGCATCGACACGCGTGCGGTGACCCGCGTGCTCCGCTCGGCCGGCTCCATGCGCGGCGGTGTGTTCTCGGGGGATGCCGCATCCCTCGCCGACGACGAGCAGCTGCGCATCGTGCGCGAGGCGCCCGAGATGAGCGGGCAGAACCTGTCGGCTGACGTCTCGGTCTCGGCCGCCGAGGTGACCCCCGCCGTCGGCGAGAGGATCGGCAACCTCGCGATCCTCGACCTCGGGGTGAAGCAGGCGACCGTGAACAACCTCGCGGCGCGCGGGTTCGAGGTCCACGTCCTGCCGCAGTCGATCACGTTCGCCGACGTCCAGGCGATCGACCCGGTCGCGGTGTTCTACTCGAACGGCCCCGGCGACCCGGCGGCATCCGACCGTCACGTCGCGCTGCTGCGCGAGGTGCTGGATGCCGGCCTGCCCTTCTTCGGCATCTGCTTCGGCAACCAGCTGTTCGGGCGCGCGCTCGGCTTCGGTACCTACAAGCTGCCGTTCGGCCACCGCGGCATCAACCAGCCCGTCCTCGACAAGACGACCGGGCGCGTCGAGATCACCGCGCACAACCACGGGTTCGCCGTGGACGCGCCGATCGAGGGCGTCATCGACAGCCCGAACGGCTACGGCCGCGTCGAGGTCAGCCACGTCGGCCTCAACGACAACGTGGTGGAGGGCCTGCGCGCCCTCGACATCCCGGCGTTCAGCGTGCAGTACCACCCCGAGGCCGCCGCCGGCCCGCACGACGCCAACTACCTCTTCGACCGCTTCCGCGACCTCGTGATCGCCACTCAGGAGACGACCAAGAATGCCTAAGCGCGACGACATCCAGAGCGTCCTCGTCATCGGATCCGGCCCGATCGTCATCGGTCAGGCCTGCGAGTTCGACTACTCCGGCACCCAGGCGTGCCGCGTGCTGCGCGAGGAAGGCGTGCGCGTCATCCTCGTGAACTCCAACCCCGCGACGATCATGACCGACCCCGACTTCGCCGACGCCACCTACGTCGAGCCGATCACCCCCGAGGTCATCGAGACGATCATCGCGAAGGAGAAGCCCGACGCGATCCTCCCGACCCTCGGCGGCCAGACCGCGCTCAACGCGGCGATGGCCCTCCACGACCGCGGGATCCTCGAGAAGTACGGCGTCGAGCTCATCGGCGCCAAGGTCGACGCCATCCGCAAGGGCGAGGACCGCCAGGTCTTCAAGGAGCTCGTCCTCGAATCCGGCGCCGATGTCGCCCGTAGCGTCATCGCCCACACGATGGACGACCTGCTGGCCGGCGCCGCCGAGCTCGGCTACCCGCTCGTGGTCCGCCCCTCGTTCACGATGGGCGGCCTCGGGTCCGGCTTCGCCTACAACGAGGAGGACCTCCGCCGTATCGGCGGCGCGGGCCTGCGCGACTCGCCGACGACCGAGGTGCTCCTCGAGGAGTCGATCCTCGGCTGGAAGGAGTACGAGCTCGAGCTCATGCGCGACACGGCCGACAACACGGTCGTCGTCTGCTCGATCGAGAACGTCGATCCCGTCGGCGTGCACACGGGCGACTCGATCACCGTCGCGCCGGCGCTGACCCTGACCGACCGCGAGTACCAGAAGCTCCGCGACATCGGCATCGACATCATCCGCGCCGTCGGCGTCGACACCGGCGGCTGCAACATCCAGTTCGCCGTCGACCCGGCGACGGGGCGCATCATCGTCATCGAGATGAACCCCCGCGTCTCGCGCTCGTCGGCCCTGGCCTCGAAGGCGACGGGCTTCCCGATCGCCAAGCTCGCCGCGAAGCTCGCCATCGGCTACCGCCTCGACGAGGTGCCGAACGACATCACCAAGGCGACGCCGGCAAGCTTCGAGCCGACGCTCGACTACGTCGTGGTGAAGGTCCCGCGCTTCAACTTCGAGAAGTTCCCCGCCGCCGACACCACCCTCACGACGACCATGAAGTCGGTCGGCGAGGCGATGGCGATCGGGCGCAACTACACGACGGCGCTGCAGAAGGCGCTTCGTTCGCTCGAGAAGCGCGGCTCCAGCTTCCACTGGGGGCCCGAGGACCGCTCCGTCGAGCAGCTTCTCGAGATCGCGAAGACGCCGACCGACGGCCGCATCGTCGTCCTGCAGCAGGCGCTCCGTAAGGGTGCGACACTCGAGCAGGCGTTCGAGGCGACGGCCATCGACCCGTGGTTCCTCGACCAGATGATCCTCATCAACGAGGTGGCCGAGTACATCCGCGAGGCCGACGCCCTGACCGAGGACATCCTGCGCCTCGCGAAGGACCACGGCTTCAGCGACGCCCAGATCGCCGAGCTGCGCGGCGTCGACGAGGCGGAGGTGCGCGGCATCCGTCACGGCTTCGGTCTTCGCCCGGTCTACAAGACGGTCGACACGTGCGCGGGGGAGTTCCCGGCGCTCACGCCTTACCACTACTCCTCGTACGACCGCGAGACCGAGGTCACGCCGAGCGAGGGTCGCAAGATCGTCATCATCGGCTCGGGCCCGAACCGCATCGGCCAGGGCGTCGAGTTCGACTACTCGTGCGTCCACGCCTCGTTCGCCCTGTCGGATGCCGGTTTCGAGACCATCATGGTCAACTGCAACCCCGAGACGGTCTCGACCGACTACGACACGAGCGACCGGCTCTACTTCGAGCCGCTGACGCTCGAGGACGTGCTCGAGGTGCTCCACGCCGAGGCGCAGTCCGGTGAGATCGTCGGCGTCGTCTGCCAGCTCGGCGGTCAGACCCCGCTCGGCCTCGCGAAGGGGATCGAAGCCGCCGGCTACACGATCCTCGGCACGAAGCCCGCCGCCATCGACATCGCCGAGGAGCGCGAGCAGTTCTCGCAGCTGCTGGACCGCGCGGGTCTGACGGCGCCGCGCCACGGCACCGCGACCGATGAGGCGGGGGCGATCGCGATCGCCGAGGAGATCGGGTACCCCGTGCTCGTGCGCCCGAGCTTCGTGCTCGGCGGTCGCGGCATGGAGATCGTCTACGACACCGAGAGCCTGCGCGACTACTTCGTCCGCATCGCCGACCAGGCGATCATCCGCGAGGACGCGCCGCTCCTGGTTGACCGGTTCCTGGACGACGCCGTCGAGATCGACGTCGACGCGCTCTTCGACGGCGAGCAGCTCTACATCGGCGGCGTCATGGAGCACCTCGAGGAGGCCGGCATCCACTCCGGCGACTCCTCGTGCACCCTGCCGCCGATGTCGCTCGGGCGCGGGGAGATCGACCGGGTGCGCACCGCGACCCACGCGATCGCCGAGGGCGTCGGCGTGCGCGGCCTTCTGAACGTGCAGTTCGCGGTCTCGGCCGGGGTCCTGTACGTCATCGAGGCGAACCCGCGCGCCTCGCGCACCGTGCCCTTCGTGTCCAAGGCGCTCGGCATTCCGATGGCCAAGGCTGCGAGCCGCATCATGGCCGGCGCGACGATCGCCGAGCTGATCGCCGAGGGGCTGCTCCCCGAGCAGGACGGCTCGCGCGTGCCGCTTGACGCCCCCGTCGCCGTGAAGGAGGCCGTGCTGCCCTTCAAGCGGTTCCGCACCGCCGACGGCCGGACCGTCGACTCGGTCCTCGGACCCGAGATGCGCTCCACCGGTGAGGTCATGGGCATCGACCGCGACTTCCCGACGGCATTCGCGAAGAGCCAGGCTGCGGCCTACGGCGGGATGCCGACCTCGGGTACGGTGTTCCTGTCCGTGGCCGATGACGACAAGCGCGCCGTCATCCTCCCCGCCCACCGCTTGCAGGAGCTCGGCTACACCCTCGTCGCGACCGAGGGGACCGCCGAGATCCTCGCCCGCAACGGCATCCGGGTGGAGGTCGTGTCGAAGTACTCCGAGACGCAGGACTCCGGCGAATCCAACGTCGTCGACCTCATCAACGCGGGCGAGATCGACATCGTCGTGAACACCCCGTCGGGCGGCATCGCCCGCGCCGACGGCTACGAGATCCGTGCCGCCGCCGTGGCGGCCGACAAGGCGCTGTTCACGACGATGGCCGTCCTCGGTGCGGCGGTGTCGGCCATGCCGGTGCTCCGCGAGGGGTTCCAGGTGCGCAGCCTGCAGGAGTACGCCGCAGACCGGAAGGCGGCGGTGTGACCTCATTCGGTTCACGGCTGGCCGCGGCGGTCGACGCCCGCGGTCCGCTGTGCGTCGGCATCGACCCCCACGCGTCCCTCCTGCACGCGTGGGGGCTCCCGGCATCCGCTGCGGGGGTCCGCGAGTTCGGTCTGCGCGTCGTTGACGCCGCGCGCACCCGAGTGGGTGTCGTGAAACCGCAAGTGGCGTTCTTCGAGCGCTACGGTTCGGCCGGGTACGCGGCGCTCGAGGAGGTCATCGGCACCGCACGTGCCGCGGGACTCGTCGTGATCGCCGACGCCAAGCGCGGCGACATCGGCACGACGATGGACGGGTACGCCGAGGCATGGCTCGGGGCCGGCTCCCCGCTGGAATCGGATGCCGTCACCGTGAGCCCGTACCTGGGTCCGGACTCTTTGCGGGGCACGATCGCGACGGCCGTCCGCGAAGGCAAGGGCGTGTACGTCCTCGCCGCCACGAGCAACCCGGAGGCGGCGGGCCTGCAGTCCGCCGAGGTCACCGTCGTCGACGCCGAGCGCGGCCAGACCGTCGCCGACTGGGTCGCGCAGCGCGCCGGGTCCGCCAACGCGTCCGCGGTCGTCGCGGACGACCGGTTGGGACCGGTCGGGTTCGTCGTCGGGGCTACAGTGGAACGCGCCGATCTCGGCCTGTCGGACGCCTCGCTCGTCCGCGCGTCGATCCTCGCACCGGGGTTCGGTGCGCAGGGCGCCCGCCTGAGCGACCTCGCCGAGCGGTTCGGTCCGCTCGCACCGCAGGTGCTCGCGAGCGCGAGCCGCAGCATCCTCGGCGTGGGTCCCGACGGGATCGGCGAGGCCATCGACTCCCACAACTCCGAACTCCAGGACGCACGACATGCCTGACTCCCGCACCCCTCCCGAGGTCGACCGCGCCGCCGCGTCGCGTCGCGCCGTGGCCGCCCGCCGTGAGCGCGCCGCCCTCAAACGCGACGTGTCGACCCGCGTCATCAGCCCGCAGGATCTGCTGCGCCGCGCGTGGGCGGAGCCGCAGTCGTCGGCTGCCGCGATGCGCGTCACGGAGTTCCTGACGGCGATCCCTGCGATCGGCGAGGGCAAGCGCGACCGCATCCTGGCCGACCTGCAGATCGCGCCGGTGAAGAAGATCGGCGGTCTCGGCATCCGTCAGCGTCAGGTCCTGCAGGAGTACCTCGACCGGCGCCTGCCCGAGCCCCGGGCCCGCGGGGAGCGCAGCCGCCTGATCGTGCTCGCCGGCCCGACCGCCGTCGGCAAGGGTACGGTGGCGGCCCATATCAAGGAGCACCACCCCGAGATCCTGCTGTCGGTCTCGGCGACGACGCGTCCGCCTCGGCCGGGAGAGGTCGAGGGCGAGCACTACTTCTTCGTCGACGACGCCGAGTTCGACCGCATGGTCGAGGGCGGCGAGCTGCTCGAGCACGCCACGGTCCACAACGCCTATCGGTACGGAACGCCGCGCCGGCCCATCGACGCCGCCCTGTCGGAGGGTCGGACGGTCCTGCTGGAGATCGACCTCCAGGGCGCGCGTCAGGTGCGGGCCGCGGCCCCGGATGCGACGCTCGTCTTCCTCCTCCCGCCGAGCTGGGACGAGCTCGTGAGCCGCCTCGTGGGGCGGGGCACCGAGGGCGAGGAGGAACGCGCGCGCAGGCTGAAGACCGCCCGCGTCGAGCTCGCCTCGCAGGGGGAGTTCGACTACCGCGTCGTGAACGACGACGTGGCCCGGGCCGCCGCAGAAGTCGCGAGCCTCGCCAGCTGAGCACCCTCGGGCGCCGTTCGTTTCAGACCGTTACGGCCGATGAGGCGTGACGGCGACGGTCCGGAAAGCTGGACGCATGTCCACCGTCCTGACCGCCGCTGAGCGTGCGTCGAACCCGTCCGCCCCGAGCGGTGCGGTCTCGCTGGTCGGCGTGGAACGCACCTTCGCGGGTGCGCGCGGCCCGGTCCCGGTGCTCCGCGGCATCGACCTCACGTTCGAGCCCGGTGAGATCGTCGCCGTCGTCGGCCCGTCCGGATGCGGCAAGTCCACCCTGCTGCGACTGCTGGCCGGTCTGGACTCGCCGACCGCAGGCACGGTGACCGTGGACGGCCTCCTTCTGCGCGACACCGACGAGCGCACCGCCGTCGCCTTCCAGGAGCCCCGGCTGCTGCCGTGGCGCACCCTCGCCGAGAACGTCGAACTCGGGATGCCGCGCGGCACCGCGCGCGCCGCCGCGAAGGCCCGTGTCGCCGAGCTCCTCGACCTCGTGGGTCTCTCCGCCGCCGCAGCGCGTCGCCCCCGTGAGGTCTCGGGCGGTATGGCCCAGCGCGCATCGCTCGCGCGTGCCCTCGCCCGCGGGCCGGAGGTGCTGCTGCTCGACGAGCCGTTCGGCGCCCTCGACGCGCTGACGCGCCTGCGCATGCAGGACCTTCTCCTCGACATCCACTCCGCCGAACCGACGACCGTCGTCCTGGTGACGCACGACGTCGAGGAGGCCCTCTACCTCGCCGACCGCGTGCTGCAGCTGCGCGCGATCGACGCCGACACCGCGGAGCCCTCGATCGCCCGCGTGATCAACGTCCCCGGCACCCGCCCCCGTGACCGTGCCGATCACGGCTTCACGGACCTGCGCGCCGAGCTCCTCGACGGACTCGGCGTCGTCACCCACCGCTCAACCCCTCAGGAGACCCGATGAGCACCGTCATCCGCCGCACCGCCCCCACGATCGTCGTGGCGGGAGCGTTGATGCTCATGGCCACGGGCTGCCTCGCCGGCGAGAACGCCGCGTCCACCTCCGAGGGTGCGGGGGAGTGGTCCACCGACACGCTCTCGATCGACTTCGCGACCTACAACCCGCTCAGCCTCGTCGTGAAGGACCAGGGGCTCATCGAGAAGGCACTCGGCGACGACGTCGACGTGGAGTGGACGCAGTCCGCGGGGTCCAACAAGGCCAACGAACTGCTGCGCGCCGGTTCGCTCGACGTCGGTTCGACCGCCGGCTCGGCCGCGCTGCTCGCCCGCGCCAACGGGTCGCCGATCAAGGTCATCGACATCTTCTCGCAGCCCGAGTGGTCGGCGATCGTGGTGGGCCCGGACAGCGACATCGCGTCCGTCGCCGACTTGAAGGGCAAGAAGGTCGCCGCCACGAGCGGCACCGACCCGTACTTCTTCCTGCTGCAGGCGCTGGAGACCGAGGGCCTCAGCATCTCGGACGTCGAGGTGCAGAACCTGCAGCACGCCGACGGGCGCTCGGCGCTCGACGGCGGCTCGGTCGACGCGTGGGCGGGCCTCGACCCGATCATGGCCGCCGCCGAAGTCGAGTCCGGTGACAAGCTCGTCTACCGCAACGTCGACTTCAACTCCTACGGCTTCCTCAACGCGACCGAGGAGTTCCTCGCCGATCACGCCGACGTCGCGCAGGTCGTCGTCGACGCGTACGAGGAGGCGCGCGAGTGGGCACTCGCGAACCCCGACGAGACCGCGGCGCTGCTCGCCGAGGTGGCGGGCATCGACCCGGCCGTCGCGACCACCGTGATCTCCGAGCGCTCGAACCTCGACGTGAGCGGCATCCCCGGCGACGACCAGCTGGCCGTGCTGAAGAAGATCGCCCCGGTCCTCGTCGACTCTGACGCCGTGACGGGCGGCCAGGATGCCGTCGACACGGCGCTCGAGACCATCATCGAGCCGACCTTCGCCGAGAAGGCCGCGGGCTGATCATGACGGCCTCCGCAGAGGCGACCACCACCGTCGCGGCGCCCTCGGGCGCGGCGGCGGTGCCGCCGTTCTGGTCCCGCACGAGCGTCCGTGTCGTCGGCGGGTTCGTCGTTCCGATCGCGCTCCTCGCGTTGTGGCAGGCGGTCACGGCCTTCGGTGTGATCCCGACCTATCGCCTCCCCGCACCGCTCGACGTGCTGAACGCGGCCGTCCGGCTGGCAGAGGACGGCACGTTGTGGCGGCATGTCGCCATCTCCGCGCAGCGCGTCGTGCTCGGATTCGCGCTGGGCTCGGTTGTCGGCCTCGCTCTGGCGGCCGTCGTCGGGCTGACGCGCGCGGGGGATGTGCTCCTCAGCCCGATCCTCGCCGCGTTCCGCGCGATCCCCTCGCTCGCGCTCGTGCCCCTGCTGCTGCTCTGGATGGGCATCGGGGAGGAACCGAAGGTGACCCTTGTCGCGATCGGAGCGTTCTTCCCGGTCTTCACGACCGTCGCGGGCGCGCTGCGCCATGTCGACCCGCATGTCGTGGAGATGGGCCGTTCGTTCGGGCTCCGCGGCTGGCAATTGTTCCGCACGGTTCAGCTGCCGGCCACAGTGCCCGCCCTGATCTCGGGGCTGCGCTTGGCGCTCGCCCAGGCATGGCTGTTCCTGGTCGCGGCTGAACTGATCTCCGCCTCGATGGGGCTCGGATACCTGCTCACCGACTCGCAGAGCACCGGTCGCGTCGACAGGATCTTCCTCGCGATCGTCGTCCTTGCGGGCCTCGGCGTGCTCTCCAACGCGCTGGTCACACTCCTGCAGCGCCGTGTCCTGCGGAGATGGTCGTGACGGAGAACAGCGCCGACGAGGTCCGCCTCGTCGAGACCCGCACCTATCCCGCACCGGAGGCTTTCGCCGCCCAGGCGAACGTGACCGCGTCGGCCTATGCCGAGGCGGCGGCTGATCCCGTCGCGTTCTGGGAGGACGCCGCCCGTCGCCTCGACTGGGCGACCCCCTGGCACACCGCGCTCGACTGGCGTCCGCCTGTCCGTTCGGCAGACGACGGCCTCACCGTGCCCGCCGCCCGATGGTTCGACGGCGGCACCCTCAACGTCGCCGTCAACTGCGTCGACCGCCACGTCGCGGCCGGGCGCGGTGACACGGTGGCACTGCACTTCGAGGGCGAGCCCGGTGATCGCACGACGGTCACCTACGCGGACCTGCAGCGCCGGGTGTCGCAGGCGGCGAACGCGCTCGTCGCGCTCGGCATCCGTCCTGGCGATCGCGTCGTCGTCTATCTGCCCGTCCTCGTCGAAACGGTCGTGATCGCTCTGGCCTGCGCACGGATCGGCGCCGTCCATTCGCTCGTGTTCGGTGGGTTCTCAGCCGAGGCTCTGCGCTTCCGACTGGAGGACACCGGGGCGAAGCTGCTCGTCACGAGCGACGGCCAGTTCCGTCGCGGGGGAGCGGTCGAGGTGAAGTCCGCCGCGGATGCCGCCGCCGCCGGCCTCGCCACGGTCGAGCACGTCCTCGTCGTCCGACGCACGGGGAGCGACGTGCCCTGGACCCCCGGTCGCGACGTGTGGTGGCACGACGTCGTCGACACCGCGTCGGCCCTCCACGAGGCGGCTCCGTTCGACGCGGAGCATCCGCTGTTCATCATCTACACCTCCGGAACGACGGGGAAGCCGAAGGGACTCGTCCACACCTCGGGCGGATACCTGACGCATGCGAGCTGGGCCCACTGGGCACACTTCGACGCGAAGCCCGACGACGTGCACTGGTGCACGGCCGACCTCGCGTGGGTGACGGCGCACACCTACGAGATGTACGGTCCCCTCTCGAACGGACTGACGCAGGTGATCTACGAGGGCACCCCGGATGCGCCGCACCGCGAGCGTCACCTCGAGATCATCGAGCGCTACGGCGTCACCGTGTACTACACGGCGCCTACCCTCATCCGCACCTTCATGACGTGGTTCGGTGACGACCTCCCCGCCGGGCACGACCTGTCGAGCATCCGCCTCCTCGGGACGGTGGGAGAGGCGATCAATCCCGCCGCATGGGCGTGGTTCCGCCGGGCGTTCGGCCGGGACGAGGTCCCCGTGGTCGACACGTGGTGGCAGTCCGAAACGGGCGCCGCGATGATCGCACCCCTGCCGGGAGTGACCACTCTGAAGCCCGGCTCCGCGACGGTGCCGCTGCCGGGGATCGACGCGGCGGTCGTGGACGCCGACGGCCGCGAGGTCGAGCCCGGACGCTCCGGCACGCTCGTCGTCCGCCGGCCGTGGCCGGGCATGGCACGCACGGTCTGGGGCGACCCGACGCGGTACCGGGATTCGTACTGGTCCGCCTTCGCGGGCCATGGCGACCACGGCGGCTACTACGTCGCGGGTGACGGTGCGACACGCGACGCCGACGGGCACATCTGGATCCTGGGTCGCCTCGACGACGTCGTGAACGTCTCGGGGCACCGCCTGTCGACGATCGAGATCGAGTCCGCCCTCGTCGCACACGGCTCGGTGGGGGAGGCGGGGACGACGGGCGTCGCCGACCCCGTCACCGGTCACGCCGTCGCCGCGTTCGTCGTCCCGTCCGGGGCGAACGCGCCCGACGCCGCCGACCTCCGCGCGCACGTCGCCCGCGAGATCGGACCGGTCGCCAAGCCGCGACACGTCGTGATCGTGCCCGACCTCCCGAAGACACGGTCCGGCAAGATCCTCCGTCGCCTTCTCGCCCAGCTGTGGGAGGCGGAGCAGGACCGTCGCGCCGGCCGCGAACCCGCGCCGCTGGGCGACACCACCTCCTTGCAGAACCCCGACGCCGTCGCCCGGATCGCCGCAGCCCTCGCGGCTGCATAGTCCCCATCCGTCAGAGAGAGAACATGACCGACGAACACCGTTTCGGCTTCCGCACACGCGCCCTGCACGCGGGCGGCACCCCGGATGCCGCGACCGGCGCCCGAGCCGTGCCCATCTACCAGACCTCCTCGTTCGTCTTCGACGACGCGACGGATGCCGCGAACCTCTTCGCCCTGCAGAAGTACGGCAACATCTACTCGCGGATCGGCAACCCCACCGTCGCCGCCCTCGAGGAGCGGCTCGCCTCGCTCGAGGGCGGGATCGGTGCCGTCGCTACCGCGTCCGGGATGAGTGCCGAGTTCATCACTTTCGCAGCGCTCGTGGGCGTCGGTGACCACGTCGTCGCCTCCGCCCAGCTCTACGGCGGCACCGTGACGCAGCTCGATGTGACGCTGCGTCGGTTCGGCGTCGACACGACGTTCATCGCCTCCAGCGACCCCGCCGACTACGCCGCCGCGATCCGGCCCGAGACCAAGGTGCTGTACGTCGAGACGATCGGCAACCCGTCGGGTGAGATCGCCGACATCGAGGGTCTCGCCGAGGTCGCGCACGCCGCCGGCATCCCGCTCGTCGTCGACTCGACCCTCGCGACGCCGTATCTCGCGCGACCGCTCGAGCACGGTGCCGACATCGTCATCCATTCCGTGACGAAGTTCCTGGGCGGACACGGGACGACCCTCGGCGGCGTCGTCATCGAGAAGGGCACCTTCGACTGGGGGAACGGCAAGTTCCCGCAGATGACCGAGCCCGTGGCCTCGTACGGCGGCATCCGCTGGTGGGACAACTTCGGCGAGTACGGCTTCCTCACCAAGCTCCGCACCGAGCAGCTGCGCGACATCGGTGCGGCGCTCAGTCCGCACTCCGCCTTCCTGTTGCTGCAGGGCGTCGAGACCCTCCCGCAGCGGATCGATGCGCATCTCGCGAACGCGCGTGTCGTCGCGGAATGGCTCGATTCCGACCCGCGTGTCTCTTTCGTCACGTGGGCGGGACTGCCCGGCCACCCGCACCACAGCCGGGCCGAGAAGTACCTCCCCCTGGGACCCGGGTCGGTCTTCGCCTTCGGTGTGAAGGCAGGCGACGAGACGTCGACCGAGGCCGACCGCGTGGCCGCCGGCAGGCGGGCGGGGGAGGCCGTCATCGATGCCCTGCAGCTCGCCTCGCACCTGGCGAACATCGGCGATGCCCGCACCCTCGTCATCCACCCCGCGTCGACCACCCACCAGCAGCTGAGTGCGGAGCAGCTCGTCGCCGCGGGCGTCCCCGCCGACCTCATCCGCATCTCGGTCGGTCTCGAAGACCCCGAGGACATCGTCTGGGACCTCGATCAGGCCCTCACCCGAGCGACAGGAGTCAGCCGATGAGCGATCCGAACGCGTGCGCACTCCCGGCTCCCGCCGTTGCTCCCCACCGGGAACACGCTCGCACATGGCCCTCCGCCGGAGCGCAGGAGCGGTTCGAGATCCTCCGCCGCGCCAAGACGATCGCGATCGTCGGCGCCTCCGACAACCCCGCACGCGCGAGCTACTTCGTCGCGACGTACCTGCGGGGGAGCTCGCCGTACGACGTGTACTACGTCAACCCGCGCGCCACCGAGATCCTCGGGCAGCCCGCCTACGCTTCGCTCGCCGACCTGCCCGTCGTCCCCGACATCGTGGACGTCTTCCGCAAGCACGACGACCTGCCCGGCGTCGCGCAGGAGGCGGTGGATGCCGGTGCGTCGACCCTCTGGCTGCAGCTGGGGTCGTGGCACGAGGGTGCCGCGAAGATTGCCGCCGATGCGGGTCTGTCGGTGGTCATGGACCGCTGCGTGAAGATCGAGCACGCCCGGTTCCACGGCGGTCTGCACCTCGCCGGTTTCGACACCGGGGTACTCAGTTCGAAGCGGCAACTGCTCAGTCGCTGACGGTGCGCGGCGGAGCGCCGCGGCGCCCTGTAGACTGGCGGGATGCCGTGTCGCGCACACACGCGTCCGTGCAGACTTCTCGCCTCACCCATCCTGGAGGACTACCATGGCCAACCGTGACCAGGGCATCATCGACCCGCCCATCGACGCACTGCTCGACAAGGTCGACTCGAAGTACCAGCTCGTCATCTACGCATCCAAGCGCGCGCGTCAGATCAACGACTACTACTCCGACCTCCACGAGGGAAACCTCTTCGACAACGTGGGTCCGCTGGTCGACTCGAACGTCGAGGACAAGCCCCTCACGATCGCGCTCCACGAGATCCACGAGGACAAGCTGCGCCTGCGCGCGGCCGAGTGACCTCGACGCCTCGAATCTGACGCCACACGGCGTCATCCTCATGCCCGCGTGTCCCCCGTGTCGGGGACCGCGGGCATGATGGTTTCCATACCCCCGATCCGCCCTCTGGAGGACCGATGACCGCGCTGCGCCTGTTCACGTCGGAGTCCGTGACCGAAGGTCACCCCGACAAGATCTGCGACCAGATCTCCGACAGCATCCTCGACGCGCTCCTGGAGGTCGACCGCGGCAGCCGCGTCGCCGTCGAGACGCTCGTGACGACGGGGCTCGTGCACGTCGCGGGCGAGGTCCGCACGGACGGCTACGTCGACATCCCCGGCATCGTCCGTCGGGTGGTGAACCGCATCGGGTACACCTCGTCCGAGACGGGGTTCGACGGCGACTCGTGCGGTGTGACGGTCTCGATCGGCGAGCAGTCCGGCGACATCGCCGCCGGCGTCGACAACGCGCTCGAGCACCGCGAAGGCGGTTCCGTGGACCCGGTCGACGCCCTCGGGGCCGGCGACCAGGGGATCATGTTCGGCTACGCGACGAACGAGACCCCGCAGTACATGCCGACCGCGATCTGGACGGCGCACCGCCTCGCCGAGCGGCTGACCGACGCGCGTCGCAGCGGCGCGCTCCCGTTCCTGCGCCCCGACGGCAAGACGCAGGTCACCCTCGGATACGACGGCACGACGCCCCGCACGATCGACACCGTCGTGCTGTCCACCCAGCACCACCCCGACATCTCGTTGCCGGCCCTCCGCGCGGCGGTGCAGGCGGAGGTCATCGACCCCGTGCTCGGGCAGACGGGGCTCGACGTCTCGGAGGTGCGGTACGTCATCAACCCCGCCGGCCCGTTCGTCGTCGGCGGTCCGAAGGGCGACGCGGGCCTGACCGGACGGAAGATCATCATCGACACGTACGGCGGTGCCGCCCGTCACGGGGGCGGCGCGTTCAGCGGTAAGGACCCGTCCAAGGTCGACCGCTCCGCCGCCTACGCGATGCGCTGGGTCGCCAAGAATGCCGTCGCCGCGGGCCTGGCCGACCGTCTCGAGGTACAGGTCGCCTACGCGATCGGTCGCGCGGCGCCCGTGGGTCTGTACGTCGAGACCTTCGGCACCGGTCACGTCTCCGACGAGGCGATCACCGCCGCGATCCGCGATGTGTTCGACCTGCGCCCGCAGGCGATCATCGACGACCTCGACCTACTGCGTCCGGTCTACGCGCAGACGGCCGCCTACGGACACTTCGGACGCGAGCTGCCGGAGTTCACCTGGGAGCGCACCGACCGCGTCGACGCGCTGCGGGCCGCCGCCGGTCTCTGACCCCGCTGTGATCGATGTCGCGCGGGTCCTCATCGACTCGCCGCTGCCCCAGCTCGACCGGCTGTTCGACTACGCCCTCCCCGAGGCGCTCCGAGAGGCGGCCGTCCCCGGCGTCCGCGTCAAGGTACCCCTGCGCAGCGCCGGTCGCACCGTGGAGGGATGGGTCATCGAGCGTGCCGAGGTGGAGCCGGGCGGGCGCCCCCTGTCCGAGGTGACGGCGGTCGTCTCGGCCGTGCCGATCCTTCCCGACGCGCTCTACCGGCTCGCCCGGCGGGTCGCGGACCGCGCCGCCGGCTCCGCGAGCGACATCCTGCGCCTCGCCGTCCCGAAGCGGATGGTCCGCGCCGAGAAGGCGTGGCTGGCCGCCGACCCGCCCGAGGCGCCGACGGTGGATCCGGATGCCGCGACCCGCGCGCGGGCGACGGTGGACGTCTACCCTGGCCTCGCCGACGCGATCCGAGCGGGCGAGCGGCTGGCGGTCGACGCGCCCCCGCATCCGGCTCCCGGTCAGCTGCGCGGTGCGTGGGCGGACCTGCTCGCCGCCTTGGCGACACTCGTCCTGGACAGCGGTCGCAGTGCGCTCGTCGTGGTGCCCGACCATCGCGACCAGTCGCAGATCCTGGACGCCCTGGCGGGTCTCGTCCCTGCGGAGGCAATCGTCCGGGACGACGCGCGACGCTCCGGACCGGAACGTTTCGCCACGTATCTGCGTCTGCTGGCTTCCGCGCCGTGCATCGTGGTGGGCAACAGGTCGACGGTCTACGCCCCCGCGCACGACGTCGGTGCGGTCCTGCTCTGGGACGACGGCGACCCGCTGCTCGCGGAGCCGCTGAGCCCCGGTGTGCACGCGCGCGACGCCGCCCTCGTCCGGCAGGAGGAGGAGCAGTCCGCGCTCCTGTTCGCGGGACACACCCGCACCACGGACGTCGAACGCCTCGTCCAGGTGGGGTGGGTCCGCGAGGTGCCCGCGCAGCGCCGTGCGAGCCCTCGCGTGGTCCTGTCGGCCACGCACGAGGCCGAGCACCGCGGCGCTCGCGTGCCGTCGGCGGCCTTCGGGGCTGCCCGCGAGGCCCTCCGGCACGGACCTGTTCTCGTCCAGGTCGCCCGCCCGGGCTACTCGCCGGTACTCATCTGCGCGGAGTGCCGTCATCCGGCGCGCTGCCGCCACTGTTCCGGCCCGCTCCGCGCCCGTCGACCCGGCGCGACCCCCGACTGCGGTTGGTGCGGGCGGTCGGCCCCGAACTGGACGTGCGCGAACTGTCAGGGCACGCGGTTCCGCATGGCGTCGTCGGGTAGCGAACGCACCGCCGACGAGCTCGGCCGGGCGTTCCCCGGCATCCGCGTCATCGTCGCCGACGGCGACCACCCCGTCGCCTCGGTCGACGCGCGACCGGCGCTCGTCATCGCGACCCGGGGTGCGGAGCCGCCCGCCGACGGGGGGTACCGCGCCGTCATCCTGCTCGACGGCGACAAGATGCTGATGGCCGAGCAGCTGCGGATCGGGGAGTCGTGTCTGCGCTGGTGGTCGAACGCCGCCGCCCTCGCCGCCCCGGGCGCGCCCGTGCACCTGGTCGGTGTCACCGGACCCGTCGCGCGCGCCCTCGCGACCTGGACGCAGGCCGCGTACGCCCGCGCGGAGCTCGCCGATCGCGCTCCGCTGCTGATGCCGCCGACGGTACGCGTGGTCGCTGTCGAGGGAGCCCCGGCATCTGTCGACCGTGCCCTCGCCGAGCTCCGCGAAGCGGTTCCCGATCTCGGTCCGATGAACGTGCTCGGACCTGTGCCGACCGATGACGGCGCACGCGCACTGGTGCGGATCGACTACGCCCACGGACGGACTGTGGCCGAGCAGCTGCGCGCCTCGGTCGTCGCCGACGCCGTCCGGGGACGACGTCGGGGTCCGGGGCCGCGGACTACACTCAGGGTTCGGCTCGATGTGCCCGAGCTCGATCTGTGAGGACCTGCATGCGCGTCGTTTTCGCCGGAACACCCGAACCGGCCGTCCCCTCGCTCCGTGCCCTCGCGGCCTCGTCCCACGACGTCGTCGGAGTCGTCACACGTCGTGATGCGCCGTTCGGCCGCAAGCGGGTGCTGACACCGTCGCCCGTCGCGGTCGCCGCCGAGGAGCTGGGTCTGACCGTCATCAAGGCCGACCGCCTGGACGACGAGGCGACGGCCGAGATCACGGCGCTCGATGCGGACCTCGGGGTCATCGTCGCGTACGGCGGTCTCGTGCGAGAGCCGCTGCTCTCCACACCGAGGCACGGCTGGATCAACCTGCATTTCTCGCTGCTTCCGAAGTGGCGGGGGGCAGCGCCGGTCCAGCACGCGCTGATCGCAGGAGACCGCGTGACGGGCGCCGCGGTGTTCCAGCTGGTACCGGCCCTCGACGCCGGCGACGTCTTCGCCGAACTGCGCTACGACGTCCCGCGCGGGGCGACCGCCGGCGATGTGCTCGCCGACCTCGCGGTCTCGGGCGCGGAGCTCGTCTCGGGTGTCGTCGATGCGATCGCGGACGGTACGGCCGTCGCGACTGCGCAGCGCGGCGAGCCCACGCTGGCGCCGAAGCTCATGCAGGCGGACGGTGCGCTCGACGTGTCACAGCCCGCCGACCGCGTCGTCGACCGCTTCCGGGGTACGACGCCCGAGCCGGGCGCGCACCTCAGCGTCGGCGGCGCCCGCGTCAAGGTCCACGCCGCACTGCGCGGGCCCGACACCGAGCTCGAGGTCGGCAGGCTCGCGCTCCTCGGGCGGGACGTCCTCGTCGGGACGGGGGAGGGCACCGTCCTCCTGCGCACCGTGCAGCCCGCGGGCAAGGGATCCATGCCCGCCGCGGACTGGTGGCGTGGCCTTCGCGCCGACCAGCCGCGTGTCGACCTGCCAGGGGCGTCGTCGTGACCGCCGCCCGCGACGTCGCCTACGCCGTCATCCACGCCGTCGGGGCCGACGACGCGTACGCCAATCTCCTGCTGCCCCGCGAACTCGAGCGCGCGCGCTTGTCGACGGCGGATGCCGCTCTCGCCACCGAGCTCACCTACGGGACGCTCCGTCGTGTCGGAACGTACGACGCCGTGATCGAGATCGCCGCGGCCCGACCGGCGTCGGGGATCGACGCCCCCGTTCTCGACGCGCTGCGCCTCGGGACCCATCAGCTCCTCGCGACCCGCGTCCCCGCGCACGCCGCGGTCCACGAGACAGTGGACCTGGTGGCGCGCGTCGCCGGCCGCCGGGCAACCGGCTTCGCCAATGCGGTCCTGCGGCGCGTGTCGGAGCGTGACGAGGAGGAGTGGCTCACCCGCATCGAGGATGCGGCGCGCTCGGACGACGAGCGGCTGTCGGTGCGGTATGCGCACCCCGTCTGGATCATCCGGGCGTTCCGCCGCGCACTGGCGGCCGAGGGTCGCGAGGCGGAGCTGCTCGACCTGCTGTCGGCGGATAACGCCGCGCCCACCGTCACCCTGTCGGCCCTGCCCGGCGTCGGCGAGATCCCCGCGGACGCCGAGCGCACACCGTACTCTCCGCTGGGCTTCCGGCTCGCCGGCGGCGACCTCGACCGGGTCGTCCGTGCCTCGGGCGGCGCCGTCCGGGTGCAGGACGAAGGCTCGCAGCTCGCGGCTCTCGCGCTGTCGCGGGCGCGGCCGGTACGTGCGGGGGAGCGCTGGCTCGACCTCTGCGCCGCACCCGGAGGCAAGACCGCGGTCCTTGCGGCCGAAGCGGCCGTCCACGGTGCGGAGCTCGAGGCGAACGAGCTCTCGCCCGTGCGGGCGCGACTCGTCCGCCAGTCGGTCGCCGCCGTCCCGATCGAGGTCCCCGTCTCGGAGGAGGACGGCCGCACACGTGCCGGCCGCGGTGTGTACGACCGCATTCTCGTCGACGCCCCGTGCACCGGACTCGGCGCCCTCCGGCGTCGTCCCGAGGCGCGGTGGCGCAAGGCTCCCGCGGATGTCCCCGAGCTCACCCAGCTGCAGACCGAACTCTTGTCCGCCGCGGTCGAGGCGCTTGCTCCGGGTGGGATCGTCGCCTACGTCACGTGTTCTCCGCACCTTGCCGAGACGGCGGGGGTGGTCGCCGAGGTCGAGCGCCGTTTCGGTGGCGACCTGACCCAGCTCGACGCGCGGGGGGTGCTCCGGGGCATCTCGGACGGCGACATCGACCTCGCAGATCCGACCGACGGATCCGGTCGCGCGCAGCTGTGGCCGCACCGTCATGCGACGGACGCGATGTCGATCTGGCTGCTGCGTCGATCGTGACCCGGCGTCGATCCTGATCCTGCGCCGGGATAATGGCTGACGTGGCCGACTTCGACGTACGCATCAACCCCAGCATCCTCGCCGCCGATTTCGTGAACATGCAGGCCGAGCTCGCCCGCATCGCATCGGCCGACTTCGTCCACGTCGATGTCATGGACAACCACTTCGTGCCCAACCTGACGTTCGGCCCACAGATGGTGGAGCGCATCCAGGCGACGAGCCCGGTGCCGCTCGACGTCCACCTCATGATCAGCGACGCCGACCGCTGGGCGCCCGGGTACGCCGAGATCGGGGCGGCGTCGGTCACCTTCCATCTCGAGGCCGCCGCCGACCCCGTCGCGCTCGCACGGCGACTGCGGGACATCGGAGCCCGCGCGGGCGTCGCGGTGAAGCCCGCGACCGGTGTCGAGCAACTGTTCGAGGTGCTCGACGAGTTCGACCAGATCCTGGTGATGACCGTGGAGCCCGGCTTCGGCGGCCAGAGCTTCATGGCCGATCAGATGCCGAAGCTCCGTCGCCTGGCCGACGAGGCGCGCCGGCGCGGCTCGCAGGTCTGGCTGCAGGTCGACGGCGGCATCGGCGAGTCGACCATCGCGCAGGCGGCGGATGCCGGTGCCGACACCTTCGTCGCCGGGTCGGCAGTGTTCGGCGCCGACGACCCCGGCGCGGCGATCAGTGCGCTCCGCTCGGCCGCGGCATCCGCTCACCGGCACTGACCCGGTCGTCACGGGGACCGGCCGGGAGCGGCGGGCCGGTACCCTGGAGGGTGTGAAGACCTTCGACGGACTGTTCTCCGAGCTGACCGCGACGGCGGCGACCCGTCCGGAGGGATCCGGAACCGTCGCACAGCTCGACCGGGGCGTTCACGCGATCGGCAAGAAGATCGTCGAAGAGGCCGCCGAGGTCTGGATGGCCGCCGAGTACCAGTCGGATGCCGAGACCGCCGAGGAGATCTCGCAGCTGCTGTACCACCTGCAGGTGCTGATGCTCGCGAAGGGGCTGACGCTCGAGGACGTGTACCGACATCTCTGATCGGTGCCTCCCGCCGTCCGCTCACCTCCACACCGAAAGACGTTCCATGCTGCGCATCGCCGTCCCCAACAAGGGCATGCTCGCCGAGACGACGGCGGGGATGCTCGCCGAAGCCGGGTACACCGGCCGACGCGACCCCAAGGACCTGCACGTCATCGACCCCGTCAACGACGTCGAGTTCTTCTACCTCCGTCCCAAGGACATCGCCACCTACGTCGGCTCCGGCGCCCTCGATGTCGGGATCAGCGGCCGCGACCTGCTGCTGGATGCCCGGATGCCGGGCGCCCGCGAGATCGAACAGCTCGGCTTCGGCGGCTCGACCTTCCGCTTCGCCGGTCCTCCCGGACGCTTCTCGGAGCTTGCCGACCTCGACGGCCTGCGCGTCGCGACCGCCTACCCGGGCCTCGTGGACGGGTACCTCGACGAGCACGGCGTCGCCGTCGACCTCGTGCCCCTCGACGGCGCAGTGGAGTCCGCTGTGCAACTGGGTGTGGCGGATGCCGTCGCCGACGTCGTCTCGACGGGCACGACCCTCCGGCAGGCGGGGCTCGAGATCTTCGGGCCCGTCCTCCTCGAGTCCGAGGCGGTCCTCATCGGCGCCCCGACCGAGGCGCCGGGCACCGAGACGCTCCTGCGTCGCCTGCGCGGTGTGATGGTGGCGCGTCGGTACGTCCTCATCGACTACGACCTCCCCGCGCACCTCGTCGATCAGGCCGTCGCGCTGACGCCGGGTATCGAGTCGCCGACCATCTCGCCCCTGCGTGACCCGGAATGGGTGGCCGTGCGTGTCATGAGTCCGCGGAAGACGGTCAACCAGGTCATGGACGCCCTGTACGAGATCGGTGCGCGCGCGATCCTCGTGACCGCGATCCACAACGCGAGGCTCTGACGTGTCGCTCGTCTGCCGCGTGATCCCGTGCCTCGACGTGGCGGCCGGCAAGGTCGTCAAGGGCGTGAACTTCGAGAATCTGCGCGAGATGGGTGACCCGGTCGAACTCGCGCGCCGGTACTACGAGCAGGGCGCGGACGAGATCACCTTCCTCGACGTGACGGCCACGGTCGACGCCCGCGACACCACCTACGACGTCGTGCAGCGCACGGCCGAGCAGGTCTTCATCCCGCTGACGGTGGGCGGCGGTGTGCGCTCCGCGGAGGACGTCGCGCGCCTGCTGGGTGTCGGGGCCGACAAGGTCGGTGTGAACTCCGCCGCGATCGCGCGCCCCGAGCTGCTCGGCGAGATCGCGGACCGCTTCGGAGCTCAGGTGCTCGTCCTCTCGCTGGACGTGAAGCGCGCACCGCACACGCCCTCGGGGTTCGCCGTCACGACCCACGGCGGCCGCACGCTCACCGACCTCGACGCCCTCGCGTGGGCGCGCGAGGCCATCGAACGAGGCGCCGGGGAGCTCCTGGTGAACTCGATCGATGCGGACGGCACGAAGGACGGCTTCGATCTCGAGCTCGTCGCCCTCATGCGCGAGGTCTCGTCGGTCCCGGTGATCGCCTCGGGCGGCGCGGGTGACGCGGCGCACTTCGCGCCGGCGATCGAGGCGGGCGCCGATGCGGTGCTCGCGGCATCCGTCTTCCACTCGGGTCAGCTGACCGTGGGCGACGTCAAGGAGGCCCTCGTCGCTGAGGGCGTGGAGGTGCGGCGATGACCCGGTCGATCGAGGAGCGCATGGAGCGCGTCGTCTACAACAGCGAGGGACTCGTGCCCGCCATCGTGCAGCAGCACGACACGCGCGAGGTCCTCATGCTGGGGTGGATGGATGCCGAGGCCCTCCGCCGCACGCTGACGGAGGGACGCGTGACCTTCTGGTCCCGCTCGCGCCAGGAGTACTGGCGCAAGGGCGACACGTCGGGTCATGCGCAGTACGTCCGCGGTCTGCGTCTGGACTGCGACGGCGACACGCTGCTCGTGTCCGTCGAGCAGGTGGGCGCGGCCTGCCACACCGGTGACCGCACGTGCTTCGACGCCGACGACCTCGAGCCCGTGGTGGGCGAGTTCTCGTGACGGAGGGCACCACGCGCCGGCTGCGGCTCTCCGCCGTGCTGGCGATCCTCCTCGGAGGTGCGATCGGCATCATCGGGTCCACGCAGACCTGGCTGACCGCGACCCTCAACGACGGTTCCGAACTCGCGGTCCCCGTGCCGGGCGCCGACGCTCTCGCCGTGCTCGCTCCGCTGAGTCTCGCCGCGCTCGCGCTCGGGCTGGCATTGACGATCGTGGGGCGGGTCCTCCGCTACGTCTTCGCCGTCATCGCGATCGGGTTGGGCGCCGGGCTCGGGTGGGGCTCCGTGCGCATCGCCGCGGAGCAGCCGATCGACAGCGTGGCCGGCCCCGTCACGGAGGCGACCGGCCTGAGCGGCGAGGCGGGGATCTCGGGCATCGTCGACCAGATCACCGCGACGCCCTGGCCGGGGGTGACCGTGGCGGCATCCGTCCTCATCCTGCTCGGCGGCGTCCTCGTCCTCGCGACCGCCCACCGGTGGACTACCGGCGGTCGCAAGTACCGCACCGGACGCGTCGCGGGAACAGGCCCGCGCGACAGCATCGACTCCTGGGACGATCTCTCCCGCGGCGAGGACCCGACCAGCTGAGCGTCCGGGGCGGGGGAGGGTGTCCGCCCCGCTAGACTGGAGATGCGGCTTCGGCCGCCCCCGAATCTGCATGCGAAGGAGAACAATGAGCGGCATCGAGGACCCCGGCCACGGACACTCCCCGGCGGCATGGACGACGGTCGTCATCATGCTCATCGCGCTGACGATCGGCACCGTCTTCTTCTTCCTCGAGATGCCGCTCATGGTCTGGCTCTCGGTCGTCCTGCTGGTCATCGGCCTCGTCGTGGGGTACATCATGACCAAGGCGGGCTACGGCGTCGGCGGATCCAAGACCGTCTCGAAGCAGCACTGACGTGCTCGCCGACCTGACGGCCGGCGCGGTGGAGGATGCACGGGAGCGGGAATCCGTCCGCCCCCTGAGCGTCGTCGAGAAGCTCGCCCTGGCGCAGCCGGCAGCCATCGACGCACTGGCCGCACTCGCCCCCGCCGACCGCGTCAAGATCATCGCCGAGGTCAAGCGGGCAAGTCCCTCGCGCGGCGACCTCGCCGACATCCCCGATCCCGCGCTGCAGGCGCGCCGGTACGAGATCGGCGGTGCGTCCGCGATCTCGGTGCTGACCGAGCAGCGCAAGTTCAAGGGGTCGCTCGCCGACCTCGAGGCCGTCCGTGCAGCCGTCACCCTGCCGGTGCTCCGCAAGGACTTCGTCGCGACGCCGTACCAGGTGTTCGAAGCTCGCGCGGCTGGCGCCGACCTCGTCCTCCTGATCGTCGCGGGCCTCGAGCAGCAGCTGCTCGCCGAGTTGTACGACCTCGTCATCGAGCTCGGAATGACGCCGCTCGTCGAGACGCACTCCGCCGAAGAGATCGCGCGTGCGAACGACATCGGCGCCCGTCTCGTGGGTGTCAACGCGCGTGACCTCTCCACGTTCGAGCTCGACCGGGATCTCTTCGGCCGCCTCGCCCCCGAGCTGCCGGACGGCGTCATCAAGATCGCCGAATCCGCCGTGCTCTCACCGGCCGACGTCGCGCACTACCGCGGCGCCGGCGCCGACGTCGTCCTGATCGGCGAAGCCCTCGTCACGAGCGATCCCGTGTCGACCCTCGCCGCCTTCCTGGAAGCAGGCTCATGAGTCTCCGCGAAGCCCACGGTCCCTTCTTCGGCGAGTTCGGCGGGCGCTACATGCCCGAATCGCTGATCGCCGCGATCGATGAACTGACTGCCGTCTACGAGGACGCCAAGACCGATCCCGCCTTCGCCGCCGAGTTCGCGCGGCTGCTGAACGTCTACGCCGGGCGCCCGTCCGCGCTCACCGAGGTGCCGCGGTTCGCCGAGCACGCCGGGGGCGCGCGCGTCTTCCTCAAGCGCGAAGACCTCAACCACACCGGGTCCCACAAGATCAACAACGTGCTCGGCCAGGCTCTCATCACGAAGAAGCTCGGCAAGAAGCGGGTCATCGCCGAGACCGGTGCCGGTCAGCACGGCGTTGCGACGGCGACGGCGGCCGCCCTGTTCGGGTTCGAGTGCACGATCTACATGGGCGAGGTCGACACCGAGCGTCAGGCGCTCAACGTGGCGCGGATGCGGCTGCTCGGCGCCGAGGTCGTGCCCGTCACGACGGGGTCGCGCACGCTGAAGGACGCGATCAATGAGGCGTACCGCGACTGGGTCGCCTCGGTCGACACGACGAACTACATCTTCGGTACGGCTGCCGGGCCGCATCCGTTCCCGGCCATGGTGCGCGACTTCCAGAAGGTCATCGGCGAGGAGGCGCGTCAGCAGCTCCTCGACGAGATCGGCCGCCTCCCCGATGCGGTCATCGCGTGCGTCGGCGGCGGCTCGAACGCGATCGGCATGTTCGACGCGTTCCTCGATGACGAGGGCGTCGCGCTCTACGGTGTCGAGGCGGCCGGCGACGGCGTCGACACGCCGAAGCACGCCGCGTCCATCGAGCGCGGCCGTCCCGGCATCCTCCACGGGGCGAAGACCTTCGTCCTTCAGGACGAGGACGGGCAGACGACCGAGTCGCACTCGATCTCGGCCGGGCTCGACTACCCGGGTGTCGGCCCCGAGCACGCGTGGCTCGCGAGCATCGGGCGCGCGCAGTACATCCCCGCCACCGACACCGAGGCCATGGAGGCATTGCGCCTGCTGAGCCGCACCGAGGGGATCATCCCCGCGATCGAGTCCGCACACGCCCTCGCCGGCGCGCTCCGCATCGGGCGCGAGCTGGGTCCGGACGCGGTCTTGGCGATCAACCTCTCGGGCCGCGGTGACAAGGACATGGACACCGCCGCCCGCTGGTTCGAGCTCTACGACGCCGACAAAGAGCCCGTCGAGGTCCCGGCCGACCCCGAGCACGGCAGCGGCGAAGGGGTCGAGCTGTGACCTCGCGGGTCGCCGCCGCGATCGCCGCGGCCAAGGAGTCCGGCCGCGGCGCCTTCGTCGGCTACCTCCCGATCGGCTACCCCGATCTGCAGACGAGCATCGACGCCGCCGTCGCCCTCGCCGAGAACGGCGCCGACATCCTCGAGCTCGGTCCGCCGTACTCCGACCCCGTGATGGACGGTGTCGTCATCCAGGAGGCGACGCAGGCGGCCCTCGCGGCCGGCTTCCGCTTCCGCGACACCTTCACCGCCGTCCGCGCGATCGCCGAGCGGGTCGACGTGCCGATCGTCGTCATGACGTACTGGAACCCCGTCTTCCAGTACGGCGTCGACCGTTTCGCCGACGACCTGGCCGCCGCCGGCGGTGCGGGGCTCATCACGCCCGACATCACCCCCGACGCCGCCGCCGACTGGATCGCCGCCTCCGAACGCACCGGCCTCGACCGGATCTTCCTCGCGGCACCGTCGTCCACCGACGCCCGCATCAAGATGATCGCCGAGCACTCGACCGGCTTCGTTTACACCGTCTCGACGATGGGCATCACGGGGGAGCGGGCGGAGTTGGATGCCGCGGCCCGCGCCCTCGTCGATCGGCTCCGCGCGCACGGGGTCGAGAACGCCTGCGTCGGCATCGGCATCTCGACGGCCGACCAGGTCGACGGCGTCCTCGACTACGCCGACGGCGCGATCGTGGGGACGGCCCTGGTGCGCGCACTCCGCGACGGGGGCGTGGACGGCCTGGCCGCCACGACGCGGGAGCTCTCCCGTGGCGCGGGACCGCGCCCGGTCACCGCGTAGACTCGCCGTCGTGACTTCTGCAGCCCTCTCCGTCGTCGCGAGCATCCCCAGCCCGCCGATCAGTTCGTTCCAGCTCGGCCCGCTGACGATCCACTTCTACGCCCTCTGCATCCTCGCGGGCATCGTCGTGGCCACGTTCTGGACCAACCGTCGCCTCACCCGGCGCGGCGCGGAGCCGTGGGTCGTCATCGACATCGCGCTCCTCGCGGTCCCGCTCGCGATCATCGGCGCCCGCATCTTCCACGTCCTCACGCACCCGGGGTTCTACTTCGGCGAGGACAAAGATCTGTGGGCGATCTTCCGCATCTGGGAGGGCGGCATCGCCATCTTCGGTGCGCTCATCGGCGGCGCCGTCGGGGCCTGGCTCGGCTGCAAGTGGAGCGGCATCCGCTTCTGGACCTTCGCCGACGCGCTGGCTCCCGCCCTCCTGCTGGCACAGGCGTTCGGGCGCTTCGGCAACTGGTTCAACCAGGAGCTCTACGGGCTGCCGACCGACCTCCCGTGGGGCCTCGAGATCAGCTACCCGAACCCGGCCTGGCCGGCGGGTCTGCCCGAGGGCACGCTCTTCCACCCGACCTTCCTCTACGAGGTCATCTGGAACGTCATGGGTGTCATCATCATCGCTGCCGCCGGACGACGCTTCCGCCTGCAGTGGGGACGCCTGTTCGGTCTCTATCTGATCTGGTACTCCGCGGGTCGCATCGTGTGGGAGTCCATCCGCATCGATCCGAGCGAGGTCTTCCTCGGTCTCCGCACGAACGTGTGGGCGTCGATCCTCGGCGTCGTCGTGGGCCTGATCATCATGATCGTGCAGAAGCGCCGCCACCCCGGGCTCGAGCCGTCGCCGTATCAGCCGGGACGCGAATGGACGCCTCCGGGCGCGGTACACTCGCAGGGAACCGATGACTTCGTGGACGTGAGCGCACCCCCCGCGTCCGAAGAATCCTCCGACTCGGCCACAAGCTCAGTCACCACCCGATAGCACCGCAGGGCCGACGTCGTCCCAGGTTGAGCACTTATGTGAGGACGGTAGGCATGCCCTCGAGCTCCCGTCACGAAGACACCACGACCCGGCCGGCCGGCACGATCACCGGTGGCGCGTTCCCTGCCAAGCAGGGGATGTACAACCCGGCGTTCGAGAAGGACGCCTGTGGCCTGGCGATGGTCGCCACGCTGCGCGGCGAGGCGGGCCACGACATCGTGGACCTCGCCCTCACGGCGCTGCGCAACCTCGAGCACCGCGGTGCGATCGGGTCGGATGCGGGTACCGGTGACGGCGCCGGCATCCTGACCCAGATGCCCGACGTCTTCCTGCGTGCCGTCGTCGACTTCGACCTGCCGCCGGTGGGGGAGTACGCCGTGGGGCTCGCCTTCCTCCCGACCGACCACGAGGAGCGCCTCGCTCAGAAGACCGCCGTCGAGGAGATCGCCGCGAGCGAGGGCCTGACGGTCCTCGGCTGGCGCGTGGTGCCGACCGCCGATGAGAACCTCGGCAAGCTCGCCTTCGACGCGCGCCCCGCGTTCGAGCAGCTGTTCGTCTCGCGCCCCGCTGTCGGCGATGCGCCGGCGTTGTCGGGCATCGCGCTCGACCGCCGCACCTACCGGCTGCGCAAGCGTGCGCAGCACGAACTCGACGCCTACTTCGTCTCCCTCTCGAGCCGCACGCTCGGCTACAAGGGCATGGTCACGACGCTGCAGCTCGAGCCGTTCTACCCCGACCTGCAGGACGAGCGCTTCGCCACCGAACTCGCCGTCGTGCACTCCCGCTACTCGACGAACACCTTCCCGTCGTGGCCGCTCGCCCAGCCGCTGCGCATGCTGGCGCACAACGGCGAGATCAACACCGTCAACGGCAACCGCAACTGGATGCGGGCGCGTCAGTCGCAGCTGGAGTCGGAGCTGCTCGGCGACATCCGTCCGCTGCTGCCGATCTGCAGCCCGGGTCAGAGCGACTCGGCGTCGTTCGACGAGGTCCTCGAACTGCTGACCCTGACCGGTCGCAGCCTGCCGCACGCCATCATGATGATGGTGCCCGAGGCCTACGAGAAGCAGGCCGACATCCCCGACGACCTGCGCGCCTTCTACGAGTACCACTCGATGCAGATGGAGCAGTGGGACGGCCCGGCGGCCCTCATCTTCACGGACGGCTCCCTGGTGGGCGCAACACTCGACCGCAACGGGCTGCGACCGGGGCGGTGGACCGAGACGACCGACGGACTCGTCGTCATCGGCAGCGAGACCGGCGTGCTCGACTTCGAGCCGGAGCGCATCAAACGTCGCGGGCGTCTGCAGCCGGGGCGCATGTTCGTCGTCGACACCGCGCAGGGGCGCATCGTCGAGGACGAGGAGATCAAACGCGACCTCGCCGCGCTCCACCCCTGGCAGGAGTGGCTCGACGAGGGCCGCGTCCGGCTGAAGGACCTGCCCGAGCGCGAGCACATCGTGCACCCGATCGCCTCGATCACGCGCCGTCAGCGCACCTTCGGCTACACCGAGGAAGAGGTCCGCATCCTCCTGACCCCCATGGGCCAGACGGGCGCCGAGCCGCTGGGCGCCATGGGTTCGGACACGCCGATCGCCGTGCTCAGCGAGCGTCCGCGCCTGCTGTTCGACTACTTCGTGCAGCAGTTCGCGCAGGTGACGAACCCGCCGCTCGACTCGATCCGCGAAGAGGTCGTCACCTCGCTCGGGCTCGGCCTCGGGCCGGAGCGGAACCTCCTGGCATCCGGCCCCGACCACACGCGCGTCATCACGCTCGACTTCCCGGTGATCGACAACGACGAGCTCGCGAAGCTCCAGAACATCGACCGTGCGCTTCCCGGCCGGCGGTCGATCACGATCCGCGGGCTCTACCGCGCCGACGACGACGCCGACTCGCTCCGCGCCCGCCTCGACGAGATCAACGCCGAAGTGGATGCCGCGATCGCCGACGGCGTCGAGTTCATCATCCTCAGCGACCGTGACTCGACCTCGGACCTGGTCCCGATCCCGTCGCTCCTGACGCTGTCCTCGGTGCACCACCACCTCATCCGCAACGAGAACCGCATGAAGGTCGGACTCGTCGTCGAGGCAGGCGACGTTCGCGAGGTCCACCACGTCGCCACGTTGATCGGCTACGGCGCATCCGCCGTCAACCCATACCTGGCGATGGAGACGGTCGAATACCTCGTTCGCGCCGGTTACATCACCGGTGTCGAGCCCGAGAAGGCCGTCCGCAACCTGATCTACGCGCTCGGCAAGGGCGTGCTCAAGATCATGTCCAAGATGGGCATCTCGACGGTGTCGTCCTACGCCGGGGCGCAGGTCTTCGAGGCCGTGGGGCTGTCGCAGGAGTTCGTCGACACCTACTTCACGGGAACCGAGACCAAGCTCGGCGGCATCGGGATCGAGGAGATCTCGCGCGAGAACCTGGCCCGGCACGAGTTCGCCTACCCGGCCGACCAGGCCGTGCGCGCGCACGAGCGGCTGTGGACCGGCGGCGAGTACCAATGGCGTCGCGACGGCTCGCCCCACCTGTTCAACCCCGACACGGTCTTCCGTCTGCAGCACGCGACGCGAACCCGTCGGTACGACATCTTCCGCGAGTACACGCACATGATCGATGAGCAGGCGGCCGAGCTCAAGACTCTGCGCGGGCTCTTCCGTCTGAAGACCGGCGCGCGTCCGGCCGTGCCGATCGACGAGGTCGAGCCGGTGTCCTCGATCGTGAAGCGCTTCTCGACCGGGGCGATGAGCTACGGCTCCATCTCCCAGGAGGCGCACGAGACCCTCGCCATCGCGATGAACCGCATCGGCGCGAAGTCCAACACCGGTGAGGGCGGCGAGGACGTCGACCGCCTGCTCGACCCCGAACGGCGCAGTGCGATCAAGCAGGTCGCATCGGGTCGATTCGGTGTCACGAGCATGTACCTCACGCACGCGGACGACATCCAGATCAAGCTCGCCCAGGGCGCCAAGCCCGGTGAGGGCGGCCAGCTGCCGCCCGGCAAGGTGTACCCCTGGATCGCCCGCACGCGCGGCGGCACCCCGGGCGTCGGGCTGATCTCGCCGCCGCCGCACCATGACATCTACTCGATCGAGGACTTGAAGCAGCTCATCTTCGACCTCAAGCGCGCCAACCCTTCGGCTCGCGTGCACGTCAAGCTCGTCAGCCAGTCGGGTATCGGCGCCGTGGCGGCGGGTACCGCGAAGGCGTTGGCCGACGTCATCCTCGTCTCCGGCCACGACGGCGGCACGGGCGCGAGCCCGCTGAACTCGCTCAAGCACGCGGGCACGCCCTGGGAGCTGGGTCTCGCCGAAACGCAGCAGACGCTCATGATCAACGACATGCGCGGCCGCGTCGTCGTGCAGGCCGACGGTCAGCTGAAGACCGGGCGCGACGTCCTGATCGCCGCGCTGCTGGGCGCCGAGGAGTTCGGCTTCGCGACGAGCGCGCTCGTCGTGGAGGGCTGCATCATGATGCGCGTCTGCCACCTCGACACCTGCCCCGTGGGTGTCGCGACACAGAACCCCGAGCTGCGCAAGCGTTTCACCGGCAAGGCAGAGCACGTCGTGAACTTCATGGAGTTCATCGCCCAGGAGGTCCGCGAGTACCTCGCCGAGCTCGGGTTCCGGTCGATCGACGAGGCCGTCGGGCACACCGAGGTCCTCGACGTGCAGCCCGCCGTGGACCACTGGAAGGCCCACGGACTCGACCTGTCGCCGATCCTCCGCGGACCGGTTTTCTCCGACGACGCTCCGCGGCGCCGGGTGCACGAGCAGGAGCACGAGCTCGAGGACCACTTCGACGTCGCCCTGCTCGACCGGGCACGCGATGTCGTCGAGCACGGCGGCCACTTCGCGATCGACCTGCCGGTGCGCAACACCGAGCGGGCCGTGGGCACGATGCTCGGCCATCACGTGACCAAGGCGCACGGTGAGAACGGGTTGCCGTCCGGCACGATCGACGTCAACCTGACCGGATCCGCGGGGCAGTCCTTCGGCGCGTTCCTGCCGTCGGGGATCACGCTGCGCCTCGAGGGGGACTCGAACGACTACGTCGGCAAGGGGCTCTCGGGCGGTGAGATCGTCGTGCGGCCGCCGCGCGACGCGACCTTCGACGCATCGAAGAACGTCATCGCCGGCAACGTCATCGGCTACGGCGCCACGAGGGGATCGATGTTCCTGCGCGGTGTCGTCGGTGAGCGGTTCCTGGTCCGCAACTCCGGCGCGACCGCGGTCGTCGAAGGTGTCGGCGACCACGCGCTCGAGTACATGACCGGCGGGCTGGCCGTCATCCTCGGTCCGACCGGACGGAACCTCGGCGCCGGCATGTCGGGCGGCTCGGCGTACATCTACCGCCTCGACCGCGCCCTCATCAACCGTGAGGCCCTCGCCACCGGTGAGCTCGAACTCCTCGAGCTCGGCTCGGGCGATGTCGAGATCCTCCGCGACCTGCTGACCCGCCACGTCGAGGAGACCGGCTCCGACCTCGCCGAGCGTCTCCTCGCGAACCTCGACACCGAGATCGCGAACTTCACGCGCGTCCTGCCGCGGGACTACGCGGCCGTTCTGAAAACCCGCCAGGAGGCGGCCGCCGAGGGGCTCGACCCCGACGGCGACGTCGTCTGGACCCGCATCCTGGAGGTGACCGGTGGCTGATCCGAAGGGATTCCTCAAAGTCACCGAGCGCGAGCTGCCGCCGCGCCGGCCCGTGCCCGTCCGCATCATGGACTGGAAGGAGGTGTACGAGCAGGGCGACCAGGCCGTGCTCCGCCGCCAGGCCGGCCGGTGCATGGACTGCGGTGTGCCGTTCTGCCACCAGGGCTGCCCGCTCGGGAACCTCATCCCGGAGTGGAACGACCTCACCTGGCGCGGCGAGGGCCGCGCGGCGATCGAGCGTCTGCACGCGACCAACAACTTCCCGGAGTTCACCGGACGGCTGTGCCCCGCGCCATGCGAGAGCTCGTGCGTCCTCGGGATCAACCAGCCTCCCGTGACGATCAAGCAGATCGAGGTCTCGACGATCGACGAGGCCTTCGCGAACGGCTGGGTCGAGGCGGAGCCCCCCGGTCGCCTCACCGGCAAGACCGTCGCCGTCGTCGGATCGGGACCCGCGGGTCTCGCCGCCGCACAGCAGCTCACGCGTGCCGGCCACACGGTGGCCGTCTACGAGCGCGACGACCGCATCGGCGGTCTGCTGCGCTACGGCATCCCCGACTTCAAGATGGAGAAGCGCCACCTCGAGACGCGCCTGCGCCAGATGCGCGACGAGGGCACCCGCTTCCGCGCCGGGGTCGAGATCGGCAAGGACCTGTCGTGGGCGGACCTCCGGGCCCGCTACGACGCGGTCGTCGTCGCCACGGGGTCCACCGTTCCGCGCGACCTGGCCATCCCCGGTCGCGACTTCGACGGCGTGCACTTCGCCATGGAGTACCTCGTCGAGTCGAACAAGGCCGTCGCGGGCGACCAGGTTCCGCACCAGATCCACGCCGAGGGCAAGCACGTCGTCGTGATCGGCGGCGGTGACACCGGAGCGGACTGCATCGGCACCGCGCACCGCCAGGGTGCCCTGAGCGTCACCAACCTCGCCATCGGCAAGCAGCCGCCGGAGGCGCGCCCCGACCACCAGCCGTGGCCCATGATGCCGACGGTGTTCGAGGTGGCCTCTGCGCACGAAGAGGGTGGTGAGCGCGCCTACCTCGCGTCCACGGTCGAGTTCCTCGGGAACGACGCGGGCGAGGTCCGGGCCCTGCGTGTGGCGGAGACCGAGTTCGTCGATGGCCGCCGCGTCCCCAAGAGCGGCACCGAGCGCGAGATCCCCGCCGACCTGGTGCTCATCGCCATGGGCTTCACCGGCCCCGAGCGCACCGCGCTCGAGCAGCAGCTCGGCGCGGTGTTCGACTCGCACGGCAACGTCGAGCGTGCCGACGACTGGCAGTCGACCGCGCCGGGCGTGTTCGTCGCGGGGGATGCCGGCCGCGGCCAGTCCCTCATCGTCTGGGCGATCGCGGAGGGACGCGCCGCCGCCTCGGCAGTCGACGAGTACCTCATGGGGTCGACCAGTCTGCCGGCGCCGGTCCGTCCGACCGACGTCGCGATCGGCCTCCAGCACGCCTAGGCTGGAACCGATCCCAGATCCCGAATCACTACCCGACGGAGCTATTTCTGTGAGACGCGCGAAGATCGTCGCCACGCTGGGTCCCGCCACCGAGAGTTATGAGATGGTCCGTGCCATCATCGACGCCGGTGTCGACGTGACCCGCTTCAACCTCAGCCACGGCGACTACGCCGACCACGACGCCCGGCTGGCCAACGTCCGGAAGGCGTCCGACGACGCCGGCCGCGCCGTCGCCGTGCTCGTCGACCTCCAGGGCCCGAAGATCCGACTCGGTCGCTTCGCCGAAGGCCCCCACTTCCTCGCCGTCGGCGATGTCTTCAAGATCACCACCGAGGACATCCCGGGCACGAAGGAGATCGTCTCGACGACGTTCAAGGGGCTGCCCGAGGACGTCCGCGAGGGCGACTTCCTGCTGATCGACGACGGCAAGGTCCGCGTCCAGGTCACCGGTGTCGACGGTCCCGTCGTCACGACCGAGGTCATCGTCGCCGGTTACGTGTCGAACAACAAGGGCATCAACCTGCCCGGTGTCGCCGTCAACGTCCCGGCCCTCTCCGAGAAGGACGAGGCGGACCTCCGGTGGGGCCTGCAAGCCGGTGCCGACATCATCGCCCTCTCGTTCGTGCGCAACGCCGCCGACGTGACGCGCGTGCACGAGATCATGGCGGAGGAGGGCCGCAAGGTCCCCGTCATCGCCAAGATCGAGAAGCCGCAGGCCGTCGACGCCCTCGAGGAGATCATCGACGCTTTCGACGGCATCATGGTCGCGCGCGGCGACCTCGGCGTCGAGCTGCCGCTGGAGGCCGTTCCCATCGTGCAGAAGCGGGCGGTGGAGCTCTGCCGTCGCATGGCCAAGCCCGTCATCGTGGCGACGCAGATGCTCGAGACGATGATCGAGAACCCGGTCCCCACCCGCGCCGAGACGAGCGACGTCGCCAACGCCGTCCTCGACGGTGCGGACGCGGTCATGCTTTCGGGCGAGACGAGCGTCGGCAAGCACCCCGTCGGCGTCGTCGAGACGATGGCCCGGATCATCGACGCCACCGAGACCCACGGACTCGAGCGCATCCCTCCGCTGACCGCCAAGCCGCGCACGCAGGGTGGCATCATCACGCTCGCCGCCAACGAGGTGGCCGAGTTCGTCGAGGCGAAGTTCATCTGCCTCTTCACCGAGTCGGGCGACACCGCGCGCCGCATGTCGCGCTTGCGCCCCGGCATCCCGATGCTCGCCTTCACCATCGAGCCGGCGATCCGTCGCCGTATGGCGATGACGTGGGGCATCCAGTCGGCGCTCGTCGACCACGTCGCCCACACAGACCTCATGTTCCTGCAGGTCGACGACTACTTCCTGTCGCGCGGCCTGCTCGAAGAGGGTGACAAGGTCGTCGTGATCTCCGGGTCCCCTCCCGGGATCATCGGCGCGACCAACGACATCCGTATCCACAAGATCGGCGACGCCGTCCACGGAAAGGCGCCGATCTACAAGGCGGAGAACTGAGTCCTCCGATCGTCGTTCGAAAGCGGGCAGTCCCTGGGGTTGCCCGCTTTCTGGCACTCGGAGAGCGATGGCGGAAGCCCGGCGGTCGGATGTGCCACGGGGCGTACGTTCGGGGCATCCGACACCCGTCCGCAGGAGGTCATCATGGGATTCTTCGGTTTTCTGATTCTGGGGCTCATCGCCGGCGCCATCGCCAAGCTGATCCTTCCGGGAAAGCAGGGAGGTGGCTGGTTCATCACGCTGATCCTCGGAGTCGTCGGCGCGCTGCTGGGCGGTTGGCTCGGCAGCGTGCTGTTCAACGCTCCGCTCGAGGAGTTCTTCAGCCTGCAGACGTGGCTGCTCGCGATCGGCGGGTCGATCATCGTCCTGCTGATCTACGGCCTCCTCGTCGGCCGTCGCCGCACCACCTGAGTGCCGCGAGAGACACGGAACGGCGCCCCCGGGGGGGCGCCGTTTCGTCGTGGTGCCAGTGGTGGGAGTCGAACCCACACGCCCTTTCGGGCAACCGAGTTTGAGTCGGTCGCGTCTGCCATTCCGCCACACCGGCGTGGGCCTCAACGACGATACCGCAGGATGAGGGTTCGCCCTGGCCTAGGATGGACGGGTGACTGAGCAGGAACCCTCCACCGCCCCCCAGTCAGCACCGGCTCCCCGACGCGTCGTCGTCGCGGAGGACGAGTCGCTGATCCGCCTCGACATCGTCGAGATCCTGCGCGACAGCGGCTTCGACGTCGTCGGCGAGGCGGGCGACGGCGAGACCGCCGTCCAGCTGGCCACCGAGCTGCGTCCCGATCTCGTCATCATGGACGTGAAGATGCCGATCCTCGACGGCATCAGCGCGGCGGAGAAGCTCAGCAAGAACCACGTCGCCCCGGTCGTGCTCCTCACCGCCTTCAGCCAGAAGGAGCTCGTCGAGCGGGCGAGCGAGGCGGGCGCGCTCGCCTACGTCGTCAAGCCGTTCACACCGAACGACCTGCTGCCCGCGATCGAGATCGCGCTCGCCCGCTACGAGCAGATCATCACCCTCGAGGCCGAGGTCGCCGACATGGTGGAGCGGTTCGAGACCCGCAAGCTCGTCGACCGTGCGAAGGGCCTCCTCAACGAGAAGATGGGGCTGTCCGAGCCCGAGGCCTTCCGCTGGATCCAGAAGGCGTCGATGGACCGCCGACTGACCATGCAGGACGTCGCCAAGGCGATCATCGAGCAGCTCGCTCCCAAGAAGTCCTGACGCCGACTCCGTGATCGACGAGCTCGATCTTCCGGTCGACCTCGTCTCGCAACGCGGGTCGGTCAGGCTCCGCCGCGCCACCGAGCACGATCTCGACGGCATCACGGCGTTGATCGCCGACGATCCCGTCAGTGCGGGCCGCGGTGACCTCGGAGCCCCCGACGACCGTCCGCTCTACCTGCGGGGCATGCGACGGATCCTCCATGCGGAGGGCAACGACCTGGTCGTCGTCGAGCGCGACGGCCATGTGGTCGCCACGATGCAGCTCACGGTCGTCCCGGGGATGGCACGACGGGGGAGCACCCGGCTCATGCCCGAGGCCGTTCGCGTCGCCGCGGCGGAGCGCTCCGCGGGCATCGGCGCGGCCATGATGCGCTGGGTCACAGCGGTTGCGGCGCCGGCGGTCGGTGCCTCCCTCGTCCAGCTGACGTCGGATGCCGCGCGCACCGACGCGCACCGGTTCTACACCCGGCTGGGGTTCGTCGACTCGCACATCGGCTTCAAATACCGCGTGGAGAGCTGACGACGCATCAGGACGCGGGCCGGTCCCGGACCATGTTCGTGATGCGCACCGTGGAGCAGCGTCGGTCCCGGTCGTCGGTGACCACGATCTCGTGGACCGTCAGGCTGCGGCCGAGGTGCAGCGGCGTGCAGACGCCGGTCACCCAGCCCTCCGTCGCGGAGCGGGTGTGCGTGGCGTTGATGTCGATACCGACGGCGAGCCGGCCGGGTCCTGCGTGCAGGTTGGCGTGCATCGACCCGAGGGACTCGCCCAGCACGACATAGGCACCGCCGTGCAGGAGCCCCACCGGTTGGGTGTTGCCGGCCACCGGCATCCGGGCGATCGCCCTCTCGAGGGTGAACTCGACGAGTTCGATGCCCATCTTCTCGGCGAGCGCGCCCAGGCCGCGGTCGCGGGCCCATTCCAGTCCGTCGGAGGAGGGGGCGGTCTCGGGCATGGCTCATCATCTCGGCTTCAGGCGGCGCCGACCCGGCGTCGACACGGGGAGTCGATGTCGCACGCCCGAACTAGGCTGGCTGGGTGAGCGACTCCGCACAGCCTACTCTGCTCGTCGTCGACGGCCACTCGCTGGCCTACCGGGCGTTCTTCGCGCTCCCCGTCGACAACTTCTCGACCAAGGACGGCCAGCACACCAACGGCATCTACGGCTTCCTGTCGATGTTCGTGAACCTCGTGAAGGCCGAGCGCCCGACCCACCTGGCGGTCGCCTTCGACACGTCGCGGCAATCGTTCCGCACGCGCGTCTACGAGGAGTACAAGGCCAACCGGTCCGAGTCGCCCGCCGAGTTCAAGGGACAGATCCCGCTCCTGCAGGACTGCCTCGCAGCCATGGGCGTGCCGGTCCTGACGAAGGAGGATGTCGAGGCCGACGACATCCTGGCGACCCTCGCGACGCAGGGCGTCGCGAGCGGATACCAGGTGCTCGTGTGCTCGGGAGACCGCGACACCATTCAGCTCGTCACCGACGACGTCACCCTGCTCTACCCGAGCGTCCAGGGGGTGTCGCAGCTCAAGCGTTACACCCCCGACGCCGTCGTCGAGAAGTACGGTCTGCCGCCCGAGAACTACCCCGACATCGCCGCCCTCGTGGGCGAGACCAGCGACAACCTGCCCGGTGTCCCCAAGGTCGGCGAGAAGACCGCGGTGAAGTGGCTCACGCAGTTCGGGTCCCTCGACGCCCTGCTCGAGCGTTCCGATGAGATCAAGGGCGTCGTCGGCGGCAACCTCCGCGAGCACCTCGACGATGTCCGGCGCAACCGGCAGTTGAACGCCCTCCTGCGGGACGTCGAGCTCGACCTCGCCCCGCAGGACCTCGCCGTCCAGCCGATGGACACACAGGCCGTCCGCGACATCTTCGCGCGACTGGAGTTCCGCACCCTTCTCCCGCGTGTCTTCGACGCCTTCGGTGCCGACGCCGAGCCGCCCGCGCCCGAGGTCGCCGCGCCCGAACCCCACGAAACGGATGCCGCTGGCCTCGCCGCGTGGCTCTCGGAGCAGTCTGGCGAGCTGGCCCTCACGGTGGCGATCGCGGGCGGCCTGCCGGCCCGCATCGGCGTCGCGACGACGGATGCGGTCCGCGAGTGCGCGTGGGACGACACCGCCCGAGCGGCACTCGCCCCCTGGCTCGAGGGTGACTCGCCGAAGGTCCTGACCGACGCCAAGCCCCAGGTGAAGGCGCTGCGGCGGGCGGGTGTGCGCCTGAACGGTCTCGCGTTCGACGTCCTGCTGGCCGGATGGCTGCTGCGGCCGAGCCTGCCCGACAAGAACCTGGCCGACCTCGTCGACCGATACCTCGACGAGAAGCTCCCCGAGGCGGATCCGTCGCAGCTGGTGCCCGAGACCGAGGGAGCAACCCCCGGGCAGCTGGCCTGGTTCTCCCTCCGCGTCGCGGCCGCCGAGCGGGCGGAGCTCCCGGCATCCGTCTCAGCCGTGCTGACGGACATCGAACTGCCCACTCTCGACGCCCTCGCCGACATGGAGCTCGCGGGTGTCTCGGTCTCGCGCGAGAAGCTGTCGGGGTTCTCGAGTGAGCTCGCCGCCCGCGCCGACGCCATCGCCCAGGACGCGTACGGGATCATCGGGCGCGAGGTGAACCTGGGCTCGCCGAAGCAACTGCAGGAGGTCCTGTTCGACCAGCTGGAGCTTCCCAAGACGCGCAAGACCAAGACGGGGTACTCGACGGATGCCGCCGTGCTCGCCGACCTGCAGGACTCGCACCCGCATCCGTTCCTCGGTCTGCTTCTGCAGCATCGCGAGGCGACGAAGCTTCGTCAGATCATCGAGTCCCTGTCCGTCGGCATCGCCGACGACGGTCGCATCCACACCACGTACGTCCAGACGGGCAGCCAGACGGGCCGGCTCTCGAGCACCGATCCGAATCTGCAGAACATCCCCATCCGCAACGAGGAGTCCCGGCGGATCCGTGCCGCCTTCGAGGTGGGCGCGGGGTACGAGACCCTCCTGACGGCGGACTACTCGCAGATCGAGATGCGCATCATGGCGCATCTGTCCGGTGACCCCGGCCTCATCGAGGCGTTCAACTCGGGTGAGGACCTGCACCGCTTCGTCGGTGCGCGCGTCTTCGGCGTCGATCCCGGCGAGGTCACGGCACCCATGCGCACAAAGGTGAAGGCGATGTCCTACGGGCTCGTCTACGGTCTGAGCGCCTTCGGTCTTTCGAAGCAGCTGCGCATCGAGCAGGCCGAGGCCAAGCAGCTCATGCTGGAGTACTTCGCGCGGTTCGGTGCCGTGCGCGACTACCTGCGCTCGTCGGTCGAGCAGGCGCGCATCGACGGGTACACCGAGACGATCTTCGGTCGACGCCGCCCGTTCCCCGACCTGACGAGCCCCAACCGGGTCCTCCGCGAGAACGCCGAGCGCGCTGCGCTGAACGCCCCGATCCAGGGCAGCGCGGCGGACATCATGAAGATCGCCCTCGTCGAGATCCACCAGGATCTGCTCGAGAAGAGCCTCGGCTCGCGCGTGCTGCTGCAGATCCACGACGAGCTCGTCGTCGAAGTGGCCACGGGGGAGTGGGATGCCGTGGAGCAGACTGTCCGCGCGCGAATGGGCGACGCCGCCGACCTCTCCGTGCCGCTCGAGGTGCAGATCGGCCGCGGCGGCGACTGGGACGAGGCCGCTCACTGACGCGGAGCGTGCGACGCTCTACGCTCGGAGGATGACGGACGCACAACGCACACCCACTCCGATCGACACGATCGCGGACCGCTGGGTGGACACTCTCGCCGAACTCTCGCCGGGTCTCGCGACCTACATCGGGCGCACCGAGCACAACGGGCGACTGGACGATTACTCGCCCGCCGGACACGAGCGCCTCGCTGCCGCGGCGTCCGACACGCTCCGCGCGCTGGAGGGGGCCGAGACGGTCGACGACGTCGACGAGGTCACGAAGATGGACCTCTCCGCGGAGCTGGGTCTGCACCTGGACCTGCACGCGGCGAAGTCGCACCTGCGCGACCTCAACGTCATCGCGTCGCCGTCGCAGGACATCCGCGCGGTGTTCGACCTGATGCCCACCGACACGGTCGACGATTGGTCGGTCGTCGCGACGCGCCTCGCCGCGATCCCGGGCGCCCTCGCCGGCTACGTCGAGACGCTCCGCCAGGGCATTTCGGAGGAAGTGGTCCCCGCCCAGCGCCAGGTGCGCGAAGTCGTGACGCAGATCGCGCGCTACACGAGCGACACCGGCTTCTTCGCGACGTTCGTCGGCGAGGCGGCCCCCGCCGAAGGGCACCTCCCCGCCTCGCTCGCCCGCGATCTGGCCGACAACGCCGGAGCCGCACGGGTGGCGTACGACCAGCTCGCCGCTTTCCTGCGCGACGAGCTGGCACCCGCGGCATCCGAGACCGACGCCGTCGGCCGGGAGCTCTACGCGCTGCACTCCCGCAGCTTCCTCGGGGCGACGATCGACCTCGACGAGACCTACGAGTGGGGCGTCGAGGAGCTCTCGCGGATGGTCGCGGAGCAGGAGGCGATCGCGAACGAGATCAAGGCGGGTGCGACGGTCGAGGAGGCGGTCGCCTTCCTCGAGCAGGACGAGAGCCGCAAGCTGCACGGCTCGGACGCTCTGCAGAAGTGGATGCAGGAGACCAGCGATCGTGCCGTCGAGGAGCTCGGCCGCACGCACTTCGACATCCCCGAGCCGATCCGTCGCCTCGAGTGCATGATCGCCCCGACGAACGAGGGCGGCATCTACTACACCGGCCCGACCGACGACTTCTCGCGGCCCGGGCGCATGTGGTGGTCGGTCCCCGAGGGTGTCGACTCCTTCGACACGTGGCGGGAGCTCACGACCGTGTACCACGAGGGTGTCCCCGGGCATCACCTCCAGATCGCCCAGGCCGTCTACAACCGAGCCGAACTGAACTCGTGGCGCCGTCTGCTCGCCGGGTCGAGCGGTCACGCCGAGGGCTGGGCCCTTTACGCCGAGCGGCTGATGGCCGAGCTCGGGTACCTCGACGACCCGGCCGATCGCCTGGGGATGCTGGACGGTCAGCGCATGCGCGCCGCGCGTGTCGTGCTCGACATCGGTGTGCACCTCGGCAAGCCGCGCCTGGACGGTACCGGGGTGTGGGATGCCGAGTACGCGCTGGAGTTCATGCGCCGCAACGTCAACATGCCGGACGAGTTCATCCGGTTCGAGGTGAATCGTTACCTCGGCTGGCCGGGGCAGGCGCCCTCCTACAAGGTCGGCCAGCGGATCTGGGAGCAGATCCGCGACGAGGCCGCCCAGCGCGGGGGTGCGGACTTCGACATCAAGAGGTTCCACATGCGGGCGCTCCGGCTCGGCGGGGTTGGTCTCGACACGCTGCGGGCCGCCCTCCGCGACGGCTGAGCGGCGACGCGCGCACGGACGGACGGGGATGCCGGGAATACCCGGCATCCCCGTGAGCGTTCATTCAGCTGAATGAAAGGGGCGAACATGACCGCAGTGGAGCTCGGGCTCGACACCTTCGGAGATATCACGGTGGACGAGCACGGGGAGAAGGTGTCGGGCGCGCAGGCGATCCGGAACCTGCTCGCTCAGGCGACGCTCGCCGACCAGGTCGGCGTCGACTTCATCGGCGTGGGGGAGCACCATCGAGCCGAGTACGCCGTCTCGAGTCCTGAGATCGTGCTCTCCGCGATCGCCGCGCGCACCGAGCGGATCCGCGTCGGCACGGCGGTCACCGTGCTCTCGAGCGATGACCCGGTGCGTGTCTACGAGCGCTTCGCGACCCTCGCGGCGATCTCGGAGGGCCGGGCCGAGGTCATCCTCGGGCGCGGCTCCTTCATCGAATCCTTCCCGCTGTTCGGGTTCGACCTCTCCGACTATGAGGCGCTCTTCGAGGAGCGACTCGAGCTCTTCTCACTGCTGCGTCAGGAGAAGCCCGTGACCTGGCAGGGAACGACCCGCCCCGCGCTGCACGCGGCGGACGTCTTCCCGAAGACGGAGGACGGCATCCGAGCGTGGGTCGGTGTCGGCGGATCGCCCGAGTCCGTCGTCCGGACCGCGCGGTACGGCTACGGCCTCATGCTCGCGATCATCGGTGGACCCGCGGCGCGATTCCGGCCCTACGTCGACCTCTATCACCGCGCGATCGGTGAGCTCGGCACCGAGGCCCAGCCCATCGGCATCCACTCTCCCGGCCACATCGCCGACACCGATGAGCAGGCGTGGGAGGAGGCCTACCCCGGCTTCGAGGCGCAGAACAACACGATCGGGCGCGACCGCGGGTGGCCGCCGTACAGCCGGATGCGGTTCCAGCATGAGATCGGTCCCGAGGGCTCCATCTACGCCGGTTCGCCTGAGACGGTCGCCCGGAAGATCGCCGACACCATCACGACCCTCGGGGCGGGACGCTTCGACCTCAAGTACGCCAACGGCACGCTCGGGCACGACAAGCTCATGCGCTCAGTCGAGCTGTATGGCACGAAGGTCATCCCGCTCGTCCGCGAGATGCTGGGCGAGTGACCCGCAGGGGGTCGCGGTCCTCATACGATGCAGGGATGACCGCGACCTCGACGGGCACCCTGACCGACCGACTCGACCGGCTGCCGTTCACGCGCACGCATCTGCGCGTGCTGACCGGGTCCGGCGCGGGGTGGGCACTCGACGCCATGGACGTCGGGCTGATCTCCTTCGTCATCGCGGCCCTCGTGAACGAGTGGCAGTTGACGACGGCGGAGACGTCGTGGATCGCGTCCGCGGGCTTCGCCGGCATGGCGATCGGCGCCACGGTCGGCGGACTCCTCGCCGATCGGATCGGACGCCGGTCGGTGTTCGCACTGACACTCCTGGTCTACGGCATCGCCACGGGCGCCAGCGCCCTCGCGGGCGGCCTCATCGCCCTGATCGCGCTGCGCTTTCTCGTGGGCCTCGGACTCGGCGCCGAACTGCCCGTGGCGAGCACGTACGTGAGCGAATTCGCCCCGGCGCGGATGCGGGGGCGCATCATCGTCGTGCTCGAGGCCTTCTGGGCGGTCGGGTGGACGGCATCCGCCCTCATCGGGTACCTCGTGATCCCGTCGGTGCCGGAGGGATGGCGGTGGGCGCTCGCGATCGGTGCCGTCCCTGCGATCTACGCCCTCGTCGTGCGGTGGGGGCTGCCGGAGTCGCCGCGCTGGCTCGCCTCGCGCGGCCGCGAGGCGGACGCCGATGCCGTCGTCAGGGGTCTCGAGTCCTCGCGGGTGGTGTTCGGGCGGGTGGCGCCGATGCCCGCGGAAGCTCCCGACGTCGTCGTCGCCCCCGCCACATCGGTCGCGATGCGTCTTCGTGGGCTGTGGGCGCCGGGTGTCCGCGTCCGCACCGCGGCCCTCTGGGTGGTCTGGTTCTGCGTCAACTTCTCGTACTACGGCGCCTTCATTTGGATTCCCACGCTCCTCGTCTCGCAGGGCTTCGGTCTGGTGCGCAGTTTCGAGTTCACGCTCATCATTACGCTCGCGCAGGTGCCCGGTTACGCCGTCGCCGCCTGGCTCATCGAGGTCTGGGGTCGTCGCGCGACGCTGTCGGTCTTCCTCGCGGGCTCCGCCGTCGCCGCGATCCTCTTCGGTCAAGCGACGTCCGTGCCCATGATCCTCGGCACGGGGATGGCGCTGTCCTTCTTCAACCTCGGCGCGTGGGGAGCGCTGTACGCCGTCACCCCCGAGACGTATCCGACGTCGCTGCGCGCGACGGGAGCCGGATGGGCCGCCGGCGTCGGTCGCATCGCGTCGATCCTGGCCCCGCCCGCGGTCCCCGCCCTGCAGGCGATGGGAGGCATCCCGGCGGTGTTCGTCGTCCTCAGCGCCTTTTTCGCCGTGGCTGCGGCGGCCACCTGGGGGCTCGCCGAGTCGCGCGGTCGGAGCCTCGCCGAGTGAGCGGCTCGTACGCTGAAGGGATGCCGCAGGACATCCGCTACGTCGCGATCGGGGACTCGTTCACGGAGGGCGTCGGCGATGAGCTTCCGGACGGCAGCGTCCGCGGGTGGGCGGACCTCGTCGCCCAGGGTTGGGCGGACTCACGCGGCGCGTCGATCTCGTACGCGAACCTCGCCATCCGCGGCAGGCTGATGCAGCCCATCGTCGAGGAGCAACTCGAGCGCGCCCTCGCCCTGCGGCCGACCCACCTCTCGTTCAACGGGGGCGGCAACGACATGCTCCGTCCTCGGACGCCCATCTCCCGCATCGCCGACGCGTTCACGCACGTCCTGCGACGGTGCGACGAGGAGGGGGTGACGATGATCGTCCTCTCCGGAGCGAACCCCTCCGCGCAGCTCCCGATGTCGCGCCTCATCCAGCGGCGGGGCGACGAGTTGTCGCGAGCGGTCGAGGGACGCATCCGTGGGCGCGACGACCTGGTCGTCGCGTTGAACTGGCCCGACCGCGAGCTGTCGCATCCGTCGTTCTGGTCCGACGACCGGCTGCACATGAACTCCCGCGGGCACCACCGCGTCGCGGCGCGCGTGCTCGAGGCGCTGGGGGAGCGGGCGCCCGACGGCTGGTGGCGACTCGAGGAGGAGGACACTGCGGTCGCCCTCGGCCGCGGGCGCTACTTCCGCGAGCACCTCGGACCCTGGCTGCGGCGGCGTCTGACCGGCACCTCGTCCGGGGACGGACGGGAGCCGAAGTTCGCGGACTGGATCACGGTCTCCCCGCGCTGATCCCCGATCCGGCGGTTCTGTCAAGAGGATCCAGGAATCTGGCAGGGTCCGGGATGATCGGAGCACACAGCCTAGAAAGGGAGTGTGCGCATGAGCATCGGAACCGGAATCGTGCTGTTCGTCATCGGGGCCATCCTGGTGTTCGCCGTCAACGTCGACGTCCAGTACGTCAACCTCGACATGATCGGCTACATCCTCATGGCCGCCGGCGCTGTCGTCTTCATCATCGGTCTCGTGCTGATGCTGCGGCGGCGTTCCAGCGAGTCGACCGTCCGAACGGTCGACCCTGTCGCGGGGGAGCGGGTCACCCGCTCCGAGACGCGCACGTCGGGAGACGGCACGTACTGAACTCGCTGCAGGACTTCGAAGGCCCGTCTCTGAGACGGGCCTTCGTCGTGTGTGCCGTCAGCGACGGGGCCGGCGGGGCGGGTCCATTCCGATGTGGATGCGGGTGCGCCGCCGCTCGATGCTGATGAAGGTGGCCCCGAGGATCCACAGGGGGATCTGCACCAGGAAGGCGATGCGGAACGCGTCGAGCCGATAGGTCTCGGGGGTTCCGGCGCCCTGCAGGTCGAGCACGAAACCGATCGCGAAGATCGCCAGGAGTGCGGCGAGGAACCCGCCCGCGTTCGTGACGCCGGTCGCGGTGCTCAGGCGGTGCGACGGATTGTGTGTGCGGGCGTGGTCGAACGCGATCATCGAGGCGGGACCACCCATGGCCAGCGCGACCAGGAGGATGACGAGCAGCCAGAGCGGAGCCGGACCCGGCCACACGATGACGGCGGTCCACGCGACGAACTGCACGCCGACGGCAGGGAGTACGAGTGCGCGGGAGCGGCGAAGCGGGGCGCGGCGCGAGAGCTCGCCCAGGACGGGACCGAGAGCCATACCCGCGAAGACGTAGAGCGAGGTGAGGGCGCCCGCCTCGGCGACCGATCTCCCCTCGCCCGCCGTGAGATACGGGAAGCCCCAGAGCAGTATGAAGGCGGTGCCGGCGAAGGGGGTCGTGAAGTGCGACCAGAACGCGAGACGCGTGCCGGGGTGGGCGAGGGCGGCGCGGATCCCGACGCCGGTGTCGATCGTGGAGGTCACGACGCGGATCGCCCCGGTGCCGGTGTCGACGGTCACATCGCGGGCGAGGTCGGGGGGCCGGTTGCGGACGAGGGCGAAGACGAGCACCGCGAACAGGACGCACAGTCCGGCGATGCCGCCGAAGGTGATCGTCCACGACGTGGCGTGGAGGATCGTGGCGATCGGGATGACGGCGATCAGCTGGCCCGCCTGTCCGAGGATGCCGGTCAGTTGGACCATCAACGGTCCGCGTTGTGCGGGGAACCAGGTCGCGACGAGGCGGAGGACGGCAGGGAACACGGCGGCATCGCCGGCGCCGAGGAGCATGCGGGCGAGGATCGCCACACCCACGCTGGGGGAGAGGGCCATCGTGAGCTGACCGACGGCCATCAGGACCATGCCGATCGTGATGATCGGGCGTGAACCGAACCTGTCGAGAAGGATGCCGACGGGGATCTGCATGCCGCCGTAGACGGCGAGCTGGACGACGGCGAAGAGCGACAGCGTGGCGGCGTCGGCCTGGAACCTGTCCGCGGCGTCGACGCCGACGGCGGCCAGGGACGTGCGGTTGGTGACCGCGAGCATGTAGGCCGCCACACCGGTGCCCCAGATGATCCACGCACGCATGCCGGGACCGGTTCCACTCACCCCGCCCACGCTACTCCGCCCCGGGCGTACGCTTGCTCCACCGCACCCGGGCGAACGGAGGACGACATGAAGGCCACCATCGGCGACACCGTCATCGCCGAGGCGGATGACGACGAGATCATCCGCATCGAGGGGAACGCCTACTTCCCCCCGTCATCCGTGAAGAACGGCGTGCTGGTCGAGAGTCCCACTCCCTACACGTGTCCGTGGAAGGGCGAGTGCCAGTACTTCCACATCGACGCCGGCTCCGAACGTCTCGCCGACGGCGCATGGTCCTACCCGAATCCGTACCCCTCGGCTTTCGATCGGGTCGGCAAGGACTTCTCCGGCTACGTCGCGTTCTCGCCGGGAGTCACGGTCGGAGCCTGACCCGCACCGGCCTCACTCGTGCAGCGGGCCGAGCTCGGCGGTGGCGACGAATCTCGCCGTGACCGGTCGCGGCTGATCGAGTTCGATGACCGTGATCGTGTTCCGCCCCGCGCGAGTGACCGGAGCGGGCACGTACAGCGTCCGCTGCGGACCGTTGGACCAGTACCGACCGAGCAGGAAGTCGCCGACGAAGACGTATCCCTTGCCCCATCCGTTGGTGTCGAGGAACAGGTCGGTCGGCGCGTCGAGATCGAAGTCGCCCTCCGAGACGAACACCTCGCGCGCCGCCGCCGCCTCCGCCAGGAGGACGGGGGTGGTTCGCCAGTCGGAGGGTTCGATGCCGTCGACCGTGACGGGTCCGATGAGGCCCTTCGCCTCGCCTAGCCGATCGTCGTAGTTCACGCGCCCCTGTTCCTCGACGAGGATCGAGAGGTGTCGTCCGGCGGGAAGACGCAGCGCGTGCTCGTGGCGCGTGCGCGAGAGAGATCCGACCCGGATGCCGTCGACCGACACCCATGCCTGGTCCCGGATCTCGCCCACCTCGAGGACGCCCCCGGCGAACCGGTCCGGCAGGGAGCACTCGTAGCGCAGCAGCGTGCCGGTGTGCCGTGCCTCTTCGAAGGTCGCGATGCCCGCCCGCGCCGCTGACGAGGCGGATGCCGCGCCGGCCGCCGCGAGGTCGACCGTGAACTCCGGGCGGCGCGCCGCAGCCGCCGGCGTCTCGGCGGGGACGGGGGAGTACTTCGCGATGACCTCGCGGAAGGCGTGGAACTTCTCCGTCGGGTCTCCCGCCTCGTCGAGGGGGGCGTCGTAGTCGTACGACGTCGTGATGGGGAGGTAGCGGCCCTTGTCGTTCGCGCCGTTGGTGGTACCGAAGTTCGTCCCGCCGTGGAACATGTAGATGTTCACGGACGCGCCCGCGGCGAGGAGGTCGTCCAGCTCGCGGGCGGCGGTCGCGGCATCCGTCGTGTGATGCTGCCCACCCCACCAGTCGAACCAGCCGTCCCAGAACTCCGAGCACATCAGGGGACCCGTCGGCTGGTGGGCCCGCAGCGTCGCGAGCCGTTCCTGCGCCCGTGATCCGAAGGAGCCGGTGAGGTGGAGCCCGGGGAGTGAGCCCGCCGAGAGCATGTCGTCCTCGGGCTGGTCGACCGTCGTCAGCGGCACGGTGATGCCGGAGTCGCGGGTGACTCGGACGAGCTCGGCGAGGTACTCCTTGTCGGACCCGTACGCCCCGTACTCGTTTTCGATCTGGACGAGGATCACGTTGCCGCCGCGGTCGATCTGACGGGGGGCGACGGTGCGGTACACGCGCCGCAGATATGTCTCGAGGGCGGCCTGGTAGACGGCGTCCGTCCGCCGCAGTCGGATGCCGGGGATCGCCGTCAGCCATGTGGGCAGGCCGCCGTTGTGCCACTCGGCGCAGATGTAGGGCCCCGGGCGGACGATGGCGTGCATGCCCTCGGCGGCGACCAGGTCGAGGAAGCGCCCGAGATCGAGGCCGTCGGACTCGGACCACTGACCCTCGACGGGTTCGTGCGCGTTCCAGGCGACGTAGGTCTCGATGGTGTTCAGGCCCATGAGGCGCGCCTTGCGGATGCGGTCGGCCCAGTCTCCCGGGTGGACCCGGAAGTAGTGCAGCGCGCCCGAGATGACGCGATGCGGCCGGCCGTCCAGCAGGAAGTCGCGGTCGCCGATGGCGAAAGTGCTCATGTGATCTCCGCTCGGGGGCGTGCGTTCCGGCGTCCGTGTGACGGGGGTGCCGTGTCGCTGCGTGAACTGCTATGTTTACGCAATCATGTCGCCTCAGCGTAGCACGCGACCGGCTCCCGATGAGGGTGTCGTGACCCCCGTCGCCGAACCCGCGGTGCGCCGGGGCGGGACGCCGCACGGGGTGCCGACGCAGGCCGACGTCGCGCGGCGCGCCGGTGTCTCGGCGCAGACGGTGTCGCGCGTCGTGACGGGGGCCGCGCGGGTCGACGAACCCACTCGGGAGCGCGTCCTCGCCAGCATGCGGGAGCTCGGCTACCGGCCCAACCGCGCCGCCCGAGCGCTGCGTTCGGCTCGGTACCGCAGCATCGGCGTCATCATGAGCGACCTGACCTCGTACGGCAGCGTGCGCACGTGGGAGGCGATCTCGCGGGCCGGCGCATCGTCCGGATACGCCGTCGCCCTCGTGCCGACGGCGCGGTTCGATCGCGCGGCGGTGGCCGAGGCGATCGAACACGCTCGCGACCAGGCCGTCGACGGCCTGGTCATCGCGATCGGCGACCACCTCTCGGCGGGGGAGGACCTGCCCCTGCCCGACGACTTGCCCGTCGTCGTGGTCGACGCGTCGGCGCTCGAGGACAGGTCCTTCGTCGACACGGATCAGACGATGGGCGCCGGCCAAGCCGTCGGGCACCTGCTGGAGCTCGGTCATCGCACGGTCCACCATGTCGCGGGACCCGTCAACTCCTACTCCGCGGTGCGCCGGGAGGACGGCTGGCGGACCGCGCTGACCGCGGTGGGCCGCGAGGTGCCGGGAGTGGAGCGGGGCGACTGGAGCGCGCTGTCGGGCTACGCCGCCGGATGCCGGCTGCGCGAGCGGCCGGAGGTCACCGCGATCTTCGCGGCGAACGACCAGATGGCGCTCGGGGTCCTTCGCGCCCTCCACGAGACAGGCGTCGCCGTGCCGGCACGGGTCAGCGTCGTGGGATTCGACGACATGCCCGAGGCCGCTCAGTTCTGGCCGCCGCTGACCTCCGTCCACCAGGAGTTCGACGAGGTCGGCCGCGCGGCCGTCGACGTCCTCCTCACCCGCATCGACGAGCCCGCGGCCGTACGCCGTCTGCTCGTTCCCACCCGACTGGTCGTGCGTAGCAGCACGGCCCCCGTCATCCGAAGGGCGACCCCATGACGTTCCACTCCTCCGACACCGGTGTGCTCTGGCGCGGAGACGGTCAGTCCGTCTCGATCCAGGCGTGGGGGCGGGGCGTCCGCGTCCGCGCCTCGCTCGGTGCGATCGACGACGCCCTGGGTGCCCTGGTCGAGGTGCCGGACACCCGTGCGGGGGTGACCGTCGACGGAGCCGTCGCGACGGTTGCGGCAGGCGGAGTGCGCGTCGTCGCCGAGCAGGACGCGTACAACGACTGGTCGACGGGCTTCCACACGACCCGACTGCGCCTGCGCGTGGAGGATGCCGAGGGCCGGCTGCTGTTCGAGGAGATCACCGACGGCGGCGCGCTCAAGCTCGCCGCGCGGGAGTTCCGCCCCACCGAAGGCGGCGATCACCGACTGCGGCTGAGCCTGGCCACCCCGGCGGACGAGCACCTCGTGGGCATGGGCCTGTACCAGCAGGACGTCGTCGATCTGAAGGGGTCGGTGCTCGAACTCGCGCACCGGAACTCGCAGACCTCCGTTCCCTTCGTGGTCTCCAGCGCGGGGTACGGCTTCCTCTGGAACCTCCCCGCGATCGGCCGCGCGGTCTTCGGCACGAACCGAACGGAGTGGGAGGCCGAGAGCGCCACCCAGTTCGACTGGTGGGTGTGCGCCGACCCTCGTCCGGCGCAGATCGCCGCGGCCTACGCCGAGGCGACCGGCCACGCGCCGATGATGCCCGAGTACGGTCTCGGCTTCTGGCAGTGCAAGCTGCGCTATTCGACTCAGGACGAGTTGCTCGCCGTGGCGCGCGAGTACCGGCGCCGCGGCATCCCGATCGACGTCATCGTCGCCGACTTCTTCCACTGGCGCTGGATGGGGGACTGGCGTTTCGAGGACGAGTACTGGCCGGACCCCGCCGCCATGACCGCGGAGCTGCGCGAGCTCGGCATCGAGCTCATGGTGTCGGTGTGGCCGCAGGTGGCCACGGAGTCGGAGAACTTCGCCGAGCTGCGCGACGGCAACATGCTGGTGCGCACACGGCGCGGCATCGACGTCCAGTACTACTTCGACGGTCAGTACACGCGGTTCCTCGACGTCACCGAGCCGCGCGCGCGGGAGTTCCTGTGGCGCAAGCTCGCCGAGAGCTACGGCGCCTACGGCATCACGGCGTTCTGGCTCGACGAGGCGGAGCCCGAGTACGGCGCGTACCACTTCGAGAACTACCGTCTCGCCGCGGGACCGAGTGCGCAGGTCGCCAATCTGTACCCGCGGGAGTTCACGCGCGCGATCGCCGACGGCCTGCGATCGGAGGGCAACGACCAGCCGGTGTCCCTCGTGCGCGCGGCGTGGGCTGGGTCGCAGCGACACGGTGCGCTCGTGTGGTCGGGGGATGTCCACTCGACCTTCGCCGACCTGCGTGCGCAGATCGCCGCCGGCGTCCACATGGGTGCCGCCGGCATCCCCTGGTTCACGACGGACATCGGCGGCTTCACGGGCGGAGACGTGCGGGAGCCCGCCTTCCACGAGCTGCTGGTCCGCTGGTTCCAGTTCGGCGCGTTCAGTCCCGTCATGCGCCTGCACGGCGACCGCGTGCCCGGCACCCCGATCGTCGACGCGCAGGGAGTCGCCCGCGTCGGGACGGGGGCCGACAACGAGGTGTGGAGCTTCGGCCCCGAGATCGAGGCGGTGCTCGTGGCGTACATCCGCCTGCGGGAGGACCTCCGCGACTACACGCGCGCAGCGATGGCCGACGCCCACCGCGACGGTGCGCCGGTCATGCGCGGCATGTTCTTCGAGTTCCCCGACGACGAGTCGGCGTGGACGACGCCCGGCCAGTTCCTCTTCGGTCCCGACATCCTGGTCGCCCCCGTCACCGTCCCCGGCGCCACCCGCTGGGACGTGTACCTGCCGGCGGGGGCGGAGTGGACCGACGCCCGGACGGGCGAGGTCCACGAGGGCGGCCGGACCGTCACCGTCGACGCCCCGCTCGCCTCGATTCCCGTCTTCCATCGGGGCGGACGAGTCGGTGCGGCGCTCGCACGACTCGCGGATCTGCCCGAGCTGTCCCACCCCTGACCACCGCCACGACTCGACGGAGAGCACACTCATGAGCATCATCACCGCCACCACCCGCGCCCATCGCATCGACCGCCGCATCTACGGCCAGTTCGCCGAGCACCTCGGCCGCGGCATCTACGAGGGTCTGTGGGTCGGCGACCAGGACGCGATCCCGCACAAGAACGGACTGCGCACGGATGCGATTGCCGCGCTCCGCGAGATCAAGGTCCCCGTGGTCCGCTGGCCCGGCGGCTGTTTCGCCGACGAGTACCACTGGCTCGGGGGTGTCGGGCCGACCGAGCAGCGCCGGGCGATGGTCAACACCCACTGGGGCGGCGTTGTCGACCCCAACACCTTCGGCACGCACGAGTACTTCGAGCTCCTGCACCAGCTCGACGCCGAGGCGTACGTCAACGGCAACGTCGGCAGCGGGACCGTCGCCGAGATGCAGGACTGGATCGAGTACATGACGCTCGACCAGCACACCCCGATGGCCGAGCTCCGTCGCGCACACGGGCGCGAGCAGCCGTGGAAGCTGCAGTTCTTCGGGGTCGGCAACGAGAGCTGGGGATGCGGCGGCAACATGCTTCCGCTCCACTACGCCAACCTGTACCGCCAGTATCAGACGTTCGTGCGCGACTACGGCGACAGCCATGTCGCGAAGGTCGCGTGCGGCGCGAATGCGGACGACTACGAGTGGACCGATGTCCTCATGGCCCGCGCCGCCGAGCACATGGATGCGCTGAGCCTGCATTACTACACGCTCCCGACGGGGGAGTGGGACGTGAAGGGCGCCGCCCTGAGCTTCGACGATGCCGCCTGGTACGACACGATCCACCGCACCCGGATGATGGACACCCTGCTGCGTCGGCACGGCGAGATCATGGACCGTCACGACCCGGCCCGCCGGGTGGGCCTCTTCGTCGACGAGTGGGGCACCTGGTACGACGTCGAGCAGGGGACGAACCCGGGTTTCCTGTACCAGCAGAACACGATGCGCGACGCGATCGTGGCGGCGGTGAACTTCCACATCTTCCACCGTCACGCCGCGCGGGTGCGGATGACGAACATCGCGCAGATGGTCAACGTGCTGCAGGCGATGCTCCTGACCGACGGCCCCCGCATGGTGAGGACGCCGACCTTCCACGCCTTCGGCCTGTACGTCGACCACCAGGACGCCGAGTTCGTCGCGACGACGGATGCCTCGGGTCGGGCGGAGGGCCCCGCCGCGGCGCACCTCGACCACACCGTCAGCGTGAAGGACGACGTCTACACCGTCAGCGTCGTCAACTGGGACCTGAACGCCGAGTCCGACCTCGCGCTGCGGCTGCCGGAACGCGTGGGCGAGGTGGTCGGTGCACGGATGCTGCACGCCGCGGCATCCGCTCACAACACCTTCGACGACCCGGAGGCCGTCGCACCGGTCGACTTCTTCGGGACGGTCGTCCACGGAAACGAGGTGCGACTGGCGGTGCCGCCGCGCAGCATCGTCACCGTGCGCGTCCGGGTCGGCGGGTGACCGCGTCCCCGATGCCGGCGGGAGCGGAGCCCTTCCCCCTCGCCGCGGTGACGCTCACCCCGGGTCCGTTCGCCCGGGCGCAGGAGCTCGCCCTGCAGGCGGTCCTCCGGCTGGACCCCGACATGCTCCTCGCCCCGTTCCGTCGCGAGTCGGGCCTGGCGAAGGGCCCCGGATACGGCGGCTGGGAGGCGGACGGCCTCGAGGGTCACACGCTCGGACATGCGCTGAGCGCCCTGGCGGCGCACGCGGCGGGCGGATCCGCAGCAGCACGGCAGCGGATGGAGCTGATCCTGAGTGGGCTCCGCGAGTGTCAGCTCGCGCTCGGCACCGGTTACGTCGGCGGCGTGCCGGAGGGGGTGGCTCTCTGGGACGAGATCTCCGACGGTCGCGTCGAGGCTCAGTCGTTCGATCTCGACGGGCGGTGGGCGCCGCTCTACAACCTGCACAAGACGCTCACGGGGCTGGTCGACGCCGTCGCGCACGCAGGTTCGGAGTCGGCGCGCGTGATCGCCGACGACTACGTCGCGTGGTGGGTGCGGACGTTCGCCGACCTGACAGACGAACGCGTCGAGCAGGTGCTGCGCACGGAGCCCGGTGGACTCGCCGCGACGTTCGCGCGCTGGGCGGAGCTCACCGACGACGGCGAGGCGTGGGAGCTGGCGCAGCGCCTCGCGGTGAGCTCCTTCCTCGAGCCGCTCGCGGCGGGTCGGGATCCGCTGGACGGCCGACATGCGAACGCGCACATCCCGCTCGCCCTCGGGTATGCGGTGCTCGCCCGGATGGGTGCGCCCGCAGAGTACGGCAGGGCGGCTGACACGTTCTGGGGGAGTGTCGTCGGCGGTCGCACCACCGCGATCGGCGGCAACAGTGTGCGCGAGCACTTCTCGCCGCGCGACGACTGGTCGAGCATGTTCACCGCCCGCGAGGGGCCGGAGACCTGCAACACGGTCAACATGGTCGAGCTGGCGCGGGAGATGCACCGTCGCTCCGGCGACCCCGCCCACCTCGGTTACATCGAACGCGCCCTCAGCGCGCATCTGCTGTCGGCGCAGCATCCTGAGCACGGCGGCATCGTCTACTTCACGTCCCACCGACCGGGTCACCATCGTGTCTACTCGCGGCCGGAGACCGGGTTCTGGTGCTGCATGGGGACGGGTCTGGAGGCGCCGGCGCGGTACCCCCTGTCGGTGTTCGGGCGTGCGCCCGGCCGCGTCGACGTCCAGCTGCTCATCGCGGCACGGGTCGAGGACGACGGCGTGACCGTCGAGATCGACACCGCACGTCCGTTCGGCGACGACGCCGTCGTCACCGTCACCGTCACCTCACCGCGCCGTCTGGCCGTGCGCGTCCGTGTGCCCGACGGTGTCCTGCCGGGATCCGCCATCGCACGGATCGACGGTCGCACCGTGCGCCCGTCGCGCGAGGGGTGGTTCGAGTTCGACCGCGAGTGGCAGGGACGCACCACGATCGAGATGGAGATGCCGCCCCTGTTGCGCTGGGAGTTCCCGCCCGGCGAGGCCGGGTGGGGGTGGATCGTCGACGGCCCCCGGGTCCTCGCGGAGCGGCTGCGGGAGCCTGCCGAGGACCCCCTGGGGACGGAGGCGCGGATGGGGCACATCGCTCGCGGTGCGCTCCTTCCCCTCGCACAGGCGCCGGTCGTCGCCCCGGACGAGCTCGTCGGCGCCGAGCGTCGTGAGGGCGGCGTCGTGGTCCTGCCCGAGACACCGTTGCACCGTCTGATCGTCCTCGAGCCCTTCGCCGCCCTGCACGACGACCGCTACGTCCTGTCGTTCCCGGTCGCGGCCGAGGCGGATGCCGCGCGTCGCCGCGCCGAGCTCGCTGCCGAGGATGCGCGCGCCGACGTCCTCGACGCCCGGACGCTCGATGTGATCGGGTTCGGCCAGCAGCAGCCGGAGTCCGACCACGCGCTCACCCTGGCCGACTCGGAGTCGGGCTACGACCAGGGCGCGCACTGGCGGCGCTTCCACGCCGATGGCGCGTTCACCCTTCAGGACTGGAGCGCGACCGCCTCGAGCCTCCGGATCGCGTGGCTCCCCGAGGAGCGCCCGCGCAGACTGCGGGTCACGCTCGACGGGGACGTGCTGTGGGATCGGCTCGTCGACGCCCAGGACGAGCCTGTGCTCGACCTCGTCCTGACCGCGCAGGCGGATGGCAGGGTGCAGTGGGCACTCGCGGTCGTCGGCGGCGCGGAGGGCACGCCTCGGCTCACCGAGGTGCGGATGATGAGCGCGCGACTCGGATAGCCCCGGATCGCGCGCCCCGTCATCCGTCGACGCGCCAGAACGCGCACCCGTGCGGCGGGAGCGTGACGTCCATCGCCCGGGAGTCCGGCCCCACACCGCGGACGGTGGCGTCGCCGGTGCGCGCCGGCCGCGTCGGGACCGAGGCGCCGGTCCACACGTCGGTCACGACCCGCGGAGCCGGACCGAAGCCGAGGTCGCGGGAATCGATCGTGGCCTGCAGCGGCGCGTCCGTCGTGTTGACGGCCGCGACCCAGGTCGTGCCGCCCCCGGCGGCCTGCCAGAGCACGAGACCGTGCTCTCGTCGGATCTCACCGCTGCGCTCGGAACGGGTGAGGAGGTCCACGATGCCGGGGTTCTTCAGCAGCGCGATCGTCGCCGGATCGGTCGTGGGGAGGTCTCCGCCGAACATGAGCGGTGAGCGGGCGATGACCCAGAGGGTGAGGAGCGAGCGTCGCTCGTCCGGGCTCAGCGCGTCCTCGCGGGGCTCTCCGCGCTCGGCACGGATGCCGATCCGGCCGAGCGGCAGCATGTCGGCATCCGGCCAGGCACCGCGCTCGGCATGGGGCGCCCACCGCGCCATCCTTGCCAGGTTGTCCGACACGTCCTCCCAGCGGTCCCAGACGTCGTCGCAGATCCGCCACATGCTGGCGTGTGCCGCGAGGTGGTCGAGGTGGGCCGCCGAAAGGTCGCGGCCGGGGGAGAGGCTGAGCACGATCTCGCGCTCCGCGGCGGCGACGGCGGCGCTGTAGGCGGTGATGTCCCGTTCCTGATACGGCCACAGCATGTCGTCGGCCTTGATGAGGTCCACCCCCCACCGGTCGTAGAGGGCGACGGTGGAGCGGTAGTAGGCCGCGGCATCCGGGTGATCGTGGTCGATCCCGACGAAGTGGGGGTTCCACTCGCAGTCGTTGGCGGGATCGGCGATGTCGGCGAGCGGCGTCGCGGTGTCGTGGAGCAGCAGGCCCTGCGCGATCGCGCGTCGGGGGATCCCGCGCATGACATGCAGACCGAACTTCAGCCCGAGAGCGTGGATCTGTTCGGCGAGCGGTCCGAACCCGGCACCGCCCGCCGACGACGGGAAGCGCACCGGGTCGGGCTGCAGGCGGCCGGAATCGTCCAGGTGCAGCCGGGCGTCCTCGTTGTAGCCGTGCGAGCGCGCGTCGGGATCCGCCCAGTCCGCATCGACGACGATCGTGTCCCACCCGGCGTCGCGAAGATGCTCGGCCATGAAGCGCGCGTTGGCGAGGACTTCGGCCTCTGTGACGGTGGTGCCGTAGCAGTCCCAGCTGTTCCACCCCATCGGGGGGCGCTGAGGGCGTGAGAGGACCATGGGATCTCCTGTGCTCGTGCTCAGCCCGCGACGGGCTGAGGGGCGGATGCCGTCGGTGCCGCGACGATCAGCGCGGGGGCGACGGGTGTGTCGGGGCGCGGGCGCGTGCGACGCGCAAGCGCTCGGGTGTCGAGGTACTGCTCGAACGCCAGGACGGCCATCCCCGTCGCGACGCTGTTGACCCGGACGGGCGAGACGTCGAGCGCGAGGCGGGCGGCGGTCAGCTCCGGCGCGCGCTCGGCGAGGGCCGCGCGCGTCGCGGGCAGCAGCACATCGCCGAGCGCCCACGCCGTCCACCCCGTGAGGGTGAGGACTTCGGGGTTGAGTACCGCCACGATGTCGGACAGCGCGATGCCCAGGTAGCGCGCGGTGCGCGCGAGTGTCTCGGCGACGGCCGGGTCGTCGACCGCCTCACCCAGGCCCTGCACGAAGTCGCGCTGATGCAATCCCAGGAGGTCGTGGGTTTCGGCGATCTCGCGCAGGGTCTGCCGGATGCCGGGAACGCCGACGTAGGCCTCGACGCACCCCCGCCGCCCGCAGCGGCACGCGCGTCCGTCGAGTTCGAGGACGGTGTGGCCCCATTCGCCGGCGCTGCGCGTGGCGCCGCGCAGTACCCGCCCCTCGACGATGATGCCCGCGCCGACACCGGTGCCGAGGTTGACCACCACCGCGGTCGAGCGTCCGCGCGCCGTGCCGAACCAGACCTCGGAGTGCCCGACTGCCTGCAGGGGGTTGGCGGTCACGAGGGGACCGGGCAGGTGCGGACGGAGGCGGTCCTCGAGGTCCCGGATGTGCGTCGCCCACGCCGGGGTGGATGCCGTGCGCCGTGGGTCGGCCGAGGTCAGCCCGGGGAGTCCCAGCCCCGTCCCGAGGAGATCATCCGGCCGTCGACCGCTGCGTTCCATCGCCTGAGAGACCGCGTGGCGCACGGCGTCCGCGATCCGGTCGGTCGAATCCCACGCCTCATCGACGTCGACGTTCGCTGCGGCGATCTCGCTGAGCGCGGCGTCGAACACCACCGCCCGGATGTAGGTCTCGGCGACGTCGATCCCGAGGAGCGCACCGCCTTCTCCGTCGATGCGCAGGACGGTGGTGGGGCGACCCGCGCCGCCGGTGTCGACTCCGGCATCCGCGATCAATCCGTCCTCGCGCAGCTCCGTGACGAGATTCGAGACGGTCGCCGCGCTCAGCCCGGTCGCCCGGGCGAGATCCGTGCGCGTCGCGGTGCCGCCCACGGCGAGAGCTCGGACTAGCTCCCGCCGCGAGGCGTCCCGGATCTCACTCGAGGAGCGCGTGCGGGTCATGGTCGTCGTCGGGCGCGGACCCGAGCCGCGGCTCAGGCGCCACCGAGGCCGGTCTCGGCCACACCGCGCAGCAGCCACCGCTGCAGCAGGATGAAGACGAGCAGGACGGGGATCGACGCGAGGAAACCGGCGGCGAACAGTCCGGTGTAGTCGAAGGTCTGCGCCGTAATGAACGACGAGAGGTAGACCTGCACCGTCAGGGCACCGAAACCGGTTCCGGCCACGACGAGTGGCCACAGGAAGGCGTTCCACGCGCCGAGGAATCCCAGCACCGTCAGCGCGGCGGCGAACGTGAGCGAGTTCGGCAGGACGACACGGACGAACGTGCCGATGTAGCCGAGTCCGTCGAGCTTGCCGGCCTCTTCCAGTTCCTTGGGGAAGGAGAGGAAGAACTGTCGGAACAGGAACACGTTGAAGGCTGTGAACAACGTCGGGACGACGATGCCCTGGAGCGTCTCCGTCCACCCCAGCCACGACACGATGAGGTAATTGGGAAGGAACGTCGTGGCGCTCGGGATCAGCAGCATCGTCACGGTCACCGCGAGCAGGAACTTCGAGGCGCGGTTCGGGATGCGGGCGAGCCCGTACCCGGCGAGGGCGCCGATGACGATCTGACCGACCGTCATCGAAACCGCCATGATCGTCGAGGTGATGAGCGACTGCCCGAATCGCTCGTCGGCGAAGATCTCGGCGAACTTGCCCCAGTTGGGGTCGGCCGGCCACCAGACGAACTGCTTCGAGGTGACATCCGACGGCTGCGACACCGCTGTCTTCACCATCACGTACAGGGGCAGCAGGAAGAGGATGGCGAGGACGACGAGGACGATGTAGCGCAGCGTGAGCTCGACCCGCCGGCGCACGGGGTTTCCGACGACGGTCACGAGGCACGCTCCTTTCGTGCGCCCCGGCGGGGCGTCTTCGTCTCATCCGCGGCACCGAAACCGAAGAAGCGGGACTGCAGCAGGGCCACCAGGACGACGACCGCCGTCACGACGAACGCGCCCGCCGCGCCCTTGCCGTAATCCAGTTGCTGGAACGACAGGTTGTAGATGTACAGCAGGGGCGGCCGCACCGAGGGGATCGTCCGGACGAGGTTGTAGAACTCGTCGAACGCCTGGAACGCGGCGACCAGCAGCAGGAGCATCACCGCTGCCGTGGTGGGCCGCAGCTGTGGCCACGTGATGGCGAAGAAGCGACGCGGTCCGCGGGAGAGCCCGTCGAGTGCGGCCGCTTCGTAGAGGGTGTCGGGGATCCGCTGCAGGCCCGCGATGAACAGCAGCATGTAGAAGCCGACCTGCAGCCAGAGGCGCACGCTGACGATCACGACCCAGTAGTACGGCGACTGCGTCAGCCACGCGGTCACCGGCTCGAGGCCGAAAGCCTGCAGCACCGAATTGGCGACCGAGGAGGTCGATCCGCTGAAGATGCCGAGCTTCCAGATGAGGGAGGCGATCACGTACGAGAACGCCGTCGGGAGGAAGAACACGGAGCGGAAGAAGGCGCGCGCGACCGGGAGGTTGGCCACCAGCATCGCCAGCAGCAGCGAGACGATCAGGGTGGTCGGGACGACGAGGATCGCGAAGATGGTGAACGACAGGAGCGACGAGAGGAAGCTCGGGTCGGTCAGCAGGGCGACGTAGTTGTCGAACCAGACGAAGTCGGTCGGCGTGATGGTCGCGACAGCGCGGGTGAAGCTCAGGTAGAAGCCCCAGAACAGCGCGATGATGCTGAAGATCACCAGGCCGAGGAAGAACGGGCCGACGAAGAGCCAGAACGCGCGTCGCGTGCCGCGGATGGGGCGGCGCCCGCGCGGCACGGTGGGCGGGGGAGTGGGCCGGTGGCCCGGGTCTGAGACCCGGGCCACCGGAGGCGTGAGCTGAGTCACTGCAGTGTGTCCAGCATGCCCTGCATCGTGGACTGCGCGGCCGACAGTTCGGACTTCGCGTCCGCGCCGTCGACGACGATGCGGGTGACCGCATCGGTGAGCGCGGTGCTCATTGCGGGCGTGTAGTAGGGGCCGCCGGTCCAGCCGTACTCGGTCGTCAGGTCGACGATCTGCTTCGCGACGCCGTCACCGAGGGTCTCCGCCTTCTCCCGGGCGTCCTTGAACGGCGGGATGTGGAAGCCGTACTTCGTGCTGAACTCGATCTGCCAGTCGCTGTCGTCGATCCACTGCTGCTTGGCGATCGCCTTGGCCTGCTCGATCTTTCCGGACTTGCCGGCGACCATCTCGTTCCACTGCGACACACCGACGATGGGCTGGCCACCCTCGAGCGCGGGGACCGGGAACGCGGCGACGTCGTCGCCGAGCGCCTCCTTGATCGCGGGGATCGCCCACAGGCCCTGCCAGCTCATCGCGACGTCACCGGCGATGAAGGAGGTCGGGTCCCACCAGTCGGTCGGAGCGCCCATCAGCAACGAGCCGGAGTCGTACAGCTCGTGGGCGGAGGTGAGCGCCTCGGCGAGCTCGGGCGACTCGAGCGACATCGTCGTGTTGCCGTCGTCGATGATGCCGCCGGGTGCTGCCGGGGGCAGGTTCGCGGCGAGGATGCCGGCGCCGCCGTCGTTGCCGAGGAACAGGCCCTTGTGGTCGGCGTTGGTGAGCTTCTTGGCGGCCTCGACGAGCTCGTCCCACGTCTCGGGGACCTCGACACCGGCCTCCTCGAACATGGAGGGGCGGTAGATGAAGAGCTGGGCGTCCGTGATCATCGGGATGCCGTAGTACTTGCCGTCGATCGTCACGGGCTTGAGGGCGATCGGGAGGATGTCGTCCTTGACAGGCTCGACGAGGTCGGTCATGTCGGCGTACTGACCCTGGCGCGCGGCCTCGACGTTGATGGCGTTGTACTCGAAGAGGTCGATGCCTCTGCCGGAGGCGAGCAGGGCGTTCACACGCTGCGCGTAGTCTCCTTCGACCCACTGCAGGTCGATCTTCGCGTCCTTGTAGTCGTCCGCCCAGCGGTTGACCGCCTCCTGAACGCCTTCCTCGCCGTACTGGTGGTAGAACTGCGTGATCGGGCCATCGGCACCGCCGCCGCCCGCATTGCTGGAGCAACCGGAGATCAACAGCGCGGATGCGCCGAGGAGTGCTGCTGTGACTGCGAGCTTGCGTCGCGTGGGTGATGTCATCCTTCTCGCCTCTCTGCGGGATGGTGACGGCGATACGGGAGTCTGATCGGTCCGCCGTCGCACCGATCGCCCTTAATCTAATGCTTAAAAGAAGGGGTGGTCTACCCCCAATCCGATAACGGTTCGGACTCTGGCAGTATTCAGGCAGACATCCGCGGTACGGAACGTGGATCCGGAAGAGGGCACCAACGTGGGTAAGAGATCCTCGCGGGACATCCGCAGCGAGTCGCGGCTCGACGTCCTGCACGCCCTGCTCTCCTCCGGAACCTCGACGCGCGGCGAGCTCGCCAGGGCGACCGGCCTGAGTGTGGCCACCGTGGCAACGATCGTGCAGGAGCTGCGGGGGGAGGGGTTGGTCGCGGATGCCGGCAGCTCCGCCCTCGGCGCCGGTCGGCCGACCACGATGCTGCGCGTCAACGGCGACCGGGGCCGGATCCTCGGGATCGACGTCGCGGAGACGTACGTCCGCGCAATCGTCTTCGATGCCGCCCTCGAGGAGGTCGGCTCCGTCGAGGTGCCGATGGACGAATCGCTGCCGTCGGTGAGCAGCGTGACCGAGAGCATCGTCCGCGCCGTCGACCGAGCGCTGAGCGAGACCGGGGTCGATCGCGCGCTCGTGCTGGGGGCGGGTGTTGCTCTGCCGGGGCTCATCAGTGCCGAGGAGTCCGCGGATGCCGTCGCCCCTCGATGGGCCGCGCGCAACGTCGAGGTCCTGCACCGTCTGCGCGAGCGCATCGGTCTGCCCCTCGTCGTCGAGAACCCGCTGAAGGCGATCGCCACGGCCGAGCTGTGGTTCGGGCGGGGCCGCACCGCCTCGTCGATGGTGATCGCCAACCTCGGCACGGGCGTCGGGGCGGGCATCGTCCTCGACGGCAAGATCCTCCGCGGTGCCACCCACAGCGCGGGGGAGTGGGGGCACGCCGTCCTCGTCCTCGACGGCCGATCTTGCCGCTGTGGGCGGCTCGGTTGTGTGGAGGCGTACGTCGGGGCCCCCGGCATCCAGCAGACGCTCCGCGAGATCGCCCCGGAACACGATCTTGCCCGGGTGCCGCAGCGCGAGTTCATCGACGGGCTCGTGCGCACGCACCGGGAATCCGGGGGAGACCCGGTCGTGGAGGAGGTCCTCACGCGGACTGCGCACTACCTCGGTGTGGCTCTCGGAGACCTCGCGTCGATCATCGACCCCGAGGTGATGATGCTGACGGGGTGGACGGCGTGGGCGCTCGGCGATGACCTCGTCGATCCCACGAAGGCCGAGTTGCAGCGGAGGGCACCCGCGGGTGCGATGACCGGAGTGGAGCTCGGCGTCTCGACGGTCCGAGGCAGTTCTGTCGCGATCGGAATGGCCACGCTCGCCTTCGAGCGGTTCCTGGGCGACGTCGGCCTCTCCACGACGCGCCTGCCGCTGGCGCTCTAGCCTCGATCCCATGGGACAGACGGATGCGGCGCGGGGCGTGCTGGCGGCCGTCGTCGGCGTCGCGGTCACGGCGTTGATGGGTTCGTGCGCGTCGTACCCGATCCCTCGCGCGCCCGATGGTGACCCGATCTTGGCGGCCCGAGCGCTCTCTGACGCGCCGGACGTCGTGCGGGCGGGTGACGCCGAGAGGAGTTGCGGCGCTTTCGTCCTCGGTCAGGGGGAAGAACTGCCCCAGGAGTCGCTCACGTGTCTCGTGCAGGCAGCGAATGCTGGACAGCATGCCGAGCTCTCGTGGAGTTCGCCGACGACGGAGGGTGACCCGATCGTGTCGTTCGCGTTCACGGCCGAGGGCGGCGATGTCACGGTGTACGAGACGAACGCGTTCGATTCGTACGGCGGCGGCCAGACGTGGACACAGACCTCGTGCGCCGCAGAAAGACTGTCTCCCGTCCTCGGCTGCACCAGTCTCGACTGACCCGCGGGGGAGTCGACCCGTCTCGCTACCGCCCGCCGCTCCGAATCTGAGCTGACATAATGTGCATTATCGGATGTCATCACTGCCGCACCTCGATGCTGTCCACAGCGTCATCCTGACAGAGGGTCTCCGGTCCCTGTCGTGCCATCGTCGGGGTCCGCCGCCCCCGGCTCCCACCGCAGCAGGTCGCCCGGCTGGCACTCCAGCACCTCGCACAGGGCGTCGAGCGTCGTGAAGCGCACCGCCTTCGCGCGGCCGTTCTTCAGGACGGCGAGATTGGCGGGCGTGATCCCGATACGGGTGGCGAGATCGCCGACGGCCATCTTGCGCCGGGCGAGCATCACGTCGATGTCGACGACGATCGGCATCAGACCACCTCGTCCAGTTCGGTGCGCATCTCGATCGCCTTGCGCAGGAGCGACCGCATCACAACGACGACGAGGGCGACTCCCCCGGTCGCCACGGCCGCTCCGTAGATGAGGCCGACGACACCCGGGGCGATGTCTCCGGGTACCAGGAGCGTGGCGAGGCCGGCCGTGAGGACGGCGGCCGCGCCGATCGCCACGATGACGACATCGACGAAGCGGAACGCGCCGGTCGAGAAGACCGCGTCCGCGGCCGCCATCGACACCAACCTCCAGATACAGACCGCCACGACCTGCAGACACAACACCCACAGGCCGAGGATCGCGACGGCGGCGATCCGCCATGCCGGCTCGGTCGGCACGAGGTCGGCCCAGATCAGCGGGAGGATGCCGACCTGAACGACGAGGGAGCCCGCGAGCGACACCGCCAGGGCGACGCGGAGGGTCAAGATCGTACTGCGACTCATGATCGCCTTTCGATAGTCATCTATCGATAAACGATACTCACTCCCCCGTGTTCGACGCAAGCCGTCCGCGGCCTAGGCTCGAGGGGTGCTCGCTGTTCTCACAGGATTCGTCGTCATCGGCGTCGCCATCGCTGTGGGATGGCTCATCGGGCGCATCGACCTGCTCGGTCCGACCGGCGGTCAGGTCCTCAGCAGGCTCACCTTCTTCGTCCTGAGCCCGTTCCTGCTCTTCGTCGTGTTGTCGCAGGCGGATGTCCGCACGCTGTTCTCGTCGCTGCTGCCGGTCTCGGCGATCGCGGCCGCTGTGATGTTCGCGGTGTACGTGCTCGTCTCACGCCTCGTGTGGCGGCGCCCCGCCGGAGAGGTGCTGATCGGCGCCCTCTCGGCGGGACAGGTCAACTCGAACAACATCGGCATCCCACTGTCGCTCTACGTGCTCGGCAGCGCGGCGTTTCCGGCCCCTGTCATCCTCTTCCAGCTCCTCGTGCTCACCCCGATCACAATGGCGATCTTCGAGGCGCTCACCTCGCCCGCCGGGCGGCGACCCTGGCCGATCCTGCGCCGGACGGTGACCAACCCGATCGTCGTCGGGTCACTCCTCGGCACGATCGTGTCGGCGACCGGCATCCCGCTTCCGCCGATCATCCTCGACCCCCTGCAGCTGGTCGCGAACGCGGCGGTACCGATCCTGTTGATCAGCTACGGCATCTCCCTGAACGGTCAGCGCGTCCTCGGGTCATCGGGGCGTCGCCGCGACATCCTCCTGGCGAGCGGTCTCAAGCTTTTCGCCATGCCCGCCGTGGCCTGGGTCGTCGCGGCGCTGCTGTTCCGGCTCTCCCCCGCCGAGGTGCTCGTGGTGACGGTCCTCGCCGCGCTGCCCACCGCTCAGAATGTGTTCAACTACGCGCAGCGGTACTCCACCGGACAGACGATCGCGCGAGACACCGTCTTCCTGACGACGATCGGATGCGTCCCCGTGCTGTTCCTCGTCGTACTGGTGCTCGGCCCGGGAGCCTGAGCGCCAGCCGCCCTCAGACGCCGAAGGAGCTCGTGTCTCCGATGAGACGGGTGTGGTCCGCCGGGACCGGTTCGACGGCGGCGCGGGCGACCTCCGCCGCGAACTCCGAGACGTTGTAGAGCTTGCCGGCACTCTCGCGGCGTTCTGCGATGGCACCGGGGTTGGCCCGTTCGAGCAGCGTCGCTGTGATGGTGCCCTCGATCATGTCGCCCGAGACGACGACGAACTCGATCCCCTTCTCGGTGAGCGCGGGGATCCGCTCCCGCAGCGCGTCCTCACCCGCGCGCTTGGACTTCGCCACCGGCTCGTACTCCGGCATCGTCGGCGTCGTCTCGATGAAGTGCGCCTGGTGGCTGGTGACGAAGACGACGCGGCTGCCGGCCGCCATCAGCGGCAGCGAGGACTCCAACGCCCCGACCTGGGCATCACGGTTCAGCGTCAGCGCGTAGTCCTCGGCCATGCCGCCTTCCATGCCGCCCGAGGCATTGAGGACCAGGATGTCGAGCGAACCGAACCGCTCCTTCACCGCGGCGAACATCTCGTCGACGGATGCCGGGTCTGTGAGGTCCGCTCCGACCGTCAGCACGTCCACCCCGAGCGTCCGCAGCTCGGTCGCGAGCTTCTCGGCACGCGGCGCCTTGTTGCGGAAGTTGATCACGACGTTCGCGCCCGCCTCCGCGAGGTAACGAGCGGTGTCGGCACCGATCCCGCGGGACGATCCGGTGACGAGGGCGGTCTTGCCGGTCAGGGATGCGGCGGGAAGGGGCTGCGACATGACGTTCTCCTGCGGGGTGCTCGCGGGATGCGAGGCGGACGGGGCGTGGTCGAGCCTATCAATCGGGGTGGATCCGCCTCGGCCCCGAGGGCGGTTGGTAGGGTGCGAGGACACGCTCACCGAAGGAGCCGACGATGTTCCCGGATCTCATCCAGTACCTGTGGATCGGTTGGCTGGTCCTCGCGGTCCTGTTCGTCATCATCGAGCTGCTGACGCTGGAGTTCACGTTCCTGATGCTCGCCGCCGGCACCCTCATCGGCGGCCTCGGCGTGAACCTGGCCGGAGGGGTGTGGTGGCTCCAGGTGCTCGCCGCTGCGGCGGTGTCGGCGCTCCTGCTCTTCACGATCCGTCCGCTGCTCCTCCGCGTCCTGCACCGGTCGAGTCAGCACATCCCGACGAACGTCGATGCCCTCACGGGGATGTCGGCGCGGGTGGTGTCGACCTTCGTGGATGGTGACGGTTCGGTCAAGCTCGACAACGGCGAGACGTGGACCGCCCGTCTCAGCGATGGCGCGGCATCCGTCCTGCCCGGTCAACGCGTCACCGTCACCGCCGTCCGCGGCGCCACCGTCGTGGTGGCACCCGAAGAAGGGAACCCCGTATGACCCTCCCCGCCCGCGTCGACGTCGGCGCGTTCGTCGGCCAGATCTTCGTCGTCGTCCTCCTGGTCGTCATCGCGATCTTCGTGGTCGTCGTCCTCTTCCGGTCGATCCGTATCATCCCCCAGGCTTACGCGGGGGTGGTCGAACGACTGGGCCGCTACCAGCGCACCCTCTCCCCCGGCCTCAACCTGCTGATCCCGTTCGTCGACCGTCTACTGCCGCTCGTCGACATGCGCGAGCAGGTCGTGTCGTTCCCGCCGCAGCCGGTGATCACCGAGGACAACCTCGTGGTCTCCATCGACACGGTCGTCTACTTCCAGGTCACCGACGCCCGCGCGGCGACGTACGAGATCAACAACTATCTCGGTGCCGTCGAGCAGCTCACCACGACCACGCTCCGCAACGTCGTGGGTGGACTCAACCTCGAAGAGGCGCTGACGAGCCGCGACAACATCAACACCCAGCTGCGGGTCGTACTCGACGAGGCGACCGGCAAGTGGGGCATCCGCGTCTCGCGTGTCGAACTCAAGGCCATCGACCCGCCGGTGTCGATCCAGGACTCCATGGAGAAGCAGATGCGCGCCGAGCGAGACCGCCGCGCGGCGATCCTCACCGCGGAAGGCTCCAAGCAATCCCAGATCCTCGAGGCCGAGGGACGTCGGCAGGCGGAGATCCTGCGCGCCGAGGGCGATAAGCAGGCGGCCGTGCTGCGGGCGCAGGGCGAGGCCGAAGCCATCCACTCGGTCTTCGACGCCATCCACAAGGGCGACCCGGACGAGAAGCTCCTGGCCTACCAGTACCTGCAGATGCTGCCGAAGATCAGCGAGAGCTCCTCGAGCAAGCTCTGGATCATCCCGAGCGAGTTCACCGACGCGCTGAAGTCCTTCAGCACGGCCTTCGGTGGCGCTGACAAGCGCCCGGACGGGACGACCCCCGGTTCATGACGCATCCGTGGTTCCTCGGCGAGGAGGTGCCGAGGGTCCTCGCCCATCGTGGCTTCGTCCCCCTCGACTCCGAGAACGTCGTCGAGAATTCCGTCGCAGCTCTCGCTGCCGCGCGCGCCGCGGGTACGGTCTACCTCGAGTCCGACTGCCACGTCACGGCGGACGGCGACGTCGTCCTCTTCCATGACGACGATCTGCGTCGGGTCACCGGCGACCCTCGTCCGATCGCCACGGTACGCACCCGCGAACTGGCTGACATCATGTCGACGCGGGGCGGACTGGCCACCCTGCCCGACGTGCTCCACGCCTTTCCTGACGCGCGTTTCAACCTCGACGTGAAGGCGGATGCCGCCGCCGCAGCGGTCGGCACGCTCACCGCGCGCGAGTCGCACCGGGTGCTCCTCACGAGCTTCTCAGACGCGCGCCGCGACATCGCCCTCGCCGCGTCGCGGGCTCGGGGCGGGGAGCCCGCGACGTCGGCCGGCACCAGGACACTCGCACGGGTCCTCGCCGCAGTGACGGCGCGACTGCCCCGTCTGGCAGCGCGTCACCTCTCAGGCGTCGACGCGCTGCAGATCCCCGAACGCCACCGCGGGATCCGGGTGCTCTCGCGGCGCCTGATCGATGTCGCCCATTCGGCGGGCGTCGAGGTGCACGTCTGGACGGTCAATGATCCGGAGCGGATGCGGCGACTCTGGGAGACGGGCGTGGACGGCGTCGTGACGGATCGGGCGGACATCGGCGTCGCGGCGAGAGCTGCGCGCTTATAACCGCCGGTCCTGGAGATCGTCTGTGAATAGCACACTCGTTGAGGTCTTCTCGGATGATCCGCACAGGTGAGTTCGTTATACCTGAGGACGACGATGAGAGGACCACACAATGGCAGATCGCAGCCTGCGCGGCATGCGTCTCGGCGCTTCGAGCCTACAGAGCGAAGAGGGCGTCGTATTCGTGGAGCGCACCACCCACACCTACGTCTGCACCCAGTGCGAGCGCGAGACCGTTCTCACGTTCGCGGCAGACGCCGAGGTTCCCGAGGCCTGGGAGTGCCGCACCTGCGGTTCCGAGGCCGTGCGACGCATCGGCGACACGGTCGCCGTGGTTGACCACTCCGGTGACAAGGCCGCACGTACCCACTGGGACATGCTGATGGAGCGCCGCACCATTCCCGAGCTCGAAGAACTCCTCGAGGAGCGTCTGGCTCTGCTGCGTGCACGTCGCGGCGGCAGCTCGGACAAGCTGAGCGCCTGACCCTCACACTTCAGCGGCGCCGTCCTTCGCGGGCGGCGCCGCTTTCGTGCGCCTCCGGACGAGCAGTCCCAACGCAGCGAGGAGGGGAAGCGCCGACCAGCCGAGCACCCACTGCACCGCGGGCCCCAGGACGACGGCGGGTGTGAGACCGGTGCGCAACGGCACATCCACGAGAAGTGCTCCCGCTGTGTCGGCGGCCAGTCCATCGATGACCGAACCGTCCGGGGCGATCACCTGACTGGTCCCGACGGTGGAGATGTTGACGACCGCGCGACCGGTCTCGATGGCGCGCATACGGGCGAAGCCGAGCTGTTGCAGGTTCTCGTCGGTGCCGCGGAAATCGGCGTTGTTGGTCTGGAACATGTAGACCTCCGCGCCGTCCCGCGCGCCCTCCCAGATGACGTCGTCGTAGATCACATCGAAACAGATGGCGAGACCGACGCCGACCCCGTTCACGTCGAAGAAGGGCGGGTTCGTTCCGGGGGTGTACTCGCGCTGGATCAGCCCGATCAGATCGGGGGCGAGAGCCTCGAAGAACCACCGATCGGGCACGTACTCCCCCATCGGAACCGGGTGGGTCTTGTCGTGCAGGGCCAGTGGGTTGTCCGCACCGGCCTGCCAGAGCATGGAGGTGTTGTAGACCTTCTCGCCGCGCTCGGTTGCGGCGTTCACGAGAAGGGGAGCGTCTACCTGCGCCGAGAGGTCGTCAAGCGCATCGGCGATGGACGCATTGTTGATCGGATCGGCGTCGACTCCCCCCTCCGGCCAGAGGAGGACGTCGAGATCCTGACCCACGAGAGGCTGTGTGGCGGCGAGCTGCGCACGGAAGACGTCGTACGCCTCGCGACGGTCGAAGTACCCGGACGGGCCGTTGCCCTGGACCGCGCCGACACGCATCGTGCCGGCATCCGTCGTCGGGAACTGCGGTACGAGAACGAGCAGGGCCGCTGCGACGGCCGCCGGCGCGATGAGCCGCACGCGGCGCCACACCCTGAGCCGAACGGCCTCGATGACCGCGGCGGTGAGGAACACCATCACGAAGCTCAGACCGCTCACCCCGAGCCACGACGCGAGTTCGGCGAGAGGGCCGTCGGACTGGCTCATGCCGAGCCGCGCCCACGGGAAGCCTGTGTAGGGCCAGGATCCCATGAACTGTTCGCGGGCCGTCCAGGCCGCCGCGACGAGAGCAGGAAGGGCCGTGACGCGGGCCCACGGGCCGGGGAGCAGTCGCGGGAGCCAGCGGTACGACAGCGTGATGATGATGGCCCCCACCGCGCTCAGCACCGTTTCGACGCCCGTGAGGGCGAACCACGGCACGACACCCAGGTAACGCGTGATCCACGCGATGTGAAGCAGGTAGAAGGTCGCAGCGAAGACGGCGCCGACCAGGACGGCGCCCCAGACGGAGCGTCCGATGAGCGTCACGAGGGTCATCGCCGCGCCGACGAAAGCGAGCGGCCAGATGCCGATGTCGGGGAATGCCATGTCGAGCACGACGCCGCCGGCGACAGCGACGGGCACGGCGAGCCAGAGCGGGAGAACGGGGCGGACGCGCACGGGGGGAAGCCTAGATCAGCCGCGCTATGGCGGGGCTGAGGGCGGGTCTCATGACGCGTCGCCGTGGCGTGCCGAGTGCTCGAGGTAGATCGCGGCGTTGTGAAGGATCCCCGCGCGTTCCTGGTCCGTGAGAGCGCGACGCACCTTGGCGGGCACGCCGGCGACGAGGGAGCCCTCGGGGATGACCGCGCCCTCGAGGACGACCGCTCCCCCGGCGATGAGGCAGCCTGCTCCGATGACGGCGCCGGAGAGGATGACGGAGCCCATGCCCACGAGGGTGCCGTCCCCGATCCGGCAACCGTGGACGACCGCGTTGTGCCCGATGGAGACGTCCTCGCCGACCTCGACCCCGTGCGCGGCGTCCACGTGGACCGCGACGCCGTCCTGGACGTTGCTGCGCGCGCCGATCGAGATGGCGGCGCTGTCACCGCGCAGCACCGCGTTGTACCAGACGCTCGCGCGGTCGCCGAGCGTGACGGCGCCGACCAGTCGTGCGCCGGCCGCGACGAAGGCGGTGTCGGCGACGCGGGGCGCGGCATCCGCGACGGTGAGCAGGGTGGCGTCTTCGGACACAGGCATCGGGGATCTCCTCAGGGGGCGATGTGCGTGAGCCGGCCCGCCACCATCGTCGCGCCCACCCGCGTTCCGCGGAGGGCGGCATCGTCGGCCGTCAGCGGGTCGCGGTCGAGCAGCGCGAGGTCGGCGGTCATCCCGGGCTCGAGAGCGCTGCCGGTGGCGGACCCGCCGACGGTGGATGCCGCCAGCGCGGTCGCCGCGTCGAGACCCTGTTCGGGGCGCCACGCCGGCCGGCCGCCGCGCGTGCGATGGACCGCGGCGGCGATGGCCGCCCAAGGGTCGAGCGGCGACACCGGGGCATCCGACCCGAACAGGAGGTTGGCACCGGAGTCGGCGAGGGCGCGGAGCGGGTAGGGCAACGCGGTCTGCTGCGCCCACACGGAATCCGTCAGATCCCGGTCGTCGACGGCGTGCTCGGGCTGCACGCTCGCACCCACCCCCAACCGCGCGAAACGCGGGATGTCGGCGTGCGCGACGAGCTGCGCGTGCTCGATCGTCCCGGTGGCGCCGGTCATCGCGAACGCGTCCAGCGCGTGGGAGTTGGCGACATCGCCGATCGCGTGGATCGCACACGACAGGCCCGCCCCGGTGGCGCGCACCATGAGCTCCTGCAGCGCGTCTGGTGCGACCGTCAGCATCCCGGTGTTGTGGGGGTCGCCCGGATACGGGTGCGAGCAGGCGGCCGTGCGGGTGCCGAGCGATCCGTCGGTGATGACCTTCAGGGACCCCATCCGCACGAGGCCCCCCGGGTCCACGGCGTCGCCGGTCGACAGCCCGACGGCGATGGCCCGATCGAGGAGGTCGGGGTACACCCCGAACGAGACCCGCAGGCTGTCGAAACCCGCATCGAGACGCCGGGCCCAGGCATCCGCGTTCCACGCCATGTCCAGGTCGACGATGCCGGTGACGCCGCGCCCGGCCGCCCGGTCGAGGGCCTGGCGTACGAACCGGTCCGAGACCGCGGGATCGACGTCGTTCAGCCGGCGGGAGATCTCGAAGGCCGGCTGCTCGCGGAGCACCCCGTCCACCGTCGGCGCGATGGACTCACGGCGGAAGGCGGCGCTGTTGAGCCACACGCTGTGGACGTCGGCATTGATCAGATACGTCGGGATGTCGCCGGTGTGCTCGTCGAGCAGGCGTAGCGAGGGGGCATCCGGCCACAGCGCGTCGCGGAAGCCGGTGCCGATCCGTCGCCCGTCGTCGAGGATGGGGGCGCGACCCATGACGGATGCCGCCTGCACCGCATCCGTCACGTCGCTCAGCGGCGTCCGCTGGGCGACGAGTGCCCACTGGACGGTATGGACGTGGTGGTCCCACAGCCCTGGGACGAGCCACCCACCGGTGCCGTCGACCACGACACCGCGGCGTGGCAGGGCACCCGCCGGAGCGATGTCGTGGATGATCCCGCCGCGCACGTGCACGTCGACCGGGTCGTCACCGAACGGGTCGAGCCGGCCACCGCCGGTCAGCCGGACGCCCGAGACGACGTCGACGTGTTCGCCGCGCGCCCCGGTCACGGCTGCTCCGTCCGCGCCGCACGGATCGCGTCGCGCGCGCGCCGCATCTCGTCGGCCAGACGGGGATCCGCGTAGGGGCTCGCGCCCGCGTCCAGGCGGTCGATGATCGTGTCGACGACCTCGTCGGGCTTGTTCTGGCTCAGTTTGCGTTTCGCCGTCACCTGCGTCGGCGTGAGACGGAAGCCGACGGTGCCGCGCTCGAGGCGTCGGACGAACTCCTCGTCGTTGGGCGCCTGCCACATCCCGCGCGGTGCGGGCTGGCCGGACTCGAAACGGTCCACGAGGCGGTCCAGGACCTCGAGGTTCTCCTCGGCCGAGAGGATCTCGGGCACTCCCCGTAGATGCACGGAGACGAAGTTCCACGTCGGGACGGCCGGTCCGTCGCCGTACCAACCGGGAGAGATGTAGCCGTGAGGTCCCTGGACCACGACGAGGAGCTCCGACTCCCCCAGACCGTGGATGAGATCGTCGGGCCGGCCCACGTGGCCGACGATCGTCAGATCGTCCCGCGTCGGGTCGAGGAGCACGGCGTAGTGCGATGCGACGAGTCCCGATGCGGTGTCGCTGACGATCGTGACCCACGGGTTCTCCGAGATGACGCGACGCAGTTCGACGACATCCGTCATCGTGAAGCTGGGGTTCTGTCTCATCTCAGACGGTCCTCCTCGCCGTTCATGCCTGGCAGCGCGGGCACCAGTACAGCTTCCGCGCGGCCATCTCCTCGAGGACGATTGACGTGCCGCAGACGCGGCAGGGAAGCCCGGCGCGGTGGTAGACCCAGTGCCGGTCGTCGCGATGCGCCATAGCCCGCCGATACGCCTCGGGGTCCAGGTCGTCCATCGTCATCATCTGGCCGGTCTCGACGCCGACGGCGAGCAGCCGCACCCAGTCCCGCCACAGCCCTCGGATCGTCTGCTCGGGTACGTCCCGTCCCGGGGTGTGCGGATTGAGGTTCGCGCGGAACAGCATCTCGGCCCGGTACACGTTGCCGATGCCGCTCACGACCTTCTGATCCATGAGCAATTGACCGATCGGGGTCGGTTTGCGCCGGACGGCGGCGACGAACCGCTCCTCCCCCTCCGCCACGTCGTCGACGAGGGGGTCGGGGCCGAGGGCGGCCACGGTGGCAAGCATCTCCTCCACGGTCTGCAGCTCGCACGCCGTGGGTCCACGGAGGTCCGCACAGGTGGATTCCGTCAGCAGCCGCAGGCGCACCTGCCCGACGACGGGGGGCGGCCACTCGGCATCCGTCTGGTCCGCCAACCCGCGGGTCTGCTCGCTCATCCGGACGGCGCCGCGGGAGCGTCGCGGTGCCCCGATCGAGGACAGGGAGTTCTCGCCCGCGTCGTCGTAGACGGGGTCGATCCCGCGCTGGTTCGTCTGACCCATGCGCCCGTTGGCCGACGCGATCGTGGGATCCAGCAGAATCTCGCCGGCGAAGTCCCACGCGCCGTAGATACCGAGGTGCACGCGCAGCCACACGTCGCCGTCGAACTCGAGGAACATCTGCTTGCCGACCGCGCGCGCCTGCGTCGGCGCCCGTCCGTTCAGGACCGCCGCACCCTCCGCGAACCGGCCCTGCGGGCTGGATGCCGCGACAGCCCGCCCCACGAAGTTGCGGTCGAACTGACGCGCGATGCGGTGAACGGAATGACCCTCGGGCATCAGCCTGCTTCCGGGTCGAAGGTCTCCGACGCGTCGAGCACGTCCGGCTTCACCGCGCGGGGATCGGCTTCCAGCGATCCGTCCGTTTCGTAGGCGGCCAGTTGTGCGATGCGGCGCGCGTGTCGCTCCTCGCCCGAGAACGGGGCCGCGATGAAGCGGTCGATGAAGCCGACGGCCTCGTCGAACGTGTGCTGCCGCGCACCGATCGCGATGACATTGGCATCGTTGTGCTCGCGCGCGAGTTCGGCCGTCGCGATGCTCCACACCAGGGCCGCACGGATGCCGCGGACCTTGTTCGCCGCGATCTGCTCGCCGTTGCCGGACCCGCCGAACACGACACCCAACGTCTGGATGCCGCGGGACTGGTCCTCTGCCACCGCCTGGGCGGCGCGGATGCAGAATGCCGGGTAGTCGTCGAGCGGGTCGTACTCGACGGGACCGTGGTCGACGACGTCGTGACCGGCTTCGGCCAGGTGGTGCTGCAGGCGGGTCGAGAACTCCATGCCCGCGTGGTCGGTCGCGATGTGGATGCGCATGTGACGATTCTAGGGAGGCCGATCCCCCGTTCCGGCGAGGCTTCAGCGTAGGCTGTGACGGTTGCCGTCGGCGCCAGCAGCGCCCGTCCACGGCACCCCACCCTCACCCCTGGGAGACACGAACGTGCCTGGAGAGAACCTCACCCGCATCGAGGCGCAGGAGCGCCGCGCGACTGTCGACACGCATTCGTACGACATCGCCCTCGATCTGACCACCGGTGACGAGGTCTTCGTCTCGCGCAGCGTCATCCGCTTCGCGGCGACCGCCGGAGCGGCGACCTTCGTCGACCTGATCGCCCGCGGCATCCGCGAGATCACGCTCAACGGCCGGTCCCTCGACCCCGCCGCCGTCTACGCCGATTCGCGGATCGCGCTGGACGGGCTGACAGACGAGAACGAACTGATCGTCGTCGCCGACTGCGAGTACACCAACACCGGTGAGGGTCTGCACCGCTTCGTCGATCCGGTCGACGGGGAGGTCTACCTGTACACCCAGTTCGAGGTGCCCGACTCGCGCCGCGTCTTCGCGGTCTTCGAGCAGCCCGACCTGAAGGCGACGTTCCGATTCACGGTGACGGCTCCTGACGCGTGGAAGGTCGTCTCCAACTCCCCCACTCCCGAGCCGGCCCCCGCGGGCGAGGGTCGTGCGACCTGGGCATTCGAGCCGACCCCGCGCATCTCGTCGTACATCACGGCACTCGTGGCCGGTCCCTACGAGCAGGTGTCCTCGGAACTGACGAGCGCGGACGGGCGCACGATCCCCCTCGGCGTCTACGCACGCAAGAGCCTGTGGCAGTACCTCGACGCCGACTACGTCTTCGAGAAGACCCGCCAGGGCTTCGCGTACTTCGAGGACAAGTTCGGCGTCCCCTACCCCTTCGCCAAGTACGACCAGCTCTTCGTCCCGGAGTTCAACGCCGGAGCGATGGAGAACGCCGGCGCGGTCACCTTCACCGAGACGTACGTGTTCCGATCCAAGGTGACCGACGCCGTCAAGGAGCGCCGCGTCGTCACCATCCTCCACGAGCTGGCCCACATGTGGTTCGGCGACCTCGTGACCATGAAGTGGTGGAACGACCTGTGGCTCAACGAGTCATTCGCCGAGTGGGCGTCGACCATCGCGACGGCCGAGGCGACCGAGTGGACCGAGGCGTGGACGACGTTCAACGCCATGGAGAAGACCTGGGCCTACCGGCAGGACCAGCTGCCCTCGACGCACCCCGTCTTCGCCGAGATCAACGACCTTGAGGACGTCCAGGTCAACTTCGACGGCATCACGTACGCCAAGGGCGGATCGGTCCTCAAGCAGCTCGCCGCCTGGGTCGGCATCGAGGCGTTCTTCGCCGGTGTCTCGGCCTACTTCCAGAAGCACGCGTGGGGGAACACCGAGCTGAGCGACCTCCTGGTCGAACTCGAGAGCACGAGCGGGCGCGAACTCACCACGTGGTCGAAGAAGTGGCTCGAGACGGCAGGCGTGAACACCCTGGCGCCCGAGATCCGCGTCGACGGTGACGGCGTGATCACCCGGTTCGCGATCGTGCAGACCGCGCCCGCGGACTACCCCACGATCCGCCCGCACCGGTTGGGTGTCGGCTTCTACACCCTCCAGGGCGAAGAACTCGTCCGGACCCACGACATCGAGCTCGACGTCGACGGCGACCTCACCGAGGTCCCCGACCTCGTCGGCCTCCGGCAGCCGGATCTCGTGCTCCTCAACGACAACGACCTCGCGTACGCCAAGATCCGGCTCGACGAGAAGTCGCTGCGGACCGCGACCGCGCACCTCAGCAAGATCAGCGACCCCCTCGCGCGGTCGCTGGTCTGGGGTGCCGCGTGGGACCAGACCCGCGACGGCGAGGCGTCGGCGACGGAGTACCTCGACCTGGTTCTGCAGAACATCGGCGCCGAGACCGAGTCGACCACCGTCCGCACCACCCTCGCCCAACTTCAGTTGGCCGCCAACTCCTACGTCGCCCCCGATACGCGGGATGCTGCGCGTGAGCGTGTCGCGGAGGGCCTGTGGGCTCTCGCGCAGGGAGCGGAGGCCGGTGGCGACAGCCAGCTGCAGTTCGTCACGGCCTTCTCCTCGGCGGCGTCGACTCCCGCGCAGTGGGAGCGTGTCGCTCAGCTCCGCTCGGGCGCCCTGAAACTCCCCGGGCTCGACATCGACGCGGACCTCTCATGGGCCCTCCTCGTGTCGCTCGCCGCCGGCGGTGCGGTGTCCGCCGCCGAGATCGACGAGGCCCTCGCGTCCGACAACACGGCCAAGGGCGGCGAGTTCGCCGCGCAGGCGCGAGCGGCGCTCCCCTCGGTGGAGGCCAAGCGAGCTGCCTGGGCCTCCCTCGTCGACAGCGCCGAGCTCCCCAACACGGTCGTCCGTTCCGCCGCGGCCGGTTTCGTGCACCCGGCAGGCGTGAGCGCCCTCCGCGAGTTCGTGGGGTCCTACTTCGACATGCTCCTGCCGGTGTGGGAGTCGCGCACCTACCAGATCGCGCAGTACCTGATCGTCGGGCTGTACCCGGCGCCGCTCGCCGACACGGCGCTGCGCGACGCGACGCGCACCTGGCTCGCCGAGCACCGGGACGCCCCCGCCGCCCTGCGCCGCCTCGTGAACGAGAACCTCGCGGGCGTGGAGCGCGCCCTCTCCGTGCAAGAACGGGACCAGCAGGACTGAGTCCGGCTCCATGAGGGGGCGTCGTACCACGGTACGACGCCCCCTCATGGATATCGCCCTCTCGGGGGACGCGCGGCCGCCGCCCGGTCCGTAGCGTCGAAGCCATGATCGTTGCAGAAGGCCTCACGAAGAGGTACGGAGATAAGACAGCCGTCGACGGGATCAGCTTCACCGTCCAACCCGGCAAGGTGACCGGCTTCCTCGGTCCCAACGGCGCCGGCAAGTCGACGACGATGCGGATGATCGTCGGGCTCGACCGGCCGACCGCGGGGCGCGTGACGCTCGACGGCCGGGACTACCAGTCGTTGCGATCCCCGCTGACCGAGGTGGGAATCCTCCTCGACGCCAAGGCGGTGCACACCGGGCGCAGCGCGCGCAATCACCTCCGCGCGATGGCGGCGACCCACGGCATCCCCCGTTCCCGTGTCGACGAGGTGATCGAGATCACCGGCCTCCAGAGCGTCGCGGGCAAACGCGCCGGCGGCTTCTCGCTCGGCATGGGGCAGCGCCTGGGCATCGCCGCCGCCCTTCTCGGCGACCCGCAAACCCTCATCCTCGACGAGCCCGTCAACGGACTCGACCCCGAGGGCGTCCGGTGGGTCCGCCAGTTCGTACGTGCGCAGGCCGCGGAGGGACGCACCGTCCTGCTCTCGAGCCACCTGATGAGCGAGATGTCGCAGACGGCCGACCATGTCATCGTCCTCGGCCGCGGTCGCGTGCTCGCCGACGCGGGCATCGACGAGATCGTCCGTTCGTGGACCCGCTCCACGGTCCACGTGCGGTCCCCGCGCGCTCCCGAGCTCGCCGGCGCGCTGGCAGCCCCGGACGTGACCGTGTCCTCCGGCGCGGACGGCGTGCTCGAGGTGACCGGCCTCTCCGCCGCGGCGATCGGCGACACCGCCGCTCGTGCCGGCATCCCCCTGCACGAACTGACACCGCGCAGCGGCTCACTCGAAGACGCCTACCTCGCCCTCACCGAGGGTGCTGTCGAATACGAAACCAAGGAGGTCGTGCGATGACCACCGTCGCCCCGCCCGCTCACCCGACCCGTGCCGCCGCAGCCGCGAGCACCACGTCGGCACGGCTCTCGTTCGGACGCGTCGTGCGCAGCGAGTTCCTGAAGCTGTTCACCCTGCGCTCGACCTGGTGGACTCTGGCGTTCGCGGCCGCGTTGACGGTGGGACTCGCCGCGCTGATCGCGGGCGCGTCCTCCAGCTTCGGCCCGGGACTGAGCCCGGTGGCGGCCATCACGCTCCCCATCCAGTTCACGATGCTCGTCGCCGGCATCCTCGGTGCGATGGCGATCACCGGTGAGTACTCGACCGGCATGATCCGCTCGACCCTCACCGCGGAGCCCCGCCGGGGGCGCATCCTCCTGGCCAAATCCGTGGTGGTGGCCGCGACCCTGGCTCTGCTCGCCGCCGTGACCACGGTGGTCGCGGGCCTCGTCGTCATGCCCATCCTCGGCGTTGACGCCTACGCCTGGGGCGATGCCAAGGAACTCTGGCTGCCGCTCCTGCTCAGCCTGCTGGCGATGGCCACGTTCGGGTTGTTGGGGCTCGGATGGGGCTTCGTCATCCGCAACGGTGCCGGCGCGATCGCCACGACCGTCGGCGTCCTGTTCGTCCTGCCCATCGTGCTGCAGTTGTTCATGATGTTCGGAGAATCCTGGCAGTGGGTCGTCGACCTCGGCCGCTGGCTGCCGTCCAACGCGACGGCTGCGCTGACCGACCTCGACGGGGCGGACTTCTGGCCCTCGCTCGTCGCCACCATCGTGTGGCCCGTCGGGGCCTTGCTCCTCGGCTGGGGCGTGCTCCGCACCCGCGACGCGTAAGGTCGTCGGGTGATCACCGGAAGCCGTGGCGGAGCCTCTCTCGAGGCCGAGCCGCGGCTTCCGCGTCCCCCCGGTGTCCTCCGGCGTTTCTGGGCCCGCCATCCCGTCCTCGCCGACATCACGATCGCCGGGTTCTGCCTGCTCCTGTCGGTCGCGCCGGTCATCGCCCTCCCTAACCGGGCCTCGGAGGACGGTCGGCTGGATCCCGAGACCTGGGACCGGGTCTGGCCGGTCCTGGCATCGGTCGTCGTCCTGGGCTGCTTCGCGCTGCTCGCTCGCCGCCGGAACCCCGTCGCCGTCTTCACGATCACCGTCGTCGTCGCGGCGGTCTATCTGTTCTCGCCGGTCGCTCTCGGCGGTCCGCTCGTGGGGATCGCGACCTACGCCGTTGCGGTCTACCGCGGGAACCGGACGTGTCTGATCGCCGTCGGCGCCGGCTTCTCCTTCCTGCTCGTCGTGGCGGGAGCTCTCGGCGTCAGCGGCGTCATCGCCGCCGACATCGCCTGGAACGTCCTCATCAGCGAGGCGCTCATGATGGTGATCGGCGGACTCATCGGTGCCAACGTCGGCGGACGCAAGCGCTACGTCGAGGCCCTCATCGCGCACTCGCGTCGGCTGGTCGTCGAGCGCGACCAGCAGACCCAGCTGGCGGCGTCCGCCGAGCGCGAGCGGATCGCCCGCGAACTGCACGACATCGTCGCGCACTCCCTCACCGTGATGGTCGCCCTCGCAGAGGGCGTGGCCGCGTCGAAGGATGCCGCACACTCCCGACCGGGAGCGGAGGCGATCGCCGTGACCGGGCGGGAAGCACTCCGCGACATGCGCGCGACGCTCGGCGTCCTGCGCGACACCGATGCCGCGCCTCTGGCTCCCCTCGCCCGCGACACCACCGACGAAACCGTCGCGTCCGCCCGCGCTGCGGGGTACGAGACGCGCCTGACCGTGACGGGAGAGCCGGACGTGCCGTCCGCGACGCGCCTGGCCGTCTCGCGGATCGTGCAAGAGGGCGTGACCAACGTTCTGCGCCACGCGCGGGCCGCCGCACGCATCGACGTCGAGATCCGGTACGCCGAGGACGGCGTGTCCGTCTCGATCGTCGACGACGGTCGCACTGCGGAAGGCCCGTCCGGCGGCGGATTCGGACTCCGGGGCGTCCGAGAGCGCGTCGAACTCGTTGGCGGGACCGTCACGGCCGGGCCCGGCGAGCCGAGAGGATGGGCGGTGCGTGCATGGCTGCCGCGAAAGGAAGAGGAATGAGCGAGCGACCGATACGCGTGGTGATCGTCGACGACCAGTCCCTCATCCGCCTGGGCTTCCGGATGGTGCTCGAGGCGACCGACGATATCGACGTGGTCGGCGAGGCCGGTGACGGCGAAGCCGGCGTCGAGGCCGTCGCGGCGCTGTCACCCGACGTCGTGCTGATGGATGTGCGGATGCCGGGGATGGACGGCATCGAGGCGACGCGCCGCATCCGTCGCGGCCACCCGGACACCCGGGTGCTCGTGCTGACCACGTTCGACCTGGACGAGTACGCCTTCGGGGCCCTGCGCGCCGGCGCCGGCGGATTCCTGCTGAAGGATGCCGGTCGCGAGGAGCTCGTGGCCGCCGTCCGTGCCGTCGCGGCGGGCGAGGCCACCCTCGCGCCCCGGATCACCCGGCGGATGATCGAACTCGTCACGACGGACGGCGCTCCGGCGCCCCGACCGCACCGCAGCCCGGCGCTGACCGCGCGGGAGCAGGAGGTGCTGGACGCGATGGCGCGTGGGATGACGAACGCGGAGATCTCCGCGGCCCTGTTCCTCGGTGAGTCCACCGTCAAGACCCACGTCGGCCGGATCCTCGCCAAGCTGCCGGCGCGTGACCGCGTCCACGCCGTCCTCATCGCGCACGGGCTTGCCGAGCCCGGCGACGGCTGACGCCCGTTCAGGTCCGTCCGGCCGAGGCTCGATAGGATCGGTGTGATGAACGGAACGGGTGCAGTCGACTGGGAGACCGTCCGCGACGACCTCCTCCGCTTCCTCGTCGAGGCAGGGTGGAACATCCTGTGGGTGGCCGTCACGGTGGTGGTCGCCCTTGCCGCCTCCTGGCTGATGCGACGCCTCATCGCCCGTGTCGTCGACCGCATCGTCACGGGGGCGAAGTCGCGCGCAGCAGCCGAAGACACGCGGGCGATCGACATGTCGCCGCTCGCGCAGGTGCGCATCGTGCAGCGCACGCGGACTCTCGGCTCGATCCTGACGAACATCGTCAACGTCGCCATCGTCATCGTCGCCGTGCTCACGATCGTGTCGATCATCAACTCGAACGTGCTCGGTTCGTTCGCTCTGCTCTCGGCGGCCATCGGCGCCGGCCTCGGCTTCGGGGCGCAGAACATCGTGAAGGACGTCCTCAACGGCATCTTCATCGTCGCCGAGGACCAGATCGGCATCGGCGACGTCGTGGATCTCGGACTCGCGACGGGCATCGTCGAATACGTCAGCGTCCGGGTGACGCACGTCCGCGACGTCAACGGCACGCTCTGGTTCGTCCGCAACGGCGAGATCACCCGCATCGGGAACATGTCGCAGGGATGGGCACGTGTCGTGATCGACGTCGGTGTTCCCGTGGATGCGGACATCGACGCCGTCGAGGACGCCATGCTGACCGCTGCCAAGGACCTCGTGCGCGAACCGAAGTGGCGCACGCGCATCATCGACAAGCCCGAGATCTGGGGGCTGGAGTTGATCGGTGGCGACACGCTCGTGACGCGTCTCGTGCTCAAGACGCGTCCGAACGCGAAGGACGACGTCGCGCGTGCGCTCCGCAAGCGGCTGAAGTCGGCACTCGACACCCTCGGTGTGCCGCTCCCTCAGCTGCAGTCCACACTCCTCGAAGGTGCGGATGCCGTGCAGAGCATCCGTGGCGCGAACCCGCCGAAGACCAAGCCGCAGCAGATCGCGCCCGCGGCGCCGCCGCGGCTGGCATGGCGGCCGAAGAAGCGCGGGCGCACCGACGGGGACGCTCCCGAGGGGAGCGCGGCACCGTGACCGAAGCGGTCAGCTTCTACGACGAGGTCGGGGGCCACGAGGTCTTCCGGCGCATCGTCGACGTGTTCTACCGCGAGGTGGCGGCCGACGACGTTCTCCGGCCGATGTATCCAGAGGAGGACCTCGGGCCTGCGGCCGAGCGGCTGCTGATGTTCCTGGAGCAGTACTGGGGAGGGCCGACGACCTACGGCGAGACCCGCGGGCATCCGCGCCTTCGGATGCGGCACATGCCGTTCCACGTCAATCCGGACGCCCGGGACCGCTGGCTGCGCGCGATGCGCATCGCGGTCGACGAAGCGGGGCTGTCGCCGCTGCACGAGGCGACGCTGTGGGACTACCTGCAGCGCGCGGCCCACGCCATGGTCAACACGTTCGAGCCGACGGGAACCGGGCGGTCGGCGACGCCGCACGGCGGGGCGACGTCGCCGCTCCACTCCGAGTCCTGACCCGGGTCACCGGCCGCCGGTGGTGCGGACAGTCGTCAGTCCGGTCGGATTTCCCGCGCGCACGAGCACGTGGCCGCGGGTGAGCGTGACGCGGGTCCAGGTGCCGGTGCGGAGCACGGCCGCCGCGGCGCCGTCATCCGCGGGGAGGAAACCCAGCGCGTCGGCGGCGAACGCGACACCGGCGATGAGGCCCCCGAGGTCGGCGTCGGGAGTCCCCCAGACCGCCGCCCGAACGGTGCGCACGAGGTCCTCGCCGGGTGACGCCGGCAGTGCGCGCGCAACCGCCTCCACGCCGCGGCGCACCGCGCGCATCAGGTTCTCGACCGGTACCGGCGCGCCCGGGACCCAACCGCTGCGCGGCGGCGATATCCCCGCCCACGCGGCGGACACGCCGCTGTCGGGCAGCGCGACACGGGCGGGATCGTCGCCGGCGCGGAGCGCACCGGCATCCACCACCAGATCGCACGCTAGTTCGGGATCGATGCGCAGGAACCTCATGCCGAGGACCGTGGGGGTGTCCTCGCCGAAGCCCCGCGGCGACAGGGGCGCAGCGGACACGGCGAGCGTGCCGCCCGCTGCACGCAGGCGGACCGCGGGATCGCCGAGACGCGCGGCCCGGCCGGCGAAGGTGAGGAGGTCCGCCGCTGAGCGGGAGTCGGGGAAAACGAGCTGCGCGGCCATCCGACCTAAACTACCAAGCGGGCAGTGCCACCCGCTGTCCGAGAGGGGACGCCGTGGGCGAATCGGGCCACATCGACGGTCTGCTGGCGGTGCTGGATCTGGTCTCGAGCGATGCGCGCACGACCGAGGACATCTTCACGGGCGTGTCGCAGACGATGCCCCTGGGTCGGGGGTTCGGCGGGCAGGTCCTCGCCCAGACGGTCATCGCCGCCGAGCGCACGGTGGGTGACGATCGCGCCGCCCATTCCATGCACGGCTACTTCCTGCGGCCCGGTGACTCGACGCGGGGAATGACCTTCTCGGTGGACCGCATCCACGACGGCCGATCCTTCTCGACCCGCCGCACACAGGCGTTCCAGGAAGGTGTGCCGATCTTCTCGATGATCGCCTCCTTCGAGACGGATGCCACGGGTCTCGAGCACCAGGACACGATGCCGGACGGCATCCCGGGGCCCGACGATCTCTCCGACGACGCCGTCCTCGCGGGCCTGCACCCGATGAGCAAGCGGCACTTCGATCAGAGCCCGATCGAGGTGCGCCACGTCGAGCACCCCATCTACGCGACGGCGGGCGAGCACCGTGTCGCGCGGCAATCCGTCTGGGTGCGTACGCGCGGGGACCTGCCGGACGATCCTCGGCTCCACCGGGCCGCCCTCGCCTACATGAGCGACCTCACGATCCAGGAGTCGGTCCTCCGCGCCCACGGCAGGTCCTGGGCGACACCCGGGCTGAAAGTCGCCAGCCTCGACCACGCGATGTGGTGGCACCGTCCCGCCCGCGTGGACGAGTGGCTGCTCTACGTGCAGCAGTCGCCCAGCGCGCAGGGCGGTCGTGGTCTCGCGACCGGGCGGATCTTCTCCCGTGAGGGAGAGCTGGTCGCGTCGGTCGCCCAGGAGATCATGGTCCGGGTGCCGGCCGACCCCGAGTGAGCGGCGTCAGCGACGTCCGAGCGGTGGAAGGGGGTCGCCCAGGTACGGCTCCCATGCGGCGCGCGTCTCGGGCGACAGGCGCACCGGGCGCCCGGTCCCGGCGTCGACCTGGACGATGACGGTCGATGCCCGGGCGTACAGCGTCCGCGGTTCCTGTCCGGCGGGAGTGAAGACCTCGTAGTGCACCTCGGCGCTCGAGCCGCCGATCTTGCCGAACCACATCTGCACGTCGATCGGCTCGCGCTGATAGGGCACCGGAGCGAGATACTCGATCTCCTGCCGTGCGATCAGGGTCAGCTGAGCCGCACCGTGACTCGCGTCGATGACCGCGGTCGGCACCGCCCGCTCGGTCGCGCCCGGCAACCAGAAGGCACGCACGCGCGCCTCCTCGAGCAGCTTGAGCATCGACGCGTTGTTGACGTGGTTGTACGCGTCGAGGTCTCCCCACCGCAGGTGGATGGGGACGCGGATGCGGGCCTCAGTCACGCGTGAGCTTGCGATACGTCGACTTCGCCGGGTTGGCGGCGTCCGCACCGAGACGCTCGACCTTGTTCGCCTCGTACGCCTCGAAGTTGCCCTCGAACCAGTACCACTGATCGGGCTTCTCGGCGGTGCCCTCGTACGCCAGGATGTGCGTGGCGATGCGGTCGAGGAACCACCGGTCGTGTGTGATCACGACGGCGCAGCCGGGGAATTCCAGCAGAGCGTTCTCGAGCGAGCTCAGCGTCTCGACGTCGAGGTCGTTCGTCGGCTCGTCGAGGAGCAGCAGGTTGCCGCCCTCCTTGAGGGTGAGAGCGAGGTTCAGGCGGTTACGCTCACCACCGGAGAGGACACCGGCCTTCTTCTGCTGGTCCGGTCCCTTGAAACCGAACTTCGAGACATAGGCGCGCGAGGGGATCTCGGTCTTCCCGACCGTGATGATGTCGAGGCCGTCCGAGACGACCTCCCACAGCGTCTTGCTCGGGTCGATGTTCGCGCGGGACTGGTCGACGTAGCTGATCTTGACGGTCTCGCCGATCTTCAGGTCACCGCCGTCGAGGGGCTCGAGACCCACGATGGTCTTGAAGAGCGTCGTCTTTCCGACACCGTTCGGGCCGATGACGCCGACGATGCCGTTCGGGGGCAGGCTGAAGCTGAGGCCGTCGATGAGCGAGCGGTCGCCGAAGCCCTTCTGGAGCTTCTTCGCCTCGATCACGACGTTGCCCAGGCGCGGGCCGGGCGGGATCGTGATCTCCTCGAAGTCGAGCTTGCGCGTGCGCTCCGCCTCGGCAGCCATCTCCTCATAGCGGGCCAGACGCGCCTTCGACTTGGTCTGACGACCCTTGGCGCTCGAGCGTACCCAGTCGAGTTCGTCCTTCAGACGCTTCACGAGCTTGGCGTCCTTCTTGCCCTGGATGTCGAGACGTTCGGCCTTCTTCTCCAGGTAGGTCGAGTAGTTGCCCTCGTAGCCGATCAGGCGACCGCGGTCGACCTCGGCGATCCATTCCGCGACGTTGTCGAGGAAGTATCGGTCGTGGGTGATGGCGATGACGGCACCCTTGTACGCCTGCAGGTGCTGCTCGAGCCACAGCACGCTCTCGGCGTCGAGGTGGTTGGTGGGCTCGTCGAGCAGGAGCAGGTCCGGCTTCTGCAGCAGCAGCTTGGCCAGCGCGACGCGCCGCTTCTCACCACCGGAGAGGGGAGCGATGGCGGCATCGGCCGGGGGCGTCCGGAGCGCGTCCATGGCCTGCGCGAGCTGGGAGTCGAGGTCCCAGCCGTCCGCGGCGTCGATCTCCTCCTGGAGGGTGCCCATCTCGGCCAGGAGGGCGTCGAAGTCCGCATCCGGGTCGGCCATGAGGGCGGAGATCTCGTTGAATCGGTCGAGCTTGGGCTTGATCGCCACGCCGTCCTCGATGTTCTCCAGGACGGTTTTGCTCTCGTCGAGCTCGGGCTCCTGCATGAGGATGCCGACGGAGTATCCCGGCGACAACTTCGCCTCGCCGTTGGAAGGGGTGTCGAGGCCCGCCATGATCTTCAGGATCGTCGACTTACCGGCGCCGTTGGGGCCGACCATGCCGATCTTCGCCCCGGGCAGGAACGCCATCGTGACGTCGTCGAGGATGAGCTTTTCGCCGACCGCCTTGCGGGCACGGACCATGGAGTAGATGTATTCGGCCATAACGCCCCAAGTCTACGCGGGACTCCCCACCGGCGCGGCACCGCCGACCGGTCACCAGTCGATCGAGCGGGTCTCCCCCACGAGACATTCGCCTTCGGGCAGGCCGGGCATCACACGTCCCGTCGGACCCGGCACCGAGGGTCCGACCTGGCCCACGAGGCACTCCTCGCCCACCCGCACCGAGAACTGGATGCTGTCGGCGGGAAGATTCACCGACGTCTCGTCGAAGGTCACCTGCATGGCGTCCTTCGCGAACCCGGCGTCGATGAGGGCGTCGATGTAGTCACGGCCCTTCACCGACTTCGACGCGCTCCAGACGCGCTCCATGGCCGAGGTGAAGTCGGGGAGCAGCGCCTCCGCCGACCCCTCCGGCGGACCCGGCGTTCCCGTCGGTGTCGGGCTCGGCGAGGCCGACGGCGTGGCGACCGCCGACTCGGAAGGTCGCGGCGCGGACTCCGGAGCGCACGCGGCGAGAGACACGGCCACGGCGGGGGCCAGCACGAGGAGGAGCAGGCGGGTTCCCCGCAGGGGCTGGTGTCTGCGCACGCGCCAGAGTCTAGGGCGCACGACCTCCGAGCCCGCTGAATCCGATCAGAACGGCGTGCCCGCCGCCTCCGGCTGCCGGTGGTCCTCTTCGGTGGCATCGGCGGAGTCATCGGCCGGCGCCCATTCCGTGGCCGGCGCATGCGCCTCGTCGCGCGGACGTGACGCGCCGGTGAAGACGGTGGTGCCGAAGGCGAGGTCGTGACCGACGGCAAGGGCGTCGATCTCGGCATCCGTCCCGGACTTCTCGCCCGCCTCCCACCGCTTGATCGCGAGGGTGCCGTGCACCACCACGCGCTGGCCGCGCCGAACCGATGCCGCGACGTGCTCACCCAGCGCACGGAACACCGACACGCGGTACCAGCTCGTCAGCCCGTCGGCCCAGGCACCCGCCTTCGCGTCGTAACGACGATCGGTGCTGGCGACGCGCAGCGACACCACCGGCGTGCCGTCGGGCAGCCGCCGGAACTCGGGGTCCGCGCCGACGTTGCCGACGATCGTGATGTGGTCCTTCATGGCGACTCCTTGAGAGTTCGGGGGCACGATGTGCCCGGTGGATGCTCCGACGCCCGCGTGCCCGGCGGGCATCGGAGCACACCCAGGATGGCGCCCCGCCCGATCGCAGAAACGCCTTGGCCCCCGACCGGTGGAACCGATCGGGGGCCAAGGCGTTGTGGAGGAAGCTCAGCTGCGGGCGTACTCGCCGAACCGCGCCCGGACCTTGTTGACCTTCGGCACCGCCACGGCCAGGCAGTACCCCTGGCCGGGGTTCTTCGCGAAGAAGTCCTGGTGGTAGTCCTCGGCCGGGTACCACTCGGAGAGAGGCTCCATCGTCGTCACGAGTCCGCCGCCCCACCAGTCCGCCGCACGCTCGGCTGCGCGCTCGAACTCCTCGCGCTGCGCGTCGTCGGCGGGGAACATCGCCGAACGGTACTGCGTGCCGATGTCGTTGCCCTGCCGGTTCAGCTGCCGCGGATCGTGCATCGTGAAGAACGCGTCGAGGATTACATCCTTCGGGATGACCTCCTCGTCGAAGGTCACCTTCACTGCCTCGGCATGCCCGGTAGTGCCCGTGCACACCTGCTCGTACGAGGGCGAGGGCACCGAACCCCCGACGTAGCCCGATTCCACCGAGACGACTCCGTCGAGGGCGCGATACGCGGCGTCGAGACACCAGAAGCAGCCTCCGGCGAGCACATAGGTCTGCATGTGAGACCTTCCTTTCACTGTTGGATCGTCACCCGTGACAACGCCCGCGGCATCCGGGCTGTTCCCGGCGGGAGGAGTGTCGGAGGCCGAGCGTACCGTGTGCGACAGGCAGAGGAGGGACCATGACCACCATCGGAACGACGACCGACCAGCGACTGCGGGCATATCGACTGGTGGCCGTTTCGGGCGGGGTCTCGCGCGTGGTCGACGGCTCAGGACGGGTGATCGGACACGTCGCGCAGTCCGGGGACGGCGACGGATGCCGGTACCGGGCACGCCGCTTCCGTGCGACGTCGGGCGGCTTCATCGACTTCGGCGAATTCTGGCATCTCGACGACGCCGTGGCGGCTCTGCACGACTCCCGGTGAGCGGCTCAGACGATCGCCGCGACCGCCTCGCGCTCGTCCACGCGGTGATGCGATGCGCGACCGCTGACCTCCGGCCAGACGCGCGCGAGGACCTCGACGGCCTGGCGGATCTGCTCCGGCGGTGCGGTGAACGGCAGTCGCAGATGCGCGTCGTACCCACCGTCGACCGAGAAGCGCGGGCCCGCCGACAGCAGGACGCCCTCCCTCCGCGCTGCCAGGACCAATCCGCCGCTCCGCGGTGCGTCCAGGCCCACCCACAGCGAGACGCCGCCCCGCGGGATCGGCACGCTCCACGTCGGCACCCTGTCGCGGAGAGCGGCGACGGCCGCATCCCTCCCCCGCCCGAGGAGCTCGGCTCGCTGAGGGAGGATCTCCGGCATCATCCGCATGAGCCGTGTCGCGACGGCCTGCTCGAACTCGGCGGTGCCCAGGTCCCGGCGAGGCCGGGAGGCGACGAGTCGCCGGACGAACGCGCGATCGGCTCGGACCCACCCCACGCGCAGTCCTCCCCAGACCGTCTTGCCGAGCGACCCGATGCGCACGGCCTGCGGGCCGAAGTCGAGCGCGACCGGCTCGACCGCGTCGATCGCGAGCTCCGCCGTCGTCTCATCGATCACGAGGACGGTTCCGACACTCTCCGCGGCGGAACGGATCGTCGCGGCATCCGCGGGGGTCATGGTCCTCCCGGTGGGATTCTGGAACCACGGCATGAGGTACGCCAGCGTGGGCCGTGCGTGTCGGAACGCCTGCACGGCGCGGTCGAGATCCCACCCGTCGTCCACCGTGACCGGAGTGCCGGTGACGCGGGCACCGGTCGCCTTGATCGCCTCGGTGGCGTGCGGGTACGTCGGGGTCTCGAGCAGGGCCGTCGTCCCGGGCCGCAGGAGCGCGGAGGTCACGAGGTGGATCGCGTGCTGGCCGCCGTTGGTCACCAGGATCTCGTCCGGCACGGTCGGGATGCCGCGCGCGGTGTAGCGGTCGGCGATGGCCGTGCGCAGCTCGCTGCTGCCGACGATGTCGTAGCCGGGACGTCCGACGAGGGATGCCGCGTCCGCGCCCACCTCGGCGATGATCCCCGCCAGCCCCGGCCAGGCCGCGGGGCTCGCCTGCTGCAGATCGATCCCCTCACCGTCGTCGAAGACCCGGCCGGTGCCCCGGCGTACCTGGGGCAGGGTGACGCTCCCCGAGCCGCGCGTGCTCTCGATGTGGCCGCTGTCACGGAGGGAGCGGTACGCGGCGGCCACTGTGGCCCGGCTCAGTCCGAGGGTGACGGCGAGCTCGCGCTCGGCCGGGAGGGCGGTATGAGCGGGGATGCGGTTGTCCAGGCAGAGCAGCCGGATACCGTCGGCCAGTGCCTCGTACGTGGGCGTCCGCGTCCGCCAGCCGCCGAGTGCGCCCGCGAGGGTGCGGGCGCCGATACGTGAGTCCATGGTCCACCGATCCGAGATTGGACTGTGTGCAGGAGGCCAATCGTACGCTGGAATGGACTCATGACTCTCCGCCTCGTCCGTCTCGTCGTCGGCCTCGCCCTCTTCGGAATCGGTTGCGCGGTCCTCGTCCAGGCCGGCATCGGTCTCGACCCGTGGACCGTGCTCGCCGAGGGCCTCGCGCTGCAGACCGGGATCGGCATCGGCTGGATCGTCGTCCTCACCGGGGCGCTCGTGCTCCTGGCGTGGATCCCGCTTCGACAGCGGCCCGGCATCGGGACCGTCGCGAACATCCTCCTCGTCGGCACCGTGATGCAGGGTGCGCTGGCGGTCATCCCGCCGGTGGAGAACTACCTCTGGGGAATCGTCGTCTTCCTTCTCGGCATCGCGCTGATCGCCGCGGCATCCGGGATCTATCTGGGGGCTGATCTCGGACCGGGTCCGCGCGACGGACTGATGACGGGGCTGCACGCCCGCCTCGGATGGCCGATCTGGGTCTGCCGGTTCGCGGTCGAGGGCAGCGTGCTGGTCACCGGCTGGTTGCTCGGTGGCACCGTCGGCCTCGGCACGGTTCTGTTCGCGGTGCTGATCGGGCCCGGGGTGCATCTCGCGCTCGGGGTGTCCGCGCGCTGGCGGGCGGTGCGGGTGCGCCGCGCGGCCATCGCAGTCTGAGCGGTAGCCTGGAAGACGAGCATCCTTCCCTCCATAGCTCAGTGGATAGAGCGAGCGGTTTCTACCCGCCAGGTCGGGGGTTCGAATCCTCCTGGAGGGGCTCCGAGTCGCCGTGACCGCGCCGACTCCTGTGGGAGGAGACCACGTGTCCGCTGCGGAGAACGACCGCCTCGTCTGGATCGACTGCGAGATGACGGGGCTCGACCTGTCGGTTGATGAGCTGGTCGAGGTCGCCGTCGTCATCACCGATTTCGACCTTCGGGTCATCGACCCGGGCTTCCAGATCGTGATCAAGCCGGATGACTCGGCGCTCGCCCACATGAACGATTTCGTGACCAAGATGCACGAGAGCTCGGGACTGCTCACCGAGATCCCCCACGGCGTCAGCCTGGCCGACGCAGAGTTCCAGGTCCTCGAGTACATCCAACGCTTCGTTCCAGAGGGCAAGGCGCCGCTCGCCGGCAACACGATCGGCACCGACCGGATGTTCCTCGCCCGCTATATGCCTCGCGTCGACCGCTGGCTGCACTACCGGAACGTGGACGTCTCGAGCGTCAAGGAACTCGCGCGGCGCTGGTACCCGCGCGCATACTTCAATGCCCCCGCGAAGGACGGCGGCCATCGCGCCCTCGCCGACATCCGCGAGAGCATCCGCGAACTCGCCTACTACCGCCAGACCGTTTTCGTCGCCGCTCCCGGGCCGACGACCGACGACGCGCGCAGCGCCGCAGCGGCGACCGTGTCCTCGTTCGCCTCGGGTCTGTAATACACTTGTGTGGTTGCCCGGGAACGGGCACATGGTGGGTATAGCTCAGTTGGTAGAGCACCTGGTTGTGGTCCAGGGGGTCGCGGGTTCGAGTCCCGTTACTCACCCCATGCTTTCCCCTCATGAGGCGCGATCGTGATCGAGATGGATGCCGAGGCGTTCGAAGCCCTGGTGACGTCCGAGCTCGACGCCTTGCCCGATGAGATGGTCGCCGGGCTCGACAACGTCGTGTTCGTGGTCGAGGACCGGCCCGAGGACGGGTCGTTGGATCTTCTCGGCCTCTACGACGGCCTGGCGCTGACCGAGCGCGACCGGTACGGGATGGGCGATCTCCCCGACCGCATCATCGTCTACCGCGAGCCCCACCTGGACGCCTGCGACGACGAGGACCAACTGCGGGACGAGGTCCACACGACCCTCGTTCACGAGATCGCGCACTTCTACGGGATCGACGACACGCGCCTGCACGAGCTCGGATGGGCCTGATGACGAGCATCGCGGACCCGGTACTGGACGAACAGGTGGACCTGCAGGCATCCACCTCCGGCCCGTGGCAGACGGTCGTCTGGAACGACCCGGTCAACCTCATGAGCTACGTCGTGCACGTGTTCCGCGAGTACTTCGGCTTCTCCCGCGAGAAGGCGCATCGCTTGATGCTCGCCGTCCACCACGACGGGCACGCCGTCGTCGCGGAGGGCTCACGCGAGCAGATGAAGCTCCACGCGCAGGCCATGCACGACTACGGACTCTGGGCGACCGTCCGCGAGGCGGGGTCGTGACAGCTGCGCGCGTGACGATGGAGCTGACTCTGCTCGAGGCGGCGCACCTCTCCGATCTCGTCGGCCAGTTCGAAGAGGTGGTGTCCGAGCGCGACGAGAGCGATCCCGCGCTTCGACGCCTCGTTCCGGACGCGTACCGCGACGACGCCGATGCCGCGGGGGAATTCCGACGACTCACGCAGGACGATCTGCTCGAGCGTCGGCTCACGGATGCCGGTGTGGTCCGCGCCTCACTCCGCCACGACGGACGAGACCTCGACCCTGCGGACCTCGACCGCGCCGAGGCCGAGGACGCCCTCGTCGTGGAGATGACACCCGAGATCGCGGGCGCGTGGCTGCGGACCCTCGCCGCGCTGCGGTTGGTCCTCGCCGAGCGCCTCGGCGTCACCGAGGAGGATCAGGGCGGCGACGGAGACCCTCGCTTCGGTGTCTACGAGTGGGTCGGGTACCGGCTCGACGTCCTCGTGCGCGCGCTCGACGGCTGATTCGTCCTCAGGGCAGCGTCACCACGATCTGCGCGATGTCCGTCGGCCGATGTTCGTGCAGGTGTGCACCCTCTTGCGCCGCCCACCGCTCCCAGTGCGGGCGGTAGGTGTCGCCGTCACGACCGAGCGCGCGGGCTTTGCGTGCCGCTTCGGGTGCGTCCAGCCACACCGTGACGTCGGCCAGCCGTGCCGACCCCGGCGTGAGCACCCCGGCACCTTCGACGATCACGATCGATGCGGAGGGCACGGTGGCCTCCCGCCCCGTGGGCCGGTCGGTCGTCCAGTCCCACAGCGTCCACCGCGCGGTCCCACCCTGTCGAAGTGGTCGGAGGACGCGTTCCCGCACGATGTCGGCTCCTGCGCGCAGACCGTCCCACCCCGGGTACACCGCGTCGAGTCGCACCACCACCGCGTCGTCGACGCGTGCCGCCAGGGCATCTGCGAACGTGGACTTTCCGGCGCCCGAGCGGCCGTCGACGAGGACCACGGTGGGTACGGCGACCGCCGCCCGCACCGCATCGAGCGTCCGGTCGACCCCCGCCGCCATCGCGGCCGCGAGCGTCGCGTCAGCGGGTGAGGGCACGGATGACGCGGCTGAGCGCGCGTCCGGCGACCCACACGAACGGGATCCCGACCGCGACGAGCGCCACGAGGTTCGGCTCGAAGCGCAGGTCGTCACCCCTGCGGATGTAGGCCCCGACGGGGATCGCGGCACCGCCGCCGCCGCCGCCTCCGCCGTTCGGGTCCTCCCCCGCGCCGAAGCCCGACCACGTGAGCGCGACGGGGATGAGCCGGATGCCGTCGACGTCCTGCTGTTCGCCGTAGACCGTTGTCACACCGAGTGACGCGAACTGCTTGCCGAGTTCGAGAGGGAGGTTCGCCATGCGTCCACGGTAGCCGGTCGCGTCGCTCCGCACAGGGGCTTGCGCGCCGTCGACTCCTACTCGCTGGCGGGTCGAGGGTTCGTGGGCAGTGCGTTCACGTCGCGCCGGGGGCCGAGAGTGCTCGCCCGGGTGACCGCCCCGCGTCCGAAGCGTGACCGGGCGTCGTCGAGGGCGGCATCCACCCGTCGCCATTCCGCGTCGTCGTCCCATAGCGCCAGGCCTCCGACCCCGTCGCCGGTGAGCTTCTCCCCCCGCACACCGATGAGGCGTATCGGTTGCACGAGGTCGATCTTCGAGAAGAGCTCGAGGGCGACGTCGCCGATCCGCTGGCCGACATTGGTCGGCTCGGGCACGCTGACCGAGCGTGACAGGGTCGTGAAGTCGGAGAATCTCACCTTCACCGCGATCGTCCTCGCCTCCCAGCCGCCCGCGCGCAGCCGCGACGCGACACGATCGGCGAGGCGACGGAACTCGCTGCGCAGCGTCGCGACGTCGGAGACGTCTTCGAGGAAGGTCTCCTCGTGCCCGACGCTCTTCTCCGTGTGATCGGTCTGCACGGAACGCGGATCGATGCCGCGCGCCAGCTGCGACACCCGGGCTCCCATCGCGGGGCCGAGAGCGCGATCGAGGACGCCCCGGGGGGTGTTCAGGATGTCGGACACCATCCGGATGCCGCGGGCTTCGAGAGCCTCGGCCGCCTTCGGTCCCACTCCCCAGAGCGCGCCGACCGGCCGGGCTGCGAGGAACGCCTGGGTGTCGGGTTCGCTGACGATGAGGAGCCCATCCGGCTTGGAGACCGTGGAGGCGATCTTGGCGACGTGCTTCGTCGCCGCGACCCCGATGCTGCAGGTCAGACCGGTCTCTTCGAGGACGCGGCGCCGGACCATCCGGGCGATCTCACCCGGGCTCCCCCACAGCCGTCGCGCGCCGCTCACGTCGAGGAACGCCTCGTCGATCGAGAGCGGTTCCACGAGCGGGGTGACGTCGCGGAAGATGGACATGACCTTCTTCGAGAGCTCGGAGTAGCGCTCGAACCTCGGCACGACGACGATCGCCTGCGGACACAGCTGCAGGGCCTTGCCGACCGACATCGCCGACCGCACGCCGAATCGCCGCGCTTCGTAGGACGCGCTCGAGACGACACCCCGCCCCTCCATTCCCCCCACGATGAGCGGCTTGCCGGCGAGCGACGGGTCGTAGAGGACTTCGACGGACGCGTAGAAGGCGTCCATGTCGACGTGGAGGATGCGGGTGCCGGTGTCGTCTGCGCCGTCGGGCGACACGATGCGCCCCGTCCCGTCACCGCGTCCCATGCCTCCATTGTCGACGATGCCGCCGACACCGCGCCCGATGGGGGCGTCGGCGCGGCGGCATCGTGGGACCGATCAGGCCTGGCCGGCGCGCTCCAGGATGAGCTCGCGGACGCGTGCGGCATCCGCCTGGCCCTTCATGGCCTTCATGACGGCGCCGATGACGGCGCCGGCGGCCTGGACCTTGCCGTCCTGGATCTTCGCCAGGACGTCCGGCTGCGCGGCGAGGGCATCGTCAATCGCCGCGATGAGGGCACCGTCGTCCGAGACGACCGCGAGCCCGCGGGCGTCGACGACCTCCTGCGGCGTCCCCTCGCCGGCGATGACACCCTCCAGGACCTGGCGCGCGAGCTTGTCGGTGAGCGTGCCGGCATCCACGAGCTTCTGGAGCTCCGCGACGGACTCGGGCGACACGAGCGCGGCTGGCTCGGCGCCCTGCGCGTTCGCGACGCGGGTGATCTCTCCCGTCCACCACTTACGGGCGGATGCCGGTGACGCACCTGCGGCGATCGTCGCCTCCACCTCGCCGAGCAGACCGCCGTTGGCGACGTCCTGGAACTCGAGGTCGGTGAAGCCCCACTCCGACTTCAGCCGTCGACGGTACACCGAGGGAGGCTCGGGCAGCGCGGCGCGCAGTTCCTCGATCAGCTCGGTCGACGGCTCGACCGGCAGGAGGTCCGGCTCGGGGAAGTAGCGGTAGTCGTCGGCATCGGACTTCGGACGACCGGGCGAGGTGCGACCGGTGTCCTCGTGCCAGTGACGGGTCTCCTGCGTGATGGTGCCGCCGGCGGCGAGGATGGTGGCTTGCCGCTGGATCTCGTATCGCACTGCGCGCTCCACCGAGCGCATCGAGTTGACGTTCTTCGTCTCGGTGCGCGTGCCGAGCTTCTCCTGGCCGCGCGGACGCAGCGACACGTTCGCGTCGCAGCGGAGGTTCCCCCGCTCCATGCGGGCCTCGGAGATCCCGAGCGAGCGAACGATGTCACGGATCGCGGCCACGTAGGCCTTCGCGACCTCGGGGGCACGGCGCTCGGTGCCGAAGATCGGCTTCGTGACGATCTCGACGAGTGGGACGCCCGCCCGGTTGTAGTCGACCAGCGAATACTCGGCGCCCTGGATGCGGCCGGTCGACCCACCCACGTGCGTGAGCTTGCCGGCATCCTCCTCCATGTGGGCGCGCTCGATCGGGATCTGGAAGACGTCGCCGCCTTCCAGCTCGATCTCGACGCTGCCTTCGAACGCGATCGGCTCGTCGTACTGCGAGATCTGGTAGTTCTTGCCGAGGTCCGGGTAGAAGTAGTTCTTCCGCGCGAACCGCGACGAGGGGGCGATGGAGCAGCCGAGGGCGAGCCCCAGGCTGATCGAGTACCGCACGGCGGTCTCGTTGACCACCGGCAGCGACCCCGGCAGGCCCATGTCGACCGGGGCGACGAGGGTGTTCGGCGCTGCGTCGTGGTTCGCCTCGTTGGCGGGGTTGCCAGCGGGCGAGAACATCTTCGTCTCGGTGTTGAGCTCGACGTGGACCTCGAAGCCGAGCACCGGCTCGAACATCTCGAGCGCGGCGTCGAAGTCCATCAGCGCGTCCTTGGCCATCAGCGGGCTCCTCCGAGGATCGGGGCGCGGTCCAGGATCGGACCGCCCCAGCTGTCGACGAGCAGGGCTTCGAGTGCCGCACCCACCCGGTAGAGCCGTGCGTCCTCACGCGCGGGTGCGACGAACTGGATGCCGACGGGCAACCCGTCTTCGGCGGCCAGACCCGAGGGGATCGAGATGCCGGGCACGCCGGCGAGGTTCACCGGGATCGTCGTGACGTCGTTGAGGTACATCTGCAGCGGATCGTCGAGCTGTTCGCCGAGCCGGAACGCCGTCGTCGGGGCGGACGGCGTCGCGATGACGTCGACCTGCGCGAAGGCCTCGTCGAAGTCGCGCTGGATGAGGGTGCGGACCTTCTGAGCGCTGCCGTAGTACGCGTCGTAGTAGCCGGCCGACAGCGCGTAGGTGCCGAGGATGACGCGGCGCTTGACCTCGTCGCCGAAGCCGGCGTCGCGGGTGGCGGCCATCACGTCCTCGACGGTGCCGCCCGGGACATCGACACGCATGCCGAAGCGGACCGAGTCGAACTTCGCGAGGTTGCTCGAGGCCTCCGCCGGGAGGATCAGGTAGTAGGCGGCGACGCCGTACTCGAAGTGCGGTGCGCTCACTTCGACGATCTCGGCGCCGGCGGCCTCCATCGCCGCGAGCGACGCGCGGAACGATTCCGAGACGCCCGCCTGGAAACCGCTGTCGTCAAGCTCACGGATGACGCCGACCTTGAGGCCTTTCAGGACCTCGCCGTTCGCTCCCTCGCGGGCTGCAGCGGCGAACGAGGGCCACGCGTCGGTCAACGAGGTCGCGTCGTGCGGGTCGTGCCCGCCGATGACGTCATGCAGGAGCGCCGAGTCGAGGACGGTCCGCGACACGGGACCCACCTGGTCGAGGCTCGATGCGAGCGCGATCGCGCCGAATCGGCTGACGCCCCCATAGGTGGGCTTCATGCCGACGGTCCCTGTGACGTGCGCCGGCTGACGGATCGAGCCACCGGTGTCGGAGCCGAGCGCAAGCGGCGCCTCGAACGCGGCGACGGCCGCAGCGGACCCGCCGCCGGACCCGCCGGGGATACGGTCGAGGTCCCACGGATTGCGCGTCGGGCCGTACGCGGAATGCTCGGTCGAGGAGCCCATCGCGAACTCGTCCATGTTCGTCTTGCCGAGCGGGACGAGACCGGCGGCGCGGGAACGTGCGACGACGGTGGCGTCGTACGGCGACATGTAGCCCTCGAGGATCTTCGACCCGCTCGTGGACGGCATGTCGGTCGTCACGAGGACGTCCTTGATGGCCAGCGGCACGCCGGCGAGTTCGCCGAGCTCCTCACCGGCGGCGCGGCGACGGTCGATGCCCGCCGCGACCTCGATCGCGTGGTCGGAGACGTGGAGGAAAGCGTGGACGTCGCCGTCGACGGCAGCGATGCGATCGAGGTGGGCCTGCGTGGCCTCGACGCTCGAGAGCTCGCCCGCGCGCAGCTTCGCCGAGAGGTCGGCGGCGGTCAGCTTCAGGATGTCGCTCACTGCTCCTCCCCCAGGATCGCTGTCACGCGGAAGCGGCCGTCGGCGGCATCCGGTGCGTTCTGGAGCACCTCGTCGACGGTCAGCATGTCGCCGGGGACGTCGGGGCGGAACACGTTGCGGAGCGGGATCGGGTGGCTCGTCGCGGCGACCTCGGGAGTGGCGACCTCGGACACCTTGGCGATGTTGTCGACGATCGCGTCGAGCTGGCCGGTGAGACGCTCCACCTCCTCGTCGCTCAGCTGGATCCGGGCGAGCACGCCGAGATGGCGCACGAGATCGGGGGTGATTTCAGACACTCCGACAGTCTAGTTCGGGCAGCTCGCCGTCCCGAGCCCGCGCCCTAGGCTGGGGGCGTGACCGATTCGCTCTCTGCCGATCGCCCGTGGCTCTCTTCGTACGCTGAGGGCGTCCCCCTCGACCTGTCCCCGATCGACGGGTCGTTGATGGACCTGCTGGACGAGTCCGCCCGCGATTACCCGGACGCCCCGGCGCTGCAGTTCTTCGGCCGCGAGACGACATACGCCGCGCTGCACGATGCTGTGAACCGGGCCGCCGCGGGACTGCGAAGCCTGGGCGTGAAGAAGGGCGACCGCGTCGCGATCGTTCTGCCCAACTGCCCGCAGCATATCGTCGCGTTCTACGCCGTCCTGCGCCTGGGCGCGGTCGTCGTCGAGCACAATCCCCTCTACACACCCCGTGAGCTTCGGACCCAGTTCCAGGATCACGGCGCCCGGCACGCGATCGTGTGGGACAAGGTCGCGCCGACGGTGCAGGGCTTTCCGGCCGACCTCCGGGTCGACGCCCTCATCGCGGTCGACGTCACCCGGGCGCTGCCGCTGCACACGAGGCTCGCTCTGCGGCTTCCGGTGAAGAAGGCGCGCGAGTCGCGCGCTGCCCTGACCTCGCCGGCCCGCGGTGCGCTGTCGTGGGACGACCTGGTGAGGACGCCGGCACTCCCGGCATCCCACCCCGGTCCGCAGACCGACGACCTGGCGGTCCTGCAGTACACCTCGGGCACGACCGGCACGCCCAAGGGCGCGATGCTGAGCCACCGCAACCTGCTGGCCAACGCCCGCCAGAGTCAGGCGTTCATCCCCGCCGTGCAGCGGGGGGACGGATGCGTCTTCTACGCGGTCCTGCCGATGTTCCACGCGTACGGGCTCACCCTGTGCCTCACGTTCGCGATGTCCATGGGAGCGCGTCTGGTCCTCTTCCCGAAGTTCGACGCCGACATGGTGATCGATGCGATCGAGAAGCACCCCCCGACGGTTCTGCCGCTCGTCCCGCCGATCGCCGAGCGTCTCCTGTCGCGCGCCCGCGAGAGGGGGGCGTCGCTCCGCGGCATCCGCATCGGCGTGTCCGGCGCGATGGCCCTCTCCCCCGCCCTGGTCGAGCCGTTCGAGGAGGCCAGCGGTGGGTACCTCATCGAGGGCTACGGGCTGAGCGAATGCTCCCCGGTCCTGATGGTCAACCCCCCGGCCGACAACCGCAAGGCCGGCACCATCGGCATCCCCATCCCGGGCACGGACGCGCGCGTCGTGGACCCGGAGAATACGTCCCGCATCCTCGGTGACGGCGAGCCGGGCGAGTTGGTCGTGCGCGGACCGCAGGTGTTCTCGGGGTACTACGGCAAGCCGGAGGAGACCGAGAAGGTGCTCGTCGACGGCTGGTTCCACACCGGCGACATCGTCGAGCGCGACGCCGACGGCTTCTTCCGCGTGGTCGACCGCCTCAAGGAACTGATCGTCACCGGGGGTTTCAACGTCTCACCCTCTGAGGTGGAGGCGACACTCCGCCAGCACCCTCAGGTGGCGGATGCCGCGGTGGTCGGGCTGCCCGATGCGCACAGCGGCGAGCAGGTCGTCGCCGTGGTGATCCCCGCACCGGGCGTCAGTGAGGTCGATGTCGAGGACATCCGCTCCTTCGCCCGCAGCCGGCTGACCCCCTACAAGGTTCCCAAGCGGATCGAGATCGTCGACGAACTGCCCCGCTCGCTCATCGGCAAGGTGCTGCGTCGTCAGGTGCGCGACGCGCTCCTGGATCCGAACGCCTGAGGTCACTCGGCCGTCGGCGCCTCGCCGAGCGCGGCCGGCCCCTCGGTGACGAGCACGTGGAACTGCGCGGCATCGATGATGCGGATGCCGAGGGCTTCGGCCTTCGCGAGCTTGGATCCCGCGCCGGGCCCGGCCGCGACGAAGTCCGTCTTCTTCGAGACGCTCGACGCGGCCTTGCCGCCCGCCTGCATGATGGCCTCCAGCGCGCCTTCACGGGTGTATCCCTCGAGGGAGCCCGTCGCGACGACCGTGAGGCCTTCGAGCACGCCGCCGCCCGCCGCCACGACGCCGGGGCCGGGGTGCCCGGGGGTCGAAAGTCTCGCCCCCGCAGCCGTCCAGCGGTCCACGATCTCGACGTGCCAATCGACGGAGAACCAGTCGGTGAGGGCATCGGCGATGATGCCGCCGACGCCGTCCACTGCGGCGAGCTCCTCCCGCGAGGCGGCACGGATCGCGTCGAGCGAGCCGAAGTACTGGGCGAGCGCTCGGGCGGCCACCGGACCGACGTGGCGGATGTTCAGCGCGACGAGGAAGCGCCAGAGGTCCTTCGTCTTGGCCTTCTCGAGCTCGTCGATGAGGGTGAGCGCCTGTGCCGACGGCTGGGGTCCGGTGAGGCCCTCCTTCTTCTCCGCCGCGGAAGGATTGCGGCGGAACGGCGCGCGGCGAACGACCTCGCCCGTGCTCTCGTCGATGCGCGCTTCGCCCGTCTCGGCGTCGCGGACGATCACCTCGGTCGGAACGAGCCGGTCGACCGTCAGCTCGAAGAGCCCGGCCTCGGTCTCGAGCGCGGGCTGTTGCGGTGCCAGCGGCTGCGTCAGGGCCGCCGCCGTGACCTCGCCGAGCGCCTCGATGTCGAGCGCGCCACGCGAGCCGATGTGCTCGACACGCCCCCGGACCTGCGCCGGGCAGCCCCGGGTGTTGGGACAGCGCAGGTCGATGTCGCCCTCCTTCGCCGGGGCGAGGGTCGACCCGCACTCCGGGCAGGCCGTAGGCATGACGAATGCGCGCTCGCTGCCGTCGCGGAGCTCGGCGACCGGGCCGAGCACCTCGGGGATGACATCGCCGGCCTTGCGGAGCACGATCATGTCGCCGATCAGCACGCCCTTGGCCTTGACGACCTCCTGATTGTGCAGGGTGGCTTGGCGCACGACGCTGCCGGCGACGAGCGCCGGCTGCATCTGGGCGTACGGGGTCGCCCGACCCGTACGACCGACCGACACGATGATGTCGACGAGGCGGGTCTGCACCTCCTCGGGCGGGTACTTGTAGGCGATCGCCCACCGCGGTGCGCGACTGGTCGCCCCGAGCTCGTCGTGGAGTGAGAGCTCGTCGACCTTCACGACGATGCCGTCGAGTTCGTGCGCGACGGAGTGGCGCTTCTCGCCGTACTCCGCGACGAAGGCGAGGACGCCGTCGATGTCGTCGAACGTCTGCGGGTACGGGCTGACAGGCAGCCCCCACTCGGCCAGCAACCCGTAGACCTCGCTCTGGGCCGCGACCGGCGGTTCGGGCCAGGCACCGATGCCGTGAACGTACATCCGCAGCGAGGCCAGTCGCGCCTCGCCGGCCTCGAGTTCGAGCCCGGACTTCTTGTCGAGCTGCTGCCGCAGGCCGCCGCTGGCCGCGTTACGGGGGTTGGCGAACGCGGGGAACCGACGCGCCGCGCTCTTCTGCGCCTTCTCTTCGTCGTAGCGCGGCCGGGAGGCGGCGTCGCTGATGACGCGATCGCGCAGACGCGCCTGCAGCGCGTTGAGCTCCTCGAACGCCGCGACCGGGATGAACACCTCGCCGCGCACCTCGACGAGAGGTGGGTGCCCTTCCCCCGACAGCCGCTCGGGGATACCGACGACACGCACCGCGTTGACGGTGACATCCTCGCCGATCCGCCCGTCGCCCCGTGTCGCGGCCGACGTCAGCACACCGTTCTCGTACCGGAGCGAGATGGCCAGACCGTCGATCTTGAGTTCCGTCAGCCACCGCACCGCGCGCCCGGCGGAGGCCTCAGCCTTGATGCACCACTCGCGCAGTTCATCGGGAGAGAAGACGTTGTCGAGGCTCAGCATGCGCTCCGTGTGCTCGACGGGGGCGAACATCGACGAGTCGGCCGCACCCACGGTCTGCGTGGGCGAATCCTGCCCCTGCAGTTCGGGGTGCGCGCGCTCGAGGGCCTCGAGTCGACGCATCCAGTCGTCGTAGGTGGCATCGTCGACCAGTCCCACGTCGCCGCCGTAGTAGGCCTCACGTGCGCCGAGGATCTTCTCCGTCAGCCGGGCCGCCTCAGCGCGGGCCTCGTCGAGGGTCAGTTCGGGGAGTTCTGCGTCAGCCACATCGACAGTGTAGGGAGGGCCGACGACAGCGCTGGACCGCTGTCGCGCTCGCGGACGATACGGTAGGCGAACGTCCCGGAGTAGCGGAACACCTCACCCACGAGCGCCATGCGGAGCCGGACGTCCACGTTCTGCCGGCCGTCCCCCGCGTCCGATTCCCGGACCTCCACCCCCGCGACCCGGGGCAGCGGGATCCGGATGCCGCGGAACCGCCAGGCCAGTCGTCGTGAGCGAAGCACCATGCCGAGCGCTGTCGCGGACGCCTCGAGCCGCACCTCCAGTCCGCCGCGCCGCCCGAGCCGCTCGACGATCGCGCCGCCGTCGACCCGCATCGTGTCCCGCATCACCCGCGTCACGTGCGCGAAGCCGAACCACCGTGCCCCCTCGAGGCTGCCGTCGGCGGCGACCCGGTTCTCCACCACGAACGGCACGTCGCGGCCGGCCTCGGGGAAAAGCACGTCGTGCCGGGCGGACCATCGCAACAGCGGACCGGCGATGCGCCGGTAGCGCGACCCCACGATGGAGTAGAGCCCTTCGCCCACACCGACGTGGGCGTCCGGCAGCGCACCGAAGTACCGCCGCAGCACCGGAGGGAGGACGTCGATGTCGGAACCGAGGACACGTTCGTAGACCGAGAGCGCGTGTTCCCGCCGGCCGGAGGTCATCCCTGCAATCTACGGCGCGCGATCGGGTAGCGTCGAGGCATGTCCCGTCCCCGCGCCGTCGTCGCCGGCGCCGGCGGCTTCATCGGCGAGGCGCTGATCGCCGCCCTCGCAGAGGACGGATACGACGTCGTCACTGTCGGACGCGCCGCCGCCGTGACCTGGGATGACCCCGTCTCGCTCGCACGCGCGGTCGAGGGCGCGGACCTGCTCGTGAACCTTGCCGGGAAGTCCGTCGACTGCCGCTACACCGACCGCAACCGCGATGAGATCCTCCGCTCGCGCGTCGAGACGACGCGCGCACTGCACGACGCGGTCGACGGCGCATTCGCCCCGCCGCGGCTCTGGATCAACGCCTCGACCGCGACCATCTACCGTCACACGACGGACGGACCGAACACCGAACGGGACGGCGAGCTCGGACAGGGCTTCTCGGTCGACGTGGCCCGGTCCTGGGAGCGCGCCTTCTTCGCGGGAGAGCTTCCCCGCACGCGTCGGGTCACGCTGCGTCTGGCGATCGTCGTCGGTGACGGACCGGCCACCCGGATGCTGCTGGCCCTCGCCCGCACCGGGCTCGGCGGCCCCCAGCACGACGGGTGGGTACCTCCGCACCGGCGCTACCGCGGCATCGGGGACGAGCCGACGGGCGGGCGACCGCCCTGGTACCGCACCCGCGGCCGACAGCGGTTCAGCTGGGTCCACATCGTCGACGTCGTAGACGCCGTCCGGTTCCTGATCGGCCGCGACGACATCTCGGGACCCGTGAATGTCGCGGTGCCCGAGGCATCCGACAATCGCACCCTCATGCGCACCCTCCGCGACGTGGTCGGGATGCCGGTGGGTCTGCCGTCGCTGCGGTGGATGCTCGAGATCGCGATGTGTGTGCTGCGGACCGAGCCGGAGCTCATCCTGAAGAGCAGGTGGGCCGCGCCGGCCCGGCTGCTCGACGCGGGGTTTCGGTTCGCGCACACCGATCTGCGCGCCGCACTCGACGGGGTCGAACGCGAGCGGCGCCTCAGGCGGTCAGCGGGACGGCGGAGACGGTCCGCGCGATCGTGAACTGTCCGATGACGCGCATGCCGTCGTACAGCACCGCCGTCTGACCGGGCGCCACGCCGTCGAACGGTGCGTCGGGGACGACCGTGATCGATCCGCCCTCGAGGGTCGCGCGTGCGGGGACCGGATCGGCGTGAGCGCGGATCTGCACCTCGCACGCGAAGGCGCCCTCCTCTGGCGCGCGCCCGGCCCAGCTGTGCCGGTCTCCGGCGATCTCGGCCGTCGCGAGAGCCTCTTTGGGCCCGATCACCACGGTGTTGGAGACCGGGCGCACTTCGAGGACGAAACGCGGCTTGCCGTCGGCGGCGGGGACGCCGAGTTGCAACCCCCGGCGCTGACCGACGGTGAACGCGTGGGCGCCCTCGTGACGCCCGACGACGGTGCCCTCACGGTCGACGACGTCGCCCTGCTCCGCGCCGACCTTCTCGGCGAGCCAGCCGCGGGTGTCACCGTCGGGGATGAAGCAGATGTCGTGGCTGTCGGGCTTCTGCGCGACGGTGAGCCCCCGGGCCGCGGCCTCGGCGCGGACGACCGCCTTGGACGGCGTCGTCCCGAGCGGGAAGTAGGTGTGGGCGAGCTGGTCGGCGGTGAGCACCCCGAGGACGTACGACTGATCCTTGGCCTCGTCCGAGGCGCGGTGAAGCTCGCGACCCTGCGGCCCATCGACGAGCGTCGCATAGTGGCCCGTGCAGACCGCGTCGAAGCCGAGCTCCAGGGCACGCTCGAGGAGGGCCGCGAACTTGATCTTCTCGTTGCATCGCATGCAGGGGTTCGGCGTGCGTCCTGCCCGGTACTCGCTCACGAAGTCGTCGATCACGTCGTCGCGGAAGCGCTCCGAGAAGTCCCACACATAGAAGGGGATGCCGAGGAGGTCGGCCGCGCGTCGGGCGTCCAGCGCGTCCTCGATGGTGCAGCAGCCCCGGCTCCCGGTGCGGAGCGTGCCGCCGGCGCGCGAGAGAGCGAGGTGGACGCCGACGACGTCGTGTCCGGCGTCCACGGCACGGGCGGCGGCGACGGCGGAGTCCACCCCACCGCTCATGGCTGCCAGTACGCGCATCGTTCCAGTCTACGAGCGCGCAGCCGCGCGTGCGCTGGATGCGGCCGCCCGGCGGTACGCCTCGGGGAGCGCCGCGACGAAGGTGTCGACGTCCGAGACTGTCGTGGACCGCCCCAGGGTGATCCGCAGGACCGACCGCGCCTCGCGCTCTGTGTGACCGAGGGCGAGGACCACGTGGCTCGGTTCGGCGACGCCCGCCTGGCACGCCGACCCGGTCGAGACCTGCACGCCGGCCGAGTCGAGGAGGAACAGGAGCGTCTCGCCGAGGGCGTCGGGGAACAGCAGGTGCAGGTGACCCGGCAGGCGACGGTCGGGCGCAGCGAGCAGCCGCACCTGAGGTGCGACATCGTGCACGCCTGCCAGCAGTCGGTCTGCGAGCTCCCGCAGACGTGTCGCCTCGCCCGCCCGCTCCGCGGCGGTCAGTTCCATCGCCACGGCCAGGGCGGCGGCGCCGGCGACATCCGGGGTACCTGAGCGGAGTCCCCGCTGCTGCCCGCCACCGTGGAGGACCGCACCCATGCGGGCATGCCGCGAGACCACGACGGCGCCGGTGCCGACCGGCGCGCCGACTTTGTGTCCCGCCACGCTCAGCGCGACGAGTCCGCCGCGACCGGCCCCCGGTCCCCGCAACGCGGCGAAATCGAGCGCGACGTGGGAGATCGCCCCGACGGCGTCGAGGTGCAGGGGCACGTCCGCCGCCGCCGCCGATGCGGCCAGGGCCGCGACATCCGACACCGTCCCGACCTCGTTGTTGGCCACGAGAGCGGTGGCCACGGCTGCGCCCGGAAGAGCCGCGTCGAAGGCCGCGACATCGATCGCTGCGCTGTCGTCGATCGGAACGGGTCGGATCTCCGCGCCCTGCGCCGAGGCCAGCCACCCCACGGTGTCGAGGGTCGCGTGGTGCTCACCGTCGGGCAGGACGATCGCCGTCCGTTCGGCGTCGCGCGCCCACCAGGATCCCTTGAGAGCGAGGTTGACCGACTCCGTTCCCCCCGAGGTCAGAACGACCTCGATGGGGTCGCACCCCAACACGGCGGCGATGCGTTCGCGGGCGTCCTCGAGCAGCCTCCGTGCCGCCTGTCCGGCGCCGTGCACCGACGACGCGTTCCCGGTGACCTCGGACGCCGCGAGCCAGGCATCGCGCGCCTCGGGTCGCAGCGGTGTGGATGCCGCATGGTCGAGATAGACCACCATCGCCCTCCGCCTGCTGCTGACCTTCATCGCCTGGTTACTACTGTAGGACGCATGACCACCGCTCCGGCCGGCCCGACGACCGCGGCGTTCGAGACCCCCCACGCGGGGTTGCTCTCGGACGTCTACGACGATCTCGGCGTGCGCCTGCACGACGGAGTCGGGACGCTGCGTCTGTGGTCGGAACACGCCACCGCCGTCGAGCTCGTGATCTTCGACGACGACGACCCGGACTGGATCGTCGACACCGTGCCGCTGACCCGGGAGGGCGGGGGCATCTGGGAGGCGACGACGCCCGAACTGCGGGTGGGCGTGAGTTACAGCATCCGTGTCGACGGCCCCCACGGACCGGGCATGACCTTCAATCCGGCGACGCTGCTCATCGATCCCTACGCGCGGGGGTTGTCCTCCCCCGGCATCCACTCATGGCGCTCCGTCGTCGTCGACGACTGTTTCGACTGGGGCGGCGTCCCCAAGCCCGCGACGCCGCTCGATCGCACCGTCGTCTACGAGGCGCACGTCAGGGGCCTGACCAAACGGCACCCGGGCGTCCCGGCAGCACTCCACGGCACGTATGCGGGCATGGCCCACCCGGCCATGATCGAGCACTACCGGAGCCTCGGGGTGACCGCGATCGAGCTTCTACCCGTCCATGCGTTCGCGAGCGAGCCCCGCCTGCTGCAGTTGGGGCTGACGAACTACTGGGGGTACAACTCGGTCGGCTTCTTCGCGCCGCACACCGCGTACGCGACCGCCGCCGCCCAGGCCGAGGGAGCCACCGCCGTCCTCCGCGAGGTGAAGGGCATGGTGAAACTGCTGCACGAGGCCGGGATCGAGGTGATCCTCGACGTCGTCTTCAACCACACGGCCGAGCAGGGTCTCGGCGAGCCGCGATCCAGCTTCCGCGGTATCGACAACCGTTCCTACTACCGGCAGGCCGAGGACGGCAGCTACATCGACGTGACCGGATGCGGCAACTCGCTCGACACATCGACGGATGCCGCGGCGCGCCTCATCCTCGACTCTCTGCGGTACTGGGCCAACGAGGTGCAGATCGACGGGTTCCGGTTCGACCTCGCACCCGTCCTCGGCCGTGACGCGACGCACACCTTCACGCCGGAGCATCCGCTCCTGCAGGCCATCCTCGCCGATCCCTCGCTCGCGGGCGTCAAGATGATCGCCGAGCCGTGGGACGTGGGCATGGGAGGGTGGCAGACCGGCGGATTCTCCGCGGGCTGGAGCGAGTGGAACGACCGCTACCGGGATCGGGTGCGGAACTTCTGGCTGAGCGACATCGACTACTCCCGCCGCGCCAGCGTCACCCCGGTGGGGATCGGAGGGTTCGCCACCCGACTCGCCGGGTCGGCGAACACCTTCAGCGCCGAACGCGGGCCGCTGGCGAGCGTCAACTTCGTCACGGCGCATGACGGCTTCACGCTCCACGACCTGGTGGCGTACGACTCGAAGCGCAACGACGCCAACGGCGAGCACGGGCGCGACGGCGCCGACACGAACCGGTCGTTCAACCACGGGTTCGAGGGGCCCACCGACGACGCCGGCGTCCTCTCATTGCGGCGGAGGGCGATGCGCAACCTCCTCGGTACCCTGCTGCTGTCCGCCGGCGTCCCGATGCTGACGGCCGGCGACGAGATCGGACGTACCCAGGGCGGCAACAACAACGCCTACTGCCACGACTCGGCGCTCACTTGGTACGACTGGTCGCTGCAGCCCTGGCAGGAGGACCTCCGCGCCCACGTCGAGGTGCTCACCCGCATCCGTCGGGAGAACCCGGCTCTGCGGCCGGTCCGATTCGCCCACGCGGAGATGACCGTCCCCGGCGCGTCGGTCATCGACTGGTACGACGAGGGCGGACGCACGATGTCGGTCGAGCAGTGGACCAACCCCTCCCACCGGACCCTGCAGTACGACGCCCGCTCCACTCCCGAGACGGAGGGTGCCAACCGGACCTTGCTCGTCGTCCACGGTCGCGAGAGCGACATCGAGATCACCCTCCCCGAGCTGGACGACGTCACCCGGTTCGTTCCGCTGTGGTCCAGCGTCGACGAGCGACCGCAGACGGATGCCGCCCCTCTCTCCCCCGGCGACGGCTTCACGGCGACGGGTCCGTCAATGTACCTGTTCCGGGCCGAGTGATCCAGGCCGTTTCGACCCTCGTCCGGCACCGGTAGGTTCGGAACGTGGCCACACAGATCTCCTCCGCTTCCGTCCGCAGCTCCGCAGAGATCCCGGTCCGGCCGGTGAAGCCGACCAAGAAGGATGCCGGCATCCGCAACGGCCGCATCCCGATCGCCTCCCATCGCCCCAGCGTGCCGGGCGGAAGATTCGCCCCGACCGCATTCGTGGGCGAATCCGTCCCCTTCGCGGTCGCCGCCTTCCGCGAAGGCCATGACCGCATCGGCGTGCATCTGCGCCTCACCGCGCCCTCCGGTGCCGTGACGCTGCACCGACTCCTCCCCCTCGCTGACGGGTTCGACACCTGGCGCGTCGTGGTCGCGCCGCTCGAGCAGGGCACGTGGAAGTTCCGCTTCGAGACGTTCGCCGACGACTACGCGACGTGGCGTCACGCCGCAGAGGTGAAGATCGCCGCCGGGGTCGATCCGATCCTCATGCGGGAGATGGGCGCGCGGCTGTTCGAGCGGGCCGCTGCCGAGAAGACGCGGCCCCTGGACGAGCGCACCGCGCTGACGACAGCCGCACGGGCTCTCCGGGACGAGGCGGTGGACGACGGTGCCGCGCTGATCGTGGTCCGCGACCCGGGACTCGCCCGCGCCTTCGCCGAGCGCCCCGCGACCTCCCTCCACACCCTCCACGAGGAGAACACGCTGCTCGTCGAACGCGAGCGCGCCGGCGTCGGCGCCTGGTACGAGTTCTTCCCCCGCTCCGAAGGCGCCGTGCGTCTTCCGGACGGCGGGGTGCGCAGCGGCACCTTCCGCACCGCGGCCGAGAGACTCCCCGCCGTCGCCGACATGGGGTTCGATGTGGTCTACCTGCCGCCGATCCATCCCATCGGCGAGGTCAACCGCAAGGGCCCGAACAACACGCTCGAGGCCGGTCCGGGCGACCCCGGATCTCCCTGGGCCATCGGATCGGCCGACGGCGGGCACGACACCGTTCATCCGGACCTCGGGACGCTGGAGGACTTCCGTGCCTTCGTGGCGGCCGCGAACGCGCTGGGCCTCGAGATCGCCTTGGATCTCGCCCTCCAGGCCGCACCCGACCACCCGTGGGTGACCGAGCATCCGGAGTGGTTCACGACCCTCCCCGACGGTTCGATCGCGTTCGCGGAGAATCCGCCGAAGAAGTACCAGGACATCTACCCGGTCAACTTCGACAACGACCCGGTCGGGATCCGAGCCGAGGTGCTGCGGATCGTGCAGCACTGGATCCGGCAGGGGGTGAAGATCTTCCGCGTCGACAACCCGCACACCAAGCCCCTCCAGTTCTGGGAGTGGCTGATCCGGACGGTGAACGCGGAGCACCCGGACGTCGTGTTCCTCGCCGAGGCGTTCACCCGGCCGATGCCGATGCGAGCGCTCGCACAGAGCGGGTTCCAGCAGAGCTACTCCTACTTCACCTGGCGCAACACCCGCACGGAACTCGAGGAGTTCTTCGCGTCGATCTCGGACGAGACGGCGGACTTCATGCGTCCGAACCTGTTCGTGAACACCCCCGACATCCTGACGGAGTACCTGCAGTTCGGCGGCCGTCCCGCTTACCGCATCCGGGCCGCACTCGCGGCGACGGCGGGGGCGAGCTACGGGGTCTATGCCGGCTACGAGCTCTACGAGAACGTGGCTCGCCCCGGTTCCGAGGAGAACATCGACAACGAGAAGTACGAGTACAAGTTCCGCGACTGGGCCGCTGCAGAGGCAGCCGGCGATTCGCTCGCGCCCTATCTGCGACGACTCAACGAGATCCGCCGGGCGCACCCGGCCCTCCGTCAGCTGCGCGGACTGCATCTGCAGGGATCGGACGACGACGCGATCCTCGCGTACGTGAAGCACCTACCGGCTGCCCTTTCCGCGTCCGGGGAGTCCGACACGATCATCGTGATCGTGAACGTCGACCCGCACTCCGCGCGGGAGACCACCGTGCACGTCGACTCGCAGATCTGGGGCCTGCCCCGCGGGCACGACTACGACGTCGAGGACCTGATCACCGGCGCGCACTGGACGTGGAACGAACACAACTACGTCCGACTCGACGCCTTCGCCGAACCCGTCCACATCCTCCACGTGAAGGCACGCTCATGACCCGTCCCGCTGACTCGATCCTGGATGCCGTCGGTGCCGGCGCCTACCACGCACCCCACGACGTGCTCGGCCCGCACTCCGAGGGCGACCACTGGGTGATCCGAGCACGCCGCCCCTTCGCGCAGACCGTGACGGCCGTCCTCGCGGACGGCGCGCGCGTCGAACTGGCGCACCTCCGGGCAGGTGTGTGGGAGGGCGATGCGCCCGCCCAGCCGAGCGCCTACGACATCGTCGCGACCTACGAAGGAGCTCCCGACTACCGGGTCGATGACCCCTACCGCCACCTGCCGACGCTCGGCGAGATGGACCTGCACCTCATCCGCGAGGGCCGTCACGAGCAGCTGTGGACAGTCCTCGGCTCGCACGTGCGCCACTACGACGCGGCGAGCGGCGTCTCGTTCGCGGTCTGGGCCCCCAACGCCCGCGCCGTCCGCGTCGTCGGTGATCTGAACGGATGGGACGGGACCCAGCACGCCATGCGCTCGCTCGGGTCCAGTGGCGTGTGGGAGCTCTTCGTCCCGGGGATCGGCGAGGGGTCGGCCTACAAGTTCGAGATCCTCACGGCCGACGGGAACTGGGTGATGAAGGCGGACCCGATGGCGCGTCGCGCCGAAGTGCCGCCCGCCACGGCATCCGTCGTCACCGACAGCGCGTACACGTGGTCGGACGACGAGTGGGTCGCCGCACGGGCGACCGGGTCGGTGCACGACAAGCCGATGTCCACCTACGAGCTGCATCTCGGCTCGTGGCGGCCCGGGCTCGGGTACCGCGATGCGGCCGACGAGCTCGTGGCGTACGTCGGCGCGCAGGGGTTCACGCATGTCGAGTTCCTCCCCCTCGCCGAGCACCCGTTCGGCGGCTCCTGGGGCTACCAGGTGACGGGCTACTACGCGCCCACGAGCCGGTTCGGCAGCCCCGACGACCTCCGCTACCTCATCGACCGGCTGCATCGGGCCGGCATCGGGGTCATCATGGACTGGGTGCCGGGCCACTTCCCGAAGGACGCGTTCGCCCTCGCCCGGTTCGACGGAGCGCCCCTGTACGAGCACCCGGACCCCCGCCGCGGTGAGCACCGCGACTGGGGCACGTACATCTTCGACTACGGCCGCAACGAGGTCCGCAACTTCCTCGTCGCGAACGCCCTCTACTGGTTCGAGGAGTTCCACGTCGACGGTCTCCGGGTCGACGCCGTCGCCTCGATGCTCTATCTGGACTACTCCCGCGAGGAGGGACAGTGGGAGCCCAACATCCATGGCGGCCGCGAGAACCTCGAGGCCATCCGATTCCTGCAGGAGGTCAACGCGACCGCGTACAAGCGCCATCCCGGCATCGCGATGATCGCGGAGGAGTCGACGAGCTTCCCCGGAGTGACCGCACCGACCAGCCAGGGCGGTCTCGGCTTCGGCTTCAAGTGGAACATGGGCTGGATGAACGACTCGCTCGTCTACATCGGCCGCGACCCGCTGTACCGGTCCCACCACGAGGGAGAACTGTCGTTCTCCTTCGTCTATGCGTTCAGTGAGAACTTCGTCCTCCCCATCAGCCACGACGAGGTCGTGCACGGCAAGGGATCTCTGTTCACGCGGATGCCGGGCGACCACTGGCAGCAACTCGCCAACATGCGCGCGTTCCTCGCATACATGTGGGGACACCCGGGCAAGCAGCTCCTGTTCATGGGGCAGGAGTTCGGGCAGATGTCGGAGTGGTCCGAGGGCCGCGGCCTCGACTGGTGGATGCTGGACCAGCCCGCACACCAGCAGTTGCAGCACTTCGTCGCCGCGCTGAACCACACGTATCGCGATGAGGCGCCCCTGTGGTCGCGCGACAGCGACGGCTCCGCCTTCTCACGGGTGTGGCCGCACACCCCCGACAGCAACGTCCTCGGCTTCGCACGGCGAGATCACGACGGCGGCACCGTCGTCGTCCTGTGCAACTTCGCAGGCTCGCCGCGACACGACGTGCGGGTGACCCTGCCCGAGACCGGAGGCTGGGCGGAGATCCTCAACAGCGACGCGCAGGAGTTCGGCGGATCGGGCGTCGGCAACTTCGGCGGAGTGACGACGGATGCCGACGGCACCGCCACCCTCAGCCTGCCGCCGCTCGGGGTGCTCTGGCTGCGCCACCGCCACGGGGAGTGATGCGTCGGGTCCGGGCTGCCGCCCGGACCCGAACGCCCGTCAGAACAGCAGACTGGCGAGTCGGCCGCGGGCGCGGATAACCCGCGGATCGGTGTCGCCCACGACGCCGAAGAGCTCGAGCAGCCGCTCGCGTACCGGAGCGCGCTCGTCGGTCGGGAGCGCGGCGAACAGATCGAGCAGTCGTCCGAACGCGTCGTCGACATGACCGCCGGCGAGGTCCAGGTCGGCGACCGCGAATTGCGCCTCGACATCGTGCGGACCGGCCGCGGCAGCCGCACGGGCGGCGGCGAGGTCGAGGTGCTGGACGCGGGAGAGCAGGTGCACCTGGGCCAGTCCCGCCTTCGCGTCCTCGTCACGGGGATTCTCCGTCAGCGCCTGCTCGTAGGCGCGGCCGGCGGCGTCGTAGTCGCCGGCCTCGATGGCGTCGAAGGCCGCCTGGTGGAGAGGCGGGAGTGCCGGCGCGTCCGCCTCGGCATCCGTCGGCGCGTCGCCTGTCGGCACCGTGCCGGTCACGCCGTGCTGGGCGGCCAGCTGCAAGAGCTGTGCGAACACCTCACGCACCTGCGCCTCGGGTACGGCTCCGGTGAACAGCTGCACGGGCTGTCCCGCGACAAGAGCCACGACCAGTGGGATGGACTGCGCGCGGAAGCTCTGTGCGAGCTGCGGATTCGCGTCGACGTCGACCTTGGCGAGCACGAGCCGCCCGCCGAGCTCGTTCACGAGCTTCTCGAGGACCGGGCTGAGTTGCTTGCAGGGGCCGCACCACTCCGCCCACAGGTCGACGACCACAGGGACGGTCCGGGAGAGCTCGAGGACCTGTCCGAAATCGGCGTCCGTGACGTCGAAGACCAGCCGGGATGCCGGTGTCTGCCCGTCTGCGGGTGCCGCGGCGTCGGACCGGGGGTCGGGCCGGTTGCGGAGGGACGAGAGGTCGACGGCGCCGCGGAGGACGGCGCCGGGGGCGGGTGTGCTCACTCTTCTTCAACCACCTTGGCATCGAGGACGTTGGAACGGGATGCGAGCAGCTGGATCTTGTCGTTCGACCCCTGGGCGGGGACGAAGAAGTACAGCTGATCGGTGTAGCGGGTCTGGAACCCGGTGCTCGACTGCGAGACACCCGACAGCGCCTTGACGACGACGTTCTCGCCCAGCTTGATGACGGCGTCGTCGTTCGTCGGGACGGCGGTCTCGTTCTCGGTGACCGTGACGGCCACGATGGCGCCGCTGTCGAGCGTCACGAGCGACAACGGCTCGGAGTCGCCCGGTTCGGCGAGGAAGGACACGGTGCCGGTCTCCTCACCCGTCTCGTTGAACTTCTTGAGGACGGCGGCACGGTTCTCGGCGACGAGGGGACGGAAGGTGTCGGTCTCCTTGTCGAACAGGGCCGCGAACTCGCTCTTGTCCCCCTTGTCGAGCACGTCCGCGTAGGCGGCGGCCACGTTCTCGGGGGGCATGAGCAGGAAGGGCGAGTTGGGTTCGACGGCGACGGCGCCCACGTACTCGGCTGCGAGGTTCATCGTGGCGTCGGCACGCAGACTCGAGATGTAGGCGATCTTGTACTCCGCCCACGGATCGCTCTGGGTCGCGGTCATCACGGTGGCGACGCCGTCCGCATCCTCGACGACCGCCATGAACATGCGCGGCCAGTCGTTCTTGGCCTGCGGCAGGAGCGCCGTCATCGTGCCTGCCGGGATGGCCGGCAGCGGGTCGGCCTCGGGCAGTTCGGTGCGCAGCCGGTAGTTCGTCTCGCGCTCCACGAGCGCCGGTCCCGTCAGGCGCTCGGCAGCCGCCTGGGGGTCCTTCGCCTCGTCCGCAGCGGCGACCTGCTCGACGATCCGACCGAGGATCCGCTCCGCCTGCGTCTTCGTGACGGCCGGTGCACCCTGACCCTCGGGGACGATGACGGATGCCGTCGGCGACGGCGTCGCGTCGGGCTGCAGGTCCGGCCAGGCGTCGGGAGAGCAGCCGGTCAGGGCGATCCCGCCGACCACGAGCGCTGAGACGGCGACGAGGGACCGTCGACCCCGTCCCAGTCGCCGTCGGGCGGGGGCCGCCGCGATGACGCCCTTGTCCGCCTCCTCGACGGAGAGGTCGATCGGCTGCGTGGCGGTGATCGGGAGTCCCTTGCGGCGCGGGCCCCGAGAGCGGCGCACGTGACGCAGGGCCAGGATGTACAGCACGAGCCCGACGACCGCCATGAGGATGCCGCCGGCCAGCAGCGGGCCCGCCCAGGGCGTCGTGACCCCGGTGGGCCACGTGATGCTCATGGCCGCAGGAGCCGCGGCGGTTCCGTCCGAGGCCACGAGAACGCTCATGTCGTCGGGAAGGCGCAGGGTCGTGGCGAGGGAGCCGTCCTGTTCGAACTCGTCCAGCCAGAGGTCGGATCCGGCGGGCGCTGCCGTCGGCGAGGCGCCCTCGACGGGCGCCGACGCGGCGACGTCCTCGGAGACCGGCTCGTTCTCCGCGCCGAGCGTGACGTGGACGTAGGCGGTGGGTGCGAGCCATGCCGTGACGTCCTGCGTGCGCGCATAGGCGGCGAACACCGGCCCGTCGCCCTCGACCCGGAGCGTCTGCGCGCCCGCACGACTGGCGAGGACCGCGCCGTCGATGAGGACGTAGGGAGCGTCGGCATCCGTCGTGATGGTCGTCGTCTCCGTGGCCGGTGCCTCGAGGATCGTGCGCTGGGCGACGCCGGCACCGATCATCAGCGTGGCTAGTACGAAGGCGATGATCGCCCACACGAATCTCACGAACCGCCGCCCTCCTCCAGCCGGCATCGGGGTGCGCGGCCGATCATTCGACATTCCAGCCTAGCGAACGGCGCTGGCAAACGCGTGGGAGGGCGTCGCTCCCGCACCGCAGCGCCTCCGCGAACTAGGGTGAGTGCAGACCTGGGAAAGGGCACCGTGAAGATCCAGCATCCGTTCCGCACCGCGCTGATCGCCACCCTCGGCGTGGGTGTCGGCATCCTCATCCTCACCGGCGTGCAGACGTTGTCGACCGTGCTCCTCTACATCGGAACCGCGCTCTTCCTCGCACTGGGTCTCGACCCCGTCGTCTCTTTCTTCGAGCGGCGAGGCCTCCCGCGCTGGGGGGCACTGCTGGCGACCTTCGCGGCTCTCCTGGCGGTCGCGACCGCTCTCGTCCTCATCGTCGTCCCGGTGCTCGTCGACCAGATCGCCAAGCTCGTCCAGCAGATCCAGACGCTCGTGCAGAGCGCGATCGACCAGGAGTGGAACCCGGTGACGGTCGCCCGCGACTGGTTGTCGCACACGTTCCCGCTCCTGCAGGTCGACATGGTGTTGGGCTACGTCAACGACTGGTGGAACGGTCTCGACTTCGCGGACATCGGCGCCTCCCTCGGCACCGGGCTGCTGTCCTTCGGCGCGGGCATCGTCGCCACGGCGACGGGCACCATCATCGTCCTCATCCTGACGATCTACTTCACCGCCTCGATGCGCTCCCTCAAGCGGTCGGTCTATCAGCTCGCGCCGGCATCCAAGCGGGAGCGCTTCGTCGACCTCTCCGAGCAGATCACCGCGTCGGTCGGCTACTACGTCATGGGCCAGGTCGTCCTCGGAGCCATCAACGGCATCCTCAGTGCGATCTTCCTCACGATCATCAAGGCGCCGTTCCCGGCCGTGCTGGCCGTCATCGCCTTCTTCTTCTCTCTGATCCCGCTCGTCGGCACTCTGACGGGCTCGGCCATCATCGTCCTCGCCTGCCTCGGCCTCGCATCGCCGCTGACCGCCCTCGTCGCGCTCATCTGGTATCTCGTCTACATGCAGGTGGAGGCCTACTTCCTCTCCCCGAGGATCATGAGCCGCGCGGTGTCGGTGCCGGGCGCCGTCGTCGTGATCGCCGCCCTGGCCGGCGGCTCGCTGCTCGGCCTCCTGGGCGCGCTGATCGCCATCCCGGTCGCTGCGAGCATCTTGATCATCTACCGTCAGGTGCTGATCCCCCGCCAGAACGAACTCTGATCAGGCGATCCGCCAGCACGCCGTGTGCCAATGGCGGCGCGCCGCCAGATCCGCGGCATCCCCCAGCACCCCGTCCGCACGCCAGACCACCACGTGGGCGGTGCCGGAGGGGACCGTGCGACCGCATCCCGGACAGATGTAGTCCTTCTGCGCCTGCGGGGCGGATACGGGCTGCACCGTCCACTCCACGCCGCGACGCTGCTCAGTGCGCTTCCAGCCCGCGAGCAGGCGATCGAACGACGGGTCGGGACCGGTGGGCTTTCGCCGGTTGGAGCGCGGCACGGCTCAGTACCAGCCCGAGCGCTGCGACTTCCCCCAGGCGCCGCACGGGGTGCCGTAGCGACCCTGGATGTACCCCAGGCCCCAGGTGATCTGCGTCGCGGGATTGGTCTCCCAGTCCGAGCCGACCGAGGACATCTTCCGCCCAGGCATGGCCTGAGGGATGCCGTACGCACCGCTCGAGGAGTTGTACGCGTTCACGCGCCAACCCGATTCCTTCTTCCACAGCGCGACGAGGCACGCGAACTCCGAGTCGCCCCAGCCGCGGGCAGTGACCATGTCGTACGCGATGGCCTGAGCGCTTCCGGGGTTCGGCGAGACGAACGGCGGCGACCAGGACGAGGACCGCGACGAGGACGACGATCTGCTCTGCGTCGGGGTGGGGGTCGGGGTGGGGGTGACGTAGACCGTGTACTCGCTCGCACGCTCCAGCTCGGCGACGGGAGCGTCTCCCGCCTGATAGCGCTGCGCATCCTCGACCGCCGACGCGTACAGCGACAGCGGATCGAGTTCGGTGGCCTCGGCCGGGTTCGGGAAGGAGACCAGCGGCACGAGCGTCGCGGCGACGAAACCCGCCGTGGTCAGCACCGAGAACGCGGCCAGGACACCGCGACGGCGAGACCAGCGGGACGCCCCGGCAGGGCGCCCGGAGCGCCGGACGGTCTGCGTCGCGACGCCGGCGCGCGAAGGGAGGATCTCGTTGCCGGTAGTCACAGTGCCCCGATCATATCGGGCGTCGCGAGCGGCTCGCCACGCCGTCAACCGACCGACTGCATGACATCGACGACGGCATCGAGGACGGCATCCACCTGCGCCTCGTCGTACCCCCGCAGCTGCATGCGGAAGGCCACCGAGCGGACTTGCTCGATCGTGAGGCCCTCCCCGGATTCGAGGTAGCGCGCGACCCTGCCGGCGACGAGGTCCACCTCGTCGACACGGTAGCCGAAACAAAGGATCGACACCCGACGGAAGCGGTGCCGGGGCTTCCGCGACAACCGGTCGAGGATCTCCTGCGCGAGCGCGCGGGACGCGCCGACCCACGCACGTGCACCGCGCTGCGTCATCGCCGTCGCGCGCTCCCGCTGCGCGAAGGCGTCTTCGATGCGCGCCAGGGCGGCATCGACCGCCTCGATCGCGTAGCCCTCGCGTTCGAGGGGGAACGCGACAGCGCGGACGTCGGCGGAGGTGAGTCGGGCCTCGTCGGATTCAAAGGCGGCCCGTGCCGACGTGAGGAAGTCGTCCACGGCGCGGGGCGCATACCCCTTCCGGCGTCCGGTCGTCGTCGGGAAGGCGGCGGGTGAGGTCAGATCGGTCATGCCAGTCCGCTCAAGGGGGTCAGGAGGATATACAGGGCGAGGCCCGGGACCAGCGACGGGAGGATCGAATCGAGGCGATCGAGCACTCCCCCGTGACCGGGCAGGAACGAGCTCATGTCCTTGATCCCGAGATCGCGCTTGATCAGCGACTCGCCCAGATCGCCCACGGTCGCCGATACGAGGATCGCGAGGCCGAGCACGAGCCCCGCCCACAGCGGAAGCTGCAGCATGAGCACACCGAGGAGGCCGCCGGCGATGAGACTGACGACGACTGCTCCTGCGAAGCCTTCCCACGTCTTGTTCGGGCTGATGCGCGGCGCCATCGGATGCCGACCGAGGGCGACGCCGCTGGCGTAGGCGCCGGTGTCCACCGAGACGGCGATGGCGAGGACCGCGAGCAGCCACAGCTCGCCGTGATCCTGACGGAGGATGACCAGAGCGAGACTGCCGTGGAACACGACGTAGACCTGGACCAGGCCGCTCGCGAGGACGTCGGTGACGACCTCGCCGTACCGACGGCCGTCTCCTGCCGCCATCTGTGCGATGAGACGCCACACCACGACGAGGACGACGGCGGCGAACAGGACGAACCACTGGGTCAGATACCCGACGAACGCCGCGCCGAGGACCAGCGCACCGCCGGTGAGTTGTGCAGGGAGATCGACCCGGCGCCCCGACGCCTGCAGCGCACGGGTGAACTCGAACGCCCCGAGCAGGCACAGCGGCACCGCGAACGCGATGAACGCCCACTTCCAGAACAGGAGCGACCCGAGAACGACCGCACCGATCGCGAGGCCGATGAGGGTGGCCATGATGAGGTTGCGGCCCGAGCGCGCGTTGATGCGGTCGTTGGCCTCCTCGAACTCGACCCGGGCGCGTTCGATCTGACTCTCGAACTCGCTGCGCGCCGCCCGTACGTGGGACTGGAAGGACGACGGGTCGCCCGACACCTGTCCGGCACGCTTCAGATCGGATCGGCTCGGGGGCGTATCCGGTCCGACCGCGCTCCCCGATGCGTCTTCGGCCATGGCGCTCTCAGACCTCGAGGAGTTCTGCCTCTTTGCGCTTCAAGGCGTCGTCGATGAGCTCGACGTGCGTCTTGGTCACGGCGTCGAGCTCCTTCTCCGCGCGAGCGAGGTCATCGTCGCTCACCTCGCCCTTGAGCGCGTCGAGCTCGTCCTTCGACTTGCGACGGATGCCGCGCACGTGCACCTTCGCGTCCTCCGCCTTGCTCTTGACGAGCTTGACGTACTCCTTGCGGCGGTCGGCGGTCAGCTCGGGCATCGTCACGCGGACGATGTTGCCGTCGTTGGTCGGGTTCGCGCCGAGGTTCGGCATGTCGCGGATGGCCTGTTCGATGGCCTTGAGCGCCGACTTGTCGTAGGGCGTGATCACCAGCGTGCGCGCCTCCGGCGCGTTCAGCGATGCGAGCTGAGCCAGCGGCGTCGGAGTGCCGTAGTACTCGACCTGGACCTTCTGGAAGAGCTGAGGGTTCGCCCGTCCGGTGCGGACGGTCGAGAAGTCCTCCTTGGCGGCCTCCACGGCACGGTCCATGCGGGTCTTCGTGTCGGCCAGGATGTCGGCGATCACGGTCTCTCCATTCGTCGGTACGTCCGATCCAGTCTAGTCGGCGGTGCCCCGTGTCTCAGACGCTGACGAGGGTGCCGATCGATTCTCCGAGGAGAGCGCGGGTGACGTTCCCGCTCGGCTCCATGCCGAACACGCGCATGTCCATCCCGTTGTCCATGCACAGGCTGAAGGCCGTCGAATCGACGACCTTGAGGCCGCGCTGGAGTGCGTCGCGGTAGGTGATGGTGTCGAGCTTCTCGGCCGAGGCATCCGTCCTCGGGTCGGCCGTGTACACGCCGTCCACCCCGTTCTTGGCCACGAGCACCTCGACGGCGCCGATCTCGAGCGCGCGCTGGGCAGCGACGGTGTCGGTCGAGAAGTACGGCAGTCCGGCACCGGCCCCGAAGATCACCACGCGTCCCTTCTCGAGGTGCCGCTCCGCACGGCGGGGAATGTACGGCTCGGCGACCTGGGTCATCGAGATCGCGGACTGCACGCGCGTGGCGGCACCGGCCTGCTCGAGGAAGTCCTGCAGGGCCAGCGCGTTCATCACGGTGCCCAGCATGCCCATGTAGTCGGCGCGCCCGCGGTCCATGCCGCGCTGGCTCAGCTCGGCACCGCGGAAGAAGTTGCCGCCGCCGACAACCACGGCGACCTCGACCCGGTCCACGGCCGCGGCGATCTCCTGGGCGATCTGGCTGACGACGTCGGGGTTAACGCCGAGCTGACCTGCGCCGAACGCCTCGCCGGACAGCTTCAGAAGGACGCGGCGGCGTCCGGTGTTCTCGTCGATCACGCGGGGGATCCTCTCATCTAGGGGAGACTATCGAACGGCATGGAAAAGGGGTTCGCATCTTGCGATGCGAACCCCTTTCTCATGTGCTTACGCGCCGACCTTGAAGCGGGCGAAGCCGGTGACCGTGATCCCGGCGTCGGACGCGACCTTCGCGACGGACAGCTTGTTGTCCTTCGCGTAGTCCTGGTCGAGCAGGGCGACCTGCTTGAAGAACGCGTTGACGCGGCCCTCGACGATCTTCGGGAGGGCAGCCTCAGGCTTGCCCTCGTTCCGGGAGATCTCGGTGACGATCTCGCGCTCCTTCTCGACATCCGCCTCGGGGACCTCGTCGCGCGACAGGTACGTCGGGTTCGCGAACGAGATGTGCTGGGCGATCGAGCGAGCGGTCTCGGCATCGTCGCCCGAGTAGGCGACGACGACGCCGACCTGCGGGGGCAGGTCCTTGCTGGTCTTGTGCAGGTACACCTGGAAGGCGTCGCCCGAGAGCGTACGTACGCGGCGCAGCTCGACCTTCTCGCCGATGATGGCTGCTTCGTCCGAGATGAGGTCGGCGACGGTCTTGCCACCGGCGTCGGCCGCGAGGGCCTCCTCGGCGGAGTCGGCGCCCGCCGCAGCGGCGGCGTCGAGGACCTTCTCGGACAGGGCGATGAAGCGGTCGTTCTTCGCGACGAAGTCGGTCTCGGTGTTCAGCTCGATGAGCGTGACCGTGCCGTCCTGCTCCTTCGCGGCGACGAGCCCCTCGCTCGTGGAGCGGTCGGCACGCTTCGCGTTGCCCTTCGCGCCCTTGAGGCGGAGGATCTCAACGGCCTTCTCGAGGTCGCCGTCGGCCTCCTCGAGCGCCTTCTTCGTGTCGACCATTCCCGTGCCGAGCTGCTCGCGCAGCGCCTTGATGTCGGCGATGGTGAAGTTTGCCATGGGTGGCGGCTCCTCAGTAGTTGGGTGGTTGTTTCCCGGTGCCTGTGCCCCGCGAGTGGCGGGGCACAGGCGGGAAGGTCACTCGGCGGGCTTCGCCTCGGTGGTCTCCTCGGCAGCGGGGGCCTCGGCGGTCTCCTCCGCGGCGGGAGCCTCGGTGGACTCCTCCGCGGCGGGAGCCTCGGCCGGCGCCTCAGCCTGCTCGGCAGGAGCGGACTCGAGGAGCTCGCGCTCCCAGTCGGCCAGCGGCTCGGCCTCGGCCGACTCGTCGGTCGGGTTGTGGCGCTGGATCAGACCCTCGGCGGCGGCGTCGGCGATGATGCGCGTCAGCAGGCTGACCGAACGGATCGCGTCGTCGTTGCCCGGGATCGGGAACTGGAACTCGTCCGGGTCGGCGTTGGTGTCGAGGATGCCGATGACGGGGATGCCGAGCTTCTTGGCCTCGTCGATGGCGAGGTGCTCGCGCTTGGCGTCGACGACCCAGATGGCCGACGGCGTCTTCTGCAGGTTGCGGATGCCGCCGAGCGACTTGTGGAGCTTGTCGAGCTCGCGCTTCTTGAGGAGCAGTTCCTTCTTCGTGAAGCCGCTCTCGGCGGGGTTCTCGAAGTCGAGCTCCTCGAGCTCCTTCATGCGCGCGAGGCGCTTGGAGACCGTCGAGAAGTTGGTGAGGAGGCCACCCAGCCAGCGCTGGTTGACGAAGGGCTGGCCGACACGAGTGGCCTGCTCCGCGATGATCTCCTGCGCCTGCTTCTTGGTGCCGACGAAGAGGATCGTGCCGCCGTGGGCGACCGTCTCGCGCACGTACTCGTACGCCTTGTCGATGTACCCGAGCGACTGCTGCAGGTCGATGATGTGGATGCCGCTGCGCTCGGTGAGGATGAAGCGCTTGACCTTCGGGTTCCACCGGCGGGTCTGGTGTCCGAAGTGGACGCCGCTGTCGAGCAGCTGGCGAATGGTGACGACGGCCATGGCCGTTCTCCTGTTCGTTGTGGTTGATCGCGCCGGACGGATGGTCTCGGCGAGCCTGGTGCCCGGCACGAACCCGCTCCTGGAGGAGACCGTTGGGTGGGATGCCGCGATGTCGACCGACGGCGTCGGTCGAGCCGCTGTGGGCACGCGTAGTCACCCCGGCGAGCGAGGTGCTCCCCCAGCATAGCAAGAACGCGGCCTCCTCCCCCGCAGACCCGGGCCTGCGATCCGTCCCCCGACCGTCCCGGGACGGCGCGACGGTCGAGGCGGTGGGTCACGATCGGCACATGCCCTCGTCCCGACGAATGATCCTTGCCACCGTCGCCGCTGCAGCGCTGGTCCTCCTCACTCCGGTCCCCGTGGATGCAGCCGCGGGCGACCGTCCGGAGTGGCGGCTTCCGGCGACCGGTGCGAGCGTCATCGCGGCCTTCGAGGCGCCCGCGCACGAGTATGCCGCCGGTCACCGCGGCGTCGACCTCGCACCCGTCGACGGCGCGATCGTCGCGCCTGCGGCCGGCGTCGTCGCCTTCGCGGGGACCGTGGTCGATCGCGGCATCGTCACGATCGACCACGGTGGGGGCTGGGTGACCAGCGTCGAGCCGATCATTGCCTCGGTCGCCGTCGGAGACGTCGTCGCGGCGGGAGAAGTGATCGGATCGCTGTCCACGGGCGGGCACGCGGCACCGGGGACTCTCCACGTCGGAGTGAGGCTCGACGGTGAGTACGTGAACCCTCTCGTGCTGCTCGGCCGGGTCCCGCGTGCGGTCCTGTTGCCCTGCTGCTGAAGCCCTGCTGACCTGACCTGACCTGGCCTCAGGCTCGGGGGTGGGCCAGTCGGTAGGCGGCGGTGAGCCTCTCGGTGGAGACGTGCGTGTAGATCTGCGTCGTCCCGAGGCTCGCATGACCGAGCATCTCCTGGACCGCCCGGAGATCGGCTCCCCCGTCGAGCAGGTGCGTCGCGGCGGAGTGGCGGAGCGCGTGGGGACCCACGGCATCGGTCCCGATCGCCGGACCGATGGCGCGTCGGACGACGTCGTAGGCCGTCCGGACCCCGAGCCGGCCGCCCCGGGCACCGAGAAACAGCGCCGGCGTGCTGCCCGCGCCGAGAAGACTCGGCCGGCCCCGCACCAGCCAGGCGTCCACCGCGCGCGCCGCGGGGGCGCCGAAGGGGACGACGCGTTCCTTTCCTCCCTTGCCGAAGACTCGGACGGTCGCGGCGTGACGATCGAGCGAGCCCAGATCGAGCGCGCAGGCCTCCGACACCCGCAGTGCGGCACCGTAGAGGACCTCGAGGAGTGCGGCGTCGCGGAGGGCGATCGGGTCTCCCGTCTCATCGGCGTCGCTCCGCCGAGCGTTCAGCACGGTGTCGAGCGCGGGGGCTGCAGCGACGGTCGGAAGCGTGCGGCCGCGTTTGGGGGTCACGAGTCTGAGGGTCGGATCATCCGTACGCAGCTGCTCCAGCACCGACCACCCGAAGAAGCCGCGCACCGACGCGGTGCGGCGCGCGAGACTTGCACGGGAGATGCCCCGCTGTGTGGCCGACCAGAGCCACTCCCGGAGGTTCTCGACGTCCACGTCGGAAACGTCGAGGTCCCCGCTGACGGCGACGAGGTCGGCGAGATCGGCGCGGTACGCCCGCACGGTCGCGGGCGACAGTCGGCGCACCTTCGCGATGTGCTCGGTGTAGCGCTCCACCGCTTCGGACATCCGCATGCATCAAGGATGCCCCTCCGGAGGCCGTCGCGCCGTGAGGCGTGCGGAAGACCGGGCCGGACGCGGATCAGCGCCCCCTCGGTCCGCGCCGCCAACCGTCCGGCGATCGTCGCGCTCGGCCGTCGATCTCGAGGAGCGCCAGGAGTCCTCGCGCCTCGCCGGGCGCGAACCCGGCGAGGCGCGCGATGTCGTCGGTCGATCGAGGACTGCGGGAACTCAGGGCGTCCAGGATCCGGGTGGAGTCATCCACGCGATCCGCGTCCGCGCGCAGGTCGGCGCTGTCGAGCGCCAGGAGCTCTCGCGCCTCGCCGGCCGTGGTGATGCACCGCGCGTCGTACTCCCGGAGAAGCCGGTGACAACCGGCCGACGCGGCGCTCGTGACAGGACCGGGCACCGCGCCGAGGGGCCGCCCGAGCGATGCCGCGTGTCCCGCCGTGTTGAGGGACCCGCTGCGCCACCCCGCTTCGACGACCACCGTCGCGCCGGCGAGGGCAGCGATCAATCGGTTCCTCTGCAGGAAACGCCACTTCGTCGGAGCGGTCCCGCACGGGACTTCGGCCACTACGGCGCCGGGACCCGATGATATGCGGGCCAGCAACTCAGCGTGACCAGCGGGGTAGGCGCGGTCGATTCCTCCCGCGAGGACGGCAACGGTCTCGCCTCCTGCGGCAAGCGAGGCCCGATGAGCGATGCCGTCGATCCCGTACGCCCCACCCGAGACGATGACAACTCCGGTGCGGGCGAGCTGGGTGGCGAGCTCGGCCGTCACGTGCTCGCCGTACGCGGTCGATGCTCGCGCGCCCACGATGGCGAGTACCGCTCGCTCCGGTCGGAGGGCGTCGAGCGACCCTCGCACCCACAGCGCACGCGGCCCGTGGACGCCGAGACCGTCCACCGCGGCCGGCCAGCCCGCACCGCCCGGCACCACCAGCTGCGCGCGGACGCGCCGCGCACGATCGACCGCGTCGTCGATGGACTCCGACCGGGCTCGCCAACGCTGTCGTCCCGCTTCGAGTGCGGCCGACGTGGATCCGCCCGCACCGCTCGCGACCTCCAGCGCCTCGACGGGACCCATCTCCGCGATGAGGGAGCCGGCCACGCCGTCGCCGGGCTCGGTCAGACATGACCACACGGCATGCGCGTGATGCGCGGCGAGGGTGTCGGCATCCGACAGGACGTCGTCGGCGACGAGACCCTTTAGCCGCGCGCGCTGGCGCTCCGTACTCGCGATCAGCACGACGACGCCCCGCGTTTGAGGAACAACGCCCCGCCGATGTCGAGTCCGTCGGGACAATCGCGCCCCGCCAGATCGGCGAGGGTCCACGCGACGCGGAGGACCCGGTCGTACCCGCGGAGGGTGAGCGAGCCACGGTGCAGGGCGTCGTCCAGCGGCCGGGTCGTCTGCGGGGTGAGTCGGAGCGGACCCGATCGCAGCCAGGAGCCGTCGACCTCACTGTTCGTCGTCCACGGCGTGTCGACGAGCCGGCGCCGGGCCCGTTCCCGCGCGTCGATGACCCGCTCACGCGCCGCGGCACTCGTGACCTCCGGAGCCACGCCCTGCGTCGCCGACACCCGCTGCAGACCCAGCTCGATGTCGATGCGGTCGATCAGCGGCCCGGACAGGCGCCCGAGGTAACGGCGGATGGCGAGGGACGGGCAGATGCACGCGCCGCCGGGGATGCCGTAGTTGCCGCACGGGCACGGGTTTGTCGCGACGACCAGCTGGATGCGCGCAGGAAGGACGGCGCGGAATCCCACGCGGTGGATCTCGATCCGTCCCGACTCGAGGGGCTGACGCAGGGCGTCGAGCGCGTGTCCGCTGAACTCCCCCGCCTCATCGAGGAAGAGCACCCCGCCGCTCGCTCGCGCGATGGCACCGGGCTGCAGAGTGCGGCTGCCGCCTCCCACCAGCGCTACGGCGGAAGCGGTGTGATGAGGCGCTTCGAAGGGAGGCCGACGACGCAGTGCGGTCACGGGGAGACCGGCCAAGGAGCGGATCGAGGCGACCTGCAGGGCCGTCGGATCATCGAGATCGGGGAGCAATCCGGGCAGGCGCCGAGCGAGCATCGTCTTGCCCGCTCCCGGCGGACCGCTCATGAGCAGATGATGGCCGCCGGCCGCTGCGACGATCAGCGCCTCGACCGCCTCGGTCTGACCGATCACGTCCGCCAGGTCGGGCGATTCCTCACCTTCTGCGGAACCGATCGCGGGTGCGGGAACCGGCTCGGTGACGACATCCGGGACGTCGAGTCCGTGCGCGCGGGCGACGTCACGCAGACAGACGGCTCCCCTCACGTCGATCCCGTCGACCAGTTCGGCCTCGGGCAGGTTGCCGTGAGGCACGATGACCCGCCGGAAGCCCGCTCGGGCCGCGGCGATGACGGCGGGCAGCACCCCGACGACGGGACGCAAGCGGCCGTCCAGACCCAGCTCCCCCAGGTGCACCGTCTCTGCGAGCGATCGTCGGTCCAGCGGTGCTTCCGTTGCGACCGCGGCGATCGCGACGGCGACATCCAGGGCGGACCCGCGCTTGGGCAGGTTCGCGGGTGAGAGATTCACGGTGACGTGGCGCCGCGGCAACGGCAGGTCGCTGTTCGCGCAGGCGTTGTGGACGCGTTGTTGAGCTTCGCCGATGGCCTTGTCGGCGAGCCCGATGATCGAGAAGCCGGGTACTTGATTGGAGAGGTCGGCCTCGACCTCGACGATGTCGCCGACCAACCCCGTGAGGACGACCGACCACGTGCGGCCGAGGCTCATCGCAGATCCTCGAGATGTTCGAGCACCGCGGTGTCGGGGTCCGCGCCCGTGATCCCGATGACGTCCAGGCGCAGGCGTCGGCCGCGAGCCGCGTCGGGATGCGCCACGATCCACGCGGCGGCCAATCCCCACAATCGATCGCGCTTGCGCGCGTGGACGGCGGAGAACGGGTGTCCGAACCACTCCCCCCGACGGGTCTTCACCTCGACGACCACCAGATCGTCGCCGCGCGCGGCGACGATGTCGATCTCACCGCTGTGTGTGCGCCAGTTCCGGTCGAGGATCCGGTAGCCGCTGGAACGCAGATGCCTCTCAGCGCGTTCCTCTCCGGCGCGGCCCAAGTCGTCTTTCGCTGCCATGAGGCCACAATGACCGCCGTGTGCGGTTCATCCGTCGCGCACGCTGCGCCTGGTGGAGAGCCTCCGCGGGTCGAGGCCTGGGGAGAAGGACTCAGCCGTCGAGCGAGAGCTCTTCCGGCAACTGGAAGTCGCGGCGCTGCAGCTCCTCCACGTTGACATCCTTGAAGGTGAGGACCCGCACCGACTTCACGAAGCGGTCTGCGCGGTAGATGTCCCACACCCAGACGTCGTTCATCGAGATCTCGAAGTAGAAGTCGTGCTCGGTGTCCCGACGGACGACGTTGACCTCGTTGGCGAGGTAGAACCGCCGCTCGGTCTCGATCACGTACTGGAACTGACCGACGACGTCGCGGTACTCCTTGTACAGAGCCAGCTCGAGTTCGCGGTCGTAGTCCTCGAAGACTTCGTCATCCATGGTGATTCCATCCTAGGCGGGCGGCCGTCGACCTCGGACCTAGAACAGGGTCGGCGCCGCCGCGATCGCCCACGACGAACGATGATGACCGCTGAGGCCGTGCTGCTCGATGGCGCCGCGGTGCTCCGCGCTGGCGTATCCCTTGTTGCGGACCCACCCGTACACCGGCGCCTCCGTGTCCAACGTGGTCATGTGGTCGTCCCGCGCCACTTTGGCGATGACGGATGCCGCCGACGCCGACGCGCAGTCCCGGTCCGCCTTGATGATCGGCAGCACGCCGCGGCCGACCGGCGCGACGGGGGTGATGTAGTCGTGATTGCCGTCCAGGACGACGAGGGCGTCGGAGATGTCGATTCCCTGCGTGCGGAGATCCTCGATGGCGCGCACCGCGGCAAGACCCAGCGCGCGCATGATGCCGATCTGATCGATCTCCGCTGCCGAGGCCCATCCCACCGCGTGCGCGGGCACCCACGCGCGAGCCCGTTCAGCGATGCCGGCGCGGCGGGGCTCGATGATCAGCTTCGAGTCCCGCAGGCCCTGCGGTACGCTACGACGACTTAAGGCGGCATCCGCTGCCACCGCCCCGACGGCGACCGGACCCGCCAATGCGCCCCGGCCGACCTCGTCGCACGCGATGATCAGGGGGTGCTCGCGCAGCAACCTCCGCTCGAGGGAGAGCGTCGGTGCGATCACCGCCATCACGGCGCCGGCACCCCACGGAAGACGTCGTGATGCGAGTCGATCAGACCGAATCGGTCGAACGGCCAGGTGATGAGGAACGCGCGTCCGACGATGTTGTCCATCGGGACGAATCCGTGACCGGGCTGCTCCTGTTGATACCGCGAGTCCTGCGAATTGTCACGATTGTCGCCGAGCACCCAGATCGAGCCTTCGGGGACGGTCACGTCGTAGTCGAACTCATCGGGTGCGGATTGCGAGGGGCCCAGATCCAGATAGGGCGTCTCGTCGATCGGCACGTCGTTGACCGTGACCTGCCCGAGCGCATTGCAGCAGACGACGTGGTCGCCGGGCAGACCGATGATGCGCTTGATGAGGTGATCGTCGCTGTCCGAGGCCGTCAGCCCCACCAGCGACCCCAGCCAGTCCAGCGCCGCCGTCAACGGCGGCTGCGGCGGCTCGTACGTCGCCGGCAGCCAGCCACCCGGATCCCGGAAGACGACGACATCGCCCCGGTCGTAGCCGTTGAAGCGCGGCGTCAGCTCGTCCACGAGGATCCGATCCCCCTCCAGCAGGGTCCGCTCCATCGATCCCGAGGGGATGTAGAACGACCGCACGAGGAACGTCTTCACCAGGAACGACACCAGGATCGCGACCAGCAGGATCACCAACACGTCTCGGATGAAGGGCCACGGTCCGCGCCTGCGGGGGGAACGCGCGTCGGTGCCGAGCGTCGGCGACGAAGAGTCGGTGGTCATACTGTCCTTCACCGGTGCCGGGGTTCGGCGACCATCCACCAGCGTCGCACATGACGCGGGCGCGCGGCCTCGAAACACCCGGGAACGACGGATGCCCCGGGACCAGGTCCCGGGGCATCCGTCGAAGAGCACGATCAGTTGTCGCGCTTCTCCTTGATCTTGGCCTTCTTGCCGCGCAGCTCGCGCAGGTAGTACAGCTTCGCGCGACGGACGTCACCGCGCGTGACGACCTCGATGTGGTCGATCACCGGGCTGTGGACCGGGAAGGTGCGCTCCACGCCCACCTGGAAGCTGATCTTGCGGACGGTGAAGGTCTCGCGGACGCCGTCACCCGAGCGACCGATGACGACACCCTGGAACACCTGGATGCGCGAACGGTTGCCTTCGGTGATGTTGACGTGCACCTTGACGGTGTCGCCGGCGTTGAAGACGGGGATGTCGGAGCGCAGCGAGGCTGCGTCGACGGAGTCGAGGATCTGCATGATCGTCACTTCCTGCGACCGCCTCAGGTCGATCGCGAGAGTAAGAGGAGAAAGGATGCGGTACCCGTCGAAGCCGATACGGCTCCGAACTCCCCCGAGGCAGAGAACTGTCAGGGCACAAAGGGTCATTCTGCCATGGATGCGGACCGCGGCCAAACCACGGTCGCCCGCTCACCTGAGCGGGTCTCGTCGCTCCTCGACCACCACGACGCTGTCCGACGTCTGCGCCGGCGCCGTGTACCGGCGGAGGATCACGGAGGGTCGCGCCTCTTGGAACAGCTGCCGAAGTGAGAGCCAGAAGACGGCCAGGTACACGATGGTGGCCGCGATCAGCAGCGGCCAGAACCACGCCTCCGAGAAGAAGCCCACCGCGATGGTCAGGACATGCCACGCACCGACCCCGCCCACGTCCCACCACGACACCGAGCGGGTGTGCCGCACGGTGCCGCGCGAGCGGATCAGCAGCGTGAGCACGAGCTGGCCGATCAGGACGGACGGGATCGCGATGATCAGGACCCAGGCGAGTGCCCAGCCACCGGCATCCGAGACGATCCATCCGATGATCAGCCACACCGGCAGAATGACCGCGCTCGGCAGGAGCCAGAAGAAGAATCCACGACGCAGGGGCATCCTCCGATGCTACGCCGCCCGAGGTCCGGGGTGATCTCCGTCAGCTGATCACTCGCTGAGCAGGTCCGGCCGACGCAGACGCGTCCGCTCGACTTGCTGGCCCCGCCGCCAGTCCGCGACACGCCCGTGGTGTCCGCTCAGCAGGACGTCCGGGACGTCGTAACCGCGCCAGGACGCCGGCTTCGTGTAGGAGGGGTACTCGAGGAGGCCGTCCTCGTGCGACTCCTCGACGAGGCTCTCGGGGTTTCCGACCACGCCCGGGACCAGGCGCCCCACGGCCTCGATCATGGCCATCGCCGCGACCTCACCGCCGTTGAGCACGTAGTCCCCGAGACTGACGAGACGCACTCGTCCGATCGTCGAGGCGTACGCGAAGACGCGCTCGTCGATGCCTTCGTAGCGTCCGCACCCGAAGACGATGTGCTGCTCCGCGCTCCACTCGCGCGCGACGGACTGGGTGAACCGTTCCCCAGCCGGCGACGGGAACACGAAGAGCGGCCCGGATGCGGCATCCTCGCCGCCCTCCTGCTCGGCCGCGATGGCATCGAGCGATTGCGCCCACGGTTCGGGCTTCATGACCATGCCCGCGCCGCCGCCGTAGGGCGTGTCGTCGACAGTCCGATGCCGGTCCGTCGTGTGATCGCGCAGGTCGTGGACGCGGATGTCCAGGAGGCCCGCACCCCGGGCGCGCCCGAGGAGGGAGACTTCGAGGACGTCAAAGAAGGCCGGGAAGATGGTGACGACGTCGATGCGCACGTCAGGACCCGGAGGCGTCCTCGTCGCCGCTCTCGGAAGGAGTGTCCTCGTCGGCGGGAAGGTCCTCGAACAGGCCGGCGGGCGGGGTCACGACGAGGCGACCCGCGGCCATGTCGACCTCGGGGACGATGGCCTTGACGAAGGGGACGAGCACCTCTCGGTCCGTCCCTACCAGCTGTACGCCGAGCAGATCCTGCGCGGGGAAGTGATCCACACGGGTCACACGTCCGACGACGGCTCCGTCGCGGACGACGTCCAGACCCACCAGCTGGTGGTCGTACCAGGCGTCTTCTTCGACGACGGGAGTCGTGGCGTCCTGATCGATCCAGAGGATCGCGCGGACGATGGATTCAGCCGCCGTCCGATCGTCGATCCCGTCGAGGAAGACGACGGGGTGCGAATTCATCCACTTGAACTCGCGGACCGTGACGGTCTTGCCGTGCCACGGAGACGACTCCGGCACCTGCAGGATGAACTCGGCCCCGGGCGTGAAGCGGCCGTCGGGGTCGTCGGTGTAGAGCTCCAGCTTCAGCGCGCCCTTGAGACCGTGCGCCTTGACGAGGCGCCCGACACGGAGCTGCGTCCGGGCCGACTTCGCCGACACGTCAGTCGTCCGAGACGTCGACGCGGACGCGGTTACCGTCGGCAAGAGCGGAGATGAGGGTACGCAGGGCCTTCGCCGTGCGTCCGCCGCGCCCGATCACACGACCCCGGTCGTCGGGGTGCACACGAACCTCGAGCACCTCGCCGCGAGGCGACGTGCTGGAGGCGATGGTGACGTCGTCCGGGTGATCGACGATCCCCTTGACGATGTGTTCGAGCGCGGCGGCCAGCAAGGTCTTACTCGGACTCGGTCGCGTCGTCGGCGGCCGCGGCCTCGGCGGCAGGCGCCTCGGCCTTCTTCTCCGCCTTGGGCTTGATGACCGACTTCTTCGAGGAGTCGAGCTCGAACGGCGCCTTCGGCTCGGCCGTCTTCACGGTCGAGACGGCGTCCTTGTCACCCTTGAACTTGCCCCAGTCGCCAGTCAGCTTGAGGATGGCGGCGACCTGCTCGGTCGGCTGAGCGCCGACGGACAGCCAGTACTGGGCACGCTCCGAGTCGACCTCGATGAACGAGGGCTGCTCGGTCGGGTGGTACTTACCGATCTCCTCGATGACGCGACCGTCGCGCTTGGTGCGCGAGTCGGCGACGACGATGCGGTAGTAGGGCGCACGGATCTTGCCGAGACGCTTCAGACGGATCTTGACAGCCACAATTCTCCTGAATGGTGTTGTGAATGATGATGAACGTCGCCTGGAGCGTGGGGTGCACACCCGGCGGGAGCTCTGCGGTGGACCTCCGAGCCGGATAGAGGGTCGGGCAAGGCGGTCCAACCGTCCATTCTGCCAGATGCGGAAGGATGCCGCGAACCGCCGGACGGGCGTGACACACTGGGCCGCATGACGGTGACCTTCGCCACATCCGCTCGTTCGACCGTCGGGATCGAGTGGGAGCTCATGCTGGCCGATCGTTCGACCGGTGACCTGGTTCCCGCCGCACCGAGCATCCTCGACCGGATCGAGGAGCAGACGCGTCACGAACGGCACACCGTGACGGGCGAACTGCTCACCAACACGATCGAAGTCACCAGCGGCGTCGGCGACACCGTCGCCGCCGCGGTCGACGACATCGCCGACGCGATCGACCTCATCCGGACGGTGACCGATCCCCGGGACATCGAGCTGCTGTGCGCCGGGAGCCATCCGTTCGCCCGCTGGTACGACCAGGAGGTGACCGACAAGACGCGCTACCACACGCTCATCGAGCGGACGCAGTGGTGGGGTCGGAACATGATGATCTGGGGCATCCACGTCCACGTGGGCGTCGAGGACGTCTCGAAGGTGTTCCCGATGATCAACGCGCTCTCGGCGTATCTCCCCCACCTGCAGGCGCTGTCCGCCTCGAGCCCGTTCTGGGCGGGGGAACGTACCGGATACGCCTCGAACCGTGCGCTCGTCTTCCAGCAGCTCCCCACAGCGGGTCTGCCCTGGCCGCTCGAGTCCTGGTCGGAGTACGAGGCCTACCTCGATGACATGGTGCGCACCGGTGTCATGGCCGATGCCACCGAGGTCCGCTGGGACATCCGACCTGCGCCGCGGTGGGGAACGATCGAGATCCGCGCATGCGACGGCATGTCGACCCTTCCCGAACTCGCCGCCGTCGCGGCGCTCGTCCAGGTACTGGCCGAGCACTTCTCCCGCATGCTCGACGAAGGCCGTGCGCTCCCCACCATCCAGCCGTGGTTCGTCCGCGAGAACAAGTGGCGCGCCGCGCGCTACGGCTTGGATGCCGAGATCATCGTCGACCGTGACGGCGCGCAGCGTCCGGTGGCCGACCACCTCCGCGAGGTCACAGAGGCGCTCTCACCCCTCGCCGCCGAACTGCACTGCGCGAAGGAGTTCGCCGGCGTCACCCAGATCCTCGACCAGGGCGCGAGCTACGAGCGTCAGATCCGCGTCGCCGACGCCGCCGACGGCGACCTGCGCGAGGTCGTCCACCACCTGATCCGCGAGTTCCGGGGTGGCCCCACGCTGCGCGAGATCGTGTCGGTCGGCTGACCCTCAGCCCTTGCCGAAGAGTTTCTGGATCTCGGCGAGATCCGCCTCGGTCGGCTGCGGTGCGCCGCCGAGTCCGAAGCCCGACCCCGACGGCGCGGAGTTCCCGGCTGCAAGCCCGGCATTCTCGGCGGCCCGCTTCGCGGGGTTGCCCGAACGCGAGCCGCTGCTGCTCTTCTGCTTCTTCCCGCGCTTGCTGGAAGCGCCCGGCTTCCCGCCGATCGCGCCCATCCCCGGCATGGAGGGGACGCCGCCGCGTGCGACGGTCTTCATCATCTTCGCGGCCTGGTCGAAGCGCTGCACGAGCTGATTGACATCGGTGACGGTCATGCCCGAGCCGCGGGCGATCCGGAGTCGGCGCGAGCCGTTCAGGACCTTCGGATTACGACGCTCCCCGGGCGTCATCGAGCGGATGATCGCCTCGGTCCGATCGATCTCGCGCTCGTCGAAGCTCTCGATCTGCTGCTTCATCTGACCCATGCCGGGCAGCATCCCGAGCATCTTCTTCATCGAGCCCATCTTGCGCACCTGCTGCAGCTGCTCGAGGAAGTCCTCCAGCGTGAACTGCTCGGTCGCGAGCTTGTGTGCGACCCGCTGCGCCTCTTCCTCGTCGAACGCGTGCTGCGCCTGCTCGATGAGGGTGAGGATGTCGCCGAGGTCGAGGATGCGACTCGCCATGCGGTCAGGGTGGAATGCCTCGAGGTCATCCAGTCCTTCACCGGTCGACGCGAAGATGATCGGGCGACCGGTCACCGACGCCACGGACAGCGCCGCGCCGCCGCGAGCGTCTCCGTCGAGCTTGGAGAGCACGACACCGGTGAAGTCGACGCCGTCCTGGAAGGCCTTCGCCGTGTTGACGGCATCCTGGCCGATCATCGCGTCGATGACGAAGAGGACCTCATCGGGGTCGGTCGCCTTGCGGATGTTCGCGGCCTGCTTCATGAGTTCCGCATCGACGCCCAGACGTCCCGCGGTGTCGATGATGACGGTGTCGTACTGCTGACGTCGGGCGTACTCGACACCCTCGCGGGCGACCTTCACGGGATCGCCGACGCCGTTGCCGGGCTCGGGCGCGAAGATCGCGGCTCCGGCGCGCTCGGCGACCACGGTGAGCTGATTGACCGCGTTCGGGCGCTGCAGGTCGCACGCGACGAGGAGGGGCGTGTGACCGTCCTTCTCAAGCTGCTTCGCGAGCTTTCCGGCGAAGGTGGTCTTTCCGGATCCCTGGAGACCCGCGAGCATGATGACGGTGGGCGGCTGTTTCGCGAACTGGAGGCGGCGCTGCTCGCCGCCGAGGATCGCCACCAGCTCTTCGTTCACGATCTGCACGACCTGCTGTGCCGGGTTGAGTGCTCGGTTCACCTCGTCGCCGAGTGCCCGCTCGCGCACCTTGCCGGTGAAGTCCTTCACGACCTGGAGCGCGACATCCGCGTCGAGGAGCGCGCGTCGGATCTCTCGCACGGTCCCGTCGATGTCGGCGGGCGAGAGCTTGCCCTTCGTGCGGAGGTTGCGGAAGGTCTCGGTGAGACGATCGGAGAGCGTGCCGAAGGTAGCCATGATGGCTCGAGTTTAGTCGAGACCGGCCGCGTCCCCGGCTCCCGCGGGAAGGGTGACGGCGGCGACCCGCAAGGCGCCGGCGAGTTCGTCGGACAGCGCGGCGCGCCCGGGACCGCCCCGCGCCCACCGCTCGATCGCGATCATGACGGCACCCGCGTGCGCCGCTGCGGCCACGGCGGCGACAACGGGTGGCGCGCCGGCGTGGAGGAGGGACGCGCGGACGGACTGCGCGATCCGCGCCTGACGCACCGCCGCGGCACGTTCGAGCTCCTCCTGCACACCCATCGCCTCGGCGTGCACGAGCGCCAGCGCGAGACTGTCCGGCGCGAAGCCGTCGCAGAGGTCCCTCACGCCGGCAACCGGATCGGCCAGGGGGGTGCGGGCGCGGAGGCGCTCGATCCTCTCGTCGAGGGACGACCAGAGGATCGCCTCCTTCGACTCGAAGTAGTTGAAGAAGCTGGAGCGGCTGACCCCTGCGCGTGCCGCGATGTCGGTCACGGACGTCGCGTGGTACCCGCGCTCCAGGAACAGTTCGCATGCGGCCTCGGAGAGCACCTCGCGCGAGGAGGCGCGGGGACGGCCTGTCGTCATGCGGAAATCCTATCCTCGGCGTATTGTTGCACGCAGTCCAACAACGCAACGGCACATCGCAGCGAGGAGCTCGCGTGATCGACATCCGCACCGTCGGCACGGCGCCGGCATTCATTCCCTACCAGGAGGGATGGGAGCTTCAGCGCGAGCTCCACGCCGAGATCGTCGCAGGCACGCGCCGCGACACCCTCCTCCTCCTGGAGCATGAAGCGGTCTTCACTGCGGGAGCGCGCACCGCGCGGCACGAGCGCCCCACGGACGGAACGCCGGTCGTCGATGTGGACCGCGGCGGCAAGATCACCTGGCATGGGCCGGGACAGCTCGTCGGCTACCCCTTGGTCCGTCTCCCGGAGCCCGTCGACGTCGTGGCGCACGTGCGGCGCCTCGAGGATCTCCTCATCGACGTCGCCCGGACCGTGGGCGTCGCGGGTGTTCGTGTCGATGGGCGCAGCGGTGTCTGGGTCGACGAGGGCGGCGTGCTCGCGAAGGTGGCCGCCATCGGCGTCCGTGTGCAGCGGGGTGTCACCATGCACGGCTTCGCGCTGAACTGCGACAACTCGCTGGAACCTTTCGCGCGGATCATCCCCTGCGGGATCTCGGACGCCGGGGTCACCACGCTGAGCACCGCCGCGCGTCGCCGGATCTCCCCCGCCGGCATCCTTCCTGCTGTCGCCGCGGCGTTCGCGGCCGAATATGGAGACGAGGTCGCCGCATGAGCTCTTCCGCCTCCCCTGAGGGTCGTCGGATGCTGCGGTTGGAGGTCCGCAACGCGCAGACCCCCATCGAACGCAAGCCGGAATGGATCCGGACGAAAGCCAAGATGGGCCCCGAGTACCGGGAGTTGCAGGGTCTCGTGAAGGATGAGGGGCTGCACACGGTCTGCCAGGAGGCCGGATGCCCCAACATCTTCGAGTGTTGGGAAGATCGCGAGGCGACCTTCCTGATCGGAGGCTCGCAGTGCACGAGGCGATGCGACTTCTGTCAGATCGACACCGGCAAGCCTGCCGACTACGACACCGATGAGCCGCGACGGGTCGCCGAGAGCGTGACGCGCATGCGCCTGCGCTACGCGACGGTGACCTGCGTCGCGCGCGACGATCTTCCGGATGGTGGTGCGTGGCTCAACGCCGAGACGGTGCGCCGCATCCACGCCGACAATCCCGGGACCGGCGTGGAGTTGCTGGCGACGGACTTCAACGGCGATCCGGCCCTCCTCGATGTCGTCTTCGACTCACGCCCCGAGGTGTTCGCCCACAACGTCGAGACGGTCCCCCGGATCTTCAAGCGGATCCGCCCGGCGTTCCGTTACGACCGTTCTCTGGGCGTGCTCACGCGGGCAAGGGATGCGGGCCTCATCACCAAGTCGAATCTCATCCTGGGAATGGGTGAGGAGCGTGCTGAAGTCGATGAGGCTCTGCGCGACCTGTATGCCGCGGGGACCGACATCATCACCCTCACGCAGTACCTGCGACCGACGCCGCGGCATCTGCCCGTCGCCCGCTGGGTGACGCCGCAGGAGTTCGTCGAGCTGCGAGAGCTCGCGGAGTCGATCGGGTTCCTCGGTGTCCTTGCAGGGCCGCTCGTGCGCTCGTCGTATCGTGCCGGCCGGCTGTGGGCACGGTCGATGCGGTCGAAGGGCCGCCAGATCCCTCCCGAGCTCGCCCATCTCGCCGACGAGGCGGATGTCGAAGGTTTCGCCCAGGCCGTCTGAAGGCTCCTCCCCAGGGGGCGACGCACAGCGCCTCTCCCCCGCCGCGATGGACGGCGGCCGAGACGCCACGGCACGCTCCTACGTTCGGGACACCGGATCTCCCGGCCCGATCGAAGGAGCCACATGCGTACCTCAGTCCCGCTCGCCACCGCACTCGGGGCGGCCGCCGCCCTCGCCGCCCTGCTGCCCCACACCGCGACCGCACCGAACCCGACCGGCGTTCCCGAGCCCGCACCCGACACCGTCGTCGCCGTCACCGGTGACGCTGAGAACGGATTCGAGATCAGCTACTACGACGGGTCAGCCGAGTACCCGCCCACGGACTCCGAAGCGCTCGCCGAGTGCGGGGAGTACGACACGCGCGTCGAGCGGGTGCGGTGCCGAGCAGAGGTGCGCACCTGGTACCGGGACCTCGCGGTCTTGCGGGACGCGATCGACTGGGCACACGCCTCTCGCGGCTGACGGGTCGTCAGTCGGCGCTGGTCACCGATTGGACGTCACCCGACACGTCGAGGTTCACGAGGAGGACATCGTCGGTCGAATCGGGGTCGAGCGCGTACTCGAGCACGGCGAACGGGTCCTTGCCGCCGTGTTCGTCGGCAAGGATCGTCATGCTCATCAGCTGCAGAGACCGGATGACGTCCATGTGCGTGTCACCGGACACGTCCACGAGCAGGTCCTCGAGGTCCTCGCCGAGCATCTCCTGCTGCTGGAGGATGAACTCGGTGACCTCGCTCGTGCGGTCGTCCAGTTCCGAGACCATCGCGTTCCGTGCCCGGAGATCGATGGTCTCCAGGGCGGCGATCATCGCAGCCGCCACGTCCAGCGCATCGATCGAGACGTCGTCCTGGTCGGGCGCAGTCAGATCGACGGTCACCCGCTGATCACCGAAGTCCACGACCTCCGACCAGAAGATCGACCCGTCGGGTCCGGACTCGAGGAGTCCGAAGTAGTCGTGCTCGATCGCCATGCCTCAATGAAACCAGCCTTGGAGGTCGCGCGCGACCGCCTGAGTCAATCGACGAGCGCGGAGGCGAAGACGTGGGGGGTGAATCCCGTCAGATCGCCGATGCCCTCGCCCTGCCCGAGGAGTTTCACCGGGATGCCCGTGCGCTCCTGCACGGCGAGGACGAAGCCGCCACGCGCCGAGCCGTCGAGCTTGGTCAGCACGAGTCCGGTGACACCCGCGTGCTCGAGGAACGCCTCCGCCTGCATGACGCCGTTCTGACCCGTGGTCGCGTCGAGCACGAGCAGGACCTCGCTGATGGGGGCCTGCTTCTCGATGACGCGCCGGATCTTGGTGAGCTCGTCCATCAGCCCGCCCTTGGTGTGCAGGCGGCCTGCGGTGTCGACGAGGACGATCTCGGTTCCGGTGCGGATAGCGTGCTCGATCGTCTGGAACGCAACGGATGCCGGGTCCTGCCCCTCGTGCTGCGGGCGGACGATCGCCGCGCCGCCGCGCTCCGCCCACGTGGCGAGCTGGTCGACGGCCGCCGCCCGGAAGGTGTCGGCCGCGCCCACGACCACCGACCGACCGAAGCGGCGCAGGTAGTTCGCGAACTTCCCGATCGTCGTCGTCTTGCCGACGCCGTTGACCCCGACGACGAGGACCACCGCGGGGCGCTCGGTCAGCCGGAGGGTCGTGTCGAACTTCGCGAAGTGCTCTTCGAGCGTTTCGCGCAGCATCCGCTGGAGATCTTTCGGGTCTGTCGTGCGGAAGCGCTCGACCTTTTCGCGCAGTTCATCGACGATGCGCTCGGTGATGTCGGGGCCGAAGTCCGCGGTGAGCAGAGCCGTCTCGAGGTCCTCCCACGTGCTGTCGTCGATCGTCGGCTTGACGAACATGCCGCGCAACGCGCGACCGAGGGACCAGGAGCTCTCCGCCATGGTCCCAGGCTAGTTGACCGCGTCAGCCCTTCTCGCAGGCGATCCCGTCCTTATCACGGTCCATCTTCTTGTTGGCGTTGTAGAGCGCCGTGGAGAAGTAGGGCTTGACCTTGAACGGTTTCTTCTTCCCGTTGACCGTGTTGTGGGTCACGCCGGCGCGTGCCACACCGCCCTTGTACGTCTTGTTCAGCGCCGTGCAGTTCTTGAACGTCTTGATCGGCGGCTTGGCCGCCGGCACGATCGCGCGGGCCTCCGTCGCCGACACCGCCGGCGCGGCGCCGACGGTCAGCGGAGCGCCGACCAACGCTCCCGTCAGCACCAGTGCCGCCACACTCCGACGCAGCGCACTCGCGCGCGTGACACCCGTCATCCCCACCCCTTGTCGTTACGCAGGGACTCCCGTGTCCCCGTTGCGCACACGCTAGCGCACGCCCGGCGCGATCAGGCGCCGACGCGTTCGCGCACGCGTTGACCGACGACGGCCGACACCCCGTCCTGACGCATCGACACCCCGTACAGGGCGTCGGCGATCTCCATCGTCCGCTTCTGATGGGTGATGACGATGAGCTGACTCGACTCGCGGAGTTGCTCGAAGACGCCCAGCAGACGTCCCAGGTTCGCGTCATCGAGCGCGGCTTCGACTTCGTCGAGGATGTAGAACGGACTCGGCCGCGCTTTGAAGATCGCGGTGAGCAAAGCCACCGCCGCGAGTGATCGCTCGCCACCGGACAGAAGCGAGAGCCGCTCGATCTTCTTGCCCACCGGCCGCACCGAGACGTCGATCCCCGTCGTCAGCGGGTTGTCGGGATCCGTCAGCGAGATCGACCCGGCTCCGCCGGGGAAGAGGATCGGGAACACGTCCCCGAAAGCCGCCTTCGTGTCTTCGAAAGCGGCCAGGAAGATCGTCTGCATCCGCTCATCGAGCTCGTCGATGATCGTCAGCAGGTCACTCCGTGTGCGAACGAGGTCGTCGAGCTGCTCCGTCAAGAACGCGTGTCTCTGCTCCAGGGCCGCGAACTCCTCGAGGGCGAGCGGATTCACCCGTCCGAGCTGCGCGAGCTTTCGCTCCGCCTCCTGCAGCCGACGCGTCTGGGTCGCGCGGTCGAACGGGATGGCCTCGTGCTCGCCGTCTTCGCCCGGGACAGGGACCTCCGGCCCATATTCCGCCAAGAGAATATTTTCGGTGAGACCCAGCTCCGACTGCACGCGGTCGAGAAGGCTCTGCACGTGCAGGCGCTTCTCGTGCATCTGCAGTTCGAGTCCGTGGACCGACTCGGTGAGGCGGTTCAGTCGCTCCCGGGTGGCCGCGTCGTCTCGACGCAGCTCCGCCAACTCCGCCGTCATCGCCGTGCGGGTCTGTTCGGCACGCTCGAGTTCGACGCGCGCCTGCGCTGTCGAGCGGTCGATCGAGTCCAAGACGGGTGGGAGGGCTGCCACCACATCGGAGGCGACCGCGCGCTGAGCCCGACGGACAACGGCACGACGAGCCGCCGCCTCTGCCGCGGCACGCTCCCTCTCACGCTGACGTTCGAGCTGAACGACCCGCGCCTCTGCCGCCCGCACACGTTCCCGGAGCGTCTCCACATCGAGGCGGGTGTCCATCTCGCGGGTGCGGGCAGCCTCCAACGCATCCAGGAGCCCGTCCCGAGCCGACGCATCGAGAATCGGACGGGGTGTCTCCTCAGCCGCACTGAACGCATCTATCGCCGCGCGGGCGGCATGCTCGGCGTCCCGGGCCGCGGACTCGGCCTGCCCGAGGCCGGCGCGGAGCCGGTCGCACTCGGCGGCGGCCGATTCGAGACGGACCGTCGCCCGGTTGAGCTGCTCCGCGTGCGCGGCCAGGGCCGAGTCGTGGTCTCGGAGGGCCGCCAGGGCATCCCGGGTCCGCTGTCGGGCGGCATCCCACCCCGCCTGAGCGTCGGTGAGTGCCTCGCGAAGCGAATCCGCGATCACCGTGACCTCGTCGAGGCGCACTCGAGCGGCGTCGCGCTCGGCGACGAGTTCGAGTCGCGAACGCGACTGCCCCGACCCGGAGCGCACTGTGCTGGCGGTGACGGTCTCGCCTGCGCGGGTCACGACCACGATGCGCTCCCCGGCATCCGCCGCGGCCACCGCTGCGGTATGGGCTGCGTCGAGGTCCGCGGCGATGGCGACACCGGCGAGGACAGCCCGCACGCCGGCCGGAGCATCCACGACGTCCACCGCCCACGTCCACTCCCCCTCGAGAGACGGCTGCGAGACGACGGGGGCTTCGGTGACCGCGATGTCGATGGCCCCGAGGTCGTGCTCGCGGGCCGTCCCGACGACCGCTCGCGCCGTCGCGATGTCGTCCACGAGCACGCCGTCCGCGAGGGCACCGAGCGCGGCGGCGATGGCGGCCTCGAAACCGGGGGCCACCCGGATCGAGTCACTCACGATGCCGCGGACACCGTCGCTCCCGCGGTCGACGATCGCCGCCGCAGCGTTGCGGATGTCGAGAGCGCGCCCCAGGGCTGCGGTCTCCGCCAGCAGCGACTCGCGCTCACGCTCTGCGGCGTGCAGACGATCGCGGATGGACCCGACCTCCACCTCCGATTCGGATGCCTCGCGCTGAGCGCGCTCGTAGGCCGCGGAGAACCCAGCCGACGAATCGGCGGGACTGTCGGTCGCCGGCTCCACGGATGCCAGTGCTTCCTCTGCCTCAGCCCGTCGCTGTTCGGCTGCGTCGAGCGCGCGTTGCTGCCGTTCCACCGCTGCCCGGAGAGCCTCGGCCTTCGACGCCGCCGCCTCGGCCCGCCCTCTGAGCGCGGCCAGACGCATGTCATGCTCCGAGACCAGCGCGCTCTGCGCGGCGATGTCGGTGTCGAGCGCGTCCAGCTCAGCGCGCGCCCGGATGACGTCCCGCGCGGCGGACGCGGCCGCATCCTGCGCTGCGCCGAGCCCCGACGCGATCTGATCGATGTCCGCGCGTGCCTCGTCGACGGCCGCCTGCGAGACGGTGGTGCCCACGTCGGGCTGCTCGCTGTCGTCGTCGAGCAGCGCGAGGCGCTGTCCGGCGAGCGAATAGAGTCCGCGCAGTCGCTCCTGCACCCGACCGAGTTCGAAGGTCACCGCACGCGCCCGATCGACCGCCTCGGCGCGCTGATCGTTCTCGAGTTCTTCGATTCGCCGGCGCAGGCCGTCGGCGCGGTCCTGCAGGACGAGCCGTTCCGCGTGGCGTTCGTGCTCGGCTCGCGCGTGATCGGCCAACTCCGCGCGCAGCCGCGCCAATTCATCGGCGTGGAGGCGTGCCTTCGCGTCCCGGACCACGGCGGCGATCGTCGCCGCCTCGCGGGCAATCTCCGCCTGCTTTCCGAGCGGTTTCAACTGGCGCCGCAGTTCGCCGGCGAGGTCGCTCAGCCGCGTGAGATTCGCTTCCATCGCTTCGAGCTTGCGAAGGGTCTTCTCCTTGCGTCGGCGATGCTTGAGGATGCCGGCGGCCTCCTCGATGAAACCGCGACGGTCCTCGGGGCTGGCCTGCAGAACCGTGTCGAGACGCCCTTGGCCGACGATCACGTGCATCTCGCGGCCGAGACCCGAGTCGCTCAGCAACTCCTGCACATCGAGGAGCCTGCAGGTCTCGCCGTTGATCGCGTACTCGCTCGATCCGTTCCGGAACAGCGTCCGGCTGATCGTGACCTCGCTGTACTCGATCGGCAAGGCGCCGTCGGAGTTGTCGATCGTGAGCTGGACCTCGGCTCGACCGAGCGGGCCGCGTGTCGCGGTGCCCGCGAAGATGACGTCCTCCATCTTCCCGCCGCGGAGCGTCTTCGCGCCCTGTTCGCCCATCACCCAGGCCAGCGCGTCGACGACGTTCGACTTGCCCGATCCGTTGGGGCCGACGATGCAGGTGACGCCGGGTTCGAGGGCGAAGGTCGTCGGCTGCGCGAAGGATTTGAACCCCTTGAGCGTCACGCTCTTCAGGTGCATGGCGGTCCTCCGGGGTCGTCGTCCCGTCCACGCTAGCGGACGATTCCTGTTCTCCACTTGACGCCGCGCCCGGCGCCGGTCTAGTGTCAGTGCTCGCGTCACAAGTCTGAGAAAGGAGGTCCCTGACATGATCATCGACATGACACCCACCGGAGTCGCGTTCACCGCGTTCCCGTGCGTGCTGGGGACCGTCTCCTTCGGCGCCGCGGCGGCAGACCGCACTCGTTTCGGCCACTGACCGCCGTCGAGCACCCCGTCCTCGGACGGTGAACGCCTCCACGCCCTGAGGGCGGACTCTCGTCCGTTCCCGTCCGGATGCCGGGCCCTTACGGCCCGTCCATCCCTGCGTCTCCTCGTGCTGCGGCACGATCCTCCGCCGCGCCTGCGGCAGCCCTCCCTTCCATCGAAATGAGCTCACTCATGTCCACCTTCACCGCGCCGCAGCGCACCTCGGCGGTCCTCGCCGCGCTGCAGCATCCCACCTCGACGGACCGGCCCGTCCGTCAGACGTTCATCGATCGGATCGCTCTCCGACTGGCGGTGGCTCTGCTCTTGTGGAGCACGCGCCCCGGCCCGGATCGCGAAACCATCCACGCCCGCCGCGCCCAGCGTCTCGCACGCGAGGCGCGGGAGGCGGAGTGGGAACGCCGCCGTGCGCTCCTCGCTCCCCGCCGATGACAGCCCCGGGGGCCGCGACCCGCTCGCGGCCCCCGACCCCCTCCCGAAAGAGACCATCATGACCTCCGCAGCCGACTTCGACCTTCGACCGCTGACCGTCCCGAGCACCATCGACGCCTCCGATGCCACCGACTTCATCGCCATGGTCGACGTGCGCAACGAGATCTATCGCGAGATCAGCGCCAACGACGACGAGGCGGTCACGCCCGCCCAGCTCCTCCCCCACTTCCAGCACGACCCCGACAACGACAAGCGCAGCTGGATCGTGCTCGTGGGGGGCGAGGTCGTGGGGCGAGTGATCGTCGACCTCCCCGCCGAGGAAGGGTCACAGGTCGCCTACTGGACCGTCGAACTGCTCGAGCGAGTGCAGGGCAGAGGCATCGGCGGCGCACTTCATGCCGTGGTCGAGGGCACAGCCCGCGAGGCGGGACGCACCGTCCTGCAATCCTGGGCGGAGCACACGGAAACGTCACCCGGTGACGCCACGGAGCGGCTCGCCGCACCGACGGGGTACGGCGAGATCCCACTCGACCGCCCCGCGCGCTACTACCGGCGACACGGTCATACGCTCGAACAGGTCGACCGCAAGAGCGTCCTTGAGATCGAGCCGGCCCTGCCGACCGTCCGAGACCTGCTCGCCGACGCCGAATCGCACGCCGACGGGTACCACGTGGAGCAGTGGACGCTGCCCACTCCAGAGGCGTATCGCGAGAGCTTCGCCTGGGCCAAGTCGCGGATGTCGACGGATGCCCCCTCCGCGGGGCTCGAGATCGATGAGGAGACGTGGGACGTCGAGCGGCTCGCGCGCCACGACGCGCGTTTCGTCGAGGGCGGCCAGACCGTTCTCGTCACGGTCGCCGTCCACGAGACGACCGGTGCAGTCGTGGCGTTCAACGAACTGTGCTCCGGCGTGGACCCGTCGGCGGCGACGCAGCAGATGGACACCCTCGTCCTCCGCGAGCACCGAGGACATCGCCTCGGACAGCTCGTGAAGTGCGCCGGGATCCTCCGCTGGCGCGAGCTCATGCCGCAGTCCTCGCGCATCGTGACGTGGAACGCCGAGGAGAACCGCCCCATGCTCAGCATCAACGAGACGGTCGGGTTCGTGCCGGCGGCCTACATCGGCGCCTGGAAGAAGGTGCTGGCCTAAGCGCGGCGCTGGCACCGTGGGCAGTAGTGGCTGGACCGGTTCGTGAAGCTCACGCGGACGATCGGCGTGCCGCACCGCGGACACGCCTTTCCGGTCCGACCGTAGGCGTTCAGCGAGTGGGCGAAGTACCCCGCCTGCCCGTTGACGTTGACATATTGCGCATCGAAACTCGTGCCGCCCTCGGCGAGGGCCCGGTCCAGAACGGCCCGGATCTCGCCGAGCAGGCGGCCGACGGCACGCGTCGCAAGCTCGTTCGCGGGCCGCTCCGGGTGCAGGCGCGCCGCCCACAGCGCCTCGTCGGCGTAGATGTTGCCGATGCCGCTGACAACGGTCTGATCGAGCAGCGCCCGCTTTATCGCCGATCGGGTGCGGCCGAGTGCTGTTCGGAATGCGCGGCCGTCGAAGGCGGGATCCAGCGGATCCCGCGCGATGTGGGCGACCTGTGTCGGGACGAGGGGGGCGTCGCTCCCCCGACCGGCCGCAGCGCCGTCGCCGGTCGGTTGGAGACGATCGATCGCGAGGGAGCCGAAGGTGCGCTGATCGACGAATACCATGGCGATCTCTCCGTGACGAGGATGCCGCACGTCGAACCGGATCCGCTCGTGACGCAGCGCCGGGGTCCCCGGTTCGCGCAGCAGCATCTGGCCGCTCATGCCGAGATGACCGACGATCGCCTCTGTCGCAGCAGCATCCCCTTCCGCCAGGGGCATCCAGAGGAACTTCCCCCGCCGGACGACGGCGTCGACACGACGACCGGTGAGACGCGCCTCGAAGTCGGAAGGATCCCCGACGTGTCGCGTGAGTGATCGGCCGTCGAGCACGGTCACCGCGTCGAGACGCGCTCCGGCGAGAGCGGGGACGAGGCCGGCGCGGACGACCTCGACTTCGGGGAGTTCGGGCACGAAGGATCAGACCCGAGTGGACAATTCGCGCCAGACCGACAGCGCGGCGGCCATCTCGGCCTGCTTCTTGCTCGACCCGCCGCCCGTCCGGGCGACGTCACCGACGGTGACCGTCGCCGTGAACACGCGGTGATGGTCGGGTCCCGCCGCCTCGACGCTGTACGTCGGCGCAGGGTGACCGAGCCGCGCGGCGAGTTCCTGCAGGCTTGTCTTCGGATCCATCGCAGCGCCGTAACGCTCCGGATCGTCCATCAACGGAGACACCAGCCGGAGAACGAGTGCGGTCGCCTCTTCGATACCCGCCGACAGATACGCGGCGCCGATCAACGCCTCGGTGGTGTCGGCCAGGATCGAATCCTTGTCGCGCCCACCGGTCTGGTCCTCGCCGCGCCCCAGTCGCAGGTGGGCACCCAGATCCATGCCCCGGGCGACTTCAGCGAGTGCCACGGTCGAGACGACGCTCGCCCGGCGCTTGGCGAGCGACCCCTCATCGAGAGCGGGGTGAGTCCGGTAGAGGTGGACGGTCACCGCCATCCCGAGGATGGAATCCCCGAGGAATTCGAGGCGCTCGTTGTGCGCGATGCCCCCGTGCTCGTAGGCGTAGGAGCGGTGGGTCAGCGCAAGCGACACAAGCTCGGGGTCGATGTCGACCCCGAGCTTGTGTGTGAGCACCGAGTGATCGGTTGCGGCGTCGGTCACGACGCGACGATCAGATGTCGGCGACCTTGCGACCCTTGTACTCGAGGAACAGCTCCGTGCCCTGCGAGTCGGTGACGACCTTCGCCTGGTGGGGACGGCTGTAGACGACCTTGCCGTTCTCGATGGTCTTGACGAGCGTGGGGGCCTCGGCCTTCCACTGCGCGCGGCGTGAACGGGTGTTGGAGCGGGAGACCTTCCGCTTCGGGGGGTTACCTGCCATGGTCAGCTCTTCTCTGTGTCGTCGGCGGCGGGGCGCTGCGCCTCGTCGTCGTGGTCTGGGGTTCGGGCCGACAAGGCGGCCAGCGCATTCCAGCGCGGGTCGATCTGAGTCTCCGGGACCGGTGCTCCGGTCAGCCTCTCACCCGTGGACGGATCGAGTCCGGGGCAATACGGCTGACACACCGGCTGGAACGGAAGCGACAGGACGATCGCATCCCTGACAGGAGTTTCAAGATCCACGTGGTCGTCTTGAACCTCGAAGTCAGTCGCTTCGTCCCCAGAATACCCGAAGAGCTCCTGAAACTCGACTTGGAGCGGGTGTGTCAGGTCCACGAGGCATCGACTGCATTGACCGTTGTACGTGGTGGAGATGTCGGCGGTGACCAGGATGCCCTCGTGCACCGACTCCAGCCGGACGTCGACCTCGACCTCTTCGCCGGCGTCGACCCAGGCCAATCCTTCGCCCCACTTCTCGGGTGAAGGGACGAGGATCTCGAACTCGCGCATCTCACCCGGAGCACGGAGGATGTCGCGGACGGGAAGGACGAACGGACCGCTCACACGCTTTCTGACCACGGTCGTCCATCGTACGCGTGCGCAGAGGTCTTCGGGCCGCGTCAGCTCCGCTGCACTCCTGTGTCAAGGAAGCGCGCGACCGGACCGGGGACGAACGGCGACACGTCCCCGCCCAGTGATGCCACTTGGCGCACGAGCGAGCTCGACACCAGCGCGTGCGCGGGGTCGGGGAGCAGGAAGACGGTCTCCACGTGGGCGAGGTGGCGGTTGACGATCGCCATGGGCGTTTCGTAGGCGACATCCACCTGCGATCGGATGCCCTTGACGAGGACGCCCGCTCCCACGTCCGTCGCGTAGTCCACCAAGAGGCCCACGCTCCACGCAGCGACGACCACGTCACCCCCGATGTCGCTCTCGGCGATGGACTGCTCGAGCAGGCTCAACCGTTGCGCGATGGGCAGCATGGCCTCTTTGCCAGGGTTGTGGACGACCAGCACGTGCAACTGGTCGTAGAGCGTCGCCGCACGCCGGATCACATCGAGGTGCCCCAGCGTCGGGGGGTCGAAGGAGCCGGGCACGACCGCGATCCGGTTGTTCATAGGCACGAGCCTAACGATGCGCAGTGACCCGCACGGCGTCAGTTCTTCGCCAGCGCGGCGCGCTCGCGCTGGCCGACCCGACCGGAGATCGCCGCGGTGAGACCCGGATGCCGGTCGAGGCTCGGATCCTCGGCGAGCAGACTCTCCGCCTCGGCGCGCGCCGTGGCGATGAGGTCAGCGTCGGCGACGACCCGCAGGAGCCGCAGGGACGATCGGACGCCGGATTGCGCGTCGCCCAGGACGTCGCCTTCGCCGCGCAGGTCGAGATCCACCTCGGCGAGCTCGAATCCGTCGGTCGTGGCCGCGACCGCCTCGACCCGCGCCCGCGCGGGTGTGAACGGATCGGCCTCGGTGACCAGGAGGCAGAGCCCGGGCACGGATCCGCGCCCGACACGACCGCGCAGCTGGTGGAGCTGCGACACCCCGAACCGGTCCGCCTCGAGGATCACCATGGTCGAGGCGTTCGGCACGTCGACGCCGACCTCGACCACCGTCGTCGCCACGAGCACGTCGATGTCGCCGCGGGCGAACGCCTGCATGACCGCATCCTTGTCGTCGCCGGGCATCTTGCCGTGCAGGATCTCGACACGGATGTCGCGGTAATCCGGATGCGCCGCCAGCAACGCCGCGGCCTGCACGACACCCCAGCGCGTCCGGCCGGGTTCGGCGTCCTCAGCCGCCTCGTCGTCGTCGGTCTCGGTCGCGGCGTCGATCGCGGGGCACACGACGAACGCCTGCCGACCGAGCCGCACCTCCTCGGCGACCCGCTCCCACACCCGCCCGAACCAGGCCGGCTTCTCCCCCACGGGTGCGACGTAGGTGGAGATGCCCGCCCGCCCCCCGGGCATCGTCCGGATGGTGGAGACGTCGAGATCTCCGAAGACCGTCATCGCGACCGTGCGCGGGATCGGTGTCGCCGTGAGGACCAGGACGTGCGGCGAACTCCCCTTCGCCCGGAGCGTCTCGCGCTGATCGACACCGAAGCGGTGCTGCTCATCCACGACGACGAGGCCGAGGTCGGCGAACGTCGTCGACTCGCTGAGCAGGGCGTGCGTCCCGACCACGATGCGCGCCTGGCCCGACGCGACGCGGAGCGCCGCACGCCGACGCTCCGCGGCCGCCTGCTGTCCGGTGAGGAGGGTCGGCATCAGCTGCGGCGCGAGGTCGGGCCCGAGCATGCGCGCGATGGAGCGGACGTGCTGGGCGGCCAGGACCTCGGTGGGGGCGATGAGCGCGGACTGCCCGCCGGACTGCGCCACCTGCAGCATGGCACGCAGCGCCACGAGGGTCTTGCCGGAGCCGACCTCCCCCTGGACGAGCCGGTTCATCGGCCATGCACCGATGAGATCCACCGCGATGCGGTCGCCCACTGTCACCTGGTCGGGGGTCCGCTCGAACGGCAGCGCGGCGTCGAAGCGTTCGAGCAGATCCCCCGCGGGACGCGCCGTAGCCGACATCTTCCGCACGAACTGACGCTGCTGGAAAAGGGCTGCCTGCAGGACGAACGCCTCGTGCATGCGCAAGGTCTCGCGGGCGGGGCCCACCTGATCGAAGGTCTCGGGGGCGTGCATGCGGACGAGGGCCGTCCGCGCATCGAGGAGCCCCTGCGCGGCGCGGAATCCGTCGGGAAGGGGCTCGGGCACCTCGCCGAGTCCGGTCAGCACCTGGTCGACGCACCGCTTGACCTGCCAACTCGAGAATGTACTCGTCGCCGGGTAGATGGGGATGGGGACGTTGTGCCACGCCTCCGCGCTCAACCGGGCGGTCCCCTCGTCGTCGAAGAGCTCGTAGTCCGGATGCGTCAGTTGCTTCTGACCGCGGTACTCCCCCACCTTGCCCGAGAAGATGCCCTGACGCCCGGCCCGGAGGTCCTTCACTCGCCACGCCTGCCCGAAGAAGGTCAGCGACATGGTGCCGTTGCCGTCGCCGATGAGGACCTCGACGAGCTCGCCGCGGCGGCCGCGCATCTGCCGGGTCGTCGCCGACAGCACCTCGGCGACGATCGTGACCAACTCCCCCACCGGCAGCTCGGCGATGGGCGTCAGCTGACCGCGACTGGCGTAGCGACGCGGGTAGTGACCCAAAAGGTCGCCGACCGTGGTCATCTGGAAGGCACGCCGCAGCCCCTTGGCCAGGGTGTCGCCGACCGCCTCGGGGAGCGGTGTGGCGAGCGAGTACGACGGCATGCCTCGAGTCTAGGAGCGGGCGCGGACGCCGCTATCGTGGCGGGGTGACGAGGATCATCGCGGGAGACGCCGGTTCGCTGCCGTTGGCCGTGCCGAGCGCCGGCACCCGGCCGACGAGCGAGCGGGTGCGGGAGTCGCTGTTCGGCGCACTCGAAGCCGCCGGGCTCGTCGCGAATGCCGCGGTCCTGGACCTGTACGCGGGATCCGGCGCGCTCGGGCTCGAAGCCGTCAGCCGTGGCGCGGCGTCGGCCGACCTCGTCGAGCGGGCGCCGCGCGCGGCATCCGTCATCGACCGCAATGTGCGAGCCGTCGCGCGCAGCCTCCCCGGTCGGAGGATCGCCGTCCACCGCGCCGCAGCCGACGCCTTCTTGCGCAGCGCGGGAGCGGCGTTCGATCTCGTCTTCGTCGACCCGCCGTACGACATGACGGATGCCGAGCTCTCGGCGACCCTCGAGCTGCTCGTCCCGCGGCTGAGCGCCGTAGCGACGGTGGTCGTCGAGCGCGCGACGCGGTCCGGCGAGCCCGCGCTGCCGGGATCGCTTGTCGTCGAGCGGGCGAAGAAGTACGGCGACACCACCCTGTGGTGGGTCACCCTGGCGCAGCCCGATCAGCCGCGGGCCGAATCCCAGTCCGCGTAAGGGTCCCAGCCGCCGCGACCCGCCGGGACGGAGCCGCCGACGAGCACCGGCGCCTGCTGCCGGTCCACGACGCGACCGATCACGGCGAATCCCTCGGGCGCGGTCCCCGGGGCGAAGCATGCCAGCAGCGCGTGGTCCTCGCCGCCCGACAGGGCGTCCGCGTCGAGGTCTGCGACGAACTCCACGGTGACTCCGGACGCGTCAGCCAGACGGGTCGCGTCGAGCACCAGCCCGTCCGAGACGTCCATCATCGCCGTCGCCCCGGCGCGCGCGGCGGCGACACCGAGCGCGACCGGCGGCTGCGGCCGCAGCTGAGCGGCGAGGTCCCGCTGCTCCGTCGCCGTCAGATCGTGGGTCGCCACAGGCAGGGGGGTCCCGTCCGCGTCCCGGAACCGCGAGAAGAGCAATCGCAGCCCGCGCGACGCGGCGCCCAGCTCTCCCGCGACCGCGATCTCGTCGCCCGCGCGCGCACCCGAGCGCAGCACGGGAGCGAGACCGTCGAGCACACCGACGGCGGTCACGGCGACCGTGAGGGTGTCCGAGACGGTGAGGTCACCGCCCTCGACGGCGCACCCGGGGGACAACTGCGTCAGCGCCTCCCGGAACCCGGTCGCCAATTCGTCCACGAACGACGCCGGCAGCGTCCCCGGGAGGGCGAGCGCGACGAGAAGGCCGGTGGGGCGGGCGCCCATCGCCGCGACGTCCGCGAGGTTGACCGCGGCGGCCTTGAAGCCGAGATCGTAGGGCGACGTCCACGCGAGGCGGAAGTCCGGGCCGTGGACGAGGGTGTCCGTCGTCCAGACGATGCGACCGCCCGGAACCGCGAGCACCGCGGCATCGTCACCGGGTCCGACCTCGGCACGGGAGAGCGGGCCGAGGATGCGGAGGATGCGGCCGAGCAGCTCGCCCTCGGAGACGTCGCGCACGCGGAGCTCACCCATCCCTCCACGGTAGCCTGGAGGGATGGCCCGGACCCGCACGACCGTCGCGCTCACCCTGCTCATCGCCGGTGCGGCGGCGCTGTCGGGCTGCTCGTCGACGGTCGCGCTCGAGCCCGCCCCCGGCGCGGACGATCCCCGCTGCGCGGAGGTGATGGTGCGACTGCCCGACGACCTCGGCGATCAGCATCGACGCTGGACGGATGCGCAATCGACCGCCGCCTGGGGGGATCCGACGACGGTGCAGTTCGCGTGCGGTGTGCCGCCGCTCGGCCCCTCCACGCTGCCCTGCGTCACCGTCGACGGTGTGGACTGGGTGGTCGACGACTCGCGCGCGCCGCTGTACCGCATCACGACCTACGGGCGGGAGCCCGCCGTCCAACTGATCGTCGATTACGACGAGGTCAGCTCGAGCGGCCCGGTGAGTGCGGTCAGCCGATTGATCACGCAGCGTTTCGAGGTGACCGCGCAGTGCGTGGCGGCATCCGACGTCGTGCCGTGATCGGCGTCAGCGCGCCAGTTCGATGAGCTCGGTGATGAGCTCGGGGTAGCTCAGACCGCTCTGGATCCAGCACGTCGGGAACATCGAGATGGGTGTGAACCCGGGCATCGTGTTGACCTCGTTCACGAAGAACTCGCTGCCCGTGTAGAAGAAGTCGACCCGGGACAGTCCCTGACCGCCGACGGCTTCGAATGCACGAGCCGCGATCCGCTGCATCTCGCGCAGTTCGCCGTCGTGCAGCTCGGCGGGGCACACCAGATCGATCCCGGGCGCGCCGAGGTACTTCGCCTCGAAGTCGTAGAAATCACGCCCGCTGACGACGATCTCGCCCGCCACGCTGACCCGCGGGTCCGCGCCATTGCGCCCCTGGAGCACGCCGCACTCGACCTCGCGGCCGACGACCGCCTGCTCGACGAGCACGCTCGAGTCCTCGGCGAAGGCGGTGTCGAGGGCGGCGTCCAACCCGTCCCACTCCGAGACCTTCGACACGCCCACGCTCGAGCCTGCGCGCGCCGGCTTCACGAAGACGGGCAATCCGAGACCGCGGATGCGGCGGCGCCACAGCTCCCCATCGCGGTCGAGCCCCGCACGCGTCACCGTCACCCAGGGCACGACCGGGACCCCGGCCGCCTGGAGGATGCTCTTGGTGGTGTGCTTGTCCATGCCGATGGCCGACATCAGCAACCCGGCGCCGACGTACGGCAGATCCAGGAGCTCGAGGAAGCCCTGCACCGTGCCGTCCTCGCCGAACCTGCCGTGCAGGATCGGGAAGACGACGTCGATGTCGCCCAGCGACTCCACCGTGCCGTCGGGGTGGCGCACCGACAGCCCCCGCTCCACGGTGGACTCCGGCCACATGACCCGCGTGCCGTTGTCGACCACCTCGGGGAGGCGGTCGGCGTTCAGCGCGAACTTGTCGGGATCGTCGTCCTCGAGGACGAAGGCCCCCTCTCGGGTGATCCCGACCGGGATGACCCGGTAGCGCTCGCGGTCAATCGCGCGAAGGACGCCGCCCGCCGTGGCGGAACTGATCGAGTGCTCGCTGGAACGCCCTCCGAAGAGCAGAACCACTGCCGCCTGAACCATTCTGAGTCCTCTCCTCGGTGGGCTCGTCGTCATCCGTCGTGAGATGCGGTGCGATGTCGCGCGGATTCATCGTGCCGTCGAGGACCATCTTGACCTGCTCGACGATCGGCATGTGGACGCCCGCCTCGCGGGCCAACTGCAGCACGGGTGCCACCGACGCGAGCCCCTCGGCCGTCTGATCCATCTGCTTGACGACTTCGGTGAAGCTGTAGCCCTGGCCGAGCAGCCGACCTGCGGTGTTGTTGCGGCTGAGCGGCGACTGGCAGGTCGCGATCAGATCGCCGAGACCGGCGAGCCCCTGCAGGGTCTCGGGCTGCGCGCCCTGCGCGACGGCGAAGTCCGTCATCTCGACGAGGCCTCGCGTGATGATCGACGCCTTCGTGTTCTCGCCGTATCCGACGCCGTCCACGATGCCGATGGCGACGGCGATGAGGTTCTTCAGGACGCCGCCGAACTCGGTGCCGATGACGTCGGTGTTGACGAAGGTCCGGAAGTAGCGGTTGCGCGAGATGCGGGCGACGGCGTCCGCCGTCTCCTGACTCGACGACGAGATGACCGCCGCAGTCGGCTGCTCGCGCGCGATCTCGAGCGCGAGATTGGGTCCGGATGCCACGGCGATGCGCGCGGGGTCGCAGCCGAGCTCCTGCTCGAGGACCTGACTCATGCGCAGCCCGGTCTTCTTCTCCACGCCCTTCATGAGCGAGACGATCGGGGCGTCGCTCCCGCCCAGGAGCGGCCGGACGGCCTTCAGGTTCTGGCGCAGCGCCTGGCTCGAGATGGCGATGTAGACCTGGCTGGCTCCCTCAAGGGCCTCGGCGAGGTGATGCGTCGCGGAGAGCCCGCGCGGCAGGTTGATGCCGGGCAGGTACTGCGAGTTGCGCTTACCCTCGCGGATCTCGTGCGCGAGCTCCGCGCGGCGCGCCCACATGACGACGTCGGCGCCGCCGTCGGCGAGCACCTTGCCGAAGGTCGTCCCCCAGCTGCCGGAACCGAGGACCGCGACGCGGGGAGCCGGGGCCTCGCGGCGCGCCGCGTCCCTAGGAGTCAAGACGCCCCGTCTCCCTCTGTCCGTGCTGCGCCGGGTTCCACCGCTCGGCGGGGGGTTCGACGCCGCGCAGCCGTCCCAGCAGGATCGAGATGTCGCGCATGACGGCATCCGTCGCCGCAGCGAGCGTCGACGGGGTCGTGTCGGTGTAGGCGGACAGGTCGACGGGGGGGCCGAGCAGCACCCGCACACGTCGGCGCGGGGGCCACAGGCGCACGCGGCCATAGCGAGGGAGGATCTCCTGCACGCCCCACGTCGCCACGGGGATGACCGGCAGAGGCTCGGGGGCGGCCAGGGCGAGGCGGACGGCGCCCGTCTTGCCGCGCATCGGCCACATGTCCGGGTCGCGGGTCAGCGACCCCTCCGGGTACACGATGACGCCGCGCTGCGCCGCCACGAGCGCGTTCGACTGGGCGAGGGTCTGCTTCGCGGCCGCCGAGGTGGATGCCCGGGCGACGGGGACCATGCCGGTCGCCCGCAACAGCCAGCCGAGGACCGGCACGTGGAACAGACTCTCCTTCGCCATGAAGCGCGGCGCGCGCCCCAGCCGCCAGGTCGCGACGGCGATGATGACGGGATCGAACTCGCTGTAATGGTTGGGCGCGAGCACGTACGAGCCTTCGCGGGGCAGGTGCTCACCGCCCTCGATCTCGATCTTCGCGAACCAGCCGGTCGCCGGCACGACGATCATCGCCGCCGGCCAGAAGACGCTCGGGCGGGTCTTCTCCGGGGATGCCCGGCGACGGGGAGCCACCGCGGTCACTCCGTGACGTCGAAGTCGGCGCCGAGATCGGTCAGCTTCTCGAGGAACTTCTCGTAGCCGCGCCGGATGATCCCGATGTTGCGCACCGTCGACTCCCCCTCCGCGGCCAGGGCCGCGATGACATAGGAGTAGCCGCCACGAAGGTCGGGAACGACGACGTCAGCCGCGTGCAGCGGCGTCGGCCCGTTGATGACGGCCGCCTGCTCGAGCGCACGCCGCGGCACGCGGCGGTCCGAGCTCGCGATGCCGTCGGGGTGGACGACGATGTCGGCGCCCATCTGCACGAGCGCGCGGGTGAAGCCGAGTCGGTTCTCGTACACCGTCTCGTGCACGACGGACTCGCCCTCGGCCTGCGTCAGGGCGACGATGAGGGGCTGCTGCCAGTCGGTCATGAACCCGGGGTGCACATCGGTCTCGACCATGACGGGCTTCAGCGGGCCGCCACGACGGAAGCGGATGCCGTCCTCGGCGATGTCGAAATCCCCACCCACCTTGCGGAAGACGTTGAGGAAGGTCAGCATCTCCTGCTGCTTGGCGCCGCCGACGAAGATGTCGCCGTCGGTGGCGAGGGCCGCGGCTGCCCAGGAGGCGGCCTCGTTGCGGTCGAAGATCGAGCGGTGGTCGTAGCCACGGAGCGACTCGACGCCTTCGATGAAGATGACCCGGTTGGGCTCGTAGGAGATGATCGCGCCCATCTTCTGCAGTACCGCGATCAGGTCCATGATCTCGGGCTCGATGGCCGCGTTGCGCAGCTCCGTCGTACCCTTCGCGCGAACAGCGGTCAGCAGCACCTGCTCCGTCGCCCCGACGCTCGGGTAGGGCAGTTCGATGTTCGCGCCGTGCAGGCCGCCGGGCGCCGACAGACGGATGCCGCTGGGCAGCTTGTCGACGATGGCCCCGAACGAGCGCAGCGCGTCGAGGTGGAAGTCGATCGGACGGTCGCCGATGCGGCATCCGCCGAGGTCCGGGATGAACGCCTGCCCGAGCAGATGGAGCAGCGGACCGCAGAACAGGATCGGGATGCGGGAGGCCCCCGCGTGCGCGTCGATCTCCTCCATGTGGGCCGACACGGCACCGCTCGGGTCGAGGCGGAGGACGCCGTCCTCGAGGTCCTCGACGCGGACGCCGTGGACCTCGAGGAGCGAACGGACGACGTGGACGTCGCTGATGTCCGGCACGTCCCGCAGGATGCTCGCGGTCTCACCCAGGAGGGCGGCGACCATCGCCTTCGTGGCGAGGTTCTTCGCCCCCTTCACCTCGACCCGGCCCCGCAACGGGCGACCGCCGCGGATCCGGAGCGTCTGACCGGCGCCGCCGCCGGCCGGGGTGGACGCGGCATCGCTGAGAAGTGTCTTCATGGGTGGGACCTCATTACTGGTGTCGAGGAAGCGTGGACGGCCCCGTTGTGCGGGGCGCTGGCCGATCAGCGGACGGGGAGCGTCCGCGGCCGCCACGCCTCGCGGCGCGCCTCGAACTGCGCGATCTGCTCTTCGCTGCGCAGCGTGAGCCCGATGTCGTCGAGCCCTTCGAGAAGCCGCCACCTAGTGTAATCGTCGATGTCGAAGGACGCCTGGAGGTCGCCGACCGCCACGGTCCGTGTCTCCAGATCGACGGTGAGCTCGCGACCCGGGTCGGCCTCGAGGGCTGCCCAGATCGCCTCGAGGACGTCCTCGGTGACGACGCCCGTGACCAGGCCCTGCTTGCCGGCGTTCCCGCGGAAGATGTCGGCGAACTTCGTGCTGAGGACGACGCGGAAACCGTAGTCGCGGAGCGCCCAGACGGCGTGCTCACGGCTGGACCCCGTGCCGAAGTCGGGACCCGCGACGAGCACGGAGCCGTTGCGGTAGGGGTCCTGGTTCAACACGAACGACGGGTCCTGCCGCCAGTTGGCGAACAGGGCGTCCTCGAAGCCGGTCTTGGTGACGCGCTTGAGGTAGACGGCCGGGATGATCTGGTCGGTGTCGACGGCGGAGCGCTTCAGCGGCACGCCGACGCCGGTGTGGCGGGTGAACTTCTCCATGTCAGACCTCCGTCAGAGCGAGTGCGTCGAGATCGCTCGGGCTCGCGAGGCGGCCGAGCACCGCGGTCGCGGCGGCGACCTGGGGCGAGACGAGGTGCGTGCGACCGCCCTTGCCCTGGCGTCCCTCGAAGTTGCGGTTGCTCGTCGACGCACACCGCTCCCCCGGGGCGAGCTGGTCGGGATTCATCCCGAGGCACATAGAACACCCCGCGAAGCGCCATTCCGCCCCGAAGTCGGTGAAGATCTTGTCGAGCCCCTCCGCCTCCGCTTCGAGGCGGACTCGCGCCGAGCCGGGGACGACCATGACCCGGACGCCCTCCGCCTTGGTGCGGCCGCGCACGATCGAGGCGAACTGCCGCAGATCCTCGATGCGGCTGTTCGTGCACGAGCCCATGAACACGGCATCCACGGGCACCTCCTTCATGGCGGTACCGGGGGTCAGGTCCATGTACTCGAGGGCCCGCTCCGCCGCGGCCCGCTCGTTCGGGTCGCTCATCTCGGCGGGGTCGGGCACCACGCCGTTCAGGTTCACGCCTTGACCCGGGTTGGTGCCCCAGGTGACGAACGGCTCGAGCTCGTCGGCGTCGAGGAAGACCTCGGCGTCGTACACGGCGCCCTCGTCGGACGGCAGCGTGCGCCAGTAGGCGACAGCCTCGTCCCAGTCCGCGCCCTGGGGGGCGTGCGGCTTGTCCTTCACGTAGGCGAACGTGGTCTCGTCCGGCGCGATCATCCCCGCACGGGCGCCCGCCTCGATCGACATGTTGCACATCGTCATCCGGCCCTCCATCGAGAGCGACCGGATGGCCGAGCCGCGGAACTCGAGCACGTAGCCCTGCCCGCCGTTCGCGCCGATTTTCGCGATGATCGCGAGGATGATGTCCTTCGCGCTCACGCCGGGCTTGAGGGTGCCCTCGACGGTGATCGCCATCGTCTTGAACGGCTTCAACGGCAGAGTCTGCGTGGCCAGCACGTGCTCGACCTCGCTGGTTCCGATGCCGAACGCCATGGCGCCGAACGCGCCGTGCGTCGAGGTGTGCGAGTCGCCGCAGACGACCGTGATGCCCGGCATCGTGAGACCCAGCTGCGGGCCGACGACGTGGACGATGCCCTGCTCCTTGTCGCCGAGGGAGTGCAGCCGCACCCCGAACTCCGCCGCGTTGCGTCGCAGGGTCTCGATCTGCGTACGGCTCGTCAGGTCGGCGATGGGCTTGTGGATCTCGAGCGTGGGGGTGTTGTGGTCCTCCGTCGCGATCGTGAGGTCGAGACGCCGCACGGGGCGGCCTTCGGCGCGGAGGCCGTCGAAGGCCTGCGGGCTCGTCACCTCGTGCACGAGGTGGAGGTCGATGTAGATGAGGTCGGGGCTGCCGTCCTCACCCTTCACGACGAGATGGTCGTCCCACACCTTCTCGGCGAGGGTCCGGGGACGGTCGGGAATCGTGCTCATGGTGTCTCCTGATGTCGGATGGCGCCCGCGACAGCCTCCGCGACGAGAGAGGGCTCAGAGCGAGGTCTCGTCGCGGCCGATAAGGAGTCGAGCGGTCCGCACCGCGCCAGACTACCACCGGGTCCGCGGGGGCGAGGCGCGCCCGCGGCGTAACACCGCGTCTCACGATCTCCGCGCACCGCCCGCGACGTGGCACGCTGTGTGCCCTGAGGACAGGAGACGACCATGACGGAGCGAGCCGCCGGCGGGTTCACCACGCGACAGGTCCATGTCGGGACGGATGCCGCGGCCGCCACCCCGCGCGCCCTGCCGATCCACCTCACGGCGGGCTTCACCTTCGACTCGTTCGACGACGCCGCATCCCACTTCGGTGCGGGCGACGGCTTCGGATACACCCGCACCGGCAACCCGACGATCGATGCCGTCGAGCGCAAGCTCGCCTCGCTCGAGGGCGGCGCAGAAGCCCTCCTGCTCGCCTCGGGACAGGCGGCCCTCGCCGTGGCCCTCCTGGGCCTGGTCGGAGCCGGGTCGCACATCGTGAGCTCCACCCACATCTACGAGGGGACGCGCGGCCTCCTCGTCGACAACCTCGCACGCCTCGGTGTCGAGACGACGTTCGTCGACGACATCCAGGATCCGGATGCCTGGCGTCGCGCGATCCGTCCCGAGACGCGCGTGCTGCTCGGCGAGTCGATCGCGAACGCCCGCAACGACGTCCTCGACGTCGCCGCCGTCGCTGCGGTCGGCGACGAGGCCGGCATCCCGCTCATCGTCGACAACACGTTCGCGACCCCGTACCTGCTGCGTCCCCTGGAACACGGCGCCGCGATCGTCGTGCACTCCGCGAGCAAGTTCCTCGCCGGGCAGGGGGCGGTGCTCGGCGGCGTGATCATCGATGACGGACGCTTCGACGCCGCCCGTTCCGGACGCCTCTTCCCGCACCTCGTCGAGGACGCTGCCGGTGCCCCGAGCGTCTGGCAGCGGCACGGTGGGCGCGCCCGGATCGCACACCTGCGCGAGAGCGTCGCACCCCGCTTCGGGCCGACGCCCTCGCCCCTCACGGCATTCCTCATCGGCCAGGGCGTCGAGACGCTCAGCCTGCGCGTGCAGCGGCAGTCCGAGAACGCGCTCGCGGTGGCGCGCTGGCTCGCGGACCGCCCCGAGGTGGAGTCTGTCGACTACGCCGGTCTCCCTTCGCACCCGACGCATGACCTCGCTCGGAGGTATCTCCGCGGCGGCTTCGGCTCGGTCTTCACGGTGACGGTACGGGGCGGGTTGCCCGCGGCGCGCGCGTTCGTCGAGGCGGTGTCCGTCATCACCCACATGACCCACCTCGGCGACGTGCGGTCCCTCGTCCTGCACCCGGGCACCACGAGCCACGCCCGCCGCTCCCCCGACGAGCGGACGGCGTTGGGCGTCCACCCCGGCACGCTTCGACTGTCGATCGGTATCGAGGACGTCGACGACCTCGTGGCGGATCTCGACCGCGGTCTCACAGCGGCGGAATCGGTCGTCGACGCCGACGTGGCGGTGCTCGCATGAGCCGGCCGCAGCACTTCGGCTGGTTCCTGGCACGGGGCTTCGGTCCGCACGGGTGGGGCCACCCCTACCTCGACTGGGACTACGACTGGACCTCGCCGGCGCTGTACCAGGACGCCGTCAAGACGCTGGAGCAGGCAGGTTTCGATCTGCTCATCATCGAGGACGCCCCCTCGCTCGGGTCGGCGGAGACCATCGATCTGCGCGTGCGCCAGGCCTTCGGGGGTCCGAAGCTCGATCCGCTCCTGCTCGCGCCGTACCTGTTCGCGGCCACCCGGCACATCGGGATCGTCCCGACGGTGAACCCCGCCGCCACCCTGCCCTACACCGCCGCCCGGCAGTTCGCGACGCTGCAGCACCTGAGCGGCCACCGGCTGGGACTGAACGTCGTCACCGACACCGGGAGCGCGCGTCACTTCTCCACCGCTGCGCAGCTCTCCCACGACGCCGCCTACGACCGTGCGGAGGAGTGGATGTCCGCGGTGCGCGATCTCTGGCGCAGTTGGCCCGAGGGTGCGCTCCTGGCCGACCCGTCGGCCGGACGCTACGCCGACGGGGCGAAGCTGCGACCGACGACGCACCGCGGGGAGTACTTCGCCTTCGACGGCCCGCTCAACGCGATCCCCTTCACCGACGGCGAGCCCGTCATCGTCTCCCCCGGCGGGTCGCCCCGCGGCCTCGGCTTCGCCGGTGCGAACTCGGACGTGCAGCTCGCCCTCGCCCCGATGACGGAGGAGTCCGTCCGCGGCTATCGGGGTCGCATCCACGACGCCGCGATCGCGGCCGGCCGCCGACCCGAGGACATCACGATCCTCTTCGCGATCCAACCGGTCGTGGTCTCGTCCGCGGCCGAGGCGGACCGGATCGTGGCTGCGTCGCTCGACCCGGACGACGCCACGCTGCGGTGGATCGCCGAGCGGCAGTCGAGCGACCTCGAGACCGACCTGACGGCCCTGGACCTCGACCGGCCGCTGGATCGCGGGATCTTCGGCGACCACGTCTCGCACGGCAGCATCCGTCGCCTCGTCGGCGATCACGACGAGGATGCACCGCTGCGGCGGATCCTCGCCGCTCACGCACGTCAGGGCCGCCTGCACGACGGCTCCGGCTGGGTGGGGACCGCCGAGGAGCTCGCGGACCGCATCGAGGAGTACGGCTCCTGGGGCAACGACGGCGTGCTCCTGTGGGGCGACCTGCACCCCGTGACGGTGCACCGCACGCTCGACGAGCTCGTCCCGATCCTGCGCCGCCGCGGCATCCTTCGGCGGGAGTACGAACCCACTCTGCGGGCGAACCTCCGCCCGTTCTGAGGCGGTGCGTCAGTCCTTCTCGGACGGACGGGGGTCGACGGTCGAGGGGGTGCCCTGCTCGTCGGCGACGTCCTGCGCGTGACGGACGGGAGTGGGCCCGGTCGCCGGTACCGGCTCGCGCAGCCCTTCGCGGCGCGCGGCGATGAGGCTCGCCACGGTTGCGACGACCATCGAGGCGATGATCACCCCGAGCGAGACCCACGTGGAGATCTCGGGCGCCCACTCGATGTGCTCCCCACCGTTGATGAAGGGCAATTCGTTCTCGTGCATCGCGTGGAGGACGAGCTTCACGCCGATGAAGGCGAGGATGAACGCGATGCCGAAGTGGAGGTACTTGAGGCGGTCGAGCAGACCGCCCAGCAGGAAGTAGAGCTGACGCAGGCCCATCAGGGCGAAGATGTTCGCCGTGAAGACGATGAAGGCGCTCTGGGTGATCCCGAAGATCGCCGGGATCGAGTCGATCGCGAAGAGCAGGTCGGTCATGCCGAGCGCGGCGAAGACGATCACCATCGGGGTGAAGACCTTCTTGCCGTCGATGACGGTGCGCACCTTCGCGCCGTCGTACTCCTCGCTGATCGACATGCGCCGGCGGAGTGCCCGGACGATCAAGCTCTCCTTCTTCTCCTCCTCATCGTCGTCCTCGCTCGAGAAGGCCTGCTTCCAGGCCGTGTATATGAGGAAGAGCCCGAAGAGGTAGAAGACCCAGCTGAACTGCTCGATGATCGCCGCGCCCAGCAGGATGAAGATGCCACGCAGGATCAACGCGATGATGATGCCCACCATCAGCACCTTCTGCTGCGCCGCCCGGGGCACCGAGAACTGGCTCATGATGAGGACGAACACGAACAGGTTGTCGATCGACAGGCTGTACTCGGTGAGCCATCCCGCCACGAACTGACCCGCGTACTCGCCGTTCGTGACCACCAGCATGACGAGCGCGAACACGAGCGCGAGAGCGACGTAGAAGACGACCCAGAGGGTCGACTCCTTCGTCGACGGCACGTGGGGCCGCTTGATGATCAGCAGCAGGTCGGCGACGAGGATCAGCGTCAGGACGACCAGCGAGCCGACCTCGAACCAGAGGGGAAGCTCCATGAGGGCCTTTCATGCGGGGGGCGACCCCCAGAGTACCTTTTGAGGTGGCTGAGACGATGCTGCGTGACGCGACACTCCCCCATCGACAGAACGAACGAGGATGCCATGGCCGACCCGCTCGCGAGGCGTGACGCGGACCTGGTGGTCGCCGCCGCGCGTGGCGACCAGCAGGCCTTCCGTGAGCTCTATCGCGCCTACGCGAAGCCGGTCTACTGGCTGGCTCACGGCCTCCTCGGGAACACGGCCGATGCGGAGGACGTCATGCAGGAGACCTTCCTGGTCGCGTGGCGGCGCCTGCCGACCCTGGACCTGGTGAGCGAGTCGCTGCTGCCCTGGCTCGTGACGATCTGCCGCTTCCAGAGCGCGAACCGGATGCGGCGACAGCGGCGCGACCGGCTGCACACCGCCGGCGCGGTCGAGGAATCCCTGGCTGCCACGGTCGACGTGGAGGACCAGGTGATCGGCGGCGACCTGGCGGAGCGCGTCCTGGCCGAGCTCGGAACCCTCTCGCCGCTGGACCAGCAGATCTTCCGACTGTGCGCGACAGAGGGGTACGCGTACGCGGCCGCCGCTGCCGAACTCGGCATCTCGCACGCGGTCGTCCGCAATCGCCTGTCGCGGGTACGGACGCGACTGCGCACCGTCGTCGGATCGGAGGGATCATGACCCGGCACGAGATCGAGCTCCCCGAGCTCGCGCAGAAGCGGCAGGACGACATCGAGGCAGCACTGTTCGCCGAGATCCGCGCGGAGGTCTCGCACTCCCGCGAGGCGTCGCAGCGGCGACGTCGCCGCGCGTGGGGCTACACCGGCGCCGCGGCCGCGGTCATCGTCGTCGCCGGCTTCGTCGGACCAGCCCTCAGCGGCACGGGCGCCGGGTCGACGTCCAGCGGTCCCGTCGGCATGTACGACGAGGGCGCCGGTGGCGCGGTCGCGCCCGAGTCCGGCGGCGACCTGGGTGGAGATCAGGGCGGTGAGCTCGAAGGGAACGGCACCACATCCGCTGAGGGTCGCGAGGTCGTCGCCACCGCCGCCACGGTCCTCCAGGCGACCGACCCTGCCGCCGTCGTCACGGAGATCGGCGAACGAGCCGAGGAATCCGGCGGCTATGTCGAGTCGATGAACGTGTCGGGGACGACCTCGCCCGACGCGGGGGCCGGGAGCGACGCCGCGGTGTCGTCGACGAGCGGGACGTGGGTCACGGTGCGTGTGCCCGCAGACGACCTCACGGACTTCCTCTCCGGTCTCGACACCCTCGGCGAGATCACGTCGTCAGAGATCACGCGTGAGGACGTCACCGCGCAGTCGACCGACCTGAGGGCGAGGATCTCGGCTCTGCAGACCTCGGTGGACCGGCTGGAGGCCCTCATCTCGGATGCCGCGACCACCGCCGACCTGCTGACCGCCGAAGAGGCGCTCTCGCGGCGCCAGGCGGAGCTCGACTCGCTACGCGCGCAGTCCGCCGCGCTGAGCGACGAGGTCGCCCTCTCGAGCGCGACGATCACGGTGGTCGAACCGGGCGAAGTCGTCGCCGCCGATCCCCAGGGGTTCGGCGACGGGTTCTCGACGGGGTGGAACACCCTCGTCGCCACCCTCAACGGGATCGTCATCGGTTTGGGGTTCCTGCTCCCGTGGCTCGCGCTGGCCGGCGTCATCCTCGCCGTCGTGCAGGTCGTGCGTCGCGCACGCCGCCGGTCGCGACCGCGCAGCGAATCCCCGGAGCGCTGACGCCCGTCGGCACGCAGAAACGAAGACACCCCCGACCATGGTGGTCGGGGGGTGTCTTCGGTGTGGTGACCCCAGCGGGATTCGAACCCGCGTTACCGCCGTGAGAGGGCGGCGTACTAGGCCGCTATACGATGGGGCCGTACTTTTCGTTCCCTCCCTGCGGAGGCAACCGTTCAATTATGCACCACGTTCACAGCCGTGCAAAATCGGGGCCCCCTTGCCACATCGCCCCCTCCTGAGTTGACTGGGACGATGCGCGTCACGAAGCACGAACATGCCTGCCTCCGCCTCGACAGCGAGGGCAAGACCCTCCTCATCGATCCGGGTTCCTTCACCCTTCCTCTCGACGATCTGAACGATCTGGTCGGCGTGATCCTCACGCATGAGCATCCGGACCACTGGACGCCCTCTCAGCTCGACCTCGTCCGTTCCCAGGCGCCGGGTGTGCCGATCTTCGGACCGGCGGGCGTTGTGGCCGCGGCATCCGACTACGACGTCACCGAGGTGAGCGTCGGCGACGAGCTGGAGCTCGGACCCTTCCGGCTCCGCTTCTTCGGCGGAACCCACAGCGTCATCCACGAGTCGATCCCGGTCATCGACAACCTCGGCGTCCTCGTGAACGACGAGTTCTACTACCCGGGCGACTCCTACGCCGTCCCCGAGGGCGTCGAGGTCGGCCTGCTGGCCGCGCCCGTGGGGGCGCCGTGGCTGAAGATCGGTGAGGCGATGGACTACGTCCTCGCCGTCAAGCCGCGCCGCGCGTTCGGCACGCACGACATGACCCTCTCCCGTGCAGGTCTTGCCATGCACCGCGACCGGTTGAAGTGGGCGACCGAGCAGAACGGTGGCGAGTTCGTCACCCTGGACCCCGGAGAGTCGACCGACCTCTGACCTTCACGCACGAACGGCGGATGCCGCGGGGCTTTCGCTCCGCGGCATCCGCCGTTCGTGGGGGTCGAGCCTCACTCGGCGTCGTGATCCGTCTCGATGAAGGCGACGAGCTTGTCGAGCGCCTCGTCGGCACCCTCGCCCTCGGCCTTGAGCGTGACGACCGTGCCCTGCGTCGCGCCCAGACCCATGAGGGTCAGGATGCTGCCGGCGTTCTGGTCGGGACCACCGGGAACGGCGATCGTGACGGGCACGCCCGTCTCCTTGACCGCCTGCACGAAGAGCTTTGCGGGGCGGGCGTGCAGTCCGGAGCTGCTCGCGACGGTTGCGGTCCGTTCGGCCATGGTGGATCTTCCTCCTTGAGTCGGTGTATCGAGACTATGCCGTCACGGCCACAGCAGGCACATCGGCCTCGACCGGCCGACGCCGGACGAAGCGCTTGAGGAGCACGACGGAGACGGCGCTGACGATGGTGCCCGCGGCGATGGCGACCAGCCAGAGCCAGAAGTTGTCGATCGCGAAGAAGACGAACACACCGCCGTGCGGGGCGCGGGAGGTGACCGCGAAGGCCATCGACAGCGCACCGGTCACGGCACCGCCGACCATCATGGCCGGGATGACGCGGAAGACGTCCGCCGCGGCGAAGGGGATCGCGCCTTCGGAGATGAACGCGGCGCCGAGCAGCCAGGCCGCCTTGCCGTTCTCACGCTCGGGTGCGGTGAACAGTCCCCTGCCGAGGACAGTCGACGCGAGCGCCATCGCGAGGGGCGGGACCATACCGGCGGCCATGACCGCGGCCATGATCTGCAGGTACCGTTCGTCGCCGGCGATGCCCTGAGCCAGATTCGCGGTCGCGAATCCGTACGCGACCTTGTTGACCGGGCCGCCGAGGTCGAAGCACATCATGAGGCCGAGGATGACGCCCAGCAGGATGACGCCGGCACCAGTGAGGCTTCCCAGCCAAGCGTTCAGCGCCACGCTGAGCGCGGCGATGGGGCCGCCGAAGACCATCAGCAGGAGACCCGACGCGAAGATCGACGCGAGCAGCGGGATGATCACGACCGGCATCAGTCCGCGCAGCCAGCGCGGCACGTCGAGGCGGTTCAGCCACCACGCCGCGAGACCGGCGAGCAGACCACCGACGATCGCCCCGATGAAGCCGGCGCCCATGAAGGTGGCGACCGCACCGGCGACGAAACCAGGGGCGATTCCGGGGCGGTCGGCGATGCCGTAGGCGATGTAGCCGGCCAGAGCCGGGACGAGGAATCCGAAGGAGAGACCACCGATCTGGAACGCCACCGCTCCGAGGTAGTACCCCAGTCCCTCGGGCGGCAGGTTCCACAGCGCGAAGTTCTGCAGCGTGTAGACGGCGTTGTTGACGTCCGCGCCCTCGTGCGGCGACGCGATCTGGTACCCCGCCAGAGCGAACCCGAGAGCGATGAGGAGACCGCCACCGGCGACGAACGGGATCATGTAGCTGACCCCGGTGAGCAGGGCGCGGCGGACGGCGCCGCCGAGCGAAGTGGGTGCCGCCTGGCGCGTCGACGCGGCGCCGGATGCCGCCGGAACACGAGGAGCGTTCGGGTTCTTCGCAGCGGCCACGGCTTCGCGGATCATCTGGGCGGGCTGCTCGATGCCCCGCTTCACGCCGGCGCGGACGACCGGCTTACCCGCGAAACGGGTCTGCTCGCGGACATCGACGTCGACGGCGAAGATGACGGCGTCGGCCTCGTCGATGACGCGCTGTTCGATCGCCTTGTAGCCGCTCGATCCCTGGGGCTCGACGACGAGGTCGATGCCCTCCTTCTGGCCCGTCGCGGTCAGGGCGTCGGCCGCCATGAAGGTGTGCGCGATGCCGGTGGCGCAGGCCGTGACGGCGACGATGCGCGCCGGGCGCCCGTCGATCAGGAGCGCGTCGTCGGCGGGTGCGGGGGCGGGCGCGGCGGACCGTGCCTCCGCACGGGAGGCGGGAGCCTCGGATGCCGGCGAGTCGGAGATGGCGTCGCGGACGATCGCGACGACCTCCTCGGCGTTGCGGGCCGCGCGGAGGCCCGCGGTGAAGTCGTCGCGCATCAGGCTGCGGGCGAGCTTGGAGAGGACCGCGAGGTGCTCCTCGGCGGCCGTGTCGGGAGCCGCGATGAGGAAGACGAGGTCCGCCCCGCCGTCCTCGGCTCCGAAATCGACGCCGGGCGTCAGCCGCGCGAAGGCGAGCGACGCCTGCGTCACCGCGGCGCTCTTCGCGTGCGGGATGGCGATGCCGCCGGGCAGGCCGGTCTCGTCCTTCTCCTCGCGGGCCCAGGCGTCCTCCGCCAGACGAGCGCCGTCGGTGGCTCTCCCCTGCGCGGCGACGCGCTGGGCGAGCGCGTCGATGACGGCGCGCTTGTCGGCGCCGAGCGGTTCGTCGATACTGACGAGTTCCGCGGTGATGATCTCAGTCACGGTGACCTCCAGTGGTCGGGTTGTTCGTCGAGAGGCGTCGGACCGGCACGGCGCCGGTCGACAGGTCGTTCGGGGTCGGGGGTTGGGTGCCGGGCAGCGAGGCCGCTGCCGACCCGTAGCGGATGCCCGAGCGCAGCCGCTCCTCGGGCGGGACACCGGCGGTCTCGGCGAGCAGGTACCCGGCGAGGGAACTGTCGCCGGCACCCACCGTGCTGCGAACGCGCGTCGGCGGAGTCGTCCCATGCCAGGCATCGTCAGCCGTGACGAGCACGGCGCCGTCGCCGCCGAGCGTCACGAGGGCGGCTCCGACGGAGGCGGGTACGAGTTCCCGCGCGACGGCGGCCACGGCCTCCGGCAGCGCCAGATCAGCGTCGAGGTGATGGCCGACGAGCTCGGCGAGTTCCTCGTCGTTCGGCTTGATGAGGTCCGGGCGGCCGGCCGCGACGGCGGCGGCCAACGCCGGACCCGAGGTGTCGACGGCGATCCGCGGAGCGCCGGTCCCCCACGCTGCACGGACCGCCTCGATGACCGTCACGTAGTAGTCGACGGGCAGACCCGGCGCGAGCGAGCCCGCGAGGACCAGCCACGACGCGCCCTCCGAGGCGGTGACGACGGCTGCGGTGAGGGCCGCGGCATCCGCTTCGGTGAAGGCGGCTCCCGGGAGGTTCAGCTTCGTCGTGGTCCCCGACTCGTCCGCGATCGTCACGTTGGCACGGGTGGCTCCGTCGTGCGGGACCGTGCGCACCGGAACACCGGTGGCCGCGAGGGCGCTCGCGAAGGGGTCCGCCGGGTCGAGCGGCAGCACGGCGAGGGTCGGGCGGGATGCCGCGGCGACCACCCTCGCGACGTTGATGCCCTTGCCACCGGCATCCTCGCGCACCTCCCGCGCGTTCTGCACCTCACCCACCTGCAGCGGCGCGGAGAGCGAGATCGTCCGGTCGAGGGACGGGTTGGTCGTGAGCGTGACGATCATGCGATCTGCACCTCCACGTCGGCCTCGCCGAGCGCGGCGGCCAGCGCGCCCGCGGGAGCGGTGTCGGTGAGGAGGACGTCGACCTCTGAGAGGCCGGCGAAGGACACCAGCAACTCGGCATCGAACTTGTCGCCGTCCGCGACGACGACGACCCGTCGGGCCGAGGCGACGATGGCCCGCTTGACGGCGGCCTCATCGGGGTCCGGGGTGCTGAGGCCGAAGGCGGCGGAGACGCCGTTCGCCCCGAGGAAGGCGATGTCCGGACGCAGACGCGCGATCGCCTCGACGGTCTGCGCGCCGACAGCAGCGGCGGTGAGGCCGCGCACGCGACCGCCGATGGCGGTCAGTCCGACGTCGGGAGCGCCGGCGAGGATGTGGGCGACCGACATGGAATGCGTGACGACCTCGAGATCGCCGGCGGGATGCGGCCCGGCCGCGAGCAGTTGTGCGATGGCTCCGGTCGTGGTGCCGGCATCCAGGTAGACGGCTCCGTCCAGCTCGGCGCCGAGCAGTTCAACGGCGGCGCGGGCGATGGCCTGCTTGGCGCCGCTGCGCTGGGCCGAGCGTTCGGCCACCGAGACCTCGGCCGTGCTGGCGCGCGCGCGATGGACCGCTCCGCCGTGGACGCGACGGACGAGACCGGCGCGCTCGAGAGCGGCGAGGTCACGGCGGACGGTCTCGGTCGTCACCCCGAAGCGATCGGCGAGGTCGAGCACGGCGACGCGGCCATCCGTGGCGATCAGCTGCTCGATCTGCTGCTGGCGCTCCGTTGCGTACATGTGGTCCTCCTCGAACAAGTCCACACGTTACAACAGAAACCAACACGAAACAAGACTGCAGTATGCAACGACGCCCCCGGCCGTCGACCGGGGGCGTCGCGGGTGGGCCCGTGCGGGTCAGGCCTCGCTCATCGCGAGCACCTCGCGCTGACCGCGAGCGGCGAGGGCGGCGGCGCGAGCAGCGATGCGACGCTCCTGCTCGGCCTGCGCGGCGTCGATCGTCTCCTGGTCGAGCGGAACGCTCTCGACCTTGTTCACGCCGTTGTACTTCTCCATGTACGCGTCGAGCTCGGGGCCGGACTCCCACGACGTGATGAGGCAGTACCGGGGGGCGTCGCCCGGGTGGTAGGCCGCGTGCCACAGTCGCTGGGTGTCGATGACCAGCTGCGCACCGGCGGGTAGCGCGATGCGGGTCTCGCCGCTGGGGTCGGTGCGGTTGTCGCGCAGGACGAAGAAGCTGTCCTTGTCGTCGGTGAGGTTGAAGAAGCTCCGGACGACCCAGCCGGTCCCGTCGGGGTTCAGCCGGTTGTTGTCGTCCTGGTGCAGGTTGTACAGCGCGTCGGCGTAGGTGTTCGGCTGCAGCTCGATGATGCGGCAGCGGCCGACGTTCGAGCCCGGCTCCAGCGCGCGCTCGGTCAGGGTCGGCGCTTTCTCGGTCTGCGACGGGATCCAGACGCCGTCCTTGTCGGTGCGCGGCGGCTGGTGGTTCCAGAAGCCGTTGCACTCGATCTCGCCCTTGGCCGAGGCCAGCGGAGCGAACCGTGTGTCACCCGAGGACTTCCAGTCGACGTACTCGATGTCGAGCCATTCCTTGGGGTCGATTTCCTTGCCGTACATGTCGAGGACGACGTAGCCGGTCTCCTCGAGCAGAGCACTCTTGATGTAACCCATGCGGATCAACCTTTCTGTCGGACGAGCGAAGTTTTTACAGGCCCGACTTAGGCAAGCCTACCTAGCCGATCCGAGAGCCTCAGTAGACTCGACCGGGAATTTCGAGAAGCGATTCGGAGAACATGAGCAGCGCCACGAACGTCGATGCGACCGCCGTCAACACGATCGAATGGCTCTCCGCCTCGGACACCACGATCGTCGTGCCGGTCTATCAGCGGCAGTACCGCTGGGACATCGGCGGATGCGAGCAGCTGCTCGGCGACATCCGATCCGTCGCGGCGAGCGAGGACGGCCAGACCCACTTCATCGGCTCGATCCTCTCGACCGCGAGCACCTCCGTGGACGACGACGCTCACCTCGTCCTCATCGACGGACAGCAGCGCGTGACCACGTTGATGCTGCTGATCGCCGCCCTGCACCACACCCTCCGCGACGACGACCCGACGCTCGCGGCCGAGCTCGAGGCCGTCCTCGTCCGCCGCGACGACCCCTCGCGGACCAAGCTCCGCCCCCACCGGGCGTGGGCGGACGTCTTCGAGAGCGTGATCCTCGACCGCCGCTCCCCCGGGGGCGACGACCGCACGTCGCGTTTCGACGACAACTACGCGTTCTTCCGCAGTCAGATCCGCCCGGAAGAGGCGGCGACCATCTGGCGCGGGCTGCGCAAGCTCGAACACGTGTCGATCACACTCGGCGCAGGTGCCAACGCCCAGCAGATCTTCGAGAGCCTGAACTCCACCGGAGAACCGCTCCGCGACCACGAGCTCATCCACAACTACGTCCTCATGGGGCTGTCGCACGCCGAGCAGAGCCGGATCGAGAAGGAGTTCTGGCTTGCGATCGAGCGCAACACCGGAGAGCAGATCGGCGCGTTCTGGCGGGACTACCTCGTCATGCTGACCGGGCGGGAGGTGCTCGTGGAGGGCGAGCGCGGGGTGTACGACGCGTTCCGCCATGAGTTCCCTCGCCTCGACCGCGAGACCCTGCGCACGCGGGCGCAGCAATGGCGCGAGCTGTCGGAGATCTATCGTCTGCTCCTCGACCCCGCTTCGGCGACGGATGCCGCCCTCTCCCGGCACTTCGGCGCGATCAACGCGCTGGGTCGCGGCATGTATCCCCTGGCGATGCGGCTGTACCGAGACCACCTGCACGGTGAGCTTTCGGCATCCGATCTGTCGCTCGCCCTGACCCACGTCGAGACCCTGCTGCTGCGTCGGACGGTGGTCGGCCTTCCCATCGACCGGCTCGTCGCGAGGTTCTGCCGGGCAGCCGACGAGGGGATGGAGGCGCTCACGCTCGCCATCGCCCGGATCACCCCGTCGGACGAACGCACCCGGGTCGGTCTGCGGTACGGCGACCTGCCCCACGCGGGCTTCGTGATCGCTCGCCTGGCGGGCGTCGAGGCAGAGGCCGACGTCGTCCTCGAACACGTCCTGCCCGCAGCGCCGTCCGACGAATGGACAGGCGACGGCGTCCGCCGATGGGCGGACCTGACCGACGACGAGCAGAACGCTCACCGCGCTGTCGTGAACACGCTCGGCAACCTGACGCTCCTCGAGGAGTACGCCGCCGACCGCGTGTTCGACGCCTCGTTTCCCGAGAAGCGGGCCGCGTACGCGGCGAGCGGGGTGGAGCTCACCCGCCGGATCGCGGATGCCGGCACGTGGTCGACCGCGCAGATCGCCGAGCGGACCGAGCAGCTGACCGCACGCTTCATGGACACGTGGCGTCGCCCCGGCGTCGTGGCCATCGACGACGACAACCTGACCCCGATCCTCGACGCCAAGAAGCGGCGAGGCTGGCCCCGGGGCTGGCAGCGCGAGTTCGACTACGTCGAGTATCGGGGCGAGCACTGGGACGTCAGGGACGTCCGCTACCTCTTCAACCGCGTCTTCGCCCGGCTCTGGGCCGACTCCCGTCAGAGCGTCATCGACTACAGCGCCCGGCAGGGCGGGCCCGTCTACCCCTCCATGGCATGGAACGGTCAGTGGGACCGGCTCGGCGACGGGCAGTACCTCTACCTCGGCTGGGATTCGAAGTACATGCTGACCGCTGTGCAGGGTGTGCTCGAAGAAGCCGGCTGGGCGTCGGAGGTCTTCGTCAAGTACTCCTACATCGGCGACGCGATGCGCTGAGCGTCAGTCGCCGTCCGCACCGCCGTCGGCCTCGGGAGCGGGATCGACGGGGATCTCGATCCAGGTCGCGGTGGCCGGCGCGTCGGCGAGCAGGTCGGGTGACCAGTCGGACACCGAGGGCCCCTCACCCAGGCGCTCGACAGGGTCACGGGGTTCCATCGGCTCGGCGGGGAGCCCGGCCCATTCCGACGGTTCTTCGGGTCGCTGCGTGAAGAGTCCCATGGGACCATTGTGCGCCCGGCGCGGTGATCCGCGCAGCGTTCTCGGCGAAAGCAAAACTCCCGCCGGAGCGGGGGTTTTCTTCTTGCTGGGGTACCTGGACTCGAACCAAGAACAACTGAACCAGAATCAGCCGTGTTGCCAATTACACCATACCCCACCGGGTTTCAACCGGAGTCGTACCGAGGATCAAGCTTAGCCCACGGCACGGCCCCGGCCAAACCGGATGCGCATCCCGAGCGCGTCGGGCTCAGCTGCGCGCGGCGCGCAGCTGCTCGAGGCGCTCGAGGGTGACGGCCTTGCCGAGCAGCTCCATCGATTCGAACAGGGGCGGCGAGACGCGGCGACCGCTCAGCGCGACGCGAGCCGGACCGTACGCGACGCGCGGCTTCAGCCCCAGCCCGTCGATGAGGGATGCCGCGAGTGCCGCCTGGATCGCCTCGGCGACGAACGCGTCCTCCGGCAGCGCCTGCAGCGCCTCGATCGACGCGCCGAGCACCTCGGCGGTGTTCGCCGGAAGTCCCTTCAGGGCATCCTCGTCGTAGGTCTCGACGTCCCGGAAGAGGAAGCCCAGCAGCCCCTGCGCATCGCCGAGCATCTGCATGCGCTCCTGCACGAGGGGCGCAGCCTTGGCGAGCATCTCCCGCTGGGCGTCCGTCGGCGGCGTGCTGACCACGCCCGCACCGACGAGGTACGGCACCAGGCGCGACGCGAAGTCGGCGGGCTCCAGCATCCGGATGTGGTCGCCGTTGATCGACTCCGCCTTCTTCTGGTCGAAGCGGGCGGGGTTCGGGTTGACGTCGACGATGTCGAACGCCTCGATGAGCTCCTGGCGCGAGAACACGTCGCGGTCGGCCGCGATCGACCAGCCGAGGAGTGCGAGGTAGTTCAGCAGACCCTCGTGGATGAAGCCCTTCTCCCGCTGCAGGAAGAGGTCGGCCTTGGGGTCGCGCTTGGAGAGCTTCTTCGTGCCCTCCTCCCCCAGCACGAGCGGCATGTGCGCGAACCGCGGGACGAACGAGGTCACTCCCGCGTCGATCAGTGCGCCGTACAGGGCGAGCTGGCGCGCGGTGGACGGCATCAGGTCCTCGCCGCGCAGCACGTGGGTGATGCCCATCAGGGCGTCGTCGACGGGGTTCGTGAACGTGTAGAGCGGGATGCCGCCGGCACGGACGACCACGAAGTCCGGGAAGGAGCCTGCCGGGAAGGTGACCTCGCCGCGGATGAGGTCGACGTACGTCACGTCCTCGTCCGGGACCCGCAGGCGCCAAGCCGGCTCGCGCCCCTCGGCACGGAAGGCCGCCTTCTGCTCGTTGGTCAGCGTGCGGTCGAAGTTGTCGTACCCGAGCTGCTTCGCGCGACCGTTCGCCTCGTTGCGGGCGTCGATCTCCTCCGCCGTCGAGTAGGACTCGTACACGGCACCGCTCGCGATCAGCTTGTCGAGGACCTCACGGTAGATGTCGTGGCGCTGCGACTGCCGGTACGGCTCGTGCGGACCGCCCTTCTCGATACCCTCGTCCCAGTCGATCTCGAGCCAGGTGAGCGCGTCGACGAGCTGGCGGTAGCTCTCCTCACTGTCGCGGGCGGCGTCGGTGTCCTCGACGCGGAAGATCATCTTGCCGCCGGTGTGCCGCGCGTACGCCCAGTTGAACAGGGCGGTGCGGACCATCCCGACGTGCGGGAGCCCCGTCGGCGAGGGGCAGAACCGGACGCGGACGTCGGAGCCGGAGGCGGTGGTGGTGAGGGCGTGCGGTGCAGTGGACATCGCCGTCCAGTCTACGACCGGCGCCGAACCCGCCCCGCGCTCAGCGTCGTGCGTAGGGCGAGAGGACCGTGATCGCGACGACGACAGCGAGCGCCACGAGGGCGAGCCCGCCGTATCCGATGAGACCGAGGATGCCGCCGGCGAGGACGGCACCGATCGCCGCCGAGAGCGTCATGGCCGTGTCGCTGCGACCCTGCCGCCGCGGCCGCAGTTCGGTCGGGGTGGCCTCGGTGAGCAGGGCCGCGCCGCCGACAGTCGCCGCGCTCCACCCGAGCCCCAGGAGCAGCAGGGCGACGAGTACCGCGGCCGGAGAGTCGGGGGCGATCGCCGCAGTCAGGAGCGACGCGGCGAGGATCCCTTGTCCGAGCAGGATCGTCTGCAGCCGACCCCAGCGATCGGCGAGGATGCCGAAGACCGGCGACAGGCCGTACATGCCGAACACGTGCAGCGCGATCGTGACGCCCACGATGGTCGTGACGTTGCGCGGGTCGAGGTGAGACAGATGGACCGGCGTCATGGCCATCACCGACGCCATCGTGACGTGGGATCCCGCCACGGCGAACACGGCGTACCGCGCGACCACCGGCCGATCGGGCTCGTCCACCCGCGGCGCTCCCGGGTCGCGGGAGCGCGCGATCTGTTGCGCGACCTTCAGCGGGTCGGGGCGCAGCGCCACCAGGTAGAGCACGAGCGCGAGGGTCTGCGCGACGATCGAGAACGCATACGACCCGGTGAGGGGCGGCATCCCGAGCCATCGGCCGACGGCCTCGCCGGGTGTCAGCATGAGCGGGCCGATGACGCCGCCGACGGTCGTGGCCCAGACGACGGTGCCGAGGTCGCGTCCGCGCCGCCCCTGACCCGACAGGTCGGTCGCGGCGAATCGGGACTGCAGGTTGCCCGCGTTTCCGGCGCCGATGAGGACGACGCCGACGAGGAGGAGCGGGAACAGTCGCAGCGCGGCCGATGTGATCACGACCGCGATCCCGATCAGCGCCAGCAGGTTGCCCAGCGTCAGCGCCCGACGTCGCCCCTGCGCCGCTGCCAGACGGGCGAGCGGGATCGCGCAGAGCGCGGCGCCGAGGGTGACGGATGCCGTCGCGAACCCCGACAGCGATTCCTCGCCCGAGAGGTCCGCCGCCAGGAGGGCCCCGAGCGACACGGTCGAACCGAACGCGACACCGCCGAGCACCTGCCCGGCAGCGAGAACGGTGACGGTGCGCCGTTGGATGCGGGCGACATCCGTCGCCGTTGCGGAGGAGAGTCCTCCGTCAGGCATTCCGCGCCGTGTTGCGCAGGATGCCGAGCCCTGCGATCTCCACTTCGACGACGTCCCCTGCTCCGAACTCGCCGACACCCGCCGGGGTGCCGGTGAGGATCACGTCGCCGGGCAGAAGGGTGAACGCCGCAGACGCATACGCGATGATGTCGGGCACCGAGTGGACCATGTCGGAAATCGGACCGTCCTGGCGCACCTCGCCGTTGACCCGCGTGATGACGCGTGCTCCGCCGTCGAGATCGAACTCGGTCTCGATGATCGGGCCCAGCGGGCAGAACGTGTCGAAGCCCTTGGCGCGAGACCACTGGCCGTCAGACTTCTGCAGATCGCGCGCGGTGACGTCGTTGCCGATCGTGTAGCCGAAGACGTAATCGAGCGCCTTGTCGGCAGGCACGTTCTTGGCGACCCGTCCGATGATGACGGCGAGCTCGCCTTCGAAATCGGTGCGCTGCGACTGCGGCGGACGGACGATCGCATCATCGGGGCCGATCACCGACGTGTTCGGCTTCAGGAACAGCATGGGCTCTGCGGGCGCCTCGTTTCCGAACTCGGCAGCGTGATCGCGGTAGTTCCTGCCGACGCACACGACCTTGGATCGAGGAATGGACGGCGCGAGAAGGGTGATCTCGGCGAGCGGGATGCGCTCCCCCGTCGTCTCGAACCCGGCGAACAGGGGGTCGCCGACGAGCTCGACGACCTCCTTCTCGTCGATGATCCCGTAGCGGATGGCCTCGTTGCGGCTGTACCGGACGATGCGCACGGGTCAGCCGTCCAGTCGGGTCAGCCAGCCGTGCACGTCCTCGGCACGGCCGTACTGGATGTCGGTGAGGTGCTGACGCAGCTCCAGCGCGAGGGTGCCGGTGGGCTGGACGTCCTCGAAACCGGACGCCTTCAGCACACCGATCGGCGTCACCACCGCGGCGGTGCCGCAGGCGAACACCTCCACGATGTCGCCCGAGGCGACCCCCTCGCGCCACTCGGTGAGCGAGACCGCGCGACGCTCGACCCGGTGCCCGCGGTCTTCGGCGAGACGGAGGATCGAGTCACGGGTGATCCCGGCGAGGATCGACTCCGACTCCGGAGTCACGAGGGTGCCGTCCTTCATGACGAAGACGACGTTCATGCCGCCGAGCTCCTCGACGTTGCCGTCCTCGTCCAAGAAGACGACCTGGTCGCAGCCCTTCTCGTACGCCTCGGCCTGCGGCAACAGACTCGCGGCGTAGTTGCCTCCGGTCTTCGCCGCCCCCGTGCCCCCCTTGCCGGCGCGCGCGTAGTCCTCGCTCAGCCAGATCTTCACAGGGGTGACACCGCCCTTGAAGTAGGCGCCCGCCGGACTGGCGATCACGTAGTAGGCGACCTTCTCCGCGGGGCGGACACCGAGGAAGGCCTCCTTCGCGAACATGAACGGACGCAGGTACAGGCTCTGGTCGGCACCGGACGGCACCCAGTCGCCGTCCACCGCGATCAGTTCGCGCAGCGACTGCAGGAAGTACTCGGCGGGCAGCTCGGGGAGCGCCATGCGACGCGCCGAACGCTGCAGTCGCCGAGCGTTCTCCTCGGGGCGGAAGGTGTGGATCGAGCCGTCCGCGTGACGATACGCCTTGATGCCCTCGAAGATCTCCTGCCCATAGTGGAGCACCGCGGCGGCAGGCGAGAGCGAGATCGGCCCGTAGGGCGAGACGCGCGGCCGGTGCCAGCCGCCCTTCGACGACCAGCAGATGTCGACCATGTGGTCGGTGAAGTTCGTTCCGAAGCCGGGGTTCGCGAGGATCTCCTCGCGGGCGGAAGGCGATGCCGCGGCCAGGTTCTTCGTCACCGAGAAGGTGAGGGGGGCTGCGGTCGAGTCGGTGAGGGTCATGTCAGTCCTGTTCCTCGCGCGGCGTCTGCGCGGCGCGCATCCACTCAGATTACGCCCGGAGACGTGCGGTGATGGCGTCGCCGACCTGCGCGGTCGTGCGTGCGGAGCCGTCCCGGCTCGCGATGTCCTCCCGGGCCGCGCGGGTGACGCGCTCGGCCTCATCGCCCAGCCCGAGATGGTCGAGCAGCAGGGCGACGGAGAGGATCGCAGCGGTGGGATCGGCGATCTGCTGTCCGGCGATGTCCGGCGCGGAGCCATGCACGGGCTCGAACATCGACGGGAACGCGCCGTCGGGGTTGATGTTCCCCGAAGCGGCGAGGCCGATGCCTCCGGTGACGGCGCCGGCCAAGTCGGTCAGGATGTCGCCGAAGAGGTTGTCGGTGACGATCACGTCGAAGCGGCCCGGGTTCGTGACCAGGAAGATCGTCGCCGCGTCGACGTGGAGATAGTCTACGGCCACGTCGGGGAACTCCTGCGCCACCTCGTCGACGATCCGTTTCCATATGCCCCCCGCGTGCACCAACACGTTCGTCTTGTGGACGAGGGTGAGCTTGTTCCTCCGCTTCTGCGCATGGGCGAAGGCGAACCGCACGACGCGCTCGACGCCGAATGCAGTGTTGACCGAGGTCTCGTTCGCGATCTCATGGGGCGTGCCGGTGCGGATGGACCCGCCGTTGCCGACGTACGGACCCTCGGTACCCTCGCGGACGACGACGAAGTCGATCTCCCCCGGCGCGGCGAGCGGACCGGCGGCTCCGGGATAGAGGACGGACGGACGCAGGTTGACGTAGTGGTCGAGGGCGAAGCGCAGCTTCAACAGCAGGCCCCGCTCGATGTTGGCATCTTTCAGGCGCGGGTCCCCCGGCATCCCGCCGACGGCGCCGAGCAGGATGGCGTCGTGGGAGGCGATCGCGGCGAGATCGTCGTCGGTGAGGGTGTCGCCCGTCGCAAGATATCGCGCGGCACCGAGCGAGAAGCGGGTCTTCTCGAAGGTCACCCCCGCGCCCTCCGTGACGGCGTCGAGGACCTTCTCGGCCTCTGCGACGACCTCCGGACCGATGCCGTCTCCGGGGATGACGGCCAGCTTCACGACGCGCGACATCGCTCTCCTCGTTCTGGGGGGGACCCCGCACGCTCAGTGCGCGGCGCGCGGAGTGCGGGTCCCCTTCAGCGTAGCGGCCGCGATGACGGCGGCACCGACGACGAGGACCGCCCCGATGATCGAGGTGACGCCGACGCCGGCGTCGAAGGCGGATGCCGCGGCGTCGACGACCCGTTCGCCCAGCCCCTCGGGGAGCCCCTCGGCGACCGTCACCGCGCCGCCGAGGGTCTCGCGCGCGGCGGCGGCCGCCTCGGCGGGCAGCCCCTCGGGCAGGACCAGCCCGGAGCGGTAGAGGGCGGTGAGGATGCCGCCGAGCACAGCCGTCCCGAGGACGGCACCCAACTCGTAGGCCGTCTCCGACACCGCGCTGGCGGCTCCCGCCTTCGCCGGCGGCGCGGTGGCGAGGATCAGCTCGTTGGAGACGGTTTCGGCCGCGCCGATGCCGATGCCGAGAAGCCCGAAGGCGGCGATGAGGGTGCCGAGGGCTGCGGCATCCGTCGACACGGCGATCACGACGTAGGCGGCGACCGACATCGCCAGGGCGACCGGCACGACGATGCGCGGTGACACGCGACGCGAGACGGGCACGACGGTCAGTCCCGAGACGATCATGAGGACGAGCCCGGGGACGAGGGCGAGGCCAGCCTGCAGCGGGCTCAAGCCGACGATCAGCTGGAGGTGCTGGGTCACGAAGTAGAGGAAGCCGACGAGAGCGACGACGCTCAGGAGATTGACGAGCAGGGCGCCGGTGAAGGCGCCCCGACGGAACAGCCGCATGTCGAGCATGGGGCTGTCGGAGCGCAGCTGGCGGCGCACGAACACCCATCCGAACGTCGCGCCGGCGACGACCAGGATCAGCGGGAGCGGCCCGGGGCCATGGACGGCGAACTCCTTGATCGCATAGACGACGGGGACCATCGTCGCCATGCTGAGGACGATGCTGACGGGGTCGATGCGACCCGGCTTCGGGTCCCGGCTCTCGGGGACGAGGATCGGCGCGAGGACCAGCAGCGGGATCAGCACGGGCACCGCGAGCAGGAACACCGAGCCCCAGGCGAAGTGCTCGAGCAGCACGCCGCCCACGATGGGGCCGAGCGCGGAGCCCGCCGAGAACATCGACGCCCACACCGCGATCGCCAGGCGCCGCTGGTCGCGGTCGGTGAAGATGCTCCGCAGCAGCGACATCGTCGAGGGCATGAGCATCGCCCCGAACAGCCCCATCGTGGCGCGTGCGGCGATGAGGAGTTCCGCCGTCGGGGCGAAGGCGGCCAGCGCCGACACGGCGGCGAAGCCGGTGGCACCGATCATCAGTAGGCGACGACGACCGAGGCGGTCCCCCAACGACCCCATCGTGACGAGGAGGCCGGCGAGCACGAGCGGATACACGTCGATGATCCACAGCTGCTGCGCGCTCGTCGGCGTGAGATCGCGCGCGATCTCGGGGAGCGCGAAGCTCAGCACCGTGTTGTCCACCGACACCAGGAGCACCGGCAGCATGAGCACCGCCAGCGCGGCCCATCCGCGCCATCCCTGGCGCGTGCCGGCCGCGTCGGCCATGCGGATCTCTTCCGTCAACGTCATCATAAGTACACCGTCCAGCCGGTATAGTAACAGATTCCACGGCCGTCCGCGAGAGGATCGATGCATGAGCAGACCCCCCAGAGCGAAGGAGAGCGTCCTCGACGCGTTCGAGGCTGCGCTCATCGACGGCGGTGCCCGCGGCGCGACGATGGATGCCGTCGCCGCCGCCGCCGGCGTCTCGAAGGGCGGCTTGCTGTACCACTACGCGTCGAAGGACGCCCTGGAGTCCGCTCTCCTCGACCGGATGCGACGCCTCGTCGAGATCGACGTCGAGGAGATGCTGCAGGCACCCGACGGGGTGGTCGCCGCGTTCGTGCGGACGTCCGTGCAGACCGGCTCGCCGCTGGATCGAGCGATCATCGCCGCCTCACGGCTCGCGCAGGCCGGGCATGCAGATGCATCCGCGGCCCTGCGCGAGGTGAGGGACCTCTGGGAGGCAGCGCTCCGGCCCCACACGCGCGACGAGACGGCCCTGCAGCTCGTGCTTCTCGTGAGCGACGGGCTGTACTTCAACAGCGCCCTCGCGACCGGTGCCCTCCCGGGACCGATCCCACGCGGCGCCGAACTCGACGCGCTGATCGCGCTCGTCGAGCGCGCCGCGCGCTGACCGAGCTCAGACCTCGCTGAGCTCGATCTGCCGGAACAGGTCGGCCGCGACCGCCTCGCGCAGCTCGTCGAGCATCGGCTCGGGGATCGGCGAGTCCACGGTGAGGACCGACAGCGCACGTCCGCTCGCGTCCGGGCGGGCGACCTGGAGACCGGCGATGTTGATGCCCGCCTCACCCAGCTTCTGCCCGTAGATGGCGACGATGCCCGGGCGGTCGGCGTAGCGCATGACCACGTGGTACCGGCTGATCGGCACCTCGACCTCGTACCCGTTGATGCCGACGACCTTCGGCACCATCCGGGTGCCCGCCAGCGTTCCCTCGACCGTGAGGACCGTGCCGTCGGACAGGGTGCCGCGCAGAATCGTGATGTTGCGGTAGAGCGGGCTCTCGGACTCGACGATGAGGCGCGTCTCGATGCCGCGCTGCTCGGCGAACAGCGGAGCGTTCACATACGAGACGTTCTCGCTCACGATGTTCGTGAAGATGCCCTTCAGGGCGGCGAGTCGATAGACGCTCACGTCGTAGTCGGCGAGCTCGCCGCGCACCTCGATGTCGAGGCTCGTGAGGGCGCTGGGCGCGAGCCCCGTGAAGATCTGACCGAGCTGCTCGACGAGAGAGATGCCGGGGCGCACGAACGGGTCGATGACGCCGCCGGCGACGTTCACGGCATCCGGCACCAGGTCGCCCTCGAGCGCGAGCTTGACGGACTTGGCGACCGACACACCGGCCTTCTCCTGCGCTTCCCCCGTCGACGCGCCGAGGTGCGGCGTGACGACGACGTTCGGCAGGGACAGCAGCGGGAACGCCGTGCCGTCCTCCTTCGGCGGCTCGCTCGTGAACACGTCGAGGCCGGCACCGGCGATCTGACCGGTCGACAGGGCGGTGTACAGCGCCTCCTCGTCGATGAGGCCGCCGCGGGCGACGTTCACGACGTACGCCGAGTCCTTCATGATCTCGAACTGCGCCGCACCGATCATGCCGGTCGTCTCGGGTGTCTTCGGCATGTGGATCGTCACGAAGTCGCTCGTGCGGAGCAGGTCGTCGAGCGCGAGGAGCTGGACGCCCAGCTGTTGCGCGCGGGTCGGCGTGACGTAGGGGTCGTAGGCCACGACCGAGACACCGAAGGCCTGCAGACGCGCTGCGATGAGGGCGCCGATACGTCCGAGTCCGATGATGCCGACCGTCTTCTCGAAGAGCTCGGTGCCCGTGAAGGAGGACCGCTTCCAGGCGCCGGCCGCCAGCGACGCGTGGGCCGCCGGAATGTGGCGCGCGAGGCTCAGGATGTGGCCGATGGTCAGTTCCGCCGCGGAGATGATGTTCGAGGTCGGCGCGTTGACCACCATGACCCCGGCGCTCGTCGCGGCCTTGATGTCGACGTTGTCCAGGCCGACACCGGCGCGCGCGATGACCTTGAGCGACGGAGCCGCGGCGATCGCCTCGGCATCCATCTTCGTCGCCGACCGAATGAGGACCGCATCGGCGTCGGCGAGGGCCGGAAGCAGTGCGGCGCGGTCGGCGCCGTCGACCGATCGGACCTCGAAGTCGGGGCCGAGGGCCTCGATCGTGGCGGGAGAGAGTTCTTCGGCGATGAGGACGACAGGCTTGGGCACGACAGACCTTCGGGTACGCGGGGGGTGGATCGCCACGGGGCCGGCCGAGAGGTGACCGACGACGGTACGCGGCACGGCCAGCCTAGCGAAGACCGACGGCCGCTCCCGACCGTGTGACGCGCGTCACGCTCCGACGAGCGCGTTCCCGTTGGTGATCGCGTAGGTCAGGATGTTCAGCCAGAACACCGCGACCAGGCCGAGACCCACGAGCAGGATCACCGCGAGATGCAAGACCGCACGGCGACGGGCGAGGACGACACCTGCGATGAAGACGATGATGGGGAAGAGGACGGAGAACAGCAGGATCGCCCATCCCGCGCCGTTGAGGCCCTCCACCCCGGTCGCCTGTGCGAGGAGGAAGGCGACCGCGGTCCACACCGCATAGGCGTAGAAGAGTCCGAACAGTCCGGCGACGGCGGCCGGCATCCAGGACGGACCGCGGCGGGCGGTCGAGGTCGAGGTCGTCACGATCAGACTCCGATCACGAAGGGCCACGGGACGAGCAGGAACACGCCGACGATCAACCAGGCGAAGCGGACCCAGCTCGCGGAGGCGCGCGTGAGCAGGAGCACTCCCCCGAACCAGAGCGCCGGGGCCGCGACCGCGACCCACAGGGCCGGGACGACCGCCGCGGGTTCCAGCCAGAACGAGGTCGCGGCGAAGAGCCGCGAGCTGCCGAGCAACCAGCCCACCGTGTAGAGCAGGTAGATGCCGCCGAGCAGGCCGAGGGAGACGAGCGCGACATTGCCGTGCGAACCGGGCTCCGCTTCCTCGTCCCGGGGTTCTCCCGCCTTCGGGTCGGGCTCGTCGGTCTCGACCGAGGCGGCCTCGCTCCCCTTACCGACCGCATGCCAGCCCTCGGGGAGCGCGGCGCCCGCGCGGTCGGGGCGCGGCGGTCGCGTTGCGGAATCATCGCCTTCCCACCGGAAGGCGTCCTCGTCGTCGTGCGGATCGGAAGCCACCCTCCGAGTCTACCGACGCCGAAGGCCCGACCCCTTGTAAGGGCCGGGCCTCCGTGGCTCGCTACAAGCCGGTCCCGGCGGATACGCCGAGGGCTGGATGCCGAAGGTCAGCGCGCTGCGCTTCCCTCGATTGTCTGCGCGCCGTCGGCGCGGTCGGTCAGCGCGCTGCGCTTCCCTCCGTTGTCTGCGCGCCGTCGGCGCGGTCGGTCAGCGCGCTGCGCTTCCCTCGGTGTAGTCGGCGTCCTGCTGCTTCCACGCGAAAAGTGCGCGCAGGTCCTTGCCGACGGCCTCGATCGGGTGCGATGCGGCCTTGGCACGGAGCTCCTGGAACTCCACGGCGCCGTTGTCCTGGTCGTCGATGAAGCGCTTGGCGAACGCGCCAGACTGGATGTCGGCGAGGACGGCCTGCATGTTCTCCTTGACACGCGGGTCGATGACGCGCGGGCCGGAGACGTAGTCGCCGTACTCGGCGGTGTCGGAGACGGACCAGCGCTGCTTGGCGATACCGCCCTCCCACATGAGGTCGACGATCAGCTTCAGCTCATGGAGCACCTCGAAGTAGGCGATCTCGGGCTGGTAGCCGGCCTCGGACAGCGTCTCGAAACCGTACTGCACGAGCTGCGAGACACCACCGCAGAGGACGGCCTGCTCACCGAACAGGTCGGTCTCGGTCTCCTCGGTGAAGGTCGTCTTGATGACGCCGGCACGGGTGCCGCCGATGGCCTTCGCGTACGAGAGCGCGACGTCCCAGGCCTGGCCCGAGGCGTCCTTCTCGACGGCGATGATGTCGGGGATGCCGCGCCCGGCGACGAACTCGCGGCGGACGGTGTGCCCGGGCGCCTTGGGGGCGACGAGGATGACGTCGACGTCGTCGGGGACCTCGATGTAGCCGAAGCGCACGTTGAAGCCGTGGGCGAAGGCGAGGGTCTTGCCCGCGGCGAGGTGCGGCTTGATCTCGTCGTTGAAGATGCCCCGCTGGTGCTGGTCGGGCGCGAGGATCATGATGAGGTCGGCCCAGTCGGCGGCATCCGCGACGGACTTGACCTCGAAGCCGTCCTCCGACGCCTTCGGCGCGGACTTCGACCCCTCCTTAAGGGCGATGGCGACCTCGACGCCGGAGTCGCGGAGGTTCTGGGCGTGGGCGTGGCCCTGCGAGCCGTACCCGACGATGGCGACCTTCTTGCCCTGGATGAGCGAGATGTCAGCGTCGGCGTCGTAGAGGATCTCAGCCATGTTCGTGTGTGTCTCCTTGTAGATGTCGGTAGAGAAGTTCGGGTTCAGCCGCGCAGGACGCGCTCGGTGATGCTCTTGCCGCCACGGCCGATGGCGACCATGCCGGACTGCGCGAGCTCTTTCACGCCGAAGGGTTCGAGGGCTTTGAGGAAGGCGTCGACCTTGCCGCGGTCGCCGGTGACCTCCACCACGAGCGCGTCGGTGGCGTAGTCCACGACGGATGCGCGGAAGAGGTTCACGACTTCGATGACGTTCGAGCGGGTCTGATTGTCGGCGCGCACCTTGACGAGCATGTGTTCGCGCTGGACGGAGCTCGCGTAGTCGAGCTCGACGATCTTGATGACGTTCACCAGCTTGTTGAGCTGCTTGGTCACCTGCTCGAGCGGCAGTTCCTCGACGTCGACGACGACCGTGATCCGCGAGAGTCCCGGCACCTCGGTGACACCCACGGCGAGGGAGTCGATGTTGAAGCCACGGCGTGCGAACAGGCCCGCGACGCGCGTGAGGAGACCGGGCTTGTCCTCGACGAGGAGGCTCAGGACGTGCTTGCTCATCGTCACTCCCCCTGCTCGAACGCCGGCGCGTGCTCGCGCGCGTACTGGATGTAGCTGTTGCTGACGCCCTGCGGCACCATCGGCCACACCATCGCGTCGGCGCTCACGACGAAATCGATGACGACCGGGCGGTCGTTCGTCTCGAGCGCGGTCCGGATCGCGGCGTCCACGTCCTCTTCCTTCTCGACCCGGATCGCGAGGCACCCGTAGGCCTCGGCGAGCTTGACGAAGTCCGGGATGCGGATGGAGTCGTGACCGGTGTTCAGGTCGGTGTTGGAGTGGCGACCGTCGTAGAACAGGGTCTGCCACTGACGCACCATGCCGAGCGACGAGTTGTTGATGATCGCGACCTTGATCGGGATGTCGTTGATCGCGCAGGTGGCCAGCTCCTGGTTGGTCATCTGGAAGCAGCCGTCGCCGTCGATCGCCCACACCGTGCGCTCGGGCTGCGCGACCTTGGCGCCCATCGCAGCCGGGACCGCATAGCCCATCGTGCCGGCGCCGCCGGAGTTCAGCCACGCGTTGGGACGCTCGTACCCGATGTACTGCGCCGCCCACATCTGGTGCTGACCGACACCGGCGGCGAAGACGCCCTCCGGCCCCGTGAGCTCGCCGATGCGCTGGATCACGTGCTGCGGAGAGAGCAGGCCGTCGCTCGTGGGCGCCGCGCCGAGCGGGAACTCGGTGCGGAGTCCGTCGAGGTAGGACCACCACTCCGCGATGTCGGGCTTGTCCACACCGGCGAAGGCCGCGTCGAGGTCGACGAGCACGTCCTTCAGATCGCCCACGATCGGGACGTCCGCCGCGCGGATCTTCGAGATCTCCGCCGGGTCGATGTCGACGTGCACGACCTTCGCGTGCGGCGCGAACAGCGCCGCCTTACCCGTGACGCGGTCGTCGAAGCGAGCTCCGAGGGCGACGATCAGGTCGGACTCCTGCAGGGCCAGGACGGCGGGCACCGTGCCGTGCATCCCCGGCATGCCCAGCTGCTGCGGGTGCGAGTCGGGGAATGCGCCCCGTGCCATGAGGGTCGTCACGACGGGCGCGCCGGTCGCCTCGGCCAGCTGACGCAGCTCGGCTGCCGCTCCCGCGCGGACGACGCCGCCGCCGACGTAGAGGACGGGCTTCTTGGCCTCGGAGATGAGGTGCGCGGCGGCCTGGATCTGCTTGCCGTGCGCCTTCGTCACCGGCCGGTAGCCGGGGAGGTCGATCTTCGGGGGCCAGACGAACGGCGCCTTGGCCTGCTGCGCGTCCTTCGTGATGTCCACGAGCACCGGTCCCGGGCGTCCCGTCGAGGCGATCTCGAACGCCGCCGCGATCGCGCCCGGGATGTCGGCGGGGTCCTTCACGAGGAACGAGTGCTTCGTGATCGGCATCGTGATGCCCACGATGTCGGCCTCCTGGAAGGCATCCGTCCCCATCAGGGTCGAATACACCTGACCCGTGATGCAGACGATCGGCATCGAGTCCATGTACGCGTCCGCGATCGCGGTCACGAGGTTGGTGGCGCCGGGACCGGAGGTCGCGATCGCGACACCGACGCGACCGGATGCCGCGGCGTACCCTTCGGCCGCGTGACCCGCTCCCTGCTCGTGACGCACGAGGATGTGACGGAGGTCGGTCGAGTCCATCAGCGGGTCGTAGACCTCGATGATGGCGCCGCCCGGCAGCCCGAAGACGTCCGTGACGCCGAGGAGCTCGAGCGAGCGGACGACGGCCTGGGCTCCGGTGAGCACGGGCGTGGACGAGCCTCCGGCCGGTGGCCGAGGCACAGCGGCGACGGTGTCAGAAGACATGAGTGATACCTCTGCGGTGATGGATGACGGAGTGTGTGGGGCCTAGCCCGTCGTCGCGCCCTCCGCGGCGGAGCGCACGAGCTTCGAGTACTTGGCCAGCACGCCACGGGTATAGCGCGGGGGAAGGGGCTCCCAGCCCTCACGGCGGGAGTTCAGCTCAGCCTCATCGACGAGTAGGTCGAGAGAGCGAGCCGCGATATCGACCCGTATCAGATCACCATCGCGCACGAAGGCGATGGGACCAGCGTCCACCGCTTCGGGTGCTATGTGGCCGATGCACAGGCCGGTTGTGCCGCCTGAGAATCGTCCGTCCGTCAAGAGTAGTACATCTTTTCCGAGGCCCGCGCCCTTGATGGCGGCCGTCACAGCGAGCATCTCGCGCATACCGGGACCCCCCTTCGGGCCCTCGTAACGGATGACGACGACGTCGCCGGCGGCGATGCGCCCCTCCTCTAGGGCGTCCATCGCGGCACGCTCGCGCTCGAAGACCCGCGCGGGGCCTTCGAAGACCGCGGCGTCGAAGCCGGCCGTCTTCACGACCGCCCCTTCGGGTGCCATCGAGCCGTGCAGGATCGTGATGCCGCCGGTCGCGTGGATCGGGTCGTCGAAGGTGTGGATGACGGTGCCGTCGATCGGATCGGGGTCGAGGTCGCGGAGGTTCTCGGCGAGCGTCTTGCCGGTCACCGTGAGCGCATCGCCGTGGAGCAGACCTTCGTCGAGCATCGCCTTCATGATGACCGGGATGCCACCGTGCCGGTCGACGTCGTTCATGACGTACTTGCCGAACGGCTTCATGTCGGCCACGTGAGGGACCTTGTCGCCGATGCGGTTGAAGTCGTGCAGGGTGAGGTCCACGTCGGCCTCGCGTGCGATGGCGAGGAGGTGCAGGACGACGTTCGTCGAGCCGCCGAGCGCCATGGCGAGGGCGATCGCGTTCTCGAAGGACTCCTTGGTGAGGATGTCGCGGGTCGTGATCCCCTGGCGGAGCAGGTTGACGACCGCTTCGCCGGAGCGGTGCGCGAAGTAGTCGCGGCGACGGTCGGCGGACGGCGGTGCGGCGGAGCCGGGGAGGCTGAGACCGAGCGCCTCGGCCACAGAGGCCATCGTGTTGGCGGTGTACATACCGCCGCAGGCCCCCTCGCCGGGAGCGATCGCGCACTCGATGCGCTTGAGGTCGGCCTCGCTCATCTTGCCGGCGAGGCACGCGCCCACCGCCTCGAACGAGTCGATGATCGTGACATCCTTCTCGGTGCCGTCGCTGAGCTTCACCCAGCCGGGGGCGATCGATCCCGCATAAAGGAAGACGCTCGAGAGGTCGAGGCGCGCGGACGCCATGAGCATGCCGGGGATCGACTTGTCGCACCCGGCGAGAAGGACCGAGCCGTCGAGACGCTCGGCCATCATCACCGTCTCGACCGAGTCGGCGATGACCTCGCGGCTCACGAGCGAGAAGTGCATCCCTTCGTGGCCCATCGAGATGCCGTCCGAGACCGAGATCGTGCCGAACTGGAGCGGGTATCCGCCGCCGGCGTGCACGCCCTCCTTGGCACCCTGCGCCAGCCGGTCGAGGCTGAGGTTGCAGGGCGTGATCTCGTTCCAGCTGGATGCGATACCGATCTGGGGCTTGTCCCAGTCCTCGTCGCCCATTCCCACGGCGCGGAGCATGCCGCGCGAGGTGGTGGCTTCGATGCCGTCGGTCACCGCGCGGCTGCGGGGCTTGATGTCGATCGTCTCGTCGGGTGAGGGCATTCTCGAAGTCTATTGCCGAGCCGCGACCCGCTCGCGTGCGAGAGTCGACAGCAATCCGGCCAGTTCTTCGATGTCGCGCACACGGACGGATGCCGCGGTCTCGCCCGCGCCGACGCGGATGCCGCAGTCGCTCGACCCGAGCGAGCGGAGGGCGTCCTCGTCGGTCACGTCGTCACCCGCGAAGACGACGGCCGTGGCCCGCACGACCTCGCGCAGGTGGACGACGGCGGCGTCCTTCCCGGCGTCGGTGAAGGCGTACTCGACGATGTCGTGGCCCTGGCGACGGCGCCATCCCGGCGCGGCATCCGCCATCAGCCGGTCGACGTCCGAGCGCAGCCGCTCAGCGCTGTCCCCGTCGGCCACGGTGCGGAAGTGGATGCCGAAACCGAACGTCTTGGGCTCGACCCAGGCGCCCGGAACGCCATCGGCGAGGCGCTCGGCCTCGCCCCGTAGCCGGTCGCGCAGTGCGGGATCCTCCTCGGCGGCGGCATCATCGGCCGGTGCGCCCGGGATCCAGTACTCGGCACCGTGCGAGCCGGCGAGCAGAATGGGCGAGTCGTCCTCGTGCTCCGCGATGACCCGGAGGTCGGCGAGCGTCCGCCCGGAGACGAAGGCGACGAACGTGTCGGGTGCGGAGAGGAGCGCCGCGACCGCGTCGCGTGCCGCGGGCGTCATCCGGGCGGTCATCGGCTCGTCGACCAACGGCGAGAGGGTGCCGTCGAAGTCGAGGGCGACGAGGAGCCGGTCGGTCGCTGCGATCCCGCCGAGGTCGGTCACGCCTGCGCCTTCCGCGACTCGTTGAGGTCCGCCAGGAAACGCTGGGACCACCGGGCCACGTCGTTCTCTCGCACCCGACGCCGCAATGCCCGCATCCGCCGCTCCCGCTCGCGCTCGGGCATCTCGATCGCCTGCATGATCGCGTCCTTCAACCCCGCGATGTCGTGCGGGTTGACCTTGATCGCCTGCGTCAACTCGTCTGCGGCGCCGGTGAACTCGCTGAGCACCAGGGCTCCCCCGCCGTCGACACGACTGGCGACGTACTCCTTCGCCACCAGATTCATCCCGTCGCGGAGGGCCGTGACGAGCATGACGTCGGCCGCGAGGTAGAGGGCGACCATCTCCTCGCGCGGGTAGGAGTTGTGGAGGTACTGGATGGCGGTGTACCCGAGCTCGTCGGCGTCGCCGTTGATGCGGCCGACGGTGAGTTCGATCTCGTCGCGCAGCTCCATGTAGGTCTGCACGCGTTCGCGACTGGGACTGGCGACCTGCACGAGCGTCACGTCGTGGACGGACAGCCGCCCGTCGGCCAGCAGCTCGCCGTAAGCCTTGAGTCGGTGGCGGATGCCCTTCGTGTAATCGAGGCGGTCGACACCGAGGAGGATCGCCTTCGGGTTGCCGAGGCTCGAGCGGATCTCCGCCGCCCGCGCCCGGATGTCGGGACGGTTCGCCAGTTCCTCGTACTCGGCGGCGTCGATCGAGATGGGGTAGGCCCGAGCGACGGCCTTGCGGACACCGCCGTCCTCGGTGGGCACCGAGATGGCGCCCGCCTTCGTGTCGAAGCCGAGTTGACGCCGCACCGCTCGCGCGAAGTTGCCGGCATCCGCTACGCGCTGGAACCCGATGACGTCGGCGCCGAGGAGTCCCTCGAGTACCTGTCGCCGCCACGGGAGCTGGGCGTACAGACCGTATGCCGGGAACGGAATGTGGTGGAAGTAGCCGATCGTGAGGTCGGGACGGAGATCCCTGAGAAGCTTCGGCACGAGCTGCAGTTGATAGTCGTGGACCCACACCGTCGCCCCCTCCGCGGCGTGCGCGGAGGCCGTCTCGGCGAACCGTCGGTTCACCTTCACGTAGGCGTCCCACCACGTCCGGTGATAGGTCGGCGCCGCGATCACGTCGTGATACAGCGGCCAGATGGTGTCGTTCGAGAAGCCCTCGTAGTAGAGCTGGACGTCGTCGGCGCTGAGCGTGACCGGCACGAGCTGCAGCCCGTCGAATTCGAACGGGTCGAGCTCCACGCCCGGCTGCCCCGGCCAGCCGATCCACGCACCGTTGTTGTGCCGCATGACGGGGTCGACCGCCGTGACGAGCCCGCCCGGGGAACGCCGCCACGGCTCGTTCTCGTCATCGGTCCGGTCGACCGGAAGGCGGTTGGACACGACAACGAAGTCAGAAGCCACGGTCACGGAGTTCCTCTCGATGGGTGAGTTCAGGCTAACAACCGCCGCGGGGCGCGCTCACGCCACTAGCGTGGGTGATATGCGGAAATACCTCTTCGGCACCGGACTCCTGTCGGCTATCACCGGAGCGGTCACGCTGCTGCGCTCCGCCCGGAGCGAGGAGAGGTTCACCTGGCGCACCGCCCTCGCCTGGCTGAGCTGGGCCATCACGATGGCGCTCGCGGTGGGGTCGGTCGTCGACACGCGCCGCGCCTCACGCGGCAAGCGCATCCCGCTGGACTCGCCGCGTGCCGACGATAAGAACAAGCTGCTGAAGAAGCGCGTGTCGCGCCGCCGCTGAGGCCACCTCCCTCATCGCGTGAGGATGACCGCCTCCCCCTGACCACCGCCGCCGCACAGGGCCACTCCGGCCGCTCCCCCGCCCCGCCTCGCCAATTCGTGCACGGCGTGGACGACCAGGCGGGCGCCGGAGGCGCCGATCGGGTGGCCGATCGCGATACCGCCGCCGTGGATGTTGACGACGGAATCATCGACGCCGAGCTCCCGCTGCGACTGCGCGACGACTGCGCCGAACGCTTCGTTGATCTCGATGAGGTCGAGGTCGGAGGATGACATCCCCTGTCGTCCGAGCGCCTGCGACAGTGCCCGCGCCGGCTGCGAGTGCAGCGAGTTGTCGGGGCCGGCGACCTGACCCGACGAGCCGACGACAGCGAGGACGGTCCACCCCTCGGCATCCGCCCGGGACCGGGTCGTCACCACGACGGCGGCCGCACCGTCCGAGATCGGTGATGCGTTGCCGGCGGTGATGTCGCCGTCGGGCGAGAACGCGGGTCGCAGGCGCGCCAGGGTCTCGACGGTCGTGTCGGGACGGACCCCCTCGTCCCGCGTGAGCCGGAGAGGTTCGCCCTTTCGCTGCGGGACCTCGACCTCGACGATCTCCGCATCGAAGACGCCCGCCTCGGCCGCCGATGCGGCACGCTGGTGCGAGAGGGCGGCGACGTGATCCTGATCCGCGCGGGACAGGCCGAGCCCGGGATTGCGTCGTTCGGTCGACAGCCCCATGGACACCCCCTCGTACGCGTCCGTGAGTCCGTCGAGGGCCATGTGGTCGAGCACCTCGACGGATCCGTACGTCCAGCCGTCGCGAGAGCCCATCAACAGGTGAGGGGCACGGGTCATCGACTCCATTCCGCCGGCGACGACCACCGACGCGTCACCGACGGCGATCATGCGCTTCGCGTCGATGATCGCGGTCAGTCCCGACAGACACACTTTGTTCACCGACGTCGCGGGCACGTCCCAGCCGAGTCCGGCGCCGACGGCAGCCTGGCGCGCGGGATTCTGCCCGGCGCCGGCCGGGAGCACCTGCCCCATGATGACGGCATCGACGGATGCCGGGGCGACGCCGCCCCGCTCCAGGGCGCCGCCGATGGCGAGGGCGCCGAGCTGCGGCGCGGTGAACGAGGCCAGTTGCCCCTTCAGGCGTCCCTGCGGCGTCCGCGCCGCCGCGACGATGACGATGTCCTCGGTCATGCTCCCACCTTCACGTCCTGTGCGACGACGAGCTCGGGCTCGGTCGCATCCTTCACGTCCTGGACGGTCACACCCGGAGCGGTCTCCACGAGCACCAGCCCCTCCGGCGTCACGTCGATCACGGCGAGATCGGTGATGATCCGGTCCACCACGCCGAGACCGGTGAGCGGCAGCGAGCAGTCGGACACGATCTTCGGGGACCCGTCGCGGGCCGTGTGCTCCATCAGGACGATGACCTTCGCGGCACCGTGGACCAGATCCATAGCGCCGCCGGGACCCTTCACCATCTTTCCGGGGATCATCCAGTTCGCGAGGTCGCCACGGGTCGACACCTGCATGGCTCCGAGGATCGCGGCGTCGATCTTGCCGCCGCGGATCATCCCGAAGCTGAGCGCCGAGTCGAAGAACGCCGCACCGGCGAGCGTCGTCACCGTCTCCTTGCCGGCGTTGATGAGGTCGGGGTCGACGGCCTCCTCGGTCGGATACGGCCCGACGCCGAGGATCCCGTTCTCGGACTGGAGCACGACGGTGACACCCTCCGGGATGTGGTTCGGGACGAGGGTCGGAAGTCCGATCCCCAGGTTCACGTAGGCGCCGTCGGGCAGCTCGGCCGCCGCTCGTGCGGCCATCTCCGTGCGTGTCAGTGCCATCTCACTCCCCCTCCGTTGCGACGGTGCGCCGCTCGATGCGCTTCTCGATCCCCGTGCCCACCTCGACCAGACGGTGGACGAAGACGCCGGGAAGGTGGACGGCGTCCGGCTCGAGCTCACCGGGCTCGACGAGCTCCTCGACCTGCGCGATGCAGACTCGGCCCGCCATCGCTGCGAGCGGGTTGAAGTTGCGCGCGGCCTTGTTGAAGACGAGGTTCCCGTGCCGGTCGCCCCGCAGCGCGTGGACGAGGGCGAAATCCGTGACGATCGCCTCTTCGAGGACGAACTCCCGGGCCCGCCCATCGACGTCGAAACGACGCACGTCCTTCGGAGCGGATGCCACGGCCACGCCGCCCGAGCCGTCGTAGCGGCGTGGCAGCCCGCCCTCGGCGACCTGCGTCCCGACGCCGGTCTGCGTGTAGAAGGCCGCGATGCCGGCCCCGCCCGCCCGCAGCTTCTCCGCGAGCGTGCCTTGCGGAGTGAGTTCCAGCTCCAGTTCACCCGACAGGAACTGCCGCTCGAACTCCTTGTTCTCGCCGACGTACGACGACGTCATCTTGCGGATGCGTCGCGCGCGCAGGAGGACGCCGAGACCCCAATCATCCACTCCGCAGTTGTTCGACACGACTGAGAGGTCTGTCGTCCCCTGCGCAAGCAGGGCCTCGATGAGAGCGATCGGGTTGCCCGAGAGGCCGAATCCGCCGACGGCGATACTCGCGCCGTCCGGGATGTCGGCGACCGCCTCAGCCGCCGACGGAACCGTTTTGTCGATCACGGTGCACTCCTTCGTGTCATACCCTCCAGCATCCACGAGCGACACCGCACCGGCGAACGGACGGTTGCCATGTGGAACCGGTCACGTCTATGTTCCACATTGTGGAACCCTTGTCGACGACAGTGCCGGGCGCTCAGGCGATCGCGCGAGCAGCCCGGCTGCTGCGACTGGTCAGCGCCGCGGGGGCCGAGGGCAGGGGCGTGAGGGACCTCGCCCACGAGGCGTCGCTGTCGCGCTCGACGGCGCACCGACTGTTGACCGCCCTGCGCGCCGAGGGCCTTGTGGACCAGGACGAGCGGAGCTCACGATGGCTCGCCGGCCCCGAACTGTTCCTCATGGGCGCTGCCGCGGCCCCGCGTTACGACGTGACGCACATCGCCGGCGACATCGTCCGCTCGTTGGCCGTGAAGACGGAGGAGAGCGCGTTCCTCTCGGTGAGACGCGGCGACGAGACGGTCTGCCTCCTCCGCGAGGAGGGGTCCTTCCCCATCCGTTCCTTCGTCCTCAGCGAAGGTGTCCGCTTTCCCCTCGGCGTTGCTTCCGCCGGATTGGCGATCCTGTCGTTCCTGCCGCAACCCGAGGTCGACGCCTACCTCAGCCGCCACCCGGAACTCGCCGCGCGATGGGGCGATGTCCACGATGCGGATCCACTGCGCACGCGCATCGCCGAGACCCGCGACCGCGGATTCGCGCTGAATCCCGGGCTCATCGTGTCGGGATCGTGGGGCGTCGGGGCCGCTGTGTTCGATCAGGACGGCCGACCGGAGTGGGCCCTGAGTCTCACCGGCGTCGAGTTCCGCTTCGGTCCCGACCGGATCGCCGATCTGGGCCGCCTGCTGCTCGCGCATGCGCACCAGCTGACGACCCGCATCCAGTCCGTGCGCCGTCGGTGACGGCCGGCCCGGTCACAACCCGGCGGTCTCGAGCCACCGCAGCCAGACCTCGCTGACCGTGGGGTATGCCGGCACCGCGTGCCAGAGCCGGTGGAGCGGCACCTCGCCGACGATCGCGATCGTCGCGGAGTGCAGTAGTTCGGCGACGTCGGGGCCGACGAACGTCGCGCCCACCAGCACTCCGCGTTCCGCGTCGATGATCGCTCGCGAGTGCCCCTCGTACCGATCCGAGTGCGTGCTCGCGCCCGCCACCCACGACAGGTCGTAATCGACGACTTTCACGTCGATGCCGGCGTCACGAGCGGAAGCCTCAGTGTGCCCGACGGCCGCGACCTCCGGCTCCGTGAAGACCACCTGAGGCACGGCGGTGTGGTCGGCGGTGGCCGCCAGCGGACTCCAGGCGGACGTGTCGACGTCGCTCGACGAGGCGCGGCGCGCGATCACGTCGCCGGCGACGCGCGCCTGGTACTTGCCCTGATGGGTCAGCAGGGCGCGATGGTTGACATCACCCACCGCGTACAGCCACTCCGTGCCCGGGACGCGCATCGTGTCGTCGACCCGGATCCACGACCCCGCCTCGAGGCCGACGTGCTCGAGACCCACGTCCTCCGTGCGGGGAACACGTCCCGCCGCCACCAGGATCTCGTCCGCGTCGACGACGGAGCCGTCGTCGAGGGTGACGCTCACGCCCTCGGAGGATCGGGCGACACTGTCGACTCCGCGCCCGGTGCGCACCGTTGCGCCGGCGGCCGTGAGGGCGGCGCCGACGGCCTCGCCGGCGAAGTCCTCGAGCACGCCGAGGAGGGTGGAGCGGGCGATGACGGTCACGTCGGAACCGAGAGCGGTGAACGCCGTCGCCATCTCGAGCCCGACGACGCCGCCGCCCAGGACGACGAGGGAGGACGGTACCGTCCGGACCCCCGTCGCCTCACGACTGGTCCAGGGGGCGGCATCCCGCAAACCCGGGATGTCAGGGATCAGCGCGGCGGAGCCGGTGCAGACGGCGACGGCGTGGCGCGCGCGAAGCGTGGTCGTCTCGCCGTCCGGCGCGGTGACGGTCACCTCGCGGTCGCCGGAGAGGCGGCCGTGTCCTCGGACCAGGTCGATTCCGGCGCCCTTCAGCCACTCGACCTGCGAGGTGTCCTGGTAGTCGTGCACGATGCGGTCCCGACGCGCGAGCACGGCGGCGACGTCGACACCGCCGGTGACCGCCTCCGCCGCGCCGGCGACGTCGCGGGCTGCCCGCAGCGCAGCCGGGGCGCGCAGCAGCGCCTTCGAGGGCATACAGGCCCAGTACGAGCACTCGCCGCCCACCAGCTCGCTCTCGACGATCGCGGCGGTCAACCCCCCTCGCACGGCACGATCGGCGACGTTCTCGCCGACGGGTCCTGCTCCGATCACGATGAGGTCGTACTCGCGTGTGCTCATGCCTTCACGCTACTGACAGGACGACCCAGCGGGGTCGGAACGAGGGCATCTCCTGCCACAACCGCCATGTGACGTCAATGGTCGCCCCGGACTCCCGGGATGTCCGGGGTGTGTGGTTGGCTGAAACACCGGCCGAAAGGACCCCTCCATGGCGATCGAATTCCGATCCGTCACCAAGCGATTCGGCGACGGCCCCGCGGCCGTCGACGAGGTCACCCTCGAGATGCCGGCGCGCAAGACGACTGTCCTCGTGGGTTCGTCAGGATGCGGCAAGACCACCCTGCTCCGCATGATCAACCGTCTCATCGAGCCGACATCGGGCGACATCGTGATCGACGGCGAGTCGATCCGGTCGAAGGACGCCGTCCAGTTGCGGCGGAGCATCGGCTACGTCCTCCAGAACGCCGGGCTCCTCCCCCACTACACGGTGGCCGACAACATCGCGACCGTGCCGGTGCTCACCGGACAGACGAAGGCGGCGGCGCGGCGACGCGCGCTGGAACTGATGGAGATCGTCGGCCTGGACTCCGCCTTCGCCGACCGCTATCCCGCCCAGCTCTCCGGCGGGCAGCAGCAGCGTGTCGGCGTCGCCCGGGCCCTCGCCGCCGACCCCAACATCCTCCTCATGGACGAACCGTTCGGAGCCGTCGATCCGATCGTGCGCAAAGAACTGCAGGCCGAAGTCATCAGGCTGCAGCGCGAGCTCGACAAGACGATCGTCTTCGTCACGCACGACATCGACGAGGCGTTCCTGCTCGGCGATCAGGTCGTCATCCTGCAGAAGGGCGCGCACATCGCACAGCGGGGCACGCCGTCCGAGATCATCGAGTCCCCCGCCGACGACTTCGTGGCCAGCTTCATCGGCACCGACCGCGGCGCGCGCTCCCTCCGCGCGAAGCGCACCGACCGCGGCACCGTGCTCGTGGACGAGGCCGGTCGCACGCAGGGCGTGCTGGTGACGGATGCCGCGGAGCAGGCGGGGTGACCTCTCCGTGAACTGGGTCCTCGACAACCTCGATCTGATCGGGCGCCTGACGGTGGCGCACCTGCGGCAGAGCACCATCGCGATCCTCGTCGGTTTCGCCATCGCCGTCCCCATCGGGTGGGCGGCTTTCCGCTACACACGTCTGCGCGGCACCGTGCTCGGCGTCGTCGGCATCCTGTACACGATCCCGTCGTTCGGCCTGTTCGCACTCATCAGCGCGACGAGCGGCATCCCGCTGCTGTCGGAGACCAACCTCGTCGTCGCCCTGACGATCTACGCCGTCGCCATCATGACCCGTTCGGTGACCGACGGCCTCGCCTCCGTCGACACCGCCGTCCGCAGCGCGGCGATCGCCGTCGGGTTCGGCCCGTGGCGGCGGTTCTGGACCGTGGACTTCCCCCTTGCTGGCCCCGTCATGCTGGCCGGCCTCCGCGTCACCGCGGTCTCGACGATCTCGCTCGCGACGGTCGGAGCACTGATCGGTGTCCAGAACCTCGGTTATCTCTTCACCAACGGCTCGCAACGTCGGATTCTGCCCGAGGTGTTCGCCGGTGTGCTCGCGGTCGTGGTGATCGCGCTCGTGATCGATGCCCTCCTTCTCCTGGCCGGTCGGGTCCTCATGCCGTGGACGCGGCGCGCGACGCCCCCACGCTCGACTCGGAACCTCCGTGAGGCGGTCGCATGAACGTCTTCATCGACGCGTTCGCCTGGATCTTCTCGCCGGATCGCACGACCGGATACCTCCCCCTGGGTGAGGCGATCCTCCAGCACCTCGGATTCACCTTCGGATCCGTCGCGATCGCCGCGCTCATCGCCGTCCCGGCAGGATGGGCCATCGGTCACACCGGGCGCGGACGAGAGATCGCCGTCTTCCTGTCCGGCGCCGCGCGCTCACTCCCCTCACTGGGGCTCGTGGTGCTGCTCTACCTCCTGATCGGGGTGAACTTCAAGGAGCAGGCGGCCGTCGTCGCCTTCGTCCTGCTCGCCATCCCGTCGATCCTGGCCGGCGCCTACGCCGGAATCGAGGCCATCGAGCGCACGACGATCGAGGCGGGGCGTGCCGTCGGGATGACGCCGATGCAGGTGCTGTGGAAGATCGAGGTCCCCCTGGGCCTGCCGCTGCTGATCGGTGGCATCCGCTCCGCCGTCCTGCAGGTGGTCGCGACCGTCACCATCGCGGCCTACGTGGGCCTCGGCGGACTCGGTTTCGCCCTCATCCAGGGCATCCAGACCCGTAACCCCTCGCAGATCCTCGGCGCCTCGATCGTCGTCGTCGTCCTCGCCCTCGTGCTGGACGCCCTTTTTGCCCTGCTGCAGCGCGTCCTCGTCCCACGGGGCGTCGCTGTGCAGGGTTCCGCACCGGAGCGCGGGCGTCGCCGACGCCCTACCCCCGAACCCGCTTGATCCACAGCACCACGACCCCAACCCACCCGGAGGCATCCATGTCCATCACACGCACACGCATCCTGCCCGCCCTCGGCCTCGCCGCCGTCGCCGCACTGGCCCTCTCGGCCTGTGGCTCGAGCGACTCGCTGCAGGGAAGCGGCAACGGCGGGAACGGCGGCACCGAGGAGTCGTCGACGATCGTCATCGGTTCGCAGCAGTACTACTCGAACGAGATCATCGCCGAGATCTACGCTCAGGCGCTCGAGGCGGCCGACTTCACCGTCGAGCGCAACTTCTCGATCGGCCAGCGCGACGCCTACATGCCCTCGCTCGAGGACGGCTCCATCAACCTCTTCCCCGAGTACACCGGCAACCTGCTCCAGTACTTCGACCAGTCGGCGACCGCCACGACGCCGGACGACGTCTACACCGCGCTCCAGGAGGCCCTTCCGGACAACCTGACGGCGCTCGATTACTCGCCCGCGACCGACCAGGACTCCTACAACGTGACCGCGGCCTTCGCCTCGGAGAACAACCTGACAGAGATCGGCGACCTCGCCGGGATCGACGGCCTCACGCTCGGCGGCGCTCCCGAGCTCGAACAGCGTCCGTACGGACCGACGGGGTTGAAGGATGTCTACGGCGTCGACGTCGCGTTCGAGGCGACCGCTGACACCACCGTCGACGAGCTCGTCGCCGGCAACATCCAGGTCGCCAACGTGTACAGCGCCGACCCGCGCATCGCGACGGACGACCTGGTCACCCTCGAGGACCCGAAGGGGCTGTTCCTGGCCTCCAACGTCGTCCCGATCGCCAGCTCCGACGTCGCAGACGAGATCGCCGACGTCATCAACGAGGTGAGCGCCGCAATGTCGCCCGAGGAACTCGTCGCCATGAACGTGGAGTCGTCGGTCGACCAGCGGAACACCGAGGACATCGCGGCGGATTGGATCGCCGACAACCTCGGCTGATCGAGCAGGATCGGGCCCGTCGATCCCGAGACGGGAGTGGGCGGGCCCGATCCGTACACCCGGCCGCGCGAAGCGGCCCCGACGAAGGGACGGCACATGGCGGGTTTCAGCAAGGGCGACCGGGTCAGCTGGGGCACCTCTCAAGGGCGCACTCAGGGCAAGATCGTCGAACGGAAGACGAAGGACTTCACCTTCGACGGTCAGGACTTCACCGCGTCCACAGACGAGCCGGCCTACATCGTCGAATCCGAGAAGACCGGCGCGAAAGCTGCGCACAAGGGGTCTGCACTCAACAAACTCTCGTCCTGAGGGCTGCGCAGAGTCGGGGACTTCTCCCCATGGACCTTCGACGGGCGGCTTTGTAGCCTCGCACCGGGAGGTGTGGCCATGGGCATGATGTTGCCGAACGAACTCGTCTGGGTCATGGAGAAGCTGGGCTTCGAGTGGCCCGACATCGACGAGGACGAGGTGCGCAAGGGGGCCGATCTCCTCCGCACCCTGGGCACCGACCTGGAGACGGTGATCCAGGCCGTCGACCGCAAGGTCAGCAGTGACGTGAGTGTGGCCATCCAAGGACAGACAGGCCCGGCGACCCTCGGCGCGTGGAACGCGAACCGATCGCAGAACCTCCAGAAGCTCATCGACCTCATGCCGCCCGCGGCGACGGCGATGGACCTCGGGGCCGAGGCGATCTTCGCACTCAAGATGAAAGTCATCGTCGACGTCAGTTCGACTCTCATCACGCTCGTCGCGATGCTGACGAACCCGTTCACTGCGGCGGGAGCAGGCCCGATGCTCCTCATCAAGAAGAAGCTGCTGAACGCAGCCGTCGACATCGCCGTCGAACAGCTCATCATGCAGCTGGCCCCGGCCGTGATCGAGCCGATGGCAGAGCATCTCCCCGCGATCGTCGACGCGATCCTCGACGCCCCCCTCGTCGAAGGCGCCGCGGGCGACTCCGATGAGTTCCACGCCGACCTCGCGGCCCTGGAGTCGGCACGGTCGGATATGAAGCTCCACGGTGCGGACATCCAGACGATCACGTCGACGTTCTTCGCCGAGTTCTCGGCTCTCGACTTCGGAGGGGATGCCTGATGAACGCGCTCAAGCCGGTCTTCCGAGAAGCACGCCAGTCCGTTCTCGCCGGTGCAGGACGACTGAAGGAGCGACTGCATCAGCTCGCCGACAACATGGACGGTCATCTCGACACGATCGTCCGACGCGTCCGCGACGAGGACAACTTCAACGACGCCGTGGTGACCAGCCGCGGGGGCAACGTGAAGGTGACCACCTATGATCCGGCCACCGGCCGTCCGGTCACCGAGTACGGCCATATCCGCGACGACTTCGGCAGTTCGACGCGAGGCGATAATGCGACCTCGATCGGACGTCTCGGCGAAGGCGGTTACGACGGTGGCCACCTGGGCGCGCATCGCTTCTACGGCGACACACCGGATCCCGGCATCGTCCCCCAGATCGCGAACCTGAATCGCGGGTCGTGGAAGACCATGGAGAACGAATGGGCCGACTGGACGTCGCGCGGCTATCACATCGACTACACGATCGACGTCTATCCGCCCGGCGCGACGGTCCCTGATACGTTCGAAGTCGCCTACACCGTGACCAACCCGCAGAACGGCGCGGTGATCCACCGGGCGTTCCCCTACTTCTACAACCAACCCGATCAGGTGTTCACCCGCGTTCCCCGCGACAGCATGCCTCCGATCCGGTGAGACGAAGGAGCGACATGACCGCCGATCCCACCGCGGACCTCATCCGCGCGCTCGTCACGCACATGCAAGGTGCGCCCGACGACTGGAAGTCGCTGGCGATGGTGATCAGCCTCGGAGGAGGGCGTCTGAGCGAGACCTCCGGATACGCGTACTCTCCCGACGGGACGGTGTCCGCCATCGCCTCGCGTCCCTCGCAGATCAAGCCGGCGGTCGACGCCTACCTCGCCGACCGTTACCCCGAGGGCGCTGCCCTCCCGGCGAAGTTCCTGGTGCAGTTCGACCGCGACACAAAGGCCTACGAGATCACCTTCGAGGACACCGACCCAATGCGGTGGAAGGTGACGCCCGACACCTTCGAGGCGGTCCAGCAAGAGCTGAAGCCGACGCTCGGCTGACCGTACGAGCGCGCGGCGCGGCGCGGCATCCACCCCTCCCGATGCGCGCAGAATCGTCGCATGCCCATCGTCGACAACGCCGTCTATGTGGACGGCCGCCGCATCCAAGACCCCACGAGCCTGAGCGAGACGTTCGAGCACACCAGGGATCATCACGGGATGGCGTGGATCGGGCTGTACCGACCGACCGAGGAGGAGGTCGCCGCCGTCGCATCGGAGTTCTCCCTCCACCCGCTCGCCGTCGAAGACGCGCTGGCGGGGCACCAGCGGGCGAAGCTGGAGCGATACGGCGACGTGCTGTTCACGGTGCTGCGACCGGCACGGCACGACGCCACGTCGGACACGGTCGATTTCGGCGAGTTGCACGTTTTCGTGGGGCCGGACTTCGTCGTGACGATCCGTCACGCCGACTCCCCCGACCTCACGCAGGTCCGGTCGCGCATGGAGCAGCAGCCCGATCTGCTTCGGATGGGACCGGAAGCGGTGCTCTACGCGATCCTCGACCAGGTCGTCGATGAGTACGCGCCCGTCCTGTCGGGGGTGGAGAGCGACATCGATGGGATCGAGGAGACGCTGTTCAGCGGATCGGATGCGGGACTGTCGCAACGCATCTACACGCTCGCTCGCGAGGTGATCGCTCTGCACAAGTCGACACTTCCCCTCGAGGGCATGCTGCAGCGGCTGCTCGACGGCTCGGACAAGTACAACGTCGACCTCGAACTCCAGCGATCGCTGCGAGATGTCCTGGACCACGTCATCCGTCTGAACGAACGCATCGTGGCGTTTCGATCGATCCTCGACAACGCGCTGACCGTGCACTCGACGCTCGTCACCCAGCGGCAGACCGACACGTCGCTCGAACAGAACGACCAGGTCAAGAGGATCTCCGGCTGGGCGGCGATCCTTTTCGGACCCTCCCTGGTCGGCACGGTCTACGGCATGAACTTCGACTACATGCCCGAGTTGCACTGGACCTTCGGATACCCGATGGCCCTGGGGATGATGGTCGCGAGCTCGATCGCCCTCTACCTCGTCTTCAAGCGGAAGAAGTGGCTCTGACCAGGACGTCTCCGCAAAGAAGCAGAAGGCCCCGATCACTGGCGAGAGTGATCGGGGCCGTCCGTGCACCCCCCGGGACTCGAACCCGGAACCCACTGATTAAGAGTCAGTTGCTCTGCCGATTGAGCTAGAGGTGCATGATTCGAAGAACTCGAACCGAGGGACAACACTAGCATCAGGATCGCCCGCTCCGCCAATCGGGGCCGCCGCGGCGCAGACGAACGTCGCGGGCGCACCGCGTATTCTGGAGCCGTGACGTTTCTGCCCTCTGCGACGGACTGGACCGCCCCTTTCGACGGTGATCTGAGCGCGGATCTCGCTGTGGCGCTGCGCCTGGCGGATGCCGCGGACCGGGTGTCGATGGAACGCTTCGACGCCCCGGATCTCGACGTCCGCACGAAGGCGGACGCGACCCACGTGACCGAAGCCGATCTCGCAACCGAGCGCGCCATCCGCGACATCCTGGCGAACGACCGTCCCGACGACGGCGTGATCGGCGAGGAGTTCGGCACAAGCGGCGACACGCGGAGACAGTGGATCATCGATCCGATCGACGGCACCGCGAACTACCTCAAGGGCATCCCGATGTGGGCGACGCTGATCGCTCTCGTCATCGACGGCGTGCCACGCGTGGGCGTCGTCAGCCAGCCGGCGATCTCCCGCCGCTGGTGGGGCGCGACCGGGGCCGGCGCGTGGACGACGTCGTCCGACGGACGGACGCGACGCATCCACACGTCCGATGTCGGCTCGGTAGCCGAGGCGAGTGTCAGTTTCCAGAGCATCGCCCAATGGGACGAGGTGGGGCGCTGCGATGACCTGCTGCGGCTCTCCCGCGCGGTCTGGCGCGACCGAGGGTACGGCGATGCGTGGCCGTACATGCTCCTCGCCGAGGGCCGGCTCGAGTTCGTCGCCGAGTTCGGCGTCCGCGAGTACGACATCGCGGCTCACGTCCCCGTCATCCTCGAAGCCGGTGGGCGTTTCACCGACATCGACGGCGACGAGCGGCTCGATGCGCGGTCGTCGTTGGCGACCAACGGCATCCTCCATGACCAGTTCCTCGGGATGCTGCGCGCGTGAAGTCCCATCGACGACGCATCGGCCCGGTCGCCACGGCCGTGGCGACCGGCGCCGTCGTAGCGCTGCTCGCGACCGGATGCAGCCCGACCGCGGGCCCCGGCCCGGGGACGGGCACAACACCCTCCCCCGGCGCATCTGATCCCGTCGCGGCCCCACCGGCGACGATCGATCCGGCCGACGTGACGTGCGAGAACATGCTCGCACCCGAGACCGTCGACAGCTTCACCGCAACGGGATGGACCGTTCGCGAGGACCCGTTCGTCATCCTGGACCTCGAATTGCCGCAGGGAACGGCGTGCACATGGGGGGACTTCAGCTCCCCGACGAACGACGACCTCGTGCTCTTCGGCTGGTCCCCGATCTCCTCAGCGGACGCCGAGGCGACCGAAGCCGCGCTCGAAGCCGAGGGATGGCTGCGCGAGGACGACACCGACGGCGTCATCATCACCGAGGACCCCACCTCCGCGTTGCGCGTGGACGATGACGGTTACGGCGTCACCTACCTGTTCGGCGACGGCTGGGTGAAAGTCTCGGACACCCGGCAGGGCTTGGATCTCATCGAGCTGGGATGACCTGCGCCTGAGAACGAGAGGCTCGACGCAGTGGGGGCCGCGTCCCACCGGAGTGGAGCTCGTTGGGGGCCGAGCGAGCCTCTCGCCCGCTCGCAGGTTAGGGCCTGCGGATTTCGCTTTGTGATGGAGATTGCGCTTTCGGTTTCCGGTTCCGTGGGAATGACGAAGCCCCCGGCATCCGAGGGGACACCGGGGGCTTTCACTCCGTGACAACGGTTCGTGGAGATGGGGGGAATCGAACCCCCGTCCATCGCTGAGAGACGGCGTCTTCTCCGGGCGCAGTCTGTAGAAGGCGTTCTGCTCGGCTCCGACCTTTAGTACAGACACATAAGTCGACGAGCCCAGCCTGAGAAGAGTCCCGCGTGACGCTCAGGCGACGTCACGCAGCGAGATCCCTTAAATGACGCCAGGGACCGTGAGGGGATCACTCACGGACTGACGGACTCGGGCTCGCTGCTCAGGCAGCGAGGGCGAAGTCGGACTGCTTCTTTTCGGCAGTTATTGGTTCGCAGAGATCGTTAACGAGATAACTCTGCATCCTCGGCCCGCTTCCCGCAGAGTCACAGGCGATGTCGAAACCGATCATCCCCGAGACGCCTGGTGGCGTGTGGACCGTTGTCACACTGTGGAGTTGTCATTGCTCGGATGCCGCGGCGTCCGAGCATCCCAGATTACCACCCGCGCGGCCCCTTCAGTCGATGAGGAAGTGATCGCGCGCGAGGGGCGCGACCTCCAGCGTCTGCGCCTCCGCTTCGCCGACCCATCGGAGCTCGGCGATCTCGGCCGCCGCCCGCGGTTCCTGTCCCCCGAGCGCGACATCGAAGACGTCCGCGATCACGGTGTGGCCGGCTTCGTTCGCGGCGGCGGCCCGAAAGACTCCGCGAGATCGGAGGTCGTCGAGGGTGACGGCGATGCCCAGCTCCTCCCGCAGCTCCCGGACGAGCGTTTCGCCCGGGTTCTCCCCCGACTCCGGTTTGCCGCCGGGTTGCATGAACGCCGTGGTACCCGTTTTCCGGACCAGCAGAAGCCGACCCGAGGTGTCGCGGATGACGGCGGCCGAGACCCGGATAGTGGGAGAGGAGGCGAGGTCGGGGGCGGTCACGCGAGAACGCTAACAGGCCCCCACCCGACTCGACGTACAATCTCGTGTGCTTCCCGACCCCCTCACCTCCGACACGGCGATCGATCCCACCGATCTCGCCACCACTCTCCGCGTGCTGGCCGCCCTGCCTTCGCTCCCGCGCACGCACCCCGATTTCATCGCCGTCCGCCAGGCGAGCGCCGCGATGTTCAAGGCGGCGAAGAAGGAACGCCGGCGCGAGATCCGCGAGGCCGTCGCGACGGCCGACCGCGCCGTGGTCCACGCCACGGCGACCGGCGCGCCCGACCGCATCGACGACGAGACGCGCGGCATCCCGATCGCCGCCCGTACCGCAGCCCCCATCGCGGGCGTCCTCCAGAAGGCTCGCGGCTGCTACATCTGCAAGCAGCCCTACACGGTCGTCGACGCGTTCTATCACCAGCTGTGCCCGGAGTGCGCGGCCCTGAGCCATGAGAAGCGGGATGCCCGTACCGACCTCTCCGGCCGGCGTGCGCTGCTCACGGGCGGTCGCGCGAAGATCGGCATGTACATCGCCCTGCGGTTGCTGCGCGACGGTGCGCATACGACCATCACCACCCGGTTCCCGCGGGACGCCGTTCGCAGGTTCCGCGCGCTCCCGGACTCCGCGGAGTGGATCGACCGCCTCAAGATCGTCGGCATCGACCTGCGCGACCCCGCCCAGGTGATCGCCCTCGCCGATGACGTCGCTGCGGCGGGACCCCTCGACATCCTGATCAACAACGCCACGCAGACGGTGCGGCGCTCCCCCGGGGCCTATCAGCCGCTGGTCGAGGCCGAGCTGGCGCCCCTCCCCGACGGCGTGCTCCCCGAGCTCGTCACCTTCGGACACACCAACGACCGTCATCCCGAGGCGCTGGAACGATCGGTCAGCGCGCATCCGATCCTCGCCGCTGCGGCGGACCGCGCGGATGCCCTCACCCGCGAGGCGATGGCGGCGGGATCGACCTCGCTCGACCGACTCGCGGACGGGACCGCGATCGACGCGGGCGGGCTGATCCCGGACCTCGACCACACGAACTCGTGGGTCCAGCGGGTCCAAGAGGTGGATCCCCTCGAGATGCTCGAGGTCCAGCTCGCCAACACCACGGCACCCTTCCTCCTGGTGTCGAAGCTGCGGCCCGCTCTGGCGGCCAGCCCCGCGCGGCGCACCTACATCGTCAACGTCAGCGCGATGGAAGGCGTCTTCGAACGCGGGTACAAGGGCCCCGGGCATCCGCACACCAACATGGCGAAGGCCGCCGTCAACATGCTCACGCGGACCAGCGCACGGGAGATGTTCGAGAGCGACAGGATCCTCATGACCAGCGTCGACACCGGGTGGATCACCGACGAGCGTCCTCACCCGACGAAGGTGCGACTCGCCGAGGAGGGCTTCCACGCTCCACTGGACCTGGTCGACGGAGCGGCTCGGGTGTACGACCCCATCGTGCGCGGCGAGGCCGGCGAGGACGTCTTCGGCGTGTTCCTCAAGGACTACGCACCGGGCCGCTGGTGATCTCGTTCCCCGCTCCCGGGACCCGCGTCGTCGTGCGTTACCTGCTGCCCGACGGACAGGCGACGGACGCGCTCGGTGAGCTCGTGTCCGTCCAGCCCGACATGATCGTCGTCGACGGCAAACGGGGGCTCGAACGCATCGGTCGTGCGACCGTCATCTCCGCGAAGGCCGTCCCGCCTCCGCCCGAACCTCGGACCCGCCGGAGACCTGCCTGAGGGTCACTCCCCCAGGCGGTTGCGGCTGCGCATCGCCCGTTCGGCTTCGCGTTTGTCCTCGCGTTCGCGGATGGTCTGCCGCTTCTCGTACTCGCGCATACCCTTCGCGACGGCGATCTCGACCTTCGCCCGGCCGTCCGAGAAGTAGAGCTTGAGCGGGATCAGGGTGTATCCACCGGCCGCCACCGCGTGCGAGAGCTTGACGATCTCGTCCTTGTGGAGCAGCAGCTTGCGGGTGCGCTTGGAGGCGTGGTTGGTCCAGTGACCCTGCGAATACTCGGGGATGTGGACCGCGTCCAGCCACGCCTCTCCGCCATCGATGAAGGCATACCCGTCGCTGAGGTTCGCGCGCCCCTGTCGGAGGGACTTGACCTCGGTTCCGGTCAGGACGAGACCGGCCTCGTAGGTCTTCTCGATGGCGTACTCGTGGCGCGCGCGACGGTTGGTCGCGATGACCTTCTCCCCGCGTTCCCTGGGCATGATGACTCCTTGACGAGGCCGCACTCCGCGCGCGACCGGCCTGCCAGTCTAACGGAGACGCGCGTTCAGGTGCGCAGCCAGCGGCGGATGGCGAAGCTCGCCGACAATGCCGCCAGGACGAGGCCGAGCCCCACGATCACCGGAATGACGAGCAGGGCGTCCCGTCCGTCGATCCACGTCGTGACGAAGTCGATCTCGTCGATGAGGTATCCGTGCACCCCGTACTGCACACCGAGCCAGATCGCGACGCTGGCCAGCGCCGAGCCGATGAACGCCGCGAAAACGCCTTCCAGGATGAACGGCGTCTGGATGAAGCGGTTGGATGCGCCGACCAGACGCATGATGCCGAGTTCTTTGCGTCTCGCGTAGGCCGAGAGACGGATGGTGGTGGCGATGAGGAGGACCGCCGCGACGAGCATGAGCCCGGCGATGCCCACGGCGAAGTACGTCGCGATGGTGAGAGCCGAGAACAGGGGTTGCAGGTACTCCATCTGGTCGGTCACCTCCTCCACGCCCTGCACGCCCGAGAACGCCTCGTCGATGACGTCCGTCTGGGTGGGGTCGACGAGGTTCACCCAATAGGTCTCGTTGAGCTGCTCCGGCGTGATGAAGTCCGCGTAGTCCTCGCCCATCAGGTCGAGGACGTTCTGGTACGCCTCCTCACGCGTCTCGAAGCGCACGCTTCGGACGATGCCGTCCAGCGCGGGGCTCTCGAGCGTCTCCTTGACGGCGGCGAGCTGCTCGTCGGTGGCTTGGCCGTCGCTGCAGGTCGTCTGAGTGGACCCGTCGCGGCACATGAAGACCGCCACCTGGGCGCGCTCGGCCCAGTACCCCTGCATCTTGCCGATCTGCATCTGCATGAGCAGAGCGGCGCCGACGAAGGTCAACGAGACGAAGGTGACGAGGATGACCGAGATCACCATCGATGCGTTGCGACGCAGACCCGTCAGGGCCTCGCCGAGGACCAGGCGTGCTCTCATGCGGTGGGCCCCACTTCGTCGTCGTCGCGACGACCGAGGCCGAGGCGGTCCGCCGCCCCGAGCCCATCGATCTCATCGAGGTCGATGTCCGCGGGTGTGATCGGGACGCCTCGGGTTCCCGTGTCGGGCTCGGATGCCGTGGGCCGGGCCCCGGCATCCGTCTGCACCTCGGTGACCGGCGGCGGGTCCTCGACGACGGGGACGGCGGGGAGGACCGTCTCGGGCTGGGGTGCCGGCGGCTCGATGCGCTCCGGAAGGGGCTCCACCGCGCCCGTGTCGTGCGCGATCTGCTTCTGCAGCTCGAGGACGGCGGTCAGTGCGGCCGTCGCCGCTGCGCCCTTGACGGTCTCGGGCGTGAGGACGGGCAGCCCGGAGGTGTCGCCGTAACCGCCGTGGCGCTCGTCGCGCACGACCACACCGCCACGGAGCTCGATGACACGCCGCTGCATCTGGTCGACGAAGCCGGCTTCGTGGGTGGCCATGACCACCGTCGTGCCGCCGGCGTTGATCCGGGCGAGCAGCTGCATGATGTCGATCGAGGTGCCGGGATCCAGGTTTCCGGTCGGCTCGTCCGCCAGGAGGATCTGCGGGCGGTTGACGATCGCCCGCGCGATCGCGACGCGCTGCTGCTCACCGCCGGAGAGCTCGTGGGGCAGGCGCTTCTCCTTGCCCGCGAGTCCAACCAACGCGAGAGCCTCGGGCACGGACTGCTGGATGAAGGCACGGCTCGACCCGATGACCTGCAGCGAGAACGCGACGTTCTGGAACACGGTCTTGTTGGGGAGAAGACGGAAGTCCTGGAAGACCGAGCCGATGTGCCGACGGAAGTACGGGACCTTCCGTGTGCTGAGGCCCCTCACGTCGCGACCCAGGACGACGACGCGGCCGTCGGAGGCGGTGTCCTCGCGGAGGATGAGCCGCAGGCACGAGGACTTGCCCGAGCCCGAGGCGCCCACGAGGAACACGAACTCTCCGCGCTGGACGTCGAACTCCACGTCGCTCAGGGCGGGTTTGCTGGTGCCGCGGTACTTCTTGGAGACCTTTTCGAACCGGATCATGGCCAGTCGAGCCTAAGCGGCGGGGGCGCCGCATCCGTCAGCGACACTCCCGCGCGCTCAGGGGGCTGCCAGGGTTCCTCGCACGATGGAGTCGCCCGAGTGGGCGGGGTCGCCGTCGACGGTCTCCTGCGAGATGTCGACGACGGTGAAGCGCCTCAGGTCGACGTCGTCGGGGATGTCGAACGTGCCGGTGTCGCCGTCCAGCACCCCGAGACTGATCAGGTCGCTCGCGTCCGAGGTGAGCAGCCAGACCTCGCGGTAGCCGTCGTCGGGGAGGGATGCCGTCAGGTCGACCACGACGCGGTCGTGCCCGTCGACGCGCTCCAGCATCGCTTCGCCCTGAGCGCCCGCCCAGGTCGGGAAGCCGTCGAGGCGCGCCTCCGAGATGACCTCGGCGCGCGGCACGATGCCGCCCGACATCCACACGCCGGCGATGATGGCGACGACGGCGACGGCCGCGCCGGCCGTGACGAAGAAGACCGGACGGCGACTTACGCGGCGTCTGCGCGCGACGTGCCGCGCCGCGGCCGATGAGACATCGGCGGTGACCGCCGAGGCGGCAGAAGGTCCCGAGTCCGTCCCCTCACCGGCCTGCCCGTCCGGCAGATCGAGCTCGGATCGGATGGACTCCCAGACGCGGTCCGGCGGCGTCAGCAGCTCCGCGCCGATACGTGTGGCCCGTCCGGCCGCGACCGCTCTGGTGAACGAGGCGACCTCGGCCGCGCATTCCGCGCAGTCGTCGAGGTGGCGCTGCTCGTCCTCGGAGGCCTGCTCCCCCATGGCGAGGAGGGCGGCGACCTCGGGGTCAAGATGTGACATGGTGCGCCTCCAATCGGGTTCGCAGGCGGGTGAGACTTCGTCGGATGTGACTCTTGACGGTGCCGAGCGGCATCCCCAGTCTGTCGGAGATCTGCTGGTGGGTCAGATCCTCGTAGAAGGCGAGAGCGAGGACGGCCCGGGCGTCGGGTTCCAGCTGAGCGACCTCGTCGGCCACGAGCAGCGCATCCGAGACATCGTGCTCGGCCACCGACTCGGGGACGACGGCCCTCAGCGCCTCCTCGAGACGGGCGGCACGGGCGCGCGCCTCGTGCGCGTCCGCGATGCGACGCCGGGCGATCGTGAGGAGCCAGGCGCCCAGGGGTGCGCCCTCGACGCGGTACGAGGAGCGGGACGTCCACGCCGAGACGAACGTCCGCTGGGTGACGTCCTCCGCCTCGGTCGTGTCGCCGAGCGAACGGACGGCGAGCGTGTAGACGATCCTCGACCAGCGGTCGTACATCGCTTTCACCGCCGTCTCGTCACCGGCGGCGAATCGCTCAGCGAGATGCCTGTCGTCGTCGACGGCGTGCTCCTTCCGCGCAGCGAGCCGGGGCACCGTGATCGTCACGACTGCGCCCTCGCAATGAGCACCACGTTATCGCTGTAGGTGCGGGTCTGCTGATCGAAATCACCACCGCAGGTGATGACGGCGAGGGTCCGTGGACCCTCCCGGGTGAACAACTCATGGACGGGGAGTTCCGCACGGGGGATGTAGGTGACGGATTCGGTGACATAGGTCGTGACCGTGCCGTCGGCATCCGTCACCGCGATCTCGTCACCTGGCGTCGCCTCGCGCAACTTGGCGAGGGGACCCACCCCGTACTCCCGATCGTCGACGTGAGCGGCGATGACGGTGGTGCCCTCCGCATCGCCGGGAGCCTTGCCGAACCGATACCACCCGGCGATAGAGGGACGTTCCGGGATCTCCATCTCCCCGGTGTCCTGGACCCCGACGGCCTGCACGGGCATGTCGACGTCCAGCGACGAGATGGCGAGCCGCTCCGGTGCCGGAGCGCGTTCGACGGCCTGCGGAGTGGCCGGAGCGACCGGGACGGAGACGCCCGGCGTGGGAGCCGGAGGTCGAGGGGAGACCGTCCCGGTCGCGCCCGAGCCGGTGTCGGAGGCGGGTGGCGACCCTGCCTCCGACACCGGTGCACAGGCCGCCAGCGTCAGGGCCGTCAGGGCGACGGCGATGATCGACAGGCGGCGCATGTCAGAACCTCAGCGACGCGCGGCCGAGGTCCGGACGACGTACACGCCGCCGGCGACGAGACCAGCGATGAGGGCCGCACCGCCGGCGAAGAGCCATCCGTTGGTGCCGTTCTCGGCGACCAGACCGGCGGAGCCGGTGTTCACGCCGTCAGGGCCGGAGTGCAGACCCTCGATGGTCTGCGTGGCCAGTGCCAGGTTGCCGTCCTCGGCCGAACCCCAGGCGTAGGCGATCGTCAGAACGCCCTCCTGGATCTCGACGTCTGCCGGGCCGATGACCGAGTCGGTAGTGCCCTCGAGCGCGACGGCCGCGCTCACGGTGCCGGCGGGCAGGTCCAGCGACTCCTCGTTGGGGTTGGTCAGGCCGGTGATGACCGCCTCTCCGCCGGCGAGGACGTCGACGGCGGGAGCGGCGGCGACGTGACGGACCGTCAGCCGACCCTCACCGGCAGCCGTCTCGGAGGTGTCGTTGGTGAACAGGTTGGCGGTCGGGGTGCCCTCGGCGTCGAGGTGCGCGACCGCGGTGTAGTTCATGCCGGCCTCGAGCGTGAGGTCGATGGGACCGAGGACCGGGTCCGAGTCGTCGGTCGCGTCGGCAGCCGTCAGCGCGACCGAGTAGGTCCCGCCGGGCAGCTCGAGCGGACCACCAAGGTCGCCGGGCTGGAAGTCGTCGATCGTCAGCTCACCGTCGACATAGACGTCGACGGGTGTGTCCGGGATCGCGTGCAGGACCGCGAGGTCGGCGGTGTCCGAGGTCGCGGCGGATGCGGGGACGAATGCAGCGAACGCCACGGCGGCACCGAGGGCGACGCCCGCAGAGAGTGTCTTGCGCATGGGAACTCCTTCTGATTCGGCGCGAGGTGTTTCGCGCTGTCACAGAGGTATTCCTGCGCAGTCCCGCCTGTGGATGCAGGTGGATGAAAAAAGTTCGGAGAAAGTACTCCGGGTCGACTCAGTCGTCGTCCTTGCGCTTACGCCAACGGATGCCGGCAGCGATGAAGCCGTCGAGGTCGCCGTCGAAGACCACCGCGGGGTTACCGACCTCGTGACCGGTTCGCAGGTCTTTGACGAGCTGCTGGCCGTAGAGGAAGTAGGAGCGCATCTGGTCGCCCCAGCTCGCGGTGATCGTTCCGGCCAGTTCCTTCTTCTTCGCGGCCTCCTCCTCCTTCTGCAGGAGCATGAGGCGGGTCTGCAGCACGCGCATGGCGGCTGCGCGGTTCTGGATCTGGCTCTTCTCGTTCTGCATCGACACGACGATGCCCGTCGGGATGTGCGTCAGTCGGACGGCCGAGTCGGTCGTGTTGACCGACTGGCCACCGGGACCGGACGAGCGGAAGACGTCGACGCGGATGTCGCCCTCGGGGATGTCGACCTCCTGCGCCTCCTCCATGACGGGGATGACCTCGACGGCTGCGAAGCTCGTCTGGCGCTTGTCGGCGGAGCCGAACGGACTGATGCGCGCGAGGCGGTGGGTCCCCGCCTCGACCGAGAGCGTGCCGTAGGCGTAGGGGGCATCGACCTCGAAGGTGGCGGACTTGATGCCCGCGCCCTCGGCGTAGGAGGTGTCCATCACCTTGACGGAGTACTTGTGGCGCTCCGCCCAGCGCAGGTACATGCGCATGAGCATCTCGGCGAAGTCCGTGGCGTCGTCGCCGCCGGCACCCGAACGGATCGTGACGACGGCGCCGCGGTCGTCGTACTCGCCGTCGAGAAGCGTCTGCACCTCGAGCTGGCTGATGACCTTCTCGAGGTCCGTGATCTCCCGTCGGGCCTCCTCGGCGGAATCCTCGTCGTCCATCTCCTGGGCGAGTTCGACGAGCACCTCGAGGTCGTCGAGTCGCTGCTCGACCTCGGTGATGCGCTTGAGCTCGGATTGCCGGTGGCTGAGCGCGCTGGTGACCTTCTGCGCCTTCTCGACGTCGTCCCAGAGGTCGGGAGCGCCCGCCTCGTCGGACAGACGGGCGATCTCGGCGGAGAGTGCGTCGACATCGACGACCGCCTTGATCTCACCGAAGGTGGAACGCAGGGCCTGGATGTCCGCAGACGGATCGAATTCAAGCATGACAGTCCAGAGTAACGTGGATGCCGATGACCGACCGACCCGACTCCCCCAGCGCCCGGGAGGTGCTCTGGCGATTCGGCCCCATGGTCTACGCGCCGACGGTGCTCTTCGCCGTTGGCGAGGGAGCGGTGCTCCCCCTCATCCCGGTGATCGCGGGCGGCCTCGGGGCCGATGTCGCCCTCTCCGCTCTCATCGCGTCGATGCTGGTCGTCGGGCAACTGATCGGCAATCTGCCCGCCGGGTGGGCGGTGGCCCGGGTCGGCGAGCGGGTGACGATGATCGGCGCGGGCTCGCTCGCCCTGGTCGTGTCGCTGACGGCCGCGCTCCTGCCGTCGCTGCCCGTGTTCGCGGGCGCCGTCTTCCTCATCGGGTTCTGCGCGGCGGCGTTCGGCCTGGCGCGGCACTCCTTCATGACGACGCGGGTCCCGGTTCTCTTCCGCGCGCGGGCCCTGTCGCTGCTCGGTGGTACGTTCCGCTTCGGGATGTTCACCGGCCCGTTCATCGCCGCAGCGCTCATCGGCCTCTTCGGGAACGAACGCGCGACGATCTGGTTCTTCGCCGTCTGCCTCGTCGCGCTCATCGCCCTCGTCGCGTTCGGCCCCGACCCCGAGAAGCAGTTCGTCGCCGAACCGGTGCGGACCCACCAGGTCGAGGACTCGGGTGAGCCGGTCACCGGCTCCATCCCCGTGTCCGAGCGGATCGGCGTCTTCCGGACGATGTGGCGGCACCGCCACGTCCTGTCGCGTGTCGGTCTCGCCGCCGCGTGCCTTTCGGCCGTGCGCTCCGCGCGACAAGTGGTGCTGCCCCTCTGGGGCGTCTCGATCGGCCTCGATGCCCAATCGATCGCCCTCGTCGTCGGCATCTCCGGCGCGATCGACTTCGCCCTCTTCTACGCCAGTGGGCAGGTCATGGACCGCTTCGGGCGCCTCTGGGCGGCCCTGCCCGCGATGATCCTGATGGGCAGCGGGTTCCTCGCCCTGTCGCTCACGCACGACGGTTCCGCCGCCGAGATGTGGTTCGCGATGTTCGCTGCGGTCCTCGGCGTCGGAAACGGCCTCTCCAGCGGCATCCTGCTCACCATCGGTGCCGACCTCGCACCGAAGGACGATCCTGCACCGTTCCTGGGATCGTGGCGAACGTTGACGGATGCCGGGGGTGCCACCACCCCGCTGATCGTGACCGGCATCACCGCGATCTCGTCGCTCTCGTTCGCCGCCGGCGCTGTCGGGCTCATCGGCCTGCTGGGAGCCGTGGCGTTCGTGCGCTGGCTGCCGCGGTTCCTGCCGCACGTGAGCCGCTGACGATCGCGTGATGGGATTCCCCTTCACGCGCGCCCACGGAAGTTGACGCCTGAACCCGCGTCAGTCGAGCCAGGTCCGACTCGTGGCCGTCGCGTCGAGCGCGACACCGGCGGGGACGAAGATGGACGAGATCGGCGGACGCCACGTCGTCGACACCGTCACGCGCGCCGAGACGCCGTCGGGTGTGACGGCCGACACCAGCATCACCTCACCGTCGGCTTCGACGACGGCCTCGGCCTGCTCGCGAACACCGGCGTCCGTGAGCTCCGCTCGGGGCTCCCCCGCCCGCACCTCGAAGGTGAACCCGTCGGCACCGGCCAGGGCGGCAGCATCCGCAGCCGCCTGCGTGCGCTTCTGGGCGAGGTACAGACTCGTCGCGTCGACGCAGACGAAGACCAGGACGAGCGCGAGGAGGGCGTAGCCGATCGTCAGCAGCAGGACGCTGCCGTCCTCGTCGCGCGCCGTCATCCGTCCCTCCAATAGCGGGACACCTTTTGCACCGAGGACGACTCCACGCCGATGCGGGTCGCATCCTGGAGTCCCAGCACCGGCGGCACGAGAGGCAGAGGGACGGATGCTGCGACCGTCACCCTGAGGGTCTCCCCGGCGGCCGGGCAGGCCGTCGAGTCGCCTACGCACGAGACGTCCACGTCGAGGGTGTCCGCATCGAGGTCGTACTCCCGCACGATCGAGTCGAGCACGGCGGCTGCGCGGGCATCGGCATCCTCGGCGCCCTCTGCCGACGACACGGCGCGTGCCACATGCCGAGACGCCGCCTCGACCCCGAGGGCATGGGACTGGATCATCCCGAGCGTCACGATGAGATACACGATGGGCACCAGGAGAACGACGCCCCCGACGATGAACTCGAGAGCCGCCGATCCGCTCTCATCGTCGCGGAGAGCCTCACCCCAGAACCTCGGCCGGGGCATGGACCGTCACCTCCCACCCGTGCGGAACACCGAGAAGTCCGACCAGTGGCAACCGAGTCGTGAGGGTCACCGCGACCGTGTCGTAACCCAGCGCGGTCGACTCCGTGGCTGTCGCGCTCTCGACGAACCCGGCTCCCACTGCTCGTTCCACGACCTCGCGGGCCCGCTGTGCACCCGCTGCGGTCTCGACGTCCGCGAGCGCCGCGTGGTACGCCCCCTCGACGGCGGCGTCGTGGACCACGTTGCGGACGTACACCGCGAGTCCGAGCTGCAGGACGCCGAGCGTGAGCACGGTCAACAGCACACCGACCAGCACGAACTCGACGGGAGTCGAGCCGCGCTCGTCAGAGAGCAGGCGCCGCACGTGGACGGCCTCAGAAGCTGGAAACCTGGTCGATCGCCTGCTCGAACAGCTGAGCAAGCGCCGGGCCGGCGAGTGCCCAGATCACGACGACGAGTCCGGCGGTCATCAGGGTGATGAGTACCCAGCCGGGGACATCGCCTCGCTCGTCGTCGCGGACGTCCGCCACGACGGCACCCCAAGCCGTGCGGAGTCGAGAGAGTGTGGAACGGATCATGGTGTTCTCCTTTCGGTCGTGAGTCAGCCGACCCCGAGGCGCAGCATGACGATGCCCGGGAAGACGGCGAAGAGGACGCTCATCGGCAGCAGAAGGAACACGATCGGGAAGAGCATCGCGATCTCCTTCTTCCCGGCGCGTTCGATGAGCGAGCGTTTGGCGTCCTCGCGCGCATCCCCGGCCTGCGCCTGCAACACGCCTGCCAGCGGCGCACCGCGATCGATCGCCGCGACGAGGTGTTCCAGCGCCCGCGAGAGTGCGGGAACGTCGAGTCGTCGACCGAGATCGACGAGTGCGTCCGACAGGTTCGAGCCCGTGCCGCTGTCCAGGACGGCACGACGAATCTCGACGGTCAACTCCCCCGACCCGAGCTCGCCGACGCGCCGCAATGCATCACGGAGCCCTTCGCCGGCGGCGAGGCACAGCGAGAGGAACTCGAGCAGCGTCGGTAGCTCCTCCTCGACGCGCGCCCGGCGACGCCGACCCGCGGACGTCAGCCGCAGATCCAGCACGGCGGCAGCGGCGATCGCGGCCATCGGAGGGAGGACGACGGCGCCGGGACTCATCCGACCTGCCACGGCGAGCGCGACGAGCGCGACTCCGCCGGCGAGCGCCCCCAGGACGATCCAGGTGAGCTGACGAGCGCGGAACCCGGCGGCATCCTGTGCCCACCCCGCCTGACGCAACCGCTGATCCAGTCGGGCCGCTCCCCCGAGTGAGGCCACCAGACGGTCGCGTCGCATCCGCCAGTTCGATCCGGCTGGCTCCAGGGGCGTGAGGCCGCGAGGGTCGGCGATGTCCCGCAGATAGGGCGCGATACGTCGGGACAGCGTCGGGGCCGCCAGGCGAGGTATGCGTGTGGCGACGAGCGCGATCCCGGCGGCGAACGCACCGCCGAGCACGATGGCGAGCGCCATCTCGGTGACGCCGCTCACGCGAACCACCGCCGCGGCTCCGGAAGCCGACCGATGCCGAGCATGAGCCGGAAGGCGACGACCGACACGGCGGCCCCCAGCAGAATCACGGCCACCCCCTCGGGGCTGCTGTAGGCGCTCGCTCCCTCGGGGCGGAGGGCGAGCAGTCCGAGGATGACCCACGGCGCGACCACGCCGAGCACTGCGGCGCCGCGGATCCACGACTGACGCGCTTCGATCTCAGCCCGGAGCGCCGCTTCGGCCCGGACGGATGCGGACAGGGCACGGAGCACACCGGTGAGTTCGGTACCGCCGACCTGGCGGGCCATGCGCAGGGCCTCGATGATGCGATCCGCAACCGGATCCGCCAACCGCGCCTTCAGGCGCAGCGCGCTCGAGTCGAAGTGTCCCGACGCCGAGACGTCCGAGGCGAATGCGATGAAGGCGGGCCGGAGCGGCGGTGGACCGGCCTCCCCGAGCGCGGAGACCGCATCGGGCAGCGACATCCCGGATCGCACCGAGGCGACCAGCAGATCGCACACGTCCGGCCACAGCTGTCGACGACTCTTCTGCCGGCGCCGAGCGCGCCCGCGCAGCCAGGCGGCCGGCGCGAAGAATCCGGCGCCTGCGGCGACCGCAGCGAAGGCGGGCAGTGCTGTGACGAGCCAGACGACCGCTCCCGCCAATGCTCCCGACGCGCACGATGTCGCCACGAGGTGCCCGGGCGTGGCGTGGCCGAAGCCCGCGCTCTGCAGCAGCCGGGCGGATGCGCCGTCCCGCCGCTCGGGCGCGGGCGAGGCGGAACGCGGCGGCCAGAGCCAGGGCGCCAGGGCGAGCAGGATCCCGGCTGCCAGGGTGATGCCGAGGAGCGTGGTCATCCGCCGTCACCGCCGAACAGCGACCGGGTCTCGACGACGCCGTCGACGACGCGACCCGTCGGTGCGGCGACCTCCACGACGGCTCGCCGGCCGTCGGCATCCCGTCGGCAGTGGACAACCAGTCCGACGGAGGCGGCGATGGCGGGGAGGAGGAAGTCGCGATCGATGTTGCGCCCGGCGAGAAGCGGCAACGAGGCGAGCTTTCGGAGGGCGTCCCTGGCGGAGTTCGCATGGATGGTCGCCGCGCCGGGCACACCGGTGTTGAGGGCGAGGAGGAGATCGAGGGCCTCGGCGCCGCGGACCTCACCCACGACCAGTCGGTCGGGGCGCATGCGCAGGGCTTCCTTCACGAGACGGCGGAGGGAGACCTCGCCCGTCCCCTCGAGGCTGGGTTGACGCCCCTGCAGCGCCACCAGATCGGGTGCGTGCGCGTTCAATTCGAACGTCTCCTCGACGGTGACCACGCGATGATGCGCGGGGGCGGCCGCGATCAGGGCGCCGAGGAGCGTGGTCTTCCCCGCGTGGGTCGCGCCGGAGACGATCACGCTCGTTCCATCGCGCATCGCGGCGCGGAGGATCGTCGCCGCCTCGGGCCGGACCGAACCTGCGGCCACGAGGTCGTCGAGGGTGCGGAATCGGCTGAGGAACTTCCGGATGTTCACGGCCCAGTGCCGACGGGTGATGTCCGGGATGACGACGTGCAGGCGAGAGCCATCGGGCAGCGACGCGTCGACGAACGGCTGGCTGAGGTCGACACGGCGGCCCGTCGCGTGCAGCATCCGCTCGACGAGGTCACGCACCGCCGCGTCGGTCAGCACGATCGGTGCGCGCTCGCTGCGGCCCTCACGGGCGATGTAGACCTTATCGGGAGCATTGATCCAGATCTCCTCGACCTCGGGGTCATCCAGCAGCGCCTGCAGCGGCCCGTACCCCGCGACGGTGGACAGGATGTCGCGGACGGATGCCGCCTCGTCCTCGATGACGTCGACACCACGCGCCAGCGCGAAATCGTTGTGCCTGCGCACTTCGGTACGGGCGATGTACGCCGCCCGATCCGGGTCACGGGAGGGATCGACCTGCTCGCTGCGCAGCCGCTCGCGCACCCGCTCGGCGACCGCGGACTGCCCGCGGGTCAGCGAAGAGGAGGACGCGATGCTCATGGCCAGGGATCCTCGCAACCCCGCGCGTCGCGGCGCGGGAGTTATCCACACCGGGGCGCCTCATCCGCCGCCGGGAGTCGGGATACCCCTCTCAGGTGTCTCCCACCGCGCGCCCTAGACTGAACGGACCAGCGGGAGTGGTGAAATCGGCAGACACGCAGGATTTAGGTTCCTGTGCCTTCGGGCGTGGGGGTTCAAGTCCCCCCTTCCGCACGAGGCACCGGCGTGCCTCACACCTTGCGCCCATCCGTCGGCGGGATCACCGTCGCGACTCGAAGGACCTCCGTGCACCCCTTCGCACTGCTCCCGTGGCTGGACCCCGAGACCATCATCAACGCAGCCGGCCCGTGGGCCCTCGTGGTGGTCTGCTTCATCGTCTTCGCCGAGACGGGCCTCCTCGTCGGCTTCCTGCTCCCCGGCGACACCCTGCTCATCATGGCCGGGCTCCTCTCCAACCCCGTCACCCATGCGCCCAACGGCGTCTTCGGCATCAACGTCTGGGTCGTCGGTCTGCTGATCGGCCTGGCGGCGTTCCTCGGCGGTGAGGTCGGCTATCTGATCGGCCGCAAGGGCGGCCCGGCCGTATTCGAACGCAAGGAATCCGGGCTCTTCAGTCGGAGCAACGTCGAACGCACCAACGCGTTCTTCGAGCGCTACGGCGGCGTGACCGTCATCCTTGCCCGCTTCGTGCCGATCGTGCGCACCTTCGCTCCCGTCGCCGCCGGCGTCGGCAAGATGGCGTGGCACAAATATTCGCTGTACAACCTCATCGGCGCGGTGATCTGGGGCTTCGGTCTCACCGTCATCGGCTACCTCGTGAGCCTCATCCCGGGCGTCGGCGAGTTCGTCGCGGAGTACATCGACGTCATCCTTCTCGCCGCCGTGGCCGGCACGATCATCTTCATCGTCTGGCATTACTTCGCCGAGAAGCGCAAGGTCAAGCGCGAGATGGCAGCCGGCTCCGACGGCGTCACCGACAGCGCCGAAGCCCAGCAGCTCGTTCTCGAGCCCGAAGCGTTCGACGAGCGTCCCGACGGCGAGACCGGCCGCTCCTGATCAGGACGCCTTCTTCTTCGCGGGCTTCTTCTTCGTCGCCGCCGGCTTCTCGTCGGCGGCGACGTCCTTCTTCCCGGAACCCGAGTCGGCCCGGGCAGCGCGACTCTTCTCGACGCTCGCCCGCAACGCCTCCATCAGGTCGATGACCTCGCCACCGGCGGCATCGGTCTTCTCACCGAAGGTCTCCGCCGTGTCGAACGCGTCGCCCTTCTCGAGCTTCGCCTCGATGAGGGTGCGCAACTCCTGCTGATACTCGTCGGTGAACTCCGCCGGGTCGAAGTCGCTCGAGAAGCTGTCGACGAGGGATGCCGAGAGCTCGAGTTCCTTGCTCGAGATCTTCACCGGCTCATCCAGTACCGGGAACGACGCCTCCCGCACCTCGTCCGCCCACAGCAGTGTCTGCAGGACGAGGACATCGCCGCGCACACGCAGCGCGGCGAGGCGCGTCTTCTGCCGCAACGCGAACCGGACGATCGCGGTGCGGTCGGTCTGCTCGAGCGTCTGACGGAGCAGAACGTACGCCTTCGGGCTCTTCGAGTCCGGTTCGAGGTAGTAGGCCTTGTCGAGGGTGAGCAGGTCGATCTGCTCAGTGGGCACGAACTCGACGACCTCGATCTCGCGGCTCCGTTCGCTCGGCAGCGCCGCGAAGTCGTCGGAGGTCAGGACGACCGTGCGCTCGCCGTCGTCGTACGCCTTGTCGATGTCGGCGTAGGGGACGACCTCGCCGTCGATCTCGCAGATGCGCTGATAACGGATGCGACCGCCATCGGCTGCGTGCACCTGATGCAACGACACGTCGTGGTCCTCCGTCGCGGAGTACACCTTCACGGGGACGTTCACCAAGCCGAAGGTCAGGGCGCCTTTCCAGATCGCTCGCATCACACCAGTAGACACCCGTCACAGCCGGTTGCGACAGACCTTGCGCACTACTCTGGGCCCATGTCAGCCGCACCGCAGGACGTCGTCGTCGACGGACGGCGTCTGCGGCTCACGAATCTCGACAAGGTCATGTACCCCGGAACGGGGACGACCAAGGGCGAGGTCCTCGACTACCTCACCCGGATCGCGCCGGCGATGCTGCCGCACCTGGCCGGTCGCCCGGTCACCCGCATCCGCTGGCCGGACGGGACCGCCCAAGGGTCGTTCTTCGCCAAACACCTCGAGGCGGGTGCGCCGTCATGGGTGCGTCGGCGCCCGATCGAGCATTCGACGGGTGCGAAGGATTACCCGCTCGTCGACGGGGTCCCCACCCTCGTCTACCTCGCGCAGGTTGCCTCGATCGAGCTGCACGTGCCGCAGTGGCGCTTCGACGGCGACGGCGCGCGGCGGAACCCCGACCGCCTCGTCCTCGACCTGGATCCCGGGCCCGGCGCGGGGCTCGCCGAGTGCGCGGAGGTCGCCCGCTGGGCCCGATCGATCCTCACCGATCTGGGGATGGACCCCGTGCCGGTGACGAGCGGGAGCAAGGGCATCCATCTCTATGCACCGCTTGACGGCTCGCGCACGAGCGACGAGATCAGCGCCTTCGCGAAGGAGCTCGCCCGTCTGCTCGAAGCCGACCACCCCGACCTCGTCGTCAGCCAGATGTCCAAGGCCGCGCGGCCGGGAAAGGTGTTCCTCGACTGGAGCCAGAACAACGGCAAGAAGACGACGATCGCGCCGTACTCGCTCCGCGGCCGCGACCGCCCCACCGTCGCGGCGCCGCGCAGCTGGGACGAGCTCGACGACCCCGAGCTGCGCCACCTGCTCTTCGACGAGGTCCTCGACCGCGTTGCGGACCGCGGCGACCTGTTCGCGCCGCTCGCGCCGACCGACGCGGGGCCACTCACGTCCTACATCGCGAAACGCTCCGCGGCGAAGACGCCCGAGCCCGTGCCGGACTCCCCCGCGGGCGCGCCATCGGTCGGCACCGCGCGCTTCGTCATCCAGGAGCACCACGCTCGTCGACTGCACTACGACCTCCGCCTCGAACGCGACGGCGTACTCGTCAGCTGGGCGGTGCCGCGCGGCATCCCGGACTCCCTCTCGACGAATCATCTCGCCGTCATGACAGAGCCGCACCCCATGGAGTACCTGGAGTTCGCCGGCGAGATCCCGGCCGGCGAGTACGGTGCCGGATCGATGTCGATCTGGGACACCGGCATTTTCGCTCTCGAGAAGTGGCGCGACGACGAGGTGATCTTCACCGCCACGGGGCGCGACGACGGCCCCCTCGGCACCGCGCGTCTGGCGCTCATCCGCACGAGCGGCGAGGGCGAGAAGTCTCAATGGCTGCTGCACCGGATGAAGACGGATGCCGCGCCCGCCGCATCCGCTCCTCGGACGCCCGCCCCGGCGCCCATGCTCGCGACGACGTCCACCCCGCCGCTCGCCCGCGTCGCCGCCGCGCGATGGGGTGCATGGGTCGAGTTCAAATGGGACGGTGTGCGCGCGCTCGGAGTCTGGGACGGCCGGCACCTGAGGTTACGAGCGCGCAGCGGGGCCGACATCACGGATCGCTACCCCGAGCTGACGTCCGCACCAGGCTTCGGTTCCACCCCCTGCGTGGTCGATGGCGAGATCGTCGCCCTCGACCATCGCGGGCGTCCGAGCTTCTCGTTGCTGCAGCACCGCATGCACCTGACGAAAGCGCCGGAGATCGAGCGCGAGGCTCGCCGGATCCCGGTGCAGTTCATGCTCTTCGATCTGCTCGAGATCGACGGGACGGATGCGGCCCCGCTGCCGCTCGCGCAGCGGCGCGAGCTTCTCGAGGGGCTCGCCAGCGGTCTGGAGGAGCCGATCGTCCTGCCTCCCGTGACGGACGACGTCGACGCGGCCCTCGCCACGGCGCGCGCCCTGGACCTGGAGGGGATCGTCGTCAAGGACCCCTCGTCCGTGTACCTGCGGGGCCGGCGCAGCGAGCAGTGGCTGAAGGTCAAGCTGACGCTCATGCAGGAGGTGGTGATCGGCGGCATCCGTCCGGGCAAGGGCGGCCGGACGGGCGGAATCGGGTCGCTGCTGATGGGGATCCCGACGCCGGGCGGCCTGCACTACGTCGGTCGGGTCGGCTCCGGATTCGGCGACGCGACCCTCGCGAGGCTGGATGCCGCGCTCACCCCGCTCCGGACGGATGAGAATCCGTTCCTCGACGTCGGCCGGGCCGAGGCATCCGATGCGCTCTGGGTGCGCCCCGAGCTCGTGGGCGAGGTCGAGTACGCGGAGGCGACGCCGAACGGGACGCTGCGTCACGCGCGATGGCGGGGACTGCGTCCCGACAAGACTCCGGAGGACGTCCGGACGGGCGAGTGACCCGACTCAGCGGTTCTGGACGAGGGTGAGCTGCGTTCCGTCGGGGTCGACGAGGAACGCCACGCGCCCGCCCCACGACTCGACCCGGGGCGGATGAGACCGAGGGAAGCCGGTCGTCACCTCTGGCACACCCGCCTCTGCGAATCGCCCGTACCATCCGTCGAGATCGTCGACCCGGAGGCAGCACATGAACGAGCTCGAGAGCGGGTCGAGGTCGGGCGCAGGGAAGAACTCGAGCTGCACACCGTCGCGACGGAGGATGAGCCACCACTCGTCGCGGTACGACGCCTCGAATCCCAGGCGTCCGTAGAACGTCGAGGTGGCGTCGAAGTCTCGAGAGGGCAGGTTCGGGGTCGCCAGATCCACCATGTGTCGGTCCTTCCGGTTCAGGCGTGCGCGTCGTGTTCGACGTGACCGGCGGGCTCGAGCTGGAAGGTCGAGTGCTCGACGTCGAAGTGCCGCGACAGGCAGGACTGCAGACGGGACAGCAGGGCGCCCGCTCGATCGTCGGCGAAGTGGTCGGGGGCGACGACGACGTGGGCGGTGAACACCGGCGCCCCGCGCGTCAGCTGCCAGACGTGGACGTCGTGGACGTCGACCACACCCTCCGTCCCGAGGATGTGGTCACGGATGTCCGCGACCTTCGTCCCCGCCGGCGCCCGCTCCCCCAGCACGGCGAACACCTCGCGCAGCAGGCTGACGGCCCGCGGGACGATGAGCGCGGCGATCAGGAGGGACGCCACGGCATCCGCCGGCATCCACCCTGTGAGCCAGATGACCCCCGCCGCGATGATGACGACCACGGAACCGAGGAGGTCGCCGAGGACCTCGAGGTAGGCGCCGCGCACGTTGATGCTCGTGCGCTGCGCGGCGCTCAACACGTACAACGAGACGCCGTTGGCCACGAGTCCGATCACAGCGACGACGAGCATGGGCAGACCCTGCACTTCGACGTCCGCCGGGTTCACCAGCCGTCCCATCGCCTCGACCGCGATCCATCCGCCGAGGACGATGAGGATGACGGCGTTGAGGAGCGCTCCGAACACCTCGGCGCGCTGGTAGCCGTATGTCTGGCGTTCGTCGGCGGGCCGCGCCGCGACGGATGCCGCGATGAGCGCGATCACGAGGCCCGAACTGTCGGTGAACATGTGTCCGGCGTCGGCGAGGAGCGCGAGCGACCCTGTCAGGATCGCCCCGACGAGCTGGACGACGAGGACGGTCGCGGTGATGCACAGCGATACGGCGAGCAGGCGACGGGGGTGTCCTCCCCGGATGCCGCTCGGCGCGTGATCGTGCATACCTCGAGGGTAGGGCGGCTCGGTGCCCACCTCGGCGGATTCACCGAACTCGGGAATGAGTCCGATTCTCAGGCTCAGCCGGCCCGCGGCTCGTCCTTAGAGCGCGGCGAGCAGAAGAACGAGCGCCTCGAATGCACGGGCACGATGCGACGTCGCGTTCTTCTCGGCGGCCGACAGCTGCGCGGCCGTCCGCCCCTCCGCGTCGTCGGGCAGGAACACGGGGTCGTACCCGAACCCGTTCTCACCCGCAGGCGCCGTGGCCAGGCGACCCGGCCACACACCCTCGACCACGTGCTCGTCGCCGCCGGGAACCACGAGCGCGATCGTCGAGACGAACTGCGCCGTGCGGTGGGGTTCGGCGATGTCGGCGAGCTGATCGAGGAGGAGTTCATAGTTCGCGACGTCGTCCTTGCGATGCCCGGCCCAGTAGGCCGAGAAGACACCGGGCGCGCCGCCGAGCACGTCGACGCTGATACCGGAGTCGTCCGCCATGGCCGGGAGCCCGGTGTGCGCGGCGGCCGCACGCGCCTTGATCAAGGCGTTCTGCGCGAAGGTCACACCGTCCTCGACCGGCTCCGGACCGTCGTAACCGACGACCTCCAGATCAGGTCGAGTGGCGGCGACGATCGCCCCGAACTCCTCGACCTTGTGCGCGTTGTGGGTCGCGAGGACGATGCGGCTCACGCACGCTCCTCCGCGAGCACGGCGAGCTGGATGTCGCGCAGGTCGCCGCATCCGTTCACCCCGAGGTCGAGCAGCGCGTCGAGCTCGCGTTTGTCGAAGGGCGCGCCCTCTGCCGTCCCCTGCACTTCGACGAACAGCCCGCGGCCGGTCACGACGACGTTCATGTCGGTTTCGGCACGGACGTCCTCGACGTAGGCGAGATCGAGCATGGGTTCCCCGTCGATGATCCCCACCGACACCGCCGACACCGAATCGATCAACGCCTTCGCGTTCTTCCCGACGAAACCCTTCGCCCGACCCCACTCGATCGCGTCGGCGAGGGCGACGTACGCACCCGTGATCGCCGCGGTGCGCGTGCCGCCGTCGGCCTGCAGGACGTCGCAGTCGATGACGATCGTGTTCTCACCGAGCGCCTTTGTGTCGACGACCGCACGCAGCGCGCGACCGATCAGGCGGGAGATCTCGTGCGTGCGGCCGCCGACCTTGCCCTTGATCGACTCGCGGTCGTTGCGGGAGTTCGTCGCACGGGGAAGCATCGCGTACTCGGCGGTGACCCACCCCTTGCCCTTGCCCGTGAGCCACCGCGGGACGCCGTTGGTGAAGGATGCCGTGCACAGCACCTTCGTTCCGCCGAAGGAGACGAGCGCCGACCCTTCCGCATGCGCACTCCATCCGCGTTCGATGGTGACGGGGCGCAGCTGATCGACGGCGCGGCCGTCGGCTCGGGTGGTCTCGGTCATGAGGTCTCCTTCGGTAGGTCGATGGCGCCGGTCTGGACGAGGCGCACGGTGCTGACACCGCGCCCCATCAGCCGGTCGGCGAGGCGGAGGAAGTCGTCGGCGGAGTCCCCTGTCGCCTCGTACACGTGGGTGGGTTCGGCATCCGCACCGGCCAGCAGGTCGCGGGAGACGAGTTGACGGTAGACGTCCTTGGCGGTCTCGGTGTCGCTCGAGACGAGCGACACGTCGGGACCCATCACATAGCTGATGGCGCCCTCGAGGAACGGGTAGTGCGTGCAGCCGAGCACCAGGGTGTCCACCCCGGCGTGACGCAGGGGTGCGAGGTACTCCTCGGCGACCCGCAGGACATCGGGCGTGTCGGTGACGCCTGCCTCGACGAAGTCGACGAAGCGCGGGCACGCCTGTGCGAAGACGCTCAGGCGTTCGTCGACCCCGAGCATGTCCTGATAGACGCCCGAGCCGATGGTGCCCTCGGTGCCGATGACGCCGATCCGACCGTTGCGCGTCGTCGAGACGGCGGTGCGGACCGCAGGGCCGATGACTTCGACCACGGGAACGTCGTACCGTTCCCGTGCGTCGCGCAAGAGCGCGGCCGACGCGGTGTTGCACGCGATCACGAGCATCTTCACGCCGTCTGCGACCAAGGCGTCGAGCACCTCGAGGCCGAAACGCCGCACGTCGGCGATCGGCTTGGGCCCGTAGGGCGAGTGCGCGGTGTCGCCGATGTAGAGCACCGACTCCCGCGGCAGCAGCTGCGAGACCGCCCGGGCGACGGTGAGACCGCCCACTCCGGAGTCGAAGATCCCGATCGGTGCGTCCGTCACGATCGTCCAGCCTAGTCTCGCGCGGCGGCCTGTTCGCGCGCGGATAGAGTGACCGCATGGGCATCTCCACGGCGCTGCTGACCGACCGCTACGAGCTCACCATGCTGGATGCCGCGCTCCGCGACGGCAGCGCGAGCCGGCGCTGCGTGTTCGAGCTCTTCGGCCGTCGGCTGCCGGGCGGGCGCCGGTTCGGAGTGGTCGCGGGAACGGGCCGACTGCTCGCCGAACTCGCCGACTTCCGCTTCGACGAGGCGGAGCTCGCCTTCCTGCGGGACAACCGCATCGTGAGCGTCGAGACCGTCCGCTACCTCGAGGACTACCGCTTCAGCGGAACGATCCGCGGGTACCGCGAGGGCGAGCTCTACTTCCCGGGATCGCCCCTGCTCACGGTGGAGGGGTCGTTCGCCGAGGCGGTCATCCTCGAGACCCTCGCCCTCAGCATCCTGAACCACGATTCTGCGGTCGCGACCGCCGCCGCGCGTATGAGCATCGCCGCGGGCGACCGTCCTCTGGCCGAGATGGGCTCGCGACGCGCCGCCGAGCGATCCGCCGTCGCCGCTGCACGCGCCTCGTACATCGCCGGCTTCTCAGCCACGAGCAACCTGGAGGCCGGGCGCACCTGGGGCATCCCGACCATGGGGACAGCCGCCCACGCCTGGACGCTCCTCCATGACACCGAGGAGGACGCGTTCCGCAGTCAGATCGAGGCGCTCGGCACCGACACGACACTGCTCGTCGACACGTACGACATCCGCCAGGGCGTCGACACCGCGATCCGTGTGGCGGGCACCGGCCTCGGCGGCGTGCGCCTGGACTCTGGCGACCTCCCCACCGTCGCCGCATCGGTGCGCGAACAGCTCGACGAGCTCGGTGCCACCTCGACCCGGATCACCGTGACGAGCGATCTCGACGAGTTCGCGATCGCCGCACTCGCAGCATCCCCCGTCGACGCATACGGTGTCGGGACGTCCGTCGTCACCGGTTCGGGCACGCCTACGGCGGGCATGGTCTACAAGCTCGTCGCCCGCCAGGGTCAAGACGGCGGGTGGGTCTCGGTCGCGAAGGCCTCCACCTCGAAAGCCTCCGTGGGCGGGCGCAAGGCAGCGTTCCGCACCCGGGTCGACGGGGTCGCGACGAGCGAGCTGATCGCCGTCGCCGCTGGTTTCGATGAGGTCGACACGCCCGCTGCGCACCCCGATGCCCGACCGTTGCAGGTCGTCCTCGTCGAGGGCGGAACCGCGGATGCCGCCCACCTCGGACCCGTCGGCGTCACCGCCGCGCGCGATCATCACCTGCGCGTGCGGGAAGAACTCCCGGTGAGGGCCCTCGCCCTCAGTCGCGCCGACCCGGCGCTGCCCACGGTCTACGAGGTCAGCGAGGCGTAGATCTCCTTGCACGTGGGGCAGACCGGGAACTTCTCGGGATCGCGACCGGGCGTCCACTTCTTGCCGCACAGCGCGCGCACGGGCTTGCCCGTGATGGCCGATTCGAGGATCTTGTCCTTCTTGACGTAGTGCGAGAACCGCTCATGGTCGCCCGGCTCGATGGACTCCTCGCGGATGAGCTCCTCGAGTTCGCGGTCGAGTGTGGCGAGGCCGCCCTGATCCGGGCTGTCGATCGGCGTGCTCATTCCCCCGAGTGTACTGCCGGTCGGGCGGGCACGGTCGGGCGTCAGAGGGTTTCTGCGAACTCCATGATTCGGCTCGTGCGGTGCTCGAACACCATCCCGCCGATCACGATCCCCGCCGTCAACACGACGGCGCCGACGCCGATTCCGGTCCAGAACGACGTCCATGCTGCCCGTTCGTCTCCGCCCAGGCCCAGCCACCCCGACCAGAGTGCTGGCGCCGAGAGGACGATCGATCCGAACAGAACCACGGCTTGCGCGGCGGAACCTCCCGTCCGCTGCGGCTGCTCGAACGGACCCTCGCCCGGACGGGACACCGCGTAGGGTGCCGCCACCGATGCGATGGAGCTGAGCCCCAACCCGGTCGCGAACAACGAGACGCACACCCCGACGAGGGCCGGGAGGATCGCCCACCGTCCGTGCAACCAGACCGCGCCGGTGATCGCGAGCGCCAACAACGGCACGCCGAGCAGGAGCACCGGCACGAGTCGCCCCATCCGATCGGCGACACCACGGACGCCGGCGGAGATGTGCAGCCAGACGCCGGTCGAGTCGTAGGCCACGTCGTTGTGGACGAGCCAGCCGAGGAACAGCGCGAGGATCGGCGGCGGGATGAGCGCCACCGTCGAAAGCGGCACTCCCACGACCAGAAGAGGGAGCACGATCAGGAGCGAGGCGATCGGCACGACGACGACGTTCGCGAGGTGTCGCGGATCGCTCGACCAGTAGACGATGCTGCGGGCGGCGATCGCGCCGCCGGGAGTTCCGGGCATGACCGCGAACCATCCGAGGCCTCGGCGTTCGCGCACGGACACTTCGCGCTCGGTCGCGCTCATCATGGTCGCGACGAGCACCCGCCAGACCGCCGCGAGCGCCGCGATCGTCAGGACTGCGACGAGGACCGAGACGACGAGAGCGCCTCCGGTGCGCAGCGGGATGGCGACGGCGGCTCCGAGCGGCGTGACGGCCAGGACCTCGGCCGCCCCGGAAAGCGGGGTGGGCAGCCCGCCGGACCATTCGAGCGAGAACGCGAAGACCGCCATCGGGATCACGACGATCGCCGCTGCCGTGACCAGCAGACCCGTGAGCTGCGGAGACCGCCTGTCACGCAGGGCGAGGGCGGAGACGGCCATCGCGCACCGCGCCGCCAGCAGGGTGGTCACGACGAGCAGAAGCGCGGCGACGACCGCCAGGGCGGGCGATGCCCCGTGACCGGTCCAGGCCACGACCATGGCGACGGCCACGGCGATCACGACGAGTCCGGGGAGTCCGAGCGGGGATGCCGCCACCACAGACCACGCGACCGTACGAGGGTCCGCTCCCGTCACGACGAATCGGCGCGGGTCCAGCGGGTCGTCGGCGCCCGTGAAGAGTGGAAGGAGCAAGAAGCCGCCGACCAGAAGGGAGCCCCCGACGACGATAAGGGTCGCGGCATCGGCATCCGGGACACGATCGAGGCGGACGAGGGCGACGCACACGGCCGCCACCGCGATCGCCAAGACCCCGAAAGCCGCGAGGCGACGGAGGAGCACCATCGGGCGCGCGTTCAGTGAGCCCGCAAGGAGCGCGAGTCTCAGTCGGAGTACGTGTGCAACCACTCCAACCCCTCCACGTCGCTGAGGCCGCCGGACAGTTGGACGAACCGCTCCGCGAGGGTGTGGTCGCCACGCACCTCGTCCACCGAACCCTGAGCGAGCACCTGACCGGCCACGATGACGGCGACGCCGTCGCAGACGCGCTCGACCAGTTCCATCCCGTGGCTCGACAGGACGACGGTGCCGCCTCGCGAGACGTACGCCGTCAGGATGTCGAGGATGACCTCGCTGGAGACCGGATCGACGGCCTCGAACGGCTCGTCCAGCACGAGGAGCCGAGGAGCGTGGATCATCGCCCCGGCGAGCATGATCTTCTTCGTCATTCCCGCGGAGTAGTCGGAGACCGGTCGGACGAGTGCCGCGGTGAGATCGAAGGCGCGCGCGAGATCCTCGGTGCGTTCGGCGACCACGGCAGGACGCAGACCGCGCAGGACGCCGTAGTAGTGGAGCAGCTGCCGGCCCGTCAGGCGGTCGAATGTGCGGAGGCGATCGGGCAGGACGCCCATGAGCGACTTCGCCGCTCGGGGGTCGCGCTGCAGGTCCACGCCGCCGACGACGATCGTCCCGGCGTCGGGCCGCAACAGACCCGCGATCATCGACAGAGTCGTCGTCTTTCCGGCGCCGTTGGGGCCCACGAGTCCGTAGAACGTGCCCGCCGGGATCTCGAGATCCACCGCGTCGACCGCTCTCGTCCGGCCGAACGACTTCGACACTTTCGAGAGGAGAAGCGCCGGCGCCGGCGCGCCGTCGGATGCCTCGATCTCATCGATCGCAAGGACGGCCGTCGCCGGTTCCTCAGCGGCGTCCGTCGCAACGTCCGCATCCTCGTCGCGCTCGACGATCGTGGCGGGCTCGGGCTCGGGCTCCGGCTCCGGCTCCGGCTCAGGCTCAGGCTCAGGCTCAGGCTCAGGCTCAGGCTCAGGCTCAGGCTCAGGCTCAGGCTCAGGCTCAGGCTCAGGCTCAGGCTCAGGCTCCGGCTCCGGCTCCGGCTCCGGCTCCGGCTCAGGCTCAGGCTCAGGCTCAGGCTCAGGCTCCGGCTCCGGCTCCGGCTCCGGCTCCGGCTCAGGCTCCGGCTCCGGCTCCGGCTCCGGCTCCGGCTCCGGGTCAGGCTCCGGGTCAGGCTGCACGCCGTCCGTGTCCGGCTCGAGGTCCGCGGCAGCATCGGCTTCACCGAGGTCCGACTCGCCGGCGGCATCGTCCGCGGGCAGGACCTCGGGCGCCTCGGCGTTCACCGCATCGGCCCCCGCGGGTCCTGTGACGGGGAGGCCCTCCTCGATGCGCGCGGCCGCGACGGCGGCGGGGATCTCGGGCTTGGGCGGAAGCGACGACGTCTCCGCGTCGGTGGGAAGAGGGGGCGGCGGCGGGACCGCGGCCGCGGCGCCGGACACGGGAGCCTTCTTGCGGGGCGGTCGTGTCTTGGGAGGCGTCACTCCTCAAACCTAGCAAGCCACGATCCCGGACTTCCGGCATCCGTCGCCCGGCGCCGCACTATCACGAATGCACAACGTCGGGCCAGGATACGGGCCCTTTTCAGGTGACACCGATAACATCTCAGACGGCACGAAGATGTGTCTTTCCGATGTACGGACAGTGACCACATCGTCAGGAGCACCACGTGACCAAGATCGTCATCCTCGCAGCCGGTATGGGCTCGCGGCTCGGCCGCAGCCTGCCCAAGCCGCTGACCGCGCTGAGCGACGGTCGCAGCATCATGGGTCAGCAGCATGACAACATCCACGCGGCATTCGGGCCGAAGGCTCGCATCACCACGGTCGTCGGCTACCGCGCTGAGACCATCGTCGAGGCCTTCCCCGACGTCGACTACGTGTACAACGACCGCTACGACCAGACCAACACGTCGAAGAGCCTCCTCCGCGCCCTTAAGGCCACCGGGAAGTCGGGCGTCCTCTGGATGAACGGTGACGTCGTCTTCGACCCTCGCGTCCTCGGGCGCGCTCTCGCGCTCATCGAAGCGGAGCAGTCGTTCGTCACCGTCAACACCTCGAAGGTCAGCGACGAGGAGGTCAAGTACACCGTCGACGCGAACGGCGACATCGCCGAGCTCTCAAAGACGGTGGTCGGCGGCCTCGGCGAAGCGGTGGGGATCAACTACATCTCCCGCGCCGACAAGCCGGCGCTCATCGCCCAGCTGACGCAGGTCGACAACCAGGACTATTTCGAGCGAGGCCTCGAGCTCGCGATCGCAGAGAACGGTCTGAAGCTGCAGCCGCTCGACATCTCCGACCTCTACGCGGTCGAAGTCGACTTCGCAGAGGACCTCGACCGGGCGAACCTCTACGTCTGAGACAGCGGGCGACGCGGGCCGCGTCGCGAGATCCACCATGGGCGATGTGCCTCGCATCCATTCGCTGCCCGCCGACGCGCCCTGGGCGGGAGGCCTTCCCCCAGAGGGCTCTGCCGAGCACCCGTGGCTCATCCGGATGCTGGATCGAGTACTCACCGTCCAGCGGCCGGCGGTCCTCGCGCATCTGCGGACGATTCGAGCACGGCACCCGGAGGCGACCCCAGCGGAAATCAGCCGTGTCCTCGAGCGTCGCTACCTCGCAGCCGTGACCACCGGTGGGGCAGCCGTCGGGGCTACCGCCGTCGTTCCGGGTATCGGCACGGGTGTGACCCTCGCGCTCAGCGGAGCTGAGACGGTCGGCTTCCTCGAGGCGACGGCCCTCTTCGCCCAGTCGCTGGCCGAAGTACACGGCATCCGCGTCAACGACCCCGACCGTGCGCGCGCACTCGTCCTCACGTTGATGGTGGGGCGCGAGGGCGTCGACCTGGTGAGTCAGTTCGCGCGGCAGGTGAGCGGCACGGGGCCGACCCGCGACGCCTACTGGGGCCAGATGATCACCACCTCCTTGCCTCGCGCGGCGGTCGGACCGCTCATCGACCGCCTGAAGGGAGCTTTCCTGCGCCGATTCGCTGCCCAGGGCGGCGCATCGATTCTGGGCCGTGCGCTCCCCTTCGGCATCGGAGCGGTCATCGGCGGCGGCGGCAATCACCTGCTGGGTCGGCGTGTGATCGTCGGTGCGCGGCGTGCTTTCGGACCGGCGCCCGTGGACTTCCCCGCGGAGTTGGGGACGGTCGAAACGCACGGATCGTCGCGGCCGCGGCGCAAGCTGCGGGGCGCCCGACGCGAGCTCGACGGGTAGCGTGGCCGCGTGCTCGTGCTCCTCATCACGCTCCTGATCCTCAACGCCCTCTTCAACCTCCTGGTCTGGCCGACCTTCTTCCGTCGCGTTGCGCGCGACGCCCGGGCCCGCGATCCACAGGGCCGCCCGACGCGATTCCTGATCGTGCACGCGGTCCTCATCGGCGTCGCACTCCTTCTCGCGGTTGTCTCGTCGGTGACCGCGATCCTGGCCGCGGTCGGCGTCGGCGTCTGAGCCGGACGGGGTCTGCACACCCTGCCCGGGGCGCGCAAGTGGTGTGGATGCCCCGCGAACACTGACTAGCGTTGTGGAGTGGTCACGACTCCCTCGCAGCAGCCGTCCGGCCGGATCCAGAGCCTGGACGGGCTTCGCGGGGTCGCTGCGCTCGTCGTCCTCCTGCATCACTGGCTGCTGATCGCCGAGCCGCTCCTCGAGGGGACGGTCAGTTGGGCCGTCATCTCCCAGTCCCCCGTCAAGCTCCTCACGGCGGGCAATGAGGCGGTCCTCGTCTTCTTCGTCCTGTCCGGTCTCGTGGTCGTCCTGCCGGTGTTCCGCGAGAACTTCTCGTGGATGGGTTTCCTGTCGGCGCGGGTCGTCCGCCTGTACGGTCCCGTGATCGCCTCGCTTGCGCTCAGTGCGATCCTCATCCTGCTGGTGCCGCGCGACCGCTCCACCATGCCGGAGGGCTCCTGGATGGCGGAGACGCATGCCGACAGCGTGTCGGTGGGGTCGTTCTTCGCGCAGGCGTCCCTCGTGCCGCGCCAATACCCCCTCAACAACCCGCTGTGGTCGCTCCACTGGGAGTTGCTGTACTCCATCGTCCTGCCGCTCGCGACGGCACTGGCGCTGCTCGTGCGTCGTCACGCGCTCACTGCGGTCATCGTCTGTTGCGCCTTGAGCGTGGCGGGACGCCTGTTCGAGCAGAGCGAGCTGCTGTATTTCCCGGTCTTCGTGATCGGCACGATCATGGCTGCGCGCATGCCCGACCTGCTCGCTTGGGTGGAGCGCCCGCGCCCGCGCTGGTTCATGCCGCTGTTCACCCTGGTGAGCGTGTTCATGCTGATCGGCAGCTGGCTCGCCCGTCCGATCTTCCCCAGCGGCACCGACCTCAACCACCTCCTCTGGGCCTTCGCCGCCCCGGGCGCCGCCGGCATCGTCCTCGTCGCCCTCGCATGGCGGCCGGCGATCCGACTGTTCGAGACACGCCCGATCCAGTGGCTCGGCAGGATCTCCTTCAGCCTGTACCTCGTGCACGTGCCTGTGCTGGCGACACTGGCCTTCGCCCTCGGCTCGGAGGCCTGGGCACTGGTCGGCGCGCTCGGTGTTCCGCTCAGCCTGCTCGTGGCCTGGGGGTTCTACGAGGCGGTCGAAGCTAGAATGCACAAGGCGGCGCGACGCGTTCACCGAGCAGTTGCGGCGCGAGCGCGTCGCCGGGCCGGAGAAGTCGCGCCCTGATCTGCCGTCGACGAGAGCACAGCACCCCTCATGCGTTCGCCCCTTCCGCCCGCCGTCACCCGCGCCATCCGATCCCTGCTCACCCGCGCCAAGCGGGTCCCGACCTCTGAGCTGATCGCCTGGGCGCGCTCGCGACCCATCCAGCACCGCACCGTCCTGTACGAGTCCTTCGCCGGCAACGGTGCCCTCTGCAACCCCGAGGCGATCTTCCGATCCCTCCTCGCCGACCCCGACTTCGCCGACCTCACTCACGTCTGGGCGATCACTGACGCGAATGCCGCCGCCGCGATGCGCGCGGAGTTCGCGGCGGACCGACGCGTCGTCATCGTGACCCGCGGCAGCGGCGCCTACTGGCGCGCGGTGTCGACAGCGGGTTACCTCGTCAACAATGCGACCTTCCCGCCGGCGTTCAGCAAGCGGGTCGGGCAGGTGTACCTGAACACCTGGCACGGCACGCCGCTGAAGCTCATGGGTTTCGACATGCCCGGTGGTGCGAGGGAGTCGGCCAACACCCTCCGCAATCTGCTGAACGCCGACTACCTCCTCGCTGCCAATCCGTTCATGGCCGAGACGATGTACGAGGACGCCTACCAGCTGCGCAACGTGTACCGGGGCGCGATCATCGAGGAGGGGTACCCCCGGATCGATCGGCAGCGGATGAGCGATGCCGATCGCCTCCGGCGCACCGCCGACCTCGGAACGGCTCTCGGCGTGGACCTGACGGGCAAGCGCATCGTGCTCTTCGCTCCCACGTGGCGCGGCAGCTCCTTCCAGGCACCGGACGCCGACCTCGCCCATCTGGCAGACCAGGCAGCCGGCCTGCAGCGCGAACTCGGCGACGAGGCGATCGTGCTTCTGAAGACGCATCAGGTGGTGCACCGCGCGGCGAGCCGCATCCCCGCCCTCCGGCGGCTGCTGGTGCCGAACACGACCCCGACGAACGTGCTCCTGGGCCTCGCCGACGCACTCGTCACCGACTACTCGTCGATCTTCTTCGACTACCTCGCGACGGGTCGGCCGATCGGGTTCCTCGTCCCCGACGGCGATGAGTACGGCGCCGAGCGGGGCACCTACATGCCGCTCGACGAGCTTCCCGGCCCCGTGCACACCGTCGCCGAGGGGCTCGGACGCGAGCTCGCGAGCCTCCTGGCACCGGGCGCCGATGCGCACCCGCGCTATGCGGAGTGGGCGCGCCGATTCGTGCCCTACGAGGACGGCGCAGCCACCTCCCGGGTCATCGACATCGTCTTCCGCGGACAGACGGCCGACCGCCGCGTCCGCCCTGTGCGACGCGACGAACGCCCGCGCTTGCTCTTCTACCTCGGCGGCATGCGCCTGAACGGGATCACGACCGCAGCCGTGAACCTCCTCAACTCGCTCGACCCCGAGCGGTACGACGTGACGGCGCTGATGGCGTTCCCGCGTGGGGCGACGACGAAACACAATCAGTCGCGACTCGATCCGAGCATCCGGCAGGTCTTCCGGCTCGGCGGGATGAACGGCCTGAAGGCGCGACAGCTCATGCGTCGTGTCGCCGATGTCAGCACCGACCCGCTGCGTGCCCACCGGAGGCTCGGACACCGAACGCTCTGGCGGGACGAGTGGACGCGCATCTTCGGATCGGCCAAATTCGACTGGGTGGCCGACTTCAGCGGGTACAGCCCCTTCTGGGCGCATCTGATGCTGCACTCCCCGCGCGCGGTGCGGGCCATCTGGTTGCACAACGAGATGGTCGCCGATCGCGACCGGACCGTGAACGGCCGGCAGCCCTTCCGCAGATCGCTCGGTCGCGTGTTCGCCATGTATCGCGCCTACGATCAGCTCGTCTCCGTCTCCCCCGCTCTCACCGACCTCAACCGCGCCGAGCTCGCGGAGTACGCGCCGGGCGACCGGTTCGTGACTCTGCGCAACCTCCCCGACCTCGTGTCGACCGCCGAACTCGACGAACGAGACGAGGAGGGCGAAGCTCCGGAGGAGGATGCTGCGCTCGGCGAGACGCTCGACGCCGCCCTCGCGGTGCCGGGTGTCCGCCGGTTCGTAACCGTCGGACGACTCTCCACCGAGAAGAACCATGCCCGCCTGATCCGCGCCTTCGGGATGCTGTCGGCGACCGAACCCGAGCTCCAGCTGCTCATCGTCGGCGGTGGGCCTCTGCGCGCCGACCTGGAGCAGCAGGTCCGCGACGCGGGCCTGACCGGCCGTGTCATCCTCACGGGACCCCTGCGCGACCCTGCATCCATCATGCGACGCTGCGACTGCTTCGTCCTCTCGAGCGACTACGAGGGGCAGCCCATGGTCCTCATCGAGGCCGCGCAGCTGGGTCTGCCGATCGTCTCGACCGCGTTCGGCTCCGCCCGCGGCGCCCTCCCGGGTGACGACATGCACATCGTCGACCGGGACGATTCCGCCCTGGCCGCCGGCATGGCGGACTTCCTCGCGGGGCGGGTGCCACCGGCATCCCTCGACGTGGCGGCGTACACCTCCGAAGTGCTCGCCCAGTTCGACAGCCTCATCCCCCGCACCTCCGCCTCGAACGGCTCGGCCACGCGATCCCCGGGTCTTCCGTGACGCTCGACGCGCCGGTCCCGGCGCCCGGGTCGGGCGTCACGTTCGTGATGCCCGTCCTCAACGAGCGCGACTATCTCGAGCGCGCCGTCCAGACCGTCCTGCTGCAGGACGTGGACGGGCCCGCGGAGCTGATCCTCGCACTGGGGCCGTCGACCGACGGGACGACGGAGCTCGCCCGGCGGCTCGCCGAACGGGATGACCGCATCCGGCTCGTCGACAACCCGCGGGCCGACATCCCGGTCGCCCTGAACCTTGCCATCCGCGCTGCGCGGCACCCCACGATCGTGCGGGTGGACGCACACTCCGAACTCGCACCGGGATACACCCGACGCGCGCTCGCCACGCTGGAGAGGTCTCGAGCCGCGAACGTCGGCGGCGTCATGCGCGCGGACGGGCGCACACCGTTCCAGAGGGCCGTGGCGATCGCGTACAACTCCCCGATCGGCCTCGGCGGCGGCGCGTACCACGTCGGAGCGCCGGAGGGTCCTGCGGAGTCGGCCTACCTCGGCGTGATGCGCCGCGAGGTGCTCCAGGAGGTCGGACTGTTCGACGAGACGATCCGCCGGGGTGAGGACTGGGAACTGAACCTCCGCATCCGCCGAGCCGGGTATCGCGTGTGGTTCGACCCCGACCTCGCCGTGACGTACTGGCCGCGGGAGAGCTGGGTGCGGCTGGCACGGCAGTTCCTGGCGACCGGGACATGGCGCGGCGAGCTGGTGCGTCGGTTCGGGCGCTCGAACTCGCTGCGGTTCTTCGCGCCGCCGGCGCTGGTCGTCGCCGTCATCGCGAGCATCGTGCTCGGCGCACTGCAGGGTGCCGGCGTCGTGGGCGGAGCGTTTTCCGCGGTCCTGTCGGTGATCCACCTCCCCGTCGCGCTCTACGTCCTCGGCATCATCGCGTTCAGTGTCGTGGCGGGACGAGCGCTCCGGGAGCGTTGCTGGCTCGTGCTCGTCCTGCCGACGATGCACCTGGCCTGGGGGGCCGGGTTCCTCGTGGGCGTGGTGCGGGGGGCGAAGGACACAATCGACACGTCTCGTCTCGATCGGAACACGCCGCTCCCCTGATCGTCGGAGGGTCAGCCTCGCGCGATCATGCCCTGATCGAGCAGGCGGGCGACGACCCGTTCGGCGGCGCGACCGTCGTCGCGAGCGTTGAACCTGGCCGCCCACGACGCGTACCGAGATGCGAACCTCTCCGACGCCGAGGGGTCGATGAGTGCCGCCGTGAGCTCCTCCTGGGTCGAGGTGAGAGGACCGGGGGCGCGTTCGGACAGATCGAAGTAGAACCCTCGCAGTCGGCCACGGTAGTGCTCGAGGTCGGGGACGAAGAAGTAGACCGGCTTGCCCGTGGCGGTGAAGTCAAACATGACGGACGAATAGTCCGTGATGAGCGCGTCCGCTGCGAGCAGGAGCTCCGAGATGTCGGGGTACCCCGTGACGTCGATCACACGGGCGCCGCTCGCATCGGCACCCGGCAGGAGCGTTCGCGAGTGTCCGCGCACGAGGACGATGGCCCCGGCATCCTTGGCCAACTCCTCCAGGTCGAGGAAGTCGACCATCTGCTCGCGGTCGTCCCGCCAGGTCGGTGCGTAGAGGACGACCCGCTCCTGTCCGGCGACACCCAGTCGGCGACGGACCGCGTCCCGGTCCCCCGAGACGAGGATGTCGTTGCGGGGGTATCCCTCCACCCACACGGGTCGTCGCCCGAAGGCGTAGGCCGAGGTCAGGATGCGCGCCGCATACGGATTCTGCGCGAGCAGTACGTCCCACCGCCGGCTCTCGCGGATGACGGCGAGACCCCGCCGGGGATCGAATCCCGGGCGATCGAGGGCGAGCCGCTTCAGCGGGGTGCCGTGCCAGGTCTGCAGGACACGCTGGCCCGGGCGCCGGACGAAGCGACGACGCAGCCAGTCGTTGACCACGAGCAGCCTCGCCGCTCCGCGGGCACGCCACCACTCCGGTGAGCCCTCGACGACGGGCACAGCCCCGGGAGGCACCTCCACCGAGAGGTCGACGACGCTCCAATACCGCGTCACGGTGGGGGCGACACGCGCGATCTCGGCGTCGATCGCTCGCGGGTTGCAGCTGGCGTTGCGTCCGTAGAAGCTCTCGAAGAAGACCGCGTTCTCGAGGTCGCCGGAGCGCCCGGCGTAGGCGCGCTCGAGTGCGGCCTGACCCGAGGGCGTCCCGTCCGCCTCCGTCCGCGGCGGTCCCACCAGCAGCCGCCCGTCGCGGACCTCGACGGCGAGGCCCTCCGTGAGAGTCCGCCGCAGCGGAGCGACGTCGCGGGCGGCGAGCTCGTGGTCGTCGAGTTCCAGGCGATAATGACCGCTCGGGAGAGGGAGCTCCGAGCCGCCCCACCGCGACACACGCAACGGGAGGACAGCGCGCCACCCGGCATCCGTCCCGGTGGGAATCGCCTCCGACACCGCGCGGGGGCCGACCGCGCGGAGGACCGCGGGGACGGGGCCGACCCCTTCGAGGGCCACGGCGTCGTGCGGGAGGAGCGTCCCGGTGATCACGGATGCCTCCTCGCCCCGCGGGCCGCGAGCCCCCGCCGGATCGCGCCGTAGACCCTCTCCGCGTTGCGACCGTCACGGAAGGCGTGCACGCGGGCGCTCAGCGCCTCGGCTCGCGCCACGCGCCGGGACCGCTCCGCATCGTCGCTCAGGACGGCGGAGACCTGCCTCATCACCTCGGACCAGTCCTTCGCGACATCGTCGCCGGCCACGTCACGGTAGCTCCCGTAGAAGCCCCGCGTCTCGGCGTAGCGTTCCTCGTCGGGGGCAAAGTAGACCACGGGCAGCGGGATGAGGGCGGTGTCGTAGACGAGGGACGAGTAGTCCGTGACGAGCACATCGAACGCGGCGAGAGCGGGTGTCACGTCGGCCAGCAGATCCGATCCGAGAAGACGGATGCGGCCGTGCGAGGGATCGGCACGGTACTCCCCCGCGCCGAGGGGATGCGACCGCACCACCAGCACGGCGTCGACGCGCGCCAGCGCGGCCTCGATCAGCTCGCGTTCCGCGGCGGACGGTACGGCCGGATCCGCCTCCCCGTCACGCCACGTCGGCGCGTACAACACGAGCCGTGTGCCGTCGGTGGCGCCGAGGAGCTCGTCGACGGCGGATCGTGCCTCTGCGGCATCCCGTCCGCGCGTCAGGACGTCGACCCGCGGCTCTCCGGTCACGGGGACGCGGTCGTGGCCGAGCCCGAACGCCGATTCCAGCCGACCGCGGACGAGGTGGGATGCCGCGGGCAGGAGACGGATGCGGCGCTGCGTGCTGCGGTAGGCGGCCTGCAGGAAGCGGGCGAGCCCCGGGAGCGCGATCGGAGCGCGCGCGGTCACCGGCGAATCGAGTCCGAGTCGCTTCAGCGGGATGCCGTGCCACAGCTGCACGAGGTAGGACCCGGACGTCGCGTAGCGGTTCACGTCGCCGGAACCGTGCGTGACGATCACGACGCGTGCCCGTGCGGTGAGCCAGAAGCCGCGGAGCCCACGCTTGGGCGCGGATGCCATGCCCGCCCGTCGCGCGGCAACGGCATCCTCGTCGGTCCCCGTCAGCCAGAGGACCCGCTCGCCCGCGGCGGACGCGACCTGCCAGAGCGCGAGGGCACCCTCGCCGACCCCGATCGCCGACCCGAACACCCACAGGTCCCGCGAACGCGGGATCACGCGGGTCGCCACGAGGCCCAGAAGGTGCAGCGGGAGCCTCATCACCTGGGCGGCATTACCCGACGCGAAAGAGAACGACCCCACCCCGCGAGCCTAGCGCGGGGTGGGGTCGTCACTCGGATGCCGCTACTCGGTGAGTTCGCCGAGGGTCACATCGGCGCTCAGTGTCTTGCCGTCACGGACGTAGACGAGGCTGGCCTTCGCACCGGCCGCGAGGGCACGCACCTGGGCGGTCAGATCGGTGGCGTCGCGCACAGGCACGCCGTCGAACTCCGTCACGACGTCGCCCGACTTCAGACCCGCCTGGGCCGCCGCGCCGCCCGAGGTGACGTCACTGATGAGGGCACCGGCGATGTCGCTGTCCTGCGCGTCGGCTGCGTTTCCGACCATGGCGCCCAGCAGGCCGTGGGTGGCCGAGCCGTCGGCGATGATCTCGTCGGTGACGCGCTTGACGATGTTCGCGGGGATCGAGAATCCCACACCGATCGAGCCCGCCTCGCTCGAGGACGAGGAGCCGCCCCCGGCGGTCGCGATCGCCACGTTGATGCCGATCAGGTCGCCCTTGTCGTCGACGAGGGCACCGCCGGAATTGCCCGGGTTGATGGCGGCATCGGTCTGGATGACCGCGATGGAGATCGTGCCCGACGAGCTCGAGCCGCCCTGCTGTCCCTGACCGAAGTCGAACTGGAACGGGGACTCGCCGTTCTGCCCCTGGTCCTGCTGCTGCTCGCCCGAGTCGGGGACGGCCGAGGAGGCGATCTGGATGGAGCGGTTGAGCGCGCTGACGATACCCGTGGTCACCGTGTTGGAGAGGCCGAGCGGGGCGCCGACGGCGACCGTCGTGTCGCCCACGTTGAGCTTGCTCGAGTCGGCGAACGTGATGGGCGTCAGTCCGGTCGCGTCCGTCAGCTTGATCACGGCGAGGTCGTAGATCGGGTCGGTCCCGACGACCGTCGCGTCGTAAACCTTGCCATCGGAGGTGGTCACGCGCAGCGCGACGTCCGAGCTCGCGCCGTCGAGCGTGACGACGTGGGTGTTCGTGACGACGTAGCCGTCGGAGCTGAGCACCACGCCGGAACCGGTGCCCCCGCCGCTGGAGGATGTCGCGCTGATCGTGACGACGCTCGGGAGGGTCTTGGCCGCGATCCCGGTGGTCTGGTTGACCGTGTCGGGGTCGTTGACGGTGACGGTCGTCGATCCCTGCGAGACCACGGAGGTGCCGTTCGCGGCGAACATGTCGTTGCCGATGGCTGCTCCGCCGAGCCCCGAGACCGCACCGACGATGGCGGCGGCGACGAGGACCGCGACGATCTTGCCGGAGCCGACCTTGGCGTCGGTGGTGCGGGACGCGTGCGTGTCGGTCGGCTGTGCGGAGAAGCTCGCGCCGGCGGCGTGGTGGCCGGCCGTCTGCGGGTGCTGCGCCGCCTGCGGGTGCTGCGCCGTCTGCGGGGCGTGGGCGAACCACCCGTTACCCGGCTGGGGAGTGCCCGACTCCGCCTGTCCGGGCGTGCTCGGAGCGGGGTGACCGGTCGCGCCCGAGTCGGGCAGCGGCGGACGCGGCGGCACGGGGGCGCCGGAGGTGTTCGGGTCGGGGGTGTTCGAATCGCTCATGGGACTGCTCCTTCTTCGAGGCGACTTCAGAGTGCTCCCGGAGTCTGTGGACCAGCTATGCCGACCCTCCGATCAGCCTATGGGAGTGGATGACGCCCGGGGTCGTCCGCGCGGGCTGTCGGCGCCGGCGGACGATACGCTGGGCCGGTGCTGCACATCCCCGGTGCCTGGCAACGCGCAGCCCGCGGCGCCGGCCTCCTCGCCCCCGACGGAACGCTCGCCCCGACGATCTTCGCCGAGATCACCGCCGCTGCCGTCCGTCACGATGCCGTCAACCTCGGACAGGGCTTCCCCGACGAGGACGGGCCCGCCGAGGTCCTCGACGCGGCGATCGAGGCGATCCGCTCCGGCGTCAATCAGTACCCGCCGGGACGAGGGATGCCGGTGCTGCGGGATGCCGTGGCGGAGCACCAGCGCCGCTTCTACGGGATCGCCCTCGACCCCGAACGGCAGGTCCTCGTCACGGCGGGCGCGACGGAGGCATTGACCGCCACACTCCTCGCGCTCCTCGACGGACCGGACGACGAGGTCGTCGTCTTCGAGCCCTACTACGACTCGTACGCCGCGGCGATCGCCCTCGCGGGCGCGCGGCTCGTCCCCGTCCCGCTCCGATGGCCCGCCCTCGCACCCGATCTCGCGGATCTCCGTGCCGCGGTGGGCGACCGCACCCGCGTCATCCTCGTCAACGATCCGCACAACCCGACGGGCACGGTGTTCTCCGCCGAGGTGCGCGAGGAGATCGTGCGTCTGGCCGCGCACCACGATGCGCTCATCGTCACGGACGAGGTCTACGAGCACCTCGTCGTCGAAGGCACGCACACGCCGATCGCGACCCTCCCCGGCGCTGCCGAGCGGACCTTGACGATCTCCTCGGGCGGCAAGACATTCCGGACGACCGGCTGGAAGGTGGGCTGGGTCAGCGGTCCCGCAGATCTGGTCGACGCCGTCCTGGCGGTCAAGCAGTACCTGACGTACGTGAACGGCGCGCCCTTCCAGCCCGCCATCGCCGTCGGTCTCGGGCTGCCGGACTCCTACTTCGACGACCTCGTCGCGACGCAGCGCGCGCGGCGGGACCTCCTCGGCGAGGGGTTGATCGCGGCCGGCTTCGACGTGTCGACACCGGCGGGGTCGTACTTCACCGTGGCCGACGTGCGGCCGCTGCTCGGTGCCGACGAGGACGCGGCGGCGTTCTGCCGGGCCCTGCCCGAACGCGTCGGGGTCGCCGCCATCCCCCTGACGGCCTTCGTGTCGGACGGCCACCGCGCGGACTACACGAGCCTCGTGCGCTTCGCGGCCTGTAAGCGCACGGAGGTCATCGCCGAAGCGGCGCGGCGCCTGACGGCATCCGCTCGCTGATCGTCGCCCGGAGCGTCCGGAATCAGTCGCGGGGCGCCACCGTGTAGCGCCGCAGTTTCAGCGCGGGGTTCACCCGCCGCACCCGATCGACGACTCCGAAGTCGATGTACGCCACCGCGACGTCGGTCGCGGTGCCGATCGAGGCCACCGGTACCCCCAACGGGTCGATCACGAGGGAGTGCCCGACGCCGAGAGGCGGCGGGTGGTCGGCGCCGGCGACGTAGAGCGTGTTCTCGATCGCGCGCGCCTGCAACAGCGTGCGCCAGTGATCCTCCTTCAACGGCCCGCGCACCCACTCCGCCGCGACGAGCACGACGTGCGCGCCGGTGTCGGCGAGGGTCCGGGCGACCTCCGGGAACCTCAGGTCATAGCAGGTCATGAGAGCGAATCGGATGCCGTCCACCTCGAACGTCTCGGGCGACTCGATCTCCCCCGGCTCCACCCAGTCCGACTCGCGCTGCCCGAAGGCGTCGTAGAGGTGCAGCTTGCGGTAGCGCGCGACGACACCGTCGGCGTCCACAGCGACGACCGTGTTCCGCACGCGGTCGCCGCTGGAGGCCCGCTCGACCAGGCCCGCGACGATGTGGACCTCGTGACGGGCAGCCAGGCGCGCGAGGGCCGACACGAAGGGGCCGTCGAGATCCTGTGCGTGGGCAGCCAGGGATGCGTCGAAGGGGTCGACGAAGTAGCTGGAGTACTCGGGCAGCAGGACGACGCGTGCGCCGCGGTCTCGGGCGCGGGCGACGAGCTCGCCGATGGCGTCGAGATTGGCCGACTCGTCGGCCGACGGGGCGAACTGGGCGACCGCGAGGCCGACCGGACTGACGGTCATGAGGTCCTTTCCGAGCGGCGGCGCGTGACGAGCGGGAGGATCAGCCAGAGCGCCAGGATCACGACGCCCAGGGAGACGCCTGCGATCCAGGATGCCGCACCCCCGACCACGACGTCGAACACGAAGGCGACGACGCCGACCAGCAGGGCCGACACCAGCGCGAGCGCGCCGATCATGCACCCGTGCCCGAAGCGCACGATCTGCGGCTTGGCGCGTTGGGCGAACAGGAGCCGATGCACCGAGACGGGCGCCAAGGCGACGACGGCGCTGAGCGCCGAGAGCACGACCAGGAGCAGATAGCCGAGTCGCTGGGAGGGACCGAGGTCGACGAACGCGGGTTGGAAGGCCAGCGCCAGCAGGAACCCCGTCAGGATCTGCGTGCCCGTCTGCAGCACGCGCAGCTCCTGCAGGACCTCGTTCCAGTTGCGATCGGCGCGCTCGTCGCGCGTCTCCTCCCGTCCGTCGGGTTGCGCATCGGCGGTGTCATCGGTGTCGCGGCGGAGCATGCCTCCATCCTGCCGACCGCACCGCCGATCCTCGGACCGATTCGCGTGCACTTCGAAGCCGTGCTAGTGTTTTCTCTTGTGCCGCGGGGTGGAGCAGCTCGGTAGCTCGCTGGGCTCATAACCCAGAGGTCGCAGGTTCAAATCCTGTCCCCGCAACAAAAAGAAGAAGGCGTTCCCTCTCCGGAGGGGGCGCCTTCTTCGATTCTCCCGCGCTCTGGGGCCACGTCAGCCGGGCAGCATCGCCCGTTCCATGTCGGCGAGGAAGCGCACGATCGTGCGGAGCTCGTCGTCGGAGTACGGTTCGGCGGCGTCCCGCATCCGCTGGAGCCGCTCTCCGAAATGACGACGGAAGGTCGTGCGCGCCTCGTCGGTCAGGGCGACGATCCGAGCGCGGCGGTCATGCGGATGCGGCTTGCGCGTGAGGTATCCGTCCGCCGTCAGACGGTCGAGGAGTTTGGTCGTCGATGCCGTGGAGATCGCGAGATGCGTCGCGAGATCGTGCGGCTTCACCACCTCGCCATGCTGCTCCCGGATGATGAGCATGCGCAGCGCCGCCAGGTCGGTCGTGTTCATGTCCATGTCGCCCCGCATCGAGGCGTACATTCGGTCCAAGGCGTCCGAAAAGGCCCGAATGGCCTCCAACGCACCGAGCACCACGACGTCGCGCTCATTACTCGGAATCCACGGTTCCGCCACCATTGGACACCTTTCCGGTCGGTCTGTAGCATGTCGATTGATTGCTAGATAATCTAGCAAATAAGGGAGGAATCGTGTCAGACATCGAATACGTCGTGCTCCTGGATGATGACGGACACGAGATCGGCACGGCTCCGAAGGCTAGCGTCCACGGCACGGACACCGCACTCCACCTGGCATTCTCCTGCCACGTCTACAACCGTCGCGGGCAGTTGCTCGTCACGCGGCGCGCGCTCGGAAAGGCCGCCTGGCCGGGGGTATGGACGAACTCGTTCTGCGGTCATCCCGCTCCTGCCGAGCCTGTGCTCGACGCCGTCCACCGGCGCGCCGCCTTCGAGGTCGGACTCACCCTGCACGACGTCTCCCTCGCCCTCCCCCTCTTCCGCTACCGCGCCACCGACGCCTCCGGGATCGTCGAACACGAGATCTGCCCGGTGTACATCGCGTACACCGACGACGAGCCGCAGCTGAACCCCGATGAGGTCGCCGAGGCCCGCTGGGTGGACCCTGCCGCCCTGGATGCCTCCATCACGACGACTCCGTGGGCGTTCAGCCCCTGGCTCGTCCTGCAGGCGCAGCAGCTCGAGCTGTTCTCGCCCCACGAGCAACGGAGGGCCTCGTGATCGGCCTCCCGGAATCCGCATGGCGCGAGATCGATGACGCTCTGGAAGTCGCGCTCGAACGCCTGCGCGTGCGATCCGCGGCGCTCGGCGAAGCGTCGGCGGCACTCGGTGACGCCACGGCCGCCTCCGCGACAGGCGGGAAGCGGCTGAGACCCGCGCTCGTCGTCGCCGCATTCGAGGCGTTCGGCGGCGACGCCGGCCGCTCCCCCGGCCTCTGGCGGGTCGCCGCGGCGTTCGAACTGCTGCACGCGGCCTTCGTCGTCCACGACGACCTCATCGATGGCGACGTCGAGCGCCGGGGCATCCCGAACGTCGTCGGGCGCTTCCAGGAACGCGCCCGCGCACGCGGCGGAAACGACGACGAGTCGCGCCTGCTCGGCTCGGCGGCAGCCGTCCTCGCCGGTGACCTCCTGTTGTTCGAGGCGACGCGGCTGATCGCGACGGCACCGGTGACAGCCCCCCAGCGCGCGGCGTTGTTCGTCCTGCTCGACGACGCGGTCCTCGTGTCCGCAGCGGGGGAACTGGCCGACGTGGAGCAGTCCATCGGCGCGGATCTGCCGCCGACGGATTCGCTGCTGCGGACGGCGCGCGACAAGACGGCGTTCTACTCGTTCCAGGCTCCGCTGGCCGCGGGTGCGCTCCTGGCTGGTGCCGACGACGAGCAGCGCGCTGCCCTGGAAGCGGCGGGCTCGGCGATCGGCGTCGCCTTCCAGCTCGCCGACGATCTCATCGGAACGTTCGGCTCACGGGCCGAAGCCGGCCGCGAACCGGGAGCCGACCTGCGCGCGTCGAAGCGGACCCCGCTGATCGCGATGGCAGCCGAGACCGAGGCGTGGCCCCGGGTCGCATCGGCCCTCGCCATGGCACCCACCGGCCCGATCGCCATCGAGCGCGCGCAGCGTGAACTCGCCGCGAGCGGCGCGCGCGAGCGGACCGTCGACATGATCGCGCAGACGCTCCGCTCCGCTCGGACGCTCGCGGCCGACGCGGCGCTGCCGCGCGATGCCGTCGTGCTCCTCGCTGCGCTCGCCTCCGCCGTGGAGGATCGCATCCCGCGATGACCGACACGCTCTACGACGAGACGGCCGCCGCGGCCGCCGCATCCGTCATCCGTGCCTATTCGACATCGTTCGGACTCGCGACGAGCCTGCTGGGATCCCGGGTGCGGGCACACGTGCGGAACGTCTACGCGCTCGTCCGCGTGGCCGACGAGATCGTCGACGGTGCGGCCACGGCCGCCGGGGTGCCGCTGGACCAGCAGCGCGAGGTCCTCGATGCCCTCGAAGCCGAGACCTACGCGGCGATCGATCGCGGATTCAGCGCCAATCTCGTCGTCCATGCCTTCGCGCGGACCGCTCGCGAGTGCGGCATCGCAAGGCGGCACATCGAACCGTTCTTCGGCTCGATGCGCACCGATCTCGAGCGCGCCGAACACGACGACGTCTCGCACGACGACTACGTCTACGGGTCCGCCGAGGTCGTCGGGCTGATGTGCCTGCAGGTGTTCGTCAACGCGGGCGCGTCGGCTCCGCGCGACCCCGACCCCGTGCTCGTGACCGGCGCGCGTCGCCTGGGCGCGGCCTTCCAGGACATCAACTTCCTCCGCGACCACGCCGACGATGCCGGGCGACTCGGTCGCGATTACCTCGGGGTGGGCGACGGTGCGGCACGACGACGCGAAGTCCTCGCCCGTATCGACGGTGACCTGGATGCCGCGGCCGCGACCATTCCGCTCCTCCCGCCCGACTGCCGGGTCGCCGTCGCCACCGCGCACGGCCTGTTCGCCGAGCTGACCGAACGGCTGCGCAAGGCGGAGGACCTGAGCGTCCGCGTCCGCGTCCCCACCCCGGTCAAGGCGGCCATCGCGGCTCGGGCCGCCGTCGCGCACCGCCGCACACCATTACGCCGCACGACACGACAGAACCGGAGACCTTCCGAATGAGCCGGCGCATCGCGATCATCGGCGGCGGCATCACGGGCCTCGCCACCGCCGCACTCCTGGCCGACCGCGGCGACGAGGTGACCGTCTTCGAGGCCCTGGACGACGTCGGCGGACGCGCCGGCAGCTGGGAGAAGGACGGCTTCCGGTTCGACACGGGTCCGAGCTGGTACCTCATGCCCGAGGTCTTCGAGCACTTCTTCGCGCTCCTCGGCACGAGCGCACACGAGCAGCTCGACCTCGTGCGTCTCGAACCCGCGTACCGCGTGTATCACGAGGGCGAGTCCGAGCCCTTCGACGTGGTCTCGGGACGGGATGCCGCCGTCGCCGCCTTCGAGGCCCGCGAACCCGGCGCGGGCGCCGAGCTCGCGACCTATCTCGACTCGGCAGGGGAGATCTACGACCTCGCCGTCTCTCGATTCCTGTACGACCCGTACGTGTCCCTCAAGGGTCTCGTCCACCCCGACGTGATCCGCAAACTCGGCACCCTCGTGCCGTTGCTGTTGCGTCCCCTCTCGACGCACGTCGAGAAGCGGTTCGCCGATCCGGTCCTGCAGCAAGTGCTCGGCTACCCCGCCGTGTTCCTCGGCGGGTCGCCGTACGACGCGCCGAGCCTGTACCACCTCATGAGCCACCTCGACCTCGACGACGGCGTCCTCTACCCCCGTGGCGGGCTGGTCCAGGTCATCCGGGCGATCGCGCGCCTCGCCGAGGATCGCGGAGCCGAGATCCGCACTGGCAGCCGCGTCGAGCGGATCCTCACGGAGGGAGGCCGGGCCAGCGGCATCCGCCTCTCTGACGGCTCGGTCATCCGCGCCGACCACGTCATCTCCACCGCGGACATGCACCACACCGAGACGGTGCTCCTCGAGCCGGAGTCGCGGTCGCGCAGCGAGGCGTGGTGGGAAGGGCGCACCCCGTCGTTTGGGGCGCTGCTCATCCTGCTGGGTGTCGAGGGGGAGATCCCCGAACTCGAGCATCACACGCTGCTGTTCACGAAGGACTGGAAGGCGAACTTCGACGCGATCTTCGGCGAGGGCGCGTCGGCCGACGTCCCGGACCCGGCGTCGCTGTACGTCTGCAAACCGAGCGCCACCGACGACGACGTGGCACCCGCGGGGCACGAGAACCTCTTCGTCCTCGTGCCGATGCCTCCGGCACCCGAGTTGGGCCGCGGCGGGGTGGACGGCGCCGGAGACGCCCGCATCGAAGCGGCCGCCGACGCCGTGATCGCGCAGATCGCCGAGTGGACGGGAGTCGCCGACCTCGCCGATCGGATCCGCGTCCGTCGGACGATCACCCCCGGCGACTTCGCCGCGGACTTCGGCTCGTTCCGCGGCGGCGCTCTCGGGCTCGCGCACACGCTCCGCCAGTCCGCCATGTTCCGTCCGGGCCTGCGGTCGAAGGTCGACGGCCTGCTGTACGCCGGCCAGACCGTCCTCCCCGGAGTCGGCCTGCCGATGTGCCTCATCTCGGCGGAGCTCGTGGTGAAGCTCCTCGACGGCGACATTTCCACGGGACAGCTCGCCGCGCCGGTTCGCGAAGAGGGCTGAGCGCGGTGGCGGGACTGTACCTCGTCGCCCTGATCGTGTCGGCGCTCGGGGTGACGGCCGTCGACCTGCGGCACCGGTTCGCCCTCGGGGTGGCCCCCGGCAGGACGCTGCTCCTCATCGCGAGCGGGACCCTGTTCCTTCTGGTGTGGGACATCGTGGGCATCGCGAGCGGTGTCTTCGTCCGTGGGGACAGTCCGCTCCTGCTCGGAGTGGACCTCGCCCCGCACCTGCCGCTGGAGGAGCCGGTCTTCCTCGCGTTCCTCTGCCACCTGACCCTCGTCGTCCACGCCATCGCCAGGCGGATCGCCGCGCGGCGCCGTGCCCGCAGGGAGGCGACGTGACCTACCCCCTTTTGGTCGTGCCCTTCGCCGTCGTCACCGTGATCGTCACCTTGCTGTCGCTTCGGCGCCCGGGAGCCCGGGAGCGGCTCATCGCCTCGCTGTGGACGGCGCTCGTCCTCATCGCGTTCACCGCGGTGTTCGACAATCTGATGATCGCAGCCGATCTCTTCACCTACCCGGAGGAGCACATCAGCGGCATCCGGATCGGCCTCGCGCCGATCGAGGACTTCTCCTACCCGATCTGTGCCGCGTTCCTGCTGCCGGCGATCGGTGCGCTCCTACCCGCGCGGAAGGATGCCGCATGAGCCCCCTCCGGTTCGCCCGTCAGCTGTTCGTCTCGTCCCGCCCGGTGAGCTGGATCAACACGGCGTACCCGTTCGCGGCCGCGTACCTGCTCAGCGCTCACGTGATCGACCTCGTGCTCGTGATCGGCACGCTCTTCTTCCTCATCCCGTACAACGTCGCGATGTACGGGATCAACGACGTCTTCGACTACGAATCCGACCTGCGCAACCCCCGCAAGGGCGGGGCGCACGGTGCCATCCTCGACAAACGACTGCACCCCGCCGTCCTCTGGGCGTCGGGCCTCCTGTGCGCCCCGTTCGTCGTGTTCCTGATCGTCGCAGGTCCCCCGGCATCCTGGCTCGTCCTCGCCCTGAGCCTGCTCGCGGTCGTCTTCTACAGTGCGCCGCCGCTGCGGCTCAAAGAGCGTCCGTTCGCGGACTCCGTCACCAGCAGCATCCACTTCTTCTCACCCGCTGTGTATGCGCTCGTCCTCACGGGAGCGACCTGGACGCCGCAGCTCGCGGTCATCATCGTCGCCTTCGCCCTGTGGGGTGTGGCGTCGCACGCGTTCGGCGCGGTTCAGGATGTCGTTGCCGACCGAGAGGCGGGGATCTCCTCGATCGCGACGGCGCGCGGTGCCGCCTGGACCGTCCGGTTCTCGCTCGTCGCATACGGTGCCGCGGGTGCCCTCATGCTCGCGACCGCGCGGCCGGGCCCGCTCGCCGCCGTCGTCGCACTCCCCTACCTCGTCACGGTGTGGCCGTACCGGTCGATCCGTGACGCGGATGCGGCCGCAGCCACCCGGGGCTGGGACCGCTTCCTGTGGCTGAATCAGATCGCGGGGTTCCTCGTGACGCTGCTGCTGATCTGGTGGTGGCTGCTCAGTCGCTGAGCGGCCACCACCGGATCTGCGGGATCACTCGCCGTCGAGCTGGATGAGCCGGTCGATGATGTTGGTGAGTCGCTCGTCCTGCTCGCCGTAGGCGGCCCAGTCGCCCTTCTGCATCGCGTCGTCGCGGGCCAGCATGACCTCGCGCGCCTCCTGCAGGAGTCGGGCGGTCTCGTCACCCACGCCGGCCGGCGGTGTGTCGGTTCCGTCCGTGGGCTCCGGCGACGGGGTCGCGCCGGGTGTCGTTGACGGCGACGGGGTCGTCCCGTCGTCGCCCGCGGTGGCACCGGAGTCGCCGCCGAACAGCTTGTCCAACGCCTGCTGGAGGGTGTCCTCGAAGGCGACCTGCTTGCCGAAGGAGACCAGGATCTTCCTCAGCTGCGGCAGCTGCGTACCGCTGGATGCCTGGACGAACACGGGCTGCACGTAGAGCAGACCGCCGCCGACGGGCAGCGTCAGCAGGTTGCCGTTCAGGACGTCCGACTGGCCCTGCTGCAGCAGGTTGACTTCCCGCGCCACATCCGCGTTGGAGCGGAACTCGTTCTGCACCTGCCCGGGACCCGGGACGGACACGTCGGCGCCGATCTCGAGCATCCGGAGCGTGCCGTAGTCCTCGCCCTTCTTGCCGGCCTCGGATCCCGCGTTCGAGTCGACCGCGAGGTAGCCGAGCAGCACGTTGCGCTCGTCGTCGCCGACGGAGGCCGGGATGAACGAGGTGAACATCGAGAAGGAGGGCTGGTCCTGCCCCGGCATCTGCATCGTCAGGTAGTACGGCGGCTGCAGGTTGGCGGGCGTCACCGGGTCCTGCGGGGTGCGCCAGGCGTTGTCGCGGCGGATGAAGGACTGCGCGTCGTCGACGTGGTAGGTGCCGAGCATGGCGCGCTGCACCTTGAACAGGTCCGTCGGGTACCGCACGTGGCTCATGAGATCGCCCGACATCTCGCTCACGGGCTTCAGCGTCGACGGGTAGATCTTCTGCCACGCCTGCAGCAGCGGGTCCTGGTCGTCCCACGCGTAGAGCGTCACCGAGCCGTCGTACGCATCGACGGTCGCCTTGACCGAGTTGCGGATGTAGTTGACGTCGTCGAGGGCGACGCGCGGCTGGGTGTTGGTCGTGTCCGAGATCGCGTCGCGCAGGCTCACGATCGAGGAGTACGGGTAGTTGTTGCTGAGCGTGTACCCGTCGATGATCCAGACCACACGGCCGTCGACGACGCTCGGATACGGGTCACTGTCGAGCTCGAGGTAGGGAGCGACCTTCTGGACGCGGTCCCGCGGGTTGCGGTCGTAGAGGATCTGCGACTCCTCGTTGATGCCGTCCGAGAAGAGGATGTCGGTCGACTGGAACTTGAGCGCGTACAGCAGTCGGTTGAAGGGGTTGCCGACGTCGGGCCCGCCGTCGCCCTGGAAGGTCGTACGGGTCTGGTCGGCGCCGTCCTCTCCGCGGGGGTAGTCCAGCTCGACCGGGTTGCTGCCCTCGGGGGCGCCGACGATGGAGTACGGCGGCGAGGACTCACCGAAGTAGATCCGCGGCTCGTACTTCTCGTTCTGGGTGAGGTCACCCGAGGTCGGGATGCCGCGCTCGAGGAAGACGGGGTTGCCGTCGTCCGTGCGCTCGTTGCCCTTGGCGGCGACGACGCCATAGCCGTGGGTGTAGACAAGGGTGTTGTTGTACCAGGACTGCGCATTGCCGAGCTGGTCGAGATTCAGCTCGCGCACCGAGACGACGGCATCCTGCGTCTTGCCGTCGATCTCGTACCGGTCGACGTCGAGCGGATTCTGGAACTGGTAGTACGAGCGGTACTGCTCGAGCTGGCGGACCGTGGGGCCGATGATGGCGGGGTCCATGATGCGGATCGACGCCGTGGTGTCGGCGTCGGCACGGAGCTGGCCCTGCTCGGCGGTCGTGACCGCTTCATAGGGGGTCTTCTCGAGCCCCTCGATGCCGTAGGCGAACTTCGTCGCCTTGAGGTTGCGCGTCACGTAAGGCGCCTCGTAGGTCTCGAGGTTCGGCGCCACCTGGAACTGACTGACCGCCCACGGGTAGGCCACACCGACGACGAGCGACGAGACGATGAGCAGCGCCGTGCCGATGAGCGGGAACCGCCAGCGACCGATGATCGCCGTGACGATGAACAGCGCCGCGACGATCGCTGCGGCGACGGAGAGGATTCCGAGCCCCGGGATGACCGCGTTGACGTCGACGTAGCTCGCGCCCGTGAAGCGGTCGCCCTGCGTGGTGAGCGTCTTGTACTGGTCGAGCCACAGGCTCGCCGCCTGCACCGCGACATAGAGCGCGGCGACGATTGCGAGCTGGATGCGGGCGGCCTTGGAGATGCGCAGTTCGCGCTGACCCACGCGCACCGACCCGTACAGGTACGACACGACCGCGGTGACGAGCAGGCAGATGAGCAGGACCGCCGACGCGAATCCGAGGACGACGCTGTAGAACGGCATCTGGAATAGGTAGAAGCCGGTGTCGAGGCCGAACTGGGGGTCGGTCTGGCCCGTCGTGACACCGTTGGCCCAGAGCCACACGGTCTCCCACTGCGCGGACGCGGCGAAACCGGCGAAGAACCCGAAGAAGACCGGGATCCCCCACATCGCCAGACGGCGGAGGGGCTCGACGACCTCCTGGTAGTGGTCGAGCTGCGAGCTCAGCCGCGCGTACACCGGACGGAGGCGGTACGCGAGCTGGATCGCCGCGAACACCGGGGCCGCCATCGCGACGAAGCCGACGAGGAACATCACCACCCGCGCGGTCCACTGGGTCACCAGGACCCCGTCGAAGCCGAGTTGCCGATACCACTGCCAGTCGGTGTAGAGCCCGGCGAACGCGAAGAACGCGATCACCAGAACCACGAGCACGCCGACGGTGATGGCGATCGTGCGACGAACGGGATTCGGAGGGGTGGACGTGGCCGGTCCGGCAGGTGTCGAGGTCACCCCCTCATCCTAGGCGGGGCTCATCGCGGGCGCGGCGGCGGCGACTGCGCTCTGGGCGGAATCGCAGGGGGATGCCGCCCTCGCCCGTCCGTGGTCAGCCGGCGGTGCAGACGGGCAGCGCATCGACGCCCTCGCCCGTGCGGATCGCGTCGAGGGCGGCGAGCGAGTCGTCTAGGGTCGACACCGGGATGACCCGCAGGTCGCCCGGGATGTGCCCCACGACCTCGTCGCAGTTCTTCTGCGGCGCGAGGAAGTAGCCCGCACCGGCATCCAGCGCGCCGTACAGCTTCTGGCGAATGCCGCCGATCGGGCCGATCGTCCCCGCAGAGTCGATCGTGCCGGTGCCTGCGACCTGCTCGCCGCCGTTGAGCTCCCCGGGGGTGAGGGTGTCGATGATGCCGAGCGCAAACATCTGGCCGGCACTGGGACCGCCGATGCGGTCGAGCTGGATGGTGACGTCGATCGGGAAGTCGAAGTCGCGGGCCGTGGTGATGCCGATGATCCACACCGGACCCTCCGTCGACTCGGTCTGCACGGGGGTGACGCTGACCGTGCGCTCCGCGTCGGCGCGACGAATCACGAGCTCGACGGGGTCCCCCTGTCCGTCGTTGATGACGGAGCGCAGCTGCGCCGTGTCGTCGATCGGGGTTCCGTCTGCAGAGACGATCTCGTCGCCGACCTCGAGGATGCCGGTGGCCGGGGAATCCTCCGTGAGGGCACCGACACCGACGTGGGCGCGCACCGTGTACCCGAGCTGCTTCAACGCCGCGGCCGTCGCCTCCTTCTGGGAGTCGACCATCAACGCCGCGTTCTCCTCGTTGCGCTGCTCGGTCGTCGTGCCCGCCGGGAACACCTGATCGATCGGCAGCACGGCTTCCGACGGATCGAACCACGCCATCGCGAGCTCGAACCAGGACGGCGTGCGTTCGCGGGTGCCCGCGATCTGCACGGTTGTGAGGTCGAGTGCGCCCGCGGTCGGGTAGGTCTCGGCGCCACGGACCGAGATGAGGGGGACATCCTCGCCCTCGGAGTTCTCGGCTGAACCGAGCGTGTTGACGACGGGTCCCTGTCGCTGGATGACGAACCCGGTGGGCAGGAAGCTCAGCACGAGGAGCGCCACCAGGGCGATGACGAGCGCCCAGACACCGCCCGAGAATCGGCGGGACCGGGTGGATGATCGCGGTGCGACCGGGGTATCGGCGTCCTCGAAAAGCGACACGCGGGTCCTTCCTCCGGCGCTCGTTCGCGGCCGGCGTACACGGGATGTCTCCCGCTCGGACCGGGCGGAGAAAACCTGCCATTAGCGTAGAGCGAGACGTCTCCCCCCTGCTGAAAGGCGCCTGACATGACCGATGACGCGGACAAGACCGGCGACGATCTGCCGGGTGACGACGACCTGGCCGAGATGCTCCGGCGGATGCTCGGCGGGCAGGGCGGGATCGATCCCGACCAGCTGCGTCAGCTGTCGGCCATGGGCATCGACCCGGCGATGATGCAGACGATCATGCAGCAGTTGCAGGCCGCCATGGCCAGCGACGGCGGGGACGACGGGGTGGACTGGTCGGCGGCGAGGACGCAGGCGCTGCACATCGCCAACCGCGACGGGCTCGGGATCACCGCGGGGGCCCGCACCGAATTCGACCAGGCCTTCGCGCTGGCCTCGCTCTGGCTCAGTGAGGCGACCTCCATCGGCGAGCTCGCGCAGACACCGCGCCCGATAACGCTGGGGCAGTGGGTCGAGGCGACGCTCCCCGTGTGGCAGGAGCTCGCCGAACCGGTCGCGACCTCGATCAGCGACGCCCTGACGGCAGCTCTCGAATCGCAGACGCCGGAGGAGATGCGGCCCGCGATCGAGGGTGCCGGCCGCCTGATGCGCCGGGTGGGCGGTGCGCTGTTCGCCGGCCAGCTCGGCGCCGTCATCGGAAAGCTCTCCCTCGAGGTGGTCAGCGGCGGCGACGTCGGCATCCCGCTGATGCCCACCGGCGACGCCGCGATCCTCCCCCAGAACTTCGCCGACTTCGGTCGCGACCTCGAGATCGAGGAGGACCAGCTCGCGCTCGTCCTGGCCACCCGAGAGCTCGCCCACGCACGGCTCTTCCGCCATGCGAAGTGGCTGCGTCTGCACGTCATCTCGCAGGTCACCGACTTCGCCCGCGGAGTGCATGTCGACACGGACGCCCTCGAGGAGCTCGCCTCGCGCTTCGACCCCTCCTCCCCCGAGGAGCTGAAGGCCGCGATCGAGAGCGGCGCGCTGCTGCCGCAGCGGTCCGAGGCCCAGATCGCCGCCCTCACTCGGCTCGAGAACCTCCTCGCGACCATCGAAGGCTGGGTCGACGTCGTCACCGCGGACGCGACCACCCGGGTCCCCTCCGCGGATCGCATCGCCGAAGCGGTCCGCCGCCGCCGCGCCGTGGGCGGACCCGGCGAGCAGGCGATGGCGTCCCTCGTCGGACTCGAGCTGCGCCCCCGGCGCCTGCGCGAGGCCGCGGCGATGTGGCGTGCGGTGACGGATGCCGTCGGCCCCGCCGTCCGCGACGGCCTGTGGGACTACCCCGACCTCATACCCACCGCCGACGACATCGACGACCCCGCGGGACTCGTCGCCCGACTGCAGGCGCGGCAGCGCGGCGAGACGCCCGAGCGGGACGCCTTCGACGACGCCCTTGAAGCGCTGCTCGAGGAGGAGGCGGGTGGTCCGGACGGCGCGGTGCCCGATGGACCCGGCGACGGCGATGACGGCCCTGGGGGTCCTCGCCCCGTCTGACGATCTCCTCCTCCACAGGGCGCATCCGCTCCCCTGTCGTGCGGGAGCTGTGGAAGGCACGCGGAGGGCCGGAGGCATCCCGGTCAGAATCGCCTCATGCTGCGACTGGCCGCCTCCCACCCGCCGCTGTGGCGCACGCCCACCAGCGTGCAGCTCGGCATCGACGACGAGCGTCCGCTGACGGGTGTCCAGCCGTGGCAGGAGCGGCTGCTCGATGCCCTGGTCGGCGGCATCCCGGACGGCCGACTCGTCCCCCTGGCGCGGGAACTCGGCGCCACCCCCGACGAAGCCAACGCGTTCCTTGCTCGGATTCAGAGCGCACTGGTCGCCGAGGCCGCCCCCATCCCGCCGGTGCGGGTCGAACTGCCCGCCGACCTCGGTCACGACGACGAGCGGACGCTGCTCGCCGGGCTCGCTTTGGCGGGGCTCGAGATCGACGCCTGCGAGCGGTGGCCGCTGCCGCCCGGCCCGGGGCCGATCGTGATCGTGGCCGCCCACCTGATCGATCCGCACCGCGCCGCGCGCCTGACCGCCGAGGACACCCCGCACCTGCCCGTCGAACTCGCCGGGGACCGTGTCGTGGTCGGCCCGCTCGTGCGTCCGGGCACCTCGGCGTGCATCGCGTGCGTGAACGCCCACCGACGGGACCGGGATCCGGAATGGCCGCTCCTGGCGGCTCAGCTGCTCGCGCGGCCGTCCGTCCCGACCGAACCGCTCCTCATGGTCGAGGCGGCGGCGCTGACTGCACGCCTCCTGCGCGCCGACGACGCGGGACGATCCGTCGTGCTCACCGCGTCGGGCGGACAGCGCGAGACCCGCGCGCACCGCCCTCACGCAGTGTGCCTCTGCCGATCTCCTGAAGGAATCTGGAGCGCTGACGCTCGCGGTTCCCGGAACGTCGAGCCCACGACAGCGACAGCGTACGCGCGGCCCGCGTGACCCCGACGTAGGTCAGGCGACGCTCCTCATCGACCTGCTCGAAAGTCGTCGCGTACGAGATCGGGAGCAGGCCCTCGCTGAGCCCCAGGAGATGGACGTGCGACCACTCGAGACCTTTCGCGGCGTGGAGGGTGGCGAGGGTCACCGTCCGCATCGTCGGTTCGTGCTGCGCCTTCGCCCGGGCGGTGAGCTCGTCCGTGAACGCACGGAGCGTCGTGCCCTCGGGGGCATCCTCGGCCAGCCGCAGCACCGCGGCCCGCGCCTCCCATGCGTCGCGCAGCGCGCCGCCCGCCGGCGGCGCCTCGTCCGTCAGTCCGAGCGAGCGCAGCACGTCGCGGACGGTCGCCAGGAACGACCCCGACAACGGTGCGACGGAGGCGCCGCGCAGAGCGAGCAGCGCCTGGCGCACCTCGGGCAGATCCCAGAACCTCTTGCCGCCGAGGACCGTGGCCGGGATGCCGCGGGCCGAGAGTGCGGCCAGCAGCGGCGCCGACTGTGCGTTCAGCCGGTAGAGGACGGCGATGTCCTGCGGGTCGACCCCGGCGGAGATCTGCGCCGCGATCCGGGTCGCGATGCCTTCGGCTTCGGCGGCGTCGTCCTCGTATGCCGTCACCTCGGGCACGGGCCCCGCCGGGGCCGGTGTGACAAGTTGCAGGGCGCCGGGGCGCCCGCGCATCAGCTCGTTCGCGACGGCGAGGACCGCGGCATCCGACCGGTAGTTGCGTTCCAGGCGCACGACCGTCACATCGTCGTCGCGCGCGGCGAAGTCGAGGAGGTAGCGCGGGTCGGCGCCCGCGAACGAGTAGATCGTCTGGCTCGCGTCACCGACGACGCAGAGGTCGCGCCGATCGCCGAGCCACAGTTGCAGCAGGCGGTTCTGCACCGGCGACACGTCTTGGAACTCGTCGACGGTGAAGTGGCGGTACTGCTCGTGCACAGCGGCCGCGACCCGCGGCTCCGACTCGATCATCCCGGCGCAGGCGAGCAGGACGTCCTCGAAGTCCAGCTGGCGACGCTCGTCTTTGAGCTTCTCGTAGGCGCGCTGCAGCGCGAGGAGGGGGTCCAGTGCCAGTCCCGGGATGCCACCGGGCCGATCGACCGCATACTGCTCGATCGATCGCATCGTGACCTTCCGCCACTCGATCTGCGAGGCGACGTCGCGCAGGGTGGATGCGTCCAGTCGGAGGCCGATACCGTCCGCAGCGTGCGAGAGCAGCCGCACCTTGCTGTCGACGATCGCGGGGGCGGTGTCGCGGGCGACCTGCGGCCAGAAGAAGTTGAGCTGTGCGAGGGCGGCGGCGTGGAAGGTGCGTGCGGCCACTCCTTCGACGCCCAGAGCGCGCAGCCGGCCGCGGAGCTCTCCCGCGGCCTTCGTCGTGAAGGTCACCGCCATGACCCGCTGCGGGGAGTAAGCCCCGGTGTCGACGCCGTGCGCGATGCGGTGTGTGATGACACGCGTCTTGCCGGTGCCCGCCCCGGCGAGCACGCACACATGCCCGCGCAGCGTCGAGGCGGCCTCCCGCTGCCGCTCGTCGAGGTCGGCGAGGGGGTCGACGCTCACTCCCCCACCCACCTGAGGATGAGGCTGCGCGCGATGGAGGCGCGGCCCGGCAGGCGGATCTCCCCTCGACCGGCGAGGGCGTCGCGGATCTCGTCGCGGCTGAACCACCGGACGTCGAGGATCTCCTCGCCGTCGGCTCGCGCCTCGTCGTCCGCGACTGCGTGGGCCGTGAACCCCAGCATGAGCGAGCGCGGGTAGGGCCACGCCTGCGACCCTCGGTAGACGACGCGGTCGAGCCGGACGCCCGCCTCTTCCGCGACCTCGCGCTCGACGGTCGTTTCGAGCGACTCGCCCGCCTCGACGAAGCCTGCGAAGGTCGAGTACGTCGGGATGTCGCCCCACGCGGCGTTGCGGCCGAGGAGAAGACGTTCGCCGTCCGCGCTCGCGACGGCGACGATGACGGCGGGATCCGTCCGCGGGAAGTGCTGACGGCCGCACGCGAGGCAGCGCCGGGACCACCCGGCTTGTTCGATCCGCGTCCCTCCGCCGCACGCGGAGCAGAACGGCGCGTCGATGAGCCATCGCCCGATGCTGAGGCCCTGCACGAAGCGGCCGGCCTCATCGGGGTCGAGGTCGCCGCCCACGGCGCGCAGCCCCGCCCACTCGACTCCCTCGATCCCGGGTTCGTCGGCGGATGCCGGGAGTGCAGCGACGGCGACGGCACGACGCGCGTCGTCGCGGCCGAGGAACGCCCACAGCGCCCCCTCGGGCACGAGATCGGGCGTCACCCAGTGCAGGGTGCGCGAGGGCGCGATCGGCGCGCGATCGGCGTGCAGGAGCAGCACGCGGGTGTCGGCGTCCGCCCGGATGCGGTCGAGCAGACCTTCGTCGAGCCGCTCCTCAGCCGCACGGTCGATGACCGCGCGAGCCAGTGGCGGCGGGACGTCCTTCGTCGTCATCGAGGACCTCTCTTGCGGGCGTGGCGCCGGTGCGCGGGGGCGGGCCGCGCCTACCCTTAGGGCATGGCACGCTCTCCTCTCACTCTAGCCGCGGCTGCCACGGCGGTCCTCTCGCAGGCGACGGGCGTGCGCACGAGCATCACGGGTGCCGCACCGCTGACCGAGGGTGCCGGTGGCCGGTTCGACAGCGCCGTGGTCCACCTCGACGACGGCAGTCGCCTGGTGGTGCGGGTGCCCGAGGGCGACGAAGCCGAGGCGGACGCCGTCCGCGAGACGACGGCGCTGGCAGCCCTCACGGCGGGCGTCCGAGCCATGCTCCCGTTCCGCGCCCCCGAGCACCTCGGCCAGACGCGGCTGGGTCCGCGCACCGCCCGGGTGCAGACATTCCTCCCCGGCTATCGCGTGGACGCCTCCCAGATCCCTGCGGGTCGCGGCGTGGCCACGGCTGTCGCCGAGGCGATCGCGGCCATCCACGACCTTCCCTCGTCGATCGTGCAGAGAGCGGGGCTCCCCGCACGGACGGCCGCGCAGGTGCGCTCCGACACCGAACGCCTGCTCGACCGCGCCGAGGCGACCGGGCGCCTGCCGTTCGGGCTCCTCCGCCGGTGGAGCCGTGCCGTCGCCCTCGACGCCCTGTGGCACGTCGAGCCGACCGTCACCCTCGGCGGGGTCGATCCGTCCGCCTTCACGATCACCGATGTCGACGGCGTACCGACGGTTGCGGGCCTGCTCAGCTGGGGCGGCCTGAGCGTCGGCGATCCCGCCGAGGATCTGCGCTGGATCGCGAGCGCGCCCGAGGCGGCATCCGATGTCGTCATCGCCTACAGTGCTGCAGCGGGCCGCTCCCCCGACACGATGCTCGCCGAGCGGGCACGCCTGCACGCCGAGCTCGAGTTCGCGAAGTGGCTCGTCCACGGCCACGATTCCGCCTCGGAGACGGTGACGGCGGATGCCGTGGCGCTGCTCGAATCGTTGGACGAGAGCGTCCGCGACGAAGCGCCGATCGGCAGTGGCACGGTGAGCATCGACGACGCCATCGCGGCACTGGGACGGCTGCCCGCCGGGGCGGCCGAACCCGTCGACACCTCGATGCACACCGACGCCTACGACCCGGGGCTCCTTGACGGTCTCACCGAGGACGACACCCCTCCCGAGCAGGCCGCCTCCAGCGGCATCGACCAGGAGACCGAGCCGATCGAGTTCAGCGACTGGCCGGGCACCGACGAGGCGCCCGCCGCGGAGGACAGCGACCCCGACGACGCGGCGAAGAATGCGCTCCGCCGCTGGACCGGCACGGCCTGAGCCGTTCCCGCTCAGCCGCGCAGGATGATGCCGTCGGCGACGTAGAAGAGGGCGACGTCGATCTGCTCCATCGGGACGCCGTGCTTCGCGTGATACGCCCGTCGGTACAGCTCGAGCTGCAGCATCCGCTCCGCCCGCTCGGCGTCGGTCCGCGGAGGACGCCCCGTCTTCCAATCGACGATCTCGATCCGTTCGCCACGGCGGTACACCGCGTCGAGCTTGCAGATCACGACGTGCGGGCGGCCGTCGCCCAGAGCGTCCGGGTCGACGAAGTCGATCTCGGTCTCGACCTCGAGGGGTTGGAGATCCGCCCACTCCGACGCCAGGAACGCCTGCCGGAGCGCGTCGAGGGCCTCGGCATCGGCCGGTGAGGTCGCGGGCGCCTGGTCGTCGTCGTCTTCCCACAGGACGTCGTCCGCTGAGCGCGCGCGGCCCACGAGTCCGGAGCGCTGCTCGACCCAGGCGTGGAAGAGCGTGCCCAGGCGGGTCTGGCGGTAGGGACGTTCCGGCAGCGGTCGCGCCGCAGCCGTCGCCGCAGCGGTGTAATCGGCCACGAAGTCCTTGAACCGGGATGCCGGGATACGCGTCGGCGCGGGCTGCATGCGCCCCGCGGCGCGGGCCGCACGCTCGGCGAGAAGCAGCTCCAGGTCGCGCGTGGGGGCCACCGCCGGGAGCGTCATCGCCTCGCGCACCTGCGTCGCCGCCTCGCGCACCCGCGCACCCCGCGCACCCAGCGGGTCGATGGGCCACGCGAGGGTCGCCCGCGCCCCCTCGTACGGATTCTGCGTGGCCTCCGACTCCGGCAGCGGGATCTCGAGCTCGTCCCCGATCTCGCGGACGAACCGGCTCACCTCCCGCGGCTTCTTCGTCCCCGCCCACGGCGCCGCCGAGACCAGCAGGTGCTCCCGCGCCCGCGTCACCGCGACGTAGGCCAACCGTCGTTCCTCGGCGAGGTGCCTGTCGCGGATGCCGTCCTTGAACGCCCCGTGCTGCCGCTTCAGATCCTGCTGCGTCGGTGCCTCGTGGGCCCGCCACCGGAACTCGGGCAGCCAATCCCGGTCGCCGCGGAAGGAGTACGGCAGGACTCCGAAGCCGAGCCACCCCTGCGCATCCCGGAGCGCCGCAGGCAGCTCGTCCTCGACGGCCCGGACGACGGCGACCGCGTCCCACTCGAGTCCCTTCGACCCGTGGATCGTCAGAAGCTGGACGACGTCGTCCTCGGGGGGTTCGGTGCGAGGAGCGAACTCATCGATCCGCTCGGCACGGTCGAGCCAGGCGAGCAGGCTCGGCAGCGACCCGCGCTCATCGGTCTGCAGGAAGCCGTGCAGCTCGTCGACGAAGGCCCGGAGCTGATCGGATGCCGTGCGCGCGGGACCGCGCGACTCGTTCGCCGCGAGCTCGATGTCCAGGCGGAGCTCGTTCTCGATGAGACGGACGAGCTCCGGGATCGGCAGGCCCGCCGCCCGGCGGAGGCCCGCGAACACGGCGCCGGCCTCACGCAGGCGCTCGCGGGCGGCGGGGGTGAAACCCGCCAGCCAGCCGTGATCGGGCTTCTGACGCCCGACGAAATCGAGCGCCGCGACGAGCGAGCCGCCCTCGTCGCCCGCAGACCCGCGGATGATCTCGGCGAGTTCGGGGGGAAGCGGCTGCAGGGCGGTGTCGTGGCGCACCAGCCGAGCGGCGACCTGAGCGAGCTCGCGAAGGTCGGCGAGGCCGATCGACCACCGGGGGCCGCCGAGCAACCGGATCAGGGCCGATCCTGCCCGGGGGTCGCTGATGACCCGGAGCGCGGAGACGACGTCCACGACCTCCGGTGTCGACAGGAGCCCGCCGAGCCCCAGGATGCGATGAGGGATGCCGCGCCTGCCGAGCGCCTCCGCGAACCGGAGCATGTGCTTCTTGCTGCGCAGCAGCACCGCCCCCGTCGTCGCCCGACCGGCGTGGCGGCGCTCCTCCCGGACCGCTGCGAACCACTCGGCGACGTCATCCGCCTCGGCGTCGACGTCGTCCGCCACCACGACATCCACCCGCCCCGCGGGCGCCCCCGGACGCGGGCGGAGCGAGCCGACCTCGACGGGGGCGTCGAGCGGTGCGAGCACGGCGCCCGCCGCGCGCAGCACGTCGACGCCGTTGCGCCAACTGGTGAGCAGGGCGTAGCTGCGGCCCTCGGCATCCGGGTCGAACGTGCGGGCGAAGTCGCCGAGGTTGCCGGCGCTCGCCCCCCGCCACCCGTAGATCGACTGGTGCGGATCGCCCACCGCCATGACGGCCGTCCCCCCGAAGAGCGTCGCGAGAAGGTCGGTCTGCACGACCGACGTGTCCTGGTACTCGTCGAGCAGGACGACCCGGAAGCGCTCGCGGAGCTCGGCGGCCACGGCGGGGTGCGACCGCACGATCTGCAGAGCGCCCGCGACCTGGTCGGAGAAGTCGATGAGGCCGCGTCGGCGCTTCTCGGCCTCGTAGGTCCGCGCGAGCTCGACGAGCACCGACAGCCCCGAGACCTTCTCGGCTGCCGTGCGGACCTCGGCGTAGACAGAGGTCCCGGCGCGCTGACTCGGTCGCTCCCGCACGTCCTGGAACGCGGCGGCGAAGGCGTCGACGTCCTCCAGGTCGACGAGGTTGTCGACGCTGTCGCGGGCGATGCGCAGCGCGGCGTCGATGATGGTGGACGGGCGCTCGGCGCGATCGGGCAGCCGAGGGTCATCGGAGGACAGCACGACCTGCCGCATGAGCAGCCACGCCGCAGACTCACTCAGCACGACCGCCTCGGCGTCGCGGCCGATCCGGACGGCGTTCTCGCGGACGATGGCGTCGGCGAAGCTGTTGTACGTCGAGACGGCGGGTCGCTCCAGGAGGGCGTCCGACCGGTCGGACGCCGAGGTCGCCGGAGCGAGTGCGTCGAGCGCTGCGCGACGAGCCGACTCGGGAGCGCCCGCACGTTCGAGCTCCCCGAAGACGTCGAGCCGCCCGTCGGCGTGCAGGCGGCCGAGGTGCGGGAGGATCCCGCGCTCCTCGAACTCGGCGAGCCGGCGCAGCCGCGACCCGATCCTGTCGGCGAGCTCGCCGGCCGCCTTCCGGGTGAAGGTGAGGCCGAGGACCTCGTCGCGTCGCGCCAGGCCGTTCGCGACGAGCCACACGACGCGGCCCGCCATCGTCTCGGTCTTGCCGCTTCCGGCTCCCGCGACCACGAGAGCCGGCGTCAGGGGCGCCGAGATGACGGCCGACTGCTCGGCGGTCGGGGGGAACTGCCCGAGGGCCGCGGCGACGGTCTCGGGGCTGAGGAGTGCCGAGGTCACGCGGAGCTCACCGGTCCGATCGTGTGGATGCGGCACAGTCCTCGGGTATGGTCGTCGCGGCAGTGCTCCTCGAACGGGGCGATGAAGGAGGTGCCGCGCATGATCCGCACCGCCTCCTCGACCCGACCGAGGAACGCCGCCCGCGTCTCGTCGTCGAACGGTTCCTGTCGCGGCTCGGCGTACGGTCCGTGGCGCGTCCCCTTCAGGACGAGCAGCTTCGCACCTCCGGGCTCTGCGCCGACCGCCGCGGGGATCGCACCGCGCTCGAACGCCAGCTGGTAGGCCGCGAGCTGCGGGTTCTCGGCGGCCGCCCGGTCCCCCGTCGCCTCGCTGCGCCCCGTTTTCAGATCCACGATCACGACGCGCCCGTCACGCGTCCGCTCGACGCGGTCGATGTAGCCGGACAGGATCGCCGGGTGGGCGGCATCCGGAACCGGGAGCTCGACCTCGAAGTGCGGTTCGGCTCCGACGAGGGTCGTCCCCGCTCGCTCCGTATCGCGCAGGTACGCGGCCAGGCGTGAGACGAGATCACGCGCACGACGACGCTCGGCCTCGTCGATCCACGGCGCCTCGAACTCGACCTGCGACCACCCCGCCTCGACGTAGGCCCACAGGGCGTCCTCGTCGGCGGTGGCGACGTGCTCGAGGGCGCCGTGCAGCAGGGTTCCCAGGCCCGCCACGGCCGTGCCGGGGTCGCCGCCCAGGTCACCGATCGCCCAGTCCAGCTGGCACTGCTCGAGCGCGTGGATGCGGGACGGCGAGACGCGCAGGGGTGCGGTGTCCAGATCGCGCAGCGGAGCCGTGCTCGTGGGGTCGGCGAGGCCGTACCACTGGTCGGGAACCGCCCCGGGCACACCGGCTGCCGCCAGGAGCGCGAGCTGACCGGCGGCATCCGTCTGGTCCGCGGCCGACGACCGCGGATCGGTGAGACGCCGTCGATGCGCGGCGACGAGGCCGCGGAGGGTGAGGGGGTGCTCCGCCGACCGCGGCGCGGGCGAAGCGGGCGGCAGGAGCTCGAACAGGACGCTCGGTCCCGTGTCGTCGTCGTCCACAGCGGTGACGATCACCTTCGACTGCGCGCGCGAGACCGCGCGGGCGAACAGCCGCAGCTCGTCGTACAGCACCCCACGGCGGCGGTCAGCGGTGTCCAGTCCGGTGTCCTCCTCGGCCAGCCGACCGGTCTCGAGCAGGCTGCCCCGGAGCCGCAGGTTCGGCCAGACGCCGTCCTGCACGCCGGCGACGACCACCGTGTCGAATTCGAGCCCCAGCGCCGCGGCGGGGGTCGAGATCTGCACCCCGCTCGCGACGGTGCCCGTGCGCAGGCGGTCCTCGGCCACCTCGGAGTGCAGAAGGGCCCGAAGGTGGTCCACCGGGGGTGTGCCGTCCTCCCGCTCGCCGTGGCGCTTCGCGGCCTCGAACAGGGCGACGACCGCGTCGAGGTCGCGGCGCGCCTGGTCGGCGAGGGGCCCGTGCCCGTCGGCGAGCGTGCGCAGCTGACGCTCGAGCCCGCGCTGCTCCCACACCGTCCACAACAGCTCGTGCGCCGTCGCGCCGGAGTGGATCTGCTCGGCCACGTCAGCCAGCGTGCGCGCGAGACGGGCGGCCCGGCGCGCCTCGGGGGTGTCGACGACGTCGAACTCCACCGGGTGGCGCACCCCCGAGGCGAGCAGCTCCCGCGCGGAGCGCTCGCCACCGCTGCGCAGCTCCGCGTGCCGCAACGCCGCGCGCAGTCGCCGCAGCTCGACGGGGTCGAGCCCACCGCCGACGAGCACGTCGAGGACGTCGTCGTCGGTGCGGGCCTCCCCGGCGACGGCGGCGAGGTCCACGGCGCGGAGCAGATCCCGGACGATCGGCGTCTCCGCGAGGGCGCGTGCCGGCCCGACGGCCGCCGTGGGGACGTCCCGCGCCGACAGCTCCGCCTCGAGCGCGGTCACCTGACGGGAGTCGTGCGCGATGACGGCGAGCTGCTCCCACGGCACGCCGTCGTGGACGTGCCGCTCGCGGAGCAGGCGGGCGATGAGATCGAACTCCTCCGCCCCCGACCGGAGGGCGAAGGCACGCAGGCTGTCATCGGGGTCGACGCCGACAGGCGGATGCCGGTGGGCGACGAGCCCCGCGGCGCCGATGCGCGAGGTGACCTGAGCGACCAGGTCGCGCTGAGCGGCCGTCCCGCGATGGACGCGGTCCAGGACGTGCGTCTGCGTCGCGAGGCGGGCGAAGTTCTCGGGGCGCGCGCCGCGGAAGGATCCCGACCCGACGTCGGGGTCGCCGAAGGCGAGGACGGCGATCCCCCGCATCCGGCATGCCTCGAGCACCTCGACGCCGCCGAGGGTCAGCTCCTGCGCATCGTCGACGAGGATCGCGCGCAGGCCCGCGACCGGGCCCAGAGCCGGCGAGCCCGCCGGCGCGCCGCGCAGCAGTCCGACCGCCTCGCGCACGAGTCCGGCGGCATCGCGGTGGGCGCCGCGCATCCGCGCACGAACGGATCGGTACTCCTGCGCGAACGACGCCAGCGACGCCCAGACGGGGCGATCGGTCACCGCCGCCCGCCGGGCGAGGTCTTCGGGGTCGATCCCCAGGGTCGTCATCTCCGCGAGGAACGCGCGGATCTCCGCACGCAGCCCGGACGTGCCGCGGATGTCGGCGGGAAGCCACTCCGGCCACCGCGACGGGTCCGAGCCCTCGTCCTCCGCGTCTCCCGCCAGCAGGTCCGCGATGATCCGGTCCTCGTCCGGTCCGGTGAGCAGCTGGGGCGGTTCGTCGCCCCTGTGGACGGCATGCGAGCGCACCACCTGGTAGGCGAACGCGGGGACCGACCGCGCGAGCGGGCCGCTCGTGGCGACCCCCACGCCGACGGCGAGACGGTCGCGCAGCGCCGTCGCGGCGATCCGCGTCGGCGTCAGCACGAGGACCTCGTCCGGATGCATCCCGTCGTCGATGAGGGCGATGACGCGGGCGACGAGGGTCGCCGTCTTGCCGGTTCCCGGTGCGCCGATCACGACACCCGACGTCGTCGGGTCGAGCCCCACCACCGCCCGCTGCGCCGGGTCGAGGACGAACGGCGGGGCGGGCATGCGCTCCACGGTAATCGGAGCGGCCGACACCGGCGTCGCGGGCGACCGCGCGTCGCGCCCCGCCCCGTTCGCCGACAGCGAGCGGAAGCGCGCGTCCCGCCCCGAGCCGGTGTCGTAGGCTCGAGACGCGCCCGGAGACCCGGGCCGGGAAAGGCAGGCATCACCGTGGAGATCCGCATCGGCATCGCGAACTCGCGCGAGCTCGGCTTCGACTCGAACGAGACGGCCGACGCCGTGAAGCAGACCATCACCGCCGCCCTCGACAGCGGCGCGACCTTCGTGACCCTCACCGATTCCAAGGGCGCCACCTACGTCATCCCCACCGCCGGCATCGCCTTCGTCGAGGTCGGCACCGACCAGTCCCGCCGCGTCGGCTTCGTCGCCTGACATGCTGATCGTCCTGGCGCTGGTCTTCGGGGCGATCGCGGGGACGGCCGTCCACTTCGCCCTGCCGCAGCGCTCGCTGCGCGGCGTCGCGGTCGGGCCGCTCCTGGGCGCCGTCGTCGGTACCGCTACCTGGACCGCACTGACCTGGGCGGGCCTCGGGCCGGACGCCGGCTGGATTTGGCTCGCCAGCATCCTTCTCCCGATCGTGCTGACGGCCGCAGCGCTCATCCTGATGTCGCGCACGCGCGCATCGCGCGATGCGCAGACCCGCCGCGAGCTCGGCGTCGCCTGACAGCACCCACGGGCGGGTCTGTCAGGCGTCGAGACCGATGCTCGTCATACGGCGCGAGTGTGCGCCCAGCAGCTGGGTGAACACCGGTTCGACCTGCTTCTCGTCGTCGACGTCGAGAGCACCCGGCCGCTCTGCGGTGCGCGGGCGCAGCGCGCCGCGGGCGACGAGCAGGGTGTCGCCGACGAGGCGCCGCCCCCACAGGCTCAGGAGCGATCGGAGTTCGTCGTCGGCGGAGATCGCATCGGTGACGATGCCCACGAGGGGCGACCGGTCGGCATCCGCTCGGAGGATCGCCGCCGCGCGACGACCCGTCTCGCCGTAGCTGCCGGACAGTGACAGGTAGAAGTCGTCGAGCAGCCCCGCCGTCAGATGCACCGACAGCATGGTCTCGAGCGGACGGGCGCCGTGGGTGGCCCGACGGAACGCGTCGAGCGGCTCACGGAACGGGAGCATGAGCTCGAGGGGGTCCTCGCCGCGGTCGCGGATGAGGGCCACCAGCGCCTGATGCTTGAACAGCGCGGCACCGGCCGCCCGCGAGAGCGACTCCTTGTGGGCGAGCTCGGGACTCCCCTCGATGACGGAGCTGAGCGTCTCGACGTACCCCAGCTGCAGATACGCGGCCTGACCGAGATAGGTGGCGACGTCGGGCGCGAGCTGCTCGAAGTCCACACGACGGACGTCGCTCGCGTCATCGCGCGAGCGCAACCGCAGAGTGCGCCCGGGGGGCCGCCGCCGCTGCCAGAACCACCTCACCACGGCACCAGCCTACGGGGCCGCGCGCACCCCTCCGGTAGGGTGGATGCGTCCCGGCGTCGGATCGGGACCCCGCGCCTGGGGCTGAGTGAAGGGCGTGGACCCTCATCACGGCGGCATCTCACCGCCAGACAGGCACGGAAACAGCATGACCACGTTCGCAGAGCTCGGAGTCGACCAGGACATCGTCGACACCCTCGCCGCCAAGGGCATCGTCGACACCTTCCCCATTCAGGAGCAGACGATCCCGCTCGGCCTCCCCGGCCAGGACATCATCGGCCAGGCCAAGACCGGCACCGGCAAGACCTTCGGCTTCGGCATCCCCGTCGTCCAGCGTCTCGGTCTGAACCCCGAGCCGGGCGTGAAGGCGCTCATCGTCGTGCCGACCCGCGAGCTCGCCGTCCAGGTCTACGAAGACATGGACATGCTGACCTCCGGCCGCGCGACGAGTGTGGTCGCCATCTACGGCGGCAAGGCGTACGAGGGTCAGATCGACCAGCTGAAGGCCGGCGCGCAGATCGTCGTCGGCACCCCCGGGCGTCTCATCGACCTCAACAACCAGCGCCTGCTCGACCTGTCGAACGCGACCGAGGTCGTCCTCGACGAGGCCGACAAGATGCTCGACCTCGGTTTCCTCCCCGACATCGAGAAGATCTTCCAGAAGGTCGCACCGGTGCGGCACACGATGCTCTACTCGGCCACGATGCCCGGACCCATCGTGGCCCTGGCCCGGCGCTTCATGTCGAACCCGATCCACATCCGCGCGAGCGACCCGGACGAGGGCCTCACGCAGGCGAACATCAAGCACCTCGTCTACCGCGCGCACTCGCTCGACAAGGACGAGGTCATCGCCCGCATCCTGCAGGCCGAGGGTCGCGGCAAGACGGTCATCTTCACGCGCACCAAGCGCGCTGCACAGCGACTCGTCGACGAGCTGAGCGACCGCGGCTTCAGTGCCGGCGCCGTGCACGGCGACATGAGCCAGGAGGCGCGCGAGCGCTCCATGGCCGCGTTCAAGGCCGGCAAGCGCGACGTCCTCATCGCCACCGATGTCGCCGCCCGCGGCATCGACGTCGACGACGTCACGCACGTCATCAACCACACGATCCCCGACGACGAGCAGACCTACCTGCACCGCGCCGGCCGCACCGGCCGCGCCGGGAAGACCGGCATCGCGGTGACCTTCGTCGACTGGGACGACCTGCACAAGTGGGCGCTCATCAACCGCGCGCTGGACTTCGGTCAGCCCGAGCCGGTCGAGACCTATTCGTCGAGCCCGCACCTCTACACCGAGCTCGACATCCCCGCCGGCACGAAGGGCCGGATCGCGACCGCGCCGAAGTCGGCTCCCGCACGCTCGTCCGCCGCGCCGGCGCGGGCCGCGGACGCCGCTGCGGAGCAGTCCGGCGAGGCCGGCACGCGCCGTCGTCGGCGGCGGCGCTCCGGCAGCGACGAGACGAAGGTCGGTTCGACGTTCGCCGAGGGGGCGGATGCCGCGGCATCCGACTCGTCCGCATCCTCCGGCGACGCGCCGGACCGGTCGGTCGACGGGGCCGGAACGCACGACGGGGCCGGCAAGGAGCACCACGACGGCAAGCCCGCTCCGGCACGTCGCCGGCGGCGTCGTCGCGGCGGATCCGGCGCCGGGGCTCCGGTCGCCGGGGCCTGACCGCCGCCGTCCCGCTACGGCGTGACGAGCGCGCTGCCCGTCCCGAGGGCGACGATCCGCGCGATCGCGTCGTCGGGCGTGGTGTTCTCGCCCGGGATGTTCGGCTTGCCCCGACCGTGGTAGTCGCTCGAGCCGGTCGCGATGAGCCCTCGCTCCTCGACGAGGCGGCGGAGCGTGCCGAGGGCGGGCTCCGTGTTCTCGCGGTGACCGAGCTCGAATCCGGCCAGGCCCGCGTCGAGCATGCCGCGCACGAGACGATCGGGCAGCAGTCCTGCCCGCCCGGCGGGGTGCGCGACGACGGGCACGCCCCCGGCGCCTGTGACAGCCGCGACGGCGGTCACAGGGTCGGGCGCGTAGAGGTCGACGTAGTAGTCGCTCCGCGGCGACAGGATGCCGCTGAACGCCTCGCCGCGGTCGCGGACGTGACCGCGGGCCACGAGTGCGTCGGCGATGTGAGGCCTCCCCACCGTCGCTCCCTCGGCCGTCTGGGCTTCGATGTCCTCCCACGTCAGGGCATAGTCGCGACCGATGCGGTCGGCCATCGTCCGGGCTCGCGTGAGACGGGATTCCCGGATGCGGTCGGTCAGCGCACGGAGCCCGCCGTCGTCCGGATCGACGAGATAGGCGAGCACATGCACGCTTCGCCACTCGTGGCGGGCCGAGAGCTCCATCCCCGGCAGGAACGACATGCCGAGCGACACCGCCGCGTCGGCCGCCTCCGCCCACCCCGACGTGGTGTCGTGATCGGTGAGCGCCGCGGTGCGGATGCCGTACCGATGGGCGGCGGCCATGACGGCGGCGGGTGGTTCGGTCCCGTCGGAGTGATCCGAGTGCAGGTGCAGGTCGCCGGGCCCGAGCGGGCCCGATGGAGCGACGGACCCGGCGGACATGGACTCGAGCGTACCGCGCGCAGAAACTCCCCAGCCTGCCCGCCTAATGTCGTGGTGTGCTGCGACTGACGGGGATCCTCTTCACGATCGCCACCGCCATCGTCGCCGCCGTGCTGACGTGGCCGCAGTTCTTCCGCCTGGAGCAGACTTTCCCGATCGCGCAATTGGTCTCGTTGCGACCCGTCCTCGCGCTCGGCTTCGCCGTCCTCGCCCTCGTGGGGCTCCTGATCTGCCTGGGACGGCGCACCCGCGGCCTCGGCGCCGGCCTCGCGATGATCGGCGTCCTGGCCGCCGGGGCGAACGTCGGCATCCTCGTCCTCCGCGGCGTCGGCACGACCGGACTCCCCGAGAAGACCGAGGACAGCATCCGCGTCATGACCTGGAACACCGCGGGCCCCGCCACCGACGTCGACGCCGTCGTGACGACGGCGATCGCGATGGACGTCGACGTCGTCGCGCTGCCGGAGACCAACGACGACACGGGTGAGGCGATCGCCATCGCGATGCGCGACCGCGGCAACCCCATGTGGGTGCACGAGGAGAACTACCAGGGTTGGGACGCGACGTACACGACGCTGCTCATCTCCCCCGACCTCGGCGACTACGCGGTCGTCGAATCGGACGCGTCGGGCACGACCAACACCTCCGTCGTCCCGAGCGTCGTCGCCATGCCCGTGAACGGTGACGGCCCGATCGTCGTGGCCGTCCACGCGGTCGCCCCCCGCCAGGGCGACATGGACCACTGGCGCAGCGATCTCCGCTGGATCGCCGACCAGTGCGCCAGCGACGACGTCATCATGGCGGGCGACTTCAACGCCACGGTCGACCACATGAGCCGGCTGGGGACGAGCGGCGGCACGATGGGGCGCTGCAACGACGCGGCCTCGGCCACGGGCAACGGAGCCGTGGGCACGTGGGACACCGCGTGGCCGGCCCTGCTCGGCACGCCCATCGACCACGTCATGTCGACGGATGCCTGGCGCGCGACCGGCTCCGTGGTCGTGACCTCCCTGGACGGCTCGGGGGGCGATCACCGTCCGGTGATCGTGCAGTTGGAGCGGGCGGGCTGACGTCCCGCGCGGTCGGTGCGAGACTGGGACGATGACCACCGACGATCGCGACACCATCGCACCGGAGACCACCGAGACCACGGCTGCGGCGACCACCAACCGCAAGCAGCCCTTCCCTGCCGGCTTCCTGGACTCGATCTCGACGGGTTGGGCGGAGCGCCCCGCATCGCTGCCGGCGCAGCGGGCCGAGGCGGCTTACACCGCGGCGCGCCGCGCGCGCGTCTCCGCCGCCTTCCCGGGGGCGCGTCTGGTCATCCCGGCGGGCTCGTACAAGCAGCGTTCGAACGACACCGACTACCCCTTCCGCGCACACTCCGCCTTCTGCCACCTGACCGGATGGGGCGCCGACGCCGTACCCGACTCTGTGCTGGTGTTCGAGCCGACCGGCGACGGACACGACGTGACGCTGTACCTGCGCGAGCGCGCCGACCGGACCACGACGGAGTTCTACGCCGACGCCACGATCGGTGAGTTCTGGATCGGTCCGCGTCCCGCGCTCGACGCCGTCGCGGCGGATCTCGGCATCCCGACGGCCCACATCGACACCTTCGAGAGCACGGAGAAGGACCTCATGGTCGACGTCGACGACGAGCTCACCCGGTTCGTGTCGGAGATGCGTCTGGTGAAGGACCCTTACGAGATCGCGCAGATGCGCCTGGCGGTGCAGGCCACCGGCCGCGGATTCGACGACATCGTCGCCGAGCTGCCCCGCATCGTCGACACACCGCGCGGCGAACGGGCCATCGAGGGCGTCTTCCACCTGCGAGCGCGCACCGACGGCAACGGCGAGGGCTACGACACGATCGCCGCCTCGGGTCCGCACGCCTGCTACCTCCACTGGACCCGCAACGACGGCGCGGTGGTGCCGGGCGATCTCGTCCTCATCGACGCGGGCGTCGAGGTCGACAGTCTGTACACGGCCGACATCACGCGGACCCTCCCCGTGTCGGGCACCTTCTCCGCCGTGCAGCGACGCATCTACGACGCGGTCGTCGACGCCGCCGATGCGGCCTTCGCCGCCGCGCGCCCCGGCGTGAAGTTCCGCGCCGTGCACGAGGCCGCCATGGCCGTCATCGCCGCCCGCACCGCCGAGTGGGGCCTGCTCCCCGTCAGTGCGGAAGAGGCGCTCCACGCCGACCGCGGCGGCCAGCACCGTCGCTACATGGTGCACGGGACGAGCCACCACCTCGGCATCGACGTGCACGACTGCGCGCAGGCGCGGCGCGAGATGTACTACGACGGTGAGCTCGAGCCGGGAATGGTCTTCACGATCGAGCCGGGGCTCTACTTCCAGATCGACGACCTCACGGTGCCGGAGGAGTTCCGCGGCATCGGGGTACGCATCGAGGACGACATCCTCATGACCGCGGACGGTCCGGTGAACCTGTCGGCCGACATCCCCCGGACCGCGGACGAGATCGAGGCCTGGATCGCCCGCGGCCGCTCCTGAGGTCCACTCGATGACCACCGCCGGATACACGGCGCCCTCGGCGTTCACGACCCGCCCGCAGCTGACCGGGACGTTCGGCATGGCCGCGTCGACGCACGCCACCGCGACGGCCGTGGCGATGGCGGTGCTCGAGAGGGGCGGCAACGCCTTCGACGCCGCGTGCGCGGGCGGGTTCGTGCTGCACATCGTGGAGCCGCACTTGAACGGTCCCGGCGGCGACCTCGTCGGGCTCTTCCAACCGGCGGATGCCGCGACCCCCACGGTCCTCATGGGCCAGGGCGCCGCACCGGCCGGTGCGACCGTCTCGCACTTCCGCGGCGAGGGCCTCGACCTCGTGCCGGGTGCCGGTGGACTCGCCGCGGCGATCCCCGCGGCCGTCGACGCGTGGCTGTTGCTGCTCCGCGACCACGGCACCTGGTCGGTCGCGGATGCGGTGTCGTTCGCGATCGACTACGCCGAGGCGGGGCATCCACTCCTGCCGGCCGTGTCGGCGACGATCGGACGGGTCGCCGACCTGTTCCGTGACCACTGGACCGCCTCCGCCGATCTGTGGATGCCCGACGGCTCCCCCGCGGCCGCCGGCGCACTGCACCGCAACCCCGCCTACGCCGGCGTGCTGCGTCGTCTTGCCGCCGCGGGCGCGGACCGCGGAGACCGGGCGGCCGCGGTCGACGCCGCGCGCACGGAGTGGCGCCGGCTGCTCGGCGACGCCTGCGACGAGCTCGCGCGCCCGCACCGTCACTCCAGCGGTACCGACCACGCCGCCGTGATCACCCGCGCCGACCTCGTCGCGGCGCCCGCCCGGTACGAGCAGCCGCTGTCGACCGGGTTCCGCGGTCGCACGGTCTTCAAAGCGGATGCCTGGTCCCAGGGCCCCGCGCTCCTGGCCGCCCTGCGTGTCCTCGACCCGCTTCCCGACGACCGGCTCGACCCTGCGACGACGACCGGGGCGCACACCGTCGTCGAGACGCTCAAGCTGGTCCTCGCCGACCGCGATGCGTACTTCGGCGACGGGACGGATGCCGGTGCCCTCCTCACCGACGAGGTCGTGAGCGCCCGCCGCGCCGACGTGGGCGAGCGCGCCTCGTCGCAGTGGCGGCCCGCAGTGATCCCGGGCAGGGATCCCTGGACGCCGCCGCTCCGCCGGGACGGCGCCGCCGCCGCCGGCACCGGAGAGCCGACCGTCGCGCGTTCCGGCGCGACGCGCGGGGACACCTGCCACATCGACGTCGCCGACCGATGGGGCAACGTCATCTCGGTCACCCCGTCCGGCGGGTGGCTGCAGTCCTCGCCTGTCATCCCGTCCCTCGGGTTCTGCCTGGGCACGCGCCTGCAGATGTGCTGGCTGGACGAGGACTCCCCCGCCGCGCTCCGGCCCGGTCGGCGCCCTCGCACGACATTGTCACCGACCCTCGTGCACGACGGCGACACCCGGATCGCGCTGGGCACGCCCGGAGGCGACCAGCAGGATCAGTGGCAGCTTCCGATGCTCCTGCGGATGTTCGTCGGCGACTACACCGCTCAGCAGGCGATCGATGCCCCCACGCTCCACACGACGGCGATGGTGGACTCGTTCTGGCCCCGGACGTGGGATCCGACGGGTCTGGTCGCCGAGGACCGTCTCGGCGAGGACGTGCTCCGGGGTCTCACCGCTCTCGGGCACGCCGTCTCGCGCGCGGGCGACTGGTCGCTCGGGCGACTGTCGGCGGTGGCGGTGGACCGCTCGGCGGGCATCCTCTGGGCCGCGGCGAACCCGCGCGGTGTGCAGGGCTACGCCGCGGGCCGCTGAATCCGCTCGCGCAGCCAGGGCACGGCGGCATCCGCTGTGGCACCGCCCACCTCGTCCGCGGCGAGCACGCGTCCGGCGACCTCGAAGGAGTGCCGGGCGCCCTCGAACCACAGGATCTCCGCATCGCGACACGAGGCGACCGCAGCCTCCAGGTCAGCGAGCGGCTGCAGGAAGGGGTCCTTCGTGCCGGCGAGGAAGAGCTGGGGCGCGGTCACGGACGGCAGGTGCGCCGTGCGGGATTTCTCGGGCCTGCCGGGCGGGTGGAGCGGGTAGCCGAGGTAGACGAGGGCATCGGGAGCGATGCGTCCCTCCGCCGCGGCCATCGACGCCATCCGGCCGCCGTAGGACTTGCCGGCCGCGGCGAACGGGATGCCGGGCGCCAGCTGACGGCAGAGGTCCTCGACTGCGGCCCAGGTCTCGATGGCGTGCGCGGCGGGCCCCGGCATCCGTCGTCCTGCCTGGCGGTAGGGGAAGTCGAACCGCACCGTGGTGAAGCCGGCAGCGGCCCACGCCCGCGCCGCGCCGGCGAGGAACGGGTGCTCGTGCCCCGCGCCGGCGCCGTGGGCGAGTCCCACGACGGCGACCGCATCGTCGGCGGCGTCGATCGCCGTGGCCACCTCGACCCTGCCCGTGGGCAGGGTGACGGGCATCATCGCGCGGCGTCGGAGGCGGGCGGCTGCGCGGGCGCGTCGCCCTCGTGCGGCGGTGTCGCCGGCGGCGCCGGCGCCGGGTCGACGCGCTCGCCGTAGCGGGGCGGCGCCGCGGGGTCCACGCGTTCGCCCTGCACGGGCACGGGCGCGGGATCGACCCGCTCGCCCCCGCCGGCCGCAGGCGCCGCGGCCGGGTCGACGCGCTCGCCGTAGCGCGGCGGTGCCGACAGGTCCGAGGGCGGGGCCTGCGGAGCGCTCGGCGCGGCACCCGGGCCGAGAAGCTCCTTGGCGCGGCCGAAGCTGCGGGGCAGAACCGTCACGTCGTAGTGGTCGGCGATCACCTGGGTCACCGAGGTGAAATCCCGGCGACGGCGCAGGATCGAGTAGCTGATGATGCTCATGAGCATGCCCAGGGCGATACCGACCAGCATGACCCCGACGAACAGCTGGAGCGCGGCGCCGGGGCTGCCGAGCACGAAGATCGCCGCGAACAGGAGACCCAACAGAACGCCGTTGATCGCACCCGAGCGGGCCGCGGTCGCGTACCCCAGTCGACCCGTCACGCGCTCGACGGAGCGCAGTCCGCGACCGACGATCGCGATGTCCTGCGCCGGGACGTCGGCGCTGATGAGGGTCGACACGGACTTCTGCGCCGCCTCGTACGACGCGTACTCGGCGACCGTCGCACCGTGTTCCTTCGGGGCCCCACCCATCATGCTCATGCCATCAGTCTCCCACGCGAGCCTTTGCGTCGGCGCAGTGAGCGCGAGGGATCCGCCGACTACGCTGGTCGGGTGAGTACGCAACGGGTCTTCGTCGCGCGCCTGACCGGGTGCGCCGTCTTCGACCCCGCGGGCGACCGTCTGGGTAAGGTCCGCGATGTGGTCGTGATCTACCGCAAGGACGACCCTCCGAGAGTGGTCGGCCTCGTCGTCGAGATCCCGGGCCGGCGCAACGTCTTCCTCTCCATCGGCCGGGTCACCTCGATCGCGACCGGTCAGGTCATCACGACCGGACTCATCAACGTCCGCCGCTTCGAGCAGCGGGGCGGCGAGGTCCGCGTCATGACCGAGCTGATCGGCCGCAACGTCCACCTGACCGACGGGTCGGGGTCGGCTGTGATCGAGGACGTCGCCATCGAACGCGACCGCCTCGGCGACTGGCAGGTCGGCCAGCTGTTCCTGCGTCGCCCGAAGACCAGCGCGTCGCCGTTCGCCAAGGGACCGACGACCTTCGCGCAGTGGAACGACGTGCGTGAGGACCAGGTGGCGGGTCAGATGCAGTCCGCCGAGCTGCTGGTCGCCTCCTACTCCGAGTTGAAGCCCGCCGACCTCGCCAACACGCTCCTCGACCTCCCCGAGGAGCGCCTGCTCGAAGTCGCCGAGGAGCTCCCCGACGACCGCCTCGCCGACGCTCTCGAAGAGATGCCCGAGGACGAGCAGGTGCACATCCTCGAAGCGCTCGGCGACGAACGCGCCGCCGACATCCTCGACGCGATGGAACCGGACGACGCCGCCGACGTGCTCGGACAGCTCTCCGACGCCCGCGCCGGCCAGCTGCTGGACCTCATGGAGCCCGAGGAGGCCGAGGACGTCCGCGCCCTCCTCGAGCACGGACCCGACACCGCCGGCGGCCTCATGACGAGCGAGCCGATCGTGCTCTCCGCCGACGCGACCGTCGCCGAGGCCCTCGCCCTCATCCGCCGCCACGAGCTGCATCCCGCTCTCGCTGCGGCGGTCTTCGTGACTCTGCCGCCCTACGAGACGCCCACGGGTCGCCTGCTGGGGGTCGTGCATTTCCAGCGGATGCTGCGCTACCCGCCGCACGAGCGCCTGGGTGCCATCATCGACGACACGGTCGAGCCGATCACCGTCTCGGCCAGCGCCGCCGAGGTCGCACGCCTGCTCGCGAGCTACAACCTCGTCTCGCTGCCCGTCGTCGACCAGGCCCGGCACCTCGTGGGTGCCGTCACGGTGGACGACGTCATCGACTACCTGCTTCCGGATGACTGGCGTTCCCAGGACACGCCGCGCGAGGCGCCCGGGGTGCGGCGATGATGGCGCGCGCGCCGAAGTCCGGGTTCGAAGCACCACGCGGTCGGCGCACCCGTGTGCTCAGCCGGCCCGCGCAGCCCTCGCGCGACCGATTCGGCCGTTTCACGGAGTGGATCGCCCGCGCGATGGGGACCCCCGCGTTCCTGCTGATCCTCACCCTGTTCTGCGTGGCCTGGATCGTATGGAACACGGCGGCGCCCGAGGGACTGCGCTTCGACGACGCCGCGCTCGGGTTCACCGCCCTCACGCTCATGCTCTCGCTGCAGGCCTCGTACGCCGCGCCTCTGATCCTGCTCGCGCAGAACCGCCAGGACGACCGCGACCGCGTGCAGATCGAGCAGGACCGTCAGCGGGCCGAACGCAACCTCGCCGACACCGAGTACCTCGCCCGCGAGGTCGTGGCCCTGCGGATGGCCCTCACCGACATGCAGGACGAGATGATCAGCCGCGACGTGCTCCGGCAGGAGCTCAAGGCGCTCCTCGAGCGGCTCGACGACCGCGAGCAGCCGGGCGACGGCGCACGATCCTCGTGAGCACGCCGTCCCGCGCGGAGGACGTCCGCAGGGCCGTGTCCGCGGTCGTCGACCCGGAGCTGCGGCGCCCGATCGGCGAACTCGACATGGTCCGGGACGTCGCCCTGGAGGACGGGACGGCGCTCGTCGGGATCGCTCTGACGATCGTCGGATGCCCCGCCGCGGACCGCATCGAACGCGAGGTCCGCGAGGCCGCAGCATCCGTCACCGGCGTCGAGGACGTCCGCGTGGACGTGGGGGTCATGACGCCTCCCGAGCGCGCGGCTCTCGTCGAGCGCATCCGCGGCGTGCGGAGCATGCCGTTCACCGCTGACTCGCTCACACGGGTCATCGCCGTCACCAGCGGCAAGGGGGGCGTCGGCAAGTCCACCGTCACCGCCAACCTCGCCGTCGCCTTGGCGGCACGCGGACTCGCCGTGGGGCTCATCGATGCGGACGTGCACGGCTTCTCGATCCCGGGGCTGCTCGGTCTGGTCGGCGAGGACGGCCGCCCGCCGCAGCCGACGCGGCTCGACGACCTCATGCTGCCGCCTGTCGCGCACGGGGTGAAGACGATCTCGATCGGGATGTTCCTGCCTGAGGGCGCCTCTCCCGCAGTCGCGTGGCGCGGTCCGATGCTCCACCGCACGGTGCAGCAGTTCCTCACCGACGTGCACTTCGGCGACCTCGACATCCTCCTCATCGACATGCCGCCGGGCACCGGTGACGTCGCCATCTCCGTCGGTCAGCTCCTCCCCCACGCGGAGGTGCTCGTCGTGACGACTCCCCAGGCGGCGGCGGCTGACGTCGCGGTCCGCAGCGGGGTGGTCGCCCGTCAGACCGGCCAGCGCATCGTCGGGGTCATCGAGAACATGGCGGCGTTCGCGCTGCCCGACGGCACCCTCGTGGACGTGTTCGGTGCCGGCGGAGGACACGCGGTCGCCTCCGCACTCTCGGTCGACGGCGCGGCGGTGCCGCTGCTCGGTTCGGTCCCCCTCAGTCCGGCGCTGCGACGGGGTGGGGATGCGGGTGAGCCCGTGGTGCTCTCCGCTCCGGACGACCCCGCCGCACGGGCGATCGCCGCCGTCGCGGACGCGCTCACGGCGACTCGCTCCTCGCTCGCCGGGCGCGCCCTGCCCGTCTCCCCCGCCTGAGCGACAGCCCGCTTCGGATGCCGCGGCTCAGGTCGCTTCGGTGTCGAACGGTACCGTTCCCGTCTCGGAGTCCGCGGATGCCTCCGGTCCGGTGGCCGGCTGGGCTGCGACGGCGACCGCGGCGGCCATGGCAGCAGCACCCGCCGCGACCGGTTTGACCGGCGCGTCGTCGATGAGCGCCTCGCGGATGATGCGACGCGGGTCGTACTGACGCGGATCGAGCTTGCGCCACTCGATCTCGTCGAAGTCGTCGCCCATCTCCTCCTTGACGCGCGTGCGGGCTCCGTCGAGCCAGTCGCGGACGCGGCGCGTCAAGCGGGCGAGCGACGCCGCGTAGCCCGGCAGCCGCTCGGGTCCGAGCAGGAGGGCGGCGATGAGCGCGATGAGGAGGATCTTCTCCAGATCGAGCCCGTTCGACATGCTTCCCAGGTTACCCGTGCGCCTGAGGCTCACGGCATACACCCCCGCATAGGCTGAGCGGCGGAGGTTCACCACATGGGAGATCACGAGGCCGTTCGCAGGTTCGCCGCCGAGTCGACGGTCGAGCCGGACGCCATCGCGAGAGCGCGCGCTCACGCCCTCGAGATCGGCGCGCATCCGATCAGTCCCGAAGTCGGCGCGCAGTGCGCCGTGATCGCCGGCGCCAGCCGCGCCCTCAACATCGTCGAGATCGGGACCGGCGGCGGCGTCTCCGGCCTCTGGCTGCTCCACGGGTCGCCGCGGGCGACGCTCACCACGATCGACAAGGAGCCCGAGCACCTCGCGGTGGCACGCGCCGCCTTCACGGATGCCCGCATCCCGGCGGCTCGGGTGCGCTTCATCTCGGGCCGCGCCGCCGATGTCCTCCCGCGCATGAACGAGGCCTCGTACGACGTCGTCCTCATCGACGCCGACCCCGAGGGTGTCATCGAGTACGTCGAGCACGGTCTGCGCCTCGTCCGATCAGGGGGCACGGTCCTCGTCCCCCGCGTCCTCGCCGGCGGCGCCGTCGCCGATCCGGTGCGCCGCGGCCCGCTCGAGACCGCCTACCGTTCACTGATCCAGGAGACCCAGGCCTCCCCCGCCGTCCTCGGTGCGCTCTCCATCGTCGGTGAGGGCCTGCTCCAGCTCACGACGGTGGCTGACGGCGCCTGAGCGCCACGCGACCGTCGTCGATGCGAAAAGGCCGGTCCCTTCGGACCGGCCTTTTCGCATCGAGTCGGGGTCAGGCGGCGCCGACGACCCCGCTGAGAACGCTGTGGAGTTCCTTCGCCTCGTCATCGTTCACCGAGACGACGAGTCGACCGCCCCCCTCGAGCGGAACACGGACGATGATGAGACGGCCCTCCTTGACGGCCTCCATAGGTCCGTCTCCGGTGCGCGGCTTCATGGCTGCCATTGTGGGGCTCCCTTTCGTCTTCGGCCTTCCCCTTTAGTCTACCCAATGGGGTGATCGCCTTCGGCGCGCGCGCCTCACAGCGGACGCTTATCGTCACGGAATCCGGAAGAACGTGTCGCCCAGCGCGAGCATCTCGTGGATCCACAGCCACTGACCGCCGAGGCACAGCGCCAGCACACCGATCCGCCACCACCGCGACGGCGGCACGGCGACGGCCGCGGCCACGGGGGTGAGGGGAAGAAGGAGCCGGAAGGTGCTCGACTGCGGGAAGAACACCGCGAGCAAGTAGATCAGGTAACTGGCGCCCCACAGCCGGATCTCCGGGCCGAGGCGGCGCACCTGCGGTGCGCCCACGAGGACGACGGCGACCCCCACGACCAGGACGCCCAGGGCGATCGGTCCGAGCATCGGCGGCAGACCCCAGATCCCGAACCAGACCGACGACGCCGTCACGAAGCCCGAGAACGGGATGAACTGCTCCTCCGATCCCACCCAACTGCGTCGCCACGCCAGTTCGGTCTCCAGGTAAGCGGCCGGGTCCCCGGTCCCCACGCCGGCGATGACCTGCCATGCGAATCCGACGACCGTGGCCAGCGCACCCAGCGCGACGATGTGGACGATGTGCCTCGTCGGGAGCGGGTCGGCGCGTCGCCGCATCCATCGATGGATCCCGTACAGCCCGAGGAGCAGCGCGAAGGCGAGGACGCCGGGGCGGGTGAAGCCCATGAGCACGACGAGCGGATAGATCCAGCCGAAGCGACGCGCCATGAGCGCCCAGAGGGCGAGGAAGAGCCAGAGCAGTCCGAGGGACTCGGCGTACCCCATCTGGAACATCGCCGCGAGAGGGCCGTTGGCAAAGAGGATCACCGCCCACAGCGATGCCGTCTCGCCGATGCGCGGGCGCAGCATGAGGAACAGGACGACGGATGCCGCGTACCCGGCGACCAGGGCGAGCACGACGGCTCCGGCGGGGTAGCCCCCGAGCACGGTACCGAGGGCGCGGCCCAGCCACGGGTACAACGGGAGGAACGCCCAGGCGTTCTCGGTGACCTGCCCCGTGTCCGTCACCGGGAGGACCGACGGGTAGCCGCGATCGGCGATGACCCAGTACCACTGCGCATCCCACCCCATGGAGAGCGAGGGGATGGTCGCATCCGCGCCGAAGCGCGACGTGGGACCCGACAGGGTGGCGGCGGCCCAGAACAACAGGGTGGTGACCAGGCGGGCCGAAAGGTAGACGACGGCGACGGTGCCGGCGACGGAGGCTGCGGACCTCAGTCGCCGCTCAGCCATGCCCGGAGGCCCCGCTCGACGTCCTCGATCTGCGCGATGGGGACGCGTTCCTCGTCGTGGTGGGCGAGGTGGGGGTCGCCGGGGCCGTAGTTGACCGCCGGGACACCCATCGCCGAGAAACGCGCGACGTCGGTCCAGCCGTACTTCGGCTTCGGGACCGCGCCGACGGCGGCGACGAATTCTTGCGCGAGGGGCGCGTCGAGACCGGGTCGGGCTCCCTCGGACAGGTCCACCACCTCGACCTCGAAGCCGGCGAGGACGTCGCGCACGTGCGCTTCGGCTGCCGCCGCATCCTTGCTGGGAGCGAAGCGGTAGTTGACCTCGACCTCGCAGGCGTCGGGGATCACGTTTCCGGCGATCCCGCCACCGATGCGCACGGCGTTGAGGCCCTCGCGATAGAGCAGCCCTTCCACCTCGATCTCGCGGGGTCGGTACTCGGCCAGACGCGTCAGGATGGGTGCGGCCTTGTGGATGGCGTTCTCCCCGATCCATGCCCGTGCGCTGTGCGCCCGCACGCCGGAGGTACGGACGATCGCACGGAGGTTGCCGTTGCACCCTCCCTCCACCTGTCCGTTCGACGGCTCGCCCAGGATGGCGAAGTCCGCAGCGAAGAGGTCGGGGCGCGATGCCGCGAGCCGGGTCAGTCCGTTGAGCTCGGCCGCGACCTCCTCGTGGTCGTACCACATCCACGTGATGTCGACGCGGGGGTCGGTGAGCTCCGCCGCGAGCTTCAGCTGCACCGCGACGCCGGCCTTCATGTCGACGGTGCCCCTCCCCCAGAGGACGGGTTCGCCGTCCACGTCGATGTCTCGGGTCGGGACGTTGCCGTTGATCGGGACGGTGTCGATGTGCCCCGCGATGGCGACGCGCTGTGCACGGCCGAGACGCGTCCGGGCGACGATCGTGTCGCCGTCGCGGTGCACCTCGAGGTGCGGCAGATCCGACACGGCCGCGAAGATCGCGTCGGCGAGGACCGTCTCGTCGTCCGACACGCTCGGGATGTCGCAGATGGTCCGGGTCAGGTCGACGGCGGAGGAGCGGAGGTCGAGCCGGGGCATGACGTCGAGTCTAACGACGGCCCGATAGCCTGGAACCATGAGTGACGCACGGTGGGTCTGGGGCATCGGTCTGGCGACGACGAGCGAGGACGGCACCGTCCTCGACACCTGGTACCCCGCACCCGCGATCGGCCGTGCGCCCGAAGACGTGGACACGACCGAGCTCGACGCGTACGCGGGCGCGGACGAGCGACGCGCCGTCTCGGTTGCCGTCGTCGTCGTCGAGGTCGACCTCGACGCCGCGCCCGCCGACACCTCCGACGCCTACCTGCGTCTGCACGCGCTGTCGCATCGCCTCGTCGCGCCGAACGAGGTCGACCTCAGCGGGATCTTCGGCCACCTGCCGAACGTCGCGTGGACGAGCGCCGGTCCCGTACACCCCGATGACCTGACACGACTCCGGCCGGCGCTGCAGCGAGCAGGCGTCCAGGTCGTGGGGATCGATAAGTTCCCGCGCCTGACGGACTACGTCGTGCCGGTGGGCGTCCGCATCGCCGATGCCTCCCGTGTGCGCCTCGGCGCACACCTCGCCCCCGGAACCACCGTCATGCACGAGGGGTTCGTCAACTTCAACGCCGGGACCCTGGGGGCCTCGATGGTCGAGGGCCGCATCTCGCAGGGCGTCGTCGTCGGCGACGGCAGCGACATCGGCGGGGGTGCATCGATCATGGGCACGCTGTCCGGCGGCGGCAGCCATCGCGTCTCCATCGGAGCGCGCACCCTTCTCGGGGCGAACGCGGGCATCGGCATCTCGCTCGGGGACGACTGCATCGTCGAGGCCGGCCTGTACGTCACGGCAGGCACGAAGGTCGTCCTCGCCGGGGAGCCCTCGCGCGCGGACGGCACGCTGCCGACAACGAAGGCCGCGGCTCTGTCTGGCCAGAGCGGCATCCTGTACAGGCGCAACTCCCTCACCGGTGCGGTCGAAGCCGTCCGCCGGGAGGGCGTGGGAGTCACCCTCAACGCCGACCTGCACGCCTAGGGAATCAGCCCCGGAGAACCGCGGCACGCGCCTCGCGGTGCTCCTCGTCGCTGATGATCCCGCGAGAACGCAGGTCGTCGAGCTCGATGAGTCGCTGCTCGATCGTCGGCGGTGGCGCGGCAGTATCGGCGACGGTCTCCGTCGGGGCCGGCGCGAGCACATCGCTGCGGAGCACGCGGGCGGCGATCTGCGCGTCGACGGTGAATGGATCGATGCCGGCGTCACTCAGGATCCGGTACTTCCGCGCCCGGATGACGAGACCGAAGATCGCCCCGACGATCCCCAGGACGATGACCAGCCCGACCATCGCGGAGAAACCCGACGCCGCGTCGCCGATTCCGCCCGGGTCCATCATGCCGCCGTCGATTCCGGGCGGCACACCCACGACACCGTCATCGATGTACCCGCTGTCATCGACGAAACCCGAGTCGTCGACGGACAGACCTACCCCCGGCATCCACCCCATGCGCACACCATAGCGGGCTGCGGGGCGTCCGGTCAGCGCGAGACGGGGTAATCCCGCTCCGTCGCTCCCGTGTACAGCTGCTGCGGACGACCGATCTTCGTCTGCGGGTCGTTCTGCATCTCGCGCCAGTGTGCGAGCCAGCCGGGAAGGCGGCCGATCGCGAACAACGGCGTGAACATGCGGGTGGGGAAGCCCATCGCCTTGTAGATGACGCCGGTGTAGAAGTCGACGTTCGGATAGAGGCGACGCTCTTTGAAGTAGTCGTCGTTGAGCGCGATCTCCTCGAGCTCGTTGGCGAGGGCGAGGAGCGGATCCTCGACGCCGAGCTCGCGCAGGACCTCGTCGGCCGACTCCTTCACGAGCTTCGCGCGCGGGTCGTAGTTCTTGTAGACGCGGTGCCCGAAGCCCATGAGCTTGACACCGTCCTCCTTGTTCTTCACCCGCTCGACGAAGCGCTGCACGCTCTCGCCCGAATCCCGGATGCGGGCGAGCATGTCGAGCACGGCCTCGTTGGCGCCGCCGTGCAGCGGTCCGTAGAGGGCGTTGATGCCCGCCGAGATCGAGGAGAACTGGTTGGCGCCCGTCGATCCGACCAGACGGACCGTCGAGGTCGAGGCGTTCTGCTCGTGGTCTTCGTGCAGGATCAGCAGCCGCTCCAGGGCGCGCGACATGACCGGGTTGATCTCGTACGGCTCGGCGTTGTTGCCGAAGTTCAGCTTCAGAAAATTGTCGACGAAGCTCAGCGAGTTGTCCGGGTACAGGAACGCGTGCCCGATGCTCTTCTTGTGCGCGTACGCCGCGATCACGGGAAGCTTCGCGAGCATGCGGATGGTGTTGAGCTCGACGTGCTCGGGGTTGTGCGGGTCGCTCTGCCCCTCGTAGTACGTCGAGAGCGCGGCAGTCGCGGCCGAGAGCACCGACATCGGGTGCGCCGTGTGCGGCAGCGCCGAGAAGAAGTGCTTGAGGTCCTCGTGGAGCAGCGTGTGACGGCGGATCTTCTCGTCCCAGTCCGCCAGCTCGTCGGCCGTGGGGAGCTCGCCGTACAGCAGAAGCCACGCCACCTCGAGGTAGGTGCTGTGCTGGGCGAGCTGTTCGATCGGGTACCCGCGGTACCGCAGGATCCCCTGGTCGCCGTCGATGTACGTGATGGCGGACTTCGTCGACGCCGTGTTCACGAAACCGTAGTCGAGCGAGGTGTACCCGGTCTGCCTCGTGAACGAGGAGAAGTCGACACTCGGCACCCCTTCGCTCCCGGCGACGAGCGGAAGCTCCGCGGTCGTGTCACCAATGGTCACGGTGGCCTTCTGAGGGGTGTCCGCGTTGGTCACGAAGCCTCCTTGCGGTCGTCGGGAGCGGTCTCTACAGCCTAACGGGGAGATGGCGCCTCTCCTGACGCGCCCAACGGATCGCGGCATCCGTGAGAGGAAACCTACGAAGATGCTACGAGGATGCGGTCAATCGCCCCGCGGCCGCCGCGATGCGATCGTCGGTCGCCGTCAGCGAGAAGCGCACGTGCTGCGGGTAGTGGGCGCCGTAGAAGTGTCCCGGGCCGGCGAGGATCCCGAGCTCGGCGAGCCGGGCGATCGACTCCCACGCGTCCTCCCCGGCGGTGGCCCACAGATAGAGCCCGCCCTCGCTGTGATCGATCCGGAAACCCGCCGCCTCGACGGCCGGCTTGAGGATGTCGCGACGCGCCCGGTACAGCGCGCGCTGATGCTCGACGTGGTCGTCGTCGCCCAGCGCCGCGACCATGGCCGCCTGCACGGGGCCGGGCACCATCAGTCCGAGGTGCTTCCGAGCCGTGACGAGGCCCGCCACCAGCTCGACGTCACCCGCGAGGAACGCTGCACGATACCCCGCGAGGTTGGACTGCTTGCTGAGGGAGTAGACCGACAGCAGCCCGGTCAGGTCCCCGCCGGTCACCCGGGGGTCGAGGACGCTCGGCGCCGCGGCATCCGCCCACGGCCCGTCCCACCCGAGTTCGGCGTAGCACTCGTCGGAGGCGAGCACGGCCCCCAGTTCCCGCGCGCGTCGGACGGCGCGCCGGAGGTCGTCGATGCCCAGCACGCGACCGTCAGGGTTGCCGGGCGAGTTGAGCCAGACCAGGCGCGTGGTCTCAGGCCATTCGTCGGGGTCGTCGGACGCGAGTGCATCGGCGCCGACGAGGCGCGCACCCACCTCGTACGAGGGGTATGCCGCTCGCGGGTGGACGACGGTGTCGCCGGGTCCGAGTGCGAGCAGCAGCGGCAGGAGCGCCACGAGCTCCTTCGAGCCCACCGTCGGGAACACGTGTGCGGGCGTGAGGCCGGGAACGCCGCGACGCCGCGCGTACCACCCGGCGATCGCCTCGCGCAGCGCCGGACTACCGACCGTCTGCGGATACGCGTGGGCGTCGGTCGCCCGCTGCAGCGCATCGGCGATCACGTCCGGAGTGGGGTCGACGGGCGACCCGATCGACAGGTCGACGATGCCGTCAGGATGCTGCCGGGCGCGCTCCGCATAGGGGGCGACGGCGTCCCATGGGTAGTCGGCGAGGTCGCGGACGCTCATGAGAGGTCAGTGCGCCTGCGGAGGGAGAGCCGCGATGACGGGGTGATCCTTGGCGATCACTCCGACCTTCGCGGCGCCGCCGGGCGAGCCGATGTCCTCGAAGAACTCCACGTTCGCGGTGTAGTAGTCCTGCCACTCGGCCGGGAGGTCGTCCTCGTAGTAGATCGCCTCGACCGGGCAGACCGGCTCGCACGCGCCGCAGTCGACGCACTCGTCCGGGTGGATGTAGAGCGACCGCTCGCCTTCGTAGATGCAGTCGACGGGGCACTCGTCGATGCAGGCTCGGTCTTTGACATCCACGCACGGGAGAGCGATCACATACGTCACGGGATCGAGTCTAGTTCGTGGATCGGAAGCGGGATGCCGACGGCCACGCCACGACCAGGGCGGCGACCAGGGGCACGAGGAACGTCCAGATGAGACCGGGCGTGATCGTCGCCCCCTCCGGCGGCGCGGGGACGACGACGGAGCCGCCAGGCCCCTCGTTGGCGAACAGCAGGGTCGCGATCATCGCGCCGAGCCCGCAGGCGAGGGCCGAGGCGCGCTCGCCCGTCAGGGTGCGCACGGCGATCAGGAGCGCGGTGAATCCGATGGACGCGACCACCAGGCCGACCGGAATCACTCCCCAGACGGCCGCCTGGCCGATGGTGCCGGCCACCCCGTAGACCACACCGATGACGGCGGCGAGGACCCAGGTGGCGATCCGGGCGAGCAGGGCGTTCACCTGCACAGTCTAGGCGCGCGGCCCCTGAGCGGTCGGGGAGGTCACGCCGCCCACCCCCACAGGCGAAGGAGCGCAGCGGTCGCGGCGGCCGCCACCACCACGACCAGGAACGGCGCGCGGATCACGAGGAGCCCGGCCGCGACGAGGACGGCGGGCAGCCGGGCGTCGACGACGACGGCCTGTCCGGCACCCAGCGTCTGGACGACGACGAGGGCTGCGAGCAGGGCGACGGTGAGGAGGTCGATCGTGCGCGACGGACGTGGCGCATCGAACCACGCCGGCGGCACGAGGTAGCCCACGGTCTTCAGCGCGACGCAGACGATCGAGGCGAGGAGGATGGCGTGCCAGAGCGTCATGACGCGACCTTCGGGGACGTCGTGTCACGATCGCCCAGCCAGTTCGTCCATCCGACGGCGAGGGCGACGACCGCGGCCACGAGGACAGGGATACCCGGCATGAGCAACGGTATCGAGATCGCCGCGACGACCGCCGCCGCGGCCCCCAACGCGATCGCCTGACGACGGCGCAGACGCGGCCAGAGCAGGGCGAGGAACGCGCCGGCCGCTGCGGCATCCAGTCCGTAGGTCCGGACGTCACCGAGGACGTCGCCGAGGAGCGCGCCCGCGAGCGTCGTGAGGTTCCAGCCGAGGTAGATGCCGATGCCGGTCACCCAGAAGCCGATGCGGCGCGCACCGGCATCCGTCTGCGCGAGGGCGACCGCCGTGGACTCGTCGATCGTGAAGTGGGATGCCGCGGCCCGGCGCCAGAAGCCCGGTCCCACGACCGGCGACATCCGCAGGCCGTAGGCCACGTTGCGCATGCCGAGCAGACCCGCCGAGGCGATCGCCGCGCCCGGCAGGCCTCCGCCGCCGATCACGCCGACGAAGGCGAACTGCGATCCACCGGTGAACATGAACAGACTCAGCACGCAGGTCTGCCAGACGTCGAGACCGGATGCCACCGCCAGGGCGCCGAAGGACACCCCGTACGCGCTCGTCGCCAGTGCGACGCCGAGGGAGTCCCGCCAAGCTCGACGTGTCGGCGGCTCCTCCCCCGTCACCGCCATCGCGTCAGGAGCCGGCGTCCTGGCGCTTCAGGCGCGACGCCGTGCGGCCGCGCTCGGTCGCGTCGAGCACGACCTTGCGGATGCGCACCTTCTCGGGGGTGACCTCGACGCATTCGTCGTCGCGGGCGAACTCGAGGCTCTCCTCGAGCGTGAGCTGGCGCGGCGGCGTCATCGACTCGAAGGAGTCGGAGGTCGACGAACGCATGTTCGTGAGCTTCTTCTCCTTGGTGATGTTGACGTCCATGTCGTCGGCGCGCGAGTTCTCGCCGATGACCATGCCCTCGTAGACCTCTTCGGTCGGCTGCACGAAGAAGCTCATGCGCTCCTGCAGCGCGATCATGGCGAACGGCGTCACGACACCGGAGCGGTCCGCGACGATCGAGCCGTTCTGCCGCGTCGAGATCGCACCCGCCCACTCGTCGTAACCGTGCGAGATCGCGTTGGCGATGCCGGTGCCGCGGGTGATCGTGAGGAACTCGCTCCGGAAGCCGATGAGACCGCGCGACGGGACGATGAACTCCATGCGCACCCAGCCGGTGCCGTGGTTGGTCATGGTCTCCATGCGACCCTTGCGGCCGGCCATGAGCTGCGTGATGGCACCGAGGTGCTCTTCGGGGGCGTCGATCGTGAGGTGCTCGAACGGCTCGGTGAGCTTGCCGTTCTCGTCGCGGCGGGTGACGACCTGCGGCTTTCCGACGGTGAGCTCGAAGCCCTCGCGCCGCATGTTCTCGACGAGGATCGCCAGGGCGAGCTCGCCGCGACCCTGGACCTCCCACGCGTCGGGCTGGCCGATGTCGACGACCTTCAGCGACACGTTGCCGATGAGCTCGCGGTCGAGGCGGTCCTTGACCATGCGCGCGGTGAGCTTGTGACCCTTGACCTTGCCCATGAGGGGCGAGGTGTTGGTACCGATCGTCATCGAGATGGCCGGGTCGTCGACCGTGATGGCCGGGAGCGGGCGGACGTCCTCGGGGTCGGCGATCGTCTCGCCGATCGTGATGTTCTCGAAGCCCGCGATGGCGACGATGTCGCCGGGGCCGGCGGACTCGGCCGGGTAGCGCTCGAGGGCGCGGGTCTTCAGGAGCTCGGTGATGCGGGCGTTGCTCGTCGTGCCGTCGGCGCGGACCCAGGCGACCGTCTGCCCCTTCTTCAGCGTGCCGTTGAAGACGCGCAGCAGAGCCAGGCGGCCGAGGAACGGCGAGGAGTCGAGGTTGGTGACCCAGGCCTGCAGGGGCGCGTCGTCGTCGTAGGACGGCGCCGGGACATGCTCGAGGATGGCTTCGAACAGCGGCTCGAGGTCATCGTTGTCGGGCAGCGATCCGTTGTCAGGCCGGGTGCGCGAGGCGGCACCGGCGCGGCCGGAGGCGTAGACGACCGGAACGTCGAGCAGCGCGTCGACGTCGAGGTCGGGGACGTCGTCCTGCAGGTCCGACGCGAGACCCAGCAGCAGGTCGTGGGCCTCCTCCTCGACCTCGGCGATGCGGGCGTCGGGGCGGTCGGTCTTGTTCACGAGCAGGATGACCGGGAGCTTCGCCTCGAGCGCCTTGCGCAGGACGAATCGCGTCTGCGGGAGCGGGCCCTCGGAGGCATCCACCAGCAGGACGACGCCGTCGACCATCGACAGGCCGCGCTCGACCTCGCCGCCGAAGTCCGCGTGGCCGGGGGTGTCGATCACGTTGATGGTGATCGGCTGATCGGTGTGGATGCCGTTGTACGTGATCGCCGTGTTCTTGGCGAGGATCGTGATGCCCTTCTCACGCTCGAGATCGTTCGAGTCCATCGCCCGCTCCTCGACGTGCGCGTGTTCGCCGAACGAGCCGGTCTGGCGGAGCATGGCGTCGACGAGCGTCGTCTTGCCGTGGTCGACGTGCGCGACGATCGCGACGTTACGGAGGTCAGGACGGAGGGCGTGCGCCATGAAGGGAATTCCTTGCAGAGAGGGATGATGCCGGGATGCCGGCAGTCCACTTTACCGCAGCCCGCGACACGCCGACGGGGCGAGGACCTTTCGGTCCCCGCCCCGCCGGTGATCAGGTGATGCAGGTGAGAGATCCTCGGATCACTCGGTGTAGCCGACCATCGTCCAATCGGTGCTCTTGAACGTGGCGGTGCCGTAGTTCGCGAGCCCCTCATCGGTCGCGACGACCTCGGGGTAGGGGTAGATCGGAACGCTCGGCAGGAAGTCGGCGATCACCTCGTTGATCTCCTTCGCGATACCGAGGCGTGCATCCTCGTCGAGCTCGGCGTTCGCCTCTTCCCAGAGGCCGGCGAGACGGTCGTCCGTGACGCCCGCGTAGTTCTGCGGGGAGTCAGCGGGCGTGTAGATCGTCTCGGCGGACGAGATCGGGAACAGGGTGCCCTGCCAACCGAACGTCACGGCCTGGAAGTCACCCGCGTCGATGTTGGTGAAGTAGTTCTCGCTGGGAACCTCGTTGAGCGTGACCTCGACACCGATGCGAGCCAGGGAGTCCTGGACACCGAGAGCGCGGTTGATGTTCGACTGCGTGCCGGCCGGAACGGTGATGGCGAAGGTAAGGGTCTCGCCGTCCTTCGTCCAGCCGTCGTCGCCCTTCGTCCAGCCTGCCTCTTCGAGGAGGCTCTCGGCGGCGTCGGTGTCACTGCCGATGACATCGCCGAAGACATCGCTGTAACCGGCCTGGCCGGGCATGAAGATCCAGTCGCCGAGGGTGGTGGCCGGGGCGCCCAGGGGCTCGTTCGCGACCCGAGCGATGAGCTCGCGGTCGATCGCCATGCCGATCGCCTTGCGGACGTTGACGTCGTCGAACGGCGCCGCGGTGGCGTTGAACGTCAGGTGCGACCAGGTCACACCGCCGGAACGGCCGACGACGGCGCCCGCCTTGCTGCTGGCGGTCTCGAGTGCGTCGGGCGTCTGGATCTCGAGCGAGTCGATCTCGTCGTTGGCGTAAGCCTGCGGGAGCGTCTCCTGGGCGATGACCTTGAAGGTGATCCCGTCGAGCTTCGGAGCGTTCGCGCCCCACCAGTTGGGGTTGGGCACCAGCTTGAAGATCTTGGCGCTGTTGTCGATCTCGTCGACGACGTACGGGCCCGCGGAGGGGACGGCCTCGGACGCGAAGCCGCTGTTGAAGGCCTCCTTGTCCGTGGCGATGTCCGCCGGCAGCACCGGGGTCAGGAACAGGCTGGGCCAGTCGGCATAGGCACCCTTGAAGGTGACCGTGTACTCGAAGTCACTGACGACCTCGGCCGTGTCGATCGCGTCGAAGACCGACGACGGGACCGTCTCGTACCCGTCAGCGGCGCCACCGGCGGCGGCGTACGTCGCGACGTAATCCTCGGCAGTGATGGACTTGCCATCGGGCCAGACGGCGTTCTCGTTCAGCTTGACGGTGACGACCTGCGGGTCCTCGCTCGTCAGCTCGATCGACGTGGCGTAGTCCGGGTTGGCAGTCCAGCTGCCGTCGTCCGCGACAGTCCACATCGACGAGAGCGTGGGCTCGAGGAGCTTCTGCACGTCGACGTTGGCCGCCAGCGCGTGGTTCGGATTCCAGCTGCCCTCATCGGTCGGGCTGCTCGTGACGGAGAGGTTGAGCGTGCCACCGTCGGTGAGGTCGCCGTAGTCCACCGCCTCGTAGCCGACAAGGGGGAGCGATTCGGGCGACGCCGAGGAGGACGGCGACGGCGACGACGTGGTCCCGCCAGCACAGGCGGTGAGCATGAGAGCTCCCGCACTGAGCACAGCAAGACCCGCAAGTGCTGTCTTACGGATCATGTGCATCTACTTTCTTCTTGGGTCCGCCGGATAAGACGGAGTTCAGGGGTCAGGTGACGACGAGGACGTTCTTGTCGACGTGGTGGCAGGAGACCTCGACGCGGCCGTGCCTCGCCAGCTCGGGGTACTCCCCCAGGCACCGCCGCTGGTCCTCCTCGGGGAGGAGACGGAACAGCGGGCACCGGGTACGGAAGCGGCATCCCTGGATCTCGACGGCCGGGCTCGGCAGGTCGCCGTCCAGGAGGACGCGCTCGCGCGTGCGCTCGATGTGCGGGTCGGGGATGGGGGCCGCCGACATGAGCGCCTGGGTGTACGGATGCCGGGGGTTGCTGAAGACCTCCGCGATCGGGCCGGACTCGACGATCCGTCCCAGGTACATCACCGACACGTCATCGGCCAGCTGACGCACGACCGCCAGGTCGTGGGCGACGAACACCATCGACAGCCCCAGTCGGTCGCGCAAGTCCTGCAGCAGGTTGATGACACCCGCCTGGATCGACACGTCGAGGGCCGAGACGGGCTCGTCGAGGACGAGCACCTTCGGGTTCGTGGCGAGTGCCCGCGCGATGCCGATGCGTTGCCGCTGACCGCCCGAGAACTCGTGCGGGTAACGGTCCGCCATGGCGGGATCGAGCCCCACGAGTTCGAGGAGCTCCACGACACGTTCGTCGCGCTGGGCCTTGGGGACGTCGTGCACGAGAAGCGGCTCCGCGATGACCTCGCCGATCGGCAGTCGCGGGTCGACGGCGGCGGCGGGATCCTGGAACACGATCTGGATGTCGCGTCGCAGGTCGCGTCGACCCTTGCGGGTCAGCGACGCGACGTCCTTCCCGTTGAAGGTGATCCGCCCACCCTGCGGGGCGGTGAGCTCCATCATCTCGAGGATGGTGGTCGTCTTGCCGCATCCGGACTCCCCCACCAGGGCGAGCACGCGGCCCTCCCGCAGGTCGAAGGAGACGCCGTCGACCGCCTTGACGTCGCCCACCCGGCGACGGAACACCCCGCCCCGGTACAGCGGGAAGTGGCGCTTGAGGTCGCGCACCTCGACGATCGGCGCATCGGTGGTCTCGGCGACGATCTCTGCCGGCAGCGGCTCGGGGCGCGGGAAGATGTCGGAGCGACGGAGCGTCCCCTCCGCCAGCTCGTCCGAGCGGTGGCAGGCGGCGAGCTGACCGACGGCGCGTCCGGCGGGGACCAGTTCGGGCTCGACCTCGTGGCACACCGCGACCGCGGCGGGGCATCGCGCCGCGAACGGGCAGCCCTTCGGAAGCGACGCGAGGGACGGCGGACGCCCCTCGAGCGGCACGAGTCGCTCGGTCCCGGCCGTGCGGATGTTCGGGACGGACCGCAGCAGACCGACGGTGTACGGCATCACCGGTTCGCGGAAGATCGTCTCGACGCTGCCGTACTCGACCATCTTGCCGGCGTACATCACGCCGACGTTGTCGGCGTGGCCGGCAACGACCCCGAGGTCGTGCGTGATGAGCGAGACGGCCGCACCGGTGATGCGCTTCGCCTCCTCGAGCACCTCGAGGATCTGCGCCTGGATCGTGACGTCGAGCGCGGTCGTCGGCTCGTCCGCGATGATCAGGCGCGGGTTGTTGGCGATCGCGATGGCGATCATCGCCCGCTGACGCATGCCGCCGGAGAACTCGTGCGGGAAGGCCTTGGCGCGACGGGGCGCGTCGGGGATGCCGACGATCTTCAGCAGCTCGACGGCGCGCGCGGCTGCCGCCTGCTTGCTGAGTGCCGAGTCGTGCAGGCGCAGCGCCTCCGAGATCTGGTCGCCCACGGTGTAGACGGGGGTCAGCGCCGACAGCGGGTCCTGGAAGATGATCGCCAGTTCGCGGCCGCGGATGCCGGAGAGTCGCCGGTCGTCGAGGGTGAGGAGGTTCTGCCCCTGGAAGAGGATCTCACCCTCGATCTGAGCTGTATCGGGCAGCAGCCCCATGACGGCGAGGGAGGACACCGATTTGCCGGAACCCGACTCCCCCACGATGCCGAGGAACTCGCCCTCGTGGATCGTGTAGCTGACATCGCGCACGGCGCGGACGGGTGGCCGGTCGCGCTGCGGGAACGTGACGGAGAGGTTCTTGACCTCGAGGATCGGGCGGCCACGTTCGCGGGCGCTCGTCTCGACCGAGTGCAGCAATTCGTCAACCACGGTTGGCTCCTGACGTGGGGTCGATGGCGTCGCGGAGCGCGTCACCGACGAGGCTCAGGCTCAGCAGCAGAACGACAAGAGTGCCGGCGGGGAAGACGAACAGCCAGGGGCGGGTGGCCGCGGCGGTGTTGCCCGCGGCGATGAGGGTGCCGAGCGAGACCTCGGGCGCCTGCACGCCGAAACCGAAGAAGCTGAGGCTCGTCTCGGCGAGGATCATGGCCCCCACACCCAGGGTGGCGTCGATGATGAGCAGCGAGGCGACGTTCGGGACGACGTGGCGGGTGACGACCGACCACGTGCCGAAGCCCATGTACCGTGCCGCCTTCACGAACTCGCGCTCGCGCAGCGACCGTGTCTGCGAGCGGATCACCTGCGCCATGATCATCCAGCCGAACAGGGCGAGGAAGAAGGTCATGACGATCCAGCCGGACTCCCGGAAGAACGGGAACAGCAGCACCAGGATGAAGAAGGCGGGCAGCACGAGGAGCAGGTCGATGAACCACACGATGACCTTGTCGCTCCATCCCCCGACGTACCCGGCGATCGCGCCGACGAAGCCGGCGATGAGCGTTGCCAGGGGGCCGGCGACGAATCCGACGATCAGCGAGATTCGCAGCCCGGCCATCGTCTGGGCGAACAGGTCGTACCCGAGCGTGTCGGTGCCGAACGGGTGCGCGGGGCTCGGCGCCTGGTTCAGGGAGAAGTAGTCGCGCGTCGTGTGCGAAATCGGCCAGACCAGCGGCCCGACGACGGCCCACAGCACGATGGCCACGAGAACCGTCGATCCGATCCAGAACTGCTTCGACGAGCGCAGGCGCTGCCAGATCAGGCGCGACCGGGTGAGCGGCTTGCGCGGCTTCTGGTCGGCGGAGACCGAGAGCTCCGCGACCTCGGCCGACTGTTCGAGAGGGATGACCATGATTACCTCCGCACGCGCGGGTCGAGGGCGGCGTACAAGATTTCGGAGAGCGTCGACGAGCACAGGATCAGGACCGCGACGAACATCGTCGAACCCGCCACCGCGTTGATGTCGTCCTGCTGCACGGCCTGGATGGTGAGCTCGCCCATTCCGTGCCAGCCGAACATGATCTCGAGCATCGTCGCGCCCGCGACCAGAGTGCCGAAGCTGTAGGCGAAGAAGGTCGACATCGGGATGAGGGCGACGCGCACACCGTGGCGGACGAGGGCGGACCCGCGGGTGCGACCCTTCGACCGGGCGGTCCGGATGTAGTCGGCACCGAGGACGTCGAGCATCGCGCTGCGCTGATACCGGCTGTACGACGCGGCGGCGCCCAGGATCAGGACCAGGGTGGGCAGCAGCAGGTGGGAGAGCCGGTCGCCCAGCTGCGGCCAGAACTCGTTCGGGATGCCCGGCGAGTACTGCCCCGTGAACCGGATGATCTGCGATCCCGCCGCCTGGTTGAAGTAGGTGGCGAGGATCATCAGCAGGATGGCCATCACGACAGTGGGGGTCGCGAAGAGCAGGTAGGACGCGGCCGTGACGATGCGGTCGCTCGTCCGGTACTGGCGTACCGCGCCCCAGACGCCCAGGATCACACCCAGGATGGCGCCGAGGATCGATCCCACCAGGAGCAGCTGCAGGCTGACGCCCGCACGCGTGAAGATCTGCTCGACGACCGGCTGGTTACCCGTGGTCAGACCGAGGGATCCCTGCGTGAAAAGGTTGCCGAGCCACCGGAAGAGACGGAGCAGCAGCGGGTCTTCGGGGTTGACGCCCCAGCGGTCCAGGATGCCGTCGATGGTCGACTGCGGTACGGGAGGGTTCCGCTGGAGGAACCGTCGTTCGGGAACCAGTCCGATGCTCGCGAGCACGTAGGCCATGGAGGTGGCTACGAGGGTGAGGATCGCGTAATTCAGGATTCTCCTGATCAGGTACAGCGTCACGCGTCTCGGGTGTCCTCTCCGGCCGTTCCGGCGTCGAGGACGCCTTGCCAATCGGGGCTTCGCTGCCCCGCCCGCACAACGCTAACAAACATGCCCATCGATCCGGCCAAACGGTGAACAGTTCGTTTCACGATCTTTACTTCACGGATGCACAAGTGTCACAGAGGCGATCGTGAGGGCCACGAGCACCGCCCCGGTGAGGAGTGCCGGGACGTCCCAGCGGGAGGTCGCGACGCGCTCGGACGGCGTGGCCGCCTCGCGCAGGGCCTCCATGATGAGCGCCGCATCCGTCGCCGCTTCCGGCGTCCGGGTCATCTTCCGACGCGGCGGGAAGGGGCCGCCCCAGCAGTCGATGCGGCGCCCTCCGACGAGCACGACGCGCAACTGGGCCGACTGGACGACCTCCTCGACGGAGGACCAGGGCAGGTCGTGGATCCGGAGAGCGTTCACGACGACGACGCCCTCACGATCCGCGCGGACCTGGGACCGCCAGAAGAGCAGCCACGCGAGCCACCCGATGAGGATGAGCAGCGCCGCCCATCGCCCGAGGAAGAGCCAGCTCCCCCGGAGCGCCGCATCCCCCAAGAAGAACACCAGCATCGCCACGACGACCCAGAACGAGACCATCGTCGACGATGCCCGGAACACCCGAGGGCGGAGGAAGCGGGCATCCTGCCCGCCGCCCCCGCTCCCCGAGGGACTCGTCATGCACGCCCCCCGAGCGGGATGTCCGCACCGGGGATCGCGTCGAGCAGACGCTGGGTGTACTCCTGCGTCGGTGACGCGAAGATCTCGTCGACCGTGCCCTGCTCGACGACCCGGCCCTGCTCCATGACGCACACCAGGTCGGCCGCGACACGCACGACGGCGAGGTCGTGGGTGATGAAGAGGTAGGTCAGGTCGAGCTCGGACTGCAGTTCGGCGAGCAGGCGCAGGATCTGGTCCTGCACGAGAACGTCCAGGGCCGAGACCGCCTCGTCGAGGACGACGATCGACGGCTTCAGCGCGAGCGCACGCGCGATCGCGATGCGCTGACGCTGGCCACCCGACAGCTCGTTCGGGTATCGCCAAGCGACCTCGCGCGGGAGCGAGACCTGCTCGAGCAGCTCGAACACGCGGTCTCGTCGGGATTTCTCGTCGCCCACACCGTGCACGCGCAGCGGCTCCGCGATGAGGGTGCCGATGCTGCGCAGCGGATCGAGGGATCCATACGGATCCTGGAAGACCGGCTGCATGCGGCTCCGGAGCCCGAAGATCTCCTTGCGGCTCATGCCCGACGTGTCGTTGCCGTCGACGATCACGGCACCGCTCGTCGGCTGCTCGAGCTGGAGCACCATCTTCGCGACGGTCGACTTGCCCGAGCCGGACTCCCCCACGAGCGCGAGCGTCTTGCCTCGCGGGATCTGGAAGGAGACGCCGTCGACGGCGCGGAACGGCTCGCTGCGGAAACCGCCGGAGCGGATCTTGTACTCCTTGACGAGGTCGCGCACCTCCACGACGGGCTTCGCGTCGGCGACCTCGTCGATGTGCTCCACGCCGCGCCGCTCGGCGACGGCCTGGATGCGCTGCGAGGCGAGGCTCGGAGCGGCGGCCACCAGTCGCTGGGTGTAGGGGTGCTGCGGGTTCTCGAGGATGACGCGGCTCGGACCCGCCTCGACGATCTCGCCCTGGTTCATCACGACGATGCGATCCGCGCGTTCCGCGGCCAGACCCAGGTCGTGGGTGATGAACAGGACCGACGTCCCCTTCTCCCGCGTGAGCGAGGCGAGGTGATCGAGGATGACGCGCTGCACCGTCACGTCGAGCGCGCTCGTCGGCTCGTCGGCGATCAGCAGCTTGGGGTCGGCCGCGAGACCGATGCCGATGAGGGCGCGCTGCCGCATCCCGCCCGAGAACTGGTGCGGGAACTGGTGCATACGACGCTCGGCATCGGCGAGACCGGCCTGCTTCAGCACCTCGATGGCGCGTCGGTGGGCCTGCTTTCGGTTCGATGCCAGTCCGTTCGCCCGAACGGCCTCCTCGACCTGGAATCCGATCGACCAAACCGGGTTCAGGTTGGACATCGGGTCCTGCGGGACATAGCCGATGTCGCGACCGCGGATGTTCTCCATGTCGCGGCGGCTCGCCTTCGTCAGGTCGACGCCATCGAGCATGATCGAACCGCTCGTGACCTTTCCCGTACCCGGCAGGAGATCGATGACCGCTGCCGCCGTCGTCGACTTGCCCGAACCGGATTCGCCGACGATCGCGACGGTCTCACCGGGGAAGACGTCGAGGTCGACGCCGTGGAGGACCTCGCGGTCCTTCTTGCCGGTGGAGAAGGCGACCTTCAGGTCGCGGATCTGCAGAAGGGGTTGCGACACGGCGCTCTCCTTGGTGCTGCCGCGCAGCGAGGCACGGCTCGACGGGATACCGGTGTTCTCTGTCATCGCTGCCTCGTCTGTCATCGCTGGGCCCTCGACTTCGGGTCGACGGCGTCGCGCAGTAACTCGCCGAGGGTGATGAACGCGAGCACCGAGATCGTCAGGGCGAGCGACGGCCACAGCAGGGCGAACGGTGCCGTCCGGATGGACGACTGCGCCTGACTGATGTCCGCGCCCCACGACACGCCGCCGAGACCGACACCGAGGAAGGACAGCGTCGCCTCCGCGACGATCGCGGTGCCGAGCCCGAGGGTCGTGACGACGATGACAGGAGCCATCGCGTTCGGGATGACGTGGCTCAAGAGCGTCCGGAAGCGCGAAAGACCGATCGAGATCGATGCCGTCACGTAATCCGATTGCTTCACCCGCAGGACCTCGGCACGAGCGATACGAGCCGTGCTCGCCCACGAGAACCCACCGATCGCGAGTGCGAGGACGAAGACGTTCTTGTACTCCGCGAGCACCGACATCACCACGACGGCGGCGACGATGTAGGGAATGGTGAAGAAGATGTCACCCACTCGCGAGAGCAGCGAGTCGAGGAATCCGCCGTAGAAGCCGGCAAGGGTGCCCATGATGAGACCGATGACCGTCGAGATGACCGTCGCGAGGACGCCCACCGACATCGAGATGCTCGTCCCGTGCACGACACGCGACCAGATGTCGCAGCCAAGGTACGTGAAGCCCAGCGGATGGCCGGCCTCCGGTCCGCCGTTGCTCTTCGCGAGGTCGCAGGCGCCACCCGACGGAGCGACGGAGGTGAAGAGGGTGGGGGCGACCGCCATCACGATGATGAGCAGCGAGAAGACGATCGAGATCCAGAAGGTCGGACGACGGCGCAGGTCGCGCCAGGCATCCAGCCAGAGGTTGCTCTTCTTCTCGGAAAGGCGCAGCTGGTCGACCACCACCGTCTCGGTGCGGGTGGGCGCCACGTAGTGCGTGGAGTTACTTGACATAGCGGATCCTCGGGTCGAGCAGGCCGTAGAGAAGGTCGACGGCCAGGTTCACCAGCACATAGATGACCACGAAGATCGTGACGAAGGAGACGACCGTCGGAGTCTCGTGGCGGATGATCGCGTTGAAGAGGGTGTTGCCGACGCCGGGCACGTTGAAAATGCCCTCGGTCACGGTGGCGCCGACCATCAGGACACCGAACTGGGTCGCCGTGTCGGTCACCATGGGAATCATCGAGTTGCGCAGCACGTGCACAGGGATGACGCGGCGACGCGACAGCCCCTTCGAGTAGGCGGTGCGGACCCAGTCCTGCCCCAGCGACTCGATCATCGACGACCGTGTCAGCCGCATGCTGGACGCATAGATGCTGAGGCCGAGGACGATCGCGGGAAGCCAGAGGTCGCCCCAGTCGTTCTGGCCGCCGACGGTCGGCTTGAACCAGCCGAGCTGGACGCCGAGGAAGTACTGCGCGAGGAAGCAGAGGACGAAGATCGGGATGGCGATGAAGATGAGGGCCGTCACGAGTGCGCCGTTGTCGAAGATCGAGCCCTTCCAGACCGCGGACAGGGCACCGATGACCAGGGCGAGCACGAAGGCGATCGCGACCGACATGATGGCCAGACGCATCGTCACCGGGACGGTCCTCGCGAGGACGTCGTTGACGCTCTGACCCGAGAAGGTGTTCCCGAAGTCGAAACGGAGGACGCCACCGAGGTAGTTCGCGTACTGGACGATGAACGGCTCGTTCAATTTGTACTGATCGCGGATCGCGTCGATGACGGCCTGCGGCGGCTGCTTGTCACCGAAGAGTGCGGCGATGGGATCGCCCGGAAGTCCGAAGACCATGTAGTAGATCAACAGGGTCGCGCCGATGAAGACCGGAATGACCTGAAGGATCCGTCGGAGGATGTAATAGGCCACCCTCGGCCCCCTTTCAGGGAAAAGACGTATCAGTGCTGACGCACGAAGAAGGGCCCCGCTCTGCGGCGCCCCTGTTCACCCATCCTCTGCCCGTCCCCTGAGAGAACGGTGAGACAGGCGGGTCACGCCACGAGGCGGTGACGGGTGACCGTCACCGCCTCGTGCGAGGTGATGCTGTGCTGGGGTTACTTGGTGATCTCGTAGTAGAGCGGCACCGAGTTCCAGCCGAACTCGACGTTCTGCACGCCGTCGGCCCATCCGCCGTTGACGTTGGAGTACCAGAGCGGGAGGGCCGGAAGGTCCTCGAACAGAACCGACTGCGCCTCGAGCAGGGTCGCGTTGCGAGCGGCCTCGTCCGTCTCGCTGATACCCGTGCTCAGCAGCTCGTCGAACTTCGCGTCCGAGTACTTGCCGTCGTTCGAGCCGGCGCCGGTCGCGTACAGCGGGCCGAGGAAGTTGTACAGGCCGGGGTAGTCGGCCTGCCAACCGGCACGGAAAGCGCCGACCTTCTCGTTGTCACGCGCGTCGAGGTAGCTCGCGAAGTCCGGGAACGGCTGCCCGACGGCGGTGATCCCGAGCGCTCCGGAGATCGAGTTCGCAACCGCGTCCACCCACGTCTGGTGTCCGCCGTCGGCGTTGTAGGCGATCGTGAAGTCCTCGCCGCTGTAGGGCTGGATCGCGTTCGCCTGGTCCCACAGCTCCTTGGCGAGCTCGGGATCGTAGTCCAGGACCTCGTTGCCCGGGACAGAGTCGCTCCAGCCGTCGATGACGGGTGAGGTGTAGTCCTTGGCGGGGGTGCGGGTGCCCTTGAAGATGACGTCGGTGATCTGCTCGCGGTTGATCGCGTGCGAGATCGCGGCGCGGCGCAGCTTGCCCTCTTCGTCGGTCTGGAAGCCGTCCAGCCACTCGGGGATCGTCAGCGACTGGAAGATGGCGGCCGGCTGGTTGACCGAGCGACCGTCGAGGTCGGACTCATAGGTCTCCAGAGCGCTGTCGGGGATCGCGTCGAGGACGTCGAGGTTACCCGCCTGCAGGTCCTGGTACGCGGCATCCTGCGTCGCGTAGAAGACGATGTCGAGGCCGCCGTTCTTCGCGGCACGGGGACCGTCGTAGTCCTCGTTGGGGACCAGGTCGATACGGACGTCGTGCTGCCACGCGCCCTCCTCGGCCAGCTTGTAGGGGCCGTTGCCGATCGGGTTCTCGCCGAAGGCCTTCATGTCGTCGAATGCGACGTCCGGAAGGGGGAAGAACGCCGAGTAGCCGAGACGCTGCGCGAAGTCAGCAGCCGGCTTGTTCAGCGTGATCGTGAAGGTGTAGTCGTCGACCTGCTCCAGACCGGACAGCTCGGAGTCCTCGTCGTAGCTGAAGCCCTCGATGTCCTCGAAGAAGTACGAGGCGTTCTGAGCATTCGACAGCAGAGCGCCGTAGTTCCACGCCTTGATGAAGTTGTCGGCTGTGACCTCTTCGCCGTCGGTGAACTTCAGGCCCTCGCGGATCTTCACCGTGAGCTGCGTCGGGGAGTCCGTGGTGATCTCCTCGGCGACATCGTTGACGACCGAACCGTCTGCGGCATAGGAGATGAGGCCCGCGAAGATCGAGTCGACGACCTTACCGCCACCGGTCTCGTTGGTGTTCGTGGGGATGAGCGGGTTCTGGGGCTCGGAGCCGTTGGTCGTGATGACCGCGTCGGTCGAACCGCCGGTGCCCTCGGTCTCGGTGCCCGTGCCGCCGCCGGAGCTGGCGCAGCCGGCGAGAACCAGGCTGGTGGCGCCGAGCAGGGCGAGGCCCGCGACGCCGATCTTGTTGCGCTTCAAAGTGTCCTCCATGAGACCTAATGAAAGCCCGGGTCGAGGCTTCGCGACCCAGGCGTGATGAGAAGCACACTAAGCACGTTGAGCGCAATGCGACAAATCCCTCACAAGACCGTTACACAGCCTTTACTTGGGAAGCCGACGATGAAGCAGTCTGATCGGTGGGGCCACCGGCATCCCACTCATACGATGCCGTGGCATTCTGACCGGATGGCCACCTCGACCGCTCTCACCGTCGATCCCTCCCCTCGTCGTCGCGCGCGTGTGTGGTGGGAGATCGGGATCGTCCTCGCGCTGTCGCTGGGGCGATCGGCGGTGTACTCCGTGCTGTCGCTGATCGAGGCGTTGACGCGCGCACCGCTCGGCGATCAGCAGACGTCGTTGAACCCGGGCGCCGCACCGTCGGAGGTGTGGGATGTCATCAGCCAGTTCCTGAACGCGGTGTTCGGGTTCGCGCCGGTCGCCCTCGCGATCTACCTGTTGTGGGAGCCCGCGCGATCGGGCTTCGCGAAGATCGGGCTGACCTTCGAGCGGTTCGGTCGGAACCTGGGCGGCGGGGCGCTCCTCGTCCTGGTGATCGGCGTGCCGGGCCTGCTGCTATACGCGGTCGGACGGGAGCTCGGGATCACCGTGCAGGTGGATGCCTCGCCGCTGGACTCGTCGTGGTGGACGGTGCCGCTCCTGCTGCTGGCCGCTCTGCGGGCGGGGCTCTTGGAAGAGGTCATCATGGTCGGCTACCTCTTCGACCGGCTGCGGCAGATCGGCTGGAACACGTGGACGATCATCCTGTCGACCGCGGCGCTGCGAGGCGCCTATCACGCGTACCAGGGCTTCGGTCCCCTCGTCGGCAACATGGCGATGGGCGTTGTGTTCGGCTGGGTGTATTCGCGTTGGGGCCGGGTCATGCCGCTCGTCGTAGCGCACGTCCTCATCGACATCATCGCATTCGTGGGGTACCCCCTCGCCGCGCTCTGGTGGCCCGGCGTGTTCGCGCCGCCCGCCGGCTGACGCGGGCCGGCCCATTCCGCGAGACTGCACGTCCGCGCCGAGACTGCAGCACGGCGCCGCGGTTTCGTGGTGCGCGTGCAGTCTCGCAGTGAGATCGCGGGTGGGCGCCGGTTCCTCCCCCGCGAGTGCGGCGCTGGGGGCGTCCACCGGGCGGGGTGCGACGGCGCTCGGGCGGGCGGCGACCGAGGACCATCGGAGCCATGCCCGCGATCGCCGTCCTCCGCCGTGCCCCCGTCGCCTGCCCCGTGCCGCTGTTACGGGCGAGGGACGTTCCTCACGCCGCCCGTGTCGCAGCACGGGGTGAGCTCGTTTCCGTTGTGCGTGGGGTCTACTCGCCGACGGCGTCTTGGCGACAGCTCTCTGCGTGGGACCGCTATTTGGCCCGCGTCCACGCCACGATCCTCACGCACCCCGGGCTCGTCCTCAGCCACGAGTCGGCTGCGGCGATCTGGGGGATGCCGGTTCTCGGCGACCCCGGCGTCGTCCACGCCCTGGGGGACCCGACCCGCACCTCGCGCCTGCACGCCGGCCTTCGCATGCACACCACGACGGGCGTACGGGACGTCGTCGATCTCGGCGGGTTCGCCGCCGTCGCACCCTCGGACTGCGCCGTCGACCTCGCGCGCGCTCGACACGTGGTGGTGGGGCTCATCGCGGCCGACGCGGCGCTTCGCCTGGATCCCGCGGCATCCGTGGAGTCGCTCGTCGAGCAGAACGAGCAGAGACCGAGCTCGCGGGGACGCCGCATCGCCCGGTGGCCTCTGCGTCGTGCCAGGGCGGAGGCGGAGTCCACACTCGAGTCGGCGAGCCGCGCCATCATCGAGCTGCTCGGCTACGAGGAGCCCGAGCTGCAGACCGAGTGGACCGGTCCGGGCGCGACCGATCGCACCGACTTCTGGTGGCCAGGATCGGGGATCGCGGGCGAGGCTGACGGCGACCTCAAGTACGACGGCCGGTTCGGCGACCCCGTGGCCTTGTTGCGCGCGCGCCGCGAGCGTGACCACAGGCTCCGGTCGCGAGGCATCCGTTCCGTCGTGCATTGGGGCTGGTCCGACCTGGTCGACCCCGATGCGCTGGACGGCATCCTTCGCGGCGCGGGCCTACCTCGGGTGGCGCTCCCCGACCCCTACCGCCTCGCGACCGCACGAATCGCGCTCGCCCCGCGCCATGCCGCCGCGAGACTGCACGCCCGCGCCGAGACCGGGGTCTGAACCCACGGTCTCGCGCGTCGCGTGCAGTCTCGCGGAAAGGCTCAGCCCGCGCGGGTGCGCTCCGGCACGGACCGCGCGGTCCCGGCGGTCCCGTCGCCCGCGAGCTACCGCGCCGCGAGACTGCACGCGCGCGCCGAGACCGGCGCCTGAACCCACGGTCTCGTGCGCCGCGTGCAGTCTCGCGGGAAACCCGCGCGGGCCCGCCGCGCCGCGCCGCGGGCCCGCGCGTCAGGCGAACGCCTCGATCGGCGGGCAGGCGCAGACGAGGTTGCGGTCGCCGTAGGCGTTGTCGATGCGGCGGACGGGCGGCCAGTACTTCGTGCGCACGATGCCGGGCACGGGGTACACCGCGATCTCGCGCGGGTACGGGTGCGCCCACTCGCTCGTGATGACGGATGCCGCGGAGTGCGGCGCGTTCACCAGCGGGTTGTCGTTCGCCGGCCAGTCCCCGGCCGCGACCGCGTCGGCCTCGGCGCGGATCGCGATCATCGCCTCGACGAACCGGTCGAGCTCGGCGAGGTCCTCGGACTCCGTGGGCTCGACCATGAGCGTCCCCGCGACGGGGAACGACATCGTCGGCGCGTGGAAGCCGTAGTCGATGAGCCGCTTCGCGACGTCGTCGACCGTGATGCCGGTGGCCTCCTTGAGCGGGCGCAGGTCGAGGATGCACTCGTGCGCGACGAGCCCGCCCTCCCCCGCGTACAGCACCGGGTAGTGCCCCTCGAGTCGCCGAGCGACGTAGTTCGCCGCGAGCACCGCGGCGGCGGTCGCCTGCCGGAGTCCGTCGGCGCCCATCATCCGGACGTACGCCCACGAGATCGGCAGGATCGACGCCGACCCGTACGGCGCCGCCGAGACAGGACCGCCGTCGAAGACGTGACCGCCCGCGTGCTCAGCTCGCTGCGCCAGCGGGTGCGACGGCAGGAACGGCGCGAGGTGCGCCTTGGCCGCAACAGGGCCCACACCGGGTCCGCCGCCACCGTGCGGGATCGCGAACGTCTTGTGCAGGTTGAGGTGCGACACGTCGCCGCCCAGGTCGCCGAAGCGGGCGAACCCGAGCAGGGCGTTGAGGTTCGCACCGTCGACGTAGACCTGTCCTCCGGCCGCGTGCACGGCACCGGTGATGTCCATGACGTCGTGCTCGTACACGCCGTGCGTCGACGGGTACGTGATCATGAGCGCCGCGAGGTTCTCGGCGTGCGCCTCGACCTTGGCCCGCAGGTCCGCCAGGTCGACGTTGCCGGCCTCGTCGCACGCCACCACGACGACCCGCATCCCCGCGAGGACGGCGGATGCCGCATTGGTGCCGTGCGCGGACGACGGGATGAGGCAGACGTCCCGGTGCAGATCGCCGCGCGAGTGGTGGTAGCCGCGGATGGCGAGGAGCCCCGCGAGCTCTCCCTGAGAGCCGGCGTTCGGCTGCAGCGAGACCGCGTCGTACCCGGTGACCTCGGCCAGCCACGCCTCGAGCTGGTCGATCATCACGAGGTAGCCGGCGACATCGTCGGTCGGCGCGAACGGGTGCACCCGCGCGAACTCGGGCCACGACACCGCCGCCATCTCGGTCGCCGCGTTGAGCTTCATCGTGCACGACCCGAGCGGGATCATGCCGCGGTCGAGCGCGTAGTCGCGGTCCGCGAGCTGCTTGAGGTACCGCATCATCGCCGTCTCGGAGCGATGCGTGTTGAAGACCGGATGCGTCAGGTACTCGTCCGTGCGCCCGAGCGCCTCGGGGAGGTGGGCGTTGCGGTCCCGCAGCGGAACGAACACCTTCGACGAGTCGACGCCGAAGACGGATGCCACGGCCTGGAGGTCGGCGACCGTCGTCGTCTCGTCGACCGAGATCCCGACAGAGTCGCCATCGCGGAACCACAGCTGATACCCCCGGCGGCGCGCGTCGGCGATGACGTCCTCCGCGCGGCCGGGAGTACGGACCACGAGCGTGTCGAAGTACGCCTCGTGCAGGACCTCGGCACCGGACCCGACGAGCCAGTCGCGCAGCAGCGACGTCTTGGCGGTGGTCTCCTCGGCGATCCGCTTCAGACCGTCGGGACCGTGGTAGACCGCGTACATGGAGGCCATGACCGCCAGCAGCACCTGCGCGGTGCAGATGTTGGAGGTCGCCTTCTCGCGGCGGATGTGCTGCTCGCGGGTCTGCAGCGACAGGCGATAGGCGGGCGCGCCCGAGGCATCCATCGACACACCGACGAGGCGTCCCGGCAGCTGACGCTCGAGACCTGCCCGCACCGCCATGTACCCGGCGTGCGGACCACCGAAGCCCATCGGTACTCCGAAGCGCTGCGTCGTGCCGACGGCGACATCGGCGCCCATGGAGCCCGGCGAGCGGAGGAGCGTGAGGGCGAGCAGGTCCGCCGCGACGACGACGAGACCCTTCTGCGCCTGGACGGCCGCGATGACGTCGGAGGGGTCCCATACGCGCCCGGTGGCGCCGGGGTACTGGACGAACGCGCCGAACGCCTCCGGCAGCTCCCCGTCGTAGGAGGTCTCGTGGATCTCGACACCGACGGCGGCCGCGCGGTGATGCAGCAGGGCCTTGGTCTGCGGCAGTGCGTCCGCATCGACGAGGAACACGTTCGACGCGGACTTCGAGGCGCGACGGGCCACCAGCATCCCCTCGACGACGGCCGTGGACTCGTCGAGCATCGACGCGTTCGCCGTCGCGAGCCCGGTGAGGTCGGTCACCATCGTCTGGAAGTTGATGAGCGCCTCGAGCCGGCCCTGCGAGATCTCGGGCTGGTAGGGGGTGTAGGCGGTGTACCAGGACGGGTTCTCGAGCACGTTCCGCTGGATGACCGACGGCGTCAGCGTGTCGTAGTAGCCGAGGCCGATCATGGCGCGCGCCGACCGGTTCTGCGCCGCCAGGTCGCGGAGTTCGGCCAGCGCCTCGGCCTCGGTCGCCGCGGGCGGGATGATGCTCTCGCGCTCGGCCACGTGGATCGCGTCGGGGACGGCGGTGTTGACGAGGGCGTCGACGGATTCGCGCCCGAGGACGCGCAGCATCTCGGCCTGCGCGGCCGAGTCGGTGCCGATGTGGCGGTCGCGGAAGGCCGAGCTCACGCGTCGCCGCCCGTCAGCGCGACGTAGGCGTCGCGGTCGAGGAGGTCGGCTGCGGGCGCGCCGTCGGTCTTGATCTTGACGAGCCACGCGTCGAATGCGCCGGCGTTGACCGACGACGGGTCGTCCACGACGGCGTCGTTGACCTCGACGACCTCGCCGGTGAGCGGGGCGTAGAGCTCGCCGACCGACTTGGTCGATTCGATCTCGCCGCAGGTCTCGCCGGCGGTGACGGTCGTCCCGACGGCGGGGAGCTCGACGAAGACGACGTCACCGAGCTTCTCAGCGGCATAGTCGGTGATGCCGACGGTCGCGACGTCGCCGTCGAAGGCGATCCACTCGTGCTCGGCGGTGTAGGACAGGGCGGTCAGATCGGTCATTTCTGTCTCCGGTAGAAGGGCAGGGCGGTGACGGTCGCGGGGATGCGGGTCCCCCGGACGTCGATGGTCAGGGCGGTGCCCTCAGCGGATGCCGAGGGGTGGACGAAGGCCATCGCGACGGGATGGCCGAGGGTCGGGCTGAGCGCTCCCGAGGTGATCTCGCCGACGGTGTCGTCTCCGGCGAGCACGGCGTAGCCGGCGCGCCCGGCGCGGCGGCCCTCGGCGACGAGGCCGACGAGCACTGGCGCGTCGTCGAGGGCGCGGGCGGCGAGGACGTCCTTTCCGACGAACGCCTCCTTGTCGGCGGCGACGACGCGGCCGAGCCCCGCCTGTGCGGGCACGATGTCGCGCGAGAGCTCGTGACCATACAGCGGCATCCCCGCCTCGAGGCGCAGCGTGTCGCGCGCGGCGAGGCCCGCGGGGACGAGCCCGCGGTCGGCTCCGGCGGCGGTGACGGCCTGCCAGAGGTCCGCTGCGACCTCGTTCGGAACCATCAGCTCGAAGCCGTCCTCACCGGTGTAGCCGGTGCGGGCGACGAACAGGCTGCGCCCCTGGAACGATCCGATCGCCCACGAGTAGTAGGTCATGTCGACCAGCGCCGGCTCGACGCCCTCGATTCCGGCGGTCGACTCGAGGATGCTGCGGGCCGACGGGCCCTGCACGGCGATCAGCGACATCCGGTCGGTGATGTCGTCGATGCGAGCACCCCCCGCATCCACCGCCGCGAAGGCCGCCGCGACCTCGGCGCGGTTGCCGGCATTCGAGATGACGAGGAACTCGTCCTCCGTGATGCGGTAGACGATCACATCGTCGACGATGCCGCCGTCGGCCGCGAGGACGAGGGAGTACTTCGCCTTACCGACCTTCATCGACGAGATGCGTCCGGCGAGAGCACGGTCGAGGAAGTCGGCGGCATCCGCCCCCTCGATGCGGAACTCGGCCATGTGCGAGATGTCGAAGATCCCGGCCGCCTGCCGCACGGCGTGGTGCTCGGCGAGGTCAGAGGTGTAGCGCACCGGCATGAGCCAGCCGCCGAAGTCGGTGAAGGACGCACCGAGCCGCTCGTGCAGCTCGTGCAGCGGCGATCGCCGCGCGTCGGTGGTGGTGTCGGTCATGCCGTCTCCGCTCAACATTCCACGACGCTGACCGCGAGGCCGCCGAGCGCCGTCTCCTTGTACTTGCTGCTCATGTCGCGCCCCGTCTCGCGCATGGTCACGATGACCTCGTCGAGGGAGACCCGGTGGGTGCCGTCGCCCCACAGCGCCATCTTGGCGGCGTTGATCGCCTTGGCTGCGGCGATCGCGTTACGTTCGATGCACGGGATCTGCACGAGTCCGCCGATCGGGTCGCACGTGAGACCCAGGTTGTGCTCCATCGCGATCTCCGCGGCGTTCTCGACCTGGCGCGGCGTCCCGCCGAGCACCTCGGCGAGACCCGCCGCCGCCATCGACGAGGCCGAACCGACTTCGCCCTGGCAGCCGACCTCGGCGCCGGAGATCGAGGCGCGCGCCTTGTAGAGGACACCGATCGCCGCGGCTGTGAGCAGGAACGGCACGACGACCTCCGCGCGCGCACGCGTCGGCGCGGCGTAGTGGGTCGCGTAATGGAGGACGGCGGGGATGATGCCGGCCGCCCCGTTCGTGGGGGCGGTGACGATGCGTCCGCCCGAGGCGTTCTCCTCGTTGACGGCCAGCGCCACGAAGTTCACCCACTCCTGCCAGAGCCCCGGGTCATCGCCCGTCGGGTCGTCGCGCTGCAGGCGTTCATGCCAGGCGGGCGCCCGGCGCGGGACGCGCAGGCCGCCCGGCAGCATCCCCTTCCGCGCGGCACCCGAGGCGACACTGGCCGCCATGACGTCGGACAGGTGCAGGATGCCGGCGGTGATCTCGTCGTCGGTGCGCGACGCGAGTTCGTTGCGCCGCTGGATCTCTGCCATCGACGCGCTCTCGCGGTCGCAGTGGTCGAGCAGCTCGGCGGCCGTCTCGAAAGGGAACGGCACCGGGGCCGAGACAGCCTCGCCGGCCGCCTCGCCGTCGCGGACGATGAAGCCGCCGCCGGTCGAGTAGTAGACGGCGTCGTCGAGGAGGACGTCAGCGGCATCCCAGACCTGCAGCCGGAGGCCGTTGGTGTGCGCGGGCAGAACGGTCAGGGGGTGGAGGACGATGTCGTCCTCGCACAGCGGCACGTCGCCGACACCACCCAGGCGCACGCGGCGCTCCGACGAGATCGCGGCGGTCCTTTCTTCGACCTCGACGGGAAGCGCCTCTTCAGGCTGGCACCCCTCGAGTCCCAGCAGGACGGCCGTCAGCGTGCCGTGTCCGCGCCCGGTCGCCGCGAGCGAACCGTACAGATCCACCTGCACCCGGGCCGCGCGACGCGCGTCGATGCGCGAGACGAAGTCGGCCGCGGCGCGCATCGGTCCCACCGTGTGGGAGCTGGACGGACCGATGCCCACGGTGAACAGGTCGAACACGCCGATGCTCATGGACATCGCGTCGATCGAGCGGAGGGGAGGAAGAAGGGGGTCAACGGAACTCCTGACGGCGCAGCGGGGTGCGGGTGAGTTCCTCCCCCTCTGTCATCGGCCTGAGAGATTTCGCGGGCGATGCCCGCTTGCCCCGTCGGCGGGCACCACGTGGATGCCGCTTTTCAGAGTGACCATGTCGGCTCGGTACGGGGGCCTGAGAGATTCCGGGGAGGGATTGCTCCTTCGGCAGCCACGAGGGCTTCTCCCGAGCAGACGCGATGGTCCGGTATGCGGTTGTGAGCGCGAGCCTATCACCGGGGCGCCACGCGTCGATACGGCCCGATCAGTCCGTGTGGCAGGCGCCCGACGAGACGGTCGCGTCGCCCGGCGTGACCTCGAGCGCAGGCCGCAGCTCGTCGGTCGTCATCGCGTAGCCGCGGGTGGCGTCGTCTTTGCCGCGGGCGAACACGACGCCGGTCACCTCGCCGTCCTCGGTGAGAAGGGGGCCACCGGAGTTGCCGGGACGGACGTCCGCCTCCAGTGCGTAGATCTCGCGGGGCTGCGAGCTGTCCTCGTAGATGTCGGAGACGACTGCGCTGCCGACCGAGAGCACGTAGGCGGCGCTGCTCGTGAAGGGGCCGCCCAGCGGATATCCCTGCACGGCGACCGGAGTCCCCGCCGGGACCGGGTCGACGACCGTGAGCGGTTCGGCGTCGAGGCCGTCGACGCTGATGACGGCGAGGTCGTCGATCGGGTCGAAGTAGACGATCCGCCCCTCCTCGGCATCCCGTCCGGGAAGTTCCACCAGCGGCGCGTCGACGCCGGCGACGACATGCGCGTTGGTGACGACGAGGTCGTCGGCCACGACGAACCCCGATCCCGTCAGCGACGCACCGCACGCGTAGGCGTTCCCGCTGATGCGGGCGACGGATGCCGCGGCCCGCTCCAACTGCGGATCGTCGAGTGAGACGGGGGGCGCCGTCGGCTCCACCTCCGGGGCCAGCAGCTCTCCGACGCGCGGGATCCCCTCCGAGACGATGAAGCCGCGGAACTCGGCGAGCGCTGAGTCGACCGCGGGCGGCGTGAGCGCGTCGATCGCGCCGAGGACGCGAGAGGAGGCGACGGCGGGGGCGACCACCGGCATCCCGGACCCGATGATCGCGCCGCTCGTGAGCAGGAGGACGACGGCGGCGGCGACGGTGTTGACGACGCCGCCGAGGATGCGGTCGAGTGGCGCGAGCCGCGCGCGGTCGACGCCGCGGCGCAAGCGCCTGCCGACAGCGGTCCCGAGCGCGGCGAGGAGGATCACGATGGCGATCGCGATGATGGCGAGCACGAGGCTGCGGTACTCCCAGCCGGTGAAGGTCGGCGCGATGACGGGGGTGAGCCAGACGGCGAGCACGGCGCCCAGGACGATGCCGACGAGGGTGCCGGCCGTCGCCACGAGGCCGCGCAGGAGCCCGCCGAACAGTGCGGCGATGAGCACGAGCACGACGATGATGTCGACGACGAGCACGACGGGCCTCCCTTGACGAGTCCGCCCGGGAGAGCCGGCGGTTCCTCATGATCAGCGTAGGCCGCAACTGCTGGGAAATCGGTTCGTGTTGCGGTTCTGGTCACGGCGACTATAAGATCGTCATGGCAGTTAAGGTCACCATGACACGAACATCCTCCCCTCCCCCCATCGGCGTTGCCGTCTCAACCGTCATCTTCCGGTTGCGACACGAGGCCGACGATGCGCGCATCGAGCTTCCGCTCGTGCGACGGACACGCGACCCGCACGAGGGCCAGTGGGCGCTCCCCGGTGGATGGGTCGATCCCGTCGAGAATCTCGAAGCCACCGCATCCCGCACCCTGGCCGAGACCACCGGACTCGCCCCCAGCTACCTCGAGCAGCTCTACGCCTTCGGTGATGTCGGCCGCTCGCCCGGACGCGTCGTGTCGATCGTCTACTGGGCCCTCGTCCGCGAGGACGTCGCCGAGGCGACCGAGCAGCACAACGTGGCGTGGTTCGACGCGACGGCACTGCCGGTCCTGGCGTTCGACCACAACCACATCGTCGACTACGCCCTCTGGCGGCTGCGCAACAAGGTCGGCTACAGCCGCATCGCGCACGGGTTCCTCCCCGACCGCTTCACCCTCGCCGAGCTCCGGGAGGTCAACGAGGCCATCCTGGGACGCCGCCTGGACCCGGCCAACTTCCGGCGACAGGTCGAAGGGTCCGGCACCCTCATCCCGACCGACGACTTCCGCACGGGCAGCCACCGGCCCGCGCGGCTCTACCGCTACAACCAGGACGTCGAGCTGGCCGATCGTGGCCCGCTCCCGCAGTGAAGGACCCGAACCGACATGAGCGCCACCCCCATCACCCTGCAGCCCCGCCCGCTCGACCCGAGTGTCGACCACGAGATCCAGGCGATCGTGGCCGGCGACCTCACCACCGAGACGTGCAACACCGACCTCGCCGCGGGCCCGTGGACCTTCGACACCCGCCCCGGCTACGGTCCGGGCTCGTCGATGGGCGACGTGATCCCGACGGGGGCTCCGCGGCAGGGACAGCTCCCCGACGAGTACCGGGAGGCCGGCGAGGAGGAACTCGCCGGCCGGATCGTCGCGGCGAAGGCCGCACTCGGCGACCGCGTCGTGGTCCTCGGGCACTTCTACCAGCGCGAGGAGGTCGTCACCCACGCGGACTACGTCGGTGACTCGTTCCAACTCGCGAACGCGGCGCTCGAACACCCCGAGGCCGAGGCGATCGTCTTCTGCGGGGTCCACTTCATGGCCGAGACCGCCGACCTCCTTTCACGCCCCGAACAAGCCGTCATCCTGCCGAACCTCGCCGCCGGCTGCTCCATGGCGGACATGGCCGACATCGACCAGGTCGAGGAGTGCTGGGAGCAGCTCGCCGAGGTGTACGGCGACATGGACACCCCGGATGCCGAGGGGCTGCTCCCTGTCATTCCGGTCACTTACATGAACTCGTCCGCCGCCATCAAGGGGTTCGTCGGTCGTCACGGCGGCATCGTCTGCACGTCCTCCAACGCGCGCACGGTGCTCGAATGGGCGTTCGCCCGCGGCCGCCGGGTGCTGTTCTTCCCCGACCAGCACCTGGGGCGCAACACCGCGAAGGCCATGGGGGTGCCCCTCGAACGGATGCCGATGTGGAACCCGCGCAAGGCGCTCGGCGGCTCGTCCGAGACCGAGCTCGAGGAGGCCCGCGTCATCCTCTGGCACGGCTTCTGCTCGGTGCACCGCCGCTTCACCGTCGACCAGATCGATCAGGCGCGCGCGGAGCACCCGGACGTCCGCGTGATCGTCCACCCCGAATGCCCCATGGAGGTCGTCGACGCCGCCGACGAGGCGGGATCGACCGACTACATCCGCAAGGCGATCGCCGCCGCGACCGAGCCGACGACCTTCGCCATCGGCACGGAGATCAACCTCGTCCAGCGCCTCGCATCGCAGTTCCCGCAGCACGAGATCTTCTGCCTCGACCCCGTGGTGTGCCCGTGCTCGACGATGTACCGCATCCACCCCGGATACCTCGCCTGGGTGCTGGAGGGCCTTGTCGCCGGTGAGGTGCACAACCGCATCCAGGTCACGGCCGACGTGGCCGAGCCGGCGCGTGTCGCCCTCGAGCGGATGCTGGCGGCCAAGCCATGACCACCGCGATCGTCGTCGTCGGCTCAGGGATCGCGGGGTTGACGGCTGCGCTGCACGCCGACGCGGCCGGATGCGACGTCACGCTCGTGACGAAGGCGGCGGTCACCGAGGCGAACACGCGTTACGCGCAGGGCGGCATCGCCGGCGCCCTCTCCCCCGCGGACCGCACCGCCGACCACGCCCACGACACCCTCGTCGCGGGGGCGGGCCTGGCCGACCCCGCCGCCGTGACGGTTCTGGTCGAAGAGGGGCCACACCGCATCCGCGACCTGATCGCGGCGGGTGTCGCGTTCGACCGCGACGAGCACGGCACCCTGCGGGGCGGGCTCGAGGGCGCGCACTCCTTCCCCCGCATCCTCCACGCGGGCGGCGACGCGACCGGCGCCGAGATCGAGCGTGCGCTGGTCGCGCGCCTCCGCGAGAGCGGTGTGCGGCTGCGGGAGCACGCTTTCGTGACCGACCTCGTCCGTCGGGACGGCCGGGTCGTCGGTGTGGACCTGCACGGCGGCGACCGGCTCACCGCGGATGCCGTGATCCTCGCCACGGGCGGAGCGGGTGAGCTCTTCGCGCACTCCACCAACCCGACCGTGGCGACGGGGGACGGCATCGCTCTGGCCGCCCGCGCCGGTGCCGCCGTCCGCGACATGGAGTTCGTGCAGTTCCATCCCACGGTGCTCGCCATCGGCGACGCGTTCCTCGTGTCCGAGGCCGTCCGCGGCGAGGGCGCGGTCCTGCGCGATGAGAGCGGGCGGCGCTTCGCGATCGACGCGCACCCCGATGGAGAGCTGGCGCCGCGCGACGTCGTCGCGCGGGCGATCGCCACGGCGATGGCACGTCAGGGCGGGCGCCCCGTCCTGCTTGACGCGACCGCCGTCCACAGCGCCGACCCTGGTCACCGCGCGGCGTTCCTCGCCGCCCGGTTCCCGACGATCGACGCCGCCGTCCGTGCGCGCGGTCTGGACTGGGCACGCGAACCGATCCCGGTGACCCCGGCCGCGCACTACCTCATGGGCGGTGTCGTGACGGATCTCGACGGGCGGGCCGACGTTCCCGGTCTCTACGCCGTCGGCGAGGTCGCCTGCACCGGGGTCCACGGTGCGAACCGCCTCGCATCGAACTCCCTGCTCGAGGGCGCCGTGTTCGGCGCGCGTGCCGGCGCGGCGGCTGCCGTCGACGCCGCGCGCGCCTGGCCCGTTCCCGCGGTGGCGCCGGCGGGGGCCGGTGGGGAGTCGCCGGCCACCGGCATCCCGCATCCGCCGTTCTCGCGCCGCGCGCTGCAGGAGCTCATGTGGGCGGATGCCGGTGTGGCACGCGACGGCGCCGGTCTGGCGCGCGCGGGCCGCACCCTGGCCGCGTGGCAGGCGGAGATCGCGGCACCCGTCACCGTCCGCGAGCACGAGGAAGCCAATCTGCTGGAGGTCGCGCGGCTCGTCGTCGCTGCGGCGGACGCACGCACCGGATCCGTCGGCTCGCACCTGCGCACCGACGACGCCGCCATGACCGCCGAGGGTGACGCCCGCACCGATCTGGAAGGGGCCGCCTGATGCTCTCCGCCACCGTCATCGAGAACACCGTCCGTGCCGCCCTGGCGGAGGATGCGCCGTGGGGCGACCTGACGAGCGAGGCGCTGATCCCGGCATCCGCCACCGCGACGGCGGAACTCGTCGCCCGCGAGAGCGGCGTGTTCAGCGGCGGCGAGGTCTTCAGCGCGGCATTCTCGCTGACCGCCCCGCGGGTCGAGGTGCGCCTGCACGTGCCCGACGGCGCCCGCTTCGCCCCCGGCGACGTGCTGGCGACGGTCACGGGCCCCGCCCGGGCCGTGCTGACGGCCGAGCGCATCGGGCTGAACTTCGCGCAGCGGATGTCGGGAGTGGCGACGCTGACCGCGCAGTACGTGGACACGGTCGCCGGCACCGGTGTGCGGATCGCCGACACCCGCAAGACCACACCGGGACTGCGCGCCTTCGAGCGCCACGCCGTCCGCAGCGGCGGCGGCGCGAACCATCGGCACTCGCTCTCGGACGCCGTCATGGCCAAGGACAACCACCTCGCGGTCCTGGTCCGCTCGGGACTGTCGGTCACCGACGCGCTTCGCGAGGCGAAGACGCGCCTGCCCCACACGACGCACATCGAGGTCGAGGTCGATCGCCTCGACCAGATCGAGGCCGTCCTCGCCGCCGGGATCGGCACGATCATGCTCGACAACTTCTCCCTCGCCGACCTACGGACGGGTGTCGCGCAGGTCGCGGGCCGGGCGACCGTCGAGGCCTCGGGCGGCGTCTCTCTCGAGACCGTCCGTGCCATCGCCGAGACCGGCGTGGACGTCATCTCCGTCGGCGCCCTCACCCACTCCGCACGCGCGCTCGACTTGGGACTCGACGTCCGCATCGACGAGGTCTGACGTGCTCTACCTCGACCACGCCGCCTCGGGTCCTGTGCGCCCGGAGGTGCGCGCGGCGATGCTGCCCTTCCTCGGCGACCGCTTCGGCAATCCATCGAGCCATCACACGGTCGGTGAGGATGTCGCGGGGGCCCTCGAGGACGCCCGTCGCCGCGTCGCCGCGGTCGTCGGGATGCGACCGGGTGACGTGGTCTTCACCTCCGGGGCGACGGAGGCGAACAACCTCGCCGTCAAGGGCGTCGCCGTCGCCGCGCTCCTGCGGACAGGTCGACCGGGGCACGTCGTGACCACGGCGATCGAGCACGAATCCGTCCTGTCCTCGGTCGAGTATCTGCATCGCGTGCACGGCGTGGCCGTCACGCAGGTCGGAGTCGACCGGGACGGCGTCCTGTCGCCGGCGGCGCTGGCGGGCGCCCTGCGGGAGGACACCGTGCTCGTCTCGGTCGGTTATGCGAACAACGAGATCGGGACGGTGCAGGATGCCGCTGCCCTGACCGCCGTCACGGCGCCGGCCCGCATCCCGTTCCACCTCGACGCGGTCCAGGCGGCGGGGTGGCTCCCGCTGGCGGGGACGGGGGCCGACGCCCTGTCGCTGGCGGGCCACAAGATCGGCGCGCCGCAGGGGGTCGGCGTGCTCGCGATCCGCGGCCGCGTGCCCCTCGAGCCCCTGCTCCACGGCGGCGGGCAGGAGCGCGATCGCCGCAGCGGCACCCAGAACGTCGCGGGCGCGGTGGGCTTCGCCGTCGCGCTGGAGCTCGCCGAACAGGAGAGAGCGGATGCGGCGGCCCGCGTCGCCGCGATGCGCGACGCGTTCATCGACCGGGTTCGCGAACGGGTCCCCGAGGCGTCGCTGACGGGTCATCCGTCGCGGCGCCTGCCGGGGACGGCGAGTTTCACCTTCGAGGGGGTCAGCGGCGAGGCGATCCTGCTCGAACTCGAACGGCGGGGTGTGGTGTCCTCGAGCGGATCGGCGTGCGCCGCCGGCAGCGACGAACCGTCGCACGTCCTCGTGGCCCTGGGTGTCGCGCCGGAGGTCGCCCAGACCTCGGTGCGGTTCAGCTTCGGTCACCACGCCGTCGGCGACCCCGCACCGATCGCCGACGCGGTCGCGGCATCCGTCGCGGCGGTACGATCGCGATGATGACCTCCCCGACCGTCACCGTCATCGTGCCCGGACGCGATGTGGGCGCCTTCGTCGATGACGCCCTGGCCTCGCTCCGGGCCCAGACCCGCGGCGACTTCCGCGTGATCCTCGTCGACGACGCCTCGCGCGATCGGACCGCCGAGGTCTTCGCCGAGGTCGCCGCCGCCGACCCGCGGTTCCAGCTCCTCCGCCACGAGGTCGCGCGCGGCCTGGGCGCATCGCGCAACGAGGCGCTCGAGCGCGTCGAAACCCCGTTCGTCGGGTTCTTCGACGCCGACGACGTCATGACGCCGCATGCTCTCGAGTCGCTCGTCGGCAGCCTCGAGCACTCCGGCAGCGAGGTCGCCGTCGGTGCCTACGTCCGGTTGCGAGCGGATGCCGCCGGCCACTACTCCCCCGGCGTCGTCCAGCCGTGGGTGGCCGCCTCGACGACTCCCGCCCGGCGCGGGACGACCCTCGCCGAGCACCCGGACGTCTCGGGGAACATCGTCGCCTGGTCCAAGGTCAGCCGCACCGAACTCTGGCGCCGCGAGCACCTGCGGTTCACCGAGGAGCGGGCGTACGAGGACCAGGTGGTCGCCCAGCAGCTGTACGTCTCGGCCCGCGGGATCGATGTGCTCCCCGACGTCGTCGTCCAGTGGCGCGAGCGCGCCGACGGGACCTCGATCACGCAGCGCCGGCACGCCGTGCCGGTGCTGCAGGACTACCTGGACGGGATGCGTGGGGGCCTCGCCGTCCTCGACGCGGGCGAACACGCCGCCGCGGCGCGGTCGCGCGTCCGACTCATCCTCGGCATGGACGTGCCCGCGCTGGTCCGGGTCGCCGAACACCATCCCGACGACGAGTACCGCCGTCTGCTCGGGGCGTTCACCCGCGACCTGTCGGAGCGTGCGGAGCGCGACGGCATCGCTCTCGACGCCGACTCCGCGGCGCTGCGCGCCGCCGCCCTCGCGTGGTGAAGGCGACGGCCGGCTAAATCGCGCCTTCGATGCGCCCCGCGGCGATCTGCTGCGCCGCCAATTCGGCGTACAGCCCGTCGCGGGCGAGGAGTTCGGCGTGCGTGCCCGATTCGACGATGCGCCCGCCGCTGACGACGTGGATGACGTCGGCGGCGACCACCGTCGAGAGCCGGTGCGCGATCGACAGGGTGGTCCGCCCGCGAGCCGCCTCGTCGATCGCCTCCTGGACAACGCGCTCCGACACGGTGTCCAACGCCGAGGTCGCCTCGTCGAGCAGCAGGACGGGAGGGTCCTTCAGCAACACGCGCGCGATCGCGATGCGCTGCTTCTCGCCGCCGGAGAGCCGGTATCCGCGCTCGCCGACGATCGTGTCGTATCCGTCCTCGAATCCCATGACGACGTGATGGATGTTCGCCGCAACGCAGGCGGCCTCGATCTCGGCATCCGTCGCGTCCGGGCGCGCATAGCGCAGGTTGTCGCGGATCGAGGCATGGAAGAGGTAGGTCTCCTGCGACACGATCCCGATGCGGTCGATGATCGAGGCGTGGGTGAGACTGCGTACGTCCGCGCCCGCGAACAGGACGGTCCCCGCCACGGGTTCGTAGAGGCGCGGGGCCAGGTAGAGGATCGTGGTCTTCCCGGCCCCCGACGGACCCACGAACGCGATGTGCTGGCCGGGCTCGGCGACGAAGGACACGCCGTCGAGCGTCGCGGGGCTCTGCGGTCCGGCATCCGGATACCGGAAGGACACATCGCGGAACTCGATGCGGCCGAGCGGTCCCGGCGCGGCGGTGACCTCGATCGCGTCGGCGCGGTCGGTGATGGCGGGGCGCAGGTCGAGGTACTCGAAGATGCGCGCGAACAGTGCCCGGGACGTCTGGAGGTCCAACGCGACCCTCATAAGGCCCATCAGCGGCATCAACAGGCGGGCCTGCACCGTGGTGAAGGCGACGACGGCGCCCGCCGTGATCGCGGGCCCCCCGCCGCTGATGAAGAGCCCGGCGACGAGGTAGATGATCGCCGGCACCGAGGACATGATGATCTGCACGACGGCGAAGAAGCCCTGCCCGCTCATCGCCTGCCGCACCTGCAGCCCGATCTGGGTGCGGTTCTCGGCGGCGTAGCGCTCGGACTCGGCCCGCTGGCGGTTGAAGGACTTCGACAGCAGGATGCCGGAGACGCTCAGGGTCTCCTGCGTGATGGCGCTGAGCTCCGACAGCGACTCCTGGGTCTGCCCGGCGATGCGCGCACGCACCTGGCCGACGCGACGCTGGACGAGCACCAGGACCGGCATCATGACGACCGCGATGAGGGTCAACCGCCAGTCGATCAGGACCATGGCCACCAGCGCCGAGATGACCGTCACCGTGTTGCCGAGGATGCTCGTGACGGTGTTGGTGAGCACGCCGGAGACGCCCCCCACGTCGTTCTGCAGCCGCGACTGGATGACCCCGGTCTTGGTCCGGGTGAAGAAGCCGAGATCCATCGCCTGCAGATGCTCGAACATCCGCACCCGGAGGTCGCCCGTGACCCGGTTCCCGACCGTCGAGGTCAGCCAGGTCTGGGCGATCCCGAGCCCGGCGCCGAGGACGAACAGGGCGATCATCGACAGGACGAGCACGCCGAGGAGCCCGATACGGGGCGCGGAGCCGTCGACGGGGAAGAGCGCATCGTCGAAGATCCGCTGGACGATCAGCGGCGGGATCACCCCCACCGCCGCCCCGAGGACGACGAGCACCGCCGTCACCACGAGTCGGCGACGGTAGGGCAGGAACAGGGCGGCCACGCGCCGGCCGAGGTCCGGGATCTGCGGCGCCGAGGCGTTGCGACGCCGCTGGGCCTGCTCGTCGACGGCCCGGAACCCGCCCCGCCCGCCGCCGGGTCCGCCCATGCTCATTCCGTCACCATAACCCCGCCCGCAGATCCGGGCGCCGCCTCGGGAATGCCCGGCTCACCGCATCCGTTAAGCTGAACGGCTCGTCTCGGGCTCGGCAACCCCCGCCGCATCCCGCCCACTCGAAGGATCCCCGTGCCCCTTTCGGACACCGCTTCCACCCCCGCCGTCACCTCCGCCGCGCGCCCCGCCAAGACCGGTCCGGTCATCGCGCTGCTCGTCGTCGCCGCATTCGTCGTCATCTTGAACGAGACGACGATGTCGGTCGCTCTCACCGACATCGTCGCGGACCTGGACATCACCGTCGCCACGGGTCAGTGGCTGACCACCGGGTTCCTCCTGACGATGGCCGTCGTCATCCCGCTGACGGGATACCTGCTCGAGCGTTTCCCGCTGCGCTCGGTCTTCTTCGCCGCGATGAGTCTCTTCGCCGCGGGCACGCTCATCGCCGCGCTCGCGCCCGGCTTCGGCTTCCTGCTCACCGGACGCATCGTGCAGGCCAGCGGCACGGCGATCATGTTGCCGCTCCTGTTCACGACGGTGCTCAACATCGTTCCGCCGTCGCACCGGGGACGGATGATGGGCCTCATCTCCGTCGTCATCGCGGTGGCACCGGCGATCGGCCCGACGGTCTCGGGCGTGATCCTGTCGACGCTGACCTGGCATGCGATCTTCTGGGTCATGCTGCCCATCGCCCTCCTCGCCCTGGGGCTCGGAGCGGTCTGGGTCAAGAACGTCACCACCACGCGACCCGACGCACGCTTCGACGTGCTCTCGGTGCCGCTCTCCGCCCTCGGGTTCGGCGGGCTCATCTACGCGTTCAGCGCGATCGGCGAGTCGGCTTCCGGGCACTCTCCGGTGCCCGCCTGGATCCCCCTCGCCGTGGGCGCCGTGTCGCTCGTGCTCTTCGTCCTGCGCCAGCTTCACCTGCAGAAGAGCGACAGCGCCCTCCTCGACCTCCGCACGTTCCAGACGCGCGCGTTCTCGCTCGCGATCGTGCTCGTCGTCATCGTCTTCATGGCGCTGTTCGGGTCCATCATCCTGCTTCCCATCTATCTGCAGCAGGTCCTCGGCCTCGACGTCCTCGGGGTGGGCCTCGTCCTACTCCCCGGCGGCATCCTCATGGGGGCGATGGCACCGTTCGTCGGGAACGCGTTCGACCGCTTCGGGCCGACCCCCCTCGTGATCCCGGGGATGGTGTTGGCCGCCGCCGCCCTGTGGGGGATGACGGTCTTCGGTCCGGACACCGGCGTCGCCTTCGTCGTCGCGGTGCACCTCACGCTGAGCCTCGGCCTCGGTTTGACCTTCACACCGCTCATGACCTCTGCGCTCGGCTCGCTGCCCCGCCGGTTCTACCCGTACGGCTCAGCGACGGTGGGAACACTGCAGCAGGTCGCCGGCGCCGCCGGCACCGCGGTCTTCGTCGCGATCATGACCGTCGTCACGGCCGGTGCCGTCGCCGACGGGAGCGACGAGGTCCTGGCCAAGGCCGACGGGGTCCACGCGGCATTCCTCGTCGGTGCGATCGTCGCCACCGCAGCGGTCGCGCTCGCTCTCTTCGTTCGCAAGCCGGCCGAACAGGACGACGCCGACGGGCCGCTGCCTGCGGCCCACTGATCGCCGGATCCCGGCCTCTGAGTCCGGATCGCGGGCGTCAGTCGATGCTGCAGGCGCCTCCGCCGCAGCACGAGGCGCCCTGGTCGAGGATCTGCAGAGCCGGCTTCTCGTCCGCGGTGTCCGGCGTCGTGGCGACGGGCTGCAGGGTCGGGGTCGGCAGGTTCGAGGTGGCCATGACGATCAGCCTACGCCGCATAAACCCGGTCCGGGCCGCGGTCAAGGCCCGTCGGCCGCGTGCGTTGGCGGCGTAGCGTTCCGGGCATGAGCACCTCGAACGGAACCCTCAGCGGAAAGCGTGTCGCGTTCGTCGCGACCGACGGATTCGAAGACAGCGAGCTGACCTCGCCGTGGCAGGCAGTGACGGATGCCGGTGCGACGGCGGTCCTAGTCGCACCCGCTGCCGGCACCATCACGGGGAAGAACGGGCACGAACAGCCCGTCGATGCGACGACGGCCGATGCGGAGGCTGCGGACTTCGACGCGCTCGTGCTCCCCGGCGGTGTCGTGAACGCCGACGACCTGCGCCTCGACGAGGCCGCGGTCCGGTTCGCGCGCGACTTCTTCGCGCAGCACAAGCCGGTGGGCGCCATCTGCCACGCCGCCTGGCTGCTCGTCGAAGCCGACGTCCTGGGCGGCCGGACGCTCACGAGCTACCCCAGTCTGCGCACGGACCTCGTCAACGCCGGCGCGACCTGGCAGGACGAGGAGGTCGTGGTGGACGCGGGGCTCGTTTCGAGCCGTACGCCCGATGACCTCCCCGCCTTCGACGCGAAGCTCGTCGAGGAGATCGCCGAAGGCCGGCACGCCGCGCAGACCGTCTGATCGAGCGGATGCCGCACGCCCGCACACACGCGGACGTGCGGCATCCGCTGTCTCAGTCTTCGGCCCCGCCCGACCGGCGACGCGACAGGACGACCCACACGAAGATCGCCACGACGACCACCGCGATCACCGAGCCCACGACGACCGGGACCACCGCGCCGTCGTCCTCGGGGGCGGACGCACCGGCGACGTCGTCGGAGGTGATGGGAGCGCCACCGCCGACCGTGAACGGGACGGTCCCACTGATGGGGTGACCGTCGCTGGAGACCACACGCCACTCGACGACGTATCCGGCTGCCGGCAGACCGGCGGCGAGCGGAAGGGTCAGCGTGTTGGTGTCGATGACGGGGTCGCCTTCCGCCCAATCACGGCCCGAGGCATCGAACACGGCGACCGTCGCCCCCTCGGTCATGATGGCCGCCGAATAGGTGAGGGTGATCTCTGCGGGCGCCTCGGCGAGGTCGCCACCGGCGTCCGGCGAACTGCCGACGAGCTCGTCGTGCGCCGCGGCGGGGTGCGCGACGGTGAGGACCGCGGCCAGTGCGAGGACGATGCCGACGAGGGCGGCGCGGACGGCGGCAGGGAGAGACCAGAGGGCACGCATGCCTCGAGTCTGCCGTGCTCGCCTATGCGACAGGTCCGAGCCGCCCGCTAGCCGCAGAGCGAGGGCAGCACAAGGCAGGCGGGCACCACGGCTGGGGGCGATACGGTGCTGGGGCGACACGACGAGAGGACCGATCATGACGGATGAATACGTGGGAGTGGAACGTCCCGAGGACCGAGGCGCGCCGAGCGCCGAGTATGAGGTGCTCGTCAGCGAGCATGACGGTGTCACGCGCATCGACATCGCCGACGATGCCGTGGCGCGCCCCGGCCCCGGACCGGGGCAGCCCGAAGCCGACCAGGACTGAGGCAGCGGTTCACAACCCCAGCAGCTCGCCCGGTGTGATGCCATAGGCCTGGAGGTGGCGCCGGATGAAGGCGTCCTCGGTGAACCCCCATCGCGCGGCGATTCCGCCGACGGTCGCCGAGCCGCCGATGGGCGATCGGACGAGGTCGGCGTGCGCGGCATCCAATCGGACCGCACTCAGGTGCTCAGCGGGCGTGCGCCCGGCGAGGGAATGGGTCTGGAATGCGCGCGCCAGGGCGGCCGAGCCGACGCCGGCGGCCGCGGCAGCATCGTCGATCGTGATGGGCAGGGACGCGTGATCCTCGAGGAAGGCGACCGCCGCGCGGTAGGCGTTCTGCTGCTGCTCGACCGTCTCGCGTCGGACGCGGGCGTCGTCGACTACGGCGAAGGCCTCGAGAGTGGAGACCGCGAGAGAGCGGAAGACGGACGCGCGGACGAGGTCGTTGGCGAGCAGCGGCTGCGCATCGAACGCCATCGCTGCGGCGGACTGCCAGACGGCGGACAGGGACCGGGACGACGCCGAAGGGCCGGCGAACGACAGGGTCAAGGTGTCGTCGTTGTACACGGTTCGGGCGACGGACGTCAGCTCATGAACGGGCAGCGCCACCACCCGGACACGCGCGTCCTGGAGCCGGCAGTGCAGCGTGCCGGGCTGGAAGAGTACCGGTGCGTGTGCGGTGCCGCGGACGCCGCCGACCTCCCACTCGTACCGGTCCGCGCTCTGCACGACGATGACCGCTTCCAGATCGCACGACGCACGGTATCCGCCCCCGACGTGCAGTCGCCGCAGATCGAACCGCTCGTCGCCCATGCTCGACTCGTCGAACACGAGATCGTCGGCATCGAGCTGGACCTTGCCGTAGCTGCGACCGATGTACTCCTCGGCTTCGCCGACGTCCGCTGAACGGAAGTGCTCCTCGAGCACGCTCATGGGTCTCCTCGCACCGGCGCCCTCCTCACCACTCTACGGCCACACGAGGACGCCAGGCCGGCGCGCTGTCGTGCGCGATACGGATATGCGTGCGCATAATGGATACTCCGGCGCAGAAGGAGTCCCGTGGGAAAATTCATCTACAACGAGCGCATCCGTGTGGAGTTCGAGGATCGCATCCTCGCCCACCTCCAGGTCGTCATCACGACCAAGCTACGCCGCGGCGAGGCGTTCACCTTCATGTGGCGGAACGACCAGAGCATCGGGGAGGGCCGTCAAGTCGTCTGGCTCCACCCCGGCGCAGACCTCAATTTCCAGTACTTCGGGAGCCGACAGCCGAGCCTCAACCCTGCCTGGCTCGACGCGCTGAGCTACGTCGCGAACTCACCGTCCGGGCTCTATCTCGTGCCCGAACCGCAGGGCGCAGCGGCCGCCGGCGTCGGCTCACCGGAGCGAACCGGCTGATGCGCTCGGGTGCCGGCGGAAGGATGCCGCGTGAGGGCTGACCTCGACGCGGGCGTCCGCGATCACACGGTCAGCGCGACCGATGCCGGCGGCGCGCGGGCCGCCCTCGCTCAGCTGGCATCCGACGTCGAGATCCGCGAGATCGGTGCACCGTTCCACCTCCGCCAGCGCACCGTCGGCGATGACCGTCTGCTGCTGAGCTCGTTCACGATCGCGCCCCACCTGCATTTCGAGTCGGGCATCTCGGGCGGCATCGGGATCGCGCGCCGTCGCGCGGGCTCGCTCCGTGCCGTGACCAACGGCGAGGAGGTCGACGCGAGCCGCCCGTTCCTGATCCGACCGGGTCGAGCCGAATCGTGGTCGGAGGACGTGGCGGTCGATCTCGTCAGTCTCGATCTGTCGGCCCTCGGCGCCTTCGCGGGCTTCGACGAGTCCGCGCTGCACGTCGGAGGGACGGCCGCGGTCTCCCCCCAGCTGCAACGTCATTGGGATCTCACGATCGATCACGTCACACGGGTGTTCGGCGACAGGGAACTGCTGCACAATCCCCTCATCCGCCAGGCCGCCGTGGACGCCGTCTTCGCGGCCACGGCGCACGCCTTCGACATCCGCTCCACCGCGGATCGTGCCGACAGCCGAGCCGGATCGGATGCCGTCCGCCGAGCGACGGCGTTCATCGAGGAGCACCTCGGCGAGCCGCTCAGCGTCGGCGACATCGCACACGCGGCGGGGCTCAGCGTCCGCGGACTGCAGTCGGCGTTCGCCCGCGTGCGGGACACGACGCCGGCCGCGTACGTCCGGACGGCACGGCTCCGCGCCGTGCGGAGGGAGCTCGTCGAAGCCGAACCGGCGGAGGCGACGGTCGCGGAGGTCGCCCGGCGGTGGGGCTTCGCCCACCTGCCGCGCTCCGCGAAGCACTACCGGGAGGAGTTCGGCGAGCAGCCGAGCGAGACGCTCAGACGCATCCGCTGATCAGTCCCAGCCGAGGTAGTCCTCGATCTGGAAGGCCGTCTCACCGGGGTGCGTCATCGGGAAGAGGTGCCCGGCACCGGGAAGACGGACGACACTCGTGCGGTCCGCCGCAGTCGCCTGGAGGTCGTCGCCGTTGGTCGGCGGGGTGATCGCGTCCTCGTCGCCCTGGATGATCAAGACCGGCAGGGAGGCTGCCAGCGCCGCCCACTCCCCCGCGGGGGTCGACGCGAGAGCGGCGCTCTGCAGGTCCTCGACCTCGAGGTCGCGCGAGCGCGCGAACACGTCCCACGCGAGGGCGAGGTCGATGCCCGGCCCCACAAGCGTCCGGACCGCCTCGTCGTCGGGGGCGTCGACCGGCGTGGCGAACACCGTCTGCAGGGCCCGGGCCGCGTCGTCGGGCAGCGCCCGGGTCGCCTCGACACCGAGCAGCAGCACACCGCTGACCCGGCCGGGGTGATCGAGCGCGACCGTGCGCGCGACGGCGCCGCCGAAGGCGTGGCCGCCGATCCACGCCGCACCGATGCCGAGGGAATCGAGCACGTCCACGACGTCCTCGGCGAGGTCGTGCATCGACACGGGATCCGCACCGGGCCGGCGCGACCCGATCCGGACGATCCGGAAGCCCTCCTCCTCGAGGATGCTCGCGAGCCCCCCGAGATAGGCGACGTCGAGACCCTGGGCGGGGACGAGGACGAGGACCGGGCCCTCACCTTCGTCGATGAACGGAATGGCACGAGCCTCGGCGTCGAACACCTGGCGCTGGATCTGTGACATGGGAGGGTCCTTCAGTTGTTGAAGCGGAACTCGACGACGTCGCCGTCCTGCATGACGTAGTCCTTGCCCTCGAGACGCGCCTTGCCCTTGGCGCGCGCCTCCTGCACGGAGCCGGTCGCCACGAGGTCCTCGAAGGAGATCACCTCGGCTTTGATGAAGCCCTTCTCGAAGTCGGTGTGGATGACCCCCGCCGCTTGCGGCGCCTTCCAGCCCTTGCCGATCGTCCACGCGCGTGCCTCTTTGGGGCCGGCGGTGAGATAGGTCTGCAGGCCCAGCGTGTCGAAGCCGACCCGGGCGAGCTGGTCGAGGCCGGATTCGTCCTGCCCCGTCGAGGCGAGCAGCTCCGCGGCATCCTCCGGGTCGAGTTCGGCGAGCTCGGACTCGATCTTCGCATCGAGGAAGACGGCCTGGGCGGGCGCGACGAGGGCCGCGAGCTCCGCCTTGCGGGCGGCATCGGTCAGGACGGCCTCGTCGACGTTGAAGACGAAGATGAACGGCTTGGCGCTGAGGAGTCCGAGTTCGCGGACGGGCCCGAGGTCGAGTCCGGAGGCCGAGAGGAGCTCCCCGCGCTGAAGGGCCTCCTGCGCAGCCTTGGCCGTCTCGAGGACGGCGGGGTCGAGCTTCTTGCCCCGCACCTCCTTCTCGTACCGCACGATCGCCTTCTCGAGGGTCTCGAGATCGGCGAGCTGGAGCTCCGCGTTGATGGTCTCCATGTCGTTCTTCGGGTTCACGGCCCCGTCGACGTGGACGACGTCGTCGTCGGCGAACCCGCGGACGACCTGCGCGATCGCGTCGGCTTCACGGATGTTCGCGAGGAACTTGTTGCCGAGGCCCTCACCCTCGCTGGCGCCGCGCACGATGCCGGCGATGTCGACGAACGACACCGTCGCGGGGAGGATCCGCTCGGACGAGAAGATCTCGGCGAGGGTGTCCAGGCGCGGGTCGGGCAGGTTGACGACCCCGACGTTCGGCTCGATCGTCGCGAACGGGTAGTTCGCCGCGAGCACGTCGTTCTTGGTGAGGGCGTTGAAGAGGGTGGACTTGCCGACGTTGGGCAGTCCGACGATTCCGATGGTGAGAGCCACGGGCATCCACTCTACGCGGCGGTCGCGCGGCTCCGCGCCCGACGGGTCCGCGCCACCGGCGGCGCGCCTCCGCGGAGCCCGCCGTCCCTGCGGCGAGGGTGAGGGCATGGCCTTGGACTTCACCGCGATCGATTTCGAGACGGCGAATCCCTCCAACGCCTCCGCCTGCGCCGTGGGGCTCGCCCGGGTGCGAGGCGGTAGGGTCGTCGCATCCGAGGGATGGCTGATCCGGCCGCCCGAGGGGCACGACCGTTTCTTCGAGATCAACGTCGGCATCCACGGCATCCGCGAGAGCGACGTCGCGGCCGCGGCGACGTGGCCGGAGCAGCTCCCGCGCCTGCTCGATTTCATCGGCGATGACATCCTGGTCGCCCACAACGCCGGCTTCGACATGCGCGTGCTCCGCACCGCCTGCGAGGTGACGGGTCACCTCGCTCCCGAAGCCCGGTACCTCTGCAGCCTGCACGTCGCACGCAAGACGTACGACCTGCCGTCCTACCGCCTCCCGTTCGTCGCGGCCGCAGCCGGTCACCTCGACTTCGCACACCACGACGCCACCGCCGACGCGCTCGCGTGCGCACAGATCGTCATCGACGCCGCGGCACGCGCCGGTGCGGGCGATCTCGTCGAGCTCGCGATGCTGCTCGGGGTCCGCATCCCGCAGATCCCCGCTCCGGCGAAGGCCGCCGCCGCCTGAGACGAACGTGGTGCGCGCGGCACCGCCCCGATGTCGTACCCCTCAGGCACCATGACTGACATGGATGCCGCCTTCTCCGTCCTTCTCGCCGTGATCTGCCTCGCCGCGGGCGCCCTCGCCGCGGGCGCGTTCGTGTCGGCCCGCGAGGCGGGTCGGCGCGCCTCGCTGCAGGCCCGGGCATCCGCGGCGGAGGCCGCACGCGACGCCCTGCAGCTGCAGCTCGACCAGCAGCGCGCGCTCCACCGCGACGTCACCGCGCGCATCCACGCCGAGCAGGCGGCGCGCGACGAGCGGGAGCGCCGTGAGCAGACGGTGCTGCGCGCCCTCGCCCCCGTGCAGGAGACCCTGACGGCGATGCAGCAGAAGGTCGACCACCTCGAACGCGACAGGCAGGAGCAGTTCGGGTCGCTCGCCGAGCAGCTGCGCCGCGCGCAGGAGTCCGACGAGGCGCTGCGGGCGACCACCGAATCGCTCGCGGGTGCCCTGCGCTCGAACGGCGCCCGCGGCGTCTGGGGCGAGACGCAGCTGCGCCGGATCGTCGAATCGGCGGGTCTCACGCGGTACGTCGACTTCGACACGCAGGCCTCGATCTCGACGGATGCCGGGGGCGGCCGGCCCGACATGATCGTCCGACTCCCGGGCGGCAAGGCCTTGGCGGTCGACGCGAAGGCACCGTTCGACGCGTACCTCGAGGCGAGCGCCATCCCGGTGACCGCCGTCGGCGAGGAGGCGGCACGGCGCAGCAGGCTCCTCGCCCGGCACGTCGCCGCCGTGCGCGGTCACATCGACGCCCTGGCGAAGAAGAGGTACTGGGCCGGGATGCCGTCCAGCCCCGAGTTCGTCGTCTGCTTCATCCCCAGCGAGTCGCTGCTCGCGGCGGCCCTCGAGGCCGACCCGACCCTGCTCGAGTACGCGTTCGGCCGACGCGTCGCCCTCGCCTCGCCGGTCAACCTGTGGGCAGTCCTCAAGACCGTCGCCTACACGTGGACGCAGCAGGATGTCTCGACCGAGGCCCGTCGGCTCTTCGACCTCGGCAACGAGTTGTACCACCGGCTCGGATCCCTCGCCGGGCACGCCGACGACCTCCGGCGCGCGATCGAGCGCACCGTCGACAGCTACAACCGGTTCGCCGGATCGCTCGAGACCCGTGTCCTCGTGAGCGCCCGACGCTTTCCGGGGATCGACGACACGCAGCTCGAGGCGCTGCCGTCACCGGCGCCGATCGATGCGACGACCCGTCGGCTGACAGCGCCGGAACTGCTCGAAGCGCAGATGCAGCCCGCCGATCTGGGCGAGGTGCGCGGGCGTCTCTCGGAGGAGTGAGGCGTCAGGAGGGGAAGAAGGTCATCAGGCCCACGACGCCGATCGACACCGCGAGGAAGGCGCCGATGAGCCACCAGGCGTTCACCTCGTGCCCGGGAGGCATCCGACGCCGCAGCAGCACATCGGGACGCCGTGCCGGGTCGTCGACCACGGGGATCGGAGCCGTCACGGGACGCACACCGCCGGCGGCCTGGCCGACGATCGGGATCTGCCCGGTCGGCGTGACGGGGAGGTGACCCGTCAGCGAGAGCTGGCCCGTACGCGGGTCGCTGGATGCGGTCGACATGTGAGCTCCTGGGGGCGGCGGCGAGTGCCGGGGACAGCTGACACCACGCACCATTGTGCCAGAGGGGTCGTCCCCGATCCTGGGTTGACGCTCAGCGCGCGTGTCCGCTATCGCCCGCCCGATCGCGACCGCGTCAGAGCCACTTGGACGTGAGGTGCTCCGAGGAGATGCGCCGGAGCGTCCCCGATGCGCCGCGGAGGACGACGCTCTCGGTGTACACGAAATCCCCCACCCGCCGTACGCCGGCGACGAGTTCTCCGTTGGTGACACCCGTCGCGACGAAGAGGGTGTTGTTGCCGCGGACGAGATCGTCGGCCTCGTAGACGTGGTCGTCGAGGGAGAGTCCGGCGTCGATCCCGCGCTGCTTCTCGCCGTCGTCGCGGGGCCACAGCCGGCCCTGGATGTGGCCGCCGAGCGCCTTGATCGCGCACGCGGTCACGATGCCTTCGGGGCTGCCGCCGACGCCGAAGCACATGTCGGTGGGCGCGTTGTGGCGCGCGGCGTTGATGCCGCCGGCGACGTCGCCGTCGCTCATCAGGCGCGTCCCGGCGCCGGCTTCTCGGATCTCCTCGATGAGCTTCGCGTGACGCGGTCGGTTCAGGACCGAGACGACCAGCTCGTCGACGGGCTTGTCGAGCGCTTTCGCCAGCCGGCGGATGTTCTCGGCGATGGGCAGACGGATGTCGACCACGCCGACGCCCGCCGGACCGGTCACGATCTTGTCCATGTAGAAGACGGATGAGGCGTCGAGCATGGCGCCGCGGTCCGCGACGGCGATCACGGACAGGGCGTTGTTGCGGCCCTCGGCCGTCAGCGTGGTGCCGTCGATGGGATCGACCGCGATGTCGCACTGGGGTCCACGCCCGGTTCCGACACGTTCCCCGTTGAAGAGCATGGGGGCGTTGTCCTTCTCGCCCTCGCCGATCACGATCACGCCGTCGAAGTTGACCGTGGTGAGGAAGGCCCGCATCGCGTCGACGGCCGCACCGTCGGCGAGTTCTTTCTTGCCGCGCCCGATGAACGGAACGGATCGGATCGCTGCCGCCTCGGTCGCGCGGACGAGCTCCAGCGCGAGGTTGCGGTCGGGATGCAGCGGACTCATGTCGGCAGTCAGACTCACCATGCGCTCAGCCTAGGTCCGCTCGATGGCGGCGCCGCCGCATTCCGTCGCCGCCGGGGCGAAGGAACCGCGAATCTTTCTCCCCGTGAAGAGACCGCACCTGTGGCGTGCACGAGCCGCCCGACCCGCGAAGGCGACGCGGTGCCTTCGATAGAGTTGGGCTGAATCCACACATCTTCCCGAGGAGCTCACATGCCCGTCGCCACCCCTGACCAGTACGCCGACATGCTGGATCGCGCGAAGGCAGGCGGATTCGCCTACCCCGCGATCAACGTCTCGAGCTCGCAGACCATCAACGCGGTCCTCCAGGGCCTGACCGAGGCCGGCTCCGACGGCATCCTCCAGGTCACCACCGGCGGTGCCGACTACTTCGCCGGCCACACGGTCAAGGGCCGCGCCACCGGTGCCCTCGCCTTCGCGAAGTACGTCACCGAGGTCGCGAAGAACTACCCGATCACGGTCGCGCTTCACACCGACCACTGCCCGAAGGATGCCCTTCCCGGCTTCGTCCTGCCCCTCATCGAGGCCTCCGAGGCCGAGGTCAAGGCCGGCCGCAACCCGATCTTCCAGTCGCACATGTGGGACGGTTCCGCCGTGCCGCTCGACGAGAACATCCAGATCGCGCAGGAGCTCCTCCCCCGCATGAAGAACATCAGCGCCATCCTCGAGATCGAGGTCGGCGTGGTCGGCGGCGAGGAGGACGGTGTCGCCCACGAAGGGTCGAACGACGCGCTCTACACGACCGTCGCCGACGTGACGAAGGCCGTCGAGGCCCTGGGCCTGGGCGAGAACGGTCGCTACATCTCGGCCCTGACCTTCGGCAACGTCCACGGCGTCTACAAGCCGGGCGGGGTGAAGCTGCGCCCCGAGCTCCTCGGCGAGATCCAGGAGGGCATCGCGGCGCGCTTCGGCACCGGACCCAAGCCTCTCGACCTCGTCTTCCACGGCGGCAGCGGCTCGTCCGACGACGAGATCGCCCTCGCGGTGAGCAACGGCGTCGTCAAGATGAACATCGACACCGACACCCAGTACGCCTTCACGCGTTCGGTCGCCGGGTACATGCTCTCGAACTACGAGGGCGTGCTGAAGCTCGACGGCGAGGTCGGCAACAAGAAGCAGTACGACCCGCGCGCGTGGGGCAAGGTCGCCGAATCCGCCATGGCCGAGCGGGTCGTCGCCGCGACGCAGCAGCTCGGCTCGGCCGGCAAGTCGCTCGGCGCCTGACCCCGACAGCAGTCACGACGGAGCCCCGGTCCGAACGGACCGGGGCTCCGTCGTATGCGGACTCAGTACGCCGAAGTACCCAGGACATCCCGCGGATAGAGGGCGTACCTGACCCCGTCGACGGTGAAGGCGGTGTGCAGATGGGGGCCGGTGGAGCATCCCGTCGAACCGACGGAGCCCACACGCTGGCCCGCAGCGACGGTCTGTCCGGTCTTCACCGAGAAGGCGCTGAGGTGGGCGTACACCTGCTCGAGCCGCATCCCGTCCACCGTCGAGGTCACGACGACCTCTTTCTGCTTCGTGTTGTTGGGAGCCCAGGACGGGCAGCCCGTCCGGATCCACACCTCGCGGACCGAGACGGTCCCTCCGCGCATCGCGTAGACAGGGGTGCCGGTCGGGGCGGCGATGTCGTCGCCGCTGTGGCCCGAGTACGTCGTGAACGTCCCCTTCGGGCGCAGCGGGTACGCCCAGCCGTACCGGCCGGGTACCGACGGCCCGGCCGCCGTGGCGCCCGGCTGGGCGGACATGGCCGCACTCGTCCAGACATCCTCGCCTTCGGCGTCGACGAGGCGCAGGACGCCGTCGTTGTCGAGGGTCGCGGCTCTCACTTCTAGCCCGGCGGTCGCCGAGGACCAGACCGAGACGCCACGTTCGTCGAGGAGGAGGAGTTCCCCGTCGCCGGAAAAAAGGAGGGTGCCGTCGAGCGTCCCGGTCGTCCGGGCGGTGCGCTGGAGGGTGTAGTCGCGCGTCAGTGCGACGTTGCCGTCGCCGCGCAAACCGAACGTGTAGCGGCCATCGGGCGAGGTCAACTGCACCCCAGGGCGCAGGGTCGTGCCCGGGGTCATGACCGACCCGAGCGACCAGGCGACCGTCTTTCCCGCCGAGGTCGTGGTCGCGCTCCGGTAACTCTTCTTGACGGCCGTGACCGACACGCTGACGGAGCGTCCGGCGGCCCATGTCGGGACCTCCCAGCTGGTCGCCGTCGCACCGTCGACGGCACCGCCGTCGACCCGCCACTGCACCCGCAGCTCATCCGCAATGGGACCCCACGACCCGGGGCTCACCGTGAGGACCTTGCCGGCGGCCGCCGTCCCGCTGATGGTCGGGGTGGGTGTCGCGGTGAAGGTGGCGAGCACACCGATGCCGGCCGAGGTGCGGGCGACCGTCGTGTATCCCGCCTTGGTTCCGGTCACCCTCACCGAGACGGTGGCGCCGGCATCGGCGCCCACCAGGCGGTAGGTCCGCGCCGTCGCTCCCGCGATCGGGGTGCCGCCGCGGAGCCACTGGTAGCCGAGCGCGACGCCTGCGGGGGCCCAGGTGCCGGGTGACGCCGTCAGGGTGGAACCGACCGTTCCCGCCCCGGATACGGTCACGGAGGACGGCGGGGTCATGACACGCCCGACGACGACGCCTGCGCTCGCGCGCGTGAGGGGGGCGTAACCGGCCTTGGTCACCGTGATCCGCACCGACAGGGTCGCACCGCCGTCTGCGGCGACCGCGGTGTAGGACGCGGCCGTCGCGCCGGCGAGTGCCGCACCGCCGCGCAGCCACTGGTAGGCGACCGCGACGGGGGCCGGGCCGAAGCCGGCGACCGAGGCGTTGAGCTTCGCGCCGACGGCGGGCGTCCCCGCGACACTCACCGTGCCCGCGGTGAGCGTGGCCGTCGGCGACGGTGTCGCCGTCGTGGCCGTCGATGTCGGCGCCGTCGTGGGCGCCGCAGTCGCGGGACCCGCCGCGAAGAACAGGCCGATCGTGGCCGCCAGGGCAGCGGTCGTGGAGGCGATCCTCCGGGGTGTGCCGGTCACGATTCCCCTCCCGAGATGATGCACGCGAGGGAACACCCGCAGCAGCCGTAAAAGTACCAGGTGCTACGAACCGAACGCGAGGCCGCGGACGAGGCCGGGATCCCCGAAGATCGGGATCACGAGACAGACGCTCACGATCACGAAGGTCACGATCGCGCCGACGAGAGGGATCCACCAGCTGACCCGTCGGCGGGCCAACGACCACCACGCCCAGGCCGCCGTGAGCACCCAGCCGACGGCGAAGACAGCCGCGCCCACGCCGCCCCAGAGGGCGCCCTGCGCCGTGTTCGTGAACTCGCCGTCGACGCCGGCGACCTCCATCCAGGTGTCGGCGAAGGAGCTGAAATCCACCAGCTGAGGGATCGCGCCGACGACGGTGACCAACCCGTACGCCAGCAACGCGACCGTGATGATGCGGTCGGCCATCCGCGTCGGCCGGGCGGCCACGGTCGTGGCGGGTGCCGTGGGCGGATGCGGCGGGTCGAACGACGCCGCCGGCTCCGACTCCGGCTCGGGCTGACGGATCGCCGCGCGCTGCTGCTCGGGCGTCGCGTACTCCCCGTACTGCGGTCGCGGCCGGGGGTCGTCGCTCACGACCGGTTCCGTCCCCCGAGGGCGCGATCGTCGCGGCGTCCGGCGAGGTCCTGGCGCAGCTCCTTCGGCAGCGAGAACATGAGGTCCTCCTCCGCCGTCTTCACCTCGGCGACGTCGCGGTAGCCGGCGCCGGCCAGGTCCTCGAGCACCTCAGTCACGAGCACCTCGGGCACTGAGGCGCCGGAGGTCACACCGACCGTCTCGACACCGTCCAGCCACTCCTGCTTGATCTCGTGCGCGTAGTCGACGCGGTACGCCGCCTTCGCGCCGTACTCGAGTGCGACCTCGACGAGCCGGACACTGTTGGAGGAGTTCGCCGAACCGACGACGATGACGAGGTCGGCATCCTTCGCGACCTTCTTGATCGCGACCTGGCGGTTCTGCGTCGCGTAGCAGATGTCGTCGGACGGCGGGTCCTGCAGATTCGGGAACCGCTCGCGCAGTCGGCGGACGGTGTCCATCGTCTCGTCGACGGACAGCGTCGTCTGAGACAGCCACACGACCTTGTCGGGGTCCTTCACGACGACCGTGTCGGCCTCCTCGGGCGAGTTGACGACGGTGACGTGATCGGGCGCCTCGCCCGCCGTTCCTTCGACCTCCTCGTGCCCGTCGTGCCCGATGAGCAGGATCTCGAAATCGTCCCGTGCGAAACGCACGGCCTCGCGGTGCACCTTGGTGACGAGGGGGCAGGTGGCGTCGATCGCCTGCAGTCCTCGGTCGGCGGCGGCGTTGACGACCGCCGGAGACACGCCGTGCGCGCTGAAGACGACGTGCGACCCCTCGGGGACCTCATCCACCTCGTCCACGAAGATCGCGCCGAGGGACTCGAGCTCGGTCACGACGTGGATGTTGTGGACGATCTGCTTTCGCACGTAGACGGGCGCCCCGTACCGCTCGAGCGCCTTCTCCACCGCGATGACGGCACGATCGACCCCGGCGCAGTAGCCGCGGGGAGCGGCGAGCAGAACACGCTTGGAACCCTGGACGGGGAGGTCGACGAGCCGCCCGCGGGCTCCCGGGATACGGGGCATCGGCAGCGAAACGGCGGGAGAGGTCACCCCTTGATTGTACGAACCCCCGACGGAGTGGGGGACGTGTGCAGCAAGATGGGTGTCCGTGACGACTTTCCAGACCGAGCCGGGCGCGGCGGCGCCGCCGGATGCGGTGCATCCGCGGGACTCCTCCCCCGACACGCCGACCTCGGTCTCCCGCCTCAACGAGACGATCCGCGATTTCGTGCAGAAGTGGGGCTCGGTGTGGGTCGAGGGCGAGATCACGGCCTGGAACCTGCGCGGCGGTCACGTGTTCGGACGCCTGAAGGATGCCGGCGGCGACGGCATGCTCTCCTTCCGCATGTGGTCCTCGACGCTGCAGCGCACGCCCGACGATCTGAAGGTCGGCGACCGCGTGGTCGCGTGCGTCAAGGCGGACTACTTCACCAAGACGGGCGACTTCAGCTTCACGGTCTCGGCGATGCGTCACACCGGCCTCGGCGACCAGCTCGAGCGACTGGAGCGGCTGCGCGCCGCACTGCGCGCCGAGGGCCTGTTCGATCCGGCACGCAAGAAGCCGCTCCCTTTCCTCCCCCACGTGATCGGGCTCATCACAGGTGAGCGCAGCGACGCCGAGAAGGACGTGCACCGCAACGCGGAGCTGCGCTGGCCCCACGTCGCCTTCCGCACCGTCTACGCCGCCGTGCAGGGAGACCGATGCGTCCCCGAGACCCTCGCCGCGCTGCGCACCCTCGACGCCGATCCCGAGGTCGACGTCATCATCATCGCCCGCGGCGGTGGCGACCCGCAGTCCCTGCTGGGTTTCAGTGACGAGCGCCTCGTCCGGGCGGTGGCTGCGGCATCCACTCCGATCGTCTCGGCGATCGGGCATGAGAACGACCATCCGCTCCTCGATGAGGTCGCCGATCTGCGCGCCTCGACCCCGACCGATGCCGCCAAGCGCGTGGTCCCCGACGTGTCGGAGCAGCGTGCCCTCGTGCAGCAGCTGCGCAGCCGCGCGCGCACGCGGCTCACCCAGCGCGTCTCGCACGACATCGCCGCGCTCGCGCAGCTGCGCTCGCGACCCGTGCTGCGCGATCCCGAATCGATGCTGACGGGACGCGCGCAGGAGGTCGTCGCGCTGTCCTCCCGGGGGCGCGACGTCATGCGACGGCGGTGGGATGCCGCGGCTCGCACGACCGCCGAGCTGCGGGCTTCGCTTCGTGCGCTCTCCCCCGGTGCGACGCTCGACCGCGGGTACGCGATCGCCCACTTGTCGGGCGGCGCGATCGTCCGCGACGCCGGGCAGGCGCCCCGCGGCACGGAGGTGGTCGTCACAGTCGGGCGCGGCTCGTTCGCCGCGCACTCGACCGGCGAGGTGGCGGAGTCCTCGGCGGACGCTCCATCCGCCGCGATCTAGGATGGGAGCCATGACGACCGACGCGGGGGATGTGTCGACCCTCACCTTCGAGCAGGCCCGCGATGAACTCGTGCACGTGGTGGCCCAGCTCGAACAGGGGTCGCCGACCCTCGAGGAGTCCCTCGCCCTCTGGACCCGCGGCGAGGCGCTCGCGGCGCGCTGCGAGGAATGGCTGCTGGGCGCCAAGCGACGCCTCGACGAGGCGCGTCCCGACGGCGGGACCGTCCCCTGATGGCTCGGCCCCGCATCGTCGCGGAGCTCGGGCGCCCCGAGACGCCCGAGGAGACGGCCGCTCGCAAGGCCGCGGCATCCGCGCGCTACCGGTCCAGCAAGACCTTCCGCAACCTGATCGCGGCCCTCATCGTGTGCGTCGGCATCATGGCGGTGGTCTATCTCGGTGTGCCCCGCGGAACCCCGGCGGAGACCCCCGAGGCCGACGTCCCGGCGGCGGCCGCGGCGGCCGAGCGCACGGCGGGACACGGCGTGGTCGTCCCGACCGCGCCGGACGCCTGGCGCGTGAACTCGGCAGAGGTCGAGGGCGGAGAGTGGCGCGTCGTGTACGCCCCTGCGACCGGGTACGTCGAGGTGACGCAGGCTTTCTCGCCGCCGGAGGGGTGGGTCGCACGACAGCTCGGCGGCTACGCCCCCACCGGCACGACGACGATCGACGGCATCGAGTGGGACGTGTACGACCTCCCGAGCGCGGTCGACACCATCGACTACGCCCTCGCCACCACGGCAGGAACCGACACCGTCGTCATCGGCCTGGCCGCGTCGACCGACCGCGGCGCGGCCGCGACGGTGGCCGAGAGCCTCGGCGACCAGATCCGCACCCTGAGAGAGGAACTCCGTTGAGCACGACGACCCCCGCAGACGTCTGGACGGCGATGTTGGAAGGGAACAAGCGTTTCGTCTCCGGTGAGCCGCGGCACCCTCGTCAGGACGCCGAACGCCGCCACGAACTCGCGCACGCGCAGCGACCGAGTGCCGCGCTCTTCGGGTGCTCGGACTCTCGCCTGGCGGCGGAGATCATCTTCGACGAGGGCCTCGGCGATCTGTTCGTCATCCGCAACGCCGGCCAGGTCGTCTCGGACTCGGTCGTCGGCAGTCTCGAGTACGCCGTCGCCGTGCTCAACGTGCCGCTGATCGTCGTGCTCGGCCACGACGAGTGCGGCGCCGTCCGCGCCGCGATCGACTCGACCGGTGTCGACGCGCCCGTGCTGCCCGCGAACATCTGGCGCCAGGTCGCGCCCATCGTCCCCGCCGTCCGCCGCGTCCTGACGGCGCACGCGGGGACGACAGCCGAGACGGTGGATGCCGAAGAGGTCGGCCGCGAGCACCTCCGCGACACCGTCGCCGGCATCCTCCGGGCATCCGAACTCATCAGCGAGGCGGTCGCCGAGGGTCGCGTCGCGATCGTCGGCGCGAACTACCGACTCGCCGACGGCACCGCGATCCCCGACGTGGTCGTCGGCGACGTCGCCTGAGCATCCCCTTCCCGCACGACAGTCACCTGATACGAGGACGTGAACGACCATGACTGAGCCGACCGAGTACCGCATCGAGCACGACACGATGGGCGAGGTGCGCGTACCCAAGGACGCCCTCTACGCCGCGCAGACCCAGCGCGCCGTCGAGAACTTCCCGATCTCCGGCTCCGGCCTGGAGTCGACCCAGATCGCCGCCCTGGCGCGCATCAAGAAGGCGGCCGCCCTCGCCAACAAGGAGCTCGGCACCCTCGACGGCGCCATCGCCGACGCGATCGCCTGGGCCGCCGACGAGGTCGTGACCGGCGCGTACGACGAGCACTTCCCCGTCGACACCTACCAGACCGGCTCGGGCACCTCGTCGAACATGAACATGAACGAGGTCCTCGCGACGCTCGCGACCCGCAAGCTCGGATCGACCGTCCACCCGAACGACCACGTCAACGCGTCGCAGTCCTCGAACGACGTGTTCCCCACCTCCGTCCACATCGCCGTGACGCAGGCTCTCATCGACGACCTGATCCCCGCGCTCGATCACCTCGCCGTGGCGCTGGAGCAGAAGGCCGAAGCCTGGAAGAGCGTCGTCAAGAGCGGCCGTACCCACCTGATGGACGCGACCCCGGTGACCCTCGGCCAGGAGTTCGGCGGCTACGCCCGCCAGATGCGTCTGGGCATCGAGCGCGTGCAGTCGGTGCTCCCCCGGGTCGGCGAGGTGCCCCTGGGCGGCACGGCCGTCGGCACCGGCATCAACACGCCCCTCGGGTTCCCGCAGAAGGTCATCGCGCTGCTGGCCGCCGAGACCGAGCTGCCGATCACCGAGGCGAAGGACCACTTCGAGGCGCAGGCGAACCGCGACGGTCTCGTCGAGGCTTCCGGGGCGCTGCGCACCATCGCCGTGTCGCTGACGAAGATCAACAACGACATCCGGTGGATGGGCTCGGGTCCGAACACCGGTCTCGGCGAGCTGCACATCCCCGACCTGCAGCCGGGCTCGTCCATCATGCCCGGCAAGGTCAACCCGGTCGTCCCGGAGGCGACCCTCATGGTCGCCGCGCGGGTCATCGGGAACGATGCCACGGTCGCGTGGGCGGGGGCATCCGGATCCTTCGAGCTGAACGTCGCGATCCCCGTGATGGGCACGGCCCTCCTCGAATCGATCCGACTGCTCTCGAACGCGATGCGGGTCCTCGCCGACAAGACCGTCGCCGGTCTCGAGGCGAACGAGGAGCGCGCGGCCGCCTACGCGGGCATGTCGCCGTCGATCGTCACCCCGCTGAACAAGCTCATCGGATACGAGGCCGCCGCCAAGATCGCCAAGCACTCGGTCGCCAAGGGCATCACGGTGCGCGACGCCGTGATCGATCTCGGGTACGTCGAGCGGGGCGAGCTCACCGAGCAACAGCTCGATGAGAAGCTCGACCTCCTCTCGATGACCCACCCTGGTTGATAATCGGAGCGTGAACAGCGCCGCCGCACCACCGCGACGGGGCACGCCGGGACTCGGGATCCTTCTCGCGGTCGCTGCGGCGGGCCTCGTCGGCGCGGGTGCGGCGGCGTTCGTCGTCGTCCTGCTGACCGCCCCCGAGGCGGCGGGATGGACCGCCCTCGTCTGGGTCGCGGCTGCCGTCCCGGCTCTGGCAGGCGTGGGGGTCGTGGGATGGGCCGTCCTCGAGCGGCGCACCGTCGCGTCGGTGCCGGCGGGCGACACGGTCGAGGGGGCGTTCGAGACGCAGCGCCGGCTGCTCGACGACGTGCGCCACGAACTGAAGACCCCCATCACGATCGTGCGCGGTCACCTGGAGATGATGGATGCCGCCGACCCCGACGACGTCGAGGCGATCCGCTCCCTCGGCATGGCAGAGCTCGACCGCATGACCCGCCTCATCGGCGACATCGACGTCCTGGCGGCCGTCGAAGGCGGGCAGCTCTCCCGCGGCGATGTCGATCTCGCCGCCCTCACCCAGCGCGTCTTCGAGATGGTCGGTGTGATCGGCGACCACACGTGGCGTGTGGAGCAGACCGCGGACGGCGTCATCCGCGCCGACGGCGATCGGCTGCTGCAGGCGTGGTTGCAGCTCGCCGACAACGCCACCAAGTACACGCCCGCCGGCACGGCCATCGAGATCGGCAGCGCGCTCCACGCCGCCGGCGCCCAGCTCTGGGTCCGCGATCACGGCCCCGGCATCCCCCCGGCCGTCCGGCACCGCATCTTCCGCCGCTTCGACCGTGGAACGGGCAAGCGCCGCGTCGGAGGCTCCGGACTAGGACTCGCGATCGTCGATGCGATCGCGAAGGCGCACGGCGGTCACTGCGCCGTCGCGGACACCCCCGGCGGCGGTGCTACGTTCACCCTGGAGATCCCGATCGGCACCAGCGGGGCGCTGCCGTCCCCCATCCGCGCCGGCGAGGTCCTGCTGCAGCGAGAGGCCACTGAATGACCCGCATCCTGATCGTCGACGACGAGCCGCACATCGTCTCGCTCGTCTCGCGCGCCGTGCATGCCGAGGGCTACGAGGCCGTCGGCGCGGACGACGGCCCGGACGCCCTCGAGATCGCGCTCGCGGGCGACATCGACCTCATCGTGCTCGATGTCGGGCTGCCCACGATGGACGGCTTCGACGTCCTCCGCGAGCTGCGCGGCGCGGGACACACGACCCCCGTCATCATGCTGACCGCGCGCAGCGGCACGAGCGACACGATCGAAGGGCTGGATGCCGGGGCGAGCGACTACGTCCCGAAGCCCTTCGCCGTGGCCGAGCTGATGGCGCGCGTACGGTCGCGCCTGCGCGACAGCGCCGCGAGCGCACCGACCTCGCTGACGCGCGGCGGTGTCACCCTCGACATCCTGGCTCGCCGCGCCACCGTCGACGGCCGCGAGGTGGAGCTGTCCTCGCGCGAATTCGCCCTGGCCGAGCAGTTCCTGCGCCATTCCGGCGACGTGCTCACCCGCGAGGCACTGCTCAGCCGGGTCTGGGGCCTGGACTTCGATCCGGGCTCCAACGTCGTCGACGTCTATGTGCGCTACCTCCGCGCCAAACTCGGTGCCGACCGCATCGTGACGGTCCGCGGCGAGGGGTACCGCTGGGAGTGAGCCGCTGACGCGGCGATGCCCCCGGCCGATCGGTCGGGGGCATCGCCGTGCAGCCGGGTCAGCTCAGCTCGCCCGCCTCCAGCAGGTCGGTGACGAGCGCGGCGATCGCGGAGCGCTCCGAGCGCACCAGGGTCACGTGGCCGAACAGGTCGTGCCCCTTGAGCGTCTCGATGACCGAGGCGATGCCGTCGTGGCGACCGACACGCAGGTTGTCGCGCTGACCGACGTCGTGGGTGAGCACGACGCGCGAGTTCTGGCCGATGCGGCTGAGAACGGTCAGCAGGACGTTCCGCTCGAGCGATTGCGCCTCGTCGACGATCACGAACGCGTCGTGGAGGGAGCGCCCGCGGATGTGCGTCAGCGGCATGACCTCGAGCATCCCGCGGGCGACGACCTCCTCGAGGACGTTGCCCGTGACGACGGAGCCGAGGGTGTCGAACACCGCCTGCCCCCAGGGGTTCATCTTCTCCTGCTGGTCACCCGGCAGGTAGCCGAGCTCCTGACCTCCGACCGCGAAGAGCGGACGGAAGACGATGATCTTCTTCTGCTGCTGCTTCTCGAGCACGGATTCCAGGCCTGCGCACAGAGCGAGCGCCGACTTGCCCGTCCCGGCACGTCCGCCGAGCGAGACGATGCCGACCTCGGGGTCGAGGAGGAGGTCGATGGCGATGCGCTGTTCTGCGGAGCGGCCGTGGAGCCCGAAGACGTCCCGGTCCCCGCGGACCAGACGGTAGGAGCCGTCGCCGGTGACGCGTCCGAGAGCCGAGCCGCGCTCGGAGTGGATCACGAGGCCCGTGTTCACGGGCAGCCCGCGCACGTCCTCGCTGACACCGACCTCGCTGTCGTAGAGGTCGCTCACCTCGTCGCCGGAGAGATCGATGGACGCGATGCCCGTCCAACCGGAGTCCACGGCCTGTTCGGCCAAGTACTCCTCGGCGTGGAGCCCCAGCGAGGCGGCCTTGACGCGCATGGGGAGGTCTTTGGAGACGACCGTGACCGACTGTCCCTCCTGGCTCAGGTGCATCGCCACCGACAGGATCCGCGTGTCGTTGTCGCCGAGCCGCATGCCGGCCGGTAGCACGGTCGGGTCGGTGTTGGTGAGTTCGACGCGCAGGGTGCCGCCGGCGCCGACCGGGACGGGGAAGTCGAGTCGTCCGTGCTCCACCCGCAATCCGTCGAGGTGGCGCAGCGCCTGGCGGGCGAAGTAGCCGATCTCGGGATCGTGGCGTTTGCGCTCCAGTTCGGTGACGACGACGACCGGCAGCACGACCGAGTGCTCGGCGAAGCGGAACAGTGCGCGCGGATCGCTCAGCAGGACCGAGGTGTCCAGCACGTACGTGCGGAGATCCTGGTCAGGAGTCGCTTCCGCGGACTCGTGCTGGTGCTGCTGCTTCTCAGGTGCTCGTGTGGCCACAACCCACTCCCGCCCCGGGTGGAACCCACCCGGCAGTCACGAGTCGACCTGGGGTCACGAGTCGTGAGAGGCCGACTCGAACAGGCGCTTTGCCCGTTGGGATGAACGTAGGCGTCACCGGCGACACCCCGGCGCCGCGACACGCCGCCGGATGTGTCGGATGCGTGAACTCTCCGTGTCACGGATCGAGGTCGACGGCGACCTCAGCCTCCGAAGCGCCGGTCGCGGTCGCCGAAGTCGCGGATCGCGCGCAGGAAGTCGACCTCGCGCAGGTCGGGCCCGAGCGCTTCGACGAAGTAGAACTCGCTGTGCGCGGACTGCCAGAGGAGGAAGTCGCTCAGTCGCTGCTCCCCCGAGGTGCGGATGACCAGATCGGGGTCGGGCTGGCCGCCGGTGTAGAGGTGTTCGCCGATCTGTTCGGGCGTGAGGCTCTCGGCGAGCTCCTCGAGCGAGCCGCCTTTGCCCTGATGCTTCGAGATGATGCTGCGGACCGCGTCGACGATCTCGCCACGCCCGCCGTACCCGACGGCGAGGTTGACGTGCAGACCCGTGTTCTCGCGCGTGCGCTCCTGCGCTGTGCGCAGGCCCGCGGCCAGCTCGGGCGGCAGGATCTCGGCGCGCCCCACGTGCTGGACGCGCCATCCCGGCTCCTGAGAAAGGGTGTCGGCGAGGTCCGCGATGATCTCGATGAGGTCGGTGAGCTCCTGCGAGTCCCGTTTCACGAGGTTGTCCGTCGACAGCAGATAGAGCGAGACGACCTGGATGCCCAGCTCGTCGCACCAGCGAAGGAACTCGTGCATCTTCGCGGCACCGGCACGATGGCCGTGCGAGACGGTGGTGTACCCGAGCTGCCGCGCCCACCGGCGGTTGCCGTCGATCATCATCGCGACGTGATGCGGCACGGTGCCGGCGTCGATCTCGCGACGCAGCCGGGAGCTGTACAGGCGGTACAGCAGACCCCGTCCTTGAGTCGAGGAGGCACGGGTCACACGGCTACGGTACTCCGGCTGGGCGCTCGCGGTGAGCCGGGCGCGTATTCAGCCGACCGCATGGCCGCACGCGTAGGCTCGCACCGTGACCCGACACGACACCGACGACGGCCCCGAGATGCCTCAACTCCCTCTTCTCGACGCCGGCGCGGTCAGCGCCCAGGTCGACATCCGGCCGACCTGGCGCGGCTGGATCCACGCCGCAACGTTCCCCGTCGCGATCGCCGCGGGTGTCGTGCTGATCGTCCTGGCCGAGGGGACTCCGGGCAAGTGGGCGGCCGCGGTGTTCATGGCCACGTCGCTGCTGCTGTTCGGCAACTCGGCGCTGTATCACCGCTTCGACTGGGGCCCCCGGACGAAGGTCGTGCTCAAGCGCATCGACCATGCGAACATCCTGCTGCTCATCGCCGGCACCTACACCCCTATCGCGACCCTGGCACTCGCCCCCGGTCAGGGCACCCTGCTGCTCGTGCTGGTGTGGTCGGGCGCCCTTCTCGGCATCCTCTTCCGCGTCTTCTGGATCCACGCGCCCCGCTGGCTCTACGTCGCGCTCTATCTGCTGCTCGGGTGGGCCGCCGTGATGTACCTCGGCGACCTGCTGCGGGCGAGCATGGCGATGATGGTGCTCGTCATCGTCGGGGGGCTGCTCTACACCGGCGGGGCGATCGTCTATGCGCTGAAGCGTCCGAACCCCTGGCCGGGGCACTTCGGGTTCCACGAGATCTTCCATGTCTGCACGGTGCTGGCGTTCCTGTGCCACTGGACCGCATGCCTGCTGATCTCGCTCGAACCGCTCAGCCCTTCCCTGGGCCTTCCGGGCTGACGCCGTCGAGGGCGTCGCCGTCGTCACCGTTCGCGCGTCCACCGCGGGTTTCTGTGCCTTCGCCGCGGGCGGCCGCCTCCTCGGCGTCGAGCATCGCATTCACGTCGGAACGGTACTGCGCGCGACGGATGCGGCGCAGCATGTCGATCGCGAGGAGCACGATGACCACGGCCACGACCGCGATCGCGACGAATCCCGCGACCCCGGGGGTGACCGCCTCGGGCGGCGGCGTCGTCGGGGTGGGGCTCGGCGAGACGGCGAGCCATCGCAGATCCGGCATGTGACCTCATTCCTCAGCCAGAGCGCTTAGCCTGGGATTCCAGCCTAGAACGGATGCCGCATGACCCTGACCGACGTCGACCGCAAGCTCGCGGATCGGTACGGCCGGACGCGGTCCGCGGCGTCGCGCCGCTGGACGTGGATCGCGATCGGCGCCCTCGCCGTCTCGGCCACCGGCCTCCTGGGGTGGACGACGGTGTCGAATGCGATGAACTCCGTCGACGCCGACACGACGGGCTTCACCCTCCCCGACGAGCACACCGTCGAGGTGCGCGTACAGGTGACGGTGAATCCGGGAACGCGGGTGGCCTGCTCGCTCGAGGCACAGGACGCCGAGCACGGGATCGTCGGGTGGAAGATCATCGAGGTGCCGGCATCCGACGACCATTCCCGCATCGTCACCGCGCGGATCCCCACGACGGCGCCTGCCACCACGGGTTTTGTCCGCTCCTGCTGGATCATCTAAGCTGGAGATTCTCGCGCCCCGGTGGACTTGCCGGGGCGTTTGGCTTACCCATCGACCGCACCGGGAGATCACGTGTCCGAGACGTTCCTGACCCAGGAGGCTTACGACCGCCTCGCCGCCGAGCTCGAGGAGCTCTCGACGACCGGTCGCGAGGAGATCGCCAAGCGCATCGAGGCCGCCCGCGAAGAGGGAGACCTCAAGGAGAACGGCGGCTATCACGCGGCGAAAGATGAGCAGGGCAAGCAGGAGGCACGCATCCGCACCCTGCAGCAGCTGCTGAAGGACGCCAAGGTCGGCGTCGCCCCCGAGTCCGACGGCACCGTGCAGTCCGGCACCGTCGTCACCGCGATCGTCGCCGGCGGCGAAGAGGTGTTCCTGCTCGGCAACCGCGAGATCGGCGCGAACAGCGAGCTCGACGTCTACAGCGAGGCGTCCCCCCTCGGCGAGGCCATCATGGGTCTGCGCGAGGGCGAGAAGACGAGCTACACCGCTCCGAACGGACGCGAGATCTCCGTCGAGGTCGTCAAGGTCGAGACCTACTCGGGTCAGTGAGCCCGGGGGTCTGCGCAGGTCCTCAGTTCGGGACGACCGTCGGCGCGTAGCCGGCGTCCTGCAGGATTGCGAGGACCTGCGCGCGGTGCTCCTCGCCGCGCGTCTCGACGCTCAGCTGCAGGATGACCTCGCTGATCTGCAGCCCCTGCCCGTGCCGGGTGTGCAGCACCTCGATGACGTTCGCTCCCACCACCGACAGGAGCTCCGACACCCGGGCGAGCTGACCGGGACGGTCGGGCAGCGGGATCTGCAGAGTCATGTACCGGCCGGATGCCGCCAATCCGTGCGCGACGACGCGCTGCAGCAGCAGCGGGTCGATGTTGCCGCCGGAGAGGATCGCCGCCGTCGGTCCCGAGGCGGTCACTTTGCCGGTGAGGATCGCCGCGACCCCGACGGCACCGGCGGGCTCGACGACCTGCTTGGCGCGCTCGATGAGCACGAGGATCGCGCGGGCGATGTCGTCGTCGCTCACGGTGACGACCTCGTCGATGAGGTCGCGGATGATGTCGAACGGGATCGTGCCGGGCCGCTTGACCGCGATGCCGTCGGCGATCGTGGGAGAGGTGTGCTCGGCGTCGATCGGACGCCCGACGAGCAGCGACCCGGGATAGCCCGCCGAGTTCTCGGCCTGCACGCCGATGACCCGGATGGTCCGACCCTGTGCCGCCGCGCGCGCCTTGGCGGCTGCGGCAACACCCGCCGCCAGTCCCCCGCCGCCGATACCGACGACGATCGTCTCGAGCCCCGGGATCTCGTCCATGAGCTCGAGTCCGAGAGTGCCTTGACCGAGGATGATGTCGTGGTTGTCGTAGGGCGGGATGAGCACGGCACCGGTCCGCTCCGCGAACTCCTGGGCCAGCCGCAGGGGCGTCTCGACCGTGGCGCCCTCGAGGATGACGTCGGCCCCGTAGCCGCGTGTCGCCAGGAGCTTGGGCACGGGGACGCCCAACGGCATGAAGATCGTGGCCGGGATGCCGAGGGTCTGGGCGCCGAGTGCGACACCCTGCGCGTGGTTCCCCGCTGAGGCCGCGACGACGCCACGGGACCGCTCCTCTGCGGTCAGGCGCGAGAGGCGGTAGGTGGCACCGCGGATCTTGAACGAGCCGGTGCGCTGCAGGTTCTCGAGTTTGAGGTGGACGGGGGCGCCGAGCACGCTCGACAGGAACTCCGAATCCTCGACGGGCGTGCGCGAGACGACGCCGGCGAGCTCGGTCGCGGCGGCCTCGAACTCGGCCAGGGTCGGGGCGGCGATCTTCGCCTGTTCGGTCACGCGGTCATCCTCCTGCGTCGCGGCACGGTACTCCAGATGAGGTCGTCCGGACCGGGGTTCACCGGTTGCTCCCACCCTCGCCGCGAGAGGTAGAGCCAGACGACGTTGACGAACGCGGCCAGCGGGACGGCGAACACCGCGCCCGCGATCCCCGCGATCATCGCACCCCCGGCGACGGCGAGGACAACCGCGAGCGGGTGCACCTTGACCGCCGAGCCCATGAGCAGCGGCTGCAGCACGTGGCCCTCCAACTGCTGCACGCCCAGGACGATCACCAGCATCCAGAGGGCGATCCACGGGCCGTTGTAGACGAGCGCCAGGAACACCGCCAGCGCGCCCGTCAGGACAGCGCCGACGAAGGGCACGAACGCCCCCAGGAAGACGAGCACGCCGATCGGAGCGGCGAGGGGAACGCCGAGCAGGGCGGCGCCGACACCGATGCCGACGGCGTCGATCGTCGCGACGAGCAGCTGCGTCCGCGCGTAGTTGATGACCGTGCGCCAGCCGGCCCTGCCCGCACCGTCGACCGCGGCGCGTGCGCGCGTCGGGAACAGCCGCACCGTCCAGCGCCAGATCCCGCCGCCGTCGGCGAGCGTGCAGATGAGGATGAACAGGGTGAGCAGGATGCCGGTGGCGACGTGACCGAGCGTGGACCCGATGGCGAGGGCGCCGGACCACAGCAGCTGCGCCTGCTCCTGCAGGATGCCGAAGGCCTGCCGCACGGCGTCGTCGATCTGCCCGCCGGTCAGATGGAGCGGGCCCTCGATGAGGTAGTCGCGGAACTGCGTGATGCCCTGAAGCGTGCGATCGCGGACGGATGCCGCATCCTGCGTGATCTGCCAGATGGCGAGCCAGAGCAGCCCGACCACGACGGCGATCGTGAACAGGAGCGTCACGATCAGGGCGAGCCATCGCGGCAGTCGTCGCAGCAGGAGGGAGAACAGGGGCCACACGAGTGCGGTGACGAGGATCGCCGCGAGCAGCGGGATGATCAGCAGCCGCAGCTGGATGACGATCCACACCAGCACCGCGATCGCCGCGGCGAGGACGAGGAACCGCCAGGCGTAGGCGGTCGCGACCTTCAGTCCGCGCGGCACGGTCCCCGACACCTCGGTGGAGACCGTGCGCGAGCGCAGGGCATCGAAGAACCCGTTCCGGTGCTTGTCGTCGGTGCCGCTCACTGGGCCATCCTAGGACGTGCGCCTCGGCGGGCGCGGCAGGTCAGAACTGGATCCGCGGCGGCTCGGCGATGGCCGCCCCGTCGACGACCTCGAAGAACTCCCGCTCGCCGAACCCGAGCCGGCGTGCGAAGAGGTTGTTCGGGAAGACCTTGATCTTGGTGTTGAGCTCGCGTACCCCGCCGTTGTAGAACCTCCGCGAGGCCTGGATCTTGTCCTCGGTGTCGACGACGGCTTGCTGCAGCTGGAGGAAGTTCTGGCTCGCCTGCAGCTGCGGGTACGCCTCGGCGACCGCGAAGAGCGACTTCAGGGCCTGCTGCATGTGACCCTCCGCGACACCCGCATCGGCCGGACTGGTCGCGGTGAGGGTCTCGGCTCGCGCCTGCGTGACGTTCTCGAAGACCGCCTTCTCGTGGGCCGCGTATCCCTTGACCGTCTCGATCAGATTGGGCAGCAGGTCCGCGCGACGCTTGAGCTGCACCGTGATGTCGCTCCAGGCCTCATCGACGCGCACGTTGAGGGCGACGAGCGAGTTGTAGGTGGCCCAGAGGTAGACGCCGACGATGACGAGGAGGGCGACGACGACGAGGACCGGGATGAGGATTTCCATGAGTCTCCGATCGATAGCCTCATCATCCTAACGAGGCGGACCCGGTCGATGCGGATGCCCGGCCGCACTTTCCCAGGCGTTGCACACGGGACCCGGCTTGTAGGGTCGCAGGTGTGACGGGTCTTCGCACGCACCGGTACCTCCGGCTCGCCCTCGTGGGGATCGTCGTGGCTCTGGCGGCATCCGTCCTCATCGAATTCGTGCGCAGCGACGGGAGACTGCTGCCCTCGATCAGCGCCTACTACTTCTCGCCGGCACACGGGGTGTTCGTGGGAGCGTTGTCCGCCGCGGCGATCGCGCTGCTCGCCCTCGCCGGTCGCGACGCGGAGTCTGCCCTCCTCGACGTGGCCGCCGTGTTCGCGCCGCTCATCGCGATCATCCCCACCCGCGCCCCCGACGACGCGACCCTTCCCCCGGACGTCCTGTCGACCGTCCTCAACGGCGTGGGCGTCTACACCGTCGTGGTGATCGTGGTCGCCGCGCTGGGGGTGGTGCTCGCGTCTCGCGGCGAGATCGCGTGGCGCCGTGTGGCGATCGTGGGCACCGTCGCGCTCACCACCGCCGCGGTCCTCGCGGTGCTCGCGTTCGCCCCGGGGCCGGCGTCCTCGTTCCCGTTCCCCGGCGGGGTGAACCTGCACCTGGTCGTGACGGCCGGCTTCTTCGCGATGTTCGCGATCGTGCCGTGGGTCACCGTTCTCGGGCGCGGCGACGAGCGCCCCGCCCCCGCCTACCGGCGCGTCTACATCGCAGTGTCCGTGGTCATCGTGATCGCGCTGGTGGTGACGGTCGTTGCGACGTTCGCCGTCCCGGACAGCGGCGCGGTGTTCCTCGGCGAGGCGGTCGCACTGACGGCGTTCGCGGTGTACTGGACGACCCAGACGATCGAACGGTGGTCGGATGCGGACCCGCCCAGCATCCTGCCCCGCTGAACACGGCCCGGTGCCCCCGCTGGGACTCGAACCCAGACTGAAGCGATTTTAAGTCGCCTGCCTCTGCCATTGGGCTACGGGGGCCCTCCGTCAGGGTATCCCGGAACACGAGACGACCCCCGTCCCGGCGAAGGCCGGGACGGGGGTCGCGAGAAGGGCGTGGGTCAGCTCGCGGCGACCTTGCCGGTCTTCTCCGCGGCGACCGACTTGGGGTCGATCGCGGGGGTCTCGGGAGCGGCCGGACGCGGACGGGCGGCGAACTCCTCGAAGACGTACCGGGGATTCTGCAGCGTCTCCATCGAGACGTTGTCGCGGCCGAGCCAGAAGTTCTGCCACCAGTCACCGACGACGCGGAACTTGCGCTCGAAGGTCGGCATGGCGAGGCCGTGGTAGCCGCGGTGGGCGATCCAGGCGAAGAAGCCCTTGACGGCGATCTTGCCGGACTGGAACACGCCGTTGTAGAGGCCGAGACCGGCGACCGCGCCGAGGTTCTTGTGGAAGTACTCCTTGGGCTCCTCGCCCCGGAGGACGGCCACGATGTTCTTCGCGAGCAGCTTGCCCTGACGGACGGCGTGCTGAGCGTTCGGGACGCAGAAGCCGCCGACACCGCCACCGGAGAGGTCGGGAACGGCGGAGACGTCACCGGCTGCCCACGCGCCCTCGACGAACTCCTCAGGAGTGCCGACACGCAGATCGGCGCGCGTGCGCAGACGTCCGCGCTCCTCGACGGGAAGGTCGCTGCCGCGGACGACAGTGGGGTTCGCCATGACACCGGCGGTCCAGATGATGACGTCGGTCGGGATGACCTGACCGGTCGAGAGCTCGACGTTGCCGTCGACGGCGCCCTTCACCTGGGTGTCGAGATGGACGTTGGCGCCGCGCTTGGCGAGATCCTTGAGGACCCACTCGCTCGTCTTCAGCGAGACCTCGGGCATGATGCGCCCCATCGCCTCGATGAGGTGGAAGTGGGTCTCGTCGAACGAGATCGTCGGGTAGTCCTTCAGCAGGGCACTGGCGAAGGCACGCGTCTCGGCGAACACCTCGATGCCCGCGAAGCCACCGCCGACGACGACGACGGTCAGCAGACGCTCCCGCTCCGGCCCGGGAGGAAGGTTCGCCGCGCGGTCGAAGTTGGTGAGGATGCGGTCGCGGATCGCGACGGCCTCCTCGATCGTCTTGAGCCCGATAGCGTTCTCGGCGATGCCGGGGATCGGGAAGGTGCGCGAGACGGCGCCCGCGGTCACCACGATCTGGTCGTACTGCTCCTGCCACGGCTCCCCGACCTCGGGCGTGATCGTCGCAGTCTTGCTGGAGTGATCGATGCCCGTGATTTTCGCGATCACGATGCGCGTGCGCTTGAGATGGCGCCGCAGGCCGACCACCACGTGGCGCGCCTCGATGCCACCGGCCGCGACCTCGGGGAGGAAGGGCTGGTACGTCATGTACGGGAGCGGGTCGACGATCGTGACCTCGGCCTCACCCTTGCGGAGGTGCTTCTCGAGCTTCCATGCGGTGTAAAAACCTGCGTAGCCGCCTCCGACGACCAGGATCTTGGGCACAGTGGTAGTCACAGTCGGAAGAACTCCTTGATTCAACGGCTCGGCGGTCGCGGAGTGCGCGCCGATCGGATGCGCCGGGCAGCAGCGGTGACCCCGAGCACGACAAGTATAGTCCCCAGGCTGACCACGACGAGTGGCACCGTGCCGTAGCGCAGCGAATCACCGCTCGGCAGGAGCGGCGACACCGAGCCGCTGGGAGGCTCCGCCTCGGGGAGCGGAGCGACCGTGTAGGGCGTCGGCGTCGGGCTCGCTTCGGGCGTCGACTCGGCACGACGATAGAGCCGGATCCATTCCCGGAGGTCGCCCATCGGGTTCGCGGAGACCTTCGCGACCGGCGCGGAGACCGCCCGGGCCGCGTTGATCAGCCCGTATCCGTACAGCGGATCGGGGACCTTCTCCGCGCGATCGCTCGGCGTCGCGGTCGCGATGATCCGCTTGATCACGTTGGCGGCATCCAGGTCGGGGTGCGCCGACCGGACCAGTGCGGCGATCCCGGCGACGATGGGGGCCGCGCCGCTTGTACCGTCCCAGATCACCAGGTCACCGTTGGCCGAGACGCCCAGCAGCTCCTCGCTCGGCGCGGAGATGCCGATGACGATGCCCTGCGTCGAGGCTGTCCGACTCGCCTTGCCCTCCCGGTCCACGCCGCCCACGGTCAGCACGCCGGGGATCGTCGCGGGGGCCCCGACCTCCTCGGTGCCGCTCTCGCGATTGCCGGCCGCGACGACGACGACGACGTCGTGGTCGAACGCGTAGAGGAAGGCGTCGTCCCACGACCTGTCCCAGTCGAGCGTGTTCGTCGTGAAGGACAGGTTGATGACGTCTGCGCCGTGATCGACGGCCCACCGGATCGCCTCGGCGACCTGGTCGACGAAGGGGACGCTGGCCGAGTTCCCGAAGCCGATGGAGAGCGAGAGCAGATCCGCTTCGGGGGCGACACCGATCATGCCCTTGTCCGCCGCCGTGCCGCGCCCGGCCGCCAAGGAGGCGACCCAGCTGCCGTGGTTGCGGTCGCTGTCCCCGACCGGGGTGCGCCCGTCGGCCTTGCCGACGCCCGAGAAGTCCGCGCCGCCCACCACGGCCCCGTCGAGCTCCTTCGGGCCCTTGCCGATGCCCGTGTCGATGACGGCGATCGTCGTCCCGGCGCCCTTCGTGGTCTTCCAGGCGTCGGAGATGCCGTACTCCGTCAGCCAGTACTCCATGTTGCGCACCGGATCGACCGCCGGCGGCGTCGGGGTCGGGGCGGGAGCGGCCGCGGTGAGCAGTGCCGCCGTGGCGACGACCGCGGCGGCGAGGACGGCGCGGACCCGCCTCATCCGGTCGCCCTCGGTGTCGCACAGACGCAGCGCTCGGGCGACCAGGATCCGCGCGCGAGCGCGCGATCGCCGATCGGGTTCACGCCGGGGCCGGCGGCGAGGGAGTGGGCCGCCAGGGCGTGGAGGCACTTCACCCGGGTCGGCATGCCGCCCGCGGACACGCCGGCGATCTCGGGCACGGTGCCGTGGACTTCGCGGTCGGAGAGGTAGGCGGCGTGGGCGCGTGCGTAGGCTTCGGCGAGCTCCTCGTCCTCGGCGAGGTCGTCGGTGAGCTCCCGCATCACCTGCGTCGCCTCGAGCGCCGACATGGCGGCCGTCGCGCCGGGGTGGGTGAGGTAGTAGAAGGTCGGGAAGGGGGTGCCGTCCGGCAACCGCGGCTCGGTGGCGACGACCGTCGGGTTGCCGCACACGCACCGCGCGGCGATGCCGATCACGCCGCGCATGGGCCGTCCGAGCTGCTCACGCATGGTGTCGTGATCGGCGGCGGTGGCAGGCGAGAGGGTCGGATGAGGCACCGGTCAAGGGTACCCGGCGTCAGCGCCGCGAGCTGGGCGTCAGCCCGGGGCGACGGTCTCTGCGAGCCCGGCCTCTGTCACGGACCGCAGGAACTGCGTCATCCAGTCGCGCTGCGTCTCCTGGACGTCGTCGCTCACGGGACGCTGGGCGGGCTCGACGAGGTCGGTGGGGAGATCGTCCGCGACGAGGTAGACGACCTCGCCCGGACGTCGGTAGTAGAGCCGCTCGCGGGCCTGGGCGACGATGTACGCCTCGTCGCGCCACCGCTCGCGCTCAGTGGTCAGCTCGCTGATCTGGTCCTTGGTGGCCTGGACGTCGTGCGTGAGCGCAGCGATCTGCTGACGTTGATCGACGTAGGTGCCGATCGTCGGGACGAGGACGAAGGCGGCCAGCACGACGAGTCCGAGCATGATCCCCATGAACCCGGACATCCGGATGCCGCCGACCCAGTCGCGGACGTCGACCCGACGACCCGGGCGGGACGTCCGAGCCTCGTCGCGCGAGTCGCGGGACGCACGGGAAGGGGGAGCCGATGGTCGGTCCACGGCTCCCCCTTCTCGTTCGGTGTCTGTGCGGTGCGCTCGCGTCAGGCGGTGAAGCGCGGGAACGCGGCGGCGCCGATGAACTCCGCGGCCTCGCCCAGGTCTTCCTCGATGCGCAGAAGCTGATTGTACTTCGCGACGCGCTCGCTCCGAGCGGGCGCGCCCGACTTGATCTGACCCGAGTTCACCGCGACGGCGAGGTCCGCGATCGTCGTGTCCTCGGTCTCGCCCGACCGGTGCGAGAGCATCGTGGTGTAGCCGGCGCGGTGGGCGACGTCGATGGCGTCGAGCGTCTCGCTGAGCGTGCCGATCTGGTTCACCTTGACGAGGAGCGAGTTCGCCGCGCCCCGCTTGATGCCGTCCGCCAGGCGCTGCGGGTTGGTGACGAAGAGGTCGTCGCCGACGAGCTGCACCTTCGCGCCGAGACGCTCGGTGAGAGCGGTCCAGTTCTCCCAGTCGTCCTCGGCCAGTGCGTCCTCGATCGTCACGATCGGGAACGAGTCGACGAGGTCGGCGTAGTAGTCGGTGAGCTGCTCGGCGGTCCAGTCCTTGTTCTCGAGGCGGTAGACACCGTCGTTGAAGAACTCGGTGGCGGCCACGTCCAGGCCGAGCGCGATCTGCGAACCGGGGGTGAAGCCGGCCTTCTCGATCGCCTTGACGAGGAAGTCGAGGCCCTCGCGGTTGCTCGGCAGGTCGGGGGCGAAGCCGCCCTCGTCGCCGAGGCCCGTGGCGTAGCCGGCGGCCTGCAGTTCCTTCTTCAGGACCTGGTAGACCTCGGCACCCCAGCGGAGGGACTCCGAGAAGCTCTCGGCACCGATCGGGGCCAGGAAGAACTCCTGCATGTCGATGCCGTTGTCGGCGTGCTCGCCGCCGTTGATGACGTTGAACAGCGGCACGGGCAGCACGCGCGCGTTGGGTCCACCGAGGTAGCGGTAGAGCGGGAGGTCGGCGCTGTCGGCGGCCGCCTTGGCGACCGCGAGCGAGACGCCGAGGATGGCGTTCGCACCCGTGCGCGACTTGTTCTCGGTACCGTCGGTCTGGATGAGGACCTCGTCGATGAGGCGCTGTTCGCTGGCCTCGAGACCCTCGATGGCGGGTCCCAGTTCGTCGATGACGGCGTTCACGGCCTTGAGGACGCCCTTGCCGCCGTACCGGCTCTTGTCGCCGTCGCGGAGTTCGTACGCCTCGAAGGCGCCGGTCGATGCGCCGGAGGGGACGGCTGCGCGCTGGACGATGCCGTCGTCGAGCAGAACCTCCACCTCGACGGTCGGGTTGCCGCGCGAGTCCAGGATCTCGCGTGCGCCTACTGCCTCGATCAATGCCACGGGGGTGTCTCCTTGCTTGTGGAGGATGGAACGGGAGCGTCGTCGGTCCGCCCCCGAGTCTAGTGAGCCGCGGGATGCGGCACAGGACGGGCCGTCACACGACGAGCGCGATCGCGATGCCGTCCCATCCCTTGCGGTCGAGCGTCTGCAGCGCCGTCGCCTCGAACCGGGGGTCGTCGCGGAGCATCGCGAGACCGGCGCGCACCCCGTCGACCTGGGCCCCGGCATCCGTCTCGACCACGTGGCCGGAACGGACGATGTTGTCGACGACGACGACGGTGCCCGGTCGGCCGAGCCTGGCCGCCCAGTCGAGGTAGAGGGTGTTGGACTCCTTGTCGGCGTCGATGAAGACCAGGTCGAACGGCGTCTCTCCCTCGAGTGTCGGCAGGACGTCCTCACCACGCCCCTCCCGCACCTCCACACGGTCGCCGACACCGGCGCGCTCGAGGTTGCGTCGCGCGACGGCGGCGTTGTGGGCTTCTGCCTCGATGGAGATCACCCGCCCGTCGCCGGGGAGGGCACGAGCGAGCCAGATGGTCGAGTAGGCGCCGAGGGTCCCGATCTCGAGCACGCGGCGCGCCCCGGTCATCCGCGCCAACAGGTGGAGCAGCTTGCCGGACAGCGGCGCGACCTCGATCTCGGGCAACCCCTCCTCGGCCAGCGATGCGATCGAGGCGGCGAGAGCGTCGTCGTGGGCGACGAACGTCGTCGTCAGGTAGTCGTCGACGTCGTTCCAGCGGGCGGGGACCGGATCGTGCGGGTGAGGATGCGCCATGCCGCCACTCAATCGTCCCGGCGCTCCGGCGTCAACGCCGCGTAGGTGTTGATCAGACCCGCCGCAGCGGCGGCGTCGTCGACGGTGACGGTGAGGGTCCGTCCGTCGCGCCGGCGGACCAGGAACCCGTCGCCCGCCCGCAGCACGATGCCCTGTCGTCCACCGCCCGACCAGCGGATGCCCCATCCACCGAATTCGCCGAAGGGCGAGACCTCGACGACCTCGGCCGAGAGGATGTCTTCGATCGGAACGTGGACACGGGGCCACCCCGCGGCGGAGACGGCCGTGACCCCTTCCGCGTCGACGCGGACGTGGAACCGCAGCGTCGTCGCGACCACCACGAACAGGACCACGACGACGAGACCCGAGATGATCGCCGAGACGGGGTCGCCGAAGAAGAGCACCGGGAGGACGGCGACGCATCCGATCGCGAAGGCGACCCAGAGGACGACGGCGCCGGCGCGGGCGAGGGTCACCCCCTGCATCCAGACGACGCGCTCCCCCGCGCGGACCGGGACGTTCGGGGCGGTGGAGGCCGGGGTGGGACGCCACGGGAGGCGGGGCTGCACCGCCCACCCGACCAGACCCGCCGCGACGGCGGCGAGGAGGACGCTCGGGAGGAGCAGCACCGGAAGGGGGACGTCGGGGGCGGTCCGCCCGACCTGGATGCCCGTGGTCGCGACTCCCAGCCCCGCGACGAGCACGGCGAGCCCGAACGCGACCGCTCCGAGCAGCCGGTAGGAGGTGCCGTGGTCGCCGCGTCGGAGACCCCCGATACCGGCACCGTAGAGGAGCGCCGGGAGCCCGAGACCGAGGAGCACCGTGACCAGCAGCACGGTCCAGGAGGGCGCGAAACCGTCCGGCTCCCCCGTCCAGCCCCAATGCGTCGCGACGACGCCCGGGACGTGAGGGAGCAGGAGCAGGTGCGCGACGACCGCGAGAGCCGTCGCCACCGCGGGCAGCAGGAGCGCCACGAGGGTGAACCTCCGGCGGGCGAGTGTGCGGGGGTCAGTGGTCACGAGCGGCCTCCTTGACGAGAGCGGACAGGGTGTCGGGCGAGACGCCCAACGCACGGGATTTGTCGACAAGGGCGGTGATCTCGGCCCGCAGCCCGCCCAGAGCCGCACCGGCGGGCGTGACGACCGCCCCCCGGCCGCGCCGCAGGTCCACGAGGCCCTCGTCGCGCAGGTCCTGATAGGCGTGCAGCACGGTATGGAGGTTGACCTCGAGCGCGTCCGCCACCTCGCGCGCGGCGGGGAGCCTCTCGCCGGCCGCCAGGCGGCCGGACGTGATCTCGCTCCGCACCGCGGCCGCGATCTGCGCGAACAGCGGAACGGCGCTCTGAGGATCGACGCGGATCAGCATGCGTTAATTATAGCGCAACTATAACTAACCGGGGATTCACACCCATCGGCTACGCTCTGGCCGTGTCCTCCCCCGGCCTGTCCCGCCGACTCGGTCTGGGCGATGCAGTCGTCATCGGCCTCGGCGCCATGATCGGCGCCGGCGTCTTCTCGGCCTTCGCGCCCGCCGCGCAGGCCGCCGGCTCGGGTCTCCTGGTCGGCCTGGCCCTTGCCGCGGTCATCGCCTTCGGGAATGCCACGTCCACCGCACAGCTCGCCGCAGTGCACCCGACCTCCGGCGGCGTGTACGCCTACGGACGCGCAGAGCTCGGACCGTGGTGGGGGTTCCTCGCCGGGTGGGGGTTCGTGATCGGCAAGACCGCCAGCTGCGCCGCCATGGCGTTGACGTTCGCCGCATATGCGGCCCCCGCCGGATGGGAGCGCCCGATCGCCGCGTCGGCAGCGCTCGCCCTCGGCGCGGTGAACCTCTTCGGCATCACGCGGACCGCGCAGGTGGCGCGGGTGCTCGTGACGATCGTCCTGATCGCGCTGACCGTCGTGGTGGTGGCCGGCTCCGCGGCGCCGACCGCACCGACCCCCTTCTGGGGTGATGCCCCCTTCGCGTCAGGACCTCTCGGTGTCCTGCAGGCGGCCGGGCTGCTGTTCTTCGCCTTTGCGGGCTACGCACGCATCGCGACCCTCGGTGAGGAGGTCCGCGATCCCGCTCGCACGATCCCCCGGGCGATCGTCCTCGCCTTCGGCGGCGCCCTCGTGGTGTACGCCGTCGTCGGCGTCGTCACCCTGCGCGTCCTCGGTCCGGACGTCCTCGCCGCCGCCTCGGCTCCGCTGGTCGCCACCGTCGAGGCCGCGGGGTGGGATGCCGCGACCCCGATCGTCCGGATCGGGGCGGCCGCGGCATCCCTCGGTGCACTCCTTGCCCTGATCGCCGGTGTGGGCCGGACCGCATTCGCGATGGCTCGGGAGGAAGACCTCCCCCGCTTCCTTGCCACGGTTGATGCGCGGTGGCGGGTCCCGCGCAACGCCGAGATCGCCGTCGTCGTGATCGTCGTCGCGATCGTCGCGTTCGGCGACATCCGCGGCGCGATCGGATTCTCGTCCTTCGGGGTGCTGCTCTACTACGCGGTCGCCAACCTCGCCGCCTTCCGGCAGCGGGGTGCGGCGCGGCGCTATCCGCGGGTCCTGCAGATCGTCGGAGGGATCGGCTGCGTCGTGCTCGTCGTCACCCTGCCGTGGCCGTCGGTCCCGGTCGGCTTCGGCGTCCTCGTGCTGGGCCTCGGTTACCGGATGCTGCGGCTCCGGCGCCGTGCGTGACCGCATCCCGGACGACCGGGAGGAGCGCTTCGGCGGTCCGCCGGTACCCGAGAGCGCTCGGATGGAAGCGGTCGAGGCTGAACATGCCGTCTGGATCGATGCGGAAGAAGGGCCCCACGGCCCGCCGCAACGACACCACACCGGCGCCCTCCGCCCGTGCCCGATCCGCCTGCGCCGTGGCCAACTGCTGCGAGGCTCGCGAACCGATGCTGCGGAGCGGCTGCGGTACGGCGCGGAGAGCCCCCAGATCCGGGCACGTCCCCACGACGACGGCGGTGCCGTCCGCACGCAGACGCCGGACCGCGTCGGCCAGGTGTCCGGCGGCGACGGGCACCGGCACCCGGTGGGTCACGTCGTTCCCTCCGACGATGATCACGGCGACGTCCGCGTGGTAACCCGGTGGGAGCGCGTCGATCTGGCCGGCGAGGTCAGCCGATTCGGCGCCGACCACTGCGCCGGTCCGCAGGCGCACCGGACGGTCGAGCTCGCGCGCAAGACCCTTCGCGAGACGCCCGCCGAGGGTCTCCTTGCGATGAGCGGCGCCCAGCCCGGCCGCGATGGAGTCGCCCAGCAGCAGCAGGTCGAGCGGCGCGCCTCCCAGGCCCGCACGCCACACCCGATCGGCGGACGGGGCCTCCTGACCGAGCGGTTTGCCGATCCGGCGACGAGCGATCGCGGCCTGCCGGGCGAGCCCGACGCGGACGCCGACGCCGAGAGCGACGGCGATCCCCGCGGCGGCCGCGGCAGGGAGCAGTGATCGGGAGGGGCGTGGCACGTCGGCATCCCACACCGCGCAGGTGAACGCCCGGCGACGCAGTGGTGACGTGTGCGTCAGGTGCTGGCGGGCGAGCGGAGGGAATCCACCGCGGCGGCGATCCGCTTCTCGCGGGTCTCCGCCTTCTTCGCGTCGACGACGGAGCGGACGACCTCCTTGCGACGCGATGGCGCCAGCGCGTCGAACGCGGCGCGCACCTGAGGCTCGGCGTCGAGGGCGGCGACGAGGTCCTCCGGTGGCTCAACCTCGCGCTCGTCGGTGTCGAGCTCGATCTCGGCGTCGACCTCATCGCCGATCTCGACGCCCAGCTCGGCGCGCGCGGCCTTCGACATGCCGATGAGGTTGTGCCCGCCCATGACCCCGAGGCGCAGGCGAGCCGTGCGCTCGGCGATCGTCACGCGGACCGCGGCCCGCTTGCCCCCGCCGAGGGCGTCGACCTGCTCGTCGGTCAACTCGATCGCGGTGGCGGGGCCGTTCTTGGGCAGCACCGTACGGACATGCAGCGTCATGCGCCGAACGCTAGCAGCGCCGCCGACGGATGTCAGCCGAGCGGGCGCAGTTCGATCGCGGAGGACGACGTCCCTGCCGCGACGGTGCCGAACGACGTGTACCCGTCGGCTGCGGAGCGCTCCAGAAGACCTTTGAGGTTCTTCGTCCGCTGCTCGAGGCGCACTCGTGCGCCCTGCTCGACGAAGAACGCCTTGTGCCGGGCCAGCTCCGCCAGGGGGACATCGCGATCGGCGATGAGCACGACGGCTTCGGATGCCGCATCCTCGTCTGCCCCCAGGAGATCGACGATCCGTTCGAAGCCGATCGAGAAGCCGACCGCCGGCACGTCCTGGCCGAGGAACCGTCCGATCATGCCGTCGTAGCGCCCGCCGCCCCCCAGCGAGTACGAGACCGACGGGTGGGCGAGCTCGTAGATCGTGCCGGTGTAGTACCCCATGCCGCGCACGAGGAAGGGGTCGAAGTGCAGCGGCACATCGGCGGTGCCGCGGGCGGCTGCGACAGCCTCCCCGATGCCGACGAGGTGGGCCACGACCTCGTCCGAGACCCCCGCCGGGAGCCCCTTGCGGATCTGGGCTTCGCCGAAGGGAAGGTACTCGCGCGTCTGCGGGCGGTTCAGGAACGCCTCGAACGCGGTGACCGCACCCTCGTCCGCGCCGCGGTCCCGCAGCTCCGCGACCACTCCCGCGGGACCCACCTTGTCGAGCTTGTCGATGGTGATGAGGACGCCCGCCCGGTCGTCGCCGGCGAAACCGAAGGCGGCCAGCATCTCGTCGAGGGCCCGGCGGTCGTTGATGCGGATCGTGCCGCCCTCGAGGCCGAGCGCATCGAGCACATCCAGGCTCGCGGAGAGGAGTTCCACTTCGGCGCGGGCGGTCGCGTCTCCGATGATGTCGATGTCGCACTGGACGAATTGCCGGTAACGGCCCTTCTGGGGACGTTCCGCCCGCCACACCGGGGCGATCTGGATCGCACGGAACACGGCGGGCAGGTGCGCGCGGTTTGTCGCGTAGAAGCGGGCGAGGGGCACGGTCAGGTCGTACCGCAGACCCAGGTCCGACAGCGCGGCGGGGTCGTCTGCCCCGTCGCGGATGGCGTCGGCGTCGAGCCCGCGACGCAGCACGTTGAACGCGAGCTTCTCGTTGTCGCCGCCGATCCCCGCGTGCAGCCGCTCGTAGTCCTCGACGACGGGGGTCTCGATCTCGTCGAACCCGTGCGCGCGGTAGCGGTCGCGGATGACGGCGAGAACCCGCTCGCGGCGGGCCTTGTCGGCGGGGAGGAAGTCGCGCATGCCGCGCGGCGGATTCACGGAGGGCACCGACCTAGTCTCTCAGACCACCGCTCCCGCATCGGGCGGGAGCTCTCAGAGGGCCTCCGCCTGACGCACCTCCTCGGCGAGCGCGCGCAGCCGCTGACGGAGGGCACGTTCGGCATCCCACCCCTCCTCACGCGCCCGGACGACCAGCGCGAGGAGCGCGTCCCCGAGTCCGGCTTCGTCAGCGGGAGCGCCCGCGGCGGGCGAGGGCGTCACCTGCACCTGACGCGCCTTGCCGAGCATCTTCTGCGCGAGCGCGAGAGACGGCATGTGCATCGACACCCCGTCGAGGACACTCGTGCGCGCGCGCTTCTCGGCCGCTTTGGCCGCGTTCCAGTGGACGAGCACCTCCTCGGGGGTCGTCGCGACCGCGTCGCCGAACACGTGCGGATGCCGGCGGACCATCTTCTCGGCGAGCGCCGCGGCGACGTCGTCGATGTCGAACGGGTCCGCCTCGTCGCGCGAGGCGATCTCGGCGTGGAAGAGCACCTGCCACAGCAGATCGCCCAACTCCTCCTTGAGGTCGGCGCGGGTGCCCGCTTCGACCGCGTCGACGAGTTCGGCGGCCTCCTCCTGCAGGTAGGGCACGAGGTCCGCGTGGTCGATCTGCTGCGTCCACACGCACCGATCGCGCACGGCGCGCATGGTCTCCACCGCCTCCCGCAGATGGTCGCGGCGGGCTTCGGGGTCCTGGTCCGTCATGACGGACACGATACGAGGGATGCCGGGTGCTCCGGCGCCCGCCCGCAGGGCGGTCCCCCGTGGGGCGACCGCCCGCAGGGCGGTCCCCCGTGGGGCACCGCCCGCAGGGCGGTCCCCCGTGGGGCGACGAGCATAGGGTGGGACGGTGACTCCCGCCGCCCCCGCACCGGGTGCCGCCACGCCCGCTAGCGCAACCCACGTCTCCCTCCTCACCCTCAGCACCTTCGTCGTCGGATCGATGATCGGTGCCGGTGTCTTCTCGCTCCCGGCGACCTTCGCGGAGTCGACGGGCGTCGCGGGAACGCTCATCGCGTGGGCGATCGCGGGCGGCGGCATGTTGATGCTCGCCCTCGTCTTCCAGCGGCTGGCGGTCCGGCGTCCCGACCTCGACGCGGGCATCTTCAGCTACGCGAAGGAGGGGTTCGGCAACTACGTCGGCTACTTCGCCGCCTTCGGGTACTGGGCCAGTGCGTGCGTCGGGAACGTCTTCTACTGGGTCTTCATCACGGGCACCCTGGGCGCCGTCTTCCCCGCCCTCGGCGAGGGCAACACGCCTCTGGCCGTCGGCATCTCATCTATCGGCATCTGGCTGTTCTACGTCCTGATCCGCCGGGGTGTGCGCGAGGCTGCGGCGCTCAACCGCATCGTCACCATCGCGAAGACCGCGCCGATCGTCGTCTTCGTCGGGCTCTGCCTGACGGTCTTCGATCCGGCGGTGTTCGCCGCGAACTGGTCGGGCGACCCCGGGACGGGCCTCGGCGAACAGATCCGGACGACGATGCTCGTGACGGTCTTCGTCTTCATCGGCATCGAGGGCGCGACGGTGAACTCGCGGCACGCGCGGCGCCGATCGGATGTCGGACGGGCCACCGTGCTCGGCTTCCTCAGTGTGCTCGCCGTCTTCGCCTCGGTCACCGTGGTCTCGTACGGCGTCATCCCCCGGGGCGAGATCGCGGGGCTGCGTCAGCCCTCGATGGGCGGCGTGCTCGAGGCTGCGGTCGGCGGATGGGGGGCGGCGTTCATCGGGGTCGCCCTCGTGATCGCGGTGCTCGGCGCCTACCTCGCGTGGACCCTCATGGCCGCCGAGGTGCTCCTGTCCGCCGCCCGCGCGGGCGATCTTCCGCGGTTCCTGCAGCGCACCAACGCCAAGGACACCCCGACGGGGGCCCTCACGATGTCGTCGCTCCTCGCGCAGGCGATGCTCGTGGTGGTCTTGTTCGCTCAGAACGCCTTCGACGCGGCTCTCGAGCTCACCAGCGCGCTGGCGCTCATCCCCTTCTTCCTCTCCGCCGCCTACGCGTTCAAGCTGGCCGTTCAGGACGGCCGGCGCGGCCGCGTCGGCGACGCGATCGTCGCGGTGCTCGCGACCGTCTACACGCTGTACCTGCTGTGGGCGGCGGGCGCGACCTACCTCCTCCTGTGCCTGGTCATCATCGTGCCCGGCACGATCCTGTTCGTGATCGGTCGTCGACAGCAGCGGGCGCGTGTGTTCACGCCTCCGGAGGCCGTGCTGTTCGCCCTCGCGGCGATCGGCGCGGTGGTCGCCGTCATCCTCATCGCGCAGGGCGTCATCGCCGTGTGAGGGTAGCGAGCACCGGCATCCGCTGTCACGCGGAAATTGCGGTCCGGAATCCTCGCTAACGTGAAACGGTGCACGAACCGACCCCCACCGAAGCCATCGACCTCGTCGGACGCTACGAAGCCGAGCAGGAGATCCCCGAGCAGATGCGCACCGACGTGCGCACGCTCGGCGCGCTGCTCGGACGCGTGCTGCGCGAGAGCGGCTCCCCCGGCCTGTTCGAGGACGTCGAGCGGCTCCGCGTCGCGACGATCCAGGCCTACACCGACCCGACTCCCGAGGCGTTCGCGCGGGCGGCATCCATCGCGGACGCATTCACCCTCGAGCGCGCCGAAGAGGTCGCCCGCGCCTTCACCTGCTATTTCCACCTCGTGAACCTCGCCGAGGAGCACCAGCGCGTGCGAGTCCTCCGCGAGCGGAGCGGCCGCGGCGACACGCAGGACGCGGGCGATTCGATCGTCTCGGCCTACCGACGGCTGTCCGAGGAGATCGGAGAAGACGCCGCGCTGGATCGCCTGCAGGGGCTGCGCTTCCACCCCGTTTTCACGGCGCATCCGACCGAGGCCCGTCGCCGCGCCGTGTCGAACAGCATCCGTCGCCTGGCGGACCTCCTGCGCGAACGCGACGCCGCCGAGACCGACAGCCCCGACCGTCGTCGCGCCGAGCGCCGCATGCTGGAGGAGGTCGACACCCTGTGGCGCACCGCTCCGCTGCGCGCCGAGAAGCCGTCGCCCACCGACGAGGTGCGCGCCGTCATGGCGATCTTCGACGAGACCCTCTACACCTCGATCCCCCATGTCTACCGCCGCATCGACGACGTCCTGCAGGGCGAAGAGGCCGGAGCCCGCACTCCCCTGGTCCGGCCGTTCATGCGCATCGGTTCCTGGGTGGGCGGCGACCGCGACGGCAACCCGTTCGTGACGGCGAAGACCACCCGAAAGGCTGCGGCCATCGCCAGCGAGCATGTGCTCCTGGGACTCGAACGCACCGCGAACCGCGTCGGGCGCACGCTGACCCTGGATGCGGAGTCCACGCCGCCGACGGGTGAGCTCCTCGCGCTCTGGCAGCGACTGAAGGATGCCGACGAGGAGGCGGCCGCGGAGATCGCGAAGCGCTCGCCCAATGAGCCCTACCGCCGCATCATGCTGCTGCTCGCGCGCAAGATCGCCGCGACACGCACCCGCGACGCCGACCTCGCCTACCGCGATCCCGAGCACCTGCTCGCCGACCTCCGGGTGCTGCAGGACTCGCTCGTCGCAGCGCGCGCTCCCCGTCAGGCGTACGGACACCTGCAGCACCTCATCTGGCAGGTCGAGACCTTCGGCTTCCACCTCACCGAGCTCGAAGTGCGCCAGCACTCGGCCGTGCACGCGAAAGTGCTCGCCGAGATCGAGGCGGGGGCTTCGCGCTCGGAGCTGACCGACGAGGTCCTCGAGGTCTTCCGCACCATCGCCTTCCTGCAGGACCGCTACGGCCCGCGCGCCGCCGGTCGGTACATCGTCTCCTTCACCCAGTCCGCGGACGACCTCGCCGCCGTGCACACCCTGGCGCGGCACGCGGTGGGACCCGACGGTACTCCCCCGGTCCTCGACGTGATCCCGCTGTTCGAGACGTTCGCCGACCTGCAGGCCGCTCCGGGCATCCTGGCGGAGATCGTCGTCCACCCGGCGTTCGCGTCGCGGCTCGAGACGACCGGGCGGCGCCTCGAGGTCATGCTGGGCTACTCCGACTCGTCGAAGGACGTCGGACCCGTCGCGGCGAACCTGGCGCTGTATGAGGCGCAGGCGAAGATCTCGGCGTGGGCCGTGGAGCAGGGCATCGAGCTGACCCTCTTCCACGGTCGCGGGGGCGCGCTCGGCCGTGGCGGCGGACCCGCGAACTCCGCGATCCTCGCGCAGCCGCCCCACTCCGTCGACGGCCGGTTCAAGCTCACCGAACAGGGTGAGGTCATCTTCGCCCGCTACGGCGACCCGGCGATCGCGATGCGCCACATCGACCAGGTCGCGGCAGCGACCCTGCTGGCCTCGGCACCCTCCATCGAGGACCGCAACCGCTCGGCTGCCGAGCGGTACGCCGCCGTCGCTGCGACGATGGACGCGGCCTCGCGCGAGCGGTTCTTCTCGCTCATGAAGGCACCCGGGTTCGCACCGTGGTTCGCCCAGGTGACGCCGATGGAGGAGATCGGTCTGCTGGCACTCGGCTCGCGCCCCGCCCGTCGCGGCTTGTCGGTCGAGTCGCTCGCCGACCTGCGCGCCATCCCGTGGGTGTTCGCCTGGACGCAGGCGCGCATCAACCTCGCCGGGTGGTTCGGTCTCGGCACGGCGCTCGACGCGGTCGGAGACGAGGCGACCCTGCGCGCCGCCTACGAGGAGTGGCCGCTGTTCCGCACCCTCATCGACAACGTCGCCATGAGTCTCGCCAAGACGGACGACCGCATCGCCCGCCACTACCTCGGACTCGGCGACCGCGACGATCTCGCCGCGCTCGTCCGCGACGAGATGGCCCTCACCCGCGACTGGGTGGTGACGCTCACCGGCGGCACCGAGCTGCTGTCGAACCGCCCCGTCCTCGGGCGCGCCGTCAAGATGCGCAGCCCCTACGTCGACGCGCTCTCCCTGCTGCAGCTGCGCGCGCTCCGCGGCCTCCGCGAGACGCAGGCCGGCGGCCAGGTCGACCCCGACCTGCAGCGACTGATGCTGCTGTCGGTCTCGGGGGTCGCTGCCGGACTGCAGAACACCGGCTGAGCACCGGCATCCGCTTCACGACGCGTCCCGCCCCGACGGCTCCCCGTCGCGGGCGGGACGTGTCGTCTCAGGCGTCGGCGGCCTCGGTCGCCGGCACAGGGAGCGGGAAGATCTGGTCGAGCAGCTGCGCGGTCCACGCGATGAGGTCCGCGTCGGCGAGGGGCTCGCCCCCCGCGGTCGGGAGCGGGACCACCATCGCCTCGCCGCCCGAGACGACCTTGGCCTTGGGATGCAGCCGCTGCAGACGCACGCGGATCGAATCCGGGATGTGCGCGGGGGCGATCCGGAGGTTCGGTCCCATGGCGACGACGTCCGACAGTCCCGACTGCGCCGCCCGGCGACGCAACCGTGCGATCGAGATGAGCCCCTCGACCTCGGCCGGCGGCGCGCCGTAGCGGTCGGTGAGCTCCTCCCGGACGAGGTCGATGGCGTCCTCCGCCGCGGTGACGGATGCCGCCGCCGAGAGCTTCTGATAGGCCTCGAGACGCAGCCGCTCGCTGTCGATGTACGACTCCGGGATGCGTGCCTGCACCGGGAGCTCGAGGCGCAGCTCGGTGGGGCCTTCGGTGTCCTCGCCGCGGAAGGTCGCGACCGCCTCGCCGATCATGCGGAGGTACAGGTCGAACCCGACTCCGGCGATGTGCCCCGCCTGCTCGGCGCCCAGGAGGTTGCCAGCCCCGCGGATCTCGAGGTCCTTGAGCGCGACCTGCATGCCCGACCCGAGGTCGTTGTTGACGGCGATCGTCTCGAGACGGTCGGCCGCCGTCTCGCTGAGCGGCTTGTTCTCGTCATAGAGGAAGTACGCGTAGGCGCGCTCGCGGGCGCGTCCGACACGACCGCGCAGCTGGTGCAGCTGCGACAGACCGTACTTGTCGGCGCGGTCGATGATGATCGTGTTCGCGTTGGCGATGTCGAGGCCGGTCTCGATGATCGTCGTCGAGACGAGGACGTCGGCGCGACGCTCCCAGAAGTCGTCGACGACCTGCTCGAGGGCGTGCTCGCCCATCTGACCGTGGGCGACGACGATGCGCGCCTCGGGGACGAGTTCGGCGAGTTGCGCGGCGACCCGCTGGATGGACGAGACCCGGTTGTGGACGAAGAAGACCTGACCCTCGCGCAGCAGTTCGCGCCGGATGGCGGCGGCGATCTGCTTGTCGCTGCGGGGTCCGACGTAGGTGAGGATCGGATGCCGCTCCTCGGGAGGGGTCGCCAGGGTCGACATCTCGCGGATGCCGGTGACGGCCATCTCGAGCGTGCGCGGGATGGGCGTCGCGCTCATCGCGAGGATGTCGACGTTGGTCTTCAGCTTCTTCAGCGAGTCCTTGTGCTCGACGCCGAATCGCTGTTCCTCATCGATGATCATGAGGCCGAGGTCCTTGAAGACGACCTTCTCGGTGAGGATGCGGTGCGTGCCGATCACCATGTCGACCGTGCCGTCGGCCAGGCCCGCGACCGTGTCCTTGGCCTCCTTCGCGCTCTGGAACCGCGACAGCGGCCGGACCTTGACGGGGAAGCCCGCGAACCGCTCCGTGAACGTCTCGAGGTGCTGCTTGGCGAGCAGGGTCGTCGGCACGAGCATCGCGACCTGCTTGCCCTCTTGAATAGCCTTGAAGGCGGCCCGGACGGCGACCTCGGTCTTGCCGAAGCCGACGTCGCCCGAGAGCAGGCGATCCATCGGGATCGGCTTCTCCATGTCGGCTTTGATCTCGTCGATCGTCTGCAGCTGATCGGGGGTCTCGGCGAACGGGAACGCCTCTTCGAGCTCGCGCTGCCACGGCGTGTCCGGGCCGAACGCGTACCCTTTGGACGCCATCCGCGCCGAGTACAGCTTGACGAGCTCGACGGCGATGTCGCGGACGGCCCGGCGCGCCTTGCCCTTGGCCGCAGCCCAGTCCGAGCCGCCCATCTTCGACAGCTGCGGCGCCTCGCCGCCGACGTACCGCGAGAGCAGGTCGAGCTGGTCGGTCGGCACGAAGAGCTTGTCGCCCGGGTGGCCGCGCTTGGACGGCGCGTACTCGAGGACGAGGTACTCGCGCTTGCTCTTGACCGCGTTCCGACCGCCCGAGGACACCTCGCGCTGGACGAGCTCCACGAAGCGGCCGATGCCGTGGGTCGAGTGGACCACGTGATCGCCGGGCTTGAGCTGCAGCGGATCCACCACGTTGCGCCGGCGCGATGCGAGCTTCTTCACCACGCGCGAGTCGGCGCCGATCGTCCGCCCGTAGAAGTCGCTCTCGGTGAGCACGGCGAGTCTGGCGTCGGCGAACAGGAACCCCGCCTCGAGGGTCGCGACGGTCGCCACCGCGATCCCCGCGTCGGGGACCTCGGTGACGGCATCGGCCGCGCGTGCGGCGAGCCCATGCTCGGCGAGGACGTCGCGCGAGCGGTCGACCAGACCCGAACCGGATGCCGCGACCACGACGCGCCAGCCCTCGCCCAACAGCCCCGCGATGTGCGCGGTCGCGCCGTCGACGTTGCCCTGGAACGACGGGACCGCGGCGGCGGGCAGCCGGACGGTGGCCCCGGCGCGGTCGATCAGACCCTCGTCGGCCGCATCCGACGCGCCGGAGTCGAACGTGCTGAGCGTCCACCAGACGCCCTGACGGGACGACGCGGCCTCGCGCAGCTCGGGGAGCGTGAGGAAGTCGCCCGCACCGAGATCGACGGGGCTCTCGGCGCCCGCGGTCGCGGCGCTCCACGCAGCCTCGAGGAACTCGCGGTTCGTCTCGGCGAGGGTCATCGCGCGCGTGACGGCGCGCTCGGGGTCGACGACGGCGACCGCCGCGCCCTCGGGAAGGTACTCGACGAGCGGCAGAACGGAATCCGCCACCGCGGGCAGGAGCGACTCCATGCCCTCGACGGGGATGCCCTGACTCATCTTCTCGAGCATCGTGCCGAGCCCCGGCATCCGGTCGCGCAGGGCGGCGGCGCGCTCGCGGACCGCGTCCGTCAGGAGGAGTTCGCGGCTCGGAAGGAGGGTCACGTCGCGGACCTCGCCGGGGAGCGAGCGCTGGTCGGCGACCGAGAAGGCCCGGATCTGATCGACCTCGTCGCCGAAGAAGTCCACCCGGTAGGGGTGGTCCGCGACCGGCGGGAAGACGTCGAGGATGCCGCCGCGGACGGCGAACTCGCCCCGGCGCGACACCATGTCCACGCGGTGGTAGGCGAGGTCGACGAGGCGACGGACGACGTCATCGAGCTCCTGCCCGCGCGTGCCGAGCTCGAGGCGGACGACACCGGCATCCGTCAGTCCCGCCGCGATGGGCTGCAGGGCGCCGCGGACGGATGCCGTGACCACGAGGGGCGTGCGACCGTCCCAGTCGGCGGCCTCGCGGAGCACGCTGAGGCGCCGCCCGACGGTCTCGGCACTGGGGCTGAGACGTTCGTGCGGCAGGGTCTCCCACGCCGGCAGGTGTCGCACGACGGCGTCGGGGAGCAGGCACTGCAGCGCCGCACCGACGCTCTCGGCCCGGCGGCCGGTGGACGCGACGAGCAGCAGCACGGGAGGCCGCCCCGACGCGGCGCGTCGTTCGAGGAGTCCGGCGAGCAGCGGGGCGTCGAGCCCGGTCACCGCCGAGAAGTCGACGTCCGAGCCGGCGCCGTCGAGGGCCTCCCGGAAGCTGTCAGCCTGTTCGAGGGCGCGCACGATCCCGGGAATTGTCACCGGGGAAGTCTACGCGGCGCCTCGGACACCGGCGCCGCCCGGTGCGTGGTGGCGCTCAGGCCCGCGGAGCGTGGTGGCGCTGCTGTGCGGCGAGCAGCCCCTCGTCGACGAGCTGCTCCACGGCATCCGCCGCGTCCGCGATCGCGATCGGCAGGTTCGGCCGCTCTGCCGCGCCGAACGGATCGAGCACCCAGTCGGCGGGGTCCTGGCGCCCCGGCGGACGGCCGATGCCCACACGCACGCGCGGGAAGTCCGGCGTGCCGAGCGCCTTCGCGACGTCGCGGACGCCGTTGTGCCCGCCGTGCCCGCCGCCGACCTTGAGCTTGAGGGAGTCGAACGGGATGTCGAGCTCGTCGTGGACGATCACGACCCGCTCCGCCGGGACCGAGTAGAACTGGGCCAATGCCGACACCGGACCGCCCGAGACGTTCATGAACGAGTTCGGCTTGGCGAGCACGAGCTTCGCCGCGCCGGGGCGCAGCCAGGTCTCGGCCACCCGCGCGTTCGCCTTGTGCGCGCGCAACGACTCCGAGCGGCGCCGCGCGAGCTCGTCGATCACCATCTGCCCGACGTTGTGTCGCGTCGCCTCGTAGCGCGGCCCCGGGTTCCCGAGCCCCACGATCAACCAGGTGTCGGCCATGACCGTCCCTTCCGACGACGAAGCCCGTCGCAGCGACAGCGGCGACGGGCTTCGATCGTGTACGTCTTACTCGGCGGATTCCTCGGCAGCGGGTGCCTCGCCACCCTCGGCCTCGGCGTCGGCGCCCTCCTCGGACTCCTCCGCCTCGTCCTCGACCGGGGCCGGCGGCAGTGCGACACCGATGACGAGGGTGTCGGCCTCGGTCACGAGCGTGGCGCCGCGGGGCAGGGTCAGCTCGCCGGCCGTGATGTGCGTGCCGTCCTCGAGACCCTCGACCGAGACCTCGACGTTCTGCGGGATGTGGGTCGCTTCGACCTCGAGCGTCACGGTGGTGTTCTCGAGGTTCGCGATCGTGCCGGGGAACGGCTCGCCGATGACCGAGACGGGGACGTCGACCTGGATCTTCTCGCCCTTCTTCACGACGAGGAGGTCGATGTGCTCGATGACCTGGTGCACGGGGTCCTTCTGGACATCCTTGACCAGCGTCAGCTGCTGCTTGCCGGCGATCTCGAGCTCGAGCAGCGCGTTGGCGCGGCGGATGAGCAGCGAGACCTGGTGACCAGGCAGCGCGACGTGCACGGGATCGGTGCCGTGGCCGTAGATGACCGCGGGGATCTTGCCGGCGGCGCGCAGACGGCGGGCGAAGCCCTTGCCGAACTGCTCGCGCAGCTCGGCGACGACCTTGGTGTCGGTCTCAGTCGACATGAGTGTTCTCCTTGCGGGCCATCACGGCCCAGTCGTGCGGGGCCGGTGCGGCCTCGTCAATAGTCGGGGCCGATGCGGCCCAGACGTGGTCTGTGGTTCGACTCGAACGCGTGCGCGTGAGGAAAGCCGCGAAGCCTGCTTCACCGCGTCGATCACGGATGCGCTGCATCCCTCGCCGAAGTTCGGGACGAGTCTATCAGCGCGACGGATACGATGGAATCTCAGCCCCTCACCCCCGAGACACGGAGGACCCATGGACTACGGATGGATGTCGCACGCACTGCTCTGGTTCGTCGGAGCTCTGAGTGCCGCGACCGCCGTCTGCGTCGTCGGTGCCTTCTACTCGATGGGTCGCGGCTATAAGGACTGACGCGTCACACGCGATCGCCCCCTCCGGTCCAGCGATTACAGTGACCGGAGGATCCCGCCGGTCTCGGCACCCACCCCACCCCGCTCACACCTCACGTAGACCTGGAGCCCCGTATGTCGTCGACCCCCTCTCCCACCGGCCCCTCGACGGATCAGGACCAGGCTCCGCACGAGGCGACGCAGCAGCACGAGGGGGCGCCCCAGCCCGAAGAGGTGGACCGTCCCACCCACCCCGAGGCTGCATCCACGGGGGCGACGGAGGGTCCGGCCAACATCGGTGTCGTCGGTCTCGCGGTGATGGGCTCGAACCTGGCCCGCAACCTCGCCTCGCGTGAGGGCAACACGGTCGCCGTCTTCAACCGGTCGCGGTCGAAGACCGACGAGCTGCTCGAGGCGCACCCCGAGGCCGAGTTCGTCCCCGCCTTCACCTATGAGGAGTTCGCCGCGTCGCTGCAGAAGCCGCGCACCGCGATCATCATGGTCAAGGCCGGAAAGCCGACGGATGCCGTCATCGACGAGCTCATGCGCGTGTTCGAGCCGGGCGACATCATCATCGACGGTGGCAACAGCCTGTTCACCGACACGATCCGCCGCGAGAAGGCCGTCTCGGAGGCCGGATACAACTTCGTCGGCATGGGTGTCTCGGGCGGCGAGGAGGGCGCGCTGAACGGCCCGTCACTCATGCCCGGCGGTCCCGACGAGGCATGGGTCACCCTCGGCCCGATCCTGAAGTCCATCGCGGCGGTCGCCGAGGGCGAGCCGTGCGTGACGCACATCGGTCACGACGGTGCCGGACACTTCGTGAAGATGGTGCACAACGGCATCGAGTACGCCGACATGCAGCTCATCGCCGAGGCCTACGATCTCATCCGCCGCGGCACCGGCAAGTCCCCCGCGGAGATCGCGGACATCTTCGCCGAGTGGAACAAGGGCGAGCTGGAGTCGTACCTCATCGAGATCACCGCCGAGGTTCTCCGCCAGACGGATGCCGCCACCGGCAAGCCGCTCGTCGACGTCATCGTCGACCAGGCCGGCGCCAAGGGCACCGGCGCCTGGACCGTGCAGACCGCCCTCGACCTGGGCGTGCCCGTCTCCGGCATCGCCGAGGCCACCTTCGCCCGGTCGCTGTCCAGCCACCGCGAGCAGCGCGACGTTGCAGGCGGACTCCCCGGCCCCTCCCCCGAGGACTTCACCGTTGAGGACGCCGATGCCTTCATCGAGCAGGTGCGCCTCGCCCTCTACGCGTCGAAGATCGTCGCCTACAGCCAGGGCTTCGACGAGATCCGCGCCGGCGCCGCCCAGTACGACTGGAACATCGACCTCGGCGCCGTCAGCAAGATCTGGCGCGGCGGCTGCATCATCCGCGCCCAGTTCCTCAACCGCATCGCCGACGCCTACGACGCCGAGGCGGACCTCCCCGTCCTGCTCACCGCCCCCTACTTCGTCGAGGCCCTCGGTCGCACGCAGGACGCCTGGCGCGAAGTCGTCCGGATCTCCTCCGCCGCCGGCATCCCCTCGCCGGCCTTCGGTTCGTCGCTGGCGTACTACGACGGACTGCGCGCCGACCGCCTCCCCGCCGCCCTCATCCAGGGCCAGCGCGACTTCTTCGGCGCCCACACCTACAAGCGCATCGACAAGGACGGCACCTTCCACACCCTGTGGTCCGGCGACCGCACCGAGGTCGAGGCGGAGGACACCCACTGAGCCGCAGCGACACCGCGCTGCGCGTCCACCGTGCCGCCGCGCGCATCGTGCTGGCGATCATGACCGCGCTCTACGCGTGGATGGTGGGATGGATGACGCTGCGCGCGGCGCCGTACGGTTCTGACATCGCCTCGGGCCTGGACCGGCTGCTCGAGTGGTTCGCGCAGCGCCCGTCCACGGCCTGGATCACCTTCGACCGGGTCGAGTTCGGTGCGAACGTCGCGATGTTCGTCCCTCTCGGCGTCATCGCGGTGCTGTGGTTCGGCGTGCGCGGCTGGTGGACGGCTCCGCTCCTGGGCGCCCTGGCGAGCGCGGCGATCGAGACCCTGCAGGCAGTCCTGATCGACACCCGTGTCGCCGACCTCCGCGACGTCATCGCGAACACACTGGGGTCCGTCATCGGGATGTGCCTCATGCTGCTGCTCGCGTTCCTGCTGTCGCCGCCGCATCCGCGGCGACAACAGGAATACCGAGCATGACCGAAGCCGGAGCATAGCGCGGTCATAGGAAGGTCATGAGAATGGAGACATGACCATGCCTGCCCCCCTCCTCCAGCGCCCCGACGGCTCCCCCCTGCGCGTCCTCGTCGTCGACGACGAGCAGATGCTGACCGACCTGCTCTCGATGGCCCTGCGGATGGAGGGCTGGGAGGTGCGCACCGCCGCGTCGGGCTTCGATGCCCTGGCCGCGGCCCGCGAGTTCGCCCCCGACGCGATGGTCCTCGACATCATGATGCCGGACCTCGACGGGATGTCCGTCCTCCAGCGACTGCGTCAGGGAGGCGACGACGTCCCCGTCCTCTTCCTCACCGCGAAGGACTCGGTGAGCGACCGCGTCGCGGGGCTCACCGCCGGCGGCGACGACTACGTCACGAAGCCGTTCAGTCTCGAAGAGGTCGTGGCGCGTCTGCGCGGGCTGATGCGTCGAGCCGGGGCATCCGCCGGCGCCGCGGACCCGATCCTCCGGGTCGGCGACCTCACCCTCAACGAGGATTCGCACGAGGTGTTCCGCGGCGACGACGAGGTCGAGCTCACGGCGACCGAATTCGAGCTGCTGCGCTACCTGATGCGCAATCAGCGACGCGTGCTGTCGAAGGCGCAGATCCTCGATCGGGTCTGGAATTACGACTTCGGCGGTCGCTCGAGCGTTGTCGAGCTCTACATATCGTACCTGCGCAAGAAGATCGATGCCGGTAAGGAGCCGCTCATCCACACCGTCCGCGGCGTCGGCTACATGATCAAAGCGAGCCAGTGAGTACGACTCCGCGGCATCGACGGCACCGCTGGAGCCTGCAGGCGCGCCTGATCACGGCGGTCGTCTCCTTCGTGTCGGTGATCCTCATCACGGTGGGCCTCGGCACCGGGACGGTCCTCGAGTCGATCCTCCGCGAGAACCTCGACGCGAAGGTCACCCAGGTGCAGGACTCGATCGCCCTCGACTACAACCACCGCGCGGACCAGATCCTCGGTGCCAGCCGGCAGGAGCGCGGCACCCTTCTCGTCGTCAACAACCTCGCCGGCCCCACGGCGGCCTACGTCGACGCCGACGGCGACGTGCGCACCCTCGACACCCGCAAGATCCAGGTCAGCGCGCCCGACGGCGACAACTGGGCCGATGCGACGATCGCGGGCCTCGGCGACTACCGTCTGCGCGTCGGGCCGTATTCGAGCATCATCGGCCTTCCCACCTCCGAGGTCACGAGTGTGAGCGCGCGGATCGTCACCACCGTCGCCCTGCTGACCACCGGCGGCCTCCTCGTGCTCGCTGCGGTCATCGCGCTCCTCATTCGCAGCGCCCTCGCCCCGCTCCGGTCGGTCGCGTCCACGGCATCCCGCGTCGCGGCGCAACCGCTGGCGGAGGGCGCCGTCACGATCACCGAGCGCGTCCCGGAAGAAGACACCGACACCCACACCGAGGTGGGCCAGGTAGGGCACGCGCTGAACACCCTGCTCGATCACGTCGAGACCTCCCTCGCCGCGCGACAGCGCAACGAGGAGCGGATGCGCGCGTTCGTCGCCGATGCGAGCCACGAGCTGCGCACCCCGCTCGCATCCATCCGCGGATACTCCGAGCTTTCGCTGCGCGGCATCCGTCACGCCGAGGCGTCCGGCGCGGCGGCGGTCGGCGTGGTCGCCGAGACCACACGCGAGTCCCTCGAACGCATCCAAGCGCAGTCCCTGCGGATGACCGCCCTCGTCGAGGATCTCCTCCTCCTTGCGCGGCTGGATGAGGGGACCGAGCTCGTCTACAGCGCCGTCGACCTCACCCGCCTCGCCGTGGAGGCCGTCTCGGATGCGCGCGTCGCCGGAACGGACCACGACTGGGTGCTCGACGTCCCCGACGAGCCCGTGATCGTCGCCGGCGACACCGGCAGGCTGCACCAGGTCGCGGCGAATCTGCTCGCCAACGCCCGCGTGCACACCCCCGCCGGCACGCGCGTGACCGCGACGGTCGCGATCGATTCGGGCGACGCGGTGCTCCGCATCCACGACGACGGGCCCGGCATCGATCCCTCCGTCGTCGACGAGCTGTTCGAACGGTTCAGTCGAGCGGACTCGTCCCGGGCCCGGCAGACGGGAGGTACGGGCCTCGGCCTGTCGATCGTGAAGGCGATCGTCGACGGCCACGGTGGGCGCATCGCCGTGACCTCCGAACCCGGCTCGACGACCTTCGAGGTGCGGATGCCCGCCCGCCCCGACTCCCCTGCTCAGTAACCGCTGAACGCGTCGGTCGTGATCGACTTCGCCCGCTCGAGGGCGGGGGTGAGGGTCGCGATCAGTGCGGGCGGCCCCGACACGTAGGCGTGACGGCGGGCGATGTCGGGGACCAGACGCAGCAGACCGTCGGCGTCGAGTCGGGCCCCGCCCGCCCACGTCCAGCCGGCCGGGAGGTCGGCGGGCTCGTCGCGGGTCACGACGATGACGGGGATGCCGGCAGCCTCGAGGTCGTCGCGGAACGCGAGCTCCTCGCTGCCCGACGCGACGTAGACGAAGACGACGTCTCGGCGCTCCTGCGTGAGCCGCAGATGACGCAGGTGCGAGACGAACGGCGTCACTCCGATCCCTGCGGCCACCATCAGCACGGGCGCATCAGCGCGGCGCGGAAGGACGAAGTCCCCCCAGATGCCGGTGATCGCGAGCTCATCGCCGGGTTCGACCGTCGCGAGCGCCTTCTTGTAGCTCGACTGCGATCCCTCCCGCATCGCGATCTTGACCACCGGCAGCTCCGCGGGAGAGGAGAGGATGCTGAACTCCCGGCGCGTCCCCCGGGAGTCGGGACGCGCGTGGGGCACCTCGAGCTCGAGATACTGCCCGGGCGCGAAACGCACGGGACGCTCCGCCCGGAAGCTGTACTCGCGGACGCTCGGTGTCAGCGGGGTCCGCTCGACGATCGTCAGCCGCACGGCGCTGCGCATCGCGAAGACGAACGCGACGAGGTTTCCGACGAGCAGCGCACGCTCCTGACCGAGGGTGATCTCACCGAGGGAGATCGGCCATCCCGCCAGCACCCCGACGACGGCGGCCACGATGAACTGCTGCCAGCGGCGGGGCGGCAGGGTGAGCGGCTCGGAGAGCATGAACGCGCCGAGGAACAGGAACGGCGACGAGAGGACGACAGCGGAGAACGTCATCCCCGGGTCGAGGGCGAATCCGGCCGACTGCGCCTGCACGACAGTGCGCAGCAGCGCGACCGCGATCGCGACCACGAGGAAGAGGACCACGACACGCACCTTCTCGGTGCGCACGAGGACGACGAGCCCGAGGAGCAGGACCGGCAGCGCCAGGATCGGTGTGCCGACCCACCACGCCGCCGCCCCGAGATCCGGCGCCCAGATGCTGATGATCGTGAGGGCCGTCGCCCCCACGGCCGCGGGGTTGAAGATGTGCCGGCCCTGCCAGGCGAGGACGTACTTGGATGCCGAAGCGAGCGCGCCCGCGACGGCGACGCCGATGAGGGTGACGGGCTCCAGCGTCGGACGCAGGACGAACACGAGGATCAGCGCGGTGATGAGCGCCGATTCGATCCGCCAGGGTCGCCGGACGATCCGCTGGGCGACCGCGTCGACGAGGGCGATCGAGGCGACCAGGACGGCGAGCGTGGCGAGGAACTCCACGGGCGAGACCGAGACCCCGCCACCCAGTGAGAGGGCGAGGGTGATCAGGGCCAGAGCCGAGAGCGCGAAGAGCACGAGGCGGTACATCGACAGCCGGCCGAGGACGCCGAATGCCCGGCTCCAGGCGGCACTGAGGGACGAGATCACGAGAACAACTCCGCTTCGCATCGAGGGGACCATTCGACGGAGCCGTCGGTGCGCATGCGCACCCAGGCGACTCCCCATTCTGCTGCCAACTGCGGGCCGCCGTCGAAGAACAACGCGGTCGCGACCGCATCCGCGGTCATGGCGTCGGGCGCCACCGCCCACGTCGCCGCGTATCGGCGTACCGGCTCACCGGTGCGGGCGTCGAGGACGTGGTGGAGACCATCGCCCCACGCGCGCCGGTTGACGGCGGAGGCGCAGAGCGCGGCATCCGTCACCCGCCAGACCCCGATGGCGCGGGACGTGTCGTAGGGGTGCTCCAGGGCGATCCGCTGGGTGATGCCGCGCACCGCGATGTCACCGCCGGCGTCCACGACGGCAGGACCCGCGGGCACACGCGCCAGGACGAGATCGACGAGGCGGCCCTTCCCGAGGGCACCCACGTCGATCAGGGCGGGCTCGGTGACGCGAAGGGTCTCATCCGACCAGGTCACGAGCGTCCGCCAGTCCCGCGGTGCGGCGACGGCGCCGCGATCGATCAGCGAGTACGCCGCGTCGTACCCGCGGCGGGCGAGACTCTCGCCGACGAGCGGGTTCACGGCGCCGTGCGTCGCGGTGTCGAGCGCGTCGTAAGCGGACAGCATCGCGGAGGTGTCGGCGGGCGCGGTGACCACGCCGCCGCGCTCCCCCAGCCTCGCGACGAGCGAATCCGGACGGAACCGCGACCACTCGTCGTCGAACACGGCGATGGCGTCCGCGATCTCGTCACGGACGCCATCATCCAGGGGCTCGGCGGTGTCGATCCGCCACACGGTGCCGATCGCCTCGAACGTCCACGCGTGGACGAGCGGGCCGGCCGCGATCATGACGCGGCTTCGGTCCGGATCTCGGCGACCGCTGCGTTGAAACCGCCGCTGGTGAGGGAGGACCCACCCACCCGGTCGACGGACAGGTCGTCGAGATTCTTGCCGACGACCTCGTCCTGGATGCCGCCGATGAACTCGCTCTGATACTGCTCGCTCTCGCGCGCCTGCGGGTCGCCGGTCACCTCGACGGCCGTGACGACGTTCGACTCCAGCGTCAGCGTGACGCTGATCGTTTCAACGGTCTCGGGGGTCTGGTAGGAACCCTCGGCCGTGTAGGTGCCGTCCGTGTACGTCCCGGAGGACGAGCCGCTGCCGGCGTCCGCCGACGGCTGCGACGAGGTGCCGCTCCCGGTCGTCGTCTGGCCGGCACACCCGGCGAGCAGGGCGAGCCCCGCAACGGAGGCGGCGGCGGCGCCGACGCGGATCGGTCGGGGTACGGCGGTGGTGCGGATCATCAGAGGTCCTCCTTCTGTCGTGCCCGCCCGGTCGGGGCGCAGGGCGATGACTCCAGGAAAGCCGTCGCTGACAGGGCGATCCTTTCAGAAGTCTATGGATCTCCTGCGAGGAGAGCCCGTCGGGCGCGAGAGAACTCAGGCGGCGCCGTCGAACATGCTCGTCACCGAGCCGTCCTCGAAGACCTCGCGGATCGCACGGGCCAGGAGCGGCGCGATCGGCAGGATCGTGAGAGCGGGGAACCGCTTCTCGGGCGGCAGCGGCACGGTGTCGGTGACGACGACCTCGTCGATCGAGGGATCCTGCAGCCGCTCGACGGCCGGATCGCTGAAGATCGCATGGGTCGCCGCGACGATCACACGCTCGGCACCGTTGGCCTTCAGCGCTTGAGCCGCCTTCACGATGGTGCCGCCGGTGTCGATCATGTCGTCGACGAGGAGGCAGACGCGGCCGTCGACCTGACCGACGATCTCATTGACGGTGACCTGGTTGGCGACGTTCGGGTCGCGGCGCTTGTGGATGATCGCGAGCGGCGCGCCGAGGCTGTCGGACCAGGTGTCGGCAACCCGGACGCGGCCGGTGTCGGGCGACACGACGGTCAGCTTGGCGCGGTCCGCGGCGGAGAGCGTGTTCTCGAAGTGCTCGAGCAGGACGGGCTTGGCGAACAGGTGGTCGACGGGACCGTCGAAGAATCCCTGGATCTGCGCGGCGTGGAGGTCGACGCTCATGACCCGGTCCGCGCCGGCGGTCTTGAAGAGGTCGGCGACCAGGCGTGCGCTGATCGGCTCGCGCCCCCGACCCTTCTTGTCCTGACGCGAGTAGGGGAAGTACGGCGCGACGACGGTGATCCGCTTCGCGGATGCGCGCTTGGCGGCATCCAGCATGATGAGCGTCTCCATGAGCCACTCGTTGACCGGCGGCCCGAAGCTCTGGATCAGGAAGAAGTCGCAGCCGCGGATCGACACCTCGAAACGGGTGAGGATCTCGCCCGAGGCGAACGTGCGGTGCTCGGTGGGCACCAGCTGGGTGCCGAGCGCCGTGGCGACATCGGCGGAGAGCTCCTCGTGCGAACGCCCTGACGCGACGACGAGACGCTTCTTGGTCTTGGCCACCAGTCCCGGCGCGATACCGCGCTCGGTGTCGAGGTCAACCGTGTGCTGCTTCTTGCGACCCATCGCCAGCTTCCTGTGCGGACCGGGCGCGAGCGGCGGCTTCTGCCGCTCCCGTCCCCGGTCGATTGTTCTCGACCCACCCGGCGATGTTGCGCTGGGGGGCGATGCTGAGGGCGAGGGCGCCGGCCGGGACATCCTTGCGGATGACGGCTCCCGCACCCGTCTTCGCGCCCTCACCGATCCTAACGGGCGCGACGAATACGTTGTGCGAGCCCGCGTGCACCTCGTCGGCGATCTCGGTGCGGTGCTTGGTGATGTCGTCGTAGTTGGCGGTGATCGCTCCCGCACCCAGGTTCACGTTGCGACCGATGGTCGTGTCGCCGACGTAGGACAGGTGCGGCACCTTGCTGCCGCGGCCGATGGTGGAGTTCTTCGTCTCGACGAAGGTGCCGATCTTGCCGCGCTCCCCCAGCTCCGTGCCCGGGCGGACATAGGCGAACGGGCCGACGGTGGCCTCGGCGCCGATGACGGCGAGCGTCGCGTCGGTGCGGGTCACGGTCGCACCGCGGCCGACCTCGCAGTCCACGAGGCTCGTGTCGGGACCGATCGTCGCCCCCTCCGCGACGCTCGTCGACCGCAGGATGTGCGTGTTCGGCAGCACGGTGACGTCGCGCGCGAGCGTCGCCGTCACGTCGATCCACGTGGTCGCCGGATCGAGGACCGTGACGCCCTCCAGCTGCCACCGGCGCACCGTGCGCGCGTTGAGGAGCCGCCCGACCTCGGACAGCTGCACGCGGTCGTTGACGCCGTAGGTGACCGTGGCGTCCTTCGCGACGGATGCCGCGACCCGCCGCCCCGCCCGGCGCAGCAGCGCGACGGTGTCGGTGAGGTACTTCTCGTTCTGCGCGTTCGCGGTGCCCACCTGCGGCAGGTGCTCGCGGAGCGCGGCGGCCGCGAAGACGTACATGCCCGCGTTGACCTCGGTGACGGCGGCCTCGTCGGCCGAGGCATCCTTCTGCTCGACGATGCGGGCGACACTGCCGTCGCTCTCGCGGATGATGCGGCCGTAACCGATCGGGTCGTCCACGACAGCCGTCATGAGCGTCGCGTCGGCCTGCGCGGTGCGGTGCTCCGAGACGAACGCGCTGAGGGTGTCCGGATCGGCCAACGGGCAGTCGCCGCTGAGGACGAGCAGGTCGCCGTCGAACCCCGCGAGGGCGCCGAGGGCGACCTCGACGGCGCGCCCGGTGCCGGGGATCTCGTCCTGGTCGACGACGACGACCTCGGGCGCGACGCCGAGGACGGCGTCGGCCACCTGGTCGCGCTCGTGCCGGACGACGACCACGACGTGGGCGGGAGCGAGATCCCGCGCGGTGTCGAGGACGTGTCCCACGAGCGGGCGTCCGCCGATGCGGTGGAGCACCTTGGGGAGCGTGGACTTCATCCGCGTGCCCTGGCCGGCAGCGAGGATGACGACGGCGAGGCGGGAGTCGAGCGCGTTCTCGGTCATGCTCCGCCGCCAGGACTCGAACCTAGACTTCACAGCTCCAAAGGCTGTCGTGCTGCCATTACACCACGGCGGACCGCGGCGCTCCGGGGTCCGGGCGGCCGCCCGTCAAGTCTGCCATGCGAGCGGGGGGCGGGCGACGCCGGGCGGACCGCCGCAACCGCTCTGCGATGATGAGGGGATGGCTCCCGAACACGACGAGGTCGACCGGATCGTGAGCGCCTGGATCGCGCAACGTCCCGATCTGGACTTCTCGCCGCTCGAGGTCCTCTCGCGGGTGGACCGGCTGTCGCGCCACCTCGACCGTGCGCGGCGCGAGGCGTTCCACCGCAGCGACCTCGAGCCGTGGGAGTGGGACGTCCTCTCCGCCCTGCGCCGCGCCGGCGAGCCCTACACCCTGAGTCCCAAGCAGCTCCTGCAGCAGACACTCGTCTCCAGCGGCACGATGACCAACCGCATCGACCGGCTCGTCGACCGTCGACTCGTCGTGCGGGCAGCCGACCCCGGGGACGGCCGCGGGGTGCTCGTGACCCTCACCGAGGAGGGTCGCAACCGCGTCGACGCCGCGATCACCCGACTGGTCGACGCGGAGGCGGAACTGCTCGGCCAGATCTCCCGCGCCGACCGCGACCGTCTCGCCGCGCTCCTGCGCAAGCTCAGCCTCGGCTTCGACGTCTGACCCGCGATGGCGATGCGCGCTCCCCTGCCCGTCCGCGACGGGGTCGGTCCCACACGCCTGCGGGTGCCGCGCACGGGGCCCTGGGCGACGATCGCCGACTACGTGACGGGTCGATTCGCGCACATCGACCCCGCCGTCCTGCTCTCCCGCTTCGACCGGGGCGAGGTCGTCGCGTTCGACGGCACCCGACTGACGCGTGAGACGCCGCTGGGGGCGGAGGACTTCATCTGGTACTACCGGGAACCGCCCGACGAGCCGGACATCCCCTACGAGGTGACGGTGCGCCACGTCGACGACGACCTCCTCGTGGTCGACAAGCCGCACTTCCTGCCGACCACCCCCGGCGGCGGATTCCTGCACAACTCCGCCCTCGTCCGCCTGCGGCAACGGTTCGACAACCCCGACCTCACCCCCATCCACCGGCTCGATCGGGCGACGGCGGGTCTCGTGATGTTCTCCGTGCGACCGGCGACGCGGGGTGCCTACCAGACCCTGTTCGCCGACCGGGCCGTCGAGAAGGTCTACGAGGCGGTCACCGCCGTGCCCGCCGACGGGATGCCGCAGCTGCCGCTCGTCGTGCGTTCGCACCTGACGAGCTCCCGCGGGAGCCTTCGGGCGATCGTGCACGAGGACCGGGAGCCGAACGCCGAGACGCGCGTGGAGGCGATCCGGGTCACGGCGGACCGAGCACACCTGCGGCTGCACCCGCGGACCGGTCGCATGCACCAGCTCCGCTCCCACCTCGCCGGGATCGGGCTCGGCATCCTCGGCGACCGGTTCTACCCGGACCTCCTCGACGAGGCCCCGGACGACCCCGAGCGACCGCTCCAGCTGCTCGCGCGCGAGCTGCGCTTCGTCGACCCGCTGACGGGGTGCGCCCGCGAATTCACGACCGGCCTGCGCCTACGGGAGGCGCCGCCTGGCTGATCAGGCGAGCTGCTCGCCCAGCTCGAACCAGCGCTCCTCGGCTTCGGCGACCTCGGCTTCCATGGCGCCGATCCGCTGCATCTTCTCGCCCAGTCCGACGTAGTCCGCCTGATCGTGGTCGGCGAGAGCTGTGCGGGCGGCTCCGATCTGCGCGGCGAGCTTCTCGATCCGCCGTTCCAGGCTCGCGAGCTCCTTCTCGGCCGCGCGTCGCTCGGCTCCACCGAGAGCGGATGCCGGTGGTGCTGCGGCATCCGCCTTCTGCGCCGGACCGGTCGCCGCTCCCGTCGCCTGCGGCTGGGCGGCTCGCAGGCGCAGGTACTCCTCGATGCCGCCGGGAAGGTGGCGCAGCGTGCCGCCCATGACGGCGTACTGCTGGTCGGTCACCCGTTCCATGAAGTATCGGTCGTGGGAGACGACGATGAGGGTGCCCGCCCACGAATCGAGCAGGTCCTCGATCGCGGCGAGCATGTCGGTGTCGAGATCGTTCGTGGGCTCGTCGAGGATGAGGACGTTGGGCTGGTCGAGCAGGATCAGCAGCAGCTGCAAGCGCCGCTTCTGACCGCCCGAGAGGTCCTTCACCGGCGTCGACAGCTGCGCGGACGAGAAGCCCATCCGCTCGAGCAGCTGCCCCGGGGTGAGCTCCTGCGCCTTCGACCCGGCACCGAAGGTGTACGTCGTCCGCAAGCCGGAGATGACGATGCGCACCGGCTCGTCCAGGTGCGGGTCGAGCTCGTCCATCCGCTGCGTCAGTGTCGCGACCTTGACGGTCTTGCCGTGCTTGACGCGCCCCGCGGTGGGCTGCACCGCGCCCGACACGAGCCCCAGAAGGGTCGACTTGCCGGCGCCGTTGACGCCGAGGATGCCGGTGCGCTCCCCCGGCGCGATGCGCCACTCCACGCCGCGCAGCACCTCACGACCGTCGTAGGAGACACCCGCGTCGAGCAGGTCGACCACGTCCTTGCCGAGCCGGGCGACGGCGAGCGACTGCAGTGAGACGCGGTCGCGGATCTCGGGGACGTCGGCGATGAGTTCGTTGGCCGCGTCGATGCGGAACTTCGGCTTGCTCGTCCGGGCCGGAGCGCCGCGGCGCAGCCACGCCAGCTCCTTGCGGGCGAGGTTTTGGCGGCGGGCCTCGATCGACGCCGCCTGACGGTCGCGCTCGACGCGCTGCAGGATGTAGGCGGCATACCCGCCGTCGAAGGGCTCGACGATGCGGTCGTGCACCTCCCAGGTCTTCGTGCACACCTCGTCGAGGAACCACCGGTCGTGCGTCACGACCATGAGCGCGCCCGAGCTCGCCGACCACCGTCGCTTCAGGTGCTCCGCCAGCCAGGCGATGCCCTCCACGTCGAGGTGGTTGGTGGGCTCGTCGAGGGCGAGCACGTCCCAGTCGCCCGCGAGCAGCTGCGCGAGCGCGACGCGGCGGCGCTGCCCGCCCGAGAGCGTGCCGATGGCGGCATCCCAGTCGAGGTCGGACAGCAGACCCGCGATCACGTCCCGCACCCGCGCGTCACCGGCCCACTCGTGCGCGGGACCGTCGCCCACGACCGCGCGCCCGACCGTCAGGTCGTCGGGCAGCACATCGGTCTGCTCGAGCACCCCGATCGTGACGCCGCCGCGGACCGTCACCCGACCGGCATCCGGCTCGCGCCGCCCGGCGAGCATCGCCATCAGACTCGACTTGCCGTCGCCGTTGCGACCGACGATGCCGATGCGGTCGCCCTCGTCGACGCCGAGCGAGACGCCGTCGAAGACGACCTTGGTCGGGTACTCCAGGTGCAGGGCCTCGGCCCCGAGAAGATGTGCCATCGCCTCCAGGCTACGCGGCGCGGGACGGGTGCCCGGTCAGTACCAGAAGCTCAGACGCGGTGTCGTGGTCGACGCGAACAGGCGGGCGAGGCGGTGCGGGTCGTCCGTCTGGATGCGCCCCGCACGGGCGAGTGCGACGGGCGAGACGCCACCGAGCAGGATCGCCGACAGCTCAGCGACACCGAGCTTCGCGCGCGGGACGCCGAGCGGCGCCTCGTCGACGAGGTCGACCCCCGGCTCCTCGCCGGCGGACAGGACGAACGTGCCGTCGGCTATGCCGAGCGGATCGGCGACCTCCAGCGCGACGGCGTCGTCGACGTCGTAGGTGCGCGCGGCGAGCACGGTGGGGACGTCGAGGATCCGCAGGTAGTGGTGGTCCGCGATCCGGATGCGCGCGGCCCGCTGATCGGCGATCATCCACCAGAGCGGCTCGTCGACCGAGAGCTCGCTCGCCCGGACCGCGCCGATGAGATCGAGCGACAGAAGGAAGCGCCAGAGACCGGCGTAGGCGGCATCCGTCACGGCGAGGAGCTGGTGCACGGTCGCGATCGACGCGGCCCAGTCGTCGTCGTTCTCACTGACCGAGTAGAGCGCGACGCCGTCGACCTCGCCCTCCGGCGACCGGTACTGCACGGCCCGCAGCCGGTCGGCCTTCTCGGCGTCGGGACGCGTGCCGTAGGTGCGGTCCCAGTGTCCGCCGGGCATCGAGATCTCGCCCGGCGTGGTGAGGCGGATGCGCTCGTGCAGGGCCGTCGCGGCATCCCGCGCCTGCTCCCGGGTCACGTAGTCGAGCCGGCCGGGGGCGACCGGGCCGATCCACCCCGCACGGCGGGTCTGGATCTCCCACGACGCGGCCGCCGCAGCGGGCGCGAAGCCGAAGCGGCCGTAGATGCCCGACTCGCTCACGGTCAGACCCGCGATCGGAGCGCCCTGCGCGACCGCGGTGCGCAGCTCGCCGGCCATCACGCGCGAGAGCAGACGGCGGCGACGGTGCGTGGGGGCGACGGTGACCGCGCTGATCGCGCACATCGGGATCGAGTTGCCCCCGGGGAGCGTGAGGTCGGCGATCCACGACGCGAAGGTCGTCACGGGCTCGTCAGGCTGGACGGCGGCGGGGTCGTAGACGCCGATCTTGCGGCGGTAACGGCTGCGGGCGAAGGCCTCACCGCGCTGCACGTCGTTGCGTTCGCCGTCCAGGAAGCCGCGGGCGACGGCATCCGTCCACCGATCGGATGCGGCGCGATCCTCGTCACCGACGCGGTCGATGCGCAGGCCGTCCGCCTCGATCGCCGCTCGCAGGGTCTCGTCGAGCGGAGCGGAGTGGAAGGCGTCGCCGAGTGAGGTCATACCCTCCAGGCTAGGGGGAGCCGCCGACGCCTGTCAGACGATCCGCGTCCCGGCGACCGGTCCGCTGACCGTGTGCGCGGTGCGGCCGGCATCCGACAGCTGCGCCGCGACCGCACGGGCGTGGTCGTCGTCCGACGCGAGGAACGCGACCGTCGGACCCGACCCCGACACCACACCCCCGAGCGCACCGGCGGCCATGCCCGCGTCGAGGACCTCCGCGAGCGAGGGACGCAGGTGGACGGCGGCGCGCTGAAGATCGTTGCGGATGGCGGCGGCCAGGGCCGCGGCATCCCCCGATCGCAGTGCGCGCAGCACAGACGGGTCGACCTCCGGCAGCAGGCGCCCGGGCGCGATGTCGGCGGCCTCGCGCAGCCGGTCGAGGGCTCCGTAGACCTCGGGCGTCGACAGCCCGTCGCCGTCGGTGACCAGCACCCACGAGAAGCGGCCACGGCCGAGGGCGGGGGCGAGTTCGTCACCGCGGCCCGTGCCGACCGCGGTGCCACCGAGCAGCGCGAACGGAACGTCCGCCCCCAGTCGCGCGCCCAGCTCGTGCAGCTCGGACGTCGAGAGCCCGGCCTCGATCAGCTCGTTGACGGCGACGAGGGCGGCGGCGGCGTCCGCCGATCCCCCGCCCATCCCGCCCGCCACCGGGACACCCTTGTGGATCTGCAGACGGATGCCGCCCTCCCAGCCGACCGCCTCGGTCACCAGCCGAGCGGCTCCGAGGGCGAGGTTGCGCTCATCGAGCGGAACGCCCGACACGTCGACGTCGCCCGTCACGGCGAGGTGGAACCCGTCGTCGTGCGAGGCCCAGATGTCCTCGAACAGCGAGACCGCCTGGTAGACCGAGGCGACCTCGTGGTAGCCGTCGTCCCCCACCGCGCCCACGTCGAAGAAGAGGTTGAGCTTGCCCGGCGCGCGCACGTGCACGCGCCGGGCGGGGTCGTGGCTCAGGCTCACGCGTTCGCCGAGTCGGCCCAGAGGTCGACATCGATCGCGCCCGAGAGCGCGTCGATGCGGGCGAGTTCGTCGTCGTCGAAGGGGGCGCCCTCCGTCGCAGCGAGGTTCTGGTCCAGCTGCTCGGGACGCGATGCGCCGATCAGCGCCGAGGTCACGACGTCGTCACGGAGGATCCACTGGATCGCCATCTGCGCGAGCGTCTGCCCGCGCTGCTGCGCGATGTCGTTCAGGCCGCGCAGCGTGTCGAGCGCCTTCTGGTTCAGCCGGCCGTCGGGGAGCGAGAAGCGGCTCTGCGCCCGGTCGGCCGTGCCGTCGCCGAGGTACTTGTCGGTCAGCAGGCCCTGTGCGAGGGGCGTGAAGGCGATCGCACCCATCCCCGCCGCGCGGAGCGAATCGGTCAGGCCGTCCTCGACCCAGCGGTTCAGGATCGAGTACGAGGGCTGGTGGATGACGAGCGGGGTGCCGAGGTCCTTCGCGACGGCGACGGCCTCCTCAGTGCGCTCCGCGCTGTAGGACGAGATGCCGACGTACAGCGCCTTACCCTGTCGGACGAGGGTGTCGAGGGCACCGACGGTCTCCTCGATGGGCGTCACCGGGTCGGCGCGGTGCGAGTAGAAGATGTCGACGTAGTCGAGGCCCATCCGCTTCAGCGACTGCTCGGCGCTCGCTATGAGGTACTTACGCGATCCGTTGTTTCCGTAGGGGCCGGGCCACATGTCGTACCCGGCCTTCGACGAGATGAGGATCTCGTCGCGATAGGGCGCGAAGTCCTCGCGCATCATGCGGCCGAAGTTCGTCTCGGCCGACCCGAACGGCGGGCCGTAGTTGTTGGCCAGGTCGAAGTGCGTGACGCCCCGGTCGAATGCGTGGCGGAGCAGAGTACGCTGGTTGTCGAAGGGGATGTTGTCCCCGAAGTTCCACCAGAGTCCCAGCGAGATCGCCGGCAGATACAGGCCGCTCGAGCCGACCTGGCGGAAGGCCCCCGCATCGTAGCGGGAGGACGCCGCCTGATAGGGGCGGTGGGTGTCGCCATTGCGCGACGGAGGGAAACGGTCCGCGAAATCGGTCATCCCCCCAGGCTAGCGATCACGGGCACCCGAAACGTCGGCGAAACGACCGACACCTAGTCTTGCCCGATCGACGACACACATTGAGGGAGAACATATGGCGCGATTGACTGCACTGCCGTCCGAGGGTGGATCCTGGACCGCCCTTCTCGAACGCGAGGACATCGTCCTCATCGGAGGCATGCTGCACCTGCGCCATGACGACACCACTCCTGAGCAGGCCCGCATCGCCGACCTGCTGCTGATCGCCGACACGCTCGCCGATGCCGGCATCCCTCATCTCCTCATCCGGCACTCCGGCTCCGTCCCGGGCCTGGTTGTGGACCTCGCGTACCGCGGCCGTGCGCTCGCGGCACTGTCCGATCGGGCCGTCACCGAGCCGCTCTATGCGAAGGCCAAGGGCGGCACGCCGGTGCCGTTCGGCGAGCTGCGTCTGCGCGCGTCGGGACCCGCATCGGTGCGGGTGTTCCGTCCGCGTGCGGCCGGTGACCTGCGGTACGGCGCGGGGTACGGCGTGCGCATCGAGTTCTGGCGGTTCGGCGAGGAGCTGGTCGAGGCACCGCACGCGAACGACCTGACGCGGCGCGCGTTCGCCGCAGAAGACGTCGAGCCTGCGACCACCCTGCGCTACGGCCGCACCTGGCAGACCCTCGCGGGGATGTTCGATCCTCACCCGGGCGAGGTCACCCACGAGATCGACATGGTCTTCTCCTGGGTCGACGGCTCGTCATCCGAGTTCCAGCGTCAGCGCGCCGCCCAGCTGTCGGAGTACGTCGTCGGCGACGGCGACGACGGTCCGGCACGCTACCGCCACGTCGACGAGCTCCGGTACGCGCTGCGCAGCGTGCACATGTACGCGCCGTGGGTGCGCCGCATCTTCATCGCGACCGACTCCCCCGCCCCCGCGTGGCTGCTCGACCACCCGAAGGTCACCATCGTGCGCAGCGAGGAGTTCTTCGAGGACCCGTCCGTCCTCCCGACGCACAACTCGCACGCGGTCGAAGCCCAGCTGCATCGCATCGAGGGGTTGTCGGAGCACTTCCTCTACTCCAACGACGACATGTTCTTCGGGCGTCCGCTCTCACCGGAGCTGTTCTTCTCCCCCGCCGGCGTCTCGTCGTTCGTCGAGTGCGACATCCGCATCGGCACCGGCCCGCGACGCGTCGCTCGCAGCGGGCACGACAACGCGCTGCGCCTGAACCGCGAGCTGCTGCGCGAGCGCTTCGGCCGCACGATCGTCCGCGACCTTGAGCACTGCGCCGCTCCGCTGCGCCGCTCGGTGATGTTCGAGCTCGAGCGGGAGTTCCCCGAGGAGATCCGGCGCACCGCGGCATCCCGCTTCCGCTCGGCTACCGACGTCAGTGTGACCAACTGCCTGTACCACTACTACGCGCAGTTCACCGGTCGTGCGATCGCCTCGACGGCGCCGCGTGTGCGGTACTTCCAGACCACGCAGGCCGCGTCGCTGCGCCGGATGGAGAAGCTCGCGGAGCGCGGCGACGTCGACATGTTCTGCCTCAACGACGGCGGCGACCACGAGGTCCCCGAACCGGTGCGCGTACGCGCGGTGACCGGGCTCCTCGAACGGCTCTTCCCGGTGCGCGCGCCGTGGGAGGACCCGGCCGTCAGTGCAGCGCCGGCACGCCCGGTCGAGCTGCACGCGTGACCGAACCGGTCACGCCCGCCGCACGCAGACGGCGCTGAGCCTCGTCGGGGTCGATGTACTCCAGCGGCGCGGAGACGTCGATCGGGACCACGGAGTGGACGACCGTGTCGTCGTAGACGTGGACCATGTTGTACGCCTGACCGGCGTCCTGCGGCCGCGTGCCGCCGACGGGGACCGTGAGGTCCTGGGCGTAGCAGGTCGATGAGGCGACCGAGACGGGGATGCCCGCGAAGGTCGCGAAGGTCGAGTAGTGCAGGTGACCGGCGATGATCGCGCGCACGTCCGTCCCGCGGACGACGTCGGCGAGGCGGCGCTGGTCGCGCAGCTCGACGCTCGCCGCCAGCGGCAGGACGCTGGGCACCGGCGGGTGATGCATGGCCAGCACGGTGCCGAGCGGTGCGGGGGTGGTCAGGACATCCGCGAGCCAGCGCAGCTGCGCGTCCGAGAGCTCGCCGTGGTGCTTCCCGGGCACGCTCGTGTCGAGCGTCACGATGCGCAGGCCGTCGAGCTCGTCGACGCGGTCGTAGGGCGCCGTCGGGTCGTCAGGGGTCTCGTCGAGCAGGCGTGAGCGGAACGCGCCGCGGTCGTCATGGTTGCCCATGACCCAGAGCAGCCGCGCACCGATTTGCTCGGCGAACGGCTCGACGAGCGCGCGGATCGCGTCGTAGGCAGCGGCCTCACCGAGGTCGACGAGGTCGCCGGTGAAGACGACGGCATCGGGGGCGATGCCGCTGGACTCGATGGCCTCGAGGGTCGCGGAGAGCGAGGCTTCGCCGTCGACGCTGTCGAATAGGCGAGGGCCGGGACCGCGCAGGTGCGTGTCGCTGAGGTGGAGCAGGATCCGTTCGGCGGCCGGATGCTCGGCGCGGCGCATGGTCACTTCTTCCGTCGGTGCGGGGACTCGGGTGTCCCTGCCTTGCCCCGAAATGTTACCGGCATGTTTCGGGAACACGGGGTGAATGACGCGCGAAGTCATCGGAAACAGTGCGCGGACGCGTCGGTTCGCGAGGAGATGACGGATGCCGGGGGCCGAGGCGCGGCATCCGCTCCTCTCGAGCCGCCATCTCCTCACGAAGCTTGCGTGCGTGTACCCCGCGTGCGGTCGGATACCGCGGCGTCAGGCGCGGGCGATGCGGACGTAGTCCGCGATCGTCAGGTCCTCGCCGCGGGCGGTCGGGGCGACGCCGGCGCGCTCGAGCACCTCGGTCGCCGACGCGGACGAGCCGCCCAGGACACCGGAGAGCGCCTGGCGGAGCATCTTGCGGCGCTGCTGAAACGCCGCGTCGACGATGGCGAAGGTGCGCAGTCGCTCCTCCTCGGTGCCGCGAGGATCGCTGTCGCGCTCGAACCCGACGAGCACGCTGTCGACGTTCGGCACCGGCCAGAAGACCTGGCGCGACACCGTGCCCGCGAGGCGCCACGTGCCGTACCACGCGGCCTTGACGCTGGGAGCGCCGTACACCTTCGAACCCGACGGCGCGGCCAGCCGCTCGCCGACCTCGGCCTGGACCATGACGACGCCGCGCTGGATCGACGGGAAGTGCTCCATGAAGTGCAGGAGCACCGGCACACTGACGTTGTAGGGCAGATTGGCGACCAGGACGTCGGGGTCGCCCGGGAGCTCCGTCACGCGCAGAGCGTCCTGCGCGATCACGGTCAGGGCGCCGTCCGGCACACCGTGGGCGGCGGCGGTCGCCGGCAGGCGCTCGGCCAGGCGGTGGTCGATCTCGACGGCGGTGACGGGCGCGCCGGTCTCGAGGATCGCCAGGGTGAGCGAGCCGAGGCCGGGCCCGACCTCGACCACGCGGTCGGCGGACGTGACCCGCGCGGCGTTCACGATCTTGCGCACGGTGTTCGCGTCGACGACGAAGTTCTGCCCGAGCTTCTTGGTCGGAGTGACGTCGAGGTCGGCGGCGAGCAAACGGATCTCGGCGGCGCCGAGGAGGGTGACGGGCATGGGTTCCAGCCTAGTTGCCGGGCACTCGGGATCCGTCGGGGTGACGGATGCACGACCGACGGGGCGGAAGTGACCTCGTGGGGCGGGTGAGACGGTGTCCGAGCGACGCGTCGTGCATCCGCCGCCGTACCCGCCCTCCCCCGCCCTCAGCCGCCCTCGCCGCCCGGGTCGATGGGGGCCCCGTCCCCGTCCTCGGGGAGGTCGCCGCGTTCGACCGGGCCGCCGCGCTCGCTCCGCCTCTGGAGCTCGGCGAACATGAGATCGATCTCCGCGACGGTGGGGGTCCGCACGCCCGCGGCTGCCTCCCTGAGGTCCTCCGACGGGGCGCCGAAACCGTCGCCTCCGATGATCAGCACCGTCCGGCCGTCTTCCACGACGGCGTACTCGTCGATCCCCCCGGCCGATCGGCGCCACGTCGTACCGTCTAGGGCGCACGTCGCGTCACCGCCACCCCACATCTGCAGGTCGGCGCAGCCGGCGGCATCCATCTCCCCCGGCTGTGTGCGCACGGTGATGATGTCGCCGCCCGGCTTCGCCCACGTCGCGGTCACGCCGCGGTCGTCCGTCTCGTTCACGGACTGCGGGGCCAGATCGTATCCCTCGATGCTCGTCGTCACCACGAGCGCGGGATCGACGCCGAGGTGCGAAACCCGCTCGGCGATCTCGTCGGGCGTGGCCGAGGCCGCGGTCGCGCACCCCGAGAGCGCGATCCCCAGGACGGCCGCGAGCAGAGCGAGCAGCGAGCGACGAGGCATGCCGCTCACCCTAGCCGTCGACTGCTCAGCCGGCCGCTGCCCGCGCGGCGGCGGGAAGCGCGTCGACGATCCGCGCGATCGCGGCCTCATCGTGCGCGGCCGTGACGAACCAGGCCTCGAACGCCGACGGCGGCAGCGACACCCCGCCCTCGAGCATCGCGTGGAAGAAGCGGCCGTACGCGTCGGCATCCTGCGAGGTGGCGGTCGCGTAGTCGGGCACGCCGTTCACGACGGACTCGCCGAAGAAGATGCTGAACAGGGTCCCCGCCCACTGCACGACGTGCGGCACACCGGCATCGGTCAGGGCAGCGGATGCCGCGTCCGCGACGGTGTGCGCGACGGAGTCGAGTGTGCGGTAGACCGCCTCGTCGGCGTGCGTGAGGGTCGCAAGGCCCGCGGCGACGGCGACCGGGTTCCCCGACAGGGTGCCGGCCTGATAGACGGGACCGGTCGGGGCGAGGAGGTCCATGATGTCGGCGCGGCCGGCGACCGCGGCGACGGGGAGACCGCCGCCGATGACCTTGCCGAAGGCGATGAGGTGGGGGACGACGTGCTCGCCCGCGGCATCCAGGACACCGGCGTAGCCCGAACGCGAGGAGCGGAAGCCGGTGAGCACCTCGTCGCTGATCACGAGCGCGCCGTTCCGGTGCGCGATGTCGGACAGGAAGGCCGTGAAGCCCGGTGCCGGCGGGACGACGCCCATGTTCGCGCCGGCGGCCTCGGTGATGATCGCGGCGATCCGGCCCTCGTGAGCGCGGAACACCTCCTCCACCGCGGCACGGTCGTTGTAGCCGATGACGAGGGTCTGCGCCGCGATCGGTGCGGGGACCCCCGCCGACCCGGGCAGCGCGAGGGTCGCCAGCCCCGAGCCGGCCTGCGCGAGGAGGCCGTCGGAGTGACCGTGGTAGTGACCGGCGAACTTGACGAGCAGGTCGCGGCCGGTCGCCGCGCGGGCGAGGCGGATCGCCGTCATCGTCGCCTCGGTACCGGTCGAGACGAGGCGGATCTTCTCGGCGGCAGGAACGCGCGAACGGATCTCCTCGGCGAGTTCTGTCTCAGCCGCCGTCGGCGCGCCGAACGAGAGACCGCGGCGAGCGGCCTCGACGACCGCCTCGATCACGGCGGGGTGCGAGTGGCCGAGCAGGGCGGGGCCCCAGCTGGCGACGAGGTCGACGTAGTCGCGGCCATCGGCATCCGTCACGTAGGCACCCTGCGCCGACACCATGAACCGGGGCGTGCCGCCGACGGAACCGTAGGCGCGGACGGGCGAGTCGACACCGCCGGGGATCACTCCGCGGGCGCGGTCGAACAGCTCCTGATTACGGCTCATGCGAGTTCCTTCCCGGCACGCAGCCAGTGCGCGACCTCGACGGCCCAGTAGGTGAGGATGACGTCGGCGCCGGCGCGGCGGATGCCGACGAGGCTCTCGCCGATCGCGCGCTCGCGGTCGATGAGTCCGGCGGCGGCGGCGTGCTCGATCATCGCGTACTCCCCCGACACCTGATAGGCCCAGACCGGCACGTTCGAGCGGTCCGAGACGCGGGCGAGCACGTCGAGGTAGGGCATGGCGGGCTTGACCATGACGACGTCGGCGCCCTCGGCGATGTCGACGAGGGCTTCCTCGATGCCCTCGCGGGCGTTGGCGGGATCCATCTGGTAGGTCCGGCGATCGCCCTGCAGGGTCGACTCGACGGCGTCGCGGAACGGACCGTAGAAGGCCGAGGCGTACTTCGCGGAGTAGGCGAGGATCGCGACGTGCGCGAAGCCCGCGGCATCCAGTCCGGCACGGACCGCGGCGACCTGGCCGTCCATCATCCCCGAGAGGCCGAGGACGTCGGCGCCGGCGCGCGCCTGCGCGACGCCCATCTCGGCGTAGACCTCGAGGGTCGCGTCGTTGTCGACCGAGCCGTCGGCGGCGAGCAGGCCGCAGTGCCCGTGGTCGGTGAACTCGTCGAGGCACAGGTCGGCCTGCACCGTCAGGCGGCCGGCGGCGGCACGCGACGCGACGGCGATCGCCCGGTTGAGGATGCCGCCCGGATCGGTCGCGCCGCTGCCGACCGCGTCGCGGACGGCGGGCACGCCGAAGAGCATGATCCCGCCGATGCCCGCCGCGGCGGCGTCATCGACGACGTCGGCGACGGCATCGAGCGGATGCTGCGACACCCCGGGCATGCTCGCGATCGGCTGAGCTTCGGAGATGCCCTCCTTCACGAACACCGGCAGCACGAGCTGCGAGGGCACGAGGTGGTGTTCGGCGGCGAGGCGCCGCAACGCAGGGGTGCCGCGCAGACGGCGCAGGCGACGGGTGGGGAACGAGGTCATGACGACTCCTTGACGGGGAGGTGGGCGTCGAGCTCGGCGATCAGCGCGTCGATGCTCTGGGTCTGGGCGGTGCGGCCGACGGTGAATCCGAGGACGGCGGCGTCGCGCGTCGTCCCCGGTCCGATGGAGGCGACGAGAGTGGATGCCGGGAGGCGCCCCACCTGCCGGCGCAGCTCCCGGCCGACGCTGAGCGAGGTCAGCAGCACGATGTCGATCTCGCCGGAGCGGAGAGCGCCTGCGACCTCCGGCTCCAGGTCCACGCCGACGGTCCGGTAGGCGACGCAGACATCGACGGCGAAGCCGCGCACCTCGAGCTCGTCGCTCACGACGGCCTGGGCGAGGTCGCTGCGCACGACGAGCGAGCGGCCCGTGGCCGCGGGCAGGCGGTCGGCGCACCACTGCGAGGCCAGGGCGGCGGCGGAGGACGTCCCGGCGGGGACGAAATCGACCTCCCACCCGGCCTCGGCGACGGCGCGCGCGGTAGCGCGGCCGACCGCAGCGATCCGGGTGGTCTCGGGGACCCGGACCCCCCGCTGCCGCAGCTGCTCGACGCTCGCGGCGCTCGTCACGAACAGCCAGGCGTAGGCGCCGCCGGACAGAGCCGCGAAGGCGCGATCCCGCGCGGCGGTGTCACGGGGCGGAGCGGAGGAGATGAGCGGAGCGACGACGGCGCGGGCGCCGCGGGCGTGCAGCTCTGCGGCGACCCGCCGCCCCCAGGCACCGCCGCGCGGGACGAGCACGCGGGTGCCGCGCAGGCCTCCCCCGCTCATCGGGAGGTGCCCGCCAGATCGGCGAGGTCGGCGGCACCGCCCTCGAGGAGCTCGGCGACGACCTCCGCCGCGACGGCGTCGAGGTCGGCGTGCGGGTCGAGGCGGCGCTCGGCGACGACCGAGCGCGAACCGTCCTCGGCGTACACGTGGGCCACGAGCGTCACGACATCGCCGAGGTGCACGGCGTCGATCGCGACGGGCGCGGCGCACCCGGCCTCGAGGCGACGCAGGACGGCGCGCTCCAGATGCGCGGCGTGCGCGGTCGGGCCGTCCTCGATGAGCGCGACCGCCTCGGCGACGGCGGTGTCGCCGTCACGGACCTCGACGGCGAGCGCGCCCTGGGCTGCGGAGGTCGGCCAGTCGAGCACCTGGGTGATGGCGGCGTCCCGGCCGATGCGGCGAAGCCCCGCCTCGGCGAGGACGATCGCGTCGTACTGCCCGTCGGCGACCTTGCGGAGCCGGCTGTCCACGTTGCCGCGGATGCCGTCGACGACGAGGTCGGGGCGGCGTGCCCGCACCTGCGCCACGCGGCGGGGCGAACCCGTGCCGATGCGGGCTCCCGCGGGGAGCTCGTCGAGGTCGAGCCCGTCGCGGGAGTGCAGGATGTCGCGCCGCGACGCGCGCACCGGCACGGCACCGACGACGATGCCCGGGTACGGGGCGGTCGGCAGGTCCTTCATCGAGTGCACGAGGAAGTCGCACTCGCCGCGAAGCAGGGCGTCACGCAGGGCCGTCGCGAACACGCCGGTGCCGCCCATCTGCGCGAGCGGTCCGGTGAGGACGTCGCCCTCGCTCGTGATGGGCACGAGTTCGACACTCCGACCGGATGCCGCGGCCACCGCATCCGCCACGTGCTGCGACTGGGTCGTCGCCAGCAGGCTCGCACGGGTGCCGAGGCGCAGGGTCCCGGTCACGGCGCCACGCCCGACAGCGCCGGCTGGAAGCCGAGCCGTGTGTTCTCGCAGCATCCGGGTCGGCACACGTCGTACCAGGGCCCGAGCTCGGTGACGGCGGGGCGGTCGGCGGCGGGGGTGCCCTTCAGCCGTTCTTCGACGAGGTCGACGAGACCGGCGACGTAGTCGGGGTGCGTGCTGGGCGTGGCGGTGCGGACGGCGATGAGCCCGAGCTCCTCGGCGGTCTCCATCGCCTCGGTGTCGAGGTCCCACATGACCTCCATGTGGTCGCTGACGAAGCCGAGCGGCACGATGAGGACGGCTTTGCGACCCCGGCCCGGCAGCTCCTGCATCGCGTCGTTGATGTCGGGCTCGAGCCACGGCACCTGCGGCGGGCCGGAGCGGCTCTGGAAGACGAGCTGCCAGGCGCCGGGGAACCCGAGGCGCGAGATGATCTCCTCACCGACGGCGAGGTGCTGGGCGACGTAGGCGCCGCCGGGGCCGAAGCCGCGCTCGGGTGGTCCGGACCGGTCGGCGTCGGAGGTCGGGATCGAGTGGGTGGAGAAGAGGATCTCGACTTCATTGGCGAGGTCGGTGACACCACGCTCGGCGAGCTCGGCGATCCCGGCGCGGATGCCGTCGACGAAGGGCGCGACGAAGCCGGGGTGGTCGAAGAACTGGCGGACCTTGTCGATCTGCACGCCCGTCTGCAGTCCCGTCGCCTCGACCGCGTCGGCGAGGTCCTCGCGGTACTGGCGGCACGACGAGTACGAGCTGTACGCGCTCGTGGCGATCGCGAGGAGCTTCGTGCGCCCGTCGGCGTGGGCGGTCTGGAGCGCATCGGTGACGTACGGCATCCAGTTGCGGTTGCCCCAGTACACCGGCAGGTCGAGTCCGCGCGCGGCGAGCTCGGCATCCAGGGCGGCCTTGAGCTCGCGGTTGTGCTCGTTGATGGGCGACACCCCGCCGAAGTGGCGGTAGTGGTGCGCGACCTCTTCGAGGCGCTCGTCGGGGATGCCGCGGCCCGCGGTCACGTTGCGCAGGAACGGGATGACGTCGTCCTGGCCTTCGGGGCCGCCGAAGCCGAGCAGGAGGATGCCGTCGTACGCCACCGGCGTCGTGGCGTGCGGCTCTCCGGCGCACGTCCCCTCGGTCGCGTTCGGGATGACGCACCCGTCGGCGACGACCACACCCGACGCGCGCGGCGGCTTCGGGCGGAACTCCGCGCCGTGGGATCCGATGTTCTGCGCACTCACGACAGCACCTCCGCCAACTCGTCGATCTCCACGCGCCGCCCGGTGTAGAACGGCACCTCTTCGCGCACGTGACGCCGGGCGTCGGTGGCACGCAGCTCCCGCATCATGTCGACGAGGCTGATCGGGTCATCGCTCTCCAGCGGCAGGAGCCACTCGTAGTCGCTCAAGCCGAAGGTCGAGACGGTGTTGGCGACGACGTCGCGGAACGCGGCCCCCTTGCGGCCGTGCTCCGCCAGCATGCGGGAGCGCTCCTCCTCGGGCAGCAGATACCACTCGTAGCTCCGGACGAAGGGGTAGAGGCAGAGCCACCCGCGCGCGTGCTCACCGCGGAGGTAGCCCGGCACGTGACGCTTGTTGAACTCCGCCTCACGGTGCACCCCCATCGCGCTCCAGACGTTCGTGAAGGCGGCGAGCACCGGCGTGCGGCGGAGCTCACGGAGCGCCTTCTGGAGCGCTGCCGGGTCTTCGCCGTGGAGCCAGACCATCAGATCGGCCTCGGCGCGCATCCCGGTGACGTCGTAGAACCCGCGGAGGGTCACGTCGGCCGGCAAGGCGTCGACGACCGCCCGCAGCGCGTCGAGGTCCGCGCTCGCAGCGGCGCCCCGCGGACGCGGGCCGGCGAGGATCGCGAAGAGCGTGTAGCCGAGGCCGGGGGCTGACAGATCGTCAGCGGACATGACGTACTCCTTCGGAGGGGGTGGGGTGGGACAGCATTTCCGCCGCGACGGCGCGGGCGTGAGGGATGACCGACGCGAGCCCGGTGCCGGCGGCGACGGCTCCGAGGAGTCGGATGCCGCGGGTCGCCGCGGCGGCCGTGACGGCGGAACGCACCTCGGGGGTGACGACGGCGTCCGACCAGACCACCGGAGTGACCCCCCGCACATCGGCGGCGGTGACGGCGACACCGGTCAGCGTGCGGACGGCGGCGGCGACACCGGCCGGTGTCTCGAGTCCGCCCTCGGCGGCGTCGCGGGCCGACAGACGCACGACGTGCACACCGGCGGGGAGCGCCGTGGCGGCCCACTCCCACTTCGCGTCGACGTGGGTGAGGGCCTTGGCGGCCGTCGGCACGTCGGGGGCGGCGATGACGCCGGACCCGACCGGGTACGGGTCGAGCGCCGCCGACACGATCTCGGCGACGACGAGATGCACGGGCGCGGTCGCGGGCGCGGCGACGCCGAGCAGACGGGCGGCGGACGACGGCCCGGTCGCGAGCACCACCTCGCGCGCGATGAGGGTCTCGCCGTCCAGCACGATCTCGGCCTGCGCGGGGGCGTCCCGGATCTCGTTCACGTGCGCACCGGTGCGGATGACGGCGCCCGCGCGCAGCGCGGCGATCTCCAGCTCCGACGCCAGCCGCCACAATCCCCCCTCGACGCCGCGGACGGCGGAGCCTGCGCGCGCCTGCGGCGCGAGGGCATCGACGGCCGCGGTCAGTGACCCGAGCTGCTGGAAGCTCTGCCACAGAGCGGGATGGAGCGACGAGAGGGTGACCGCATCGGCGGGCTGCGAATAGACGCTCGCGCAGAGGGGTTCGACGAGGCGGGCCGTGACGGCTGCGCCGAACCGCGCCGTCGCGAGCTCTGCGAGCGTCGGCTCCGGTCCCTCGAAGACCGCCGGGTCGACGGGCAGGTCTCGTTCCTGCGCGGCGCGACGGGCGCCGGCGCGGCCGAGCACACGGGCCACGTCGGCCGCCGTCGGGTCCGCCGGCATCCCGATGAGCGCGCGCCGCGGGAGCGGAGCGCGTCCGGTACGGCCCAGACCTCGGCGGAAGGCGACGTGCGCACCTCCGGCGCGCGGCTCGACGAGCTGGACCGCCAGGCGCGCGTCGGCGACGAGGTCGGCGACGCCGGTCGTGCGGGTGGCGAAGGACTCGGCCCCGAGGTCGAGCTCGACACCGGCGACGGTGCCGCGGCGCAGCATCCCGCCGACCGCGTCATCGGCGTCGAGTACGACGACGTCCCGCCCGGCGCGGGCGAGTTCCCACGCGGCGGTCAGTGCGGCGACACCGCCGCCGACGATGACGACGTCGTGGCTGCGCAAGGCACCGGTCACGGCGCCCGCCAATCGTGGACCGTCCGGACCACCGCCGAGATCGCGTCGGGGTCGGCTTCCATCGGCACGCCGTGTCCGAGGTTGAAGACGTGCGCGCGGGCGGCGAGACCCGCCTCGAGCACGCGGTGCACACCCGCGGTCCGCACCGGCTCGGGCGCGAACAGCAGCGCGGGGTCGAGGTTGCCCTGCAATGTCAGATCGCGGCCGATCCGGCGGCGCGCGTCGTCGAGGCGAACGCGGTAATCCACGCCCAGCGCATCGATGTCGGGGGTCGCCATGTCGGCGAGGATCTCGCCCGTCCCGACCCCGAAATGCACGAGGGGCAGTCGGTCGACGCCGTCCGGCAGCGGCAGGGAGCGGGCGTGATCGAGCGCCGCGACGGATGCCGGGAGCACCGCCGCGCGGTAGTCGTCGGGGTTCAGGCCGCCCGCCCACGAGTCGAACAGCTGGCCGGCGCTGGCGCCTGCCTCGATCTGCAGGGCGAGGAAGCGTCCGGTGACCTCGGCGAGCCACATCGTCAGGTCGTGCCAGGCGGAGGGGTCCTCGTGGATGAGACGCCGGGCGGCGAGGTGATCCTTCGACGGGCCGCCCTCGACGAGGTACGCCGCCAGGGTGAACGGTGCGCCGGCGAACCCGATCAGGGGCAGCGGCTCCCCGCGCTCCTCGGAGAGGTCGGCGAGCATCGCCGTCGTGCGACCGACGGCATCCGCGATCGCCTCGCCGCGCTCGGTGACGAGGGCGGGATCGATCGCGACGGCCCGCGCGATGTCGGCGGGGGTGCGCAGCGGCTGCGAGAAGACCGGACCGCGCCCGGCGGCGATCTCCACGTCGATGCCGATGAGCGCCAGCGGGATGATGATGTCGCTGAAGAAGATCGCCGCGTCGACACCGTGGCGTCGGACCGGCTGCATCGTGATCTCGCTCGCCAGGGCGGGGTCCAGACAGGCCTCGATCATCGACCCCTGCGACCGGAGTGCGCGGTACTCGGGCAGCGACCGTCCGGCCTGCCGCATGAACCAGACGGGGGTCGTCTGCGGGCGGTCGCCCAGGAGCGCGCGGACGAGGCGGGACTCGCGGGTGCGCGCAGCGATGAGGGGGTGGCTGGTGCCGGGAATGATGGACTCCTCGAATCGGTTAATCGATATACTAATCGTGATCCAAGGGGGTTCTCCGCACCGTGCTCGTCTGCCTGACCGCTCATCAGCGCTCCACGCCGTTCGATTCGCTCGAGCGGCTGTCGACGGTCGGAGACGACCTCGCCGAGCGTCTGTCCGTGGTCCACGACTCGATCCGCGGCGCCGTGGTCCTCGCCACCTGCAACCGCTTCGAGGCCTACTTCGATCTCGCCGAGGAACCCGACCTCGCCTCCCCCGTCCCCGCGATGGATGCCGCGATGGAAGCCATCGCCGGTGCGGCCGACATGGACTATCGGTCGCTGCGCGAGAACGTCGACTTCGCCCACGGCAACCAGGTCGCCCACCACCTGTTCACCGTCGCGTCGGGCCTGGATTCCGTCGCCGTCGGCGAGGACGAGATCGCCGGCCAGGTCCGTCGTGCGCTCGAGGCCGCCCGCGGACGGGGATTGACCACTGCGCCGCTCGAGCACCTCTTCCAGCGCGCGACCGAGACCTCGCGGGCCGTCAAGAACACGACCCGCCTCGGCGAATCCGGTCGATCGCTCGTGCGCCTGGCCGTCGACCTCGTCAGCCCCCGCGTGGACTGGACGACCGCACGCGTGCTCCTCGTGGGCACGGGACGCTACGCCGCCGCCGCGCTCGCCGCGCTCCGTACCGTCGGCGCCGTCGACATCCGCGTGCACTCGCGCTCGGGTCGCCAGAAGTTCGCCAACCGCGAGCACCTCGTGCACGTGGGGGTCGACGACTACGCCGCCGAGGCTGCGGGGGCGGACATCGTCGTCACCTGCACGGCGACGACCGACACCTTCGCCCTGGACGCCTTCTCGCACGCGACCGCGCGCGCCGGCAGCACCCGCCCCCAGGTGATCATCGACCTCGGCCTGCCGCGCAACGTCGACCCCGAGGTGGCCCTGCTCCCGGGTGTGGAGCTGCTCGACCTCGAGACCATCCGCCTGCACGCCCCCGTCGACGAGGCCGAGACCGTCGGACAGGCCCGCGAGATCGTCGAGGCCGCCGCGAAGCGGCATGCCGCCGCGCGGCGCGTGCACGAGGTGTCGCCGTCGGTCGTCGACCTCCGCGGTTTCGTGCACGGTGTGCTCGACGAGGAACTGACGCGCGCCCGCCGGCGGGGGGACTCCGCCGAGGTCGAGACCGCGCTGCGGCACTTCTCGGGAGTCCTGCTCCACCAGCTCATCGCACGCGGGCACACGCTCGCCTCCTCGGGAGCCGGCCCACAGTGGGCCGAGGCGATCCGCACGGTGCTGCCGGAGCCGCGCGAGGGCGTGTCACCCGACGAGGGCGAGCGAGCGTGAGCCCGAGCGTCACACTGAAGGACATCGCGCGCGCCGCAGGCGTGTCGACGGCGGCCATCAGTCAGGCGCTCAACGACCGCGGCAACATGCGTCCCGAGACGCGCGAACGCATCAAGGCGATCGCCACCGAGCTCGGGTACGTCCCCAATCGTCACGCCGCGGCCCTGCGCAGCGGCCGCACCATGACGGTCGGGTTCGTCATGGGCGACGATCTCGACGGCGACCGACGCGACGAACTCCAGCGCGCCCGCAAGCTGACCTCGCTCGTGCGGGCCTCGGCGGCGCACGGGTTCACCGTCACCGTGCTGCCGGACTCCGCCCCCGACCTCCTCGCCGGCACGACCCTCGACGCCCTGTACGTCCCGGATGCCCGCGGCAACCGCGAACTGCTGCTCGCCGCCATCGCGCGCGGCATCCCGATCGTCGCGGACGATCAGTTCGTCGACGGCTCGCGCGGTCTTAGCATCCGCACCGGCTACGACGCCGCGGTGCGCGCAGGACTCGACGAGCTCGAACGTGCCGGCGCCCGCCGGATCGCGTTCCTGACCGAGGACGGCGGCGCGCCCCGTGACGAGATCGGACGGGCCGCCTACGAGATCTGGAGCTCGGTGCGGGGCCGCGAACCGCTCGTCCGCGCGGTCGACGCTTCGCGTCGGACCCTGCCCCGCCTCATCACCGACGCCCTCGCCGACGGCGCCGACGCGATCTTCGCCGGGGCGGAGGACGGCCCGGACGTCTACCTGCAGCTCGAGGAGATGCGTCTCGTCATCCCCCGCGACGTCCAGCTCGTCGCCCTGTGCTCCACCGACTGCGCCGTCAACCGTCGACTGGGCGTGACACATGTCTGCATCCGGCCGGACCTCGCGGCCGAGGCGATGTTCGACACCCTGCCGGCTGCCCTTCTCGACGACGGCCCGCGGGTCGTGGACCTTCCGTGGGAGCTCGTCCCGGGGTCGACGACGCGTCCGCCGGTGTCCGCGGCGATCCCTCAGTCCGTGAAGGCGCCGTAGACCTCGAGCGTGTTCTGCGCGAGCTGCGCGCACAGCTCCTCGAGGGGGATGCCGAGCTCGGCGGCCATGAACCGCACCGTCACCGGCACGAGGTAGGGCGCGTTGGGGCGCCCCCGGTGCGGGGTCGGCGTGAGGAAGGGCGCATCCGTCTCGACCAGGATCCGCTCGCGGGGCGTGACCGCGAGGGCATCCCGCAGGTTCTGCGCGTTCTTGAACGTCACGTTCCCCGCGAAACTCAGCCAGTAGCCGCGGTCGGCGCAGTACCCCGCCATCTCGGCATCGCCCGAGAAGCAGTGGAAGACGGTGCGCTCGGGGGCCCCGACGCGTTCGAGTGTCTCGAGCACCGCCGCATGGGCGTCGCGATCGTGGATCTGCATCGCGATCCCGTGACGCTTCGCGATGTCGATGTGCGCCTCGAAGCTCGTCACCTGCGCGGGGATGCCGTCGTCCGCCGTGCGAAAGAAGTCGAGCCCGGTCTCCCCCACCGCGCGCACGCGGGGCTGCGCCGCGAGCTCGTCGATGACGGCGATGGCCTCGTCGAGGCGGCCGGCGGCCTGGTAGGCGGGCGCCTCGTTGGGATGGATCGCGACGGCCGCGAGCACCGCGGGGTGGGATGCCGCGGCCCACGCCGACCAGCGCGACGATTCGATGTCGCCGCCGGCCTGGACCACCCCGACCACCCCGACCTCGGCCGCGCGGGCCAGCTGCTCGTCGAGGCCGCGCGGCTCGTCACCGTCCTCGATCTCGAGGTGGGCGTGATTGTCGTAGACGGCGACGGGCAGCGGCTCGGGCGGGTCGGGCCAGCGGACGTCGCGTGCGGACTGCTCGCGCTGGCGGACGTAGCCGCTCGGGTCGGTCGGGTCGGTCGTCATGCCGTCTGCTCGACGCGCGGGAACAGCGGCGCGAGCGTGCCCACCCGCGCACCCGCCGGGAGCTGCCCCCACGTGCCCGCTTCGCGCAGCGGCTGCGCGGCGAGCTCGCCCGGAGCGCCGAGGGCCTCCCACAGCGTCGCGGTGGACGCCGGCATCACCGGCGACAGCAGGACGGCCAGCGCTCGCAGGCCCTCGGCCGCCGTGTAGAGCACGGTCGAGAGCCGATCGCGGTTCGCGTCGTCCTTCGCGAGCGCCCACGGCTCGTTCTCGGTGATGTACCCGTTGAGCTCGTCGACGATGGTCCAGATCGCCGAGATCGCCTCGTCGGGGCGGAAGGCGGTCATCGCCGCGTCGGCGGCGGTCGCGGCATCCGCCACCGTCCGCTGGACCCGCTGGTCGATCTCCGCGGCAGCGCCCGGGGTGGGCACGACACCGTCGAAGTAGCGCCCGATCATCGCGATCGTGCGCGAGGCGAGATTGCCGAAACCGTTCGCGAGCTCGGCCTGGTAGCGCGCCGACAGGTCCTCCCACGAGAAGGACCCGTCCTGCCCGAAGGCGATCGCCGACAGGAAGTAGAACCGGTAGGCGTCCGAGCCGAAGACGTCGGTGATCTCGGTCGGTGCGATGCCGGTGAGCTTCGACTTCGACATCTTTTCGCCGCCGACGAGCAGCCAGCCGTGGGCGAAGATGCCCTTCGGAACCTCGAGGCCGGCGGCCATCAGCATCGCGGGCCAGATGACGGCGTGGAAGCGCAGGATGTCCTTGCCCACGACGTGGTACGCCGGCCAGCGACGCGCGAACTCCTCGGGGTCCTCGCCGTAGCCGACGGCGGTCGCGTAGTTGAGCAGCGCGTCGACCCACACGTAGATGACGTGCGACTCGTCCCACGGCACGCGGATGCCCCAGTCGAACGCGGAGCGCGAGATCGACAGGTCCTTGAGGCCGGAGCGCACGAACGAGACGACCTCGTTGCGCGCCGAGTCCGGGCGCACGAAGTCGGGCTGCGTCTTGTAGAGCTCGAGCAGGCGGTCCTGGAACTCGCTGAGCTTGAAGAAGTAGTTCTTCTCCTGCAGGAGTTCGAGCGGCTTCGAATGGATGGCGCACACCTTGAGCCCCTCGAAGGGGCCGGTGCCGTCGACGATCTCGGCCTCGGGCTTGAACTCCTCGCAGCCCACGCAGTACAGCGCCTCGTACTCGCCGGCGTAGATGTAGCCGCTGTCGTAGAGGGCCTGCACGAACTTCTTGACGCGCTCCTCGTGCCGAGGCTGCGTCGTGCGGATGAAGTCGTCGTTGGCGACGTCGAGGGTCTTCAGCAGCGGGAACCAGCTCTCCTCGACGAGCTTGTCGACCCACTCCTGCGGGGTGACGCCGTTCGCGGTCGCGGCACGCAGCATCTTCTGGCCGTGCTCGTCGGTGCCGGTGAGCATCCAGGTGTCGTCCCCGGCCTGCCGGTGCCAGCGCGCGAGGGTGTCCACCGCCACCGACGTGTACCCGTGCCCGATGTGGGGCAGATCGCTCGGGTAGTAGATGGGGGTGGTGATGTAGAAGGAGCCGCCGGAAGTCACCTGGAGATTCTACGGGCGACGGGCTGGGCGACGCCCTTCATGACGGCCGCTCAGGCGCTGGCTCGAGCCACGAGCGTCGTGGGCAGCACGATCGATTCGCCCGCACCGCCGTCGATGACGCCGAGCAGGACCTCCACCATCCGCCGCGAGATCTCCGACCACGGCTGCCGCATCGTCGTGAGGGGCGGGTCGGTCGTCGCAGCGAGCCCGGAGTCGTCGAATCCCGCCACTGCGACGTCCTCGGGGACGCGACGACCCGCTCGGCGCAGTGCGGCGATCGCGCCGACCGCCATGATGTCGGATGCCGCGAACACCGCATCGATGTCGGGCGCCCGCTGGAGCAGGCGTGTCATCGCCGACTCTCCTGCCTCGCTGGAATACACGTCCTGCTCGACGAGGGCGGGGTCGAAGCGCTCGCCCATCTCGTCCCGGAACCCGATGAGGCGGTAGCGCCCGCCCGGGGTGTCGTCGGGACCGGTGATGATCGCGATCCGCTGGTAGCCGCGGTCGAGCAGGTGACGGGTCATCTCCCGCGCCGAGCCCTCCTCGTCGACCGAGACCGTGGGCACGTGTGCGCGGTCGCCGAGGGGGACGCCGGTGCACACGGTGGGCACCCCCGCGCCGGTGAGGGCGGCCAGCAGCGGGTTGGACTCGTGCGACGAGATGAGCAGCACGCCGTCGACGTGACCGGCGCGGACGTAGCGCTCGATGTTCGCGTACTGCGAGGGGTGCTCGGCGATGAGGAGGACCAGGGTCATGTCGCGCGCCGCGAGCGCCTCGGTCGCCCCGCGCAGCAGCAGGGCGAAAGTCGGATCCGCGAACAGCAGGTGCTGCGGCTCGGTCAGCAGGAACGCGACGGAGTTCGCCCGGCCGGTCGCGAGCGCACGCGCGGCGTGGCTGACGGTGTAGCCGGTCGCCTGGATCGCCGCCTCGACGGCGACACGAGCCGCCTCCGACACCCATCGACCGCCGTTGATGACGCGTGAGACGGTGCCGTGCGAGACGCCGGCGACCTCTGCGACGTCCCGGATGGTGGGACGTCTGCGCTCGGAGGGGAGGACCACGCGCTGACTCTATACCCGATGCGGCACGTGGCCGGATGCGGCCTGGGACCGGTCACAGTTCGATAACAACGGCCGGGGCGACGCACGGCATCCGCATAGACTCCGATGAAACCTGTTACCGGTCCCAGTCCCCTCCCGGGCGCGGCACCGCGACACCGCCCGATCGATGAGGATGGCACCGCAGCATGACGAGCCCCGCCTGGCCTCGACTGGAGGGCATCGCCTACGGCGGTGACTACAACCCGGAGCAGTGGCCGCGCGAGGTCTGGGACGAGGACGTGCGCCTCATGCGTGAGGCCGGTGTGAACCTCGTCAGCATCGGCATCTTCTCGTGGGGCCTCCTCGAGATCCGCGAGGGCGAGTTCGACTTCGGCTGGCTCGACGACGTGATCGCCCTGCTGCACGCGAACGGCATCGCGGTGGACCTCGGCACGCCCACCGCCTCTCCCCCGGCGTGGTTCTTCGCGCAATACCCCGACGCCCGCGCCGTGACCAAGGACGGCGTGTCGATGGGCTTCGGCGCGCGCGGCATGGTGTCGCACTCGGCGCCCGAGTATCGGGCCGGAATCGCCCGCATCGCCGGCGCCCTCGCCGAGCGCTACGGCGACCACCCCGCCGTCGTCCTCTGGCACATCCACAACGAGTACGGCGTCCCCGTCGGCGAGGACTTCTCGCCGCACGCGGTCCGCGCCTGGCGACGCTGGCTGCAGGAGCGCCACGGCTCGATCGCCGGCCTCAACGCGGCCTGGGGCACCGCCTTCTGGGGTCAGCACTACGAGGAGTGGGACCACGTCGGCGCCCCCGCTGCTGCCCCGTCGACGATCAACCCGGCGCAGAAACTCGACTGGGCGCGGTTCACCGACGCCATGCTGCGCGAATGCTTCCGCATCGAGAAGGCGGCGATCCGCGCGCACGCGTCCCAGCCCATCACGACGAACTTCATGGCGAACCAGCACCACGGCGTCGACCTCTGGGCCTGGGCCGACGAGGTCGACGTCGTCTCGGACGACCACTACCTGTGGGCGGCCGACGAGGAGGGCGAGATCGGCCTGGCCATCGCCGCCGACCTCAGCCGATCCGTCGGCGGCGGCAAGCCGTGGATCCTCATGGAGCACTCCACCTCCGCCGTCAACTGGCAGCCGCGCAACGTCGCGAAGCGGCCCGGCGAGATGGCGCGCAACTCCCTCAGCCACCTCGGCCGCGGGGCCGACGGCATCCTCTTCTTCCAGTGGCGGGCGGGACGCTCCGGCGCGGAGAAGTTCCACTCGGCGATGCTCCCCCACGCCGGCACCGAGTCCCGCATCTTCCGCGAGGTCGTCGACCTCGGCGCGAAGCTCGGCCGGCTCACCGACCTGCAGGGCTCCCGCGTCGAGGCCGAGGTCGCGGTGCTGTGGGACTTCGAGTCCTTCTGGGCGCAGGACCTCGAGTGGCGCCCCTCCGAGGACGTGAGCCACGACGAGCGCATCCGCGCCTTCTACGAGCGGCTCTGGCGCGACGACATCACGGTCGACTTCGCGCTCCCCGGGCACGACCTGTCGCGCTACCGTCTCGTCGTCGTGCCGTCGCAGTACCTGCTGACCGCAGCGGATGCCGCGAACCTCACCGCCTACGTCGCCCAGGGCGGCACCCTCGTCGTGTCCTTCTTCTCGGCGGTCGTCGATGAGAACGACGCCGTCCACCCCGGCGGGTACGGCTCGCCGCTGCAGGAGGCGCTGGGAGTCCGCGTAGAGGAGCACCTGCCGCTGCGTCACGGGGACGTCGCCGGCATCGCCCTCGGTGACGAACACTTCGCCGCCGACGTCTGGCAGGAGGACCTCGTGGTGACCGGCGCCGAGGTGCGCGCGGTCTACACCGACGGTCCCGCGGAGGGGCGCGCCGCCGTCACCCGTCACGTGCACGGCGAGGGCGTCGGCTGGTACGTCAGCACCCGACCGGATGCCGAGGGCCTCCGCGCGATCATGCGCGAGGTCTACGCCGACGCGGGCATCACCGTGCCCGCGACCCCCGACGGGGTCGAGACGATCCTCCGGCGCGGGGAGGCGGCGGATTACCTCGTCGCGATCAACCACGGCACCGACGAGGTGTCGCTCACGACCTCCGGCACGGACCTGCTCACGCAGACCGAGGTCCGGGACACGCTGGTGCTCCCCGGGGGCGACGTCGCCGTCGTCCGCGTGGCGCACACAGCTCCCCGGGGGGATCGATGATCGATCACCCCACGACGGGACACCGTCGACCGCACTGAGAGAAAAGCCGCCGCGGCCACCCGGCCGCGGCGATCACACCCCGGTCGTGACGGCGCGACCTCGCCAGAGGCCCGCCGGATCGACCACATCCGGAAGGAAGATCCATGCGCAAGATGGGTATCGGCCTCGCCGCACTGGCGGCGGGCTCCCTCCTGCTCGCCGGTTGCGCCGGCGGAAGCGGCACCACCACACCGGCACCGGCGGAGTCCGAGGCTCCGATCGACGCCAGCGGTGTCACCCTCACCGTCTGGACCGACGAGAACCGCAAGCCGGCGATCGAGGCGGCCGCGAAGACCTTCGAGGACGAGACCGGCGCGAAGATCGAACTCGTCCAGAAGAACTTCGAGGACATCCGCAACGACTTCACCAACCAGGTGCCCACCGGCGAGGGTCCCGACATCACGATCGGTGCGCACGACTGGCTCGGCAGCCTCGTCCAGGCCGGTGTCGTCTCGACCGTCGACCTCGGCGAGTCGGCCGCGAACTTCGAGAAGGTCGCCACCGACGCCTTCACCTACGACGGCCAGACCTACGCCCTGCCGTACTCGCTCGAGACGATCGCGCTCATCCAGAACACGGACCTCGTCGGCGAGGACGCACCGGCGACCTTCGACGACATGATCGCCGCGGGCACAGAGTCCGGCGCGGAGCGCCCCTTCGTCATCAACACGGCCGGCCAGACCGGTGACGCCTACACGATGTACGGCCTGCAGACCTCCTTCGGGGCGCCGGTCTTCGTCCAGGACGACTCGGGCTCCTACACGAGCGAGGTCGGCATGGGCGGCGACGCGGGCACCGCCTTCGCGACCTGGCTCGGCGAGCACGGCGAGAAGGGCTCGGGCGAGATCTCGACCACGATCGACTACGACACCAACAACGAGCTCTTCGCCTCAGGCAAGGCCGCCTACACGATCCAGGGACCCTGGGCCGTCGAGACGCTGAGCGCGCAGGGCGCGAAGATCAAGGTCAACCCGATCCCCTCTGCCGGCGGCGAGACCGCGTCGCCGTTCGTCGGCGTGCAGGGCTTCTACATCTCCTCGGAGAGCCAGAACGCCCTCGTCGCGCAGGAGTTCCTCACCAAGTACCTCGCGACCTACGACGCGCAGAAGGCCCTGTACGAGGCCGACCCGCGCATCCCCGCCTGGTCCGAGCTCGCCGAGGAGGTCTCCTCCGACCCCGTCATCGCCGGCTTCGTGGCGTCGTCGCAGAACGGTGTGCCGATGCCGAACATCCCGCAGATGGGTTCGGTCTGGGACCTCTGGAACGCCGCCCAGGTGCAGATCGTCAAGGGCGCCGACCCGGCGGGCACGTGGACCAAGATGGTCTCCGACCTCGAGGCGACGATCGGCTGACACCCGTCCGGGGGCGGGGCGCTTCACCCCCGCCCCCGGGCACCACTTTCCTCGAGAGGGAGACGACATGACGGCTCTGCAGAGCCCCACCCTGCCGGAAGAGGCGCCCGCGCCGGCCGAGTCGCACGCCAGACGCTGGTCCGGGCTCGGCTGGGGGTTCCTGGTCAAGCTGGTCCTGATGGGCCTCGTCAACGCGGTGGGCCTTCTGGGCATCATCGCCGCGTTCCAGGCCGAGTCCTGGATCGTCTTCGGCGTCGCCGTCGGGCTGCTGCTCGCCGCCGACGTCGTGTACTTCACCAAGCGCGCGCTCCCGCTGAAATACCTGCTGCCGGGACTGTCGTTCCTGCTCGTGTTCCAGGTGTTCATCTTCCTGTACACGGGATACATCGCGTTCACGAACTACGGCGCCGGTCACATCGGCTCGCAGGAGCAAGCTGTCGCCGCCTCGCTCGCCCAGGGCGAGCGCCGGGTCGAGGGCGCACCCACCCTCCCCCTCACCGTCGTCGAACGCGGCGGCGAACTCGGCTTCGCCGTCGTCGAAGACGGCGAGATCCTGGCGGGCTCCGCCGACGAACCGCTGAGCTCGGTCGGCCCCGCCCCCGCATCCGGCGCCGCCACCCAGGTGCCGGGATGGAACGTCGTGCCGCGCAACCAGATCATCGGCGACCAGGCGACGCAGCAGGCGGTCATCGACCTCCGCGTGCCGGTGTCCGACGACCCCAACGAGGGGTCGATCCGCACCCGCGACGGGTCGAGCGGCGCGGTGTACCTGTCGACGATGACCTGGGATGCCGACGCCCAGACGATCACCGACAGCGCGACCGGTCTCGTCTACGAGGCGAGCCCGACGGGCAACTTCGTCGCCGACGACGGAACCACCCTCCCCACCGGCTGGGTGGTGGGTGTGGGGTTCGCCAACTTCATCGAGCTGTTCACGAACCCCGCGATCCTCGAACCCCTCGGTCTCGTGACGGGATGGACCTTCGCGTGGGCGGTCCTGTCGGTCCTCATCCCGTTCGCGATGGGACTCGTGTTCGCCCTGATCTTCAACGATCCCCGTGTGCGGGGACGCAAGATCCTGCGGACGCTCTTCATCCTCCCGTACGCGTTCCCGGCGTTCATGTCCGCGCTGCTGTTCCGCGGCATGTTCAACGCGGAGTTCGGCGTCATCAACGAGTTCTTCTTCGGCGGGGCCAGCATCGACTGGCTCGGGGACCCCTGGCTCGCACGCGGGGCCGTGCTGTTCGTCAACGTCTGGCTGACCTACCCGTACTACTTCCTCGTCTGCACGGGCGCCCTGCAGGCGCTGCCGCAGGACGCTCTGGAGGCCGCATCGATCGACGGGGCGGGCCGGTTCCGCCAGCTGCGCGCCATCATCCTGCCGCTCGTGCTCGTATCGACGGCCCCGCTGCTGATCTCGTCGTTCGCGTTCAGCTTCAACAACTTCACCATCATCTACATGTTCAACAACGGCGGCCCGGCGATCCCCGGCGCCCCGTACGCACTGGGGTACACCGACATCCTCATCTCGGCGATCTACGACATCTCCGGGGTCTCGGGCGGAGCCGCCGACTACGGCCTCGCCAGCGCCCTGTCGATCCTCGTGTTCCTCGTCGTGGGCGTCGTGTCGGCGATCGCCTTCCGTCAGACCAAGAAGCTCGAGGAGTACCAGTGATGTCCGCTCCCTCCACCGCCGCCGCGAACACCGCGACGATCACGACCGGAAACGCCCGTGCGGCTCGTGCGACGACGCTCCGCCCCGCGCAACGCAAGCGCTGGGTGCTCGAGGTCGGCTGGAAGTACCTCGTCGCCGCCGGCATCCTCTTCTACGCGATGTTCCCGCTGGTCTACGTCCTGTCGGCCTCGTTCAACCCGAACGGCACCCTCTCGGCGGCCAACGTCCTGTTCTCGGTCATCGACATCGGCAACTACAACGCTCTCGGCGGCACGAGCTACTGGGCCTGGTACGGCAACACGCTGCTGGTCGGCGGCGCCTCGGCTGCGGGTGCCGTCCTCATGGGGGCGGCGGCCGCGTACGCGTTCTCGCGGTTCCGTTTCGCGGGTCGGCGTGTGAGTCTCACGGCCCTGCTCATCGTGCAGATGTTCCCGCAGGCGCTCGCGTTCGTCGCGATCTTCCTCATGCTGCTCACTCTCGGCGAGGTGTTCCCCGTACTCGGGCTGAACTCCAAGATCGCGCTCATCTGCGTCTACCTCGGCGGCGCGCTGGGCGTGAACACGTTCCTCATGTACGGGTTCTTCAACACGATCCCGATGGAGATCGACGAGTCGGCCAAGATCGACGGCGCGACGCACGCGCAGATCTTCTGGCGGCTCATCATGCCGCTCGTGACGCCGATCCTCGCCGTCGTCGGCCTCCTCGCCTTCATCGCGGCGTTCGGGGACTACATCATCGCGAAGATCGTGCTCGTCTCAGAGGACAACTGGACGCTCGCCGTCGGGATGTTCCAGTGGGTGTCGAACCAGCTCGCGAGCAACTGGGGTCTGTTCGCCGCGGGGGCGATCCTCGCCTCCGTCCCCGTTTTGGCGCTGTTCCTGTCGCTGCAGCGCTACATCGTCGGCGGCCTGACCGCCGGCTCCGTCAAGGGCTGAGCGGGTTCTTCGCCGCGACGGCGGCGCGGTAGAGGTCTCGCGAGGGGATTCCGGTCTCCCGCGAAACCTCGCCGGCGGCATCCTTCAACCGCATCCCCGAAGCGACGAGCGCCTGCACCTGGGCGAGCGCGTCGTCCTCGCTCACCGTGCGGACGCTCGCACCCTCGACGACGACGACGATCTCGCCCCGAACCCCCTGCCGCGCCCATGCGGCGAGCTCCGCCAGCGGGCCGCGTACGACCTCCTCGTGGAGCTTCGTCAGCTCGCGGCAGACGGCCGCGCGGCGGTCGGCCCCGAATGCCTCCGCCATGGCCGCCAGGGTGTCGGCCAGCCGCGACGGCGCCTCGAAGAAGACCATCGTGCGCGCCTCGGACGCAAGCGCGCCGAACACCGTCCGGCGCTCCCCCGCCTTGCGCGGCGCGAACCCCTCGAAGGTGAAGCGGTCGGTCGGCAGCCCCGCGAGGGCGAGCGCCGTGATGACCGCGCTCGGACCCGGCAACGCTGTCACGTCGACGCCCTGCTCCACCGCCGCGGCCACGACCGCGTACCCGGGGTCGCTGACCGTCGGCATCCCGGCATCGCTCAGCAGCAGCACGTCCTCGCCCGCGGCGAGCGCGACCAGTTCGGCGGCCCGCTGCTTCTCGTTGTGATCGTGCAGGGCGATCAGGCGCGGGCGGTTCTCGATCCCCAGCGCCTGCAGCAACCGCTGCGTGGTGCGGGTGTCCTCGGCGGCGACGACGGTCGCCTCCTCCAGCGCGGAGCGCAGCCGCCCGGTCGCGTCGCCGAGATTTCCGATCGGAGTCGCGGCGAGGATCAGCACCGCCCCAGCATAGGCTGGTCGCCGTGAGCTCGACCGCGGAACCGCTGCTGCCCGCGGTCCCCGCGCGGCAGCCCTTCGGCTCCCGACTCGACACGTGGCGGCGACGCCTCGCCGTCGACGCGGTGCTGCGTCGACGCCTGGCCTGGCTCGCCCCGCTGGCGGTCACCCTGCTCGCCGGCATCCTCCGGTTCTGGAACCTCGGCCACCCGCACGCGATCGTCTTCGACGAGACGTATTACGTGAAGGATGCCTGGAGTCAGTGGAACCTGGGGTACGCCGCCGCCTGGCCCGACGGCGCCGACGCCCGCTTCACCGACGGCGAGACGGACATCTACACCGATGCCCCGAGCTTCGTCGTGCACCCCCCGCTCGGAAAGTTCCTGATCGGTGCGGGGATGGCGCTGTTCGGCCCGACCTCGTCGTTCGGGTGGCGCGTCGCGGTCGCCCTGGCGGGGACGCTCGCCGTACTCGTCCTCTATCTGATCGCCTGGCAGCTGACCCGGTCGGTGCTGTTCAGCTCGGTCGCCGGCGGCCTGATGGCCGTCGACGGGCTCGCCATCGTGATGAGCCGGGTGGCGATCCTCGACATCCTCCTCACGTTCTTCGTGCTGCTCTCGGTGTGGTTCGTCCTCATCGACCGCCGTCGCCACCTCGACCGCCTAGCCGCGGCGATGCGAGAACGGGATGCCGCGGGCCGCGCGGCCTGGTGGGGTCCGGTGCTCTGGTGGCGGCCGTGGCTGTTCGCCGCAGGGATCGCCGGCGGCGCCGCGTGCGGGGTGAAGTGGTCGGGCGCCTGGGTGCTCGCCGCGCTCGGCCTCTACGTCGTCGTGAGCGACGCGCTCGCACGGCGACGGCTCGGCATCCACTTCTGGCCGGTGGATGCCGTGCGCCAGGGAGCCGCGTCGTTCGTGCTCCTCGTGCCGGTGGCGGTCCTCGTCTACCTCGCCACCTGGACCACCTGGCTCACGACCGACGGCGGCTACGAACGGCACGCGGTCGATGCGAACCCCGCCCGCGGGTTCTGGTCGTGGGTGCCGCTGCCGCTGCAGAACCTGTGGCACTACCACCAGACGATCTACACGGCGACGGCGGAGATCACCTCGTCGCATCCGTACGCGAGTCCCGCCTGGCAGTGGCCGCTGCTGCTGCGGCCCACGTCGATGTACGCGAACAGCACGGCAGACGGCGTGGGCGGCTGCGCGAGCGCCCGCGGCTGCATCGAGATCCTCTACTCCATGCCGAACCCGCTGCTGTGGTGGCTCGGTGTGCTCGCCGTGCTGTGGCTCGCCGTGCACGGGGTGCGCACGCGGGACTGGCGCGCCGCCGTCGTCCTCGTGGGCGTCGCCGCGACGTACGTGCCGTGGCTGTTCTACCCGAGCCGGACGATCTTCCAGTTCTACACGGTGCTGATCCTCCCCTTCCTGGTCCTCGCGCTGACGTTCGCCCTGCGCGCGATCGCCGGCTCGCGCCACGCCGACCCCGACCGCCGCGCAACGGGACGCCGGACGGTGCTCGTGATCCTGGGCGTGATCCTCGCCGTGTCGGTGTTCTGGTACCCGCTCTGGTCGGCGATCCGCGTCCCGTGGGAGTTCTACTGGCTGCACAACTGGTTGACGGGATGGGTCTGAGGACCACCCGTCACTAGGCTGGGGACGTGTTCCGCTATCCCACCCCGACGCTCGCCGCCGAGGCGGGGTACGCCATCGCCGGCGACCGCTTCGCCATCCTGCTCGGTTCAGGTGTGGGCGAAGGCGTCATCGCGCGGCTGTGGAACGCCGCCGCGGCCGAGACCGCGGTGCTGGAGGACGTGCTCAGCGTGCTCGTGGCCGGCGGCATCCACGATCTGCCCGACTTCGCCGTCGCGGAGTTCCCCGATGACGGCTCCGACGCCGTGCGCGTGGCCGTGCGCGGCGGCGCCGTCGTCGAGACCTCCGACCGCACGCGCGTTTCGGGCGCCGAGGCGCGGACGTGGATCGAGACGGCGCTGGCGGGGGCCGTCGGCATCCGTCTCGCTCTCGGATCGGGACGCACGGGCGGCGATCTGCTGCCGCTCGGGCTCGGCGTGACACGTGCCGACGAGCTCTCCTGGGGGCGCCCCTTCCCCGCCGGACGCACGCCCGAGGCCGACGTCACGCCGGCCGCCGAGGGCGAGGCTCCCCCGGGGACGGCCGCTCCCGTGACCGTCGCGATTCCGACGGTCACGCCGCCGGCACCGCGACCCGCCCCCGCACCGGTGCGCGGCGAGGAGGTCGACGTCCTGCAGACGATCTCGGTCGACCGCAGCCTCTTCGCGCGTCCGTTCGAGGACGACGAGGAACTCGACCTGCCGGACTTCCTCCGCGAGGACGACCGCCCCGCCCCCGCCGAGGCGCCGGACGACAGGACGCTATTCGCCTCGCGGCGGGGATCCGCCCAGGCAACGTACGCACTGCGTCTTCCCGGGGGCCGCACAGTGCCGCTCGACCGCCCCGTCGTGCTCGGCCGGAGCCCCCGACCCGCGAACCACCCGGGTGCCCGTATCGAACCGGTGCCGTCGCCGCGCAAGGAGATCTCGGGGACCCACCTCGAAGCCGTGCTCGACGGCGACACCCTGGTGGTGCGGGACCTCGACTCGACCAACGGGACGATCGTGCGCCCGCCGACCGGGGCGGCGGCGCTGCTGCGCGGCGGTGCGGCATCGCGCGTGCCCCTCGGCACCGAACTCGACCTGGGTGACGGCGTGACCGCCGTGTTCGACACCGCCGGGCCGCTGACGACGGGATGACGGGCCGCGTGTCCAGCAGGCTCCCCTCCACTCCGCCCGGCCTCTCCGGCTTCACCTACGTCCGACCCCTGGGTGCCGGCGGGTTCGCCGACGTCTTCCTGTTCGAACAGAACCTGCCGCGACGCCCCGTCGCCGTGAAGGTGCTGTTGGAGGACGTGGTCGACGAGAACGTGCTGCGGATGTTCAATGCCGAAGCCGACGTCATGGCCCGCCTCAGCGCGCATCCCTCGATCCTCACGATCCACGAGGCGTCCGTCTCGGCCGACGGCCGCCCGTACCTCGTCATGGAGTACTGCCCGACCTCGCTGACCCACCGCTACCGTCGCGAGGAGATCCCGGTGGCCGAGGTCCTGCAGCTCGGGGTGAAAATCGGCTCCGCCCTCGAAACGGCACATCGCGCAGGGCTGCTGCACCGCGACATCAAACCGTCGAACATCCTCGTCACGGCGTTCGGGTCGCCCGTGCTGTCCGACTTCGGCATCGCCGCCGCGGTCGACGCCCGCCCGGACACGGAGGAGGTCTTCGCGATGTCGGTGCCGTGGTCGGCGCCCGAGATCGTCGACGAGCGCGTCTCGGGATCGATCGCCGCTGAAGTGTGGAGCCTCGGTGCCACGGTGTACTCGCTCCTGGCCGGACGGAGCCCGTTCGAGCGCCCCGGGCGCGGCCAGAACACGCGCGAACAGTTGAAGGCGCGCATCCGCAAGGCGGTCTACACACCCGTCGGTCGCGCAGACGTCCCGCCGGAACTCGACGCCGTGCTCGCCCGCGCGCTCAGCCGCGACCCCGCCGCCCGTCACCCCTCCGCCGCCGCCTTCGCGCACGATCTGCAGGTCATCCAGCACCGGATGGGACTGCCGCACACCCCGCTCGAGGTCGCCGTCGACGAATGGGCCTCGGCAGGAGCGCACGTCGACTTCGCGGACGACCGCCCGCGCGGCCCCGTCCGGTCCACCGTCGCGCGCGCCTCGGCGCGCCCGGAGCGGCGGCGCCACACCTCGCCGCGACGCCCCGAGGAGGGCACGGTCCTGGCGGGGGCCGAACCCGCACCGCGGATGCGGCGCGGTACGGTGATCGCGGTGGTCGTCGGTGGCCTCGTGCTGGCGGGCGCGGGCGCCGCGACGACGTTCCTCCTCCTCGGCGGAGCAGGCTGAATGGCGCGCCCCGACGACGACCGACCGCGCGTGCGGCGATCGACGTGGATCGGCGCCGGCGCCGTCGCCGCGATCGTCGCCGTGGTCGGGACGCTCGCCGTCGTGTGGCCCGGTTACGACGCCCAGCAGACCCCGGTCGAGGATCCGACCGTGTGGGCACTGCAGACCGGAGCCGGCAGCGGCTACGCCCGCGTGAACCTCGACCTCGGCGAGGTCGACACGGTCAAGCAGGTGGTCAACGGGACGCAGATCGCCCAGACCGCCGACCGCCTCTTCGTGTTCAGCGAGGGAGGATCGGCCTTCTCGGATGTCGACCTCGCCCAGCCCGCCGACCTCACCGGTGAGGACGAGGACGCCTCGTCGCCGACACCGGCCGGCACCGTCGAGATCGTCTCCGCCGGTGACGCGATCGTCTACCGCACCGAGGGCGGCGGGGTCCTCGGCGCCACCCTGTCCGGCGGCGGGGCGGCCACGCCGATCGACCCGTACGCCGAGGTCGAACGCGCGGCGGGCGAGCAGGCGCCGCGCTTCGCGGCATCCGCTGTCGCCGTCGATGCCGACGGCATCGCCTATGCCTATTCGGCGGTCGAGAGCGTCATCGTGCGCGCAGAGGCGGCGACCGGGCGCATCCTCGGTCAGGACGCGACGCCGATCTCCCCGGTCGACGCGCAGCTGAGCGCCGTCGGCGGCCGCTGGGTGCTCTACGACGTCGCGACGGGTGACCTGGCGGTGCAGGGGCGCGACGACCTCGTCGGGACGACGCCGACCAGCGGTGCCGTGCTGCAGCGGGCGGCGACCGGCGGGAGCGCCGTCGTGATCGCCGACCCCGGCGGCATCACGAGGATCCCCCTCGAGACGGGCGGCGCGGAACGCGTCCTGGACTCCCCCGGCCTCGGGACACCCGCCGTCCCGGTGGCCTCGGGCGGCACCGTCCACGCGGCATGGCTCTCGGACGGCGCCGGCGGCGGTTCGCTCTGGTCGAGCGGCAGCCCGTCCGAGACCACCCCGCTCGATTACGCAGGCGTCGACATCGGCGACGGAGTGGACCCCGTGTTCATCGGGAACGGCGCGCGGCTGGCGCTCAACGACCGGGCGTCGGGCTGGGTGTGGCGGGTCCCCGACGGTGCCCTGATCCCCTCGTCACAGCAGTGGCGTGTGGAGGACACGAGCGAAGCCGCCCCGCAGAACGACGACCCCGTCGAGCGTGTGCTCGACCCCAAACCTCCCGTCGCGGTCGACGACGAGTTCGGCGTTCGCGCCGGATCGGTCGCGCTCCTTCCCGTTCTCCTGAACGACCACGACCCCAACGAGGACGTCCTCAGCATCGACGTCGGCGGCGTCGAGGGCGTCGACCCCGCTTTCGGCAGCGCGACGATCACGGGCGCGGAGCAGCAGATCGCGTTCAGCGTCGCGCCCGACGCCATCGGGACGGCGAGCTTCCGTTACCGCGTCACCGACGGCACGTCCGCCGGGGGGCGGCTCTCCGAGTACGCGACCGTCACCCTGCGCGTCGTGCCCGAGGAGAGCAATGCGGCCCCCGTCTGGTGCGGGGTCGACGGATGCCTCGCCACGTGGCCCGCTCTGTCGGTCGCGCCGGGCGGCACCGTCTCGGCCGACCTCCTGCGCGGCTGGGTCGATCCCGACGGCGACCCCGTCTACCTCGCCGGGATCGAGGGCGCGCCCGCGATCGGCACCGCGACCACCTCTCCCGAGGGAGAGTTCTCGTACCAGCATCCCGACCCGAGCGCGACGGAGGCCGCGAGCTTCCCGGTGTCGGTCGTCGTCTCCGACGCACGCGGCGCGACCGCGACGCAGGCGGTGACGGTCCGCGTAGCCCCCGCGCCGGGCCTCGAGGCCGAATCCTTCGCGGCTACGGGTGTCGTCGGGGAGCCGCTCGAGATCGACCTCTCCCCCTACGTCACCGGTGCCTCCGGGCCGCTCACCATCGGTTCCCTCGTCGCCCTCGACACCGAGCGGACGACCGTGACCCCGAACGCGTCGACGCTGCGCATGACCTTCGACGCCCGCGAGCCCGGCTCGTACATCGTGCAGTACTCCGTGCGCGACGGGGTGGGTGAGGCATCCGCGATCGCCCGCATCACGGTCCGCGACCCTGCCGACGCTGTCGTGACGACCCCGCCGCTGACCGCCTTCGTCCGGCCGGGCGAGGACGCGACGATCGACGTCGCCTCGGCGGCGTCCAACCCGGCCGGCGTCGTGCTGCTGCTCGAGGACATCCGGCCCGACAGCGACCCGACCGCCTCGCTCGGTGTCGACCTCGTGGGGCAGAGCCTCCTCCGCGTGAGCGGGACGACCGACGACGGCGAGCCGGGGCGCCTCGGCGTCGTGCGCTACAGCCTCACCGACGGCCGGGACGGCGCGGATCGCCTCGCGCAGGGCGAGGTCACCGTCATCCTGCTGCCGACGGGCTCGGCGGAGCGGCCGATCGCCGTCGACGACACGGTCACCGTGCGCGGCGGCACGCAGGTCGACATCCCGGTGCTCGAGAACGACCACGCTCCGGCGGGCGCCCTGATCGCGATCGATCCGACCTCGATCGTGAACGAGACCGGGGGCGGACTCGCCTTCGCCTCGGGGCGGATGCTGCGGTACCTGGCTCCCCGCGAGGCGGGCACCTATGCCCTGACCTACACGGTCTATCGCCTGGGGTTCCCCGAGGTGGTCGACACCGCACGGGTCACGGTCACCGTCACCGGGGGCGAGGAGAACCGCGACCCGGTGCCGCGCGCGCTCGCCGGCCGCGTGGTCGCGGGCCAGTCGGTGACGATCGGCTTCGACCGCTACGGCGTCGATCCCGACGGGGACGATGTCTCCCTCGACGCCATCACGACCCAGCCCGCGGAGGGGTCGGCGACGATCTCGGCGGACGGCCAGTCCATCGTCTACACGAGCCGCGAGGGCGCGGCCGGTCAGGTGCGGTTCGAGTACCGGGTGAAGGATGCCCGGGGTCGCACGGGCACCGCCGAGGTGCGTGTCGGCGTCATCGCCCGGCAGAGCGACCCGAGCCCCGTCACGTTCAGCGACTACGTGCAGGTGCAGGCGGGGGCGGACAGCACGGTCGTCGTGCGCCCGGCCGACAACGACGTCGACCCGTTCGACAGTCCCCTCGAGCTCACCGGCGTCACCCCCAACGCCCCCGAGGACGGTCCGGAGTACGCGGCGCTCGCCGACCGCATCACCGTGGGGGGCGACGGCGCCGTGACGGTCGTCGCCGGTACCGCGCTCGGCACGTTCTCGTACTCGTACGAGGTGTCCAACGCGGACGGCGACACGGCGATCGGTCTGCTCGTGGTGAAGGTCGTGCGCGAGCCCGTCCCCGACCACCCGGTCGTCGCCGACACCGTGCTCTCGATCGAGGACAGGGAGGGGTTCACCGGCGGTGTCGACGTCCTGAGCGGACGGGTGTCGTGGACCGCGGGCGATCCGGCCGGCGTCAGCCTGGACCTGTGGGGCGATCAGAGCGACCTCCGGGTGTCGGGCTGGCGGATCTCGGGGCCGCTTCCCGAGCGCACCCGCGTCATCCCGTTCCGCGTGCGCGGGACGGCCTATGACGGGACGGATGTGACGACCTACGGATTCCTCCGGGTCCCGGGCACCGACGACGTCCGGGTCGCACTCCGGGCGGGGGTCGATCCGCTGCGCGTGCGCGAGGGCGAGAGCATCGACGTGGACGTCGCGGATCTCGTCGCCCTGCCCGATGACGCGGTGCTGGTCGTGGACCGCGATGGCACCAAGGCCGGCGGCGCCCGAGCCGACGCCTCGTGCCGCGTCGTCTCCGGCACGGTCGTGCGCTACTCCGCCGGCCGCGGCGCGCCGTGGTCGGACTCCTGCATCGTCGCCGCACGGGTCGCAGGGCAGGAGCAGCCGACCTACCTGACGATCCCCGTCGAGGTCGAGGCGGAGATCCCGCAACCGTCGTTGCGCAGCGCGTCGCTCGGCGTCCGGCCCGGGCAGACGCAGACGTACGACCTGACGAGGATGGTGCGGTGGGCGGGTGTCGCCGACGAGGACGCGCTCGAGTTCGCCGTCGCCTACTCCGGTGATCAGTTCGAGGTGACCGCCGAGGGCGCCGTCGTGTCGGTCACGGCGCGCGACGAGGCGCGACCGGGCCGCGAGGAGCAGGTGAGCGTCTCCCTGCCGAGCCATCCCGATGCGGGTACCGCCGGTCTCGTCCTCACCGTCGGCCCGTCCCCGTCCGCGCTCCCGCGCGGCGGCTCGGCGGTGCAGACCTGCTCGCAGTCCGACGGCAGGTCGTCCTGCACGATCGAGGTCATCGGCGCCGACGGCGAGGTCAACCCGCTGCCCCGCACTCCTCTGCGCGTCGTGTCGGCCGCGAGCGCGGGCACGTGCGAGGGCGTCAGCTTCGCGCCCTCCGGCGACCGCGCGGTCCGCGCCAGCTGGCGATCGGATGCCGAGGGCGCAGCGCGCTGCGCGGGGACGTTCGTCGTCGAAGACGCCCAGGGCCGCCAGTCCAGCGGCGATCGCAACGGGTCGGTCGTCCTCGATCTGCGGGGGCTGCCAGCCGACCCGACGCGGCTGGAATGGACGGCGTACACGGACGACTCCGTGACGCTCCGGGTCACCTCGGACGCCGCCTCCTACCCCGCCGTCGAGGGGTACCGCATCACGATGGACGGCCGTGAGGTCGCCTCGTGCCCCGCGTCGGGCAGGTGCGAACCGATCGCCGCCCCCGTCGGCGATCAGCGCGTGTACGAGGCTCGCGCCGTCAACGCCGTCGGCACCTCCCGCGGCGCCGCCCGCACCGAGGCATGGGCCTACCGGCCGCCGTCCCGGCCGACCGGAGCCAGTTTCGAGCCGGTGCCGAACGGTCGGGACGGCGGACGGGCGACGGTCACGGTGACCGGTCTCGACGACACGACCGGTAGCGTCCGCCTCTCCGGCGGCGCTGCGGGCAGCGCGACGCAGCCGGTGCGCAACGGCGTCGCGGTCTTCTCGGCGTATCGCATCGGAGCCAACGATGCGGAGCCCCTCACGGCGACGCCGCTCACGGAGTTCGAGCTGCCCCGGGTCGCGGGAGGCTCGAGCGAGGGGCGCTCGCTGGAGCTACAGGCGCACGGTGTGGGGGCGCCGACCGTGTCGCTCTCGCAAACGACGACCTCCGACTCGATGACCGTCTCGGTGCAGGTCACGGCCGAGAGCGAGGGGACCGAGCCGCTGTTCGGTTTCAGCGAGCAGTCCGCCGCGCAGTGCACCCCCGACACGCGCGAGTCCCGGAGGACGTTCGCCGCGCAGGCCTTCCGTTCGAAGACCGTGTACGTCTGCGTGACGAGCACCTACCAGGGCCGCGACGGCTTCGGGGTGACGACCGACGAGATCACCGCCCGCCCGACGGGGAACGTCAGCGCACCGGATCAGCTCACCTACACCGTGTCCGCCGCACCGACCGGGGACCAGGGATCGGGGTTCACCTACGCCGTGCAGACGGGCGAGAACGGGAGCGGGCACAGCGATCCGGGGGCACCGCCGTTCGACGACGCGCGGCTGCGCTACCTCCTGAACGGTCAGGTCGTCGACGCGTTCACCCCCCGCGCCAACGAGCCGGGCGACCGGTGGAGCGCCCAGTGGTGCGACACCTTCGTCGGCATCGAGGTCGAGTGCTCCGACCCGACGCCGATCGTCCCCGCCCGCGGCAGCGCCGACTGGCCCGTGTTCGTCTCGACGAGCGACCTGCCCTCGTGCCGCTCGGATGAGGCGGCACCCGACTGGTTCCCGAGTGGGATCGGCGGCGATGTGGCATCCGTCCGCAAGGATGTCACCGAGGGGGAATCCGGAGTGCAGCGGGTGGAGTACACGATCGTGTGGTCCGGAGCGCTCCGCGAACTCGATTCCGTGAGCGTCGGCGTGGACTGCGAGCAGATCCCGCCGCCGGCCGAACCTCCCCCCGACACGGATCCCGAGCCCACCGATCCGACCGAGACCACACCGCCGGACGGAGAGGCGCCATGACCCTTCCGACCGAGCGAACCGAGAGGACCACGATGACGATCACCCAGGAGCAGAGCGCCTGGTTCGCCGACACGTTCACGAAACTCGTCGAGAACGTCGAGCAGGTCGTGCTCGGCAAGCGGCACGTCATCGAGCTGGCCTTCACGACGATGATCTCCGAAGGTCACCTGCTGCTCGAGGACTACCCCGGCACGGGCAAGACCTCGCTCGCGCGCGCGATGGGTCGCTCGGTCCAAGGGACGAGCTCGCGCATCCAGTTCACGCCCGATCTGCTGCCCGGCGACGTCACCGGCATCACCGTCTACGACCAGCGCCGGGGCGAGTTCGAGTTCCACCAGGGGCCGATCTTCGCCAACGTCGTGCTGGCGGACGAGATCAACCGGGCGTCGCCGAAGACCCAGTCCGCGCTCCTGGAGGTCATGGAGGAGGGTCATGTCACGGTCGACGGGATCACGCGCGGCGTCGGCGTGCCCTTCCTGGTCGTGGCGACGCAGAACCCCGTCGAGCAGGCGGGCACCTATCGACTGCCCGAGGCGCAGCTGGACCGCTTCCTCATGAAGACCTCGCTCGGCTATCCCGACCGCGCCGCGACCATCCGGATCCTCGACGGGTCCGGCGACGGCCCTCGCGAGGTCGGCCCCGTCATCACCCCGCAGGGGGTCGTCAGCATGGCCGACATCGCTCGCGGTGGTCATCTGAACCCGCTCGTGCTCGACTACATCGCCCGCATCATCGAGGCGACCCGGCTCGCGCGCGAGGTGCGCCTGGGCGCGAGCGTGCGCGGCGCCCTCGCCCTGACGAAAGCGGCCCGCACGTGGGCGCTCGCGCACCGCCGCACGTACGTGACTCCGGACGACGTGAAGGCGCTCGCCGTCCCCGTCCTCGCCCACCGCTTAATCCTCGATCCCGAGGCGGAGTTCGACGGTGTGACGGCCGAGGCGGTCGTCGGCCAGGTGCTGCTGGACGTCGTGCCGCCCTCGCAGGAGCGCTCCGACGAGCGCGGTCGGCGAGAGAACGTGTGAGCTCGTCGACCGAGTCCCGCCTCACCCGGACGTCGGCGGCGACCGGGTACACCCGCACGGGTGTCGGGGTCGAGCGGGGCACCACGGAGCTCGCCGTGCGCGGCCTCCAGGGGTGGCGCCGGCTGCGCCGCGCGGCCGCTCGCACCGCGCGCGGGGTCGCCGAGACGGTGTCGCCCGCGGGCTGGGTCGTCGTCGCGGTCGCGGCGATCGACCTCGCGGCCGGGCTCGTCTTCGGCCTCCTCGAATCCGCTGTCGCCGGCGGGGCCGCGGCGGTGCTCCTGCTCCTGTCGGTGCCCTTCCTCTTCGGCGCCCGGGCGTACGAGGTGGCCCTGCGCCTCGCGCACGACCGCGTCGTCGCGGGCACCCCCGTCGAGGGGCGGCTCGTCGTCAGGAACATCGGACGCCGCGCGGCCCTTCCGGGGCGGGTGGACCTCCCGGTGGGCGACGGCCTCGTGGACGTGCACGTCCCCCTGCTGCGGCCGCGGCACGAGATCTCCGAGACGGTCGTCATCCCGACCAGCCGACGCGGCATCGTGACCGTCGGTCCCGCCCGCACGGTCCGCGGGGATCCTCTCGGCATCCTCACCCGCGAGGCCACGTGGCAGGAGACGCACACGCTCTACGTGCACCCCGTGACGACCGCGTTGCGCAGCACCGCGACCGGTCTGATCCGCGACCTCGAGGGCAGCCCGTCGCGGACGATCGTCGACGCCGACTTCTCCTTCCACGCGCTGCGCCCGTATGTGCCGGGCGATTCGCCCCGGCAGGTGTACTGGAAGTCGACCGCGAAGACGGGCGCCATGATGGTGCGCCAGTACGAGGAGACCCGCCGCTCCCGCATGATCCTCGTGCTGGCGCGGGGTCAGGACGAGTACGCGGACGACGACGAGTTCGAGCTCGCGGTCAGCGCCGCGGCATCCATCGGGGTCCGCGGCATCCGCGACGGACGCGACGTCGACGTCGTCGCCGGCGCCGAGATCCCCGAGTTCGCCCGCGGTCGGATGCGGACCTTCCGCACGCTCACGACGGTCTCGACGCGGACCCTGCTCGACGATCTCGCGGGGATCGATCGCGGCGTCAACCCGAGCCCCCTCCGCGAGGTCGCCTCGCTCGCCTCGGCGCGCCACGCCGACGCCTCGATCGCCTTCCTCGTCTGCGGGTCGCCCCTCACGCCGTCGCAGCTGCAGAGCGCCGCGCTCGCCTTCGGCCCCGAGGTCGCGGTCGTCGCCCTCGTGTGCGCACCGATGGCGGAACCGGGTATCCGGCGGCTCGGGAGCATGACGGTCGTCTCCATCGGACTGCTCGACGACCTCCGTCAGCTCCTCGCGAAGGGCGCTCAGTCGTGACCGCCCCGGCCGAGCAGGCACCCGCCCGGCGGACGGCCCGGCGGCGTCGCCGCGCGCCCTCGCGGGCGGGATTCCTGATCGGCCAGGCTCTCGTGCTCGATCTCCTCCTCGCCGTGGGCGCCGTCGCCACCTGGCCGATCTACCGGAGCATGGCACTGATCCTCGCCCTCGGCGTCGGGATCGCGGCCGGTCACGTCGTCGCCGCCGTCGGAACGCGATGGAACTGGTCCGGCTGGTGGGTCGCCGTCGCCACCCTCGCCGTCTACGTGGCGATCGGGGTGCCCGTCGCCGCCACCGGCTCTCTCTCCTCCCCCGACGCGGCCCTCCGCGCCCTCGTGGACGTCGCGACGGCTCCCGTCACCGGCTGGAAGGACCTGCTGACCCTCGAACTCCCCTTGGGCTCGTACCAGGCGACGCTCGCCCCTCCGCTCCTCGTGTTCCTCGGCTGCACCGTCGCGGCGCTGTCGATCGCCTGGCGCAGCACGAGATGGTGGATGCCGGCGGTCCCCGTCGCCCTCCTCCCCACCGCCTTCGGGGTCGCCTTCGGCGCACGGTCGCTGTCGGCTCCCCTGCGGCTGGGCGTGCTCGCGGTCCAACCCGAAACCCTCATCGGCGTCGCCGCCGTCGTGACCGCTCTCGTTGCAGTCGTGTGGCGGTCCGGGCACGACCGTCGGCGCGCGCTGGCCACCGCCGCCGCCGCGTCCGGTGTCACCCGCGGTCGCGGTGGACGCCTCCGCGGGCTCGCCGCGCGCACGACCACCGCCACCGGGATGGTCGTCGCCGCGGCGGCCGTCGCCGCGCTGTGGGGTCCCTGGGCGCTCGCCGACCAGCCGCGCGAGGTGGCGCGGAGCGTCGTCGACCCGGTGCTCGAGCTCGAGCGTGCGCCGAGCCCGCTCGCGGCGTTCCGGGCGTCGTTCGACGACGACCGGTACGACGAGACGCTGTTCACCGTCGCGCCCTCGCAGGGTGTCGATCGGGTCCGCCTCGCGACCCTCCCCTTCTACGACGGGCGCACGGTTCGCGCGACCGCGCCGGATGCCGGCCCCACCGACCCGTCGACGTCCTTCACCCGCGTGCCGTCCCGGCTCGTCGCGGACGCCGCCGGCGAGGTCACCGTGGCCGTCCGCATCCAGGCCGGTACGGGGATCTGGGTGCCCACCGTCGGGGACCTGCGCGCGCTGTCGTTCGAGGGGTCCCGTGCCGCCGAACTCGCCGAGGGCTTCTTCTACAACGCCGCGACGGGCGCCGCGATCGACATCGCCGACCCCGGCCTCGGCGACGGGGACGCCTACCGTCTCGTCGCGACGGTTCCGCCGGCGTCCCCGCCCGTGGCATCCCTCACCCCGTCGCGGAGCGGTGCCTCGCTGCCCGCCGAGGTCGTGCCCGCGTCACTCACCGAATGGATGGAGACGCAGAACGCGGGAACCGGGGGCGCGGCGCTCGACACGCTGCTCGGGCGACTGCGCGACCGAGGCTATCTCAGCCACGCCCTGCTCCTTCCCGACGGTGACGGGCCCACCTGGTTGCGCGACCTCGGCGAGGCGGGCTTCGAACCGTCCCGCGCCGGGCACTCCACCGATCGCATCGGCGCACTGTTCACGCAGCTGATCGAGCGCGAGTCGAGCACCCCGGGCGGCTCCGACGCCGATCTCGTGGCCGCGGTCGGCGACGACGAGCAGTTCGCCGTCGCCGCCATGCTCATCGCCGATCAACTCGGCTTCGACGCGCGCGTCGTGGTGGGGACACGGCTCACCACGACCGCGGACCTCCCCGTGTGCGAGGACGGCACGTGCCGCGGCGGCGACCTCGCCGCGTGGATCGAAGTGGCGGATGCCGCGGGCCGGTGGGTCCCGGTCGATGTGACCCCGCAGCACGAGAGCTTCCCCTCCCCCGATGTGGACCAGCGCCGCGACCCCGAGAACCCGACCGAGGTGCGCCGGGACGAGGCGGAGCCCGTCCTCCCCGCCGACGCGTCGCCCTCCGACGGCGAGCGCAGCGAGCCCGAAACCGCACCGCGGGAAGCCGACCTGTCGGCGCTGTGGACCGCGGTCCGGATCGGCGGCGTCTCGCTGCTGGCGATCGTCGTGCTGTTCGGCCCGCTCGTGACGATCCTGACGGTGAAGGCCCTCCGGCGCCGCGGCCGGCGACGGGGCGACGTCGCCGCGCGGTTCACCGGCGGGTGGGAGGAATACGTCGACACGGCGGTCGACCACGGCTACACCGCGCCCGCCCACCTCACCCGACAGGAGCTCGCACGCCTGTTCGCCGGCGACGCGGAGGACGCGTCCGGCGTACGCCTGGCGACGTGGGCGGACCGGTCCGTGTTCGACGTCGCTCCGCCGACCCCGGCCGAGAACGACGAGTTCTGGCGGATCGTCGCGGCGGAACGTGCGCGCTTCGCGGCGGAGAAGGGCTTCTGGGCGCGGATGAGGGCGCGCCTGTCGCTGCGCTCCCTGCTCCCGCGCGGACGCGCCGGGCGCCGATAAGGTGTGCGGGGCGGTATCGACGGAATCGATGACGGAGGGCGAGCACAGATGCAGAGCGTGATCATGGAGGTCGCTCCTCCGGCGGCGGTCGCCGAGGCGGCCGGGGCCGCCGCGGGCGTCGCCGTCGCAGCCCTGCTGTTCGCCGCCGTGCAGCTGATCCTCGCCGCCGGCCTCTACGTGTGGACGGCTCTCGCGCTCGCCGCGGTCTTCCGCAAGGTCGACCGACCCGCCGCCCGCGCATGGATCCCGGTCCTCAACCTCTGGACCCTCTTCGAGGTCGCCGGAATGAAGGGATGGTGGGCGCTCGTGCTGATCGGCGGGGGCTTGCTCACCACGGTCCTCGCCTCGGTCACCAACGCACTGTTCATCGCGTCCGCTCAGAACGCTGCCTTCGGCGGATCCGGCGGCGACGCCGCGGGCGCGCTCCTGGGCGCCACGCTCGTCCCGATCGTCCTGCTCCTGATGTTCCTCGCGGGCGCCGTCATCCTCCTCATCCGGATGATGGGCCCCCTGAACCGCGGTTTCGAGCGGGGTGCCGGCTTCGTCCTGCTCGGCGTCATCCTCCTCCCGGTGTGGGCCTCCCTCATCGGGTGGGGATCGGCACGATGGCGGGGGCTGGCTCGCGGCGGCCTGCCGCCCACCCCGTTCGCTCAGGAGCCTCAGCCCGCCGCGTCGGCCTCGTCCGTCCCCGCCGACACGACCGCGTTCGCGCCCCCCGCCACGGCTCCCTTCCCCGCCGCCGCGCCCGTTGCGGCATGGTCGCCGCCGCCGCTCGGACCGTCGCCAGCCGCCGCGCCCCCCGCCGCACCCGCGGTCCCGGCGGTCGCACCCGCGGCGCCGGCGTCCGCCCTGCCGCCGACGACCGGCGAGGTCGAGGAGCACACGGTGCTCGCTGCACACCGCCGCCCGAGCGCATCGCTGCGCCTGCCAGACGGGCAGACGATCGCACTCCCCAGTGATCTCGTCGTCCTCGGACGCAATCCGAGCCCGCCCGCCGACGCCGCCGGAGCCCACCCCGTCGCGGTCGACGACGCGACGCGAACGGTCTCGAAGACGCACGCGTTGCTGCGACGAGGACCCGAGGGATGGACCGTGACCGACCTCTCGTCGACCAATGGCGTGATCGTCGGCGACGGCGACACCGAGATCGCGGTCGGCACGGCGGTTGCCGTGTCGGGCCGCTTCCTCCTCGGCGACGCGGAACTCTTCCTCGACACGGGGGCACGATGACCACCGAGCGGCCGCTGCACGTCGACGTCATCAGCGGCTCACTCACCGACACCGGTCTGCGGCGCCGCGTCAACGAGGACGCGCACCTGGCGAGCTTCCCCGTGTTCATCGTGGCCGACGGCATGGGTGGTCATGAAGCGGGCGACCGCGCCGCCGCTGCCGTCATCGACGCGTTCCGCGGGTTCGTGGGGCGCAGCGACGTCGCGCCCGAAGAGGTCGCCGAGGCGGTCCACGCCGCGCACCGCGCCGTCGGCGCGATCGCGCGGGGCACGACACGCGGGGCCGGCTCGACCCTCACCGGCGTCGTGGCGGTGCACCACGACGGCGAACCGCGATGGCTCGTCGTCAACATCGGCGACTCGCGCGTCTACCGCCTGATCGCGGAGCGCTTGGAGCAGCTGACGATCGATCATTCGATCGCGCAGGAGATGGTGGATGCCGGGCGCCTCGCCCGCGCGGACATGTCGTCCTTCGAGGGGCGCAACGTCATCACCCGTGCCGTCGGCGGCGAACGCAGTCCCGCGGACTTCTGGCTGCTGCCGGTCGTCACCGGCGAGCGCCTGCTGGTGTGCTCCGACGGTCTGTCGGGCGAGATCACCGACGAAGCGATCCGGGCAGGTCTGCTCAGCGGCGCCTCCCCCTCCCAGACGACGGGTGCCCTCGTGGCGCAGGCCCTGGCTCACGGCGGTCGTGACAACGTGACGGCGATCGTCGTCGATGTGGTGGGCGGCGGCATCCACCCCCGCCTCGAGGACACGACCGGCGGGCTCGTCACGAGCGAACCGGCGACGGGCACGATCGAGGTCGAGACCGTGCCCTCGCAACGGAGACGCCATGACTGACCCGCTCGACGATCAGACCCACCGCGTGCCTCGCACCCGCCGCGACCTGCGCGCCGATCGCGAGGACGTCACGCGCATCGTCGCCCGCCGCACGGCCGCCCCCGTCGGCCCGGCCGCCGCCGGGGAGGACGAGACGGTGATCGCGGACCGGCACACCGATGACCCGACCCGCGGGACGGCGCGGCGTGTCACGCCCCGGGTGACCACCGGCGGCACGGCCATCGCGCACGGGCGTGCGGACACCCCGCGGACGGCTTCGGCGCCCGGCACCCTGGTATCCCATCCCGTCTACGGACCCCGCCGCACCCAGACCGGGCCATCGGTCGTGCGCACCGAGATCGCTCCACCGGCCGCGGCGGCGCCCGCAGCGCCGCGGCGATCGCACGGCGGGGTCCTGCTGCTCGTCGCCCTCGCGGGGACGGCGATCGTCGCCGCCGCCGTGTGGGGCATCATCGTGATCGTCCAGGGGGGAATCGGATGACGGAGGACATCGAGATGACGGCCGAGACCGAGGCCGCCGAGCTCGGGATCGAATTCTGTGGCGAGTGGTTCCATCCCTCGCCGGGCGAGACGTTCTCGATCGGCCGCGACGCCGACCTGGTGATCGACACCAACCCGTACCTGCACCGCCGACTCCTCGAGATCGAGTCGTCCCAGGGGATGTGGTGGCTGACCAACACGGGACGGTCGATCTCGGTCGCCCTCGCCACGGCCGACGGCGCCTACCAGGCGATGCTCGGCCCGGGCACGAGGGTGCCGCTGGTCTTCCCCGAACTGGTCGTCATGTTCACCGCCGGCGCGTACACGTACGAGTTCACGATCCGCAACGGCGCCGCCCGCTTCACCGGGCGCATCTCGCCCCTCGAGGGTGACAGCACCGACGGCGGCACGACGATCGGTGCGGTGCCGCTGACGGCGAGCCAGCGGCTGCTGCTGATCGCCCTGTGCGAGCCGATCCTGCGCGGCGGGATGATGGGGTCCTCGCAGATCCCCTCCTCCGCGAAGGCCGCCGAGCGTCTGGGCTGGCCTCTCACGACGTTCAATCGCAAGCTCGACAACGTCTGCGACAAGTTCGATCGCGAGGGCGTCCAGGGCCTCCGGGGCGGCGCCGGCAAGCTCGCCACCAATCGACGCGCGCGCCTGGTCGAGCACGCCGTCCTCTCCCGTCTCGTGACGGCGGCGGACCTGCCCCTCCTCGACGCCCCGCAGGCCGCCGAGCGCTGAGCCGCGGGCATCCGCCTGCGCGATAGCATCGAAGGCTGTGTCCGCACCCGCCCCCGTCCTCTCGTATCCCCCGGAGCTGCCCGTCAGCGCCGCGCGGGACGAGATCTCGCGCGCCATCGCGGAGAACCAGGTCGTCATCGTCGCCGGCGCCACCGGCTCGGGCAAGACGACGCAGCTGCCCAAGATGTGCCTCGAACTGGGCCGCTCGCGCATCGCGCACACCCAGCCGCGACGGATCGCCGCCCGCTCCATCGCCGAACGCCTCGCCCACGAGGTGCAGGTGCCGCTCGGCGGCGCGATCGGCTACAAGGTGCGTTTCACCGACGAGGTGACCGACGCGACGCAGGTCACGCTGATGACCGACGGCATCCTCCTCAACGAGATCCACCGCGACCGGCTGCTGCGCCGCTACGACACGATCATCGTCGACGAGGCGCACGAACGGTCGCTCAACGTCGACTTCCTGCTCGGCTACCTCGCCCGCATCCTGCCCGAGCGTCCCGACCTGAAGGTGATCATCACCTCCGCGACGATCGACCCCGAGAGCTTCGCAGCGCACTTCGCCGCGACGACGGCGGACGGCGAGCGCATCCCCGCCCCGATCATCGAGGTGTCGGGACGCACCTACCCGGTCGAGATCCGCTACCGCGCGCACGACACCGAGTCCGAGGACGACGTCGACGGTCTGCTCGCGGCGCTGCGCGAACTCGACCGCGAGCCCGACGGCGACGTGCTCGTCTTCCTGCCCGGTGAGGCCGAGATCCGCGATGCGATGGATGCCGTCCGCGGCCTCTACGCGAACGACGCCCGCCCCACCGAGGTACTGCCCCTGTTCGGGCGGCTCTCGTCCGCCGAGCAGCACCGCGTGTTCGAGCCGTCCGCGGTCGCCGGGGTGAGGCGGCGGATCATCCTCGCCACGAACGTCGCCGAGACGAGCCTCACGGTCCCCGGCATCCGGTACGTCGTCGACACCGGCACGGCGCGCATCTCGCGTTACAGCGTGCGCTCGAAGATCCAGCGGCTGCCGATCGAGGCGATCTCGCAGGCTTCGGCGCAGCAGCGCTCCGGTCGCGCCGGCCGCACCTCGGCCGGCATCGCGATCCGCCTCTACGGCGAGGACGACTTCACGGCGCGGCCCGAGTTCACCGAGCCCGAGATCCTCCGCACCTCTCTCGCCTCGGTCATCCTGCAGATGCTGTCCCTCGGCTTCGGCGACGTCACCGAGTTCCCGTTCCTCACGAAGCCCGACAGCCGTGGCGTGAAGGCGGCCGTGGAGCTGCTCACCGAACTCCGCGCGGTGGGCGGGCGCACCGGCGCCCTTCGCCTGACGAGCCTCGGGCGTCGCATCGCCCGCCTGCCGATCGACCCGCGCTTCGCCCGGATGCTGCTCGAGGCCGAGAAGCTCGGCGTCTCGCGGGACGTCCTCGCGATCGTCGCGGGCCTCTCGATCCAGGACGTCCGCGAGCGTCCCGAGGAGCGACGCGAGGAAGCCGACCGCCTGCATGCGCGCTTCGTCGATCCCACGAGCGACTTCCTCACCCTGCTGAACCTCTGGAACCACCTGCGCGAGCAGCAGCGCGAGCTCGGCTCGAGCGCGTTCCGACGGCTCTGCCGCAGCGAGCACCTCAACTACGTGCGGGTGCGCGAATGGTTCGACGTGCACCGTCAGCTCTCGACCCTGTCGCGCTCGGGTTCGCCGAAGGATGCCCCGCGCCAGCCGGCGGGAGCCGCCGACCCCGATGCGCTGCACCGTGCGATCCTGTCGGGGCTGCTCTCGCACATCGGCATCCTCGACACCCGCTCGGTGACGACCGACCCCGCGAAGAAGAACGCACGGAAGCCCCTCCCGCAGTACCGCGGTGCGCGTGGCGCGTCGTTCGCGATCTTCCCCGGCTCCGGACTGCGCAAGGCCTCCCCCGACGCCGTCATGGCCGCCGAGCTCGTCGAGACCTCGCGACTGTTCGGCCGCACCGTCGCCGCGATCGACCCGGCCTGGGCCGAAGACCTCGCTGGCGACCTCGCGCACCGCAGTCTCAGCGACCCGCACTGGTCGAAGGATGCCGGTGCCGCCGTCGCCGCCGAGAAGGTGACGCTCTTCGGGGTCGAGATCATCCCCCGCCGGCGGGTGCAGCTCGCCCGCCGCGACCGCGACCTCGCACGTGAACTTTTCCTGCGCCACGCGCTCGTCGAAGGCGAGTGGAACAGCCAGCACCTCGACAAGCGCCTGACCGCGTTCGAGCGCCGCAACGGCGAGCTCCGTCGTCAGCTCGAGCGCATCGAGGAACGCGAACGTCGCCGCGACATCCTCGTGGGCGACGAGGCGGTCTATGCGTTCTACGACGCCCGCGTGCCCCACGACGTCTTCGACGTGCGCTCCTTCGAGGCGTGGTGGCGCGAGACGCAGCCGCGCACCCCGAAGCTCCTCGACATGACCGAGGCCGACCTCCTCGGCGAGTCGGCCCGCACCGACGAGCGCGACTTCCCCGCGCGCTGGCGCCAGGGCGATCAGGTGCTCTCCGTCGCCTACCGCTTCGAGCCGGGCGCCGCCGACGACGGCGTGAGCGTCGTCGTTCCCCTCGCCCTCCTTGCGCAGCTGCGCCCGGACGGGTTCGACTGGCAGGTGCCGGGGATGCGGGACGAGCTCGTCACGGCGCTGATCAAGGCGCTGCCGAAGACGATCCGCCGACACGTGGTGCCGGCCGCGGACTGGGCGGCGACCCTCGGCGACGAGCTGCGCGGATCCGGCCCCGAGGACACCGACGGGCTCCCCGCCTCGACGCTGCGAGCGGCGCTGGCTGCGCGGATCCAGCGGGTCGCTCATCAGCCGGTCACCGAGCGGGACTTCGACCTGGACCGGGTCCCCGCGCACCTCACGGTGTCGTTCCGCGCCGTCGATCAGCGCGGCCGCACGGTCGGGTCGTCCCGCGACCTCCGCGACCTGCAGGACAGGTTGTCCGGGCGCGCCCGGGAATCGGTGGCCCGGTCGCTCCGCCCGACGCACGCGCCGGGACCGGCGGCATCCCCCGCCGCGGCCGTGGCGGCCGCGAGCGCCCCGATCGAACGCACGGGCATCACGACGTGGGACGTGGGCGATCTGCCCCTCGTCGTCGACACGAAGGTGGCAGGCGGCGTCGTACGCGGCTACCCCGCCCTCGTCGATGCGAAGGACTCCGTGTCGCTGCGCATCGAGGCGACCGCCGACCGGGCGGCCGAGCTCACCCGCGCAGGAGTCCGTCGCCTGCTGCTGCTGTCCGTACCCTCCCCGACGGCCTACGTCCTCGACCACCTCACGTCGGCCGAGAAGCTGGCCCTCGCCGCCTCGCCGTACCCGTCCGCGAAGGCGCTGATCGAGGATGCGCGCGTCGCCGTGGCCGACGAGGTCATGGGCGACACCGTGATTCGCACCGAGTCCGGGTTCACGGCCGCGCGCGACGCCTTCTCGAGCCGCGTCGTCGACGAGCTCTTCCAGACGGTGTCGCTGGCCGCCCGCATCCTCACCCTCCAACGTGACGTCGAACGCGCCGTCAAGAACCAGAACTCGATGACCCTCTTGGCGGCGCTCGGCGATGTGAAGGGCCAGCTCGCGGCGCTCGTCCACCCGGGCTTCCTCTCGCGCACCGGCACCACCCGACTCGCCCACCTCCCCCGCTATCTGCAGGGGGCGAAGGAACGAGTCGACGCCCTGGCCGACAACCCGGGTCGCGACCGTCAGCGGATGACCGAGTACGAGCGCGCCGCCGCCCTGTTCACGGATGCCGGGGGCGCCCTGCCGCTGCCGGCCGGCGCGCCCGCGCACCTCGCCCACGCGCGCTGGCTGCTCGAGGAGTTCCGCGTCAGCCTGTTCGCCCAGCGCCTCGGCACGGCCGAACCCGTCTCGCTGCAGCGCATCTCGAGGGCGCTCTCCGAGCGCGGCTGAGGTCAGCTGGCCCGCACCAGGTCGCGGTAGAACTCGATCCCCCGCAGCCACGAGCCCACCCGGATGCGCTCGTTGTGCGAGTGGAGAGCCTCGCGCTCACCGCGCGTCAGGTGGAACGGTGTGAACCGGTAGACGTGATCGCTGATCACCGTGAACCAGCGACTGTCGCTCGCACCGAGTTGGATGTACGGCGTCGCGACGACGTGCTCGCCGAGCGCCGACGCCGTCGCGGCGACGAGGCGGTTCCAGGCGGCGCCCGACCACGGCGACACCGGTGAGGGCTCGGAGGCGGACTCGACCTCGATCTCGATGTGGCGGTCGGCGACGACCCGACGGATGCGGGCGGCGGCGGACGCCGCTGTGTCGCCGGGCAGCAGGCGCACGTTGACGCTCGCGCGGGCGGAGGTCGCGAGCACGTTGGCACCGGCGGCACCGGCGAGCTCGGTCACCACCGCGGTCGTCCGCACGAGCGCGTTCAGCTCGGGACCGAATCGGGGGAAGACCTTGGTGAGCAGCCTCCCGGTGACGCCGATGCTCGCGAACACCGGCCGCAGCGGCCCGGTCGTGTGCGGCGCCAGGGTCTCGAACATCGCGCGCACGGGCGGCACGAGCCGGGTGGGGAACGGGCGGCGATGAAGCCGCAGGACGGCGCGTGCGAGCCGTGCGGTCGCCGGATCGCGGGGCGGGGTCGACGCGTGCCCGCCCGGTTCGCGAGCCGTGAGGTGCACCGTCATCACGCCGCGCTCGGCCACGCCGATGACCGCCGTGGGGACCTTGACGCCGGGGATCGCACCCTCCACCACCGCGCCCCCCTCGTCGAGCACGAGCGAGGGCCGCACCCCGCGCCCCCGGAGCACCTCGACGATCGCCTGCGCACCGTCGCCGGCGATTTCCTCGTTGTGGCCGAACGCCAGGTAGACGTCGCGCTGAGGCGTGAAGCCCTCGGCCACGAGGGCCTCGACCGCCTCGAGGATCGCGACGAGCGAGCCCTTGTCGTCGACCGCGCCACGCGCGTGGATCTCGGCCTCCTCGCCGGTTCCGACCATCTCGGCGGCGAACGCGGGATGCGCCCATTCCTCCGCGACGACGGGCACGACGTCGATGTGCGCCATGAGGACCAGCGGGGCCGCGGCATCCGCCCCGCGCCAACGGTAGAGAAGCGAGTAGCCGCCGACGACGTCGCGCTCGAGGGCGCCGTGGAGGGACGGGTAGAGCCGGGCCACCGCGTCGCGGAAGGCGACGAACGCGGTGTCGTCGGCGGCGGGGTCATCCGTCGGCATCGACACCGTCGGGATCCGCAGGAGTTCGCGGAACCGCTCCAGGGCGGCGTCGTCGGTTCGGGTCACGATCCGACTCTAGATCGGCCGCCCGCCCCGCGCCGATAGGCTCGGGCCATGACCTCTCTTCGCTGGGGAATCCTGGCCACCGGCGGCATCGCGCACGCCTTCACGTCCGATCTGAAGACAGCCGGCCTCACGGTGACGGCGGTCGGGTCCCGACGACTCGACTCCGCGCAGGAGTTCGCGGAGAAGTACGGGATCCCCCGCGCCCACGGGTCGTACGAGGAGCTCGTCGCCGACCCCGAGGTCGACATCGTCTACGTCGCGACACCGCACAGCCACCACCTCGCAGGCGCCGCCCTGGCGCTCGAGCACGGCAAACACGTCCTCATCGAGAAGCCCCTCACCCTCGACGCCGACCAGGCCGTCGTGATCCGCGACCTCGCCGCCGACCACGACCTGCTGGCGATGGAGGCGATGTGGACGCGCTACCTGCCGCACACGGTGCGCCTGCGCGAGATCCTGGCGGACGGCGTCATCGGCGAGGTGCGGGTCCTGAGCGCCGACCACACGCAGAACATCACCGATGACCCCACGCACCGTCTGAACGACCTCTCGCTCGGCGGCGGCGCGCTGCTCGACCTCGGCATCTACCCGGTCTCCTTCGCCTGGGACATCCTCGGCGAGCCCAGCGAGGTCCGGGCGAGCGGCCGGCTCGGTGAGACGGGCGCCGACACGGATGTCGCGATCGCCATGGTGCACGCGGGCGGCGGTGTGTCCTCGCTCCTCACCTCGTCGCGTGCGGCAGGTGCCAACGCGGCCCAGATCGTCGGCACGGCGGGACGCATCGAGATCGACGGCGTCTTCTACGCGCCCACGAGCTTCCGCGTCTTCGACCGGGACGGCACCGTCGTCGAGGAGTTCCGCTCCGAGATCGACGGCCGCGGGATGCAGTTCCAGGCGCTCCACGCCGAGGAGCTCATCTCCCAGGGCCGCATCGACGGCGACATCCTGCCGATCGACGAGAGCGTGGCGATCATGGGCACGCTCGACGAGATCCGCCGACAGATCGGCGTCGTCTACCCGCGCAGCTGAGAGCCGGGATCAGGCCGGTTCGCCGGATTCCCGACGTCGGCGCGCGAGCTCGGCCCGCAGCCGCTCCTCCTCGATCTCGCGTTCGAGATCGGCGAGCTGCTGCTCGGTCGACCGTGCGTCGCGGCGCCCCACCGGCGGCGCCGGCGGCTCGGTGGCCCACGGCGCGAACTGCGGCGGACGGCTGACCTCGCGGCGCGGGTACTCGCGGCCGATCGCGAACCACAGCACCGTGCCGAGGAACGGCAGCAGGATCACGACGAACAGCCACACCGTCTTGGGCATGTGCTTCACCAGGCTCTGATCGCGCGTGATGATGTCGATGAGCGCGAAGATCATGCCGGCCAGGACGACGAGCGAGACCAGATAGGGCATGCGGCCGAGTCTATGAGTGGGCGGTGAACGACCGCATCCCCTCTTCCACAGCAGGAGGAGGGGATGCGGTCGGCCGGTGAGCAGGCCTGTTCAGCCGGTGGTCAGGGCACCGATGAGGCCGCTCACGACCATGTAGAGCCCCACGGCGCCGCCGCAGATCCACATCGTGATCCGCGCGGTCGTGGGACCGGGACGGTCGAGGTCGCTGCGCGAGGACGCGTTCTTCGCCATCTCAGTGACCCGACCGACGCTTGTTGTAGACGTCGAAGGCGACCGCGAACAGGAGCACGAGGCCCTTGACCGCCTGCTGCCAGTCGATGCCGATGCCCATGATCGACATGCCGTTGTTGAGGACACCGATGATGAGTCCACCGATGATCGCGCCGCCGATCGTGCCGACGCCGCCTTGCACTGCCGCGCCGCCGATGAAGGCCGCCGAGATCGCCTCGAGCTCGAAGCCCTCACCGGCCTTGGGACCGGCGAGGTTCAGGCGAGCGGTGAAGATGAGGCCGGCGAGAGCCGCCAGGACGCCCATGTTCACGAACAGCCAGAAGTCGACGCGACGCGTCTTGATGCCCGACAGCTCCGCCGCGTGGCGGTTGCCGCCGATCGCGTAGATGTGACGACCGAAGACGGTGCGGTTCATGACGATGCCGTACACGAGCACGAGGACGGCCAGCACGATGAGCGTCACCGGGATGCCCTTGTACGAGGCCAGCGCGAGGGTGAACCAGCCGATGACGACCGCGACGAGGGCGAGCTTGGCGATGAACCAGAGCAGCGGGTCGACGTCCTGGTCGTACTTCTGCCGGCCGAGGCGGGTGCGCACCTGCTGCACCGCGAGCGCGACGATCGCGACGGCGCCGATCACGAGGGTGAACAGGTCGGGATCGGACTCGCCGAACAGGCCGGCGAGGAAGCCGTTGCCGAGCGAGCGGTACTCCGTCGGGAACGAGCCGATGTTCTGGTTGCCGAGCACCACGAGCGCGAGTCCGCGGAAGATGAGCATGCCCGCCAGGGTGACGATGAAGGCGGGGATGCCGACGTAGGCGACCCAGAAGCCCTGCCAGGCGCCGACGAGGGCACCGATCAGGAGCGAGAGGATGATCGCGACGCCCCACGGCAGGCCCCAGTGGACCGCCAGGACGCCCGAGACGGCACCGATGAAGGCGGCGACCGAGCCGACGGACAGGTCGATGTGACCCGCGATGATGATCATCACCATGCCGATGGCCAGGACGAGGATGTACCCGTTCTGGACGACGAGGTTCGACAGGTTCTGCGGACGCAGCAGGATGCCGTCGGTGAGGATCGCGAACAGGACGACGACCGCGATCAGGGCGATGAAGATGCCGTTGCGGCCGAGGTCGGACAGGACCGTCGTCAGCCAGCGGGTGACGCGGTTGTCGGCGGGGTTGATGCCGCCGCCGGCGGCGGTCTCCGGGGGTGTGGTGGTGTTCGACATGTGTGTCTCCTGCCCCGTCAGCGGGGCTTCTCCATGGTCATGAGCTTGAGGACGTGTTCGGGTGTGGCTTCGCTGATCGGCACCTCGCCGGTGATGCGACCCTCCGAGAGCGCATACACGCGGTCGGAGATGCCGAGCAGCTCGGGGAGCTCCGACGAGATGACGATGACGCCCTTCCCGGCGGCGGCGAGCTTGTTGATGATCGTGTAGATCTCGTACTTCGCCCCGACATCGATGCCGCGGGTGGGCTCATCGAGGATCAGCACCTCGGGGTCGGAGTAGATCCACTTGGAGAGGACGACCTTCTGCTGGTTGCCGCCGGAGAGCTTGCCGGTCTTGGCGAGCACGGTCGGCGCCTTGATGTTCATGCTCTTGCGGTACTGGTTGGCGACGGCGAACTCCTCGTTGTCGTCGACCAGGCCGGCCTTCTCGAGCTTCTTCAGCGACGCCATCGAGATGTTGCGCTTGATGTCCTCGATGAGGTTCAAGCCGTACGTCTTGCGATCCTCAGTCGCGTAGGCGAGACCGTTCGCGATGGCCTCCGACACGGTGCGGGTGCGGATCTCCTTGCCGCGCATGAAGACCTTGCCCGAGATGCGGGTGCCGTAGCTGTGTCCGAACAGGCTCATCGCGAACTCGGTGCGTCCCGCTCCCATGAGCCCGGCGATGCCGACGATCTCGCCCGCGCGCACCGTGATCGACACGTCGTCGACGACGACACGGGTCGGGTCCTGCGGGTGGTGCGCGGTCCAGTTCTCGACGCGCAGCAGCTCGTCGCCGATCTGCGGTTCGTGGTCGGGGTAGCGGTGCTCGAGGTCGCGGCCCACCATGTCCTTGATGATGCGGTCCTCGGTGACGTCGGACTTCGCGATCGTCTCGATCGTCTTGCCGTCGCGGATGACCGTGACGGCGTCGGCGACCTTCTTGATCTCGTTCAGCTTGTGACTGATGATGATCGACGTGATCCCCTCCTCGCGGAGGCTGAGGATCAGGTCGAGCAGGTGGTCGGAGTCCTCGTCGTTGAGCGCGGCGGTCGGCTCGTCGAGGATGAGGAGCTTGACCTCTTTGGAGAGGGCCTTGGCGATCTCGACGAGCTGCTGCTTGCCGACACCGAGCTGATTGACCTTCGTCGTGGGGTTCTCCCGCAGGCCGACGCGCTTGAGCAGCTCTGCCGCTTCGAAGTTGGTCTTGTTCCAGTCGATCAGGCCGCCGGCGCCCGTCCGCTCGTTGTTGAGGAAGATGTTCTCGGCGATCGACAGGTAGGGGCTGAGCGCGAGCTCCTGGTGGATGATGACGATGCCGCGCGCTTCGCTGTCGCGCAGACTCTTGAACTCGACGACATCGCCGGCGTAGTGGATCTCGCCGTCGTAGGTGCCGTGCGGGTAGACGCCCGACAGCACCTTCATGAGCGTCGACTTGCCCGCGCCGTTCTCGCCGCAGATGGCGTGGATCTCGCCACGCTCGACGGCGAAGTTGACGTTCGACAGCGCCTTCACGCCCGGGAACGTCTTGGTGATGCCGCGCATCTCGAGGATGGTCTCGGTCACGATCTCCGACTTCCGTGAGGGATGGATGGGGGTGCGTCGGCGGCGAGGCGAACCTCGCCGCCGACGCGGATGGTCAGTGGTGGACAGGGGTCAGAGCCCCAGTTCCTCCGCCGTCCAGTAGCCGGTGTCGACCAGGGCCGACTGCACGTTGTCCTTGACGACCGGGACCGGCGCCAGCAGGTACGACGGGACGACCTTGACGTCGTTGTCGTACGTGGTGGTGTCGTTGGTCTCGGGCTCCTCGTCGTTCAGCACGGCCACGGCCATGTCGGCGGCGACCTTGGCGAGCTCGCGGGTGTCCTTGAAGATCGTCGCGTACTGCTCGCCGCTCAGGATGGCCTTGACCGAGTCGACCTCGGCGTCCTGACCGGAGATGATCGGCCACTCGTCACCGACGGAGTAGCCGGCGTCGGCCAGAGCCGAGATGATGCCGCGCGAGATGCCGTCGTAGGGCGAGAGGACCGCGTCGACCTGCGTGCCGTCGCTGTAGTTCGCCGTCAGGATGTCCTCCATGCGGCTCTGCGCGGTCTCACCGTCCCAGCGGAGCGTCGCGGCCTGCTCGATGCTCGTCTGCCCCGACTTCACGACGAGGGTGCCCTCGTCGATGTAGGGCTGGAGGACGTCCATCGCGCCGTTGAAGAAGAAGAACGCGTTGTTGTCGTCCAGCGAGCCGGCGAACAGCTCGATGTTGAACGGCCCCTCGGGCGCGCCGTCGACGGGGTTGCCCTCGAGGTCGGTCAGACCGAGACCGTTCAGGACGGTCCAGGCCTGCTGGTTTCCGACGAGCTCGTTGTCGAACGTCGCGTAGTAGTCGACGTTCTCGGTGCCCTTGATGAGGCGGTCGTAGGCGATGACCGGGATGTCGGCATCCGCGGCGTTCTGCAGGGCCTCGGTCAGCGTCGTGCCGTCGATCGAGGCGATGATGAGCGCCTCGGCGCCCTTGGTGATCATGTTCTCGATCTGCGAGACCTGGGTGGGGATGTCGTCCTCGGCGTACTGCAGGTCGACCTTGTAGCCCTGGTCCTCGAGGGCCTTCTTGACGGCGTCGCCGTCCTGGATCCAGCGCTCGGAGCTCTTGGTGGGCATCGCGACGCCGATGAGGCCGCCGTCGCCGCCGCCCTCGTTGCCGCCGCCCCCGGCGGTGTTGCCGCCACCGGCGCATGCCGTGAGTGCGAGGGCGCCGGCTGCGATGCCGACGAAGATGATCCTCTTGAGTTTCACTGTGTTTCCTTTCCCGTGGACTTCGGTGTCGTGGTGTTCGGTTGGTGCATTCGACCTGGTGAGGGTCTTTGTGGAGGTGGCCGCGCCCGGTATCGGGCTACCGGCGGCCGTCGGTGATCGGTTCCCGCAGGAGTCGAGCGCGGCCCGAGAGATCCGCGATCGACTCGGCGGAGAGGGGTTCGGCGTCGCCGGCGACGGCCGCGAGGGTCGCCGTACGGGCGACGCCTTCGAGGATCTGCGCGGTCCGGACCGCCTCGCGGGAGGAGGCGGCCGCGCAGAAAGCGCCGAGGCCCGCCACGAGGACGACGGATGCGTCGTCGCCGCGCAGCGCCTCGATGAGCTCCGCCGGATCGACCCGCGGGCCGGCGAGAACCGGCACGGTCCCGCCGAACTCGCGCGCGGCCTGCGCGGTGAGGCAGGGGATCTCCCGCCCGCGCGCCGCCCACGCCGCCGCGTGACCGGTCTCGAGGTGCACGAGCGCCGTCGCGCCGTCGAGCTCGCGCAGGACCGTCGCGTAGAGCTCGACGTCGGCGGGACGGACACCGCTCTCGCCCGGTGTACCGGCGACCGGCTGACCGGTCAGCGACAGCACCATCATCTTCTCGGGAGTCGGTTCGTCCTCGACGTCCGTCGGACGGGTGACGAACAGGTCCGCGCCGGGGACGCGTTCGCAGAGGGTCGCCGCGACGAGACCGCGACGGGAGAGGTCGACCAGCAGAGATGCCACGCGCTCGCGGATGCGTGCGACGGCGACCTCGGTCTTCACCCCGCTCACGTAGCGCTCGTCCTTCGACGCCATTGCACGACTCCTTCGTCTTGCGCGGTCGCCGTCACCCGGATGGGGTGACGACCATGTGACCGTTCACATCGGAGATGATGCACCCAAGATCACGGAGATGTCAAACACGACGCGCCGCGGGGTTCAGAGCCGGCCCGCGGGCGCGGTCGACGAGCGCACGATGAGCTCCGGCGCGAGGGCGGCGGAGGGCGCGGACGCACCGTCGTCGAGCAGGACTTCGACGCATCGGCGACCGAGCTCAGCGAAGTCCTGACGCACGGTGGTCAGCGGCGGCCAGAAGTGACCGGCTTCGGGGATGTCGTCGAACCCGACGATGCTGACGTCCCGTGGACAGTCGAGCCCCTCGTCGCGCACGGCGTGCAGCAGCCCCAGAGCCATCTGGTCGTTGGAGGAGAAGATCGCGGTGAAGTCGCGATAACGCAGGAGTTCCCGCCCCGCGTAGTAGCCGAAATCAGCGGTCCAGTCCCCCAGGATCGGGGCGGTCGTGGCGAGGTCCCACGCGTTGATCTCCTCGAGGAACCCCGTCATGCGCGCCTCGGCCTCCATCCAGTCCTGCGGACCGGCGAGGTGGTAGATCGACCGATGCCCGAGCTCGATGAGATGCCGCGTGGCCAGACGGGCACCGGTGATCTGGTCGACGGCGACGGAATGCCCGGCGGTCTGATCGGTGGACTGCAGCGTCACGAAGGGGACGTCCACGGCGTGCGCGGCGATCGCGCGGATGACCCGCACCTGAGGCGCGATCACCACGAGACCCTCGACGGACTGCGCCATGAGGTGCGCGATGCCGTCGGGGATCGACTGCGGATCCCCGGGGTCGATGTTCGCCGTCGAGACCCAGTACCCGCGGGCCTGGGCGGCCGCCTCGATGGCGGCGATCGACGAGGCGGGGCCGTACTGCGTCGCCGATGCGGCGAGGATGCCGATGGTGCGCGACCGGCTCGTCACGAGCGCGCGCGCCGCGCGGTTCGGGCTGTACGAGAGCTCACGCATGGCCGCCAGCACCCGATCCCGGGTCTCCGGACGGATGCTGGGATGGTCGTTGAGGACGCGTGACACCGTCTGGTGCGAAACCTCCGCGAGGCGCGCGACATCGCGGATACTCGGTCTCCGGCCGGCGGCATCGTCGCTCATCGGGCCCCTTGCTGAATGTTCACGGTCACATGGATCCAGCGCCATTATGCACGCGAACCCCTGCCACACACCCTATGTCCCGCGGATTCCCCGCTCTCGCGTGTGACAGACGACCTCTGTCACATCAGGCCGGACGCCGATTCCGCACCTAAGCTGACCGCATGTCCGACCTCTCGCGCCACCTGCCGCTCAGCAACCGCGAGCGTGTCGACGAGTCCACCGTGACGGGCGACTGGCGAGAGGCGCTGGCCGACGTCGTCCTGCTGGCGGCGCCTCTGATCGCGTCGCCCGACGACGCGACGCGGTTCCTCGCCGATGCGGGCCTCGATGCGACGCCGCCGCTGGCCGAGGTGGCGGCGGACATCCGCGCCGGGCGGCGGCGACGCATCCGTTCACTCGTCGACGCCACCCGCGCCCTCCTCGCGCTCGCGGACGACCGCCCCGTCGACCTGCCGGCTACCGTGAGCGGTGCCGTCGCGCTGTATGCCGTGACGCGCATGCCCTTCGACCGCCGCGCCGCCGTCTCGGGCGCGACCCTCGTGGCCCAAGATTCCGGCTGGTCGCTCGGCCGCGGCCCGGCTCGGCCGGCGTCGGCGCGCGACATCCTGACTTTCGTCCTGGGTCTCGGCGACACGGTTCCCGGGACATCTCCGGGCCGCGAACTGTAAGACTGGGGGGATGCCGGATTCCTCCACCCCCCGCGTCGCGGTCTACCTCGATTTCGACAACATCGTCATGAGTTGGTACGACCGGGTGCACGGTCGGAACAGCTATTCACGGGATCGACAGCGGATCGCCGCGGATCCCGATGAGAAGGAGATCGCCGAGCGCCTCTCCGCGGCCATGATCGATGTCGGCGCGATCATGGACTACGCCGCCTCCTTCGGCACCCTGGTCCTGACACGTGCCTATGCGGACTGGTCCTCGCCGGTCAACTCGCTCTACCGGCAGCAGCTCGTCGCCCGCGCGGTCGACCTCGTGCAGCTGTTCCCCGCGGCGGCGTACGCGAAGAACGGCGCGGACATCCGCCTCGCCGTCGACACCGTCGAGGACCTGTTCCGGCTCCAGGACCTCACCCACGTCGTCATCGTGGCAGGCGACAGCGACTACGTCCCCCTCGCGCAGCGGTGCAAACGCCTCGGCCGCTACGTCGTCGCGGTCGGCGTCGCCGGATCGACGGCCAAGTCCCTCGCCGCCGCGTGCGATCAGTTCGACGCGTACGACTCGCTCCCCGGCGTGACCGTCACCCATAGCGAGCCCGCACCGGAGACAGCGCCCACGACGGGGCGACGGCGCCGCAAGACGGTGGATCCCGTCGAGCAGCTGCTCTCGCGTGCGCTGCGTCTGGAGCACGAGCGCACCGACGAGGAGTGGGTGCACCTGTCGGCCGTGAAGAACCTGCTGAAGCGGATGGATCCGTCCTTTAGCGAGAAAGCTCTCGGGCACCGCTCGTTCTCGGACTTCGTCAAGGACCACTCGAGCATCGCGGAACTCGACGAGAGCACGAACATCGTGCGCGTCCGCCTCGTCGACGCCGGCTGACCCGGTCCGGCCGCAGTCGGCGCCCGCGCGGTAGGGTGTCCCCGTGGCTCGCCGGTCAACACCGCCCGGCTCGCAGTCCTCACTGCGAGAAGCGAATCGTGCACGTCTGCTCGATTCGCTCAAGCGGCATGGGCGCCTGACGCAGATCGAGCTCGCCGGAGCGACCGGCCTCTCCCCCGCGACGGTGTCGAACATCGTCAAGGAACTCACCGCCACCGGGGTGCTGCACACCTCGTTCACCTCGCGCAGCGGCCGACGCGCCACACTCGTCTCGCTGGCACGGCAGGTGGGCCTGGTGGCCGGGGGGCACTTCTCGACCCGCAAGCTGCACGTCGCGATCGCCGACGCGACCCGCTCGGTCGTCGCCGAGACCTCGCTGCCGCTCGCGCCGGATCACCGTCACGACGCCGAGCTCGATCGATTGAGCCTCCTCCTGGGCGACATGGTCGAGGGCCTGGGCGGATCGCTGTCGGACCTCCTCGCGGTGGGGCTCGCAGTCCCCGCACCCGTCGACCCGCGCACCTCCGTCATCTCGACACCCGGGCTGCTGCCGGGATGGGACGGCGTCGACATCGCGCGCAGCCTGTCGGCCCGCATCGGCCGCCCCGTCCACGTCGACAGCGAGGCCAACCTCGGTGCCCTCGCAGAGGCACGCGAGGGCGCCGCCCGCGGCGCCTCCTCCTCGGTGTACATCACCGTCGGCCATTCGATCAGCGCCGGGCTGCTCGTCGACGGAGACCTCTTCCGCGGCGTGAGCGGCCGCACGGGTCAGATCGGACACATGACGATCGACGAGAACGGCGCCCACTGCCGCTGCGGCAACCGCGGCTGCCTCGAGACCGTGGCCGCCGGGCCGGCGCTGCTCGCGGGATTCAGTGAGGCCGACGGCATCCATCGCCTTCGTGATCTCGTGACGGCGGCGGGCGACGGCGTCGCGGCGGCCCAGCGCACGATCGCGGATGCCGGGCGCCACATCGGCATCGCCGCGGCGAGCCTGTGCAACCTCATCGACCCCGAACGCATCGTCGTCGGAGGCGAGCTCGCGCGGGCGGGCGAGATCCTGCTCGCGCCCCTGCGCCACTCCCTCGAGCGGTCCGTGCTCGGCGGCGGCGTCCCCGAGATCGTCGCGTCGGACTTCGCCGAGTGGGCGGAGACCCGCGGAGCCATCGCGCTCGCACTCGATCACGTCGCGGTGGACGCAGAACTGGTCGCGTTCCCCGCATGAGACGGCTGTGCGCCGCCCTGCTCGTGGTGGGGGCAACGGCCGCCGCACTCTCGGGGTGCGCGCTGCCCGACAACTCCCCCGGCCGCACGACGATCGCCCTCCTCCTGCCCGACAAGAAGACCGCGCGGTACGAGACCTTCGACCGGCCGGTCTTCGAGGAGCGCATCGCCGAACTCGGCGACGCACAGGTGCTGTACACGAACGCGGATCAGGATGCCGCGCGCCAGCAGCAGCAGGCGGAATCCGCCCTCGCGGCGGGCGCCGCCGTGCTCGTGCTCGACCCCGTCGACGGGCGCGCCGCCGCCTCGATCCTCGCCGCGGCGACCGCCGAGGGCGTTCCCGTGATCTCTTACGACCGAATGATCGTCGGCGGCGGGACGCCCGCCTACTACGTGTCGTTCGACAACGAGCGGGTCGGCGAGCTGCAGGCCCAGGCGCTCGTCGCGGGGCTCGAGCGCGAGGGGCGGACGGACGGCGGCATCCTCATGGTCCACGGCTCGCCGACCGACAGCAACGCCGCGCAGTTCCGCGAGGGTGCCCGCCAGGTCATCGCCGACGCGGGGCTTCGCATCCTGGCCGAGTACGACACCCCCGACTGGAGCCCCGACAAGGCGCAGGCCTGGGTCGCCGGGCAGATCGCCCAGTACGGCGACGAGATCGTCGCGGTGTACGCCGCGAACGACGGCACGGCCAGCGGCGCGATCGCCGCCCTCCGCGCGGCCGATGTCTCGCCGTTCCCTCTCGTCACCGGGCAGGACGCCGAGCTGACCGCGCTCCAGCGCATCGTCTCGGGCGATCAGTACATGACCGTCTACAAGGCCCTGCGCACCGAGGCGACCATCGCCGCCGACGTCGCGACGGCCCTCGCCGCCGGCGACCGGCCCGCTGGCGACACGACCGTCGACGGCATCCCTGCGACCCTGCTCACACCGGTCGCGGTCACCGTCGACGACATCGCCACCACCGTCGTCGCGGACGGGTTCTGGACGGTGGCGGAGATCTGCACCCCGGCCTACGCCGAGGCGTGCGCCGCGGCGGGACTGGAGTGATCGACCTGTGACCGTCTCCTCGCGTCGCACCGGCGACCACGTCCTCACGATGCGCGGCATCGACAAGCGCTTCGGCGCCGTGCGCGCCCTCAGCGGCGTCGACTTCCGGGTTCGCGAGGGCGAGGTGGTCGCCCTCGTCGGCGACAACGGCGCCGGGAAGTCGACACTCGTGAAGGTGCTGGCCGGAGTGCACCCCGCCGACGGGGGCACGATCGAGCTGGACGGCGAAACGGTGCAGCTCTCGAGCCCCGCCGACGCGAAGGATCTCGGCATCGCCACCGTCTTCCAGGATCTCGCGCTCTGCGAGAACCTCGACGTCGTCGCCAACCTCTGGCTGGGCCGGGAGCTCCTCGAACGGGGGCGTCTCGACGAGGTCGGCATGGAGGAGCGGACCTGGATGCTGCTGCGCGAGCTCGCAGCGAAGATCCCCGCCGTGCGCGTCCCGGTGTCGACGCTGTCGGGGGGCCAGCGCCAGACGGTGGCGATCGCCCGATCGCTCATCGGCGAGCCGCGCATCGTCATCCTCGACGAGCCGACGGCGGCCCTCGGCGTCGCGCAGACCGCCGAGGTGCTGAACCTCATCGAGCGGCTGCGCGATCGCGGGCACGGCGTGGTGCTCATCAGCCACAACCTGACAGACGTGCTCGCCGTCGCCGATCGCATCGTCGTGCTGCGCCTCGGGCGCGACAACGGCGAGTTCGATGCCGAAGAGGCGACCAGCGAGGTCCTCATCGCGGCGATCACGGGTGCACTGGATGCCGGGCGCCCCGCGCCCGTCGCCGACGAGCCGCGCGCCCCCGTCATCCCACTCTCCGAGGCGCGCCGGCGCACGGAGGGCGACCGGTGAGCCGCGACGCGGGCATCGTCGCGCTCGCGCTGGCGCGTCTGCGGTCGGGCGAGCTGGGCCGGATGCCGGTGGTGATCGCCCTGATCGTGATCGCGATCGTCTTCCAGACACTCAATCCCGTCTTCCTCACCAGCCGTCACCTGAGCGACATGCTCATGCAGTGCGCGGCGATCGGCACCATCTCCCTCGGCATCGTCCTGGTCCTTCTGATCGGCGAGATCGACCTGTCCGTGGGGTCAATGTCGGGTGTCGCCGCCGCGATCCTCGCCGTCGGCGCCGTCCAACTGCAGTGGCCCCTGCCGCTCGCGGTCGGCGCAGCCGTCGCCGCCGGCTGCGTCGTGGGGGTCTGCTACGGCTTCCTGCGCACGAAGCTCGGACTGCCGAGCTTCGTGGTGACGCTCGCGGGACTGCTCGGCCTCCTCGGCGTCCAGCTGTGGGTCCTCGGCGACGCCGGGTCGATCAACCTCCCGTTCGATTCGTGGATCGTGCAGTTCGCGCAGCAGATGTACCTGCCGCACTGGCTGGCGTATGCGCTGGCCGCCGGCACGGCCGTCGCCTACACCGCGACGCTGCTCCGCCGCGCGCGACGGCGAGCGGCGGCGGAGCTCGAGAGCGAGCGCACTCTCACGATCGTCGTCCGCGGGGCGTTGCTGCTGATCGGTCTGGTCGGTGCGTGCTGGTACCTGGGCCTCTCACGGGGCGTCGGCGTCATGTTCGTGGTCTTCGTCGTCCTCGTGGTGACGGCCCATCTGTCGCTCACCCGCACCCGCTGGGGGCGGTCGGTGTTCGCGGTGGGCGGCTCGATCGAGGCGGCTCGACGGGCCGGCATCCGTGTCGACCGCATCGTGCTGTCGGTCTTCGTCCTGTGCTCGGCACTGGCGGCCACCGGCGGACTGCTCGCGGCGGCGCGGCTCGCGGCGGCGAACCAGAGCACCGGCGCCTCCGACACGAACCTCAACGCGATCGCGGCGGCCATCATCGGCGGCGCATCGCTGTTCGGCGGTCGCGGATCGGCCTTCGCCGCGCTGCTGGGCGTCGTCGTGATCCAGGCGATCTCATCGGGCCTGACCCTCGTGAATCTGAGCTCCGCCGTGCAGTTCATGGTCACCGGAGCCGTGCTCGTCTTCGCCGTCGCGCTTGACGCCGTGACCCGTCGGTCCCGGCTCGGATCCGGCGGGTTGTAGCAGGGCGCAGGCACCCTGAACACCGCTGTCCGGTCATGGTGCATCGGGTCGTCGGCGGTGACGAAAGCGTTATGTTCACATCTTGACTTCATTTCGTGAACGCATCAAGATCATCGTCAAGCGCGATGCCGCGCTCGTTTGATTTCACTGTCGAAAGGCGAACGATGAAGAAGTCCCTGTCCGTCGCAGCAGCCCTGGGGGCCGTTGCACTCCTGCTCGCCGGCTGTTCCACCACGAACACCCCGGCACCCGCGGGCTCGAGCGGCGGCGCCGAACCGGCCGAAGCCGGCCGCGCGTGCGTCATCCTCCCCGACGCGGCGTCCTCGCCCCGCTGGGAGAACTTCGACCGCAAGTACCTGGATGAGGGCCTGAAGGCCGCCGGCTTCGACGTCGACATCCAGAACGCGCAGGGCGACACCTCGAAGTACGCGACGATCGGCGACCAGCAACTCACCCAGGGCTGCGGCGTCATGATGCTCGTCGACTACAACGGTGCCGCTGTGGGGGTGGCCACCAAGGCGAAGGCCCAGGGCATCCCCGTCATCGCCTACGACCGTCCGTTCCAGGGCGCCGACTACTACGTCTCCTTCGACAACGTCGAGGTCGGCAAGCTCGAGGGCCAGACCGTGCTCGACGGGCTGAAGGCCGCGGGCAAGGACCCGGCGACCGCCGCCGTGTACTACATGGGCGGAGACCCCACCGACGGCAACGCGGCGATGTTCAAGAAGGGCGCCGTCGAGGTCATGGAAGCGGCAGGCATCAAGGCGGTCGCCGAGCCTCCGGGGGTCTGGGACGGCGCGAAGACGCAGACGAACTTCGAGCAGGCGCTCACCGCGAACGGCGGCAAGGTCGACGGCGTGTGGGCTGCGAACGACACCAACGCGGACGGCGTCATCAAGGTGCTCCAGGACCGCGACCTCACGGGTGTCGCCGTCTCGGGCCAGGACGCCAACGTCGAGGGCCTGCGCAACATCCTCACCGGGTGGCAGACCGCCACGGTCTACAAGCCGGTCAAGGATGAGGCCGAGGCCGCCATCAAGGTCGCGACCGACCTCCTCCAGGGATCGACGCCGAGCGCCGACCAGAAGCTCGAGGACGGCACGCCCTACATCGCGGTGACGCCGCAGCTCGTCGGGCCCGACAAGGTCAAGGACGTCGTCGCCGCCGGTGACGCCTCGGCCTCGGATGTCTGCTCCGGCGAGATCGCCGGGGTCAGCCTCGCCGACAAGTGCACCGAATTCGGCGTCGAGTGATCTGACCAGGGTGGGGATGCCGCGACCCGCGGCATCCCCACCCTCCCTGTCTGCGCGACACCTCGACCTCTCAGGAGAACCCGCATGAGCGAACCCATCATCGAACTCCGGCGCGTCACGAAGTCCTTCGGCCCGGTCAGCGTCCTCAAGGGCGTCGACCTCACGGTCCGACCGGGAATGGTCACCGCCCTCGTCGGCGACAACGGCGCCGGAAAGTCCACCCTCATCAAGGGCCTCGCCGGCGTGCAGCCCTACGACACCGGCGAGATCCTCGTCGACGGTCAGGAGCAGGCACTCCGGACCCCTCGTGAGGCGGGTGCCCTGGGGATCGAAGTGGTCTACCAGGACCTCGCCCTGTGCGACAACCTCGACATCGTCCAGAACATGTTCCTCGGTCGCGAGGAGGTCATCGGCGGCACGTTCGACGAGGGCCGCATGGAGAAGGACGCGTCCGACACTCTGCGCTCCTTGTCCGTGCGGACCGTCAAGAGCGTCCGGCAGAAGGTGTCGAGTCTGTCCGGCGGCCAGCGGCAGACAGTCGCGATCGCGCGGGCCGTGCTGAAGAAGGCGCGTGTCGTCATCCTCGACGAGCCCACCGCCGCCCTGGGCGTCGCGCAGACGGAGCAGGTCCTGAACCTCGTCCGTCGCCTCGCCGATCAGGGCGTCGCCGTCGTCCTCATCAGCCACAACCTGGCCGACGTCTTCGCGGTCGCCGACGACATCGCGGTCCTCTACCTCGGTCAGATGGTGGCGCAGGTGGCCACCACCGACACCACCCGCGACGACATCGTCGGCTACATCACCGGTACCAAGGTCCCCCCGGGCGTGCAGCTCGTCGGGACGTCCACGATCCCCGTCGGAGGCGACGCATGAGCACCAGCACCCGGACCGCGGCGGCACCCGACCCCGTCGTCAGCGACCTCATCGGCAGCGGTGTCGAAGGAGGCGTCGGCGACCAGATCAATGCCTGGCTGCAGCGTGTGCGCGGTGGCGAGATGGGTGCACTGCCGGCTGTCGGCGGCCTCGTCCTCCTCGTCATCCTGTTCAGCATCCTCAGCCGGTTCTTCTTCACCCCGGTGAACTTCGCGAACCTCATGAGCCAGGCGGCATCCCTCGTCGTCCTCGGCATGGCGCTCGTGTTCGTGCTGCTGCTCGGCGAGATCGACCTGTCGGCGGGTGTCACCGGCGGCGTCGGCATCGCGTCCTTCGTCGTCCTGAACGTCAAGCTCGACATTCCGTGGCCGCTCGCGCTCGCCCTGGGCCTCTTGATCGGGCTGGCGACGGGAGCCTTGATCGGCTTCCTCGTGGCGAGGATCGGCATCCCGTCTTTCGTCGTCACCCTGGGCCTGTTCCTCGGCTACCAGGGGCTCGCGCTGCTCATCATCGGCGCGGGCGGTCTCTACCCGATCGAGGCCCCGGAGCTGCTCGCGCTGCAGAACGGACGCCTCCCGGTCTGGGGCGGCTGGGCCATGCTCGCCGTCATGCTGCTGATCTCGGGCGGGCTGGCGTTCTGGGACCGCCGCCGCCGCACGCGGGCCGGCGTCCCCAACCGGCCGATCGCGCTCGTCTGGGCGAAGCTGGTCGTGCTGGCGCTCCTCGGTGGCGCGGCGGTCTTCGTCCTCAACCTCAACCGGTCGCAGTCGATCATCCCGATCGAGGGCGTGCCGATCATCGTCCCGGTCGTGCTCACGATCCTCTTCATCGGAACGTTCGTGCTCGACCGCACCACGTTCGGTCGCTACGTCTATGCGATCGGCGGCAATGCCGAGGCGGCGCGGCGCGCGGGCATCAAGGTCCGCTGGGTGAAGTGGTGGTGCTTCGTCATCGCCTCGGGCCTGTCGGTCGTCTCGCTGCTGTTCAACCAGACGCGCGTCGGCTCGGTCGACGGCGCCGTGGGTCGCGACATCGTCCTCTCCGGTGTCGCGGCGGCCGTGGTCGGCGGGGTGAGTCTGTTCGGTGGCCGAGGACGCCTCATCCACGCCGCGATCGGCGCGCTCGTCATCGCGATCATCATCAACGGGCTGGGTCTGCTGCAGATGGATGCCGGCTTCAACCTGCTGGTCACCGGCGGCGTCCTGATCCTCGCCGCCACGGTCGACGCGCTGTCGCGACTGCGCACCGGCGGGATGCGCACCTGACGGTGCGACAGAGGTGAGAGTGGCCCCGGTCCGTCCGACCGGGGCCACTCTCGCGTCGTCAGTCCCGTGTGGACCCCTGATCCCGCGTGGACCCCTGATCCCGCGTGGACCCCTGATCCCGCGTGGACCCCTGATCCCGCGTGGACCACAGCGCCCAGGCGACGAGGACGGGCTGGAACAGCAGCCGCGCCCACCGAGCCTTGTCGCTGTCGAGGCGGAAGCCTTCGCGGCGCCCGAGCGCCTGCCCGATGTTGCCGGGGAAGATCGCGACGAAGAAGGCCGCGAGGATCACGCCCACGCGCCGGCGCTCCTTCGGCAGGGCGACGAGGGCGGCTCCGAGCATCATCTCGACAGCGCCCGACGCGACGACGACGCCGTCCTTATCGATCGGCAGCACCTCGGTGACGAGGTCCGGCACCTGCGCCTGGAACTCCTTGCGCGCCCAGAACAGGTGGCTGAGGCCGGCGAACACCATGGCGCCGGCGAGTACCCAGCGTGCGAAAGTCTTCATCGTCCGAGTATCCCCCGGCGGCGGATGCCGCGGCTCGGAGATACCCTCGGACGGTGACCTCTGCCGCGCCGTTCCCGTTCGCGCGGCTGTCCCGTCGTCCGGATGTCGAGGCGCCCGGGTTGGTGGCAGCGGATGCCGCCGACCGGCTGATCCTCGACGAGTCCGCGGGTGCGCGGGCCGCCGCGGCGCCCGGTGAGGTCGCGGTCATCGGCGACGCCTACGGGGCGCTCGCGCTGGCAGCGGCGTGGGAGGGTGGCACGGGCATCCGCGTCCATCAGGACGCCCTTCTCGGCGAACGCGCCCTCGCGCGGAACGCCGCCGCGCTCGACCTCACGGACCGGGTGGCCTCACTCCCCCTCGGCCGCGAGGTCGTCGCGAAGGCCCGTGTCGTGCTGCTGCGCCTGCCCCGCTCGCTCGATGCGCTCGAGGACGTCGCGGCGCTCATCGCGGCGCACGCGCAGCCCGATGTCGTCGTGTTCGCCGGCGGACGGCTGAAGCACATGGGACTCGGCATGAACGAGGTCCTCGCGCAGTACTTCGGGCAGCTCGACGTGACCCTCGCGCGTCAGAAGTCGCGGGTGCTGATCGCCCGGCGCCCGCACGACGGGCACGACCCGGTTCCGGCGCAGGGCGACGCGGACGGCCTCGCTCTGCGCGCCTTCGGAGGCGCGTTCGCGGGCGCCCGCCTCGACATCGGCACGCGCCTGCTCCTCGCGCACCTCCCCGGCGATCCCGCGGGCGGCACGGCCGACGACCCGCTCATCGACTTCGCGTGCGGCACCGGTGCGGTCGCTGCCCGTCTCGCGCTCTCGAGCCCGGCGCGGCGCGTCTACGCGTCCGACCAGTCGGCGGCCGCCGTCGCGTCGGCCCGAGCGACGGCCGAGGCGAACGGCGTGGCCGACCGGGTGGAGGTGACGCGAGACGATCTGCTCGGGGCGCGAGCGGATGCCTCGGCATCCTTCATCGCGCTGAACCCGCCCTTCCACAGCGGGGCGGCCGTCACCGACCGCCTCGCCCCGCGCATGTTCGCCGACGCGGCCCGGGTCCTGCGACCCGGCGGCGAGCTGTGGTGCGTCTGGAACTCCGGTCTGCGCTACCGCGGAGCCCTCGAGCGGATCGTGGGGCCGACGCGGCAGGTCGCACGCGACGCGAAGTTCACCGTGACGATGTCGACACGTCGCTGACGAGGATCACCGACCACCCGGCGGCCCGAGGATCAGCAGGGTGACGTAGAGGGCGACGACCGCGACCACGATGAGGGCGACGAGGATGCCGGCGTGGCGCAGGGACCACCGCAGCATCCGATCGATCGGGCGGCGGTCGCGCGGGTCGTCGGTCTCGTCGAGCCGCCACCGCCCGTCGAGGCGTCCCGTGCGGCGCAGCCAGATCTCCATCGGGAGCGTGGCGTAGGGGACGATCGCCGAGACGACCGCGAGGACGGCGACGCCGAGGCGCCAGCGGTTGTTGAGGGCGACGAGGATGGCGGTCGCCCCGTAGGACAGGAAGACGAAGCCGTGGATGCCGCCGCCGATCGTGACGGCGATGGCCGGACCACCCACGGCGCGGATGATGAGGCCGCCGATCAGGAGGGTCCAGGAGAACAGCTCGGCGATGGCGAGGACGCGATACAGGGATGCGGGGGTGCGGAACACTCCTTCAGGCTACCTGAAGGCTCGAGTCCAGCCTGTGCGATCGCTGTGACCGCTCAGCGGCGCGTCGACCACAGGGCCCACGCCACGAGCACCGGCTGCAGGAACAGTCGCGCGAACCGTTTCGCGTCGGAATCGAGTCCCGGCACGTCGCGCCCGGTGCGCCAGTGGTGCACGTTGCCGGGGAAGACGGCCACGAACAGTGCCGCGATCGCCGCGCCGACACGGCGTCGCTCCCGTGGCAGCGCGACGAGCGCCGCCCCGAGGATCAGTTCGATGACGCCCGACACGACGACGATGGTGTCCTTGTCGGTCCGCAGCAGCCGGGTCGCCCAGTCGGGCACCGCGATGCGGAAGCCTCGGCGCAGGATGGTGAGGTGACCGGCACCGGCGGCGACGAGCAGGACCGCCAGCGCCGACCGCGCTGCCACTCGCAACGGATCGTGCCGGGTTCGGCCGCGGCGCCCGGTCACTCGACGACGCCGGCTCGGATGCCGTCGAGGGACTCGGCGACCCTCGGATGCGCCTGCGCGAGGGCACGGTCGAGCGCGGCGAGACGCTCCTGCGCGTCCTGCAGGACCTTCGCACCGCGCGGTGTGACGCTCAGGTCGCTGGCGGCGCCCGCCTGTGCGGTCGCATCGGCGACCAGACCGTCGTCGACGAGCGCGTGCACCGCGGCGTGGGCCGACTGGACGGTGATGCGGGACCGGCGCGCGAGTTCCGAGAAGGAGATCCCGGGTTCGGCTCCGATGTGACCCAGCAGGCCGAACTTGCGGGTCGAGATGCCGAGGTCGCGGAGCTCCGCGGCCAACTGCGCTTCCCAAGAGGCGGAGACGGCGAGCAGTGCGATCACCGGGCTGAAACGCGGTGCATCCTCGGTCGGGGTATCTGCCACGCGAGCAGTCTATGAGTCAAGCGCCCGACGGCCGGGGATTGCTGTGACCGGCAGCGGTCACGATTGCCCATACAATCAGCGCTATGATGCGCGCGCGCGCCCACCCGACCGCAGCCATGGCCGCTGCGGCGATGGCGTTCGCCCTGGTGGCTCCGGGGGTGCCCGTGGCCGAGGCATCCGCGGCGACCGCCACCACCGATCACCACCTCCACGCAGGCGCCCCCGGTGCGTCCGTAGCCCTCGCCGATCTCGCCTCGCTCGACCGGGCGGGCATCGTGGATCTGCTCGAGCGGACCCCGGGTCTGGTCGCGACCCTGCTCACGCAGACGTCGGCCGCCGAGGTCTCGGTGTGGTGGGCGGGGATGGATGCCGCGCACCGTGCCGTCCTCACTCGCACCGTCCCCCTGCTCGTGGGCTCGCTCGACGGCGTAGACGCCGCCGATCGCGTGCGAGCAAACCGGTACGCGGCGCGCGCCCGCCTGGCACGTGTCGACGAGCGACTCCAGAGCCTGGTCCGCAGCGACCAGGACGGCGACGCCGCTCAGCGGGACGACCTGCTGCTCGAACGCCGCTACCTCACGAAGGTCGTCGCCGACCAGGTGCATCTCTACCTGTACGCCCCGGAGCGCGGCGCCATGATCGAGATGGCCGGAGATCCCTCGACGGCCGCCGGCATCCTTCTCGTGGTGCCCGGGACGAACGCGTCGGTGCGCAGCTTCATGGTCGACGACCCGGTGACCTCCTTCGCCGACTGGCAGGTCGCCAACGCCGATCCCAGCTCGCCCATCGTCGCGTTCACCGTGCTCGCGGCACCGATGCCGCAGCTCTCGCTCAACCTCGCGACGGGACCGCAGAACAACACGATCGCCACCGCTGCCGGTGCGGGCTACGCTCGCATCGTGAAGGGAATCGACGTCGCTTTCCCCGGCCTCCCGACGCTCAGCTACGAGCACAGTGCCGGCTCGCAGGTCGGGAGCGCGGCCGAGGCGCACGGCGCCCGCTTCGACGTCCGCTTCCTCGCGGGCGGGGTGGGCGCAACGGACGGCTATCACCCCGTGGCGGGGACGACCTATTACGCGGCGCAGGCGGCCGAAGACGTGAATCGGTACTACGCCGGCTTCCAGGTGGGCGACATCGGCTACGGAGTCGGCCCCGAGGACATCCCCGGCGTGGTCATCGTCGACCCCGGCTACTCCGAGAAGCAGGCGACGGGCTCGGTGGGCGCGATGCTCATGCAGGGACTCGACCTCCACAACCGGCTGTTCAGCGGCGACGGGCGCACCAACGGGACCGTCCTGAAAGACGTACGTCTACTCCTGGCCTCACTGGCCCGCGGAAGCAGCGGCTGATGCGCGCCCGGTCCGGCGCAGCGACGATGCTGCTCGTGACCTTCCTCACCGGCCTCACCGCCTGTTCCGCGAGCTCCGGCCCGTCCTACGCGGAGGTGCGCGCACAGGCCGAGGATGCCGTCGCCGAGATCGTCGCCGCACTTCCCGACGGCGCCGAGTTCCGTCCCGACGGCGGATCCAGCGCGCAGGTGTGCGACTCGGAGGTCAGCCCCCGCGGACGCGCCGCCGGGGAGTTCGCGACGGTCCACGGCGCGGTGAGCCTGCCCGAGGGAGTGGATGCCGCGACCACGGTCACCGAGCTCCCCGTCGCCCTCGGCGACGGGTGGGCCCTCGAGCCCGCCGGCGTCGACCTCGACATCGCGACGGTACGCCTCAGCCGCGCCGAGACGAACGTATCGGTCGACATCACCGAGTCGACCGTCGAGGGCCGCCCGGGACTCGACCTGCTCGCGGTGTCGGAGTGCGGCAGTTCCGACTGAGGCCGCGTCATGCCCTCGCGACCGCGCGCGGATGCAACGGATCCGACGCGACACGCCGCGGTCGTGCGTCGAGTCGCGGCGAGCCCGCGCGAATCCATTGCATCGGTGGACACACCGGTGGATGCGCACGACGAAGGCCCCGCACGACGAGCGCGTGCGGGGCCTTCGCCAGGACGTCAGTGACTCAGAAGTCCCAGTCGTCGTCCTCGGTCGCGACGGCCTTGCCGATGACGTACGAGGAGCCCGACCCGCTGAAGAAGTCGTGGTTCTCGTCGGCGTTCGGCGAGAGGGCCGACAGGATCGCCGGGTTCACATTGGTGACGCTGGCCGGGAACATCGCCTCGTAGCCGAGGTTCATGAGCGCCTTGTTCGCGTTGTAGTGCAGGAACTTCTTGACGTCCTCGGTCTGGCCGATGCCGTCGTAGAGGTCCTGCGTGTACTGCACCTCGTTGTCGTAGAGCTCGTAGAGCAACGAGAACGTGTAGTCCTTGAGCTCGTCGCGCTCGGCCTGCCCGAGCGTCTCGAGCCCGCGCTGGAACTTGTAGCCGATGTAGTAGCCGTGCACGGCCTCGTCGCGGATGATGAGGCGGATGATGTCGGCGGTGTTCGTCAGCTTCGCCTTCGACGACCAGTACAGCGGCAGGTAGAACCCCGAGTAGAAGAGGAACGACTCGAGCAGGGTCGAGGCGACCTTGCGCTTGAGGGGCTCGTCGCCGCGGTAGTAGTCCATGACGATGCGGGCCTTCTTCTGAAGGTTCTCGTTCTCGACCGACCAGCGGAACGCGTCGTCGATCTCGGGCGTCGAGGCGAGCGTCGAGAAGATCGACGAGTAGCTCTTCGCGTGCACCGACTCCATGAACGCGATGTTCGTGTAGACGGCCTCCTCGTGCGGGGTGATCGCGTCGGGGATCAGCGAGACGGCGCCGACGGTGCCCTGGATGGTGTCGAGCAGCGTCAGGCCGGTGAACACCCGCATCGTCGTCTGCTGCTCCTCGGGGGTGAGCGTCGCCCACGACTGGATGTCGTTGGACAGCGGCACCTTCTCGGGCAGCCAGAAGTTGTTCACGAGGCGGTTCCACACCTCGAGGTCCTTGTCGTCCTGGATGCGGTTCCAGTTGATCGCCTGGACCGAGCCGAGGAGCTTCAGGGGTTCGGGGGTCATGTCTTCTTCCTCTATCGAATCTCGGCCGGTTAGAGCATGCAGGAGACGCACTCGGTCATGTCGGTGCCCTCGAGCGCCATCTGACGGAGGCGGATGTAGTAGATCGTCTTGATGCCCTTGCGCCAGGCGTAGATCTGGGCCTTGTTGATGTCGCGCGTGGTGGCGGTGTCCTTGAAAAACAGCGTCAGCGACAGACCCTGGTCGACGTGCTGGGTGGCGGCGGCGTAGGTGTCGATGACCTTCTCGTAGCCGATCTCGTACGCGTCCTCGTAGTACTCGAGGTTGTCGTTGGTCATGAACGGCGCCGGGTAGTAGACGCGGCCGATCTTGCCTTCCTTGCGGATCTCGATCTTCGACGCGATCGGGTGGATCGAGCTCGTCGAGTTGTTGATGTACGAGATCGAGCCGGTCGGCGGCACCGCCTGCAGGTTCTGGTTGTAGATGCCGTGCTGCTGGATGGAGGCCTTCAGCTCGAGCCAGTCCTGCTGCGTCGGGATGTGGATGCCCTCGAAGAGCTCCTCGACACGGGACGTCGCCGGCGTCCACTCCTGCTCGGTGTACTTGTCGAAGAACTCCCCCGAGGCGTACGTCGAGTCCCAGAAGCCGTCGAAGACCTGACCGCGCTCGATGGCGATCTTGTTCGAGGCCTGAAGCGCGTGGAACAGCACCGTGTAGAAGTAGATGTTCGTGAAGTCGACACCCTCCTCCGAGCCGTAGCGGACATGCTCGCGGGCGAGGTAGCCGTGCAGGTTCATCTGACCGAGGCCGATGGCGTGCGACTTGTCGTTGCCGTCCTCGATGGAGCGGACCGACCGGATGTGGCTCTGGTCGCTGACGGCGCTGAGGGCGCGGATGCTGGTCTCCACCGTTCCCGCGAGGTTGCGGCCGTCCATCGCCAGGGCGATGTTCATCGAACCGAGGTTGCAGGAGATGTCCTTGCCGATCTGGTCGTACGAGAGGTCCTCGTTGAACGTCGTCGGGGTGTTGACCTGCAGGATCTCCGAGCAGAGGTTGGACATGTTGATCCGACCCTTGATCGGGTTGGCCTTGTTCACCGTGTCCTCGAACATGATGTACGGGTAGCCCGACTCGAACTGGATCTCGGCGAGGGTCTGGAAGAACTCGCGCGCCTTGATCTTCGTCTTCTTGATGCGCGCGTCGTCGACCATCTCGCGGTACTTCTCGGTGACCGAGATGTCGCCGAAGGGCACACCGTAGACCCGCTCGACGTCGTACGGCGAGAACAGGTACATGTCCTCGTCGTTCTTCGCGAGCTCGAACGTGATGTCGGGCACGACGACACCCAGCGACAGCGTCTTGATGCGGATCTTCTCGTCCGCGTTCTCGCGCTTGGTGTCGAGGAACTTCATGATGTCGGGGTGGTGGGCCGAGAGGTAGACGGCACCGGCGCCCTGACGCGCACCCAGCTGGTTGGCGTAGCTGAAGCTGTCTTCGAGCAGCTTCATGACGGGGATGATGCCCGACGACTGGTTCTCGATCTGCTTGATCGGGGCGCCCGCCTCGCGGATGTTCGAGAGGAGCAGGGCGACGCCGCCGCCGCGCTTGGAGAGCTGCAGTGCGGAGTTGATGCCGCGGGCGATCGACTCCATGTTGTCCTCGATGCGCAGGAGGAAGCAGGAGACGAGCTCGCCGCGCTGCGCCTTGCCGGCGTTGAGGAAGGTGGGCGTCGCGGGCTGGAAGCGACCCGAGAGGATCTCGTCCACGAGCTTGGTGGCCAGGTCCTGGTCGCCGGCGGCGAGGGCGAGAGCAGTCATCACGACGCGGTCCTCGAAGCGCTCGAGGTAGCGCTTGCCGTCGAAGGTCTTGAGCGTGTAGCTCGTGTAGTACTTGAAGGCTCCGAGGAAGGTGTCGAAGCGGAACTTCTGCGCGTAGGCGTGATCGTTGAGCCACTGGATGAACTCGAACGGGTAGGCGTCGATGACGGCGCCCTCGTAGTACTCCTTCTCGACGAGGTAGTCGAGCTTCTCCTTCAGGGAGTGGAAGAAGACGGTGTTCTGGTTCACGTGCTGCAGGAAGTACTCCCGCGCCGCACGCTTGTCGGCGTCGAACTGGATCTTCCCGTCCGCACCGTACAGGTTCAGCATCGCGTTGAGGGCGTGGTAGTCCATCCCCTCGAAGCGCGCCTCCGTCTTGAAGGCCATTTCGGTCACTGCAGCTTCCACCAGTCTTCCAATCCGCCGCTCACGCGGTCGACGTCCTCGGGCGTGCCGAATACTTCGAGCCGATACAAGTGCGGCACATGACACTTGCGGCTGATGATCTCTCCGGCGAGACAGAACGACTCACCGAAATTGCTGTTGCCTGCGGAGATGACTCCGCGCAGCAGGCTCCGATTGCCCTCGTCGTTGAGGAAGCGGATGACCTGCTTGGGGACCGCGCCCTTCTCTTCTCCCCTGCCCTGGCCTCCCCCGTAGGTGGGGGTGACCAGGACGTACGGCTCGTCGACGTGGAGCACGGGTTCGGAGGAGTGGAGTGGGATGCGGCGAGCCGGCATCCCGAGCTTCTCGATGAAACGCGCCGTGTTGCCCGACACGCTCGAGAAGTAGACGAGCAGCGGCACGTTCGTCATGACGGCCGCGCTCATCGCTCAGACCAGACGCGCGGCGAGCTCGTCGATCTTGTCGGGACGGAAGCCCGACCAGTGGTCCTCGTCGGTCACGACGACGGGGGCCTGCAGGTAGCCGAGCGACTTGACGTGCTCGAGCGCCGCCGGGTCCTCGGAGAGGTCGAGGACCTCGTAGTCGATGCCCTTGGAGTCCAATGCGCGGTACGTCGCGTTGCACTGCACGCAGGACGGCTTCGTGTACACAGTGATCGCCATTCGTCGAACCTCTCTCTTGTCCTCCGGAACCCGTCGCGCGGGGTCCATCTCGTGTGAATCAGGGGGTGAATCCGTGGTCCGGAAGGCTGGGAGCCTGCCGGGAGCTCAATACTACATATGGGTGCCGACACCAGGAAGCACCACAAGGGGTAGTAGTTACATCCGTGTAGTTTTTCCGCCGTCCTCCACAGGTACAACACAACTTCTCCACCGTTTCATCCCCAACCGAGCAGGTTCGGGACCGGATCGAAAAGGCCAGGATTCCGGCCGAAACCCGACGAGGACGAGACGGTTGTCCACAGGTCGGACGTTAGAGCGGGCCACCGACATCCGATCTGGGCGCACCTCGGCGTGTCGGGCGTGTCTCGGCGTGTCGCGTCCGCTCCGGTCACCGTCGGACGTCCCCGGCGCCCAGTACGGTGGAGGGGTGGCGGGATACTCGGAGCTCCTGCGCGCACCGGGTGTCGCGCGCATCATCGCGGCACAGCTGACGGCCCGCTTCCCGAGCGGCATGACGAGCCTCGCCGTCCTCCTCCACGTCGAGCAGTCGACGGGCTCCTACGGAGCAGCCGGCATCGTGCTCGCGGCCCTCTCGATCGGGCAGGCGGTCTCCGGCCCGGTGACCAGCCGCTGGATGGGTGTCTGGGGCATGCGGCGCGTCCTCACCCTGACCGCCGCGGTGTGCGCGGCGGCGGTCCTCGCGCTCGCGCTCAATCCGTTCGGGATGCCGGGATTCATCGCGTTCGGTTTCATCGCGGGCATCGCCAACCCGCCGGTGCAGCCCGCCGTCCGGACGATCTATCCGAAGATCGTGACCTCGCGCCAGCTGACACCGCTCTTCTCGCTCGATGCGAGCCTGCAGGAGATCATCTGGATCTTCGCGCCCGTAGTGATCACCCTCGTTGCGACCCAGGTCGGCACCGTCCCGGCGCTGCTGCTCATCGTCGTCATCCTCATCGGCGGGTGCACGTGGTTCATCGCCTCCCCCGAGGTCGGACGCGTCCGCATCCCCCGCAGCCGCCGCGGCTTCGGGCGCGTGCTCGGCAAGCCGGTCGTCCTGCTGTCTACCGTCACGGGCTTCCTGCTCGTCGGTGCCTGCGCCGCGGTCGAGGCGGGCGTCGTCGCCACCTTCGGACACGAAGGTCTCGAGGCGGGCATCGTTCTCGCCGTCTTCGCGGTGGGCAGCCTCGCCGGTGGGCTCGGATTCGGACACATCCCGATCGGCCGCTGGGCGATGGCCCGCCGCCTCACGATCGTCGCCGTCGGCGTGACGCTCGTCATGATCAGCCTCAACGCCTGGTGGATGGGCGCCTCGCTCTTCGTGGCGGGCCTGGGCATCGCCCCGGCCCTGGCGGTCATGTTCGCCATCACGAGCGCGAGCGTGCGCTTCAGCGAGACGGCGGAGGCCTACGGGTGGATCGGGACCGGTCAGCTCATCGGCGCCGCCGCAGGCTCCGCCGTCGCCGGCTTCCTCATCGACGCCATGGACGCCGTCGGCGCCTTCCTCGCCGCGTCGGCGTTCGCGGTCGCCGGCGCGCTCGTCGCGGCGGTGTTCGTCCGCGGCTTCCCGGATCTGCGAGGCCGCGACGCGAGCCCCATCCCCGACACCGAGCCCGTCCCGCTCATCACCTGAGGCGGCTCAGCGCATCCGTCCGAGCAGGAACAGCACCGCCAAGCCGTAGGCGTCGGCAGGCTCGGGATGCCGGAAGCGGTGGGCCGCGGCATCCACCTCGATCTCGACCTCGTGCGTGTCGGGAAGGCGACGGAGCGCGCGGAACGTGCCGCGGAGCATCTCGCGCAACTGGGCCTCGGACGGCAACCACAGCGCATCCTCGAGCGCGACCGAGTCCAGCGCCCACTCGGTCGTGCCGTTGAAGGCGAGCAGGTCGCCGGTCGGATAGCTGCGCGCCTCGACCGTCATCTCGCTGACCGTGTAGACGTCGGCCTCGAACTCGGGTTCGTCGAGCTGGAACCGATCACCGGAGCGGGGACGCCAGATCAGGCCGCTCGCGCGCAGCTCGCGTGCCAGGTCGGTGGAGATCATCCCCCCATCCTGGCCCGGCGCCGCGGTGCGAGGCCCGTCCTAGGCTGAGAGCATGCCGTCACCCGTCACCCTCCCCCGGCTCGGCTGGGGCGACCCCCGCGCCGACCGACAGGCGCTCCTCGTCCACGGCCTGGGTTCCACCGGCGCCCTGATGTGGCGTTACGCCGTCGCCCTGGCCGACGCCGGATGGCGGGTCGAGGCGGTCGACCTGCGCGGTCACGGCACCGCCCCCCGCGCCCTCGACTACTCGATCGACGCGTACGCGACCGACCTCGTCCACACCGGCCCGTCCGATGACGAGCCGTGGGACCTCGTCCTCGGCCACTCGCTCGGTGGAGCTGCGGCGACCGTGGCAGCCGCCGACACCCCCGCGTGGACTCGGCATCTGGTCCTCGTGGACCCCGCGATCCACCTCGCCGACGCCGACCGCGACGTCGTCCGCGCGAGCCAGGAACAGGCCTTCGCCGACACCTCCGTCGCCGCCGTGCGAGCCGCCCACCCCGAGTGGGTCGAGCTCGACGTCGAGCTCAAGGCGGTCGCGGCCGCCCAGGCGAGCCGCTGGGCCGTTGAGCAGACGAGCGAGCAGAACGACACGTGGGACGTGCGGGAGGCGGCATCCCGCCTCACGGTGCCGACCCACGTCATCGGCGGCGACCCCGCGGTCTACTCCATCTTCACGGGAGAGCTCGCCCGGCAGGTGCTGCAGAACCCGGTCGTGACCATGGCCGTCGTCGCGGGCACCGGTCACTCGCCGCACCGCGACGATCCGGATGCCGCCGCGGCGGCGCTCCTCGACGCGGTCCGAGCATGGGGGCTCGGAGCATGACGTTCGACCCCGCCGCCCACCTGCCGGATGATCTGCTCGAGCGGATCCGCTCGCGCGCCGCCGCCGTCGACGCCGAGAACGTCTTTCCCGAGGACGATCTCGCAGAGCTGCGCGACGCGGGGTACCTCGCAATCCTCGTCCCCACCGCCCTCGGCGGCGCCGGCCTCGGGCTGCGCGAGGCATCCGTCCTGCAGCAGCGACTCGCGGGCGCTGCTCCCGCGACCGCACTCGCGATCAACATGCACCTGGTGTGGACGGGCGTCGCGAAGGTCATGTCGGACCGCGGCGACAACGCCCTCCGCTTCCTCCAGGAGGGCGCCGTCCGGGGCGAGGTCTTCGCCTTCGGCATCAGCGAGGCGGGCAACGACCTCGTGCTCTTCGGCAGTGACACGGATGCCGCGCCCCGGCCCGACGGCTCGTACGCCTTCACGGGCACCAAGATCTTCACGTCGCTCGCGCCGGTGTGGACGCACCTGGGACTGCACGGACTCGACTCGTCCGACCCCGACGATCCCCGTTTGGTGTTCGCGTTCGTTCCCCGCAGCGACGCCGTCGTGACGCGCGACGACTGGGACACCCTGGGGATGCGGGGCACGCAGTCGCGCACGACCGAGCTGCACGGCGCCGTCGCCCCGGCGGATCGCATCGTGCGGCGCCTGCCCGTGGGTCCGAGCCCGGACCCGCTCGTGTTCGGCATCTTCAGCGCGTTCGAGATCCTGCTCGCCTCGGTCTACACGGGCATCGCGCGCCGCGCTCTCGACCTCGCCGCCCAGACCGCACGCACCCGCACCTCGAAGAGGACGGGCCGCACCTACAGTCAGGACCCCGACATCCGCTGGCGCGTCGCCGACATGGCACTGGCCTACGACGCCCTCCCGGTGCAGGTCGAGTCCCTCGCCGCGGACGTCGACGGGCTCGTCGACCACGGTGGGATGTGGTTCCCCAAGCTCTCGGCGATCAAGCACCGCGCCGTGGTGGCCGCGAAGGAGGTCGTCGACGAGGCGGTGCTCGTCGCGGGCGGATCCTCCTTCTTCACGCGGAACGAGCTCAGCCGGCTGTACCGCGACGTACTCGCCGGGATGTTCCACCCCTCGGATCCCGAGTCCGTGCACAGCACCCTCGCCAACGCCTGGCTCGGTCCCGTCGAGCCGTGAGTCGCCCCGGCGCGTGAGGGGCGCCGTGGCAGGATGGCCGAATGGCCCGCATCCCGTACGGCTCGCTGAGCACCGCTGATCAGCAGCGGTATCGCGGGCTCCGCACCATGAAGGCGGTCGCGCTCGGTGCGCTGCTGTTCATGGCCGTCGTCTTCGTCATCGCGTTCGTCCTCGAGAAGGACCTCTCGGGGTGGGGGTACGTGCGCGCGGCTGCCGAGGGCGGCATGGTGGGCGCACTGGCGGACTGGTTCGCGGTGACGGCGCTGTTCCGGCATCCGCTGGGCATCCCCATCCCGCACACCGCGATCATCCCGCGGCGAAAGGACGAGATCGGTCGCACCCTCGGCGAGTTCGTCGAGACCAACTTCCTCGAGGGCGGCGTCGTCCGTCAGAAGCTCGAATCCACGCACATCGCGCGGACGGCGGGTACCTGGCTGCAGGACCCCGCACACGCTGAGACCGTCGCAGCGGAGGCCTCGACGATGGCCACCGGCATCCTCACCGCCCTGAGTGACGACGAGGTGCAGGACCTCATCAGCGACCTCGCGCACGAGCACCTGCTCTCGCCGTCGTGGGGTCCGTCGCTCGGGACGTGGCTGTCGCGGGTCGTGGACGCCGACGCCCACCGGGGCGCCGTGGACCTCGGCGTCGACAGCATCGCCCGCTGGCTCGACGCGAACCGCGAGGCCTTCGACGGCCTCGTTTCACGCCGGCTGCCCTCCTGGGTGCCGTCAGTCGCGATGCGCCTGGTCGACGACACCGTCTACCACGAGGCCACGAAGTTCGTCGCGGCCGTGCAGCGCGACCCCGAGCACCCGGCCCGAAAGGCGCTCGACCAGTACCTCGAACGACTCGCCGACAACCTGCAGCACGATCCCGAGACCATCGGCCGGCTCGAGGGCGCGAAGAGCGCCGTCTTCGACAGCCCGCGTGTGCGCGCCCTCGCCGCCGACGCGTGGAACACGGCGAAGGCGGGCCTGCTGCGCTCCCTCGCCGACCAGGACAGCCCGCTGCGCCGTCGTGTCGCGGCGGCGCTGGGCGACCTGGGCGACCGCCTCGCGACCGACACGGCCCTGCAGGAGCGCGTCGACAAGCGCATCGCCGACGCCGCCGTGTTCCTCGTCGACCGCTACCGCCACGACATCGCGTCGATCATCACCGACACCGTCGCGCGCTGGGACGCCGACGAGACGAGCCAGAAGATCGAGCTGCAGGTCGGCCGCGACCTGCAGTACATCCGCCTCAACGGCACCGTCGTGGGCGCCCTCGCGGGGCTCGTGATCTTCACCGTCGCCCACCTCCTCCTCCCCTGACCATGGCGCTCTCCGTCGATCCCCTGTGGCTCCGGGCCGGCGACTGGCCGTCGCCGGAGGGACGGGTGGATGCCGTCCTGCTCGGCCTGCCGGCCTTCCGCACCTCGCTCTCACCCACGGGTGCGCACGCGACGCCCGCCGCGGTGCGCGAGGCGCTGCGCCGGTTCAGCCCGACCCTGCTCGGTCCTCCCCCGGTCGATCTGAGTGCGGCGCTCCGGATCGCGGACGCCGGCGACGTCGACGATCCGAACGGACCCGCCGGTGAGGCCCGGGTGCGCGAGCGCGTCCAGGGTCTCCGGGACCAGGCGGACCTCGTGATCCCGCTCGGCGGCGACAACTCCGTGACCTATGCGACCGCGCAGGGTGCGGGGGTCTCCGGTCTCATCACACTCGACGCGCACTTCGATCTGCGCGACGGCGTCTCGAACGGCTCACCCGTGCGGCGCCTCGTCGAGGACGGGCTCGACCCGCGCCGGATCGTGCAGATCGGGATCGCGGACTTCGCCAACTCGGTGGCCTACGCCCGCCGCGCCGCCGACCTGGGCATCACCGTCATCACGCTCGACGAGGTGCGGCGCCGCGGCGCCGAGGACGTCATGATCCAGGCGCTGTCTATCGCCGGAGCGGCCGGCGACGTGCACCTCGACATCGACGTGGACGTCTGCGACCGCTCCGTCGCGCCGGGATGCCCGGCATCCGTCCCCGGCGGACTCGAGGCGTGGGAGCTACGCGCCCTCGTCCGCGCGGCCACCGGCGACCGGCGCATCGTCAGCGCCGACATCGTCGAGGTCGACGCGACAGCGGATGCGGCCGACGCTCGCACGGTCCGACTCGCCGCACTCTGCGTCCTGGAACTGCTCGCCGGAAGGGCACTCGCATGATCACCCTCATCCTCGTCCGTCACGCCAAGAGCGACTGGGGCAGTGGCGTCGACGACCACGAGCGACCCCTGAACGACCGCGGCCGGCGGCACGCGCCGGTGATGGCGAGACGCCTCGCGACGACGGGGTTCCGGCCGGCGCGGATCCTCTCTTCGACGGCGGTCCGCGCCCGGACCACCGCGCAGGTCTTCGCCGACGCCCTCGGTGTCTCCGTCGAGGCGGATGAGGGCCTCTACGGGGCGCCCGGCGCGAAGCTCCTCGCGGCCGCCGCGGCGAGCGGCGTCACCGACGTGATGGTCGTTGCACACGATCCGGGGATGACGGTCCTCGCCGAGCGCCTGTCGGACGGCGGGATCGGCGCGATGCCGACCTGCGCGGTCGCGACCTTCGTGTGGGACACCGACGACTGGGATGTCGCGACCGCGACGCCGCCGACGCGCTGGAGCGTGGACACCCCGCGCGACGTCACCGAGGGCTGAGGACCTCGCCGCCGCGGTAGACACGGTGGACGAGTGGCACGCCCGGGCGGTAGGCCAGGTGGCGCCGGCTCGGTGCATCGAGGACCACGAGGTCGGCGCGCGCTCCGACGCCGAGGTGACCGACGTCGTCGCGGCGGAGGGCCCGCGCTCCCCCGGCGGTCGCCGCCCAGACCGCCTCGCCGACCGTCATCCCCATCTCGCGCACCGCGAGGGCGATCATGAGCGGCATCGAGCTCGTGAAGGACGAACCGGGGTTGCAATCGCTCGCGAGCGCGACGGTCACTCCGGCATCGATCAGGCGACGCGCGTCGGGGTAGGGCTGGCGGGTCGAGAATTCCACGCCGGGCAGCAGCGTCGCGACGGTGTCCGATCCCGCGAGCGCCGCGATGTCGGCATCCGTCAGATGCGTGCAGTGATCGACGGATGCCGCGCCCAGCCGCACCGCGAGCTGCACACCGGGGCCTTCGCCCAGCTGGTTGCCGTGCACCCGCACACCGAGGCCGGCCGCCGCTCCCGCACGGAGGATGCGTTCGCTCTCGACTTCCGTGAACGCACCCCGCTCGCAGAACACGTCGACCCAGCGCGCATGAGGCCGGACGACGGCGAGCATGTCGTCGCAGACCAGGTCGACGTAGGCGTCGCGCTCGGCACCCTCGGGCACGACATGCGCCCCGAGGTACGTGACCTCTTCGGTGACCTCGGCGGCCAGGCGCGCGAGGCGCTCTTCGCCGTCGCGGGTGAGGTCGTAGCCGGTCTTCACCTCGAACGTCGTCGTTCCCTGGGCGTGGAGTTCGGCCACGAGCGCGGCAAGGCGGGCGCGGAGCGCGTCGTCGGTGGCTGATCGCGTCGCCGCGACGGTGCGCCGGATGCCGCCGGCGGCATACGGCACGCCGGTCATCCGCGCCTCGAACTCGTCGGCGCGGTCGCCGGCGAACACGAGGTGCGTGTGACTGTCGACGAACCCCGGGATCACCGCGCGTCCGCCGAGGTCGACAACCTCGATCTCTGACCGCGAGACTGCACCCGAAGCCCGAGACGGCGACCCGGGACCGCTGTCTCGGGCTGCCGCTGCTGTCTCGGCGTCAGAGGCCGCACCCACCCACGCGACCCGGCCCTCGTCGACGAGGAGCGCGGCGTCGGCGATCGTGGTGGTGGGGGCCGCGGCATCCGCGTTCGTCGTCAGCTCGGCGATGCCGGTGAAGAGGGTCGCCATCAGGCATCCAGCATCGGGACGGTCAGGCCGCGCTCGCGGGCGACCTTTTTCGCACGGTCGTATCCGGCATCCACGTGGCGCATGACGCCGGTGCCCGGGTCGTTGACCAGGACGCGGGCGAGCTTCTCGGCGGCGAGGGCGGAGCCGTCGGCGACGGTCACCTGACCCGCGTGGATCGAGCGACCGATGCCGACACCGCCGCCGTGGTGGATCGACACCCACGCCGCCCCCGACGCCGTGTTCAGCAGTGCGTTCAACAGCGGCCAGTCGGCGATCGCGTCGGAGCCGTCAGCCATCGCCTCGGTCTCGCGGTACGGGCTCGCCACGGACCCCGCGTCGAGGTGATCACGGCCGATGACGATCGGACCCGACAGCTCCCCCGAGGCGACCATCTCGTTGAATTTGATCCCCGCGAGGTGGCGTTCCTTGTACCCGAGCCAGCAGATGCGTGCGGGGAGACCCTCGAAGTGCACCTTCTCGCCCGCCTTCTCGAGCCAGCGGTGCAGGGCGGCGTCGTCGGGGAAGAGCTCGGCGACGGCGCGGTCGGTCTTCGCGATGTCTGCGGGATCGCCCGACAGCGCGACCCACCGGAATGGCCCCTTGCCCTCGGCGAAGAGCGGCCGGATGTAGGCGGGGACGAAGCCGGGGAACGCGAACGCGCGGTCGTAGCCGCCGAGCTCGGCCTCGCGGCGGATCGAGTTGCCGTAGTCGAAGACCGCGGCCCCGGCATCCTGGAACCCGACCATCGCCTCGACGTGACGCGCCATCGACCGGCGCGAACGCTCCGTGAACCCTTCGGGGTCTGCGGCGGCCTCGGCCTTCCAGTCCTCGAACGCCACACCGGACGGCAGGTAGGCGAGCGGGTCGTGCGCGCTCGTCTGGTCGGTGACGATGTCGATCGGGATGCCGCGGCGCAGCAGCTCGGGGAACACATCCGCCGCATTCCCCACGACGCCGATGGAGCGTGCTTCGCCGGCCGCCTTCGCGGCCAGCGCGCGTTCGATGGCGGCGTCGAGGTCGGCGGTGTGCTCGTCGAGGTAACCGTGCTCGACGCGGCGACGCAGGCGCGACTCGTCGACATCGACGACGAGCACGGCTCCCCCGTTCATCGTCACCGCGAGCGGCTGCGCGCCGCCCATGCCGCCCGCCCCGCCGGTGAGGGTGAGCGTGCCGGCGAGCGAGTCGCGGCCGAGCGAACGGGCGACGGCGGCGAAGGTCTCGTACGTGCCCTGCAGGATGCCCTGCGTACCGATGTAGATCCACGAGCCCGCCGTCATCTGCCCGTACATCGTGAGCCCCAGGTGCTCGAGGCGGCGGAACTCGGGCCACGTCGCCCAGTCGCCGACGAGGTTCGAGTTCGCGATGAGCACACGCGGCGCCCACTCGTGGGTGCGGAAGACTCCCACCGGCTTGCCGGACTGCACGAGCAGCGTCTCGTCGGGTTCGAGCTCGTCGAGAGTGCGGACGATCGCGTCGTACGCCTCCCAGGTGCGGGCGGCCTTGCCTGTGCCGCCGTAGACGACGAGATCCTCGGGGTGCTCGGCGACCTCGGGGTCGAGGTTGTTCATCAGCATCCGCTTGGCCGCCTCGGCGCCCCAGCTCTTGGCCGTTCGGGTACTGCCGCGGTCCGCGCGGACCGTGCGGGTCGTGGTCGTGTCGGTCATGCGTGATCTCCTTCGAACGATCCGAATGCGGTGCGGGCGATCTCGCCCGAGACGACGAGCTGCGTGGCGGCCTCGAGGTCGGGGGCGACGAAGCGATCGGGCCCCGGTCCCTCGACCACGGAGCGCACCAGGTCGCGCACGGCGCCGGTGACCGGTGCGGGCTGCAGCGGGGCGCGCAGGTCGAGGGCGCGGCATCCGGTCACGACCTCGATCGCGAGGACGCGGGCGAGACCGTCGATCGCGCGGCGCAGCTTGCGGGCGGCGGCCCAGCCCATCGACACGTGGTCCTCCTGCATCGCCGACGACGGGATCGAGTCGACGGATGCCGGCACGGCGAGGCGCTTGAGCTCCGAGACGATCCCGGCCGCGGCGTACTGCGCGATCATGAGTCCGCTATCGATACCGACCTCGTCGGCGAGGAACGGCGGCAGACCGTTGCTGCGCGAGCGGTCGAGCGCCCGGTCGGTGCGGCGCTCCGAGATCGAGGCCACGTCGGCGACGGCGATCGCGAGGAAGTCGAGGACGTACGCGACCGGCGCGCCGTGGAAGTTGCCGTTCGACTCGACGCGTCCGTCGGGGGTCACGACCGGGTTGTCGACGGCCGAGGCGAGCTCGCGGTGAGCGACCATGCGGGCGTGGTCGAGGGTGTCGCGGGCGGCGCCGTGCACCTGCGGTGAGCACCGCAGCGAGTACGCATCCTGCACGCGCGTGCAGACGGCGGGGTCGCGGTGGCTCGCGACGATCGGCGAGTCGGCGAGCGCGTGACGGAGGTTCGCGGCCGAGACCGCCTGACCCGACTGCGGGCGCAGTGCCATGAGATCGGCTGCGAAGACGGCGTCGGTGCCGAGCTGGCTCTCGACCGACAGGGCGGCGGCGAGGTCGGCGGTCGCGAGCAGGGTGTCGAGGTCGGCGAGGGCGAGCGACAGCATCCCGAGCATGCCGTCGGTGCCGTTGATGAGGGCGAGTCCCTCCTTCTCCTCGAGGACGAGGGGGCGGATGCCGGCGGCCGCCAGGGCCTCGGCGGCGTCGAGCGTCATGCCGTCCGCCGTGCGCACCGGACCCTCGCCGAGAGCGGCGAGGGCGATGTGCGAGAGCGGGGCGAGGTCGCCGGAGCATCCGAGCGACCCGTACTCGTGCACGATCGGTGTGATGCCGGCGTTGAGCATCGCCGCGTAGGTCGTGACGACGACGGGACGGACGCCGGTGCGGCCGGTCGCGAGCGTCTGCAGGCGGAGGAGCTGCAGGGCGCGCACGACCTCGCGTTCGACCTCGGGACCCGTGCCCGCCGCGTGCGAGCGGATGAGGCTGGCCTGCAGCTGACGCCGGCGCTCGGGCGCGATGAACGTCGTCGCGAGCGCGCCGAACCCGGTCGAGATGCCGTAGTGCGGCTGCGGGTCGTCGGCGAGGCGCTCGATGAGCGCGCGGGTCTCGGCGGTGCGGGCGAGCGCCTCGTCCGAGACGACGACGCGCGCGTCGTGCCGCGCGACGGCGACGACGTCGGCGGGGGTGAGCGGGGCGTCGCCGAGGGTCACGGCGGTCAGGACGGCGGAGTCGGGCATGCTCCGATTCCAGCGCGCGGGGGTGGTCGTCCGCAGGCGCTCAGAGGATGATGTGTCTGTGATACCAGACAGGCCGGTCAAGCCGAAGGTCCCCGCGGCGGATCAGACTCTCCGCATCCTGAGCTTCCTCGCCCATCAGCGCGGACCCGTCGCCGCGCAGACCATCGCGGGCCAGCTCGGCCTCCCGCGCTCGAGTGTCTATCACCTGCTTGCGGCGATGGAATCCCACGGCTTCGTCGTACACCTCGACGGCGACCGTCGATGGGGGCTGGGCACCGCGGCGTTCGAACTCGCCGGCGGGTACGCCCGACAGGAGCCTCTCGCGCGACTCGGCCGGCCGATCGTCGCGCAGCTCGCCGACCGCGCCGGCGAGAGCGCCCACCTCGCCGTCATGACGGGGCGGGACGTCCTCTACATCGTCGAGGAACGCGCGCCCCGGCGACCCGCCCTCATCACCGACGTCGGCGTGCGCCTGCCCGCGCACCTGACCGCGACCGGCCGCGCGATGCTCGCCGCCCTCCCCCGCGAACAGGTGCGCGCGCTGTTCCCGGATGCGGCTTCCCTCTCCACCCAGCGCACCGGACGGGGCCCCGGCCGCCCGGCGGAGCTGCGCGAACTGCTGCGACAGACCCGCGCCGCGGGCCACGCGAGCGAGGACGGCGAGGTCACGCTCGGCTTCCGTTCGGTCGGCGTCGCCGTCCGCGACCACGCCGACTGGCCGGCCGCCGCGATCGCCGTCACCTGGCCCGAGGACACCGTCGCCGACCCGGGTCGCCTCGCCGACCTCGCGACCGAGGCGGCCGCCGACCTGTCGCGCCGCATCGGCCGGCGGTAGGGCCCGGTCGTCGCGCGGAGATCCGGTCATCCTCGCGGCGCGTCGCCCCGGATCCACGGCGTGTCTCGCCGGATCTCCGCGGGTGGGCACAGCGCCGGGACCGACCCGCCCTCAGCGGACGACGAGGCGCGGCTGCACGAGGACGTGCCCGTCACCCTCGCCCGCGGCGCGCCGTTCGATGCGGCTCCCGCCGGCCATGAGCAGGTCGAGGGTTCCCGCGGCGACGAGCTCGGGCAGCTGCTCGACGCTCGAGAGTCCGAGCGCCTCGACCGCGGGGGTGTTGTCGAACCCGATGATGAGGACGTCCGCACGCTGCGCCCCGACCGCGGCGACGTGCGCACCCACGGCGAGCGTGTCGCTCGCGCACACGATCGCGTCGACGGCGGTCGTGGTCAGCAGCTCGGCCACCCGCTCGCGCGCCTCGGCGACCCGCTCCTCGGCCGACAGTCGCAGGTCGGGGCGGGCACCGGCATCCGTCATCGCCTCGCGCCACCCTCGTTCGCGGTCGTCCCCCGTGGGCGACCCGGCGGGCCAGCCGAGGAAGGCCACGCGTCGACCGACGGTGAGCGCGTGCGCGGTCGCCGCGCGGGTCCCCGACGCGCCGTCGACGTCGACCCAGAGGTGGGTGCTGTCCTCGGGAGAGGCGACGTCCCACGGGCGACCGAACGACACGAACGGCACCCCGCGCTCGGTCAGCCAGGCGAGTCGGCGGTCGCCGTACCGGGTGCCGGTGACGACGACCGCTTCGACGTCGCCGGCGTCGACGAGCTCCGACATCCGCCGGATCTCCTCGTCCTGATCGGATGCCGCGTACACGAGCACGCGCAGCCCCCGGTCTCCCGCGCTCTCGGTGAGGGCATGCACGAAGCGGTCGAGAACGACGCCCGAGATGCCGCCCGCGTACGGGTCGAGGTGGATGCCGATGGTCGCGCTGCGGCGCGTGCGCAACCGGCGCGCAGAGGCGTGCGGCGAGTAGCCCAGCCGGGTGATGGCGTCCTGCACGCGCTCACGCGTCGCGGTCTTGACGATCGCCGGAGTGTTGAGCACATTGCTCACCGTCTGACGCGAGACACCCGCGAGGGCGGCGACGTCCTCGATCGTGATCGACTTCTCACTCACCGGCGCACCCCCTTGACAGTGACGGACCCAGCCTCTTACGTTGGGCATCATTCCACAATTTGATCGTTCAAAGTCGACCGAGATCAGCGCGGTCGGAACGATCGACGGCACCGGGATCGAAGGAGATACGGACATGCGACACAGCAGATGGATGGCACTCGGCGGCATCGGGATCGCGGCGACACTCGCCCTCGCGGGATGCGGCGGCTCGGGCTTCGAGGACGGCCCCGCCGCCTCGGGAAGCGCCGGAGCAGGCGGCGGCGAGCTCACCTCGTCGGACGACGCCCTCACGATCATGATCGGATCGTCCGGCGATGCCGAGACGACGGCCGTCAAGGACGCCGTCGCCGCGTGGTCGGAGGAGACCGGCGTCGATGCCGAGGTCGTCGCGGCGACCGACCTCACGCAGCAGCTCTCGCAGGGCTTCGCGGGGGGCAACCCGCCCGACCTGTTCTACCTCGCGACCGAGCTCCTGGCCGGCTACGCCGACAACGGCTCGGTCATCGCGTACGGCGACATGCTCGAGAACAAGGACGACTTCTACCCGTCGCTCGTGCAGAACTTCACCTACGACGACCAGTTCTACTGCGCTCCGAAGGACTTCTCGACGCTGCAGCTGATCATCAACAAGAACCTGTGGGAGCAGGCGGGGCTGACGGATGCCGACATCCCCACCGACTGGGATTCTCTCGCCGCCGCGGCGCAGAAGCTCACCTCGGGCAACACGACCGGGCTCGTCTTCAGCGGCGAGTACCAGCGCGTCGGCGCGTTCATGGCCGAGGCCGGTGGACGCCTGGTCTCGGAGGACGGCACCAGCGCCGTCGCCGAGAGCCAGGAGAACATCGATGCCCTGACCTACGTGAAGGAGCACCTGGCCGACGGCACGTTCGCCTACGCCGCCGACGTGGGTGCCGGCTGGGGCGGTGAGGCGTTCGGCAAGCAGCTGGGCGCCATGACCATCGAGGGCAACTGGATCACCGGTGCGCTCGGCGACTACCCCGACGTCGACCCGCTCGTCGTCGAGCTGCCTGCCGGCCCCGCCGGCAAGGGCACCCTGCAGTTCACGAACTGCTGGGGCATGGCCGCCGACAGCCCTAACCAGCAGGCCGCCCTCGACCTGGTCGAGTACCTGACGAGCGCCGACCAGCAGTTGGCGTTCTCGAAGGCCTTCGGACCGATGCCGTCGGTGCAGTCCGCCGCTGACCAGTGGACGACAGACAACCCGGACCTCGCCGCCTTCCTTGCCGGTGCGGACTACGCCCAGGGTGTCCCGACCAACGACGGCGTCTCGGACGTGTTCACCGACTTCAACGCGCAGCTCGCGACGCTGAAGGACGGCGATCCGGCGACGATCCTGCAGTCGGTCCAGGGCAACCTCGAGGCGATCGTCGGCTGACATGTCGACGCCCGTCGCCACCGAACGGGCATCCGAGAAGCTCCCTCGCCGCGACCACCGCTCCCGCGGTCTGCGTCGCGGCGAGGGAGCCGCCGGGTGGCTCTTCGTCTCCCCCGTCGTCGTGATCCTCGGGGTGTTCCTCTTCCTCCCCGTCCTCATGGCGCTCTGGGTGAGCGTCTCGGACTGGGGTGGCCGGGGCAGCCCCCTGTCCCCGAACGTCAACTTCGTCGGCCTCGACAACTACGCCGCCCTGACTTCCGGTCAGGGGCTGCGCAGCCGCGACTTCGGTACCGCCCTGCGCAACAACGCGTGGTACGTCTTCCTCGTCGTGCCCCTGCAGACCGCCCTCTCGCTGTTCCTCGCGGTGCTCGTGAGCCGTCGCATGATGAAGGCCCGCGGGTTCTTCCGCACCGCCTTCTACTTCCCCTCGGTCACGAGCTCGGTCGCGATCACGGTGCTGTGGATCTTCCTCTTCAGCGCCGCCGGGCCGGTCAACGCGCTCATCGCCGCGGTCACCGGCGGAAAGGGACCGAACTGGTTCAACGATCCCCGCGGCATCGTGCACCTGCTGTTCGGCGTGTTCGGGGTGGATGCCGCGCCCGCGGCGATCTCGCAGCCCGGATTCCTCGGCCTTTCGGGCTGGGACTGGATCGCCGGTCCGTCGGTCGCGATGAGCGCATTCATCCTCATGGCCGTCTTCACCACCAGCGGCACGTTCATGCTGCTGTTCATCGCCGCCCTCCAGAACGTCGGCTTCGAGTTGACCGAGGCGGGGATGATGGACGGCGCGAACGCCTGGCAGCGCTTCTGGCGCATCACGCTGCCGCAGCTGCGACCGACCCTGTTCACGGTCATCACGCTCGGCCTGATCGGATGCTGGCAGGTGTTCGACCAGATCTACACGGGCACGAAGGGCCAGCCGGGCAAGACGACGATCACACCTGCCTATCTCTCCTACACGTCGGCGTTCAGCAACCAGGACTGGGGCATCGGCGCCGCCATCGCCTTCATCCTGTTCCTTATCATCATCGCGTTCACGCTGTTCCAGCGGTGGTTGCTGCGCGAGCGCCCCGTCTCGAAGCGCCGCATCCGCGCCTACACCCCGAAGGGAGCGCGGTCGTGACCGACAATCGAACCCTCGTCCGTACGAAGACCCTCACCGACAAGCCGATCGACGCCCGACCGGCTCGGCGGATCCGCATGATCCGAGGATCGCTGGCCACGCAGATCGTCCTCTACGCGGTCCTCGCGGCGCTGGCCCTCGTGTACATCTACCCGTTCCTCGTGCAGGTGGCGACCTCGTTCAAGAGCGAGCAGGAGGCGGCATCCAATCCGATCTCGCTGATCCCGCAGACCGTCACGACCGCGGCGTACGAGCGGCTGTTCCTCAACAGCGACTTCCCGCTCTGGTTCGCGAACTCGGCGATCGTCACGATCCTCGTGACCCTGGGACGCGTGTTCTTCGTCTCGCTCGCCGGCTACGCGCTCGCGCGCCTCACCTTCCGCGGCCGCAACGTGATCTTCGCGCTCGTCGTCGCCGTCATGGCGGTGCCCGCGGTCGTGCTCCTCATCCCGCGTTTCCTCGTCCTGAACCAGCTGGGGATGTACGACTCGTACGCGGGCATGATCCTTCCGCTCCTCGTCGACGCGGCGGGGGTGTTCATCATGAAGAACTTCTTCGAGTCGATCCCGCCCTCGGTCGAGGAGCAGGCCCGCATCGACGGCGCCGGCACCTTCCGGGTCTACTGGTCGGTGGTCCTGCCCATGGCACGCCCGGCACTCGTCACGATCGTGATCCTCTCGTTCCAGGGATCGTGGAACGAGCTGACGCACTTCATCGTGTCGGTGCAGGACCCCGGCCTGTTCACTCTGACGCGCGGCGTGGCGAGCCTGTCCTCGGGCCAGCTCAGCCAAGGCACGCAGTACCCGTTGAAGCTCGCGGCGGCCGCACTCATGACGATCCCCGTCGCCGTCGTCTTCTTCATCTTCCAGAAACGCATCATGAACACCTCCGAAGGAGCAGTCAAGGGATGACCGCAGGCCTCCAGCCCTTCCTGTCCGACGCCGTCGTGGCCCTCCGCGCCCCCACTCAGGTGTGGTCGCGGGCCGACGGTGAGATCGGTTCCGGCGCGATCGACGGGGTCTTCCACGGCGACACCCGGTTCGTTCGCGCGACGCGCGTCCGTTACGGAGCGGATGCCGCGGCCCACGCGCCGGAGTGGATCTCACGTTCAGCGGACTCGGCGTCGGACGTGCGGTTCGAGGCGCTGCTCCGGCGCCTCGACGACCGGACACCCGACCCGAAGATCCGGATGACGCGCCGCCGGGTCGTCGGTGACGGACGGGTCACCGAGGAGTTCACCCTCGTGTCCCACCTCGACGAGGCGGTCCCCCTCGTCCTCGAGGTGGCCGTGACCCCCGACGCGACCCCCATGCAGGAGGTGAAGTCGGGGACGGTGCCCGCAGCGGCGGTGGATCGCACGCTCGCGGCCGACGCCGCCTCGTTCACCGCCGGCACCGCGTCGATGCGGCTGTCCGCGCCCGGCGCGGAGGTCGCGGCATCCGACGACGACATCGTGCTCACGTGGCGTGTCGAGTGCCCGCCGCGCGCACGGATGACGGTCTCGTGGCAGGTCGACCTCGACGACCCGTCCCTCGTCGTCCGCGGCACCGCGCGCGACATCGGGTGGGCCGTGCCCGAGGCCGCCGGCGCGGACCCTCGACTGCAGCGTTGGCTGCGCCAGGCGCTCGACGACCTCGACGCGCTCCGGCTCACCCTCCCCGGCCACCCCGACGAGTTCTTCGCCGCCGGCGCGCCCTGGTTCTTCACGCTGTTCGGGCGCGACTCGCTGTGGGCCGCACGGCTGTTCCTGCCGGTCGACCCGGGCATGGCGGCATCCACCCTGCGCGTTCTCGGCCGACTGCAGGGCAGCACGGCAGACCCGGAGACGGCCGAGCAGCCGGGCAAGATCGCGCACGAGCTGCGCGCCGGCACGCTGTCGATGCCCGGCGAGGGCATCTCACTGCCGCCCCTCTACTACGGCACGGTCGACGCGACCCCACTGTGGGTGACGCTGCTCGCCGAGGCGCACGCCGCCGGCATGCCGGAGGCCGAGGTCCGGGACCTCCTTCCGATGATGCACGACGCGCTCGACTGGGTGATCTCGGCCGCCAACGCGGACGGGTTCCTCGACTACGTCGACGAGACCGGGCACGGCCTCTCGAACCAGGGATGGAAGGATTCCGGGGACTCGATCCAGTGGCGCGACGGCTCGCTCGCCGCCGGCCCCATCGCCCTCTCCGAGGTGCAGGGCTACGCATACGAGGCGGCGATGACGGCGGCCGACCTGCTCGACGCGCTCGAGGAGGACGGGGCGGAGCGTCTTCGCACCTGGGCGGCGCAGCTGCGCACCCGGTTCCGCGAGCGCTTCTGGGTCGAGACGCCCGAGGGCCGCTACCCCGCGATTGCGCTCGACCGCGAGGGCCGCCCCGTCGACACGCTGACCTCGAACGCCGGACACCTCCTGGGCACCGGCATCCTCGACCCCGACGAGGAGCGCGCGGTCGCCGACCTGCTCACCGGGCCGTCGATGTCGTCGGGCTTCGGGCTGCGGACCATGTCGACGGATGCCGGGGGCTACTGGCCGCTCAGCTATCACGGCGGCAGCGTCTGGGCGCACGACACGGCCATCGTCGCTCGCGGAATGGCCCGGGCCGGCCTGCATCGGCACGCGCTCATCCTCGTCGACGGAATGCTCGCCGCCGCCGAGGCGTTCGCCTACCGCATGCCGGAGCTGCACGCCGGTGACGCCGCGAGCGACGTCGCCGTGCCGGCCCCGTACCCGGCGGCGTGCCGTCCACAGGCGTGGTCGGCGGCGGCTGCCGTCGTGTGTCACGAGATCGTCACGCGCACCGGCTGACAGATCCCCCGGTTCGGGTGGAGACTGACTTCCGACTCGAATCCCGGAGGATGCATGGCGCGAAAACTCGCCTCGATCGCGGACCACATCGGCAGGATGGGACGAACCCGCACCGGTGCCCTTTTGCTGCTCATCGCGACGGCCGCCGCCATCGTGTGGGCGAACCTGTCGTCGGGCACCTATCACGGGTTCTGGGAGACGCATATGTCGATCGGTCTCGGCGACATCCAGCTCGACTTCACCCTGCACGCCCTCGTCAACGACGCGCTGATGGCGATCTTCTTCTTCACGGTCGGCCTCGAGGTGCGGCGCGAGTTCGCGATCGGCGAGCTGACCAGCTGGTCGCGCGCCGTCATCCCCGTGGTCGCTGCGGTCGCGGGTCTCGCCCTGCCGGCACTGCTGTTCGTGCTCATCGCCGGTCCCACCGGCAACGCGGATGCCTGGGGAGTCGTCATCTCGACCGACACGGCGTTCCTCGTGGGCGCCCTCGCGCTCATCGGACCACGTGGATCGGGCCGTCTGCGCGTGTTCCTCCTGGCCCTCGCCGTGGTCGACGACATCGGGGCGCTCAGCATCATCGCGCTCGTCTACACCGACACGTTCACTCCGATGCCGCTGCTCATCGCCGCCGTCGGGCTCGTCGGGATCTACTTCGTCCGGTACCTGCGCGGCGGTCGCGGACCGATCTACGCCACCCTGGCGATCGTCGTGTGGCTCGCCTTCCTCGCCTCGGGCGTCCACCCGACGCTCGCCGGCGTCGCGATCGCGCTCCTCGTGCCGGTGTACCGGCCCGATCGCCGCGACGTGGAGCACGCCCTCGAGCTCGCCCGCACGTTCCGCCAGTCGCCGAGCACCGAGTACGCCCGCGCCGCGGCGAACAGCCTGCGCGAGTCGATCTCGATCAACGAACGGCTGCAGACGGCTTACGCGCCCTACGTCGCCTACGTGATCCTGCCGCTGTTCGCCCTCGCGAACGCGGGGGTCGAGCTCAGCCCCGAGATCCTCGCGGCGGCCGCGATGTCGCCGCTCACGTGGGGCATCGTGGTCGGACTCGTCATCGGCAAGTTCGCCGGCATCTGGGGGTCGACGGCGGTGCTCAAGGCGCTGCGCGTCGGCGACTTCGGCCCCGGCCTTTCGCTCGACCGCATCGCCGGCGGCGCCGCCCTCGCGGGTATCGGCTTCACGATCTCGCTGTTCATCATCGACCTCGCCATCGAGGACCCGGACGCGCAGAACGAAGCGCGGGTCGGGGTGCTCGCGGCATCCGTGCTCGCCTTCGCGCTCGGCGCGCTCGTCTTCCGGGTCGCCGATGCGCGTCACCCCGAGGAGGAGGTCGGGCAGACGCTCGTGCGTCCCGTCGACCCCCGCCGCGACCACATCTTCGGTTCGCTCGACGCCCCATACGAGATCGTCGAGTACGGCGACTTCCAGTGCGGCTTCTGCCTCAAGGCCTCGGGCTCGATCCAGGAGGTCATGGCCGAGCTCGGTCCGAACCTGCGCTACGTCTGGCGGCACGCACCGCTCACCGAGCAGCACCCGAACGCCCTCGCCGGCGCCGAGGCCTCGGAGGCGGCGGCGAAGCAGGGCAAGTTCTTCGAATTCGAGCGCGGGCTGTTCGCGGACCAGGACAACCAGCTGCCGTCCGACATCGTGCGGCTCGCCGAGAAGCTGGGGCTCGACGTCCCGAAGTTCGAGCGCGACCTCACCTCACCCGATGTCGCCGGTCGCGTGCGCGACGACATGTTCGACGCCGAGGCGATGAACATCCGTTCCGTGCCGACGTTCTTCGTCAACGGCCGCCGGCACACGGGTCCCTACGACGCGCAGACCTTGATCCGGGCGCTGCAGGCCGATGCCGACGCGTCCGTCGCCCCCGCCGGTCGGTAGGTTGATCGACATGACCGACGAAACCGCTCCCACCGCGATGGACGCCATGATGTCGCCCGACCTGTCGGACGCGCATTGGCGCCGCTTGACGGCCGCCGCCGTGCCGCAGGACGTCGAGGTCGGCGACTACGTCTTCCGCACCGGCGAAGCGGGATACGACCTGATCGTCGTCGAGTCGGGCGAGCTCGAGATCGTCCGCGATGCCCTCCGCTGGGTCGACGAGGCCGTCATCACGACGGTCGGGCCCGGCCGGTTCGCGGGAGAGCTCGGCATCCTCAACGGGCAGAGCGCCTTCCTCTCGGCGCGGGTCACGAAAGCGGGTCGGGTGCACCGGCTCTCGCGGGCGGCGCTCCGCGAGATCATGAGCGAGGACGACGAGCTCTGCGACCTCATCCTGCACGCGCTGTGGGCGCGACGCGAGTCGCTGCGCACCGGCCCGGCGGCGATGACGCTGAAGTTCGTCGGGACGACCACCTCGAACGACTTCCTGTCGCTGCGCCGCTTCGCCGAACGCCTCGATCTCGTGCACAAGGCGGTCGCCGTCGCCCCTGACGAGCTCGCGACGCTCGACGGTCACGACATGGCCCCCGAAGACCTCCCGGTCGCCTACGTCCAGGGGGAACCGATCCTGCGCGCCACTCCCGGCCTCGTCGCGGAGCGTCTCGGTCTGAGCTATCAGGCCGAGGCCGACGAGGTCGTCGACCTCGTCGTCGTGGGGGGTGGCCCCGCCGGACTGGCCGCCGCCATCTACGGCGCGTCCGAGGGGCTCAGCACGGTCCTGCTCGACGCCGTGGCGCCGGGCGGGCAGGCGGCGTCCACGTCCCGCATCGAGAACTTCCTCGGGTTTCCCTTCGGGGTCAGCGGCGGCGACCTCATCGGGCAGGCAGTGCTGCAGGCGCTGAAGTTCGGCGTGCGCGTCTACGCACCGTGCGAGGCCGTCGCACTCGAGCAGGTCGGCCCGGACCTCCTCGACGTGACCCTCGCCGACGGTCGCGTGATCCGTGCGCGGAGTGCGATCGTCACCTCCGGCGCCGCCTACCGCCGCCTGGCGCTCGACCGCTGGGAGGACTTCGAGCGCTCCGGCGTCTACTACGCCGCGACACCGCTCGAGCTCCGCCAGGTGCAGGGCAAGCCCGTCGTCGTGGTCGGCGGTGCGAACTCGGCCGGACAGGCCGCGCTCTACCTCGCCGCGCACGGCTCCCCCGTCCACCTCGTCGTGCGCGGCACCGACCTGCGCGCGCGGATGTCGAGCTATCTCGCCGACCGGCTCGCCGAGGATCCGCGTGTGCGGCTGCACACGGCATCCCAGATCACCGGGCTCGACGGCGACGGCACCCTCGAGTCGGTGACGATCGACTCCGCCGGGGCGGTCGACGCGCGCGGCCTGTTCTGCTTCATCGGCGCGGATCCGGCGACCTCGTGGTTGCCCACGCTCGACCGCGACTCCGACGGTTTCATCCGCACGGGGACCGATGTCGCGGTGCAGTCGATCGCGCAGTGGCGGGACCTCGGCCGCGAGCCCTTCCCGTTCGAGACGTCCGCGCCGCGGGTCTTCGCGGCGGGCGACGTCCGCCGCGGGTCCATGAAGCGCGTCGCCGCGGCGGTCGGCGAAGGCTCGAGCGCCGTCGCCTCCGTCCACCGCGCTCTCGCCTACTGATCGGAAGGAACGAGATGAGCTCCGACATCGACACGAACGTCGCCCCCTCGGGGAGCGGATGCCACGAGTGCGACGAGCAGGCGGGCTTCTGGGTGCATCTGCGCCGCTGCGCGTCGTGCGGTCACATCGGATGCTGCGACACGTCACCCGGGCAGCACGCGACGGCGCACTTCCGCGAGACCGGGCACCGGCTCGTGCAGAGCTTCGAGCCCGGCGAGGACTGGTACTGGGACTACGCCGACGAGGCGATGTTCGACGGGCCCGAGCTCGCGCCGCCGACGAGCCATCCCGCAGATCAGCCCTCCCCCGGCCCTCGCGGACGCGTTCCGCTGAACTGGCGCGAGCTCATCCACACGTGAGCGGCGGCCTCAGACGACCGAGACGACCCGACCGCCGGTGAGGCGGACGAGCTCGTCGAAGGTCATCGGGAAGACCGTGTGAGGGGTACCGCCTGCCGCCCAGATCTGCGGGTAGCGGGCGAGGTCCTCGTCGATCACGGTCTCGAGCGGAGCCGGGTGGCCGGTGGGGGCTACTCCGCCGATGGCCTGCCCCGTCGCGTCGCGGACCTGCTCGGGCGTCGCCCGGCTGATCCTGCCGCGCCCGAGGCGCGCGGCGAGCGCGGCGGTGTCGACGCGGTGGGCACCGCTGGTCATCACGAGCAGGGGCGCACCGTCGCACTGGAACACCAGGCTGTTCGCGATCGCGCCGACCTCGACTCCGAGCGCGGCGGCGGCGAGGGCTGCGGTGGAGGCGGCATCCGGAAGGACGACGATGTCGCCGGGGATGCCGGCGGCGCGGAGGGCGTCGTGGACGAGGCGGCTGCGGGCACTCAGGTTCTCGGTCATGGTCAGCCTTTCGCGAGGATCTCACCGTGGGGCATGAGCAGCCAGCCGTCTGCGGACGCCGCCCACTCGCGCCATCCCGCAGAGATGCGTTCGAGATCGGCTCGCGTCGCGAGCCCCTGCTCGAGCGCGTGATCGGCGTAGGAGGAGTGCAGCGCGCGGTCGGCCCAGGATCCACCCCACCACGCCCGCTGCTCGTCGGTCTCGAACAGCCACGTCGACGCACTGACGGTCACCTCGGCGAAGCCGGCGGCCCGCGCCCACGCCTTCAGGCGGCGTCCGGCCGACGGCTCTCCCCCGTTGTTGCGCCCCATCCGCAGCAGGAGGTCGAGCCACTCGTCGAGCGCGGGGACGTGCGGGTGGATGATGATGCCGGCGTAGTCGACCTCGCGCGCGGCGACGAGTCCGTCGGCCCCCGCCACACGGCGGAACTCGCGCAGGGCGTCGACGGGGCGGGCGAGGTGCTGCAGCAGCTGGTGCGTGTGCACGATGTCGAAGGAGCCGTCGGCCGCTTCGAGGCGGTACGCATCCGCGGTCTGGAAGGTGACGTTCGTGACGCCCTCGGCGGCGGCGTGGGCCTGCGCCTGGGCGACGACGTCGGCGGACGCGTCGAGTCCGACGACGTGACCGGGCGCGAGGCGGCGCGCGAGATCGACGGTGATGGTGCCCGGCCCGGATCCGACGTCGAGGAGCGAGGCGCCGGGGCGCAGGTGCGGAAGCAGGTACCCGACCGAGTTCTCCGCCGTCCGCCAGGTGTGCGCCCGAAGGACGCTCTCGTGATGGCCGTGGGAATACCGCTCGGTCTGCATGGTGCACAGCCTAGGCGGCGAGCGATATGCGAGGCAGAATGATGACGGATGCCGCAGATCGGCGGCATCCGCACCGCAGCGCCCACAAGGCCCGCCGAGAAGGATTGCAATGTCGCACACCCTGCCCCTGCCCGATTTCAGCCACGAACGCGTGGAGGTGATGACGGGTCGGCGCAGCGGACTCGTGGTCACCGTCGCCCTCCACTCCTCGACGCTCGGCCCCGCCCTCGGCGGCGCCCGACTGTGGCGGTACCCGCACTGGTCCGACGCGATGGGCGATGCTCTGCGACTGTCGGCGGCGATGACGCTGAAGAACGCGACGGCGGGCCTGGATGCCGGGGGTGGCAAATCCGTCATCGCGCTCGGCGAGGCCGACACCCTCGATGCGGACCGTCGGCGCGCGGCGTTCCTCGACCTCGGCGACGCGGTGGAGTCCTTCGGCGGTCAGTACCGGACGGCGGAGGACGTCGGTTCGACGACCGACGACATGCTCGTCGTCAGCGAGCGCACGACGCACGTCGTCGGTCTGCCCGACTCGGTGGGCGGCTCGGGCGAACCCGCCGGCCCGACCAGCCGCGGCGTCTACGCCGCACTGCGCGCGACGCTCGAGCGGATCGTCGGCTCGGGCGATGTGGCCGGTCGCCGCATCACGATCTCGGGGCTCGGCCAGGTCGGCAGCCGGCTCGCCGTGCGCCTGTCGGGTGAGGGCGCCCTGCTCACCGTCACCGACGTGAACCCCGCGAAGATGTCGCTGGCCGCCGAGTTGGGCGCGACGTGGGTCGAGCCCGGCACCGAGCACGTCGTCCCCGCGGATGTCTTCGTGCCCGCCGGGATCGGCGGTGTGCTCGACGACGAGGTGATCGATGCCCTCGCCGCGAAGGCCGTCTGCGGTCCGGCGAACAACCCGCTCGCCGAGCGCTCCGGCGCGGCACGGCTCGCGGACCGCGGCATCCTCTACGCCCCCGACTTCGTGGCGAACGCGGGCGGCGTCATCTACCTCGACGTCGAGGCGCGCACGCCCGGTCACCGGGAAGAGATCGCGACGCGCATCGACGGCATCGGCGACACTCTGCGGCGCCTGTTCGACGACGCCGCAGAGCGTGGCGTCACCCCGCTCGACGCGGCCGAGGCCTACGCGGCCGAGCGGCTCGCGGCCGGCAGGCGGGAGCCCGCGGCGGTCTGACGGGATCGACGACAGAGGCGGATGCCGGGACTCACCGGCATCCGCCTCTTTACGTCGCGCGCGGGTGCCGCCATACTGAGTCACCACCGCACTTGTTCATCTGTACAACTCCGCTCGTGCACCCAGAGGAGGCCCCATGCCGGGAGCGATCGTCATCACCGGAGCGAGCTCCGGGATCGGGGCGGGGTTCGCCCGCCGGTTCGCCGCCCGCGGCCGCGACGTCGTCCTCATCGCCCGCCGCGCGGAGCGCCTCGAGGCACTGGCGGAAGAACTGCGCGGGGTGCACCGCGTCGGGGCCACCGTGCTCACCGCCGACCTCGCCGACCCCGCCGCGCCCGCCGCGATCGCCGCCGACCTGGCCGCGCGCGGCATCCACCCCGCGGGGCTCGTCAACAGCGCCGGGTTCGGCACGGCCTCCGCCTTCGTCGATGAGGACGCGGCGCGCGTCGCCGCCGAAGTGCAGGTCAACGTCGCCGCGCTCACCCTCGTGACCCGCGCGCTCCTCCCCCAGCTGATCGCGGCGCGCGGTGTGCTCGTCAACGTCTCGAGCAACGCCGGACACCAGCCGCTGCCGGGCCTGGCGGTGTACGCCGCGACGAAGGCGTACGTCACCTCGCTCACCGAGGCGATCTGGCAGGAGACGCGTGGCACCGGCCTCACCGTCCTCGCCCTGTGCCCGGGTCCCACCGAGACGGAGTTCTTCGCGGCGGCCGGGTCCGAGACCTTCAAGGTCGGTGGGACGAAGTCGGTCGACGAGGTGCTCGACGAGGCGTTCGCCGTGCTCGACGCCCCGAACCCGTCGCCCGTCCGCACGGTCGGTGCCGCCAACCGCGTGCAGGGCTGGGTCGCGCGGGTCTCGCCCCGACGGCTCCGCCTCTGGGTGGCGGCCCGCGCGGTGGGAGGCGCATGATGCGCCGGATGCCGCCCGAGGAACGTCGGGACGAACTGATCGCCGCGGCCATCCGCGTCATCGCGCGGCGCGGCGTCGCGGCGGCGACCACCCGCGCGATCACCGCCGAGGCCGGCATGCCGCTGGGCGCCTTCACCTACATCTTCGGCACGCAGGACGATCTCATGACGGCGGTCATCGACACCGTGATCGAGCAGGAGCGCTTCGCGGCCGAGTCGCGGGCCATCGACCCGACCTCCATGACCTCTGCCCTGCAGTCGGGTCTCGAGGGCTACATCGACCTGCTCGAGCGCGACCCCGACCACGAGATCGCGCTCCTCGAGCTCGCCCTCGTCGCACGTCGCCGCGATCCCTCCGGCCAGATGCGGGCGCAGTGGCAGACCTACTTCCACGCCGCGGAGCAGATCCTCGTCTACGCGGCCGAGATCACGCGCAGCCGATGGACGCAGCCCGTCGCCGAGCTCGCACGCCACCTCGTGGTCGTCGTCGACGGCATCACGACCACATGGCTCGCCGACGGGAACACGGATGCCGCGCGTCGCACGGCATCGTTCGCCGCCGCCGCCCTCGCCGCGGCATCCGCCCCGCTCGGGGCACCGACCGAAGGGAGCATCCGTGCTGACTGAGATCGACGACCGCGTCCTGGCTGCGGTCAACCTGCACGCCGTCCTCGGCGCGCTGCCGCGGCTGGCGGACGTCGCCTCCGAGGCGTCGGGGCTGCTCGCGGGCCTGCCGCGGCCCGTGCTCCTGACGGTGCGCGTCGTCGGCGGCGACACCCTCCGACTCGTGTTCGCGCGGGACGGTGTCCGCCACGCCGACGGCGAGCCGGCCGGCGCGACGACGGCCACCCTGGTGTTCCGCTCCCCCGGCCACCTGAACGCGGTCCTCGACGGCCGCGGCTCGCCCCTGCCCTTCGCGGGTCCCGCGGGGTTGCGCTTCCTCACCCGGGTGTTCACCCCGCTGAGCGACCTGCTCGGGCGATACCTGCGTCCGTCCGCGGCCGACCTCGACGGCCCCGCGTTCGCCGACGCGCACCGCACGATGCTCCTCGAGGTGGCGGTCGGGGCGATCGCGATCGTCGCGAACCGCGACCGGTCCGGCCGGTTCAGCGCCGACCAGATGACCGACGGCGACCTCGACATCGCCGTCGGCGACGCGCTGCGACACCGGCTGCGCGTGCGGGACCACCGGCTCTCGCGCATTCCGGTGACGGATGCCGCGCCGCGAGCCGTCTTCCGGTTCGCCGATCTGCAGACCGCCGGCGACGTCCTCGCCGGACGCGAGAGCGCGCTCGCGTGCGTCGGCGACGGGCGCATCGCCATCCGCGGCTACATCCCGCTCGTCGACAACACGAGCCGCATCCTCGACCGCGTCGGCCACTACCTCGGAAAGTGAGCTCCTCCGTGTACACCTTCGACAAGAGCCTCGCTGCCTTCCGCCGCGCCCAGCGGGTGATCCCGGGCGGCATCCCCGGCCACCTCGGTCCGACCGAGGGCCTGCACCTGCCGAACGAGGGCTTCCCGAAGTTCGCCGTCCGTGCCGAGGGCACGCGCTTCTGGGACCTCGATGGCAACGAGTTCATCGACTGGATGTGCGCCTACGGCCCCAATGTCCTCGGGTACAACGACCCGGACGTGGCCGCGGCGGCTCAGGAGCAGGCGAAGAAGGAGGACGTCGTCTCGCTCCCCTCGACAGTGATGATCGACTTCGCCGAACTGCTCGTCGATCAGGTTGCCAGCGCCGACTGGGCGATGTTCGCGAAGAACGGCGGCGACACGACGACGCTCGCGATCATGACCGCCCGCGCCGCCACGCTGCGCAAGAAGGTGATCTTCGTGAAGGGCTTCTACCACGGGGTCGCACCGTGGACGCAGAAGCTCGACTATCCCGGCGTGCTCGAGGAGGACGTCGCGAACAACCTGTACGTGCCGTGGAACGACATCGAGGCGCTGCGGCGCGCGCTGACCGAGCACCGCGGACAGGTCGCCGCCCTCATCTCGACCCCGTACATGCACGGCAACTTCGTCGACAACCAGCTGCCCGCGGACGGCTACTGGCAGGCCGTACGCCGGCTCTGCGACGAGCACGGTGTCGTCCTGATCATCGACGACGTACGCGCCGGCTTCCGACTCGACCTGGCCGGCAGCGACCACTACTTCGGGTTCGAGGCCGACCTCATCTGCTTCTGCAAGGCGCTCGCCAACGGCTACAACGTCTCCGCCCTGCTGGGCAAGGACTCGCTGAAGGAGGCGGTGAGCTCGATCACCTACACGGGCAGCTACTGGATGAGCGCGGTGCCGTTCGCCGCGGGGATCGCGACCCAGCGCAAGCTCCGCGAGCTCGATGCGCCGGCGCTGTTCGAACGGATGGGGCGACGGCTCACGGACGGGCTGACCGAGGCCGCCGCGGACGCCGGGTACACCCTGGTGGCGTCCGGCGCGCCCGCCCTGTTCTATCTGCGGGTCGCCGACCCGGCGGACTCGCTCATGCTGCACCAGGACTGGATCGCCGAATGCGTGCGGCGCGGCGCGTACCTCACCTCGCATCACAACCACTTCCTGAATGCCGCTGTGACCGAGGCCGACGTCGACCGCACCGTCGAGATCGCCGCCGACGCCTTCGCCGCCCTCCGCACGCGCCACCCCGCGGCGGTGTGAGGGTGAGCGGCACGATCGCCCCGACCTCGACCCGCAGCGTCCTCGTCGTCGCGGGGGTGTACGGGCTGCAGGGCCTCGGATACGCCGTCATCGTGACGGCGCTGCCGGCGTTCCAGCAGCGCACCGGACTGGATGCGACCGGCATCGCCCTGATCCTGTTGGGCGTGTGCGTCACCGCCGCGCTCGGATCGCTGACCGCGGACGCCATCGCCCGCCGCGCCAGCAGCCGGCACGGCATCATCGTCGGCCTGTCGCTGCAGGCGTCGGGACTCGTGGCGACGGCGCTCTCCCCGGGGACCGCGGTGCTCGCGGCATCCGTCCTGCTCTACGGACTCGGGCTCGGCATGATCGACGCGTCGTCGAACATGCAGGGAGTGCTCGTCCAGCGGGGGCGGGAGACGCCGCTGCTCGGACGCCTCTTCGCGACGCTGACAACCGGCTCGATCGTCGGAGCGCTCGGCATGGCCGGGATCCTCGCCTCCGGCGCTCCGGCGTTCGCGGCACTGATCGTCGCGGCGGCCCTGCAGATCGTCTTCGTCGTCGCGTTCGCCCGGCTGCTCAGCCGCGAGCGCGCCGCGCGCAGCGCCGAGTGGAGCGGCCCCCGCGGCCCCCGGCTCGACGGACGCGCGATCACCGTCGTCGGACTCGTGATCCTCGCGGCGTATACGGTCGACTCCGCCGTCAGCTCGTGGAGCTCGGTGCACCTCCTCGCCATCGGAGCGGCAGGGGCGCTCGCACCGGTGGGCCTCGCGGCCTACCAGGGCGGGGTGCTCGCGGCGCGACTGGCGACGGATGCCGTGGTCCGGCGCATCGGCCGCGGCCGGTTGCTCGCGATCGGCCTCGTCCTCGGCGTGATCGGGGCGATCGTCGTCGCGGCGGTGCCGTCGCCCGTGGTGACGATCGCGGCGTTCGCCGTGAGCGGCCTCGCCGTCGGGGCTCTCGTGCCGATCGCGTTCGGTCTCGCCGGGGCGATCGACCCGGCGCGCAGCGACGAGGTCGTCGCCCGCGTCAACCTCTTCAACTACGCCGGCGCGGTCCTGGGCGCCGTCGGGGTCGGGGTCCTCACCGACGTGACCGGCTCCGGTCTCGCGTTCCTCCTGCCCGCCCTGCTGCTCGCCGCCGCGATTCCGGCGTGGCGCCGCACGACCGTCTGACCCGGTCAGGCGCCGAGCGAGGCGCGCAGCGCGCGCTCGAGCTCGGCCAGCAGGAGTGTCCGCTCGGCCTCGGGTGCGGCGAAGGCCTCATGCAGCACGGCGTCCGCCGAGGCGAACGCGACCCGGGCGACCGCAGCGCCGCGCTCGGGGTCGACGCCGTCGAGGACGCCCGCGAGGCGCAGCAGCGTGTGCACCCGATCGGCCATCGCCCGCTTGTGACGGCGCCGCGCGGCATCCGCCTCCGCCGAGATCGCGACGGTGCCGAGCGAGCGGGCGGACCGCTCGTCGAGGTAGACGTCCGCGACCGCCCGCAGCACTCGCCCGACAGGGTCCTCCGTGCGCGTGTCGGCGCTCATGCGCTCGATCGCGTCGTCGAGGAGGCGTTCGAGACGGTCGTGATATCGGGCGACGATGGCGCCGAGGATCGCGTCACGGTCGGGCAGGTACTGGTACAGCGCGCCGACGCTCAGCCCCGCCTCGGCAGCGACGCGCGGCAGGGTGATGACGTCCACACCGTCGCGCAGAACGAGGGTCTCAGCGGCGGCGATCGCCTGGCTCAGCTTCCGCCGCGACCGCCGCTGCGTCGGCGTGCGGCGCAGCACGAGCGTCGCCCAGTCCTGGGGGTCGTCGGCGGCGGTGTCGTCAGAGGTGTCCATGCGAATCAAACTTGACTTTGATTAGGGGTGGCGGCAACGTTAGCAGCATGACGACGACGTCGCACCACCACGATCTCCGCGCGTCGGTGGCCGCAGCATCCCGCCGCCTCGCCGAGCACGGCCTGCTCATCGGAACCGCCGGCAACGTCAGTTCACGCCGCGGCGAGGTCGTCGCCGTCACAGCGACCGGTGCGGTCCTCGCGGACGCGACCGTCGACGACGTCACGGTGGTGGATCTCGACGGCGCGGTCATCGAGGGCTCGCTGGCCCCCACGTCGGAGCTCGCTCTCCACCTCGGCGTCCTGCGTTCCGCGCCGCCTGAACGCGTGTCGGCCGTCGTCCACACCCACGCGCCGAAGGCGACCGCGCTGTCGCTCGTGCTCGACGAGCTCCCGGTCATCCACTACCAGCAGCTCGCCCTCGGCGGCATCCTGCGCGTCGCGCCGTTCCATGCCTTCGGCACCCCCGAGCTCGCGGCGGCCGTGGGCGCCGCCCTCGACGGGCGGCTGGCCGCGCTCATGGCGAACCACGGCGCCGTCGCCCTGGGACCCGATCTCGCCGGGGCCATCGAGAACGCGCTGCTCGTCGAATGGCTCGCCGACCTGTACCTGCGCGCCGCGGTCGTGGGCGTCCCGCGCCCGCTCGATGAAGCTCAGCAGCGGGCCGTGATTGCGCACGCGACCCGGCTCGGATACGGCGCGACGAAGCGGGTGTCGGCGTGAGCGGCGTCGGCGAACTCGTCGCGCACGGTCGCTCGGCCGACGTGCACTCCCTCACCCCCGACCGGGTGCTGAAGGTCTACCACGACGAGTGGCCCGACGAGGCGATCGACCGCGAGGTCGAGGACGCCACGGCCGCGTTCGACCTCGGGCTGACCCCGATCCGGTGCCACGGCAGGACGGATGCCGGGGGTCGCCGCGCCGTCGCGTTCGACCGCATCGACGGCGTCGCGCTCACCACCGTGGCTGAGAAGAACCCCCTGAGGATGCGGCGGGTCGCCCGCTCGCTCGCGCGCGAGCACGCCCGCATCCACCGCGTCAGCACCGACCGCTTCCCCGACGTCCGCGATGTCGCGGCCGATCTCGTCGGCACCGCGCCGTTCACCGCCCTCACCGCCCGCGAACGCAGCGCCTTGCTCGATCACCTCGCCTCGCTCCCCGGCGGCGAGAGCGTGCTGCACCTCGACTTCCACCCGATGAACGTCTTCCGTCACGGCGGTGGCATCGCGACGATCGACTGGCAGTCGACGGCGTGCGGCGACCCGGCCGCCGACGTCGCCATGACACGGCTGCTGTTCACCGAGGCGGAGCTCTTCCCGGGCGCGACCCGCGCGCAACTGCTCGTCTACGGGGCGGCGCGCGGCGCGATGGGACGCATGTACCTCTCGGAGTACCTCGCTCTGACGGGCCTGACGACGGCGCGGCTCGACCGCTGGGCGACTGCGGCGCGGGTCCTACGCCTCGGGATGCTCGACATCCCCAGCGAGCGGGAACGGCTGCTCGGCGGCATCCGCTCGGTGATCGCGCGATGACGACCACGGTGCGGCGGTCGCTGCCAGGGCGTGGAGAGACGGTGGACGTCCTGATCGTGGGCGGCGGCGTCACCGGCGCGGCGATCGCGTACGAGGCGGCGAGCCGCGGCCTGTCCGTCGCGCTCGTCGAGAAGGGCGACTTCGGCGGGGCGACGTCGGCCGCGACGGGCAAGCTCGTCCACGGCGGGCTGCGGTACCTGAAGAACCTCGAGGTGGGGCTCGTGCGCGAATCCCTCGTCGAGCGGCGCACTCTCTCCCGCATCGCGCCGGGACTGGTCTCCCCCATCGGGATGGTTCTCCCCGATCCCGGGCTGATCGAGCACCTCGGTCTGACCGCGTACGACCTGCTGTCGTTCGACCGCAACCGCGTGCCGGACAGTCACCGCATCCCCCGTCACCGCAGCCTCAGCCGCGACGAGCTGCGCCGACGGGGACTCGGACACCTCGAGCACGGCATCCTGTTCCACGACGCGATGATGCTCTCGCCCGAACGCCTGACGTTCGCCTTCGTGCGGTCCGCCGTCGCACACGGTGCCCGGGTGTCGAACTACGCGCGCGCCGATGGGCTGATGGCGTCATCCGGTCGTGTCCGCGGCGCGCGGGTCACGGACCTCGTGACGGGGACGCAGCACGAGATCCGGGCGCGCATCACGGTGAACGCGAGCGGTCCCTGGGCCCACGACGTGCTGGTGGCCGACGGACTGCTGCAGGATGCCGCGGGGCCGCGCCCGGCGGTGCGCTCGGAGGGCATCTACCTGCTCACGAGACCCCTCACCGAGACGATGGTGCTGACGGTCTCGTCGGGCGGCCACTTCAGCTTCGCGCCGTGGCGCGGGCGCACGCTCATCGGCCCGACCGAGACCCCGTACACGGGCGAGGTGTCGCAGTGGCGGTTGACGCGCGAGGCGATCGAGCGATTCCTGACCGAGATCAACGCGGCGGGGCGCCTTCCCGTCGAGCTGTCGTTCTCGGACGTCGTCGCCGCGTACGGCGGCCTGCGCCCGCTCACCGAGACGAGCGGCACCGACACCTACCGCGCGACGCGCGCATCGGAGCTCGTCGACCACGCGAGGGACGGCGTGCCAGGAATCGTCACGGCGACCGGCGGCAAGTACACGACCGCGCGGGCGTTCGCCGAGAAGACCGTGCCGGTGCTCGCGCGCGCCCTCGGTCTGACGGTCGCACGGAGCCGCACCGCCGACGTGCCGCTCGACGGCACGGACTTCGCCGACACGGGCACCTCCGACCTGATCGACCGGCTCTACGGATCGGATGCCGGTGCCCTCCGCGCGATCGCCGCCGAGTCGCCTGTGTTGTCGCGGCCGGCGACGGACGACGGCGAACTGCTCGCCGGCGTGGCGTTCGCGGCGCGGCACGAGTCGGTGCTGCATCTCACCGACATCCTGCTCAACCGCACCGGCATCGGGCGGCGCGGCGACCCGGGTGAGGACGTCCTGTCGGCGGCTGCCGACATCGCCGGCGCGGAGCTGGACTGGACCCCCGACCGGCGCGCTGCCGAGCTCGACGCCGCGCGCGCGGCGGTGCGCCTGCCGGACTAGAACCCGCCTCGGCCCGCCACCCGCCGGTGTCAGGGGGTTTGCGACCACCCGCGCGCGCCGTGCCCCACGTCACGGTTGCATACGCAAGGGTGGCGGTAGCCAGCGGCCCTTTCCATCGTCCGGCGCCGATCCCGAGGACGTCGCGTACGGCGAGTCGACCGTGGACTTCTTCACACCCAGCCTCGTCGACACCGTCGTCCATGAGAAGGGCGGCCTGTTACGGCCCACGACAGGCAGGTCCGTGATCACTGAGAACGAGGAAAGACCCCCGCGAACGGGGGCCTTTCCGATGGTGGACCTGAGGGGATTCGAACCCCTGACCTCTTCATTGCGAACGAAGCGCGCTACCAACTGCGCCACAGGCCCGGAAGCCTCAACATTACCATGACGACGATGGTCGCTCGAACGCGAGGCGGGGTCTTACTGACCCGATGCACGGCGGGCGAGGAGCTCTCGCACGTGGGCCTCGATGCGGTCATCGTCGGCCGGTCCGGCGAAGGCGACCTCGGCCGCACGGGTGCGGCGGGCCGTGTCGATCGAGGGCGGAGCGGCCTGGGCCGCGCGCTCGCGCAGGGCCTCCTCGACGGCCGCGTGGCGCAGCGCTTCCTGCGCCTCGGAGGCGTCGAGCACGGCAGCCGCGCGCGAACCCGCGGATGCCGTGAGCGGGCGCGGCAGCGTGCGGGGGGTCCATTCCGCACGGTCCGATTCGAGCGCGACATCCTGTACGAACCCCGCCTCGCGAACGACGGCGGCCGGGGCCACCCGGGATGCCGCGCGTCGCGCGACGGTGTTCATGCGCACGAGCACGAGGAGGCTCGAGACGACCCCGCTCGAACCGACCACCAGAAGAGTCCAGCCGGCGCCGATCGCGCCGAGATAACCGCCGACACCGGCGACGACGAAAGCCAGGACAGCAGCGATCGAGGCGGTCAGGCGCACGCGGCGACGCGCGCGGGCGCGACGGGCGGCGGGCAGAGCACGGGCGGCGGCCGCCTCTGCGACCGCCTGCTCGTGGGCGATCGCGGCGTCCGCTCGGGCCTTCTCGCGGGCAGCTTCCGCGTCGGCGATCGCGCGACGCCGGTCGGCCTTCGCGATCTCGCGGTCGAGGGCGGCCTGAGCCTTGGCGGCGGCGAGTTCGGCCCGCGCGGCTTCGAGGCCGACGCTCTCCTGCTCGGCCTGGACGCGACGCGCGAGGCGCTGCTGCGCGAGCGCGGTGCGCGCGTTGAGTTCGAGACGGACCTCGCCGGGCGTCTCGCTCGTCTGAGCCAGCACACGGAGGGCCTGGTTCAGCCGCACGGCGTTGCGCTCGGCCGCCTGGTACTGATGACGACCGTGCCACGACGGCAGGAGGTACACCAGCCACAAGAGGACAGCGACGAGGACGATCACCCCGCCACCCATCACCTGCTCACCCATGCCGCTCACCGTATGTCGCCGGAGCGGTGCGGCCCGGCATCCGCTGGGCGTGTCTGAACTTCTGGTTGAGGGTTAACGGTCGGCCGGAGGGGTGGATGCCGCATCCTGCGGCGCGCGTCCCGCCAACCACCGGTTGAGGACACCCTCGCGGACCTCTTCCCTCACGAGCGCGAACGCATAGTGATCGCGCCAATCGCCGTCGATGTGGATGTAGCGGCGGCGCAGGCCCTCGTATCGGAACCCGAGCTTCTCGACGACACGCAGGCTCTTCGTGTTCTCGGGACGGATGCAGATCTCCATGCGGTGCAGACGCAGATCCTCGAAGCACACGTCCGTCGCCAAGGCCACGGACGTCGGAGTGATGCCCTTGCCGGCGAATCGTTCGCTCACCCAGTAGCCGATCGTCGCCGACGACAGCGAGCCGCGGGCGATCCCCCAGACGTTCAACTGGCCGGCGACCTCACCCTCGTGCTCCATGACGAACGGGACCCCGGTCCCGTCGCGGTACTGCTGGAGCAGCCGACGCACACCGCTGCGCATGTCGAGGGAGATCGGACCGTCGGGGCTCGTCGCCTCCCATTGCCGCAGCCACGCCCGGTTCTGCACGAGCTCGGTCTGCAGGATCTTCGCGTCGCGCGGACGCACGAGCCGGATCGAGATCGGGCCGTGCGCGCGCACGACCGGCCCGTCCATGCCCATCAGTGACGCTTCGGGTTCACAGACCCGAGGCGAAGTCCTTGATCCATGGGCGCAGCTCGGCGCCGAGGTCCTCCCGGTCCACCGCGAGCTGCACGATCGCCTTGATGTAGTCGGCACGGTCACCGGTGTCGTACCGGCGGCCACGGAAGACGACACCGAGCACGCCCTCCGTGGTGGCGAGCTCTTCGAGCGCATCCGTCAGCTGGATCTCGCCGCCCTTGCCCGGCTCGGTCCGCTCGAGGATGTCGAAGACGCCCGGAGTCAGCACGTAGCGTCCGATGATCGCGTAGTTGGAGGGTGCGTCCTCCTTCTTCGGCTTCTCGACGAGACCGGTGACCTTCACGACGTCGGGCTCATCGGTCGCTTCGACGGCGGCCGCGCCGTACATGTGGATCTGGTCGGGCGACACCTCCATGAGCGCGATGACGGTCAGGCCGGTCTTCTTGTTCTGCTCGAGCATCTTCTCGAGGAGCACGTCGCGCGCGTCGATGAGGTCGTCGCCGAGGAGCACCGCGAAGGTGCTGTCACCGACGTGCGAGCGCGCACGCAGCACGGCGTGGCCGAGGCCCTTGGGCTCACCCTGACGGACGAAGTGGATGTCGGCCATGACCGACGAGTCCTGCACCCGCTTCAGCTTCTCGTGGTCGCCCTTCTTCGAGAGGTTGGACTCGAGCTCGGGCACGGAGTCGAAGTGGTTCGAGATGTTGTTCTTGTTGCGCCCCAGGATGATGAGCACATCGTCGATCCCGGCGGACACTGCCTCTTCGACCACGTACTGGATCGCGGGCTTGTCGACGACCGGCAGCATCTCCTTCGGCATGGCTTTCGTGGCGGGCAGGAAGCGGGTGCCCAGGCCCGCGGCAGGGATGACGGCCTTGATGCGCTCGGAAGACATGACCATCACCATACAGATCACTCGTGTCGTGCATATGACACGGCGGGACGGCGGGCGTGTCCCTTTAGAATCGGACCATGACCGGCCCCGTGGACACCGAGAAGCGCGCGCTGCGCGCGGAACTCCGCGAACGCCGTCAGCAGCGCTCGGCCGGCGCCCTGGACGAGGCCTCCTCAGGCATCCGGGCGCAGCTCGACGCGCTGGTGGCCGGGAACGGCGTCCGGTCCATGTCGTGCTTCCTCTCCACCCCCACCGAGCCCGGCACGCGGGAGTTCATCGCCGAGGCCGTGGCCCGCGGCATCCGCGTTCTCCTGCCCGTCACCCGCGCGGACGGTCTGCTCGACTGGGCGGTCGCCGAACACGACGGCGACATCGCCGAGGGGATGTTCGGACTGCCGGAGCCCGTCGGCGAACTGCTGAGCCCCGTCGCGGTCAACGACGTCGATCTGCTCGTGATCCCCGCGGCCGCTGTCGACCGCAGTGGGATGCGGCTGGGCTGGGGCCGCGGCTACTTCGACAAGACCATCGGGTCGATGGAGAAGTGCCCGCCGGTGTACGCCGTCATCTTCGACTCCGAGCTGGTCGATGAGGTCCCCCGCGAGCTGCACGACCAGCCCGTCTCGGGGGTCGTGACCCCCACCCGTACCGTCCGCCTTCCCCTCCGCTGAACCACCGAGGTCTCATGCCCACCTACGCCTATGCCTGCACCGCGTGCGGACACCGCTTCGACGCCGTCCAGTCGTTCTCCGACGCCACCCTCACCGAGTGCCCCGAATGCGGCGGCCTCGTGCGCAAGCAGTACGGGTCGATCGGCGTGACCTTCAACGGCTCGGGCTTCTACCGCACCGATTCGCGCAGCGCCAGCTCCCCTGCATCCTCTGGCGAGAGCTCGGGTTCTTCGACATCATCGAAGAAATCCGAAGCACCCGCTTCGCCCGCTCCCGCGGGTTCGTAGCCCGGCCCCGTGCCGGCGGAGGAAGGAGGAGCCGTGATCAAAGGCTTCAAAGACTTCATCATGCGCGGCAACGTCATCGACCTGGCGGTCGCGGTCGTCATCGGCGCGGCTTTCAGCGCCGTCGTGACCGCGATCGTCGACAGCATCATCACTCCGTTGATCAGCCTGTTCTTCAAGGCCGACCCGAAGACGGGGGAATTCGGCATTCAGGTGCAGGGCCTCTTCGACGTCGTCACCTTCCCCATCGGCGGGCTCATCAGCGCGATCATCAGCTTCCTCGCCGTGGCCCTCGTCGTCTACCTCGTGTTCGTCGTCCCGATGAACAAGTGGAAGGAGCGTCAGGCGGCGCGAGCCGGAGTCGTCGAAGAGGAAGCGAAGCTCCCGACCGAGGCCGAGCTGCTCGTCCAGATCCGCGACCTGCTCGAGCAGCAGCGCGGCACCGCCGCTCCGACGCGCGCGACCGAACCGCCGTCGCCGTCGATCTGACGCGTCAGTAGTGCGGCGGGACGTCGTTCCGCAGTCGATCGTCGTTCGGGCCGGATGCCGGGGGTTGCCCCGCGTCCGGCCCGTTCGGCGTCTCAGGGCTCGGGTCCGTCCCCGGCGCGGGCGTCAGCTTTGCGCGGCGCGACCCCGGGACCCGCTCGACGCGCTGACGCTCAGTCGACATCGATGGGCTGGGTCGAGCCGGGCGCCGACGGCGTCTCGGGCTGGACGCCGATGACCCCGGCGATGCGCAGGGCGACCGCGGCGGGATCGTTGTACACGTCGAACGCGTGGACGCGCACGTAGTGCCATCCCAGGCGACGCAGCAGCTGCGGGCGACGACGGAGGGTCTCGCGCAGGCTGTCGTGGGTGGTCTCGGGGTCGATGTCGGCGACGACGGCCTTGCCCTTGTACTGCGCCACGAGCGGCAGCTGCCCGCCGCGGTAGTGCACGTCGACCGAGACGCCCAGGCTCCGCAGGTGCTGGGCGAGCGTGAGGGTCAGCGGATCGGCGAGGTCCTCGAGTCGCGCATCGCGCCCCCGGGCGGCGATGCGGCCGAGGATCGCCATGAGCGTGGCGGCGCCGAACGTGAGCCGACCCTCGTCGAAGGCCGACGGGCGGATCGACGAGACGATCACCATCGACCGACGTGCGCGGGTCATGCCCACCGTCAGCAGTCGTTCGCCGTCGGGGGTCGACAGGTCGCCGAAATCGCTGAGGACCCGGCCGTGCTTGGTCAACCCGAACCCCAGCGAGAAGATGACACGGTCGCGGCTCTCGGCGACGGATTCCTCGAGGCCGAGGACCGCGAAGGGCTCAGCCGTCTCGCGGCCGACGAAGTCCGCGACGTCCGAACGCCCCGCGAATGCGCTGGCGACGGCGGCGCGCACCCGCTCGGCGTGCCGCGCAGACGCGGTCACCACCATCAGCGACTCGGCCGGACGGTTGATCGCATGCTCGACGACGAGGGTCACGACACGGGCGACCTCGGCATCCGGGCTCTCCACGGCCCCCGTGTCGGGGTTCGGCGCGCCCGTGCCGCCCTCCACGTAGTCCACGCTGAGGCTGCCGCGCCCGAGGTACGAGCCCGCCCAGGGCAGCGAGCTGATCGCGCCGCCGTAGAAGGCGTCGTTGACGAGCTCGGCGAGATCCTCTCCCCCGGCCCGGTAGCTGCGTGTGAGCGTCTCGACCGGGATCAGCTCACTGAGCCGCTCGAACACGCTCGTCTCGTCGAAAGGCACCTCGGGCGTCTCGAGGTCGTCGCCGCGGCCCGACCACAACCGGAACGGCGTCGGCAGCTGCGTCACCGGATCGCCGAAGACGACGACCTGGCGCGCGCGGCGCAGTGCGGGGGTCGCCTCCGCGAGGCACAGAGCCGCAGCGTCAGCGACGATGACGACATCGAACTCGGGGTGGTCGGGCACGTGCGGCACCTCGTACGGCGAGGCGAGCCACACCGGGGCCAGGACCCGCATGAGCGTCGGCGCCGAGGCGACGAGCTCGGACGCCGACGCCGTGCCGCCGCGCAGTGCCGCCTTCAGCGAGGCCGCCTCGCGAGGCTCATCGACGAGGGCGATCCGCCACCGCTTGGCGAGCTCCGAGGCCAAGAGCGGTCCGGACGACGAGGCGTGCGCCTCGTCGACGAGGCGGAAGTCGCGCTCGAGCCGGTCGAGGACGGTCGTGTTCGCGCCCAGCAGCGCCCGGTCCGAGCGCAGCATGGCTTCGAGGGCCGAGCGCCACCAGGCGTACTCGAACTCCGCGGCGACCTCGGACTCCGGAACGTGCCGCGTCGAGAGCTCCATCAGGAGCGGTTCGAGCCCGAGCTGCGCCAGTTCACTGCGCAGTGCCGCCCGCTCGACGAGGTTTTCGAAGACATCGGATGCCGCCGCGAGCCCCGCGAGCGTGCGGAGAAGCTGCGGGATCGGCAGGCTCGCAAGCCCCTCGGTGCGTCCGAGCGCGCGGTCGAGGTCGGCGAGGTCGGCGTTCACCCGCTGCCAGGCAGCTGCGACGTCGTCGAGGCCGATCGGGATCTCGGGGGTGACCCCGGCGTCGACGAGCTGCTGCCACTGCGCGCGCTGATTCTGCACCCGCAGCAGCGCCTCGTGCATGTCGGTGACGTGCATGCCGGGACGCACGTACTCCTTCGACAGCCGACGCAGACGCCGCCGGTTGGCCGTCGTCATCTGCGCGGAGTCGCGGCGCGACGAGTGCGCCGCGATCAGGTCGGTGAGAGGGCGCTCGAACACGGTGGGGCTGAAGCGGTCGAGCGAGGCGCGGATGCCCTGGAGCAGCTGCACGTAGGAGCCCATCTCGGCGACCGTGGTGAACGGCCGCATCCGCGTCTGTCCGATCAGTTCGTAGCCGCGCTCGAGGAGAGCGGGCACCTCGGCGCGGTGGAGGCGACCGGCGAGCGCGTGCGCGGAACGCGCCGCGTCCGTCGTCGAGAACGCCACCCCGTACCAGGGCGAGTCGTCGGGTCCGATCCGGAACTCCCCGAGCCGCGCGGAGGCCGCGAGCGCCTCTGCCGCCTCGACGCGACGGGTCGCGAGACGCTGCACCGTGGCGAGGTCGAAGCGCGTGGTCGCGCTGGGCTGCGGCTCGTGCTCGCCGATGCGTGTCAATTCTCGGAGCGCCTCGAGCGGTGAGACCCCGACCGAGGCGTGACGCTGGGTGAGGGCGGCGCGATAGTCGCGCAGCACGGTGCGCAGGCGGACGAGCGCGTCGTCCACCTCGGCGACCTTGGGCTGCTCCGCCTTCTCGTTGCGGGCGATCGCGCGGATGAGGTCGCGGTGCAACCGGGTGGGCGAGACGGCGAGGCCGGGGAGGCCGATCCCCGCGAGACGGTGACGCACGCCGTCGAGGGTCGACCGGCGGGCGCTCACGACCAGCACGCGCTTGCCTGAGCGGACCAGCTCGCCGACCGCGTTGATGACGGTCTGCGTCCCGCCCGTCCCGGGAAGGGTGTGGACGGCGAGCGACTGCCCCTCGGTGATGCGGGCGAGGACCGCCTCCTGCTCCGCATCCGCGTCGAGGATCAGCCGATCCGAGGCGGGGGTGCGGTCGTCGGGACTCACCGCATCGGGCTGCGGACGCACGAACGAGAGACGCTCGCGATCGGCCGGATGGCCCGCGAGGGCGTTGAGCACGGGGTGATCGAGGTCGACGGCATCCCGCTCCATGTCGGAGGCGACGTCGGCGAAGGTCGAGACCACCAGGCGGGGCTGCACCGTGAAGGTGGGCACGTGCGCCGTGAGCGCGCGCAGGCGGTCGATGACGGGCTGGGGCTGGAACACGCCGCCGTCGTACGCGAGAGCGGCGAGGGCCTCGCCGTCCAGGTCGACGCCGAAGTGGATGCGGGCGGCCGTGACTAGCTCGCGGTTGACGTGGAAGGGACCGTGCAGCCGCAGGTCGAAATCGGTGTGGTGGCGGCGGATGGTCAGCGGGCGCAGCAGCACAGGAGCGGTGCAGCTCACGCCGCCGATCCGCCACGACGCCATGCCGATCGCCAGGTGCACCGTGTCGAGTCCGCGTGCGGTGCGCAGTTCGACGTCCTTCGACGTGATCCGCTCGGCGGCCAATCGCGCCGTGCGCAGGGCGACCTCGTCGCGGAACATGTTCGACAGCAGGGTCGGACGACCCGTGATGAACTGCGGAAGACTGCCGGGGTGAGCTTTGGTGATGTCGATGCCCGCGTCGCCGTCGTCCCGGTAGTGCAGGAGCGTCGAGGCACCGCCCAACTGGGCGGCCTCCTCGCGCAGTCGCTTGCGCTCGGGGACCGCGGCGTGCATGACGAGCACCTCGGGGTCGGACAGCGTCACGTCCGCCGGGGTCACCGCGGGCAACTGCTCGGCACTCTCGCCGCGCACAGCACCGCTCTCTGCTCGCCACACACCGAAAACATTAGGCGCGTCAGCCTGGGAAAGCGGGATCGACGGCCGAGTTTCGCGGATCGGTCGCCTGATGAGCGGACTTTCCTCCACAACCCGGTCGGGATGCCGCTTCTCCCCTCTCGCGCACTCCTCCGCGCTCGAGCCCGGACCCGACGGCCATGATGAGGTCATGACGATCGCAACGTACTCGGTGCACCCGACACCGATCGGCGAGGCCCTCCTGGTGACGACCGAGGCGGGCCTGGTCGCGTTGTCGGTCCTCGACGGCCCGGCCTACGCGGAGGTCGCGCGGCTCAGCATGCTGCTGCACGCCGTGCCGACCCCCGACGACGGACCGTCGGCGGACGTGACGGTCGAGCTCGACGAATACTTCGCCGGTACTCGTCAGGTGTTCACGGTGCCGCTGGACTGGCGCCTGACCGCCGGGTTCACGCGGCGAGCGCTCGAAGCCATCGTCGAGATCCCGTACGGCGAGACCGCGTCGTACGCCGAGATCGCCGTCGCCGCGGGGTCTGCGCGGGCGCATCGCGCGGTGGGGACCGCGTGCGCCCGCACACCCTGGTCGATCGTGCTGCCCGCTCACCGGGTGATCCGCAGCGACGGGTCGCTCGGCGAGTACGGCGGCCGGCCCGAGCACAAGCGGTTCCTCCTCGATCTCGAGGAGCGGGCCGTCGGCTCGACGGGCCGCGCATGACGGAGGCGGGCAGGGACGTGTAGGCCGTCCCTGCCCGCCTCGTCGCGGCATCCGCTTCTAGTGGTCGACCGCCTTCTCGGCGCCGTACCCGGTGAGCGAACGGACCTCCATCTCCGCGGCCTTCGTCGCGTCCTCCGCCTTGCGCGAGGTCACGGACCCGAGCCAGCCGAGCAGGAACCCGACCGGGATCGAGATGATGCCCGGGTTGTTGAGCGGCCAGATCGCCGTTCCGACGTTCTTGAACACGCTCGTCTCCGTACCCCAGAACACGGGCGACAGGACGATGAGCACGATGGCGGTCGCGAGGCCGCCGTACATGCTCCACACGGCGCCTCGCGTCGTGAACTTGCGCCAGAACAGGGAGTACAGGATCGTCGGCAGATTGGCCGAGGCGGCGACCGCGAAGGCCAGCGCCACGAGGAACGCGACGTTCTGCCCCTGCACGCCAATTCCGCCGAGGATCGCGAGCACGCCGATCACGACGACCGTGCGACGGGCGACCTTGACCTCGCCGTCCGGCGGCACGTTCCCCTTCTTGACGACGTTCGCATAGATGTCGTGCGCGAACGACGTGGCCGCAGTGATCGTGAGACCGGCGACGACCGCGAGGATCGTGGCGAAGGCGACCGCGGAGATGAACCCGAGCAGGACCGGTCCGCCGAGCGCCGCCGCCAGGAGCGGTGCTGCCGAGTTGACGCCACCGGGTGCCGCCTTGATCGTCTCGGACCCGACGATCGCGCCGGCGCCGTAACCGAGGACGAGCGTCAGCAGGTAGAAGAGACCGATCAGCCAGATCGCCCAGACCACCGAGCGACGCGCCTCCTTGGCGGTCGGCACGGTGTAGAAGCGCATCAGGACGTGGGGCAGACCCGCGGTGCCGAGGACCAGGGCGATCGCGAGGGAGATGAAGTCCCACGGGTTCGCGCCGTACTGCAGGCCCGGGCCGAGGATCGCGTCCTGCGGATCGGTCGTCGACTTCTGCACGGCCGCCTCAAGGAGTGTGTCGAGGCTGAACCCGTTGATCGCGAGCACCCAGATCGTCATGACGATGGCGCCGCCGATGAGCAGGAACGCCTTCACGATCTGCACCCAGGTCGTGCCCTTCATGCCACCGATGAGGACGTAGACGATCATCAGCACGCCGACGACGGCGACGACGATCGACTGGCCGATCTGCTCCGTGATGCCGAGCAGCAGCGAGACGAGGCCGCCGGCACCGGCCATCTGCGCGAGCAGGTAGAAGAAGCAGACCGCGAGGGTCGTGATCGCGGCGGCCAGACGCACCGGACGCTGCGTCAAGCGGAACGACAGCACGTCGGCCATCGTGAACTTTCCGGTGTTGCGCATGAGCTCGGCGACCAGCAGCAGCGCGACGAGCCACGCGACGAGGAAGCCGATGGAGTAGAGGAATCCGTCGTATCCGTTGATGGCGATGGCGCCGACGATGCCGAGGAAGGATGCCGCCGACAGATAGTCACCGGCGATCGCGAATCCGTTCTGCGGGCCGGTGAACGAGCGACCGGCGGCGTAGTAGTCGGCGGCCGTCTTGTTGTTGCGGCTCGCCCGGATGACGATGAAGAGGGTCACCGCGACGAACGCGCCGAAAATGGAGATGTTGAGGACGGGGTTGTTCTCGGCGGCGCCGGCGGGTGCCGCGGCGAGGAGGATCGGGCTCATCGGGCTTCCTGCCTCTCGAGGTCGGCGCGGATCTCGGACGAGATCGGGTCGAGCCGGCGGTTCGCGAAGGCGACGTAGCCCATCGTGATCGCGAAGGTCGTGACGAACTGCCCGAGGCCCAGGAGCAGGCCGACGGTGATGTGGCCGAAGACCTCCTGCGCCATGAAGTCGGGGGCGAAGGACGAGAGCAGGACGTAGACGAAGTACCAGATGAGGAAGAGCACCGCGAGCGGGAAGACGACGCTGCGATGCTTCTTCTTCAGTTCGACGAACCGCGGCGATCGTTCGACCGCGACGTAGTCGATGGCACTCCCTTCCACGCCTCGGCGGGGTGACTGGGACGACATGTGGCCTCCTTGCCTCATGGGGTGAGCGACGGTGCTCGAACGGGCCGTTCCTGGGAATCGGCCGCGTGGTAGGTTCGACCGTACGAAGGCGGCAGAGGTGCCGTCACCCCCGGAAGTAGGTACGCGTGGGATCGTCGGTCGAGAGCGACGCGGACACGCGGCTCGTCTCCCGAGCCGTGTCGGATCTGGCACGTCAGACGCGGTTTCCGGTCGTGTTCGGCGGTCTGGAACGCGGCGGCGCCGTTCACGTGACGGCCATCGCCGGCACCCGCACGCGCAGCATCGAAGGACTCGTCGTCGAAGCGGGTCGGGGCCTGGGCGGTGCCGCGATGATCGAGAAGCGGCCGCGTCTGGCCCTGGACTACAGGACAGCCCGGACGATCACCCATGACTACGACCGAGCCATCCTCGGTGAGGGCATCTCCACCCTGCTGGCCGTGCCGGTGGTCGTGACGGGACGACCCCGCGGCATCGTCTACTGCGGGTCGTGGACGCCCGGCCCCGTCGGCGATCTCGTCAGCCGACCCGCCTTCCGCGCCGCCGACATGCTCGCGACCGAGCTGCGCGTCCGTGAAGAGGTCGATCGACGTGTCACTGCGCTCCTGCCCGGCGAGCCCGCGCTCCCCGCCTTCGCACAGGAAGACCTGCGGGAGAGCTACGCCGAGCTGCGGAGCATTGCGGCATCCGTCACCGATCCCGATCTCCGACAGCGGATCGCGGCGGTCGAGAAGCGTCTGGCGGGGATGTCGCGACCTGCACCCGCGGAGGCGGCACCGGAGGTGATGCTGTCCCCTCGCGAACTCGACGTCCTCGCGTGCTGCGCTCTCGGTGCCACGAACGCCGAGATCGCGGCGTCGCTGTCGCTGAAGGAAGGCACGGTCAAGTCGTACCTGCAGTCGGCGATGGCGAAGTTGGATGCCTCCACCCGCCACGCGGCGGTCGCCAAGGCGCGCCGTGCCGGCCTTCTGCCGTAGCGGGCGCCCGCGCCACTAGGCTCAGCGCATGGCTCGCAAAATCGTGCATCAGCTCGTCGACGACCTGGACGGCACCGTCCTCGAGGTCGGTGACGGGGAGACCGTCCTCTTCTCACTCGACGGCACCGCCTACGAGATCGACCTCACCCACGACAATGCGACCGCGCTGCGCGACGCGCTCGCCCCGTACATCGACGCCGCCCGCCGTGTCTCGTCGCGCGCGACGACCCCCCGCACGACGACCTCGTCGAACGGGGGAGGTCGCAAGCAGAAGCGCGCGGGCCAGCGCGACTACGCGCCCATCCGCGAATGGGCGGCGAAGAACGGCTATCAGGTGTCCGAACGCGGCCGCGTACCGGCTCAGGTGCTCGACGCCTACGACGCCGCGCACTGACCGCGGCGAGCCCCCTCAGCCGAGGATGAGGCTCACGGCGATCACGAGCATGATGACGGCGATGCCGCCGTCGAGGATCCGCCATGCGCGTGCGGTGCGCAGGAGCGGCGCCAGGTAGCGCGCTCCGTAGCCGAACAGCACGAACCACAGGGTGCTCCCGGTGATACCGCCGGCGAGGAAGAACCACCGCGCGTCGCCGTGCGTCGCCGCGACCGAGCCGAGCACGACGGTCGTCTCGACGATCGCGTGCGGGTTGAGCCAGGTCACGGCGAGGATCGTGAGGAGCGTCGCCGTCCGCGTCGCCGCTCGGGGCCGGACGAGGACCGTGCCGGTGCCCGCGGCATCCGCTGTCGAGGCATCGTCTCCCGCTGCCTCGAGGCTGCCGCCGCCCCGCCATGCGCGGCGCGCGCTGACGAACGCAAACCCCACGATGAAGGCCGCGCCCGCCGATCGAGCGAGCGTCTCGAGCCACGGATGCGCAGTGACGAGGGTCGCGACGCCGGCGACTCCCAGGGTCTGCAGGATGGCGTCGCTCACGACGCACACGATCACGACGATCCCGACGTGCTCGCGGCGCAGACCCTGTCGCAGCACGATCGCGTTCTGCGCGCCGATGGAGACGATGAGGCCGAGGCAGAGGCCGAGGCCCGACAGGAGGGCGGCGAGTTCAGGGGTCACGTCGTCCACGCTAGGGTGAGCCCGATCTGCAGTACAGCGAAGGATTCTGCATGATCTGAAGCTCTTCTTCATTAGGGTGGGTCGGGTGGACATCCCGTTCGAACACCTGCGCACCCTCGCAGCGGCGGTCGACGCCGGCACACTCGATCGGGCGGCCGTCCGCCTGGGGATCACGCCGAGCGCCGTCAGCCAGCGCATCCGGGTCATCGAGCAACGCGTGGGCCGCGTCGTGCTGCGCCGCACGAAGCCGGTGACCGCGACGGCGGCGGGCGAACCGCTCGTCCGCCTCGCCCGCCAACTCGACCTGCTGGAGCACGAGGCGAAGGCCGTGCTCGGCGACGACGCCGGCTCGGCGCACGTGCCCCTCGCCGTCAACGCCGACTCGCTCATCACCTGGTTCCTGCCGGCTCTCGCCGCCGTCACCGCGGCTCACACGGTCACCTTCGAGGTGCACCGCGAGGATCAGGAGCGGACGGCGCAGTTGCTGGCCGCAGGGACCGTCATGGCGGCGGTCACGTCGCAACGCGAGCCGGTCACTGGGTGCGTCGCCTCGCCGCTCGGGCGCATGAGGTACACCCCGGTCGCGACCCGATCCTTCGCCGAACGCTGGTTCCCGGAGGGACTCAGCAACACGGCGCTCGGCGCGGCGCCCCGCGTCGACTTCGACCGTCACGACACGCTGCAGAGCTCGTTCGCGGAGCGACACGGTGCCGACCGCGACGCCCCGCGGCACATCATCAGCGCCTCCGCGGAGTTCGCGCAGGCGATCACCCTCGGGCTCGGCTGGGGAATGCTGCTGCCAGGACAGTTCGAGACCGGTGTGACGGACGGCTCGCTCGTGATCCTCTCGGACGACACGATCGACATCCCCCTGTTCTGGCAGCGATGGAATCTGGCATCGCCGCTGCTGGACACCGTGACCTCGGCCGTCCGCGAGGCGGCGGACCGCTCACCGGCCCTGGTGTAGCGAGCCTCCCGCCCGTCGTCAATCCCCTGGGTGTCCCGCGGATCGCGGGTGACAGTGAAGTCCTGGGATCGGAGTCGGTGGGGTCAGCGGGACGAGGTGCGGATCATGTTCGTGGATGCGGAGACGTTGCGGGCGCTGCCGACTCGACGACCGGCGGACGCCCCGCCCCGGGCCTCGCGCATCCAGTGGAGCCTGATCGCCGACGACCGCTACGAGGTCCGCATCGCGGGCGAGGTCGCCGGTTTCATCGACGTGGTGGGCGCGGTTTTCGTCGTCCTCACGGGGTCGCGATACGACCGCGCCGAAGAGGTCGCTCAGACCCTCGTCTGGTCGACGGCTACGACCGCCCTGGATCAGTTCCGCTCTCGCGGCTGATCAGTCGGCAGCCCGCTCCGCGGCCTTCCTCGCCTTCCGTGCGGCATCGCGCGCCTGCAGTCGCTGTTCGCCGAGACGCTCGACCTCACGGCGCACCCGCTCGATCTCGTCCTCCACTCTCGCGCGTTCCACCTCCAGTGACGCCAGTCGGTCTTCGAGGGACGACTCCTGCTCCTGCGCGGCCCGCCATTGATCCTCGACCCGCGCGAGATCCCTCTCCGTGCTCTCGGCGTGGCGGCGCGCTTCGGCCGCGGCGCGAGCCGCGGCACGGGCGGCGCGCCGTTCGGCGAGCTCGTCGCTCGGCTCCGGCCGGGCAGTCGCCGCCTCGAACGGGCCCGAGACCGCGTCGGTGAGATCGGGCGCGTCCACTCCGGTGGCCTCGATGGGGCGCAGCAGCCGGGCGCTCGCGACGGCGGCCGCGGCATCCGGATCCCGCAGAGCGGCGTCGAGGGTCTGCTCGACCGCGGCGCGGACGGCGCCGCCGACCTCGACACCACGCTCGCCCGCACGCTCGACGGCACGGCCGACGAGCTCGCGCAGGATGCTGCGACGACGTCGGGCGAGGTCGGTGAGGGCGCGGGCGTCACCGGCATCCGCGGCCTCTCGGAACTCCTCGGCGAGGTCCGCGGCCGGGGCGAGCGCGTCGGCGTCGTGGGATGCCAGAACGTTCACGACCCAGGCGGCGAGGACCGGTTTGCGGAGCTTCTTGATCGCCGCCGCGAGATCCTTGTCGGCCGTTTCCGCCGCGGCCGCGGTGCGCAATGCGACGAAGTCACCGGCCGGAGCGACACTCAACCGCGCGGCGACCTCGATCAGCCGCGTGTCGTCCGTCTCACCGGTCATCTGCTCATCCTCCCCCACGTCGGCCGCCGACGGATCGGCAGGATTCCGACGTCCCGCGGCACCCCTCCGACCGCGGCCGGCTCGCCTCCCGCCCTATCGTCGGAGCATGCTCGAGATGCGCCCGACGTGCGAGTCCTGCGATCGTGACCTGCCGCCGGACGGCGAGGCGTACATCTGCTCGTACGAGTGCACGTGGTGCGCGACGTGCCGCGATGCCTTTCCCGGTCGCGCCTGCCCGAACTGCGGCGGCGATCTGCAGCTCCGCCCGATGCGTGTGGTGAGCTCCGTTCACTGACCGACCCGGTCACGCCGTCCGAAAGAGGACGATGGCGAGCACACAGACGCACACCGCGAAGGGCAGGGCGGCTGCTCGTCGGCGACGGGCGGCGCCCACGACAGCCCACGCGGCGCTCGCGGAACCGATGACGAGGAAGGCAGCCGTTCGAGCCCAGCCCGTCTGGGTCACGATGACGCCGTCACCGGCGGCGGGCTCCCATTCGCAACGGCGCCCGACAGGCCAGACTGTCTCCTCGGCGGAGATGAGCGCTGTCTCCGATACCGAGACACCCACGTGAGGGTCATCCAGCCAGCACCGCGTCTCGACGTTCTCGCGCGTATCCAGCCAGAGGCCGGCGACCAGCGCTGTACCTGCCAGGAGGGCGAGCACGAGCAGAACGCCCGTCGTGGCGCGCATCTGTCCGCCGGTCTAGAGGCCGTCCGCGACGGCGGCGGCCGCGCGCATCCAGGCGTTCTTCGTGCGGGACTGCAGGGCGTCGTAGCGGATGCGACCGGCCTTGAGCGCGTCGTCGAAGGGGATGATCTCGACGGCGCGTACGTGTCCCTCGAACCCTGCGGCGATGCGCTGCGCGGCACCGATGCCGGCGCGCTCGGACTGGCCGACCACGACGACGGCACCGTCGGCGAGGCGGCGGGAGTGCTCGTCGCGCTTGCGCAAAGCGTCGAGCAGCAGCGCCGCGGACTCGGCGGACTCGGGGGCGGCCAGCGTCGGAACCACGAGTTGGTGCGCGGAATCGATCATCCGCAGCCAGCGGTCGGCCGACTCGTCGTTGCCGGAGTCGAAGATGACCATCCGGTAGTACCGGGCCGCGACCTGAGCGAGCAGATCGAAGTCGGCCGTCGTGATGCGCTGGTCGGCGGCGAGCAGCTCGGGGTTCGAGCGCAGCACGTCGTACCGGTCGACCGACTGATGGTGGACGAACCGCGCGATGTCGGAGACGGATGCCGTCGCCTCGAGGAGCCGCTGCGCCTCGGGCAGCAGGTCGCGGATCGTCGTGTCGTAGTCGCCCTGCTCGGTGCGCCATCCGAGGGTGCCGCGGGTGTCGTTGTTGTCCCAGGCAAGGACGTTGCCTCCGCCGTGGCGGGCGAAGACCGCCGACAGGACGGCCGTCGTCATCGTCTTGCCGACGCCGCCCTTGCCGTTGGCGACAGCGATGGCGCGGCATCCGGCCCACTGGCGGGAGACCGCCTTCTCGCGCTCCGCGCGCTCGAGCTCGGCCTTCGAGGGAGGGATCTTGATGCCCAGCCGCACGAAGAACGACCGCCAGCCGGTCACCTTCGCGGGGTGGTTCGTGGGCGGCTCGATGAACGAGGGACGCGTGCCGTCGGCAGTGGATGCCTCGAAGGCGGTCTCGGGCGCAGGGGCGGCGTCCGCCGTGCCCGCCGCCGGCTTTACGGTCTCGGGCTCGATTTCCGCTGCCGTCTCCGGCGCGGGTGCCGCCTCGGGCGCGGGTGCCGCCTCGGGCGACGCATCCGCGTCAGGCGTCTGGGGCGCCGCATCCGCCTCGGCATCGACAGAGTCGTGGGCCACGTCGACGGGGTCGGTTCCCGTCGCGGGGGCGGCCGCGGGGATCTCGGCCACTCGCGCGGGCGCCCACTCAGCGGGGGCCTCATCGTCGTCGAGGTCGTCGTCGTCGCCACTGTCGAACACGGGCGGTCGTTCGTCCGTCTCGCTGCCGGGAGTCGGCGTCGGGGGGAAGAAGGCGGGGACCTCGTCGACGAGGACAGGCTCGGGGCCAGGCTCGGCGGCCGCGGCGGGCTTCTCGTGCTCCGCGTCCGTCTCTTCGTCGGTCGCGGGAGCCGGGTCGGTGATCCACCACGCCTGCTGCCGCAGCTCCGCGCGGGTGACCGTGCGGTCGTCGACGTCGACGTCGATCGCGCCCGACGGGTCGACGACGAGGAGGTGCTCACCGCGGTCGCCGCTGGTGTGGAGCTCGATGGGGATGCCGGTGGCCGCGGCATCCGCTCTCACCCGATCGACGATGAGCTGCCGGACGCCGTCCGCGTCGAGGGCGTCGAGAGTCTGGTCGGCGCCGTCGACCGTCGTGAACCGTGCCGACCCCCCGGTGACGTGCGCGTACGCCCGTGCCGGTTCACTGCCAGTGCTCATGGGTTCCTTTCGCGGGGGACGGACGCGCTCCCACGCTATCGCGCCGGGCACCAAAATCCCCGGTGGACGGGAAGAGTCGCCGCGTCAGTGGCCGCCGACGCCCCGGCCGGGGGTCGCCTTCTCGACGAGGACCGCGTTGCGGGAGCGGATGAGCCGTTGCAGGTACGGCCTCAGCAGGAGCCGTTCGACGACCCATCCGAGCAGCGGCGAGCGAAGCGTCACTGTGTCCGTCATCACCGTGACGTCACCGTCCGGTTCGAAGCGGTGCTCGTGGCGGAAGACGCGGAAGGGCCCCCGCACCTGTTCGTCGACGAAGCGGCGCGGGCGGTCGAGGGCGGTGATCTGCGAGGTCATGGTCCACATCACCCCGAAGTGGCGGGCACGCCAGGTCACCGTCTCGCCCAGTCCGATCGTGCCGCTCGTGACACCGGCCACCGCGCGCTCCCGCGAGCGACGCATCGAATCCACGTGCGCGTCGATCGACAGCGACAGCTCGAACAGCGTCGCGGGATCGCACGCGACCCGCGTCACCTCGGTGAAGGTGGTCCCGCGCCGGCCGTTCATGGGAGCAACCGAGACACGAGGGCGTCGACGGCGTCGTCCACCGCGAGGCCGTCGTCGAGCGGCTGGGTCAGCCGGTCGAAGACGAGCCCGTCGATCGCGAAGTGGAACAGCGCGATCTCGAGGGCGTCGCCGGGCAGCCCCGCGGCGCGGTGGAAGGCGACGTCGTTCTCGAAGCCGTGACGACGCCACTCGGCGAGCGCGCCGGCGACCTCGGGACGGCGTACGGCCTCGAGACGCAGTTCGAACAGTGCCAGGGCGACATGCGGATCAGCCGTCAGTCGGCGCACGATGTCACGGACGTAGTCGCCGAACACCTTGCGGCTGGGCTCCCGATCGCGCAGGGGGGCCAGGGCGTCCAGGTCGGGAGCGAGTCGCTGTCCGATCCGCTCCACGAGGGCGGCGATGAGGTCTGTCCTCGTCGCGAAGTAGTTCGACGCCGTGCCCCGGGGGGTGCCCGCGGCGGCGTCGACGGCGCGGTGGGTGAGCCCTCGTGCACCCTCGGCGGCGAGGACGCGGATGCCGGCGTCGGCGAGCGCGGCGCGTCGTTCGTCGTTGCGGACCATGGGGCGACTGTAGCGCCATCACGACACATGTCGTACATTAACCACGACAAACGTCGTGAATGGAGTCGTGATGGGAACTGGTCTACTACGTCGCCGTCAGCCTGGACGGATTCATCGCTGGGCCCTCGGGCGAGACGGATGCCTTCCTCGCCGGGGGAGATCACCTGAGCGCCCTCCTCGCGGAGTTCCCCGAGACGGTCCCCGTGCATGTCGCCGAGGCCCTCGGCATCCCGATCGCCGCGGGGCGGTTCGACACCGTGATCATGGGGCGGAACACGCTGGGTCCGGCTCTCGAGATCGGAGTCGCCAGCCCCTACCCGCACCTGCGACAGATCGTGGCGACGCACCGGCCGCGCGGGCTCTCCGCCGACCTCGACGTCACCGACGATCCGCTCCGCTCGGTGCGCGAGCTGAAGGGCGCGCCGGGCGGGGACCTCTGGCTGTGCGGCGGCGGTGAGCTCGCCGGATCCCTGCGGCCCGAGATCGACCGCCTCATCCTCAAGCGCAATCCCGTGGTGTTCGGGCGCGGCATCCCGCTCTTCGGCGGATCGGCGTATGCGCCGCGGTCGTTCGATCTCGTCGGGACGCGCGCCTTCGATTCCGGTGTCGTGATCGAGGAGTACGCGGCCGCGCGCTGACCGACTAGACGACGTACCGCGTGCTCGGCCGCCCAGCCGTCGCGTAGTCCATCGTGCGGCGGGCGGCGCCCTCGTCGGCGAGATGCTCGAGGTAGCGCCGGCAGCTCACGCGCGAGAGGCCGAGCTCGGCGGCGAGGTCGGCCGCCGTGCCGCCGCCGAGGCGCCGCAGCGCGTCGTGCACGAGGTCGAGCGTCTCGCGCGTCAGTCCCTTCGGGAGCGACCTCCGCGCGGACGGCCGCATGACGGCGTCGATCCGCGTCTGGTCGAGGGTGCCGCCGGATGCCGCGGCTCCCCGTTCGGCGAGGACGTCGTCGATCCGCTGGTGCAGGTCGTGCGCGGTGAACGGCTTCACGATGTAGTGGCGCACGCCCATGAGCCGGGCGTCGCGGACGGTGTCGACGTCGCGGGCCGCGGTGACGGCGACGACCTCGGGCTGGCGGACGGCGGCATCCGCTCGGACGGCGCGCAGCGCCTCGATGCCCGAGAAGCCCGGCAGGTGGACGTCCAGGAGCACGAGGTCGGGCTCGAGGGAGCGGATCGCGGCGACGGCGTCGGGACCGGATGCCGCAGTGCCGACGAGTTCGCACTGCGGGTGGGCGGCGACGAAACGGCCGTGGAGCTGCGCGACGGCGGGAGCGTCGTCGACGACGAGGACGCGGAGACTCACGAGACCCTCGCGGCGACGGGCAGCACGACGCTGAATCGGGCACCGCCCAGTTCGGAGCGGCTCAGGACGACGTCGCCGGAGTGCCGGCGGGCGATGCGCCGCACGAGAGCGAGCCCGACGCCCCGGGTGCGGGCGCTCGGGTCCTTCGTGCTGACGCCCTCGTCGAACACGCGGTCGGCGAGGGCCGGGTCGACGCCGGGGCCGCTGTCCTCAACGACCACGCTGACGCCGTCGGCATCGGCGCGGACGGCGAGCGCGAGGGTGTCTCCGGCATGGCAGGCGTCGAACGCGTTGTCGACGAGGTTCCCGACGACGGTGACGAGATCGCCCGCCACGGCGGCGGGAACGGCTCCCTCGGCGTCGATGGAGAACGTGATGCCGAGCTCCCGCGATCGCGCGAGCTTCGCCGACAGGAGCGCGGCGAGCTCGGGACCGAGCTGCTCGCTGGCGGCCCCGATGTCGAGCGATCCCCCGGGCTGCATCCGGGCGATGAAATCGCGCGCGTCGTCCCACGCGCCGAGCTCGAGAAGCCCCGACACGACGTGCATCGAGTTCGCGAACTCGTGGGCCTGGGCGCGCAGGCCGTCGGTGAGCGACTGCTGCCCGTCCATCTCGCGCACCGCCTGGTGCAGCTCGGTGTGGTCGCGCAGCAGCAGCGTGCCGCCGACCGGCTTGCCGTCGTCGTCGTACAGACCCGTCGCCCGCGCGATGAGGGGTCGCTCCCCCGCGAGCACGAGGCGCCCCTCGCGTTCGCCGACGACGAGCACCTCGTGGATCGGCCCCTCGAGCACATCCGACGCGCGTTCCCCGACGAGCGGTCCCGCACCCAGCAGACGCACGGCGGCGTCGTTGGCGCTGGCGACGACGCCGTCGCGGTCGACACGGACGACGCCCTCCGACAGGCGGTGGAGCATCGTCTCGCGCTCGCCCACGAGCTCGGCGATCTGCCCCGGTTCGAGCCCGAGGATGCGGCGGCGGATGAGCGCGGCGACGCCGGCGGCGCCGAACACCCCCACGACGGCCGAGCCGCCGAGCGCGAGCAGCAGCCACGGCAGGCGCGACTGCACGTCGGCGGCGAGCTCGGACTCGAGAACCCCGACCGAGACCGACCCGATGATCTCGCCCGAGACGCCTCCGCCCGCATACAGGGGCACCTTCACACGGTACGACTCGCCGAGGGTGCCCGTCTCCGTCCCCGACCACACCTGGCCCGACAGCGGAACAGACGGGTCCGTCGAGACAGCCTCACCGATCCGGTCCTGGTTCGGATGCGAGTAGCGGATGCCGGCGGCATCCGTCACGACGACGTAGGTGAGATCGGATGCCTCGCGGATGACCTCGGCGATCGGTTGGATCGTCGCACTCGGGTCGGGGTCGTCGAACGCCTCGGCGATGGAGGGCAGCCGGCTGATCGAGAGGGCGACCCCCACCATCCGCTCCCGATAGGACTCGCGGATGGAGCGCTCCTGCAGAGAGATCGCGACGACACCGGCGATCACGATGACGACGCAGACGATGAAGGCTTGCAGCAGCAACAGCTGCCATCTCAGCGACATCGCTCGGGGCACGCGCTCATTCTCCCCCGCACCGCCCCGGCGCGCCCACCCCGTACGCGACCAATACTTTCCGAACTACGTCTTAGTTCCGCAAGCGCGACAGTCCGACGATGGCTCCCTAGCGTCTGTCCGAACGGACGTCGAGGCGAGGATGCCTCGGCGGAACTCGAAGAGGAGTCCCCCATGCGCAAGTCCCTCGCGATCGTCGCCCTCGCCGGTGTCGCCGCTCTCGCCCTTTCGGGCTGCAACCCCCGCGGCGCTGCCGTCGGTGGCGGCGGAACGGAGTCAGAGGCTGCGGCCGCCGTCGGCGACGTCAGCATCATCGTCCCCGCCGACCCGGGCGGCGGCTGGGATCAGACCGGCCGCGCCGTCTCGTCGGTGCTCACCGGCGAAGATCTGGTCGGAACCGCCGCGGTCACCAACATCGGCGGAGCGGGCGGCACGGTGGGTCTGGCGAGCCTCGCCAACGAGAAGGACCCGTACACCCTGATGGTGACGGGCCTCGTCATGGTCGGCGCGGTCGAGACCAATGCCGCCGAGAACCGCATGGAGGACACCACCCCCATCGCCCGTCTGACCGAGGAGCCGCTGGTCGTGGTGGTCCCGGCCGACAGCGAGTACCAGACCCTGCAGGATCTCGTCGACGCCGTCGTCGCCGACGGCCAGTCCGTCACCATCACCGGCGGCTCCGCCGGAGGCGCCGACCACATCCTCGCGGGACTCCTCCTCGAGGAGGCCGGCCTCGACGGTGCGGGCATCACCGACAAGCTGAACTACATCCCGAACGCCGGCGGCGGCGAGGCGGTCTCGCTGCTGCTCGGCAACAACGCCGCGGCCGGCATCTCGGGCGTCGGCGAGTTCGCCGAGTACGTCGACTCCGGCGACCTCCGCGCGCTCGCCGTCTCGAGCGACGAGCCGGCGCAGCTGCTGCCCGAGACGCCGACGATGCTCGACGAGGGTTTCGACATCACGTACACCAACTGGCGCGGCCTGCTCGCCCCCGGCGGGATCAGCGACGCGGATGCCGAGGGCCTGGTGAACCTCGTGACCGAGATGCACGAGTCGGGCGCCTGGCAGGACGCGCTCGAGACCAACGGATGGACCGACGCCTTCCTCACCGGCGACGAGTTCACGTCGTTCCTCGACGGCAACATCACCGAGGTCACCGGGACGCTGAAGAACATCGGTCTCGTGTCATGAGCGAGAGCACTCTGGACCGGGGTGCGCAGGAGACTGCGCGCCCCGGTTGGGGGGCGGACCGCATCGGCAACCTGATCTTCGCCGGCGTGATCGTCGCCCTGGGCGTGTTCGCCCTCGTGGGTGCGTTCTCGATCCGCGTCCCCGCCGGCGGGGTGATCGGCCCGCAGGTGTTCCCCTTCCTGGTGTCGGCCATCCTCCTCGCCTCGGGGACGTTCCTGGTGGTCGCCGCCGTCCGCGGCAAGGTCGCCGCGCCCGAGGAGGGCGAGGACATCGACCCGAACGCAGCGACGGACTGGTGGACGATCCTCAAGCTCGTCGGCCTGGTCGTCGGCGTCATCGTCCTGCTCGAGATCCTCGGCTGGTGGATGGTCGCCGCCCTGCTGTTCGGCGGCGCCGCATGGACCCTCGGAGCCAAGCGCCCCTGGGTCGCCTTCCTCGCCGGGCTCATCCTCGGCATCGGCACCCAGCTGCTGTTCGGCGAAGGCCTCGGCCTGTCGCTGCCCCGCGGCATGGCCTTCGACTGGTGGTACGGCCCCGGTCCTCTGTTCGGCTGATCGGAAGAGATCATGGACGCACTGAACTCCCTCATGGTGGGCTTCGCGACCGCGCTGCAGCCCGAGTACCTCCTCTTCGCCTTCATCGGCGTGATCGTCGGCACCGCCGTCGGCGTGCTGCCCGGCATCGGCCCGGCGATGACCGTCGCCCTGCTGCTGCCGCTGACGTACTCCCTCTCGCCCACGGCAGCGATCATCACATTCGCGGGCATCTACTACGGCGGCATGTACGGCGGGTCGACCACCAGCATCCTGCTGAACACCCCCGGCGAATCGGCGTCGGTCATCACCGCCATCGAGGGCAACAAGATGGCCAAGCTCGGTCGAGGTGCCGCGGCGCTCGCCACCGCGGCGATCGGCTCGTTCGTCGCCGGTACGATAGCGACGGCTCTGCTGACGCTGTTCGCCCCGATCATCGCCCGCTTCGCGGTGAACCTCGCGCCGGCGGACTTCGTGGCCCTGATCGTCGTCGCCTTCATCACCGTGGGAGCCCTGCTCGGGTCCTCCCCCGCGCGCGGCTTGGCCTCGCTCGGCATCGGCCTGCTCATCGGGCTCATCGGCACCGAGGTGACGACCGGGCAGGCGCGGTACACGCTCGGCATCCTGGCCCTGTCGGACGGGATCAGCGTCGTGCTCGTCGCCGTCGGCCTCTTCGCCATCGGCGAGGCGTTCTACGTCGCCGCGCGGCTGCGGCACGGACCGATCCCGGTGATCCCGGTGACCCGCGGATGGCGCAACTGGATGAGTCGCGAGGACTGGAAGCGCTCGTGGAAGCCGTGGCTGCGCGGCACGTTCATCGGCTTCCCGGTCGGCACGATCCCCGCCGGTGGTGCGGATGTCGCCACCTTCCTCTCCTACGCGAGCGAGAAGAGCCTCTCGAAGAACAAGGGCCAGTTCGGTCGCGGCGCGATCGAAGGCGTCGCCGGCCCCGAGGCGGCGAACAACGCCGCGGCGGCGGGTGTGCTCGTGCCGCTGCTGACACTGGGACTCCCGACCACGGCGACCGCCGCGATCATCATCACGGCGTTCCAGTCGTACGGCATCCAGCCCGGCCCGCAGCTGTTCCAGAACCAGGGCGACCTGGTGTGGGCGCTCATCGCGAGCCTCTACATCGGCAACGTGCTGCTCATCATCCTGAACCTGCCGCTGGCGGGCATCTGGGTGAAGCTGCTGCAGATCCCGCGCCCCTATCTGTACGCGGGCATCATCACCTTCGCGGTGCTCGGAGCGTACGCGGTCAGCTTCTCGACGCTCGACATCGCGATCCTGCTGATCGTCGGCGCGCTCGGCTACTTCATGCGCCGATTCGGCTTCCCGATCGCGCCGCTGATCGTGGGCCTCATCCTGGGTCCCATGGGCGAGCAGCAGCTGCGCAAGGCGCTGCAGCTGAGCCAGGGCGACCTGGCCGATCTGGTGCTGCACCCGTTCGCCGCCGTCGCCTATTCGGTGCTGATCGTGATGCTCGTCGCGGGTCTGTGGCTCAAGCGTCGCCAGAGCCGCTACGAACGCGCGCTCGAGGCGTCGCTCGCCGCCGAGGAGGGTCACCCGCAGGCAGCCGTCGACCGGATGTGGGATGCCGGTGACCGCCCGACCGACGTCCGCACCGACACGATCCGGGCCGAGCTCGCCGCCGCCGCCGCGAAACGCGAGCGTCGGGGACGCCGGGGAACCCGCGACTCGGACGGTGACGTCGGCTGAGCCGCGGCATCCGCTGACGCCCGTCCGATCCCTGTGGTCGGGCGGGCGTCGCCGCGTCGGTGCCACTACGGTGAGACCGTGCGAACGATGCTCGGTCTGACGTGGCGCCTCCTCGTGCGCCACTGGCCGGCCCTGCTCGCGTGGTACCTGGCAGGAACCCTGGGCCGCTACGTCGGGCTCGAGGTCGCGGGGTACGTCGGCGGATACACGGCGCTCGGCGGCATCCTGCTGATCCCGATCGCCATCCTGGCGAAACTCCTGGGCTACGTCGGCATGTTCCTCGTCCTCCGGGACGGCATGGTGCGGCTGGGCGCGATCGCCCCGCCGCCTACCGAGCCGCGCGCCCGGCGAGTGGCCTTCCGCGACGCGATGCTGTCGTCGATCCTGCCGTTCATCGCCGTCTACGCCGCATTGGGTTTCCTGGTCGAGGATGTCGCCACCTATCTGGACACCGCACTGCAGGTCAAGATCGGCCGAGACGCGATGGCCGCCGCCACGGGCGTCGACGTCGACACCTCCGGCGCCGTCGACAAGCTCTCCTGGGAGCCGTGGACGATACTCGTCGTCGTCCTCGCGTTCGCCGGCCGCTGGGCGTGGAACCGCTGGCGTGACCGTCTCCCTCGATGGAGCTCTCTCGCTGCGACGTACCTCGAGGGCTTGTGGGTGTTCCTGGCGGCCTACTTCATCGGCGATGCCTTGGGGCAGGTCTCGGCCTGGGTGCAGTCGCGTCGTGCGATCGCCTGGATCGGCGATCTCCGCGAGACGGTCGGCGCCTGGTTCGCGCCGCTCGGATGGACATGGGATGCCGTGGCCACCGTCATCGGCGCTGCCGCGGGGCTCATCGGCGTGCCCCTCGCCTGGCTGACCGTCGCGGGGGTCATCTACGGCCAGGCGGTCGCGCCTCAGGGACTGCAGTGGCGTGGACGCCTCGTGGAACGGGCGCGGCAGCGCTACGGCACCGTCCCGCAGCGACTGCGCCGCCGGCTGGGCGACATCGGCGCGAGCGTCGGTGCGAGGTTCCAGCCCATCTGGCGCGCACTCGTCCTGATGTGGCGCGGTGGGCCGATCCTCATCGGCGGGTACGTGCTCGCTTACGTCCTCCTGCTTTTCTGCCAGGACTACATCGACTTCGCGGTGACGCGGCTGGTCGGACCGCAGAGCCCCGTCGAGTTCTGGCGTTCGTGGGGAGCGATCTTCCTCCTCGTCGCGCCGCTCATCATCGAGCCCTTCCGCACGGTTCTGATCGCGAGCACGTACGACGCCACGGTCGGGGCCCTCATCGGGGCCCCCGTCGTCACCTCAGGGCACGACGACGAGTCGCGCGTAGCGCGGCAGCTCGTCCACGATCACGAGCTCGATGCCGAGCGGTCCGTCGACGTCGTCGGGCACGATGAAGGGGACGTCGATGCCGAACGGACCCGCGGGGAATAGGTCGGCCTCGGGATCCATCGGACACAGCGTGTACCGGTGGTAGTCCCACGGCACGAGTGTCGTATCGGCTTCGAATACCCGCTCCTTCCCGTCGAGCTCGCGCAGTGCGTAGACCTGGCACCCCGTCACTGCGCCGTGCCGGTCGACCGGGACCCTGACGGCGAGGATCTTCGTGCCCGCGGGGGTGTCCGTGTCCGCGATGGTGGTCTCGGTCACTCGCGCGGGCCCGAAGGTGACGCCGCCGAGGTCGACGGACTCCCCCTGCTGCGCTGTGACGGCGAACGTCGGCTGCCCGCTCGCGGTCTTCCACCACTCCCAGCCGCCAAAGACCCCGACCGTGACGGGCACGAGGATGACGAGAGCGAGAAGTGCGCCTCGATTGCGCCGCCACCAGCCGCTCACACGCCACCCCCCGACAATGTCGCCAGTTCGTGTTCGTCGTTCCGAGGCAGCTGCCCCAGCTCGACGGGGAGCTCGACGACGGAGTCCAGCCGCCAGTCCTGGTCGTCGACCGTGAACCGGATGACGGCGTCACCGCGGCGGAGGTCCGCCGGCAGTTCGAACGCCAGGCTGCCGCTCGTCGGAACACCGACCTCGAGCTGCCGGCCCAACAACGACGATTTCGGTCGCTCACTCGCGCGGTAGGTCACGCCGTCGATGACCAGCACGGCCAACCCGAGTCGCACGGAGATCTCGGTCGATCGCGACTCTACGTCCGCATCGACGAAGACCCAATTGCCCTCGGCAGACCAGCCGTTCGCATCCGACAGTGCGTCCGCTGCCCCGACGTCGGTGACGGTGACGATCATCTCGCGACCGACGGCGCGATCCCCCACGGCCACGGTCTGGACGAATGAGGACTCGGTGAGCGCCTGCCCCGGGGTCACCTGTGTGACAAACCACGCGGCGACGAGAAGGAGGATGCCGAGGCCCCAGACTCCCGCACGCTTCACTCCGACTCCTCCGCGGGCGGCTGGTCGGCCCCGGCGCCGACATCGGTCAGTGGAACGTCCATCGTCGCGACGACGATCGGGGTGTCCCACCAGCGCCCCTCCAGGATCAGGGCGCCCTCCCGCAGCGTGAAGTCCCGGATCTCAAGCTCAAGCGTGTCGTCCGCCGAAAGTTCGTCCCGGTCGATGACCCAGGCGACGACGAGCTCGGCGGGAACACCGGGCTGGAGCCAGACCGACGTTGTCGCGTCGTCGAGCCGCGCGACCGCGTCCGGCGTCCGTCCGTCCAGGTTGGCGGCGAGGAGGGAGCCCGCCAGCCCCGTCGGCGAGGCGCTCGAGGTCCCTCCGGGCAGGGCGGTGTCCCACACGTTCTCCGCTCGGACCACGGCAGCGACCACACGCTGTCCCTTCTCCGGGTCGGCGTAGACCCCCGCGTCGGGCAGGGCGTCGATGAGCACCGCCCGATCCACCGTGATCGACAGCATGTCGTTGCGATGCTCGTCCCCCGGCTGCAGCGTCGCGAGGGGAGGGGCGGCGACGGCCTCCAGCCCCCCGAACGCGGCCGCCGCGCCGAGAAACACCGCAGTGAGGATGCCGGGCACCCAGGCGGTCGGCACCCGGTCGGTCATCTCGCGCAGCCAGCGGGTGTTCCGCGGGGACCGGCTGTCCCGCGGCTCGTCTCCGGAGGCTGTCACGGCGTCATCCTAGCGACGCGCGCCGTCCTCTCATGCCGAGAGGGCGAACTCCTCGGCCGGTGGTGTCGTCTCGTGCGTGCGCGGAAGCGACAGACCGATCGTCGTGCCCTGGCCGGGCTCGCTCTCGATCGTCACCTCGCCGCCGTGCGCGTCGACGATCGACTTCACGATGGAGAGCCCCACCCCGATCCCCTGGACGGCGTTCTCGCGCACCGAGCTCGCACGGTAGAAGCGGTCGAACACGCGCTGCTTGTCGTCCGCGCTCATCCCGATACCGGTATCGGAGACCGCGATCAGCGCCCGCTCGCCCTCGCCGCCGACACGGACCGTGACCGAGCCTCCGCGCGGCGTGAACTTGACGGCGTTGGTGAGGAGGTTCTCGACCGCCTGCTCGATGCGACGCGCGTCGAGGTCGGCCTCGACGTCGCTCTCGCCTTCGACCGACACCGAGACCCCTGCCTGGCTCGCGAACGGCGTCACAACGGCGACTGTCTCCTCGACCAGGGCGCGGACGTCGACACGCGCCGGCGCCAGCACCATCCGCTTGTTGCCTGCGGTGAGCAGCTGCGAAACCCGCTCGAGCAGGACCTCGCCGTTCCGTGCGATCGCGCTCAGCGCCTGCTCGACGCCGAGCTTCTCGGCATCCGCCCCGAGGGTGTCGACGACGTGCTCGGTATAGCCGACGACGGATGTCAACGGGGTCCGCAGCTCATGGGAGACGGTCGTCAGGACCTCCTCGCGCGCCTCGACGGCGTCGGCGAGGTCGGTGACGTCGTAGGCCGCGATGACGGTGCCGAGCAACGCTCCGTCGGGCCGGTGGACCCGGCGCGACGACGAGAGGATCGCCATCTGACTGCCCTCCGGACCGCACCACTCGAGGTGGTTGTGGATGACCTCGCCGCGCAGCGCGCGCGGCACGAGCTGCTGCTCGCACGGGACGGGTGTCGTGCGGTCACCCCGACACACGTTCGGCCCCGCGTAGGGCGGATCGTCGAAACGGAACCCGACCGTTTCGGCGAGCTTCTGCGCGGCACGGTTGGCGAGCACCAGCCGACCGTCGGCGTTGTAGAAGGCGACGGCACCGTTGACGGTGTCGAGCACGGTGCGCAGCACGAGCTCGTCGTCACGCGACTGCGCGAGTGTCGACGCGAGCGACTCGGCGGTGTCCTGCACCTGACGCCGACTGCGGCGGAAGCTGTTCGCCGCGAGATGGACGCCGATCGAGATGCCCGTCGTGAGGACCGGCAGCGTCACCAAGTTGAGAACCATCAGCGGCGTCGAGAGCGATTCAAGCCGCATCACCAGCGGAAGCGCGGAGATGAGGAGCCCGCCGAGGAAGACGAGGGACAGCGCCGGCCAGCGGTACCGCAGCGCGATCCACGCGAACGGCATGAGGCAGAGCACGCCGACGGTCGGGATGTAGCCGAACAGCTCGGCGCGGACCAGCGCCACGGAGACGACATCGACCAGCGGGACGACGATGCCCCACGACGTCAGCAGCCAGCCGCGCCGCGACGGGACGAAGGCGACGGATGCCGCGACCGCGGCGCCCGCGCCGGCGAGCAGCAGCGGCGACGTCCACAAACTCGGCACCGCGAGGCCCGCTGCCACGACGACGAAGAGCGTGCCTGCGAGGAACGGCAGTTGCAGCCGTAGGAACAGATCCCCCGGCTGCATCGGTGTCCACAGAGGTTTCCTGCTCACATCGGCCCCCTTTACCAGAAGTACTCCGGCGATCCCCCCGCCGCGGCCCAGGTTCTTCCACGACCCGGGATCGTGTCAGAGTACGGGGGTGGACATATCCGTGCTCGTGGTTGACGACGACGATGACATCGCTATGCTCCTCGTCTCCAGCCTCGAGCGGGCAGGCATCGTCGCCGGCCGCGCGTCCAACGGCCGGGAGGCCGTGGAACGGGTCCTCGCCGACCACCCGCGCGTCGTCCTGATGGACTGGATGATGCCCGGCACCGACGGCACCCAGGCCTCTCGTGAGATCCGTGCCGCCGACATCCCGCAGCCGCACATCATCATGCTCACGGCGCGCGTGCACACCTCGGACCGCGAGGAGGCGCTGCGGGCCGGGGTCGACGAGGTCGTCGCGAAACCGTTCCGGCCCCGCGAGATCGTGGCGCACGTCACGGAGCTGCTCTCCCCCGCGCGCTGACGGCGTACGCCGTCAGCGGACATCCACCCTCAGGGGGACGCGGATGTCGGCGGGTGGTGGCACTCTGATTCCTATGCTCGGAACCCTTCTGGTGCGGTACCTCCGCACCTACCGCTGGCTTGTCGTGGGCGTGCTGGTGTTCCAGTTCGCCTCCGCGATGGCCGCTCTGTATCTCCCGCGCCTCAACGCCGACATCATCGACAACGGCGTCACGCGCGGCGACATCGGCTACATCTGGTCGCACGGTGTCCTCATGTTGACGATCGCCCTCGGGCAGATCGCCGCCTCGATCATCGCCACCTTCTTCGCCGCCCGGGCCGCGATGGCCGTGGGACGCGATCTCCGTCGCGATGTCTTCCAGCGGGTGAGCGGCTTCTCGGAGCGCGAGGTGACGCAGTTCGGGGCCGGCTCGCTCATCACCCGCAACACGAACGACGTGCAGCAGGTGCAGATGCTGGCGATGATGGGCGCGACGATGCTCGTGACGGCGCCGCTGCTGGCCATCGGCGGCATCATCATGGCGCTGCAGCAGGACGTCGGGCTCAGCTGGCTGATCGGTGTGTCGGTGCCGACGCTGCTGGTCGTCGGCATCCTGATCATCAGCCGGATGGTGCCGCTGTTCCGCAGCTACCAGAAGAAGCTCGACGCGGTGAACCGCATCATGCGGGAGCAGCTCACCGGCGTCCGCGTCGTGCGGGCGTTCGTGCGCGAACGCATCGAGGAGGAGCGCTTCCGCGGCGCGAACACCGACATCATGGTCGTCGGCCGCAAGGTCGGCTCGCTGTTCGTGCTGATGTTCCCGCTCGCCATGCTGATCCTGAACGTGACCGTCGTCGGGGTCATCTGGTTCGGCGGCATCGAGGTGAACGAAGGCTCGGTCCAGATCGGCACCCTGTTCGCCTTCATGCAGTACATCGGTCAGATCCTGATGGGTGTCCTGATGGCGACCTTCATCACGATCATGATCCCCCGGGCCGCGGTGTCGGCCGACCGCATCGGAGAGGTGCTCGCGGTGGAGGGCGGCCTGGTCAAGCCTGCGCAGCCGGTCTCCGACTTCCCGACGCCGGGCACCGTCGAGTTCGACGACGTCACTTTCACCTACCCCGGGGCCGACGAGCCGGTGCTGGCGGGCGTGAGCTTCTCGGCCGCGCGCGGTGAGACGGTCGCGATCGTCGGTTCCACCGGTGCCGGCAAGACGACGCTCGTCTCCCTCATCCCGCGGCTGTTCGACGTCACGAGCGGATCGGTGCGGGTCGCCGGTGTCGACGTGCGCGACGCCGACCTCGACAGGCTGTGGCAGGGCATCGGCCTCGTGCCGCAGAAGGCGTTCCTGTTCACCGGAACGGTGGCCTCCAACCTCCGATTCGGGCGCGAGGACGCCACCGACGAGGAGTTGTGGCACGCTCTCGAGATCGCCCAGGGGCGCGCCTTCGTCGAGGAGATGGACGACCGCCTCGACGCCCGCATCGCGCAGGGCGGCACCAACGTCTCCGGCGGGCAGCGTCAGCGCCTGTCGATCGCCCGCGCGATCGTGCACCAGCCCGACATCCTCGTCTTCGACGACTCGTTCTCGGCGCTCGATCTCTCCACCGACGCGAAGCTGAGGCAGGCGCTGTGGCGGGAGTTGCCGCAGGTGACCAAGATCGTCGTCGCCCAGCGCGTGTCGACGATCACGGATGCCGACCGCATCGTCGTGCTCGACGGCGGCCGGATGGTCGGTGTCGGCACGCACGACGAGCTGCTCGCCTCGAACGAGACCTACCGCGAGATCGTCGAATCGCAGCTGGGGGTGGACGCATGAGCACGTCCGAGAAGGAGATGACCGAAGAGGAGCGCGCCGAGGCGGAACTCGCCGAACAGGCGCGGCTCAACAGCGGCAGCTGGGACTCGGTGGCCCCGGGTAAGGCATCGCAGTTCGGTCCGAGCTTCATCCGCATGATCGGGCTGCTCTCCCCGTTCAAGTGGTGGTTCGGTCTCGTGACCATCGCGGGTGCTGTCGGCGTCGTGCTCGCCGTGATCGCCCCGAAGATCCTGGGCGAGGCGACCAACATCGTGTTCGAGGGCTTCCTCTCGAACTTCCTGGGCCAGAACCCGGCGCTGGCCGGCTTGACGCAGGGCGAAGCGGTCGCTGCGCTGCGCGCGCAGGGTCAGGATGACTTCGCCAACATCGTCGCGTCGATGCAGAACTACGCCCCCGGCGCCGGTGTCGATTTCGACGCCCTCAAGGTCGTCATCACCTGGGTGCTGGTGATCTACGTCGTGTCCGCCGTCCTGACCTGGCTGCAGGGCTACGTCATCAACGTGATCATGGTGCGCACCATGTGGGGTCTGCGCGAGCAGGTCGAGGCGAAGCTCAACCGTCTGCCCCTGTCGCACTTCGACCGGGTACAGCGCGGCGAGTTGATCTCGCGCGTCACCAACGACATCGACAACATCACGCAGACGATGCAGCAGTCGCTCTCGGGCGCGCTGACAGCGATCCTCACGGTGGTCGGCGTCCTCATCATGATGTTCTCGATCTCGTGGCAGCTCGCCATCGTCGCGCTCGTCGCGCTTCCCCTCATGGCCGTCATCTTCGGCATCATCGGCCCGAAATCGCAAAAGGCCTTCGGTGTGCAGTGGCGCAAGGTCGGTCGACTCAACGCCCGCGTCGAGGAGTCGTTCTCGGGTCACTCGCTCGTGCGGGTGTTCGGTCGCGAGGCCGGTGCGCAGGCGAAGTTCCAGGAGGAGAACGAGGAGCTGTTCCAGGCGGCGTTCAAGGCGCAGTTCCTCTCGCGCATGATCATGCCCGGCATGACGTTCATCGGCAGCCTCACCTACGTCGGCATCGCGGTGCTCGGCGGACTGCAGGTCGCGAGCGGCCAGCTGCGCCTCGGCGACGTGCAGGCGTTCATCCAGTACTCGCAGCAGTTCACGCAGCCCCTGTCGGAGCTCGGCGGCATGGCGGCGGTCGTCCAGTCGGGAACCGCGTCGGCCGAGCGGGTGTTCGAGCTGCTGGACGCCGATGAGCAGGATCCGGATGCCGCTGACGCCCCCGCCCGCGGCGACGGACGCGGTGTGATCGAGTTCGAGCACGTGAAGTTCTCATACGCCCCGGAGCACCCCCTCATCACCAACCTGTCGTTCCGGGTGGAACCGGGCCAGACAGTCGCGATCGTGGGGCCGACGGGTGCCGGAAAGACGACGCTCGTGAACCTGCTCATGCGGTTCTACGAGCTCGACGGCGGTCGGATCCTCCTCGACGGGCAGGACATCGCCGAGCTCTCGCGCGACGACGTCCGCTCCCGCACCGGCATGGTGCTGCAGGATCCATGGCTGTTCGCCGGGTCCATCCGCGAGAACATCCGCTACGGCCGTGAGTCGGCCACCGACGACGAGATCGTGGATGCCGCGGTCGCGACCCGCGTCGACCGGTTCGTCCGGTCGCTTCCCGACGGCTACGACACCATGCTCGACGAGGATGCCTCGAACGTCTCGGCGGGCGAGAAGCAGCTGATCACGATCGCCCGCGCGTTCGTCGCCCAGCCGGCGGTGCTGATCCTCGATGAGGCGACCTCTTCGGTCGACACCCGCACCGAGCTACTCCTGCAGCACGCGATGGCCGCGCTCCGTGAGGGACGAACGTCGTTCGTCATCGCACACCGACTCTCGACCATCCGCGACGCCGACCTCATCCTCGTGATGGAGCACGGCGACATCGTCGAGAAGGGCACGCACGACGAGCTGATCGCCGCTCAGGGCGCGTACTACCGCCTGTACCGGTCGCAGTTCGAGCAGGCGCACGACGATCTCGCCGAGGCGCCGGCCGAGGAGAGCGCGGCCCCGGCCGAGTGAGCCGGCGTTACCCGCGGGCGGTCAGCCGTGTCACGACGGCCGACCGCCCGTCGGGTGCGACGTGCCAGGCGGCGCCGACTCCAGCGACCGTCGGATTGCTGCCCGGATCGGTGACGACGAGCGCGGTGTGCTCGTCGACCGCGTAGCCGCGGGGAACGAGCCCGGCAGCGACGGCGGCGGTCAGCCGGGTGAGCGTCCCCCACTGCGCGGCGTGGACGTCGACGGCGAACGGCACGAGGCCCAGTCCGGGGACGATGAGGAGCTCGTCCTCCTCCTCGCCGGCATCCTCGTTCGCCACCGGCACCCCGTCGAGCCGCCAGCCGCCGACCAGAGCGGAGGACGCCGCGATCGCCGACCCCGCCGAGAAGCCGATGTACGGCATCCCGCCCGCGACCCGCTCGCGCACGTGTGGTGCGACGTTGGCGAAGGCGTGGGCGTAGGTGGGGGTCAGTCCGCCGCCGACGACAACGGCATCGACGCCCTCGAGGATGCGCGCGGTGAAGCGCTCGCCCTCGACGACACTCACCACGTCCGGATCAGCGACTCCGGCCAGTTCTCCGAGCCGGCGCCACCGCGGGACCGACTCCTCATCATCCGCCTCGATGACGAGGAGGATCCGGACCCGTCTCGCGCCGGCGAGCCCGGCGGCGAGCAGCGGGACGATGTGGGTGTCGTCACGGCCTCCGCCGATGAGGTGAACACGCATGTGCGCGATCGTATCGGGAGGCGTGGAATAGGACGGCCGGCCCGCGTCGTTCCCCCTCAGCATGAGCCTGTACGAATCCGCTGTCTTCGGCGATCTGGACCTCTCCAACCGCGTCGTCATGGCGCCGCTGACCCGCACCCGCGCGGGTGACGAGGGTGTGCCGACCGACGACATGGTCGAGTACTACCGCCAGCGTGCGGGCATGGGTCTCATCGTGTCGGAGGGCACCTGGCCGGTGCGCGAGGGGATGTCGTACCTCGGGCAGCCCGGCATCGAGACGCCCGAACACGTCGAGGGCTGGCGCCGGGTCGCCGAGGCCGTGCACGCCGAGGGCGGCACGATCGTCATGCAGCTCATGCACGGCGGTCGCGTCTCTCACCCCGAGATCTCCGGCGTCGACCGCGTCGTCGGTCCGAGCGCGATCGCCTCGCCCGGCGAGGGGCGCACTCGTGACGGCAAGGTCGCGCTGCCCGTCCCCCACGCGCTGAGCACGGCGGAGGTCGCCGGCGTCGTCGAGCAGTTCGTGCAGGCGGCGCGCAATGCGATCGCCGCGGGCTTCGACGGCGTCGAGGTCCACGGGGCGAACAGCTACCTCGTGCACCAGTTCCTCTCCCCCGAGTCGAACGTCCGCGACGACGTCTACGGTGGTTCCCCCGAGAACCGCGCACGTTTCGCCGTCGAGGTGACCCGCGCGGTCGCCGACGCGGTCGGGGCGGGACGCACCGGCATCCGTCTCTCGCCGCAGCACCAGATCCCGGGGGTGCTCGAGTCGGACGACGTCGACGCCCTCGCGACGTACACCGCGCTGGCGCAGGGTCTCGCCCCGCTCGGGCTCGCGTTCGTCGATCTGCTGCACGCCGACCCGAAGAGCACGATCGTGCAGCGGATCCGTCACGAGGCGGCCGCACCGGCCGTAGTGAACTCGGGCTTCGGCACGGTCACGACCCGTGAGGAGGCCGAGGAGCTCGTGCTCGAGGGCTGGGCCGACGGCGTGGCGGTGGGCCGACCCGCGATCGCCAACCCCGACCTGGCCCAGCGTTGGGAGCAGCGGGCCGAGCTCAACGAGCCGCGGCCGGAGTACTTCTACGCGGGCGGGGCCGTCGGCTACACCGACTACCCGTCGCTGGCCGAGGCACGCGCGGAGCGCTGAGCCGGATCAGTCTCCGGCGACGAAGTCGTACTCCTGGAAGGCACGCACCTCGTGCTGCCAGCGGCTCTCGACGAACGCGACGTGGTCGGGGTGGGCGTTGTACGCGTCGTAGGCGGCCTGATCGTCGAAGAGCATGGTGAACTGCCAGCGCAGGTCGCTCTTATCGCTGATCTGACGGTTGACACGGAACTGCTGCACGCCGGGGATCGCCGTGAGCGACCGCTGCGCGTCCGTCAGGAACGTCTTCTCCTCCGAGGAGTCCTCGGCGTGGTGGAGGGCGAACACGACGGTGTGCTGAATGGTCATGCGTCCACGCTAGCCCCGCCCGCTCACTCCTCGGCGATCTGACGACGGACCTCGTCGATCGTCGTCAGCACGGAGACCACCTCGTCGTGCGGGTGCAGCGGGGACTCGACCAGCCCCTGTTCGACGTACGACGCGAACGCCGTCGCCTGATAGCCGAGACCGTCGTGCACGGTGGGGAGGGCCTCGTCCCGCCACACCTCGGCGTCGGCGTCGTCCACCCGAAGGCGCAGACCGGTCGGTCCGTAGAACGGTGCGAGGACGTCGAGCCGCCCTCGTGAGCCGAAGACCGAGGCCTCGACGGGTGTGACGGCGCCGAAGGTGGTCGTGAGCGCGGCCTGGGCCCCGGCATCCGTCTTCAGGGCGACGGTCGCACTGTCGTCGACTCCCGTGGCGGCGAGGGTCCCGACGGCGCGGATCGTGCGCGGCGGACCGATGATCGACGACGCGAACGCGACGATGTACACGCCGAGGTCGAGCATCGCGCCGCCGCCGAGGGCCGGGTCGAACATGCGGCTGGTGGGGTCGAACGGGACGAGCGAACCGAAGTCGGCGCGGACGAGGTCGATCTCACCCAGCAGGCCGGCGTCCAGTACCTGCCGGATGACGTCGGCCTGCGGCAGGTAGCGCGTCCACATCGCCTCCGCGACGAGTACGCCGGCTGCACGCCCCGCGCGGAGGATCTCAGTCGCCTCAGCGGCCGTGAGGGCGATCGGCTTCTCGATGAGGACGTGCTTGCCGGCGGCGATCGCGGTGAGCGCCTGCTCCCGGTGCAGCGGATGCGGTGTGGCCACGTACACGACGTCCACGTGCGGATCGGCGACGAGGTCGGCCACCGACGCGTGGACGCGTTCGATGCCGTGGGTGGCGGCGAACGCGCGGGTCCTCTCGGCATCCCGTGCGGTCACCGCCACCGCCCGCTGGCCGGTGTGGGCGTCGATCGCGTGCACGAACCGATCGGCGATGCCGGTGCCGATGACGCCCCAGCGGAGCGCGGGGACGGTGGTGGGGTCGATCAGACGGGGTGCGGGGAGGAGGGGCATCCCGCCATCCTGTCGGACGGTCGCGTCACACGTCGAGGATCTCGTCGCGCACGACGACGACCTTGCCGACCGTGCGGCCCGCTTCGACGTGCGCGAGCGCCGCCCGGGCCTGCGACAGGGGGAAGACCCGCTCGATGTGGGGCGTCAGACGACCGGATGCCGCGAGGTCGACGAGCTGGGCCGTCGTCTCGGTCTTCGCGACCGAGGTGATCGGCCGGAACCGTCCGCGGGCGACGAGCGAGTGCAGGATTCCCCCTACCGGACCGAAGAACGGATGCCCGTCGCCGCCGACCAGGGCCGCGGTGCCGCCGGGGGCGAGCAGGTCGCGGAGGACGGTGAGGGGCGGCTCGCCGGCGATGTCGACGACCGCGTCGAACCGGCCGCGGGGCAGGTCGCCGAGTTCGAGCGCCCGGTAGTCGAACGTGCGCACGGCGCCGAAACGCTCGAGCACGGGCTGCGCCCGCTCGCCGCACGTCGCCCACACCTCGGCGCCGCGGTCGGCGGCGAGCTGCACGAGGAAGGTGCCGACGCCACCGCCGGCCCCCGCCACGAGCACCCGCGACCCGCGACCGACGCGGCAGGCGTCGAGCGTCTGCACGGCGGTGTTCCCTGCGATGGGGAGCGTCGCGGCGACGGCGGGCGTCACGCGCGACGGTACCCGGACGAGGCGCTTCGCGGGCACGACGACGCGGTCGGCGAGGGTCTCGCGCCACGCACCCACGACGGCGCCCCCGACGGCGAGCTCCGTCACGCCCTCGCCGAGCGCCAGGACGGTGCCCGCGACGTCCATACCGCGTCCGCGGATGCGCGGCCCGCGCGCGCCGAGAGCGACGCGGACGAGCCCCGGCTCGCCGCGCATGAGGTGGACGTCGCCGGAGTTCAGGGAGACGGCATCCGTCTGCAGCAACACCTCACCGGCACGCGGGACGGGCACCGGGACGGTCTCGGGGCGGACGGCGTCTGCGGAGCCGTAACGCCGCTGGCGCCAGACGGTCATGGTGTCGGTCATGAGTCAGTCCTCGGGGTACTGGAAGGCCGCGTCGAAGGGGACGCCGAGGACGCGGACGATCTGGAAGGCCATCTCGAGCGAGGGCGAGTACTTGCCCTGTTCGATGGCGATCAGGGTCTGCCGGGTCACGCCGACGGCGCCGGCGAGGTCGGCCTGGGTGAGTCCACGATCGGTGCGCAGCTCGCGGATGGCGTTGGTGACACGGGTGGGCTTGACCATCACACGAGCCCGCGGCGGTAGGCGACGACGCGGGCGATGCCGCCGACGACGGACGAGAGCGCGAAGCCTGCGTAGAGGGTGTTCGCGATCCAGAACGGTGCAGCGTCGACCGCGCACAGCACGATGCCGACCACGCCTCCGATGACGAGGAACGCGACGCCGACGCGATCACCCATCTGCGTGATGGCGCGGTCGCGCTCGTCGGCGGCGTTCTCGCCGCGCAGCGACCCGCCCTCGGCGATGACGCCCCAGATGATCGCGATCACGATCGAGACGACGAGGCCGCCGATGATCGTCCAGAGCATGGGCCCCAGCCAGTCGACCTCCGTGAGCGGAGCGGATGCCGCGCGTCCGCCGATGACCGCGGCGTAGACCGCGATGGCGACGAGCGACACGACGAGTCCGACCCACGCGGCGCGTTCCTCACGAGCCATGCTGCACCTCCGATGTCAGGAATGTTTGACATCGGAAGGATGACACGGGCGATCGTGCGTGTCAAGAATCCTTTACACGCCACACGTCCGACCATTGTCGAGCGCTGAGATCGCGCGGAAGCGAATCGCCCTCGACCCCCGCGCTGTCGAGTACGCGGCGGGCGGCGGGCCGCGGCATCCGCTTCACCGTCGAGAGGATGGCGGCCATCCCCCGTCCGCGTGCGGTGAAGACATCCCCCACGAACCGTTCGTAGGCGCGTCGCTCGGCGAGCGGGACGAGCGGCGAGCCGCGCCGAGTGATCGAGAGGATGCCGCCGTCGACGCTCGGCATCGGGCGGAATGCGCGGGCGGGAACCCTGCCGTGCAGCGCGAACTCGAACCACGGGGCGGCCTGCGCCGTGAGGAGGGTGCCGCCGCCCACGCCCGCGCGTTTGCGCGCGACCTCCCACTGCGTGAGGAGGACGGCGTCGCGCCAGGCGGGTCGCTGCAGGAGCCGGCGCAGGATCGGGGTCGTGAGGTGGAACGGGACGTTGCCGGCGATCACCGGCGCGTCGAACGGATGCCGCAACGCGTCTGCGTGCTCGACGCGCACCGCCGGGTGCGAACGGCGCAGCGCAGCGATGCGGCGCTCATCGATGTCAATCGAGGTGAGGTCACGGCCGAGGCGGGCGAGTGCGGTGGTCAGCGCTCCGCCGCCGGCGCCGATCTCGAGGATCGCGCCGTCGGTCGCCGCGACGAGGGCGGCGATCCGGTCGATGGTGGGCGGGTGGACGAGGAAGTTCTGGCCGAGTTCGTGACGGCCGCCGTGAACGGAACGGGTACGCATGAGCGCTCCAAAGGAAGATTCGGAGCACCCCGGTGAGCGGGTACGGAGAAGGACGCGCTGCCGGGGTGCGAGGACATCCCGGAAGACGGCGCGATCACGCGGAGATCAGCGACGCGCCGTCAGGCGCGGCGGTCGCGGATCGAGTAGACGAACGCCGTCATCGGCGCTCCGTTTATCGTTCCCATGCGCACGAGTCTATCGCGACGCCTCGAGTAGCCCCATCGCGTCGAGCGCCTGGCGCAACGCCGGCGCGATGTGTTCGGCGTACTCGACCGTCAGGTGCGTCTGGTCGTACTTCGTGGGGATCGTTCCGGCGAACGGCGGGCAGACATCGTCGGCACAGGTGAACGGCAGCGACGACAGTGCGTGGCCGCCGCCTGCCGTCGCCGACGACTCGGAGATCGCCTCCATCGTGCGCCAGGTGCCGTCGACGGCGCTGTCGCACGCACGCGGCGATGACGTCGGGGTGTAGCAGGCCGCGAGACTGACGCCCTGCGGCGGAGGGGCGAGGAACAGCATCCGATCGCCCATGTCGTAGGTCGCGGCCTCGCGGCGCTGCGCGCCGATCAGCGCGTCGGCCGACAGGTCCTGACCTGCGACCGTGTGGCCGAGGGTGAACGCGTTCGACATCACGACGAGGTCCGGGCGGTCGGCGAGGACCATCGCCCGCACCGCGGCCTTGCGCTCCTGGCAGCCCGCCATGACCTGCGGGTCGTCGTTCTCGACGAGGACGTCGGTGAAGCGGCATCCGTACATGCCCATGGCGGTCACGCGGATGCCCCCGGCGCTGTCGTCGGCGATGCGCCGGAAGGCCGGCGCGTAGGCCATGGCCGTCGAGTCTCCGACGACCCAGATGTGCACGGGGGCGTCACCACTCCCCCACGAACAGGAGGCCGGGTCGGGTGTCGCACCCGGATCGAAGCACGCGTGCGCCGGGTTCGCTCCGGACGAGGCGGCCATGACCCGATCGAGCGAGGGGTCGAGGGCGGGCCAGGCGTCGGCGGTCACCGCCGCCGCGAGCTCGGCTCGGAGGTCGGCGCCCGGATCCCCGACGACGGCGGGAGCGGATGCTGTGGGTGCCGTCTCGGGCAGGGTGATCCGCGGGCCGTGGCCCGACGCCGTCACCCAGAGGGCGCCGGCGAGCGCGACGATGACGAGTGCGGCGGTCGAGAGGAACACCTGTCCGCCGAAACGTTCGCGCCAGGCTGCGAGGCCCGCGGACTCGGTGGGGGCTGCCGCCGCGGTGGTGGGCGCGGGAAGAGCGGCTGCGGGCACCGACGCCGCGATGGCCCTGACGGGCTCCGCCGCCGGCACGCTCGGTCGGGTCTGCCCGGGGTAGTAGCGCGTCCCGGGCGTCCACCCGGCGGGCCGGGTCGTCGCGGCGACCGCGGGAGCGGGTGTCGCCGCGGGGGGCGGCTCGATCGGCGCGGGCGCCGGGTCGGAGAGCGCGGGGACCCGCGGCATCCCGCCGAAGAACGGCGCGTAGCGCAGCGGCTGTTCGACGATGAGGTACGACGCGAGGCCGAGGGTGAGTGAGGCGCCGAGAACGATCCAGAGGCGCACCTCGGATGCCGGGAGCAGCGCATCGGCGAAGACCACGACCGGGAAGTGCCACAGGTACAGCGAGTACGACGCGTCGCCGAGGAGGACGGCGATCGGGTTCGTCAGCGGGAAGAGGGGGCGGTGTCGGGGGTCTCCCGCGACACCGCCGGCGAGGATCAGCGCGGTGGCGACGACGGGTGCTGCCGCCCACGGCGCGGGGAACCCGGTGCCTGTGGGATCGATGAGCAGCAGCGAGGCGAGGACCGCGGCGAGGCCGACCCACTGGAGCGGGCCTCCGAGGGCGCGCGGGAGCCGACGCAGGAGCGGTGCGATGGCGGCGACGAGCGCGCCGACGCCCAGCTCCCACGCGCGCGTCAGGGTGGAGAAGTACGCGACCGTCGCCTGCATGTCGGTCTGGACGAGTGCCCAGGCGAACGATGACGCGACGACGACCGCCGCGACCCCGGCGGCGACAGCGCGAAGTCGGCGCGTGCCCGCGAGGGCGAGCAGGGCGATCAGGAGCACGGGCCAGACGAGGTAGAACTGCTCCTCGACCGACAGGGACCAGAAATGCTGGAGCGGTGAGACCGCGCCGGTGTCGGCGAAGTAGTCCGTGCCCTGCGCGGCGAAGCGCCAGTTGGATGCGAGGAGGGCGGCCGAGACGGCATCCCACAGCGTCTGCTCGCCGCGCGTGCGGTTGAACAGGAACCAGGATGCGGTTGCGACGGCGATGAGCACCACGAGGGCAGCCGGGAGGAGGCGGCGAGCGCGACGCGCGTAGAACCCGGCGAGGGAGATGCGTCCGGTTTCGCGCGCCTCGCGCAGCAGCATCCCCGTGACGAGGAATCCGGAGATCACGAAGAAGACGTCGACGCCGAGGACGCCACCCGCCGGCCACCCGGCCGCGTGTGCGCCGATGACCGCGAGGACGGCGAGGGCACGGAGGCCCTGGATGTCGCGGCGCGGTGCGATGGGGGTGCGGGTGTCGGTGTCCATGTGAGAGCCGACGGAGAGTCTATGGGATCGGTCCCACACCCATCACCGCGACGCCGCCGCGCGGATCAGGTCGACTGCGCGCTCCGCGACGGCCATGACGGTGCCCACCGGATTCAGGGCGGTGACGGTGGGGAACACGGATGCGTCCACGACACGCAGTCCCGCGACGCCACGGACTCGCAACACACTGTCGACGACGGCGAGGGGGTCGTCCTCAGCGCCCATCCGGCAGGTGCAGGAGACGTGGTAGACCGTCTGATGCGTCGCGCGCAGGACGGCGGAGAGCTCCTCGTCGGTCTGAACGGCCGGGCCCGGGAACACTTCGCGGACGAGGTGCGAGGCGAACGGCTCCTGCTGCGCGACCAGACGTGCACGGCGGACGCCGGCCACCAGCATCCGCTCGTCCCGCCCGTCAGCATCGGTGAAGGAACGGTAGTCGATCATCGGCGCGGCCTCGGGGTCGGCAGACGTGATCCACACCCGACCACGGCTGCGCGGCTTGGCCACGTTCGGCGCGAAGGAGACGTTGTTGTCCGGGATCTCGGCGCCGTAGTTCTCGGCGTGGACCGTCCACGACTCGAGCGGGATGTGCGTCGAGATGTCGGGGAGCGACCCGTCCTCATCGACGCGGAAGACGTATCCCGCATCCCACCCTGTCGCGCAGACGTCGGTACGCTCGCCCGTCGCCTCCCAGACGATCAGGCCTTCGGCGTGATCCTGGAGGTTCTCCCCGACGCCCGGCAGATCGACGACGAGTGCGACACCGGCCTCCGCGAGCACCTGCGACGGGCCGATCCCGGAGCGCATGAGGAGAGCCGGCGAGTCGATCGCACCGCAGCTGACGATCACCTCTCGCCCTGCAGAGACGACCCGGTCACCGACGCGGACACCCACGGCCCGCTCGTCGTCGAAGACGACGGCATCTGCCGTCGCCTCGAGAAGCAGCGTCAGGTTCGGACGCTCCACTCCATGCAGGTACGCGCGCGACGTGGACGACCGCAGATTCGTGGTCGGGTCGTATCCGATCTCGAAGAAGCCCGCCCCCTCCGTGAACTCGGTGTCGTTCCACGTCTGCCGCCGCGGAAGCCCCAGAGCGGATGCCGCCGCCTCGACCGCGTCCGCCACGTAGGCGTTCCGATCCTCCGGCGCGACCGGTCGGATGGGACCGATGATGCGGTCGAAGGACCGGGAGACCGTCTCGTAGTCCCAGCCCTCCACCCCCGATGCCGCCCACTCCTCGAGGTCGCCGCGGAGCGGCCGCCACGTGATCATCGTGTTCGCCGTCGAGCACCCGCCGAGGATGCGGAGCCGGGCCTGACGGATGCTCGAGTTGCCGCGCGCCTGCGGCACACTCCGGTAATCGCGGTCGTACTCCCCCTCCAGCATCTCCGCCCAGCGGCGGATCGACCCCGCGCGTTCTTCGTTCTCGTCACTCGGACCGGCCTCGATGAGACACACCGACACGTCGGGATCTTCGCTGAGGCGGGCGGCCACGATGCAGCCGGCCGTCCCGCCTCCGACCACGACGTAGTCGAAGACCTCAGCCATGGTGGATGAGGCCGAGGATGTCGCTGTAGTACCGGTGGAACTCGGGACTGCCGATGACCTCCGGATCGCGCGGGCGAGGCAGGTCGATCGTGAACTCGGCACGGACCTTGCCCGGCCGGGGTGTCATCGCCACGACGCGGTCGGAGAGGAAGACGGCTTCCTCGATGTCGTGCGTGATGAGCATGACGGTCATCCGGTTGCGCTCCCACACGGTCGTCAGCAGTTCCTGCATGGTGCGACGTGTCAGTGCATCGAGGGCGCCGAAGGGCTCGTCCATGAGGAGGACCTCGGGACCGTACGCGAGCGAGCGCGCGAGCGCGACGCGCTGCTGCATGCCGCCCGAGAGCTGAGCCGGGTAGGAGTCCTCGAAGCCCGACAGACCGACCTGGGCGAGGACGTCGCGGGCGCGATCCACCCGCTGGCGACGGGACATGCCGGGCTCGCCGCGCAGGGCGAAGACGACGTTGTCGATGGCGCTCAGCCAGGGCAGGAGCGTCGCGGACTGGAAGACGACCCCGCGGTCGCGACCGGGGCCGTGGATCGGCGTGCCCTGGATGGATGCCTCGCCTGATGTCGGCGGTTCGAGCCCGGCGATGATCGACAGGAGTGTGCTCTTGCCGCATCCGGACGCACCGACGACAGACACGAACTCCTGATCACCCAGGACCAGGGAGACCTCGCTGAGGGCGTGGACGTCGCCGAATCGCTTGTCGACGGCGTCGATGCGGACCTTGGGAGGGAGGACGGCGGTCGCGGACATCAGGAGCGTCCCTTCAGGTAGCGGAAGAAGCGGCGGCCGAGCGCGCGCATGATCTGGTCGAACACCAGGCCGAGCAGGCCGAGCACGATGACGTAGCCGATGATGAGGTCGGTCTCGAGGAAGCGCTGCGCCTGTGTGATGCGGTAGCCCATTCCGGACGTGGCGGCGACGAGTTCGGCGACCACGAGCCAGGTCCAGGCCCAGCCGAGGCTGATGCGCAGGGCGTCCCAGATGCGGGGCAGGGCGGAGGGAAGGACGATGCGGACGAGGACCTGCCCACGGGTGAGACCGAGCGTCGCACCGAGGTTGCGGTACGACACCGGGACCCGGCGGACGGCGTCCGCGAAGAGCAGAACCTGTTGGAAGAACGTGCCGAGGAAGATGATGAGGAACTTCTGCGCGTCATCCGTTCCGACCCAGAGGATGGTGAGCGGCACGAAGGCGACGACCGGCATGTATCGGATGAAGTCGACGATGGGCTCGACAGCCGCCTCGACGCGCACGAGGGCGCCGCAGAGGAGTCCGAGCGGGATCGCGAGGACGGTGCTGGCGAGGAAGCCGACCATCACGCGGTACGTGCTCACCCCGATGTCGGACCAGAGTTCGCCGTTCACGGCCTGCTCGCCGAGCTTCTCGACGACCGCGATGGGCGAGGGCAGGAACAGCGGGTTCACGAGCTCGGACATCGAGATGGCGGCCCAGACCGCGATCAGGACGACGAAGCCGATGACTGCCGTGGTGAGGTAATGCCGACGCGTCAGCGGCGCGCCGACCACGGGGCGGGCGGCCCCCGTCGCGCGCGAGCGGCGCGCGACGGGGGTCGTCGGAGGAGTGATCGTCATGGGAGTGACCTCCGGGGTCGATGTGAGTGTCACGGCGCGTTCTCGACGAACTCCGTGTCGATGAGTGCGGCGAGGTCGGCACCACCCTCGAGGAGGCCGATCTGAGTGGCGACCTCTTCGACGGCGGGGAGGACGGATTCGGCGTAGTCGCCGCCGAAGCGCTCCTTGTTATCGGCGAGTGAGTAGAACTCGACGCCGTCGAACGCGGTGGCGAGTGCCTCGACATCGCTGCCGACGTTCTCGGCGATGATGGCGCGGGCCTCATCGGTGTCGGAGTTGTAGAACTCGACGGCGGGTCCCCAGGCGTTCACGACCTTCTGGACGGCTTCGGGGTTCACCTCGAGGTAGCCGTTGTCGACGATGAGCACGTCGCTGATGAGTCCGGTCTTCTCCGCGGCCGTGAAGATCTTCTCGAAGTCGCCGGCCTGGCTGGCCTCGGAGATGTAGGGCTCATAGGTGACGGCGACCGGGACGCTTCCACCGATGAGGGCCGTCGCGGCCTCGGAGGGATCCATCGGGACGGGAGTGATGTCATCCAGGCTGAGCCCCGCCTCCTCCAGCGCGTACCCGAGGAGCAGATTGCTCACCGAGCCCTCCTCGAAGGCGATGTTCTTGCCCTTGAGGTCGGCGACATCGGTGATGCTGCCGTCGGTCAGGATCGCGTCCGCGGTGAGCGATGCGTCGAGCAGGAGGACGATCGAGATGTCGAGGCCCTGCTCCTTGAGCTGCAGCGCCGTGTGGCTCGCGACGTTCGCGACCTGGATGCGGTCGGAGGCGAAGGCAGCGCTCATGTCGGCGTCATTCATGAAGTTGGTGATGGTCACATCGACCGACTCATCGTCGAAGTACCCCTTCTCGTCGGCGACGTACCAGGGGCCGTAGCCGAGCCAGGGCTGGATGCCCATGCCGACGGTGTCGGTGCCGTCGGCCGAGCCGGAGGCGCCGCCGGTCGAGGCGCAGGCGGAGAAGACGAATGCGGATGCGGCGGCGATCCCGACCGCGGCGGCCGTACGGGGGAAGCGGGTGGAGCGGAACATGGGTGTCCTTCCGGGGACAGGTGTCGGGCGGGTTCGTCCAGGATCGACAGCGCACGTCGAGGTCTGCAAATAGCGGAGATCGTGACGGTACATCAAAAAATGTGATGCAACTAGCCCGCAATATCGGCGTTACAAATGCGAAATGCGGACCCCGGACAGTGAGGGCCTCCCCCGATCGAGAGGACAGCATGTCCACGACGCTCTACACCAACGGCCTGCTCTACCTCGGCGACGGTCGGAGTGAGCCCGGCCACCTCCTCGTCGACGAGGACCGGATCACCGCCGTCCTCCCCGCCGCCGCACATGCGCCCGCCGCCGATCAGGTCGTCGACCTTCGAGGCGGCACGCTGCTTCCCGGCTTCCAGGACGCGCACGTGCATCCCGTCCTGGCAGGGCTGCAGCTCATCGGCGTCGATCTCACGCCGGCGCATTCACGGGAGGGGTACCTCCGCATCGTGGCCGAGTTCGCCGACGCGCATCCGGATGCTGCGGTGCTGCGCGGCGGAGGATGGTTCGGCGACGTCTTCCCGGGCGGCTTCCCCTCGGCATCCGATCTCGATGAGGTCGTTGCGGATCGACCCGTCATCCTCTACAGCCACGACGCGCACGGAGTCTGGGTCAACAGCGCGGCCCTCCGCGCCGCGGGCATCGACGCCTCGACCGTGGATCCCGCGGGCGGGCGCATCTTCCGCGACGAGACCGGCCATCCGACCGGAATGCTCGTCGAAGCCGCCGTCGGACTCATCGTCGGCCTGTTGCCGGAACCCGATGCGGACACCCTGGTCGCCGCGCTCCTCGCGGCACAGGATCGACTGCACTCGATGGGCGTCACGGCCTGGCAGGACGCCGCGGTCGGCGCATCCGACATCGGACCGGACGCCCTGCCTGCCTACGAGCGCACGGCCGCAGACGGGCGGCTGACGGCGCGGGTGGTCGCCGCACTCTGGTGGGACAGGGCGCGCGGCCTCGGCCAGATCGACGACTTGCTCGAGATCCGCGACCGGCTGGCCGCGGGGGGCCGCATCGACGGTGGCACGGTGAAGGTGATGGTGGACGGGATGGTCGAGAACCGGACGGCCGCCATGCTCGAGCCCTTCGACGGCCACGGCGATGATCGCGGCGTGACCTTCATCGCGCAGGAGGATCTCGACGCCCTGAGCGTGGCTCTCGATGCCGCGGGCTTCCAGATCCACTATCACGCGGTGGGCGACGGTGCCGTCCGGAGCTGTCTCGACGCCGTCGAGGCGATCCACGCGCACCGGGGGGCCACACCGAATCGCCATCACATCGCTCACCTCGACGTCGTCGACGACGCCGATGTCCCGAGGTTCGCGGCCTTGGACGTGTCGGCGAACGTGACGGCGCTGTGGGCGCGGACCGACGAGGAGATCCTGACGCGGAAGCTCCCCCTGCTGGGAACAGAACGTGCTCGGAGGCACTTCCCCTTCGCCTCTATCGCGGCAGCCGGCGGCCGTATCGTCGGCGGGAGCGACTGGCCGGTGACGGACCCGAATCCGTTGTGGTCGGTGCGCACCGCGGTGACCAGGACGGGCGTCCCGGAGGATCCGCATGCGATCGGCACCGACGTGCTCACCGAGCCGCTCCTCCCGGAGCAGGCGCTGCCTCTGTCGATGGCGCTCGACGCCTACCTGTCGCAGGCGGCATGGATCAACCGACTCGAACACATCACGGGGACACTTCGCGAGGGGATGCTCGCAGACCTCGTCTGGATCGATCGAGATGTCCGGGACGTGACCGGACTCGGCGGCGCGCGGGTGCTTCGGACGGTCGTCGGTGGGCAGGTCGTCTACGAGGCGGATTGAGTCTCCGCGCCCAGGACGCGCGCGACGGCGCTCCGGGCCTCCGCCGCGAACAGCTCGGCCTTGCGCGTGAGACGCGTCGACGACGCCCGCCGCGCCAGGACGATGTCGAGCGGCATCGTCGGTTCCACGATCGCCAGCCGGTGCAGCTCGCCACCCGAGTACGTGTAGCCGAGTTTCGGCTGCTGGTTGAGCAGGGTGAATCCGTGCCCACTGGCGACCATCGCGCGCACGCCTTCGAAGTTGGCGAACCGGTAACGGACCGAGGGCCGCAGGCCGTTCTCGGTGAACGCCTGCAGGAAGTAGTCCCGGCTGACGGGCAGGTCGAGCAGGACCATCGGCTCGTCGATGAGGTCGGCCAGTCGCACGCGGTCGCGGGCGGCCAGCGGGTGCTCCGCACCGACGGCGGCGTAGAGCGGGACTGACGCGAGGACCTCCCGGTCGATGTCCCCGTCGAGCCCGAGGTCATAGCTCAGCGCGACCTCGATCGACTGATCGTGCAGCGCGTCATTGACGCCGTCGGCGAGCAGCTCGGTCACGTCGAGCTGCAGCTCGGGATGGCTGTCTTCGAGAGCACTCACGATGTCGGGCAGGTAGAAGGGTGCGAGGGTGCGGAAGCACCCGACGCTCACGCGACCCGAGGTGTTCTCGGGACGCAGGGCGTGCACGGCGTCGTCGACCGCCGCGAGGATTCCGCGACTGCGCTGCAGGAGGTCGATCCCCTGCGCGGTGAGTTGCAAGCCCTTCGCGCGGCGGCGGATGAGCAGTTGGGTTCCGAGAGCCTTCTCGAGGTTGGCGATCGACGTCGAGATGGCCGACTGAGCGACGAAGAGTTCTTCCGCGGCCCAGGTCATGCTGCCGTGCTCGGCCGCCGCGACGAAGTAGCGCAACTGGGTGAGCGAGATGTCCGGGCGGGAGGTGGGTCGCATGGGCTCACATTTCCGATGTGTTTCAGAGATATTGCTAAGGAGTCTGCATCTGCATTTTAGATACAAAAGCGCGTGATCCGCTATTTGCGCGCACACCGATGGCTTTCCGAGACTCGGGGAGGACTTCACCCCCCGATCGAAAGCATCCGCACCATGGCGTCAACCCCCCAGTCGACCACCGCCCCCGTTCCGCGAGAGGTCGAGGTGATCGTCGTCGGCGCGGGTCAGGCCGGCGTCGCGATGAGCGAGCACCTGTCGCGAGCCGGCATCCGTCACCTCGTCTTCGAGCGCGGACGCATCGCGGAGCGCTGGCGATCTGAGCGCTGGGACTCGCTGGTCGCGAACGGTCCGGCCTGGCACGACCGGTTCCCCGGCATGACCTTCGACGATGTCGACCCCGACGGCTTCGCGACAAAGGAGCAGGTCGCGCAGTACATGACCGACTACGCCGAGCGGTACGGCGCGCCGGTGCGGTGCGGCGTCGAGGTTCGACGTGTCCACCGACTCGACGGAGCGCGCGGCTTCGAGGTCGACACCACGGACGGTGTCTACCGAGCCGATTACGTGGTGGCGGCCACCGGAGCGTTCCAGACCCCCGTCATCCCCTCGCTCATCCCCGCGGAGGACGACATCGTCCAGCTGCACTCGTCGCAGTACCGCAACCCCGCGCAGCTGCCTGCGGGCGGCGTCCTCGTCGTCGGAGCCGGCAGCTCGGGCGTGCAGATCGCCGCCGAGCTGCAGCGGTCGGGCCGAGATGTGCACCTGGCGGTCGGTCCGCACGACCGGCCGCCGCGCAGCTACCGCGGCCGCGACTTCGTGTGGTGGCTGGGCGTGCTGGACAAGTGGGATGCCGCCACTCCCCCGCGCGGCGCCGAACACGTGACGATCGCTGTGAGCGGCGCGGACGGCGGACACACGGTGGACTTCCGCCGACTGGCCGAGGAAGGCGTCACCCTGGTCGGCCGGGCGACGGGATATCTGAACGGCACCGTGGAGTTCGGTGACGACCTGGCCCGCAACATCGCGGCCGGTGACGCGAACTACCTCGACCTGCTCGACGAGGCAGACGCGTACGTCGTCCGACACGGGCTCGATCTGCCGGAGGAGCCCGAGGCGCGCCGGTTCGGGCCGGAGCCCGCGTGCGTCACGACGCCTCTGCGCGAACTCGACCTCGCCGCCGCGGGCATCACCTCGGTCGTCTGGGCGACCGGCTTCACGTCCGACTACAGCTGGCTCCCCGCGGGCGCCCTCGACGCCACAGGCCGCCCCGCTCACCGGCGCGGTGTCTCGGCGGAGGCCGGGATCTACTTCCTCGGTCTGCCGTGGCAGTCCCGTCGCGGTTCGAGTTTCATCTGGGGCGTGTGGCACGACGCGAAGCACGTCGCCGACCACATCGGCATCCAACGGATGTACGCCGCATACCGCCCGGCCACCGAGCCGGCGTCCCCTGCACGTGAGAAGGAGACAGTCCGATGACCGCGCACACCCGCATCCGCCCCTTCAACACGAAGGTCACGTACCCCGAGCAGTCGCTCGACAACGACCTGTGCCAGGCGGTCGTCGCCGGAGGCGTCATCTACCTTCGCGGACAGATCGGTCAGGACCTCGAGACGCGCGAAAGCGTCGGGATCGGTGACGTCGAGGCGCAGGCGGAGAGGGCGATGGCGAACATCGACATGCTGCTGCGCGAGGCGGGCTCGAGGGTCGAGGACATCGTGAAAGTTGTCGTCTACCTCACCGACATCCGCTACCGCGAACCCGTGTACCGCACGATGGGTCGCTGGCTGAAAGGTGTCTATCCGGTCTCGACCGGTCTCGTCGTCGACGCCCTCGCCCGACCGGAGTGGCTGGTCGAGATCGACGCGACCGCCGTCATCAGCGACCCCGCGAACGATGCGGAGGTGATCCTGTGACGCTCTCCCTCGTCGCGCATCTCAATGGTGCGTTCGGCATCGTCATCTCCTCCTCGAGCCCCGCCGTCGCCTCCCGGTGCGCACATCTGCGCCCGGGCGTGGGTGCGGTCGCCTCCCAGAACGTCACGAATCCCGCGCTCGGACCTGCGACACTCGACGCACTGGCCGCGGGCGCTGCGCCGGATGCCGCGATCGCGGCCGCCCTCGCCGCAGACGCCTACGCCGACTACCGCCAGGTCACCGCCGTGGACGCGACCGGCCGGGTGTCGGTGCACTCGGGGACGCAGGCCCTCGGGATCCACGGCGCATCGGTCGGCGACGGATGCGTCGCGGCCGGCAACCTCCTCGCCGGCGACGACGTGCTCGACGCGATGGTGGCGGGGTTCGCAGCGGCATCGGGCCCGCTGGAGGATCGTCTGCTGGCGGCGCTGGAGTCCGCGGTGGCCGCCGGAGGCGAGGCGGGTCCGCTCCGGTCAGCGGGTCTCGCCGTGGTCGAGGGGGCGTCGTGGCGCACGACCGACCTGCGCGTCGATGACCACGACCAGCCGATCGTCGAGCTCCGGCGTCTGTGGGAGTTGTGGTCTCCCCAGAAGGCCGACTATCTGACGCGAGCTGTCGCCCCGGTATCCGCTCCGTCGTACGGCGTGCCCGGCGATGAATGACGCTCTCGCGGCACGCGTGGCAGAGACCGTCGCCGCGCACCGGGAAGTGATCCTCGGCGTCAGTCACGCCCTGCACGCGGATCCTGAGACGGCGTGGCGGGAGCACCGATCCGTGGATCGGCTCACGGAGACGCTCGCCTCCTTCGGCATGCAGGTCGAGACCGGGGTGGGCGGACTCGAGACCGCGTTCGTCGCTCGCGTGGGAGCCGGCTCGCGGACAGTCGCCCTCGTGGCGGAGTACGACGCTCTCGCCGGTCTCGGCCACGCCTGCGGGCACAACATCATCGCGGCGGCGGCGGTCGGGGCGGCGGCCGCGCTCGCGCCGCTCGCCGAAGAGCTCGACGCGACCGTCCAGGTCGTCGGCACCCCCGCCGAGGAGGGCGGGGGCGGGAAGATCCACCTGATGGATGCCGGTGTGTTCGACACCGTCGACCTCGCCATGATGATCCACCCCGGCCCCGCAGACGCCCTGTGGGCGCGGCCGCTCGCCGTCGCCCACTTCGACGTCGCCTACACGGGCCGCGAATCGCACGCGTCGGCCTACCCGACACTCGGGGTCAACGCCGCCGATGCGTTCACCGTCGCGCAGGTGGCGATCGGCCTGCTGCGCCAGCAGCTGCCGCCGAGCGTGCGCGTACACGGCATCGTGCGCGAGGCGGGCACCGCGCCGAATGCCATCCCGGGGTCGGCGCTCGGAAACTGGTACGTCCGTGCGTCGTCGCTCGAGGAGCTCGAAGAGGCCTTCCGGCGCGTGAGCGCCTGCTTCGAAGCCGGCGCGCTCGCGACGGGGTGCTTTCTGGAAATCCGAGAGACGAGTCCGCGCTACTCGGAGTTCCGCAATGACGAGCCGTTGGCACACGCCTTCGCGGCATGGGCGGCGACGCTGGGACGGGACATGGATGCCGCCGAGCGGCGTCCCGGCGGCATGAACACCGCGTCCACCGACATGGGAAACGTGTCGCGCCGCGTCCGTGCCATCCACCCGTACCTCGGCATCGACTCGGCGCCCGCCGTCAACCATCAGGCGGCCTTCGCCGATGCGACCGTCGCCCCGGCGGGCGACCGCGCGGCGCTGGACGGTGCGACACTCATGGCGCAGACGATCGTCGACGCGCTCACCCACCCCGAACAGGAGACTCATGCGTACACACGCTGAATGGACGCGCCTGGCTGCGACGATCACTCCGCACACTCGGGCGTGGATCGACGGCGCGTTCACCGAGGCCGCCGACGGCGAGACGTTCGAGACGGTGAACCCGGCCACCGGAAAGGTGCTGGCTGAGGTCACCCGTGGCCGCGGGCCGGAGATCGACCGTGCCGTCGCCGCCGCACGCGCCTCGTTCGAGTCCGGCGTGTGGTCGCAGGCCACGCCCGGCGAGCGCAAGCGCGTGCTGCTGGCGGTCGCGGCCGCGATCCGGGATGCCGCGGACGAACTGGCGCTGCTCGACACCCTCGACGGGGGCAAGCGGATCGCCGACACGTCGACCGTCGACGTCCCCGGCAGCGCGGCGATCCTGCAGTGGTACGCCGAGGCGATCGACAAGGTCTACGGCGAGGTGGCACCGACGGCGGGGAGCGATCTCGCCGTCGTCACCCGAGAACCCGTCGGAGTCGTCGGAGCGGTCGTCCCCTGGAACTATCCGCTCGAAACGGCGATCTGGAAGGTCGCCCCGGCGCTGGCCGCCGGCAACAGTGTCGTCCTCAAGCCGGCCGAGGACACGCCACTGTCCGCGCTGCGCCTCGCGGAGCTCGCCGCGGCGGCCGGCCTGCCGAACGGGGTGCTCAACGTCGTGCCCGGCTTCGGCCACGAGGCGGGTCAGGCGCTGGGCCTGCACGACGACGTGGACGTCATCGCGTTCACGGGGTCGACGGTGATCGGCAAGAAGTTCTTGGAGTACTCGAGCCGGTCCAACGGCAAGGCGGTGTGGCTGGAGTGCGGCGGCAAGAGCGCGAACATCGTCTTCGCGGATGCCACCGACCTCGACGCGGTCGCCGACTTCGCCGTCGCGGGGATCTTCGCCTGCAGCGGCCAGGTGTGCTCGGCGAATTCTCGCCTGCTCGTCGAACGCTCGATCGCGGCCGAGCTGACCGAAAAGGTCGCCGCACGTGCGCGTGCCCTGACCGTCGGCGATCCGCTCGACCCGGATGCCGGCATGGGGCCGCTGGTGAGCGCTGCGCAGCTCGAGCGCGTCCGCGACTACGTCGACGCTGCCCGGCCGGTGGCACGACTGGTCGCCGGCGGCGGGGCCGTCGAGCAGAACGGCGGGTTCTTCCTCGAGCCGACGGTGTTCGCCGACGTCCCGACGGACGCGACGCTGTGGCGCGAGGAGGTCTTCGGCCCGGTCCTGGCCATCACGCCGTTCGACGACGAAGCCGAGGCGATCCGGCTGGCGAACGACAGCGAGTACGGGCTCGCGGCATCCGTCTTCACCGACAGCATTCACCGAGCGCTGCGCGTCTCGCGAGCGCTGCGGGTCGGCACGGTGTCGGTGAACACCGTCGATGCGCTCGACGTCACCACCCCGTTCGGCGGGATGAAGCAGTCCGGCTTCGGGCGCGACCTCTCCCTCCACGCTTTCGACAACTACACCGCACTGAAGACGACCTGGTTCGCCGGGCGCTGACGCTGACTCGCTGCAGGAGCATGACCATGACGCATCCCCTCACCCGACTCTCGGGCACCGAGATCGAGACGAACCGTTCGCTCGTCCTCGAAGCGGGTTTCGACGAGGAGGCGACGGCGTTCGTGCTGGTCAACCTCATCGAGCCCGACAAGTCGGCCGTCCTCGACGGATCGGCGCGTGGGCGTCTCGTCGGCAACGTCCTCCTCGACCGGCGAGACGGGACGGTCACCGAGGTGACGACCGACGTCGCCGCGGGGGCGCTCGTCTCGCGCCGGACAGTCGATGTCGTCACGGAGGGACAGCCCCCGATCGTGCTCGAGGAGTTCGATCGCATCGAGGAGCTTCTGCGTGCACACGAGGGGTGGACGGCGGCGATGGCGAAGCGCGGGATCGACGATGTGTCGCTCGTGCGCATCTCGGCGCTCTCGGCGGGACGATTCGGGCTTCCGGACGAGGACGGCCGCCGTATCGTCCGCTGCTTGTCCTTCCTGCAGCTCGACGCCGACGACAACGCCTGGGCGCACCCCATCGACGGCGTCGTCGCCTACGTCGATCTCGTCACCGGCGAGGTGATCCGCCTCATCGACGACCGGCTCTTCGATGTTCCGCGCGAGCCGTACAACTTCCACCGCTCGGAGGCTCTGGCACCGGCGCGGACGACGCAGAAGCCGATCGTCATCACGCAGCCCGAGGGGCCGAGCTTCGCCGTCGACGCTGATGTCGTCGAGTGGGAGAAGTGGCGTTTCCGCATCGGGTTCAACCAGGTCGAGGGCCTTACCCTGCACGAGGTCGGGTTCACGGACGGTGCCCGTCACCGCTCGATCCTGTACCGCGCGTCAGTGGCCGAGATGGTCGTGCCGTACGGCGACCCGAGCCCGGTACGGTTCTGGCAGAACTACTTCGACGCGGGCGAGTACTCACTCGGCAAGTCGGCGAACTCCCTGGCGCTGGGGTGCGACTGCTTGGGCGAGATCCGCTATTTCGATGCGACGATCGCGGCGACCGACGGACGTCCGCAGACGATCCGGAACGCGATCTGCATGCACGAGGAGGACGCCTCGATCCTCTGGAAGCACACCGACGAGTACTACCACTCGACCGACGTGCGTCGGAATCGACGGCTCGTGGTCTCGTTCTTCATCACCGTCGGCAACTACGACTACGGCTTCTACTGGCACTTCTACCTCGACGGACGCATCGAGCTGGAGTGCAAGGCGACGGGTGTGGTCTTCGCCTCGGCCTACCCGGGCGCGCAGCCGGACGGGAGCGACTACCCGTGGGCGTCGCAGATCGCCCCGGGCATCGGCGCTCCGTACCACCAGCACCTGTTCTCGGCTCGCCTCGACGTCACCCTCGACGGGGTGCGCAACGCGGTCGACGAGCTCGAGGCGAAGCGCGTACCGATCTCGGCAGAGAACCCTTACGGCAACGGGTTCACGCTCTCGACGACGCGCCTGCGGACCGAGAGCGAGGGCGTGAGGGATGCCGACGGCAAGCGCGGCCGGGTGTGGCACATCGTCAACCCCGAGGTGACGAACGTCGTCGGCAAGCCCGTCGGCTACACGCTGCGGTCGGAGGGCCAGCCGAGTCTGCTCGCCGATCCGGAATCCTCCATCGCACGGCGGGCCGCGTTCACGACCCATGACCTGTGGGTGACGCGGTACTTCCCCATCGAGCGGTTCCCCTCGGGTGAGCTCGTGAACCAGAACGACGGCTACGGCACGATTGATCGCTGGATCGAGCGCGACGCCGACATCGACGGTCAGGACATCGTCATCTGGCACACGCTCGGCCTCACCCACTTCCCACGGACCGAGGACTGGCCCATCATGCCCGTCGACAGCACCGGCTTCTCGCTCGTGCCCCACGGGTTCTTCGATCAGAACCCCACACTGGACGTGCCGGCTCCCACGCCCGCGCACGGCGCATGCCACACCGGTGCGGCTGTCTGCGGCTGTGGCGACGCGGGCGGCTGCTGCTGACCCGTCACGGTCCCGCTCCCTCGAACGCGCTCCCCCCAGCCCAACCTGTGAGGTGCACATCTGAGGGGCGTAACGTCCGAAGATGAGCACACACACGCAATCAGGACGCGGCACCGCCGACGTCCTCGGCCTCAGGTCGGTCCTCGTCGGGTCCCTTCCCGCCGGACTGATGACGCAGGCCGCACCCGAGCGGTACACCGTCGAGGCGGTGTTCGACCGGCGGCCCGAGAAGGCCGAACTCGACGAGATCGTGGGCGACGACACCGCGCGGCTGTTGGCGGACGCCGGTTACGGATCGGTCACGTTGACGGTGGCCGACCGTCGCCTCGAGATCCACGGCACGACGCTCGAACAGCTCCACGACGGCCTCGCGGCCTTCCTCGCCGATCGACTCGCGGAGATCAGCACAGACCTGCGCGCGCGACAGGCCGAGGTCGAGACCCAGACGATGGACCTCGCCGCGCGGGAGAACGACCGTGCCGCCGCCGTGGCCACGCTGGCCGCCACGGTCTCGTTCGAGCGGTCAGCCCGCCTCGACGACGACCTCGTCGCCGACACGCACGACTCCGCCGGCGTCCGCGGGTAGCAGCAGGACCCCCAGGGTCGCTTCGCCCTGGCCGAACTCGGTCGTCAGGATTCGCAGCAGACGGGCATCCCGCCGTCCGTCGTCGGGGTTCGCGGTGATCGCGGCGCACCGTCCGATGGGACGCTGCACCTCGAACCGCACCTCGCCGATGCGGACGTGACCGGACCAGTCGAGCTCGGCCCAGGGCGCGACCCCCGACACGACGATGTTCGAGCGGAAGCGGCGACTGTCGACGGGCGCGGGCGTCGCCGCATCCACGTCTGCGACGGTCTCCGCGCCGTGCAGTGACACGTAGCCGCGGGCGCGATCCTGGAACCGCGCGGTGCGACCGTCTCCCACGAGGTGCAGGGGCAGGACGCCCGGGCGCTGCAGCAGCCGCGCGTCCGCGGACCGTTCGACGAATCCGGTGACGGCCGCTGAGAGTTCGTGCCGTCCCGCCTCGTCGAGGCCCGCCTCCGCCAGGACCCGCCCGTCCTCACTCAGTCGCAGCAGACCGGTCTGCGCGTCGAAGACCGCGCGCACGCGCGCGATCGAGGGGAAGTCCATGAGCGACAGCCCTCTGCTCTTCGGCCACGACTCGAGGCCACCGGCATCCTCGGGCTCGGTCGCATCCGCGAAGCGGAAGGCGAGCACACGGTCACCGGCGATGCGACCGTCGTCCTGCACGCGGAGTTCGGTGCGGGGCTCGGGCGTGAACCCTTTGACGGGATAGCGGTAGAGCTCGGAGACGACGGCCACGCCTCTACCCTGCCCCACCGACGCGGATGCCGCCCGCTCAGGCCTTCTTCTTCGCGGCGCTGCGCCGGATCAATCCGAAGAGGATGGTGCCGACGAAGAGCACGATTCCGATGAGGCCCAACCAGAAGAGGCCCTCGAACACGAATCCGACGATCGACAGCACCACCCAGATGACGAGCAAGATGATGAGTACTGTCCACATAGGCCCCACCGTACGCGCGATGGTGCCCAGAAGATACGGGTCACGTCTGGCGGTAGTGGCGGACCCGCTCGTCGCGTTCGAGGAGGAACTCGTCGTCCTCGGGATAGAAGACGGCGCGTTCGATGTCGTCCCCCGCGAAAGCCGCGATGACGGCGAAGTTCTCCCACCGCGACAGGGTGGTGATCTCGGTCCGGCCGTCGCCCAGGTCCCGGGTCAACAGCCACGCTCCGAGGTTCCCGGGTGTCGCGCGATACGCGTCCATGCCGGTGCGTTCGACGTACTGGACGTAACGGCCTTCGTCCTCAGTGCGGACGACGCCCGTCCACATCCGGACGACGGGCTGACCACTGGAATGCGTCACCCGCCCACCCTTGCAGAGGTGGGCGGGTGACGCGAGGGGGTCAGCTGCCGAGCGCGGAGAGTTCCACGAACTCCTCGTCGGTCAGCTCGATGACGGCACCCTGCAGGTTGTCCTCGAGGTGCGCGACGCTCGACGTGCCCGGGATCGGCAACATGACCGGCGAACGCTTCAGCAGCCAGGCGAGCGCGACCTGCGCCGGCGTCGCGTTCTTGCGCTCGGCGATGTCGGTGAGCGGCGAGTCGGCGCCGGTGAGACCGCCGGTCGCGAGCGGGAACCACGGGATGAAGCCGATGCCCTGCTCCTCCGACCAGTCGAGCAGCGCCTCGGCGTCGCGATGCTGCAGGTTGTAGAGGTTCTGAACTGTGACGATCTCGGCGATCTTCTGCGCTTCCTTCACCTCGTCGATCGAGACCTCAGACAGGCCGATGTAACGGATCTTGCCCTCGTCCTGCAGCGCCTTCAGCTCGCCGACCTGGTCCTCGAGCGGGACCTTCGGGTCGATGCGGTGCAGCTGGAACAGGTCGATGCGCTCGAGCCCGAGACGCCGCAGGCTCATCTCGGCACCCTGGCGCAGGAACTCGGGGCGCCCGAGCGGGGGCCACACGTTGGGGCCGGTGCGGGTGAGGCCGGACTTCGTCGCGATGACGACGTCGTCGGCGTAGGGGTGCAGTGCTTCCTTGAGGAGTTCTTCGGCGACGTATGGGCCGTAGGACTCGGCGGTGTCGAAGAAGTTGACGCCGAGCTCGACGCTGCGGCGGAGGACGCGGATGGCCTCGTCGTGATCCTTGGGCGGACCCCAGACGCCGGGTCCGGTGAGCTGCATCGTGCCGTAGCCGAGGCGGTTGACCTCGAGGTCTCCGCCGATGCGGAACGTGCCGGACGACTGTGCAGGCTTCGTGTTGTTCGTCATGCGGGGTTCCAGCGCATCGGGGCGGTGGAACATTCCCCGTCAGCTTTTCGCGCCGGTGAACGCGAGCGCTCCCCCGAGGCCGATCATGAGGATGCCGCCGGTGCCCGACAGTGCCGAGAGTCGGCGCGGGGAGCGCCCGAACCATGCCCGTGCCGTGCCGGCGGCGAGCGCCCAGGTGCTGTCGCAGACGAGCGCGATCACCTGGAAGATCAGGCCGAGAAGGAGCAGTTGCGCCCAGATCGGGCCCGCGTCGCGCGCGACGAATTGCGGCAGGACGGCGACGAAGAAGGCGATGGTCTTCGGGTTGGTGAGGCCGACGACGAACCCCTGTCGCAGCAGCGTGACGGTGGATGCCGCGGTCGGCCGCCCCTGCTCGGCGCGGTGACGCCGATGACGGATCGCCTGCACACCGAGGTAGACAAGATAGATCGCCCCGACGACCTTGATCGAGGTGAACGCGACGACCGACGAGGCGACGATCGCGCCGACGCCGAACGCGACGAGGAGGATCGCGGGGATGTTGCCGAGCGAGTTGCCGAGCACGCTCAGGATGCCGGCGCGGCGGCCCAGTGCGATCGATCGCCCGACGACGAACAGGACGCCCGGACCCGGGATGACGATGATCACGACCGACGCCAGCGCGAAGGCGAGCAGGTTCTCGATCGGGATCATGAGCGAAGACTATCGGCCCGGCATCCGCTCTGATCTGCGAGCATCGACGTATGCACTCCATCACGACGGCGCAGCTGGCCGAGGCCTCCCCCGCGAACATCATCGACGTCCGCGAACCCGACGAGTTCGCGGCGGGCCACGTGCCCGGGGCGCGCAACATCCCGCTCGCCACAGTGCCCGACCACGTGGACGAACTGCGCGAGCTCGACGACCTGCACCTCATCTGCCAGGCGGGCGGGCGCAGCGCACGTGCGGCGGCGTTCCTCGAGCACCACGGTCTCGAGACGACGAACGTCGAGGGCGGCACGGGCTCGTGGATCGCGGAAGGTCGCCCGGTCGAGCGCTGACGCCCGCTGACCGCGCTTACGCGTTCGGCCAGGCGACGGATGCCGCGGGCCACCGCGACGTGCGCAGCTCGGCGAGCGCATCGCGCTGACTCTGCACGGCCTGCAGCGAGTCGGTCCGGAACGCCGTGGCGATGCTCACGTCGCGCCAGTACTCGTCCCAGCTGCGGTAAGTGCTGAACGCCTTCTCGGCGAGCGGTTCGAGGAGCGCCCACGTCTCATCGGCGGTGAGGTAGCCGGCGACGTAGGCGTAGCGGATGCCGCCGATCCCCCGCTCGATGTCGGCGGCGAGCAGCAGCCGGGCCGGGCGCTCGTCGGTGCCGCGCAGCAGGTCCTGGATGTCGAAGACGGGCAGGTCGGTGAGGGCGGCGACGCGCGACATCATGTGCTCGGCGTTGTCGCTGTGAGCGACCTCGACGAAGCGCTGCGAGTTGAGGCCCATGGCGAGGGTGTCGGCGACGAGGAGTTCGGCGTCGGCTTTCGTCACGATCTTGAACTGCTCGTCGAGGGCGCCGCGGAGTTGCTTCAGCGGCGTCATCGGCAGCGCGAACCACGGTGTGCCGTTTTCGCCGTCCCGGTGCGTGGCGCGCAGGTCCTGAGGGAGCTCGGCGAACGTCGGCGTGAAGGCGAGCGAGGCGTTCCAGCCGCGGACGGCGAAGTCGCTCGCGACGTCGAGCGCGAGGATCTGCTGCTGCCGCTCGGTGAGCGGCCGACGGGCGGATGCCGCGATGTAGGCGAGCTGGGCACGGCGGGGAGCACCGGCATCCCTCACCGCGAGGACGATCGACGCGATCAGCAGGCCGATGCACAGGCCGACGACGAAGGCGAAGAAGTTGAGGCCGACGTCGGTGACGTCCCACACGAACGACAGCACGAAGGCGGCGATGCCGAAGGGCGCGGCGATGAGCGTCACGGGCAGAGCGCGACGACGCATCTCGGCCGGGTCGGTCTTGCGCTTCGCGTCGAGCATCCGCGTGTACCGGCGGCGGGAGCGGACCGGGTACTCGACGTCACCGGGATGGTTCTGGAGGGCGTTCACGGCTTCGGCCACCGGACCATCCTGGCACCGCTGAGGCCTATTGCCGGACGTCAGGCGGCGACGACGAGGGTGTTGAGCGAGTCCGCCGGAAGAGTCACCTCGAGCGCCTGACCGTCGATGAAGAACGACATCGCCATCTCCTCGGCGAGGTCGTTCTGCACGACGATGACGAGGCTGCCGTCGGGGTTGCGGAACGCGAGCTGGTTCTCGTGCCCGGTGTAGCTGAGCGTCGGGATGCGGCGCGCGCCGGGCGCGACGAAATGGGACACGTGCTGGAGCATGTAGTGCTCGTGCGTGAACTCGAACGTGCGGGTGTCGGGGTCGACGACGACGAGGGAGTTCTGCGCCCACCCCCACCGGCTGACGCCGCCGCGCAGGAGCGACATGTTCCAGTACATGTAGGCCGTCGCGCCGTGCAGCAGGAAGTGCTTCATGAGGAACCACGCGTGCCGCGCGAGGCGCCAGTCGTTGCGCCCGTCACCGCACTCCTGCTCGGTCTGGTAGATCGCCAGGTCGGGGTGGTGGCGGTGCAGGTACGGCACGGCGCGCTTGCCCGCCCACTGCGCCCCGATGCCGGTGATCCACCGCGCGGCATCCGTGTCGACGAGCACTTGCTCGACCAGTCCGTCGTCGGCGCGTTCGAGGGTGCCGAGGAAGACGTCGACACCACGGGCAGCCATCGCGGGCCCGAGGTGTCGGACGAACGCGGCGAGCCCCTCGGGCGTCCACGTGCAGCTGGGGAAGATCTGCGCAGAGTTGAACTCGTTCTGCGGCATCACCATCGTGACCGGGATGCCGAGATCGGCATACGCGTCGACGAAGCGGCCGAAGTAGGCGGCGTACGCGGCGAGGACGTCATCGTCGAGGCGCATCATGTCGGTGCCTTCGGCGCCGAGCTGATCGTCGCGGATGCCGTTGTCGACGCCGGGGCTGAGGGGGCTCGCCTTCGCGGCGGCGTAGTGGCCGTTGACCTTCATCCAGGTGGGCGGGCTCCAGGGAGAGGCCCACAGGGTGAGCTCGGGCTGGTGACGCTGCGCAGCCCGGATGAACGGCACCAGGGTCGCGTGGTCGTGCTCGATCGAGAAGTCCTCGAGGGCGAGGTCGCCCGGGGTCTCGTCGTAGCTGTACCAGTCGGTCGAGAAGTCGTTCGCGCCGACGGGCATGCGGCAGCGGGTGAGGTTCAGGCCGGTGCCGGGCTCGAAGAGCTGCCGCAGCACGGCATCCCGATCCCGCTCGTCGAGGTGCGCGAGGGAGGTCCATCCCAGCTCGTTGAACGAGGCGCCGAACCCCTCGATGCGCTGCTGCGGGTCGTCGGTCTGCAGGAACACGGACGGCATGCCGCGCACCTCGCCGAGCGACGGTGCGGCGAGTTCTCGCCACGGCTCGTGTTGCGTGGTGCTGATCCAGCGGACGGATGCCGACGTCGCCATGTGCTCTCCCGTGAGTCGTGTGCGATCACGGTAGCGCAAATTCCAGCGGACGTTGGACTTTGGTCGGTAGGCTGGGCTGATGACCCCCAGCAAGCGCGGCCCGTACGCGAAGACCGCCGCGCGGCAGCGCGAGATCCTCGACGCGGCCGGCGAGGTGTTCGCGACGCACGGCTACCGCGCCGGGTCGTTGAAGGAGATCGCGGATCGGGTGGGGATCGACGCGTCGACGATCCTGCACCACTTCGCGAACAAGAGCGTGCTGCTGCAGCGGGTGCTCGAGGACCGCGACACCCGCAGCCTCGGCGACGCGGCTCCCGACGCTGCGGCCGGTCCCGCCGACACCCCCGCCGCGTTCCTGCGCCTCGCGCGCGCGAACGAGAAGATCCCGGGGATCGTCGAGCTCTACACGCTTCTCTCGGCCGAGTCGGCGACGCCGGAGCATCCGAGCAACGAGTACTTCTTCCTCCGCTACGCACGCGTGCGAGCGGAGTTCACCGGCGCCTTCCGCGAGATGGCGGATGCCGGGCTGCTGCGCCCGGGCGTCGACGCCGAGTTCGCGGCGGTGTCTACGCTGGCTCTCTGGGACGGTCTGCAGGTGCAGTGGATGCACGACCCCGACGCGACCGACATCGTCGGGACGCTGCGCCGCCAGCTCGAGCTGTTGACGACGGTCGAGCTCGACGAGAGGGAGACACGATGACGCAGCAGCAGACGACGCCGAAGAACGGCCTCGCGATCGCGACACTGATCGTCGGCATCCTTGCGTTCCTCACGGGTCTGATCCCGTGGGTGGGCCTGCTGCTCGGGCTGTCGGCGTTCGCGCTCGGTGTCTTAGCGCTGACGCGCGGCCAGTCGAAGCCGCCCGCGCTGATCGGTGGCTCGCTCGGTGCGGTCGCCGCGATCACCGGGCTGATCACGACGATCGCGCTCATGGCGTGGCTCATCGGCGCGCCCGGCTCCGTCTGACTCTTCACCGCGGACGCCGTGCACCACTACGGTGACGACATGAGCGACGCTTCTGAAGGCTGGTACGACGACGGTTCCGGGACGATGCGCTGGTGGGACGGCACCGCGTGGACGGATCGGACGCAGCCGCCTCCTCCGCCCGCGGGCGGTCTCGCGGGCTTCGTCGCGAACGCCCAGGCGAGCGCCGCGGCGGGCGCGCAGCCGCGGCAGGCGCCTGCCGGCATGAGCTACGTGGTGCTGCAGGTGGTGCTCAAGGAGAAGATGTGGGGCGCCGGGTCGAACAACCTCATCGAGCTCGAAGCCGCGATCAACAACCAGGCCGCGCTCGGCTATCGCCTGCACACGATCTCGACGTCGTCGTCGACGAGCACCGGTTTCGGTGGCGGCGATCGCATCCAGGCGACGATGGTGTTCGAGAAGCTCGTCTGACCCGGCCGACGCCGCTTCGTCAGGCGAGCCGGACCATCTCCGCGCTCCGCTCCCACAGCTCCTGCGCGAGGCGCGGGTCGGTGGCGAGCCGGTGCGTCTTCGTGACGCGGTCGTTCTCGTAGTAGGCGCCGGGCAGCCAGTCCTCGCGCGGGGTGCCGTCGGCGAGGAAGACGAGGCGCTTGCCGCCCTCGTCGGTCGTCGTGAGCAGCCGCTTGGCGAGCGGGTTGTGGTACATCCAACGGAACGGTCCGGTGAGGTTGCCGGCGAAGCCGGTCGCGACGACGCCCGGGTGGAACGCGGCGGCCGAGACCCCGTCGCTCCCCCACCGGCGCTGTAGTTCGCGGGTGAACAGGATGTTCGCGAGCTTGGCGTTGCCGTAAGCGACGCGACCCGAGTAGCGCCGCGCGGCGTTGAGGTCGGTGACGTCGAAGCGCGAGAAGATTCGCGCGGCGGCGCTCGCGGTCTGGATGACGGATGCCTCGCTCTCGACCAGTCGCTCGCGCAGCAGGTTCGTGAGCAGGAACGGCGAGAGGTGGTTGACCTGGAACGTCTGCTCGAAGCCGTCGGTGGTGAGGGTGCGGGGGCCGAAGATCCCGCCCGCGTTGTTGGCGAGCACGTCGATCCGCGGGTACGCGGCGAGGAGCTCGTCGGCGAGGCGGCGCACCTGGGCGAGGTCGGCGAAGTCGGCGAGGTGGTAGGGCGTGCCGAGCTCGGCGGCGACGGCTCGTGTCTTCTTCGGTGACCGGCCGACGAGGACGACGCGGTGGCCGCGGGCCACGAGCTGACGGGATGCCGCGGCGCCGATGCCGTCGCTGGCTCCGGTGTTGACGATGGTGCGCATCAAGCGAGTGTCACACCTTCTCGCGCCGTCGGGGCCGGTCTTGACGATCCCGGCGAGGTGTGGCTCGGATGCGGCGTCAGGTGCCGCTGTGGATGAGCCTGACTTCGACGCCGGAGTCGCCGCGGATGGCGGGGTTCGTGGCGGCGATCGCGAGGGCGGCATCCTCGTCCGGCGCCTCGATCACGTAGACGCCGGCGACGACCTGGGGTGCGTCGACGAACGGCCCGTCGCTGACTCCGCCGACGCGGACGGATCGGGCGAGCGCGCGCGGCGTGAAGGCGAAGGCGGCACGCATCGTTCCGGATGCGGCGAGCTCGTCGCCGTGGCCGTTGGGCTCGGCGAGCTGCTCGTCGGACGCGTCGAGCGCGTGCGCGGAGTCGTCGGTGTAGATCAGGACGGCGTACTGCGGCATTGCGGCATCCCCTTCGTCGATGTCCGCACGCTATCGGACGCGCCGCGTGGCATCCAGTGCCGTGGCGTCAGAGCCCGAGCCGCCGCAACCGCAGCCGCGCCATGTCCTGCGCGCGGGGGCCGGAGCCCAGCGCCCGCTCGGTCACGCGAAGGATGAGGCGGGTCGCGGTCTTCACCGGCAGCCACGAGCGCCGCAGGCCCAGCATCCGTCGGATGCGCGGCGGGAAGGTCGCGACCGCGGCGGCGAAGAGCACACGGTAGGCGACGCCCATCATCCCGGTGAACGGGGGCTTCTTGAGGAAGCGGACGACGTCGTCGACGCGCTCGTCTCGGCGCAGCTCGCCGCGGTCGAGGAATCCGTCGATCTCCTGGCGGAGCGCGGCGTCGGTGAGCGGCGGGTCGGTGACGCGCATGAGGCGCCCGGCGGTGGCCCAGTCGGCGACGTAGCCGTCGGGTCCGCCGGGGATCGGGCCGCCGTAGGCCTGGTGGCTGCGCAGGAACGCGTCGGTGAAGGCGAGGTGCACCCAGCGCACGAGGTCGGTCTGCTCGGCGGTGTAGGTGCGGGCGGAACCGTCGCCGGCGACGTACTCCCCCTGCACGCGGCGGTGGAAGCGACCGACGCGGGCCGTCTCGGCATCCGCTTGTTCCGTTGAGCCGTAGGTGAGGGTGATGACCCAGCGGACGGTGCCGGTGAGGCGCCCGATCGGGTCGTCGCGGTAGCGCGACCAGTCGTGGACGCCGGCGAGGGCGCCCGGGTGGAGGGCCTGCAGGAGCAGGGCGCGGATGCCGGCGACGAGGGTGCCCATGCCGGCGTGGACCGTCCAGGCGGGGCCGTTCTCGGCGAAGTATCCGGCGTCGTCGCCGTCGGCGAGGGAGCGGACGTACGGTGCCATGCCGGTCGGGTCGCCCGCGAGGGCGGTGAGCACGCGACCGCGGATGCGGGTCATGTAGGGCGGAGCGGACGTCACCCTTCCAGCGTGCCACCGCTGCGCGGCGCCGGGGCCGCGTGCGTCTGCGAGCATCGAAGGACGTGCGAGAGAGGACATCCCATGGTTGACGGACTGACGCTGGACCTTACGGGCAAGACCGCGGTGGTGACCGGCTCGACCCAGGGCATCGGGCTCGCGATATCGCGGCGGCTGGCCGAGGCGGGCGCCGACGTCGTGATCAACGGGCGCAGCGCGGAGCGCGTGGCGCAGGCGGTCGCGTCGCTGAGCGGCCTCCCGGTGCGGGGCGTCGAGGCGGACGTGACGTCGGCCGAGGGTGCGCAGGCGCTGGTGGATGCCGCGGGTGCCGTCGACATCCTCGTCAACAATCTCGGCATCTTCGGGTCGACGCCGGCGCTCGAGATCGACGACGACGAGTGGCGGCGGTTCTTCGAGGTGAACGTCGTGAGCGCGGCGCGACTGACGCGGCTGGTGCTGCCCGGGATGGTGGAGCGCGGCTGGGGTCGCGTGCTGAACATCGCGAGCGACTCGGCGATCGTCATCCCCGAGGAGATGATCCACTACGGCGCGTCGAAGAGTGCACTGCTCGCGGTGTCGCGGGGGTTCGCGAAGGCGGCGGCGGGCACAGGGGTGACGGTGAACTCGGTGATCGCCGGGCCGACGCACACCGAGGGCGTCGAGGACTTCGTGTACGAGATGGTCGACCGGTCGCTGGACTGGGAGGCCGCGCAGCGCGAGTTCATGCGCACTGCGCGTCCGCAGTCGCTGATCGGCCGGCTGATCGAGCCCGAGGAGATCGCGAACATGGTCGTGTACCTCGCGTCGCCGCTGGCGTCGGCGACGACGGGTGGCGCGCTGCGCGTCGACGGCGGGTACGTGGACAGCATCCTGCCCTGAGAGAGGTCGTCCGCGGACGCGCAATGGGGAGGACTCCCCATCGCGAGCGGTTGACGCGCCTCCCTACGCTGACATAGCTCGACAATGACGATGGATGCCGTGCGGCGTGGCTTCTGGGGGATGGACCGCCCCGCGCGACACATCGACGGATGCCGTGCGGCGTGAACGTGTGGGGACGGTTCACGCCGCGCGGAGTCGGGGATTCTCCTCGATGTCGCGGTTCCGGCGCGCCCCCTCGTCGCGCGGCGCGGCCTTGCGTGCGTCTGCGATCTCGGAACGGCGGGGATCAGAACGGCGCCGGATCCTGGCTGTGGGGCTTCCGCCTGGCAGGGGCGAACGCGACGGCCGGGGTGGGTGCGTCTTCGCGGTAGATCCTGCCGAGGGGTGAGGTCCATTCGAGGACTCCACCCCCGAGTTGTCGGACCTTCCACGCGGTGAACTGCTTCATCGAATGGTGCCGCTGGCACAGGTGGGCGAGGTTCGACCTCTCGGTGCGCCCGCCGAGGGCGTGGTCGTGCGTGTGGTCGATCTCGGAGCGGATGGCGGGGACGCGGCATCCGGGGAATCGACAGTGCTGGTCGCGGGCGCGGAGGTGACGGCGGAGCGGATGCGGCACCCGGTAGGTGTCGACGGCGAGCACCGTGTCGGTGATGGGGTCGGTGACGAGGCGTTCCCACGAGGGGGTGTCGCCGGCGAGGCGCCGGGCGGTGGCCGCGTCGATGGGCGTGCGCCCGACGAGGTCGCAGGGCACCTCGGCGCCGGAGAGGGCAAGGGCGGGGATGACGACCTGCACGTGGGCGCGGATCGCGCCGAGCGGACCGGCGGTGGTGTCGCGGGTGTCGTCGAGGGCCGGGGTGCCGGCGAGGAGGAGGTCGGCGAACACGTCGGCGCGGACCTGGTCGGTGGTGCGGCCGTCGGTGTCGACGACGTCGCTGGAGCGTTCGGCCCGCGTGTCGATGACGGCGCGGGCCTGGCGGGTGAGCCGGTCGTGGATGCCTTCGGCGATGACGGTCGGGAGCGTCGCGACGAGGTCGCTCATGCCGTCGCGGCCGGGGATGAGGCGCACGGCGCGGCGGGCCGCGGCATCCTGGTGGCGTTCGGTGAAGGTGCGCGGGTGCATCCGCAATGCGAGCATCTCGATCTCGGCGCGCACCCGGTTGGGGGTGTCGCGTCGGCACCGCTGGATCGCGACGGCTTCGAATGGCAGGCGGATGTCGGCGGGCAGGTCGGCGCCCGCCTCGACGATGAGGTCGACGTGTCCGCGGGTGATGATTCCGGCGCGCCACGCCTCGAGAGACGCGGCGTAGTCCTCGACGATCGTGCGGGCCTGGGTGATGCGGCGCTGCACGGCGCGGTCGGTGAGCCGCATCAGCCCACCGAGCTCGGCGGCGATCGCACGCAGCGCCATGTCGTGCGCCTTCACGCGAGCGGGAGAATCGGCGGCCTGCTTCTCGGCGAGCTCGCCCGCGCGGGCGAGCACCTGCAGCTGGACGATCTGCGCCTGAGTGAGGAGCTTCTCGGCCATGACCGCCTCGTGCGCGATGTCGGCGAGGGGCGAGAGTCGCTCCCGCGTGCCGATCGTGCCGTGCCAGGTGGTCATACTCCCATTGTGGTGAGGGCCTCCGACATCGGTTTGGGATGCGAATCACGCACGCCCTTTGCGCTACCGCATCGAGATCTTCGCGTCGTGCGCAATCCAGCGTGCGACCGCGTCAGAATCGTTGTCGTCGATGACCCCGGTGGCTGCCGCTCTCACCGACGGGATCGCATTCGCGACGGCGTACGACTCGTCGGCGATGGCGAACATCGGCAGGTCGTTCTCGTTGTCGCCGAAGACGACGAGACGGTCGGCGCCGGTCTGCGTCATGAGGCGCTGCAGAGCGCGGGCCTTCGTCCCGTCCTCGCTGTGGAGTTCGAGCCAATCGAGTCCCGGCGTCGACGGATCGACGCTCAGGAAGGTGGCGACTCCCGCCAGCGCGGGACCAAGCGACTCGCGCATCGGCCCGAGGACGTCGCGCTCCGCCAGGATCGAGATGTAGAAGACGGATCGCCGGTCGAGCGGGTCCTCTGTCGTGATGGGTCGCAGTCGGGGGTCTTGCGGGCGGCTGCCCAGGAACGCGCGGGTGCCGGCGGTCATGTGCTCGGGCCGCCACCTCACCCAGTCTCGGCCGTCCTCGTAGGTGTGCAGGATCGGCTGGGCGTCGGGCCTCGATCGACACTCGTTCAGCACTCCGGTCACGGCGTCATCGCCGAGACGGTGCAGATCGCGGGCCCGCCCGGTGTCGGCATCGGCGGTGATCGTTCCGCCGTACGTGATGACCGGCAGCTGCAACTCCAGCTGCTGTGTCGCGCGTCGAGAGCTGAGGTGCGAGCGAGCGGTCGCGTACGTGAAGAGCACGCCCTCCCGGATGACGTGGTTCAACAGGCGCACCGACTCGGGTCCGAGTGAGGAGTCCGAGCGCAGGAGCGTACGGTCGAGGTCGGATGCGTAGAGAGTCCGCACGATCGCAGTGTCGCATAGCGGGCAGTCCTGGGGTCGTGGCTCACCCATACACCCGCCGCAACACCACCCGCTGCCCCAGCGTCCACGTCACCGTCGTCAGCAGGTACACCCCCGCTGCGACCGGCACGAACACCGCGACGACCGCCGTCGCGAACCGCAGCATCCCCAGCGCCGCCCCCGGCACCCCCTCGACCGGCTCGACCCGGAACGCCCGCCGCGTGATCTCCCCCACCGCCGCGATCGCCAGCACGAGGCATCCGATCACCAGCCAGGTCGCGAGGCCGGCGGTTCCGGTCGACACGGCGTGGATCAGGCTCGTGCCGAGCGGGACGCCGAGCAGCGTCTGCGACAGCAGCTCGTTGGCGTGACCGGCAATGCTCGCGTGGACGAACACGGAGTACAGCAGGCCGACGATCGGCGCCTGGATGAGGATCGGCAGGCAGCTGGCGAACGGCGACACGTTCTCGGAGCGGTAGAGCGCCATGGTTTCGCGTTGCAGGCGTTCCCGGTCGCCGCGGTAGCGGGTCTGGATCTCGCGCAGCCGCGGCGCGAGACGCATCCGCGCCTGGTCGGCTTTGGCTTGGGCGATGCCGGCGGGGATGAGCGCCGCCCGCACCAAGAGGGTCACGAGCACGATAGCGAGCGCGCCCGCGAACGCTCCCGTCCACGGGGTGAGGAGCGAGGTCAGGCCGAGGAGGCCGCGGGAGGCGAGGTCGAGCAGGGTGGAGATGACAGGCAGGGTGGTGATGTCCACGGGGTTCCGTTCGTCGGAGCGATCAGGGTCGGCTGATCGGCCGCGAACGGATGCCCGGGCACCCGGTGCCCGGACGGTTCGACGCTACGCGGCCGCAGTCACCTGACCGGGCCCGCGACGGCGGACGTGCCCCGGTGCATCGGGATCGCTCTGCGCCAGCGGCGCCACGAGCTCGATACGGCGGGTGGGATGCGGGGCGGATCCTCGAGCGGCTGCGTGGAGCGCCGTTGCGAGGAGCGCCAGCGTGGTGGCGACGAGCGCGAGTAGCGCGATGGTGAGACCCGAGCCGCTCAACGACGGGTCGACGGTGATAAGAATCCCGAAGACCTCAAAGACGACGCGCAGTGCGTTGAAGATCGTGTCGATCACTCTCGCCTCCTCTATTGGGCCTTCCGTGCGAATCGTAGACCAACGGGTGCCGCGCTTCAGCGGAGGCTAAGTGTGACTCCCTCAGGTCCACACCGACAATAGGTACTCAACACGGTGATCTCGCAGCCGGGGCTCATTCGATTCGAGGTCTGCAAGCCACTTCTTTGACCTACCGTCTCGGAGTCCGCGCAGACCCCCAGCCCGGTCCAAGAGCTGCAACGAGCGAGGACGAACGACGAACCGAAGCGGAGCCAAGAGCGGCCTGGGGGTCAACTGATTCAGAACGACGTTAAGGCTTTGCGCGTCCTTCCTATCTAGGCGTCGGAGGAAATCCGCTGCCACTACCTGTTCTGGCCCATATTGCGCGGCCGGCAGGACAGCCGAAAGGTCGATCTTGGCATCCACGGCAGCTACTTGAACCACAACCTCAGGCATGCTGGCGGCACACCACTTCACGGCCTTATCCGAGACCGTGGCTCTCTGCTGGAAGTTGCCATATTTGAAAGCCGTGAGGTACCAGAGAGATGCGAGGTTCGAATCCTTCCCCGGGCCGGTCGCCGATCTCTTGAAGCGATCCGCAGCATAGTCAAAAATCCACGACCAAAGCTCCTCGTCCTTTGCCACCGGTGCCGTAGCTACCGCTTCGGCAAACATCACCTCAACATCCGCATATAGACCGAAATAGCCGTCCACAGCGGCACCAGCGGTGTTTAGTCCATCCTTCGTCAGTGGCCACGATCGGAAATATTCGAAGTAGGTCGCCGCACCCCCCGGGTCGTCGGCTAGATCAGTCGCCCAGTCCGCCGCCATATCGGGTAACCCAAGCCTCCGATGGATTGTGTAGAAGCGCCTCGTTACTCTCGACCAACGGTCGGGCCTTACCGGTAAGGTGCGGTGTTTGGAAGCAAGCTGGACCACTTCTTCGGCCAGCTCGGCCGGAACGTCTTTCACAAGCCGCCCATGATCAAAAAGAGGCTCGACAAGGTCGTCGACTCGAGAGAGTTCTGCGTTGCTCGAGATCATGTAAGACTCAATGAATTCGGACTTCGAGAGGATCCGCGTCTTAGACCCATTCGGATAAAGTCCTAACGCTTCAAGCCTCAGCTGAAATCGAGCGAGAATGCGATGAGCCTCCTCGCTCGTCTCCACTCCCCAGAGGACGTCATCCATGAAGCGTGAGTAGCGCCCATCTTTCCCAAGGTCCGCAAACTCGGTGTCAATCGGCTTTAGAACTGCCTGCGCGATTACCCTGGAAGTGTTTTGTGCCTCCTGCGGCAGGCCGAGAAACGAATCGTCCGCGTACGCAGTTCGTGGATGCACAGCAGAAATTATCTGGCAGCAAAGCCTTACCAGAGTTCGATCCAGACTGGTATTGTTCGAAAGGTGCTCGCGAACAACTTCAAGCCTGATAGAAGGAAAGAAGTTCGAAATATCTGACTGAACGACGAAATTTATATCGTCCCGCTCCAGCAAATTCGGGAGCATACCTTCATGTCGCATCCACCGCTCGAACCAATCTAAGCTTTCTGTGTCATCCTCGGCGGAACTGCCCTTGTCAGCGCGCTGGAACGCCACCCACGAGGGCACGCCCCTGAGTAGCTCGCCTTCTGCGAGCTTGACGATCGCTCGATAGACGAGAGCGTCTCGAGGATGAAGGACGCACACCGGCCGAGAGATGCCTAGCTTCTTGGCGGACCTGATGATCACGCCGCGACCGGGCGCATATGCCCCAGACTTCAAGTCCCGCGATAGCTGACCTATAAAGTCATCGATATTCCTTGCGATGACAGCGCCTTGGAGCGGGTCAACCACAAAATTGTGGGAGCTGAATTTTAGGTCGTTCAACTGCTTGCTGATCTCGGACGACCAGATGCTGCGCAGATACCGAGTTTCTGAAAGCTCCTCGATGCCCTTCAGATTGCGATTCGAGACGGAGGCGCTGCCTTTTGAAGCTTCGACTCCTCGGCGATTGCTAGACGCGTCCTGGCCGCCCTTACCCAAGTCCATCGATTCCCCTACCCGCGCCAACACAAGCCTTACCGACTCTCACCAAATCTATCGGTGAATCAGAGCGCGCCTCATCGGTCGCAAGCCGGACGGGCCGCGGGTACCGCGGGCGGAGCGTAAGTGTGCCGCCCCTGAACGTCACCTTCACGCGTCATGGGAGCAGCTGAGAGGCCTCGAGCGTTCCTCGAATTGAACTGTGCCCCTGGAGGGACTCGAACCCCCAACCGTTTCCTTAGGACGGAACTGCTCTTCCATTGAGCTACAGAGGCTGGCCCGTCGAGTCTACCGATCCCCCGGCGTCAGGTAGGTTCGCGACATGAACGTCCGGCGCGCACTTCTCCCGCTCGCCGCCACAGCTTTGCTGCTCACCGGCTGCGCCGGTGAGTCACCTCCGCCGCACGACCCGCCCGCCGGACCGCAGCTGCCACCCGCCGGAGGTCAACTCGACTACCAGCTCGGTGGCGCCTACGACCCGCCCGACGGCGTCGACATCGTGGTCCGCGACCGTGCCGCGGCATCCGTCGACGACCTCTACTCCGTCTGCTACGTCAACGGCTTCCAGACGCAGCCGGGTGAGCTCGATGCCTGGCCGGACGATCTCCTGCTCCGCGATGACGACGGCGAGCCTGTCATCGACCCGGACTGGCCGGACGAGGTCATCCTCGACACCCGCAAAGCGGACGAGATCGCGACGGTCGTCGGGCCGTGGATCCGCGACTGCGCGTCCGACGGATTCGACGCTGTCGAGTTCGACAACCTCGACACCTACACCCGCACCGACGGCGCCCTCAACCGCGACGACGCGCTCGACCTCGCGACTCTGCTCGTCGAGACCGCACACGACGTCGGACTCGCCGCCGGACAGAAGAACGCCGCGGAGGATGCCCCCTTCCTCCACTCGCGCGCCGGCTTCGACTTCGCCGTCGTCGAGGAGTGCGCGGCCTACGAGGAGTGCTCCGCCTACACCGATGTCTACGGCGATCACGTCCTCGCCATCGAGTACACCGACAACCTCCCCCGCCCGTGGGACGAGATCTGCGACGACCCGGAGACACCGGCATCCGTCGTACTGCGGGACCGGGATCTCGTTACTCCGGACGATCCGGCGTACGTGTTCGAGACCTGCGAGTGAGAGACGACCGCCCGGTCACTCGCTGACAGGCATCTGCGCCCTCAGATACTCGCGCAGGGCCGGGTCGCAGACGTAGATGTACGTTCCGAGGATCCCGCGCGTGAGCAGGACCCCGTAGATGTTGCGGATGAACGTCAGCAGGTCGTCATCGGAGTAGACGACGCCGAGCTGCTTGTTGTTCTCCTTGCCTTTGGTGTCGTGATACGACGCGCGATCAACGACAAGCCGTCCGCTCACCGTGTCGAACCGAAGGTCGGGACCGATGATCACACCCGCATGGTTCAGGTCGTAACCCTGCACCGTGTGGATGGAGCCGACCTCGTTCACCGACGTCGGCTGGTTGATCCAGTCCTTGTCGGTGCTGTTCCACCGCAGTAGGACGTCGTCAATCTCGATGTCGAAGGCAGATCCGTCCTTTCGGCTCCGCCACTTCCACGCGTATCCGGCGAGAAGTCGTGCGAGCCCGTGTTCCTCGTTCCTGGCGAGGATCTGGCGACGCATTTCGCCGAGGTCGTCGAAGAAGCGCAGGTCGTAGTCTCCGAGCCCACGCAATGCATCGGGCGACGGCTCGCCACGAAGTAGAGCACGGATGCCCGCTACGTAGTCCGACCCCGCGGCGACACGCATCTGGGTCATTAGGTGGAAGGCTCGGTTGTCCGCCTTCGCGCGCTCGAGGATCCCGCGGAGTGTGGCAAGCGGTAGGTCGGCGGGCCGCACCGTCTGCTCCGCGTCCAGCAGGAATATCTGGTGCCGACTCTTTGCGCGTATCCAGTCGAGCTGAGTGTTCGACAGATCGTCCGCGCCGAACAGGTCCTGGTTGATGCTTGAGAACCGCTTGTTGTTCACCCCGGATGACTGATTCGCTCGTTGGTTCAGCCGGTGCGTCTCGTCGACGAGCAGGATGTCCCACTCCTCAGCCGCCGCGCCCACATCGAACGGCGTGAGCACCTGCGCCTGGCTCAGCTTCGGCGTCTTCCGGAAGACCCGCTTGATCGACTCGCGAAGCGACTGCTGCGGCACAACGATGCCGATGCGAAGGTCACGGAGCAGTTCTCGGTTCTCGTGAACGAAGTGCTCGGCGAATACCGAATCGGGCTCGAAGTCGACCGCAGAGTCGTAGTCGCGAATGTCTGCCAGAAGCTTCATGAGATAGATCGCGACGATCGTCTTGCCCGTGCCGGGGTGTCCTTCGATGACGCTCGTCGAGGTCCCTCCGACAGCGAGGTCCTGGAAGAGACCCTCGAGGATGTTCTCGACGGCGCTGGCCTGCTCAGGAGTGAGAACCTTGAAGGGCGACAGCTTGAAGAGGTCGCTGTTCTCGATCTCGGGGATCGTCTGGCGGAACAAGCCCTCCATGCGGAGCCGGTCGAAGATGTCGGCAAAGCTCTCGCGATAGATCTCGCGCTCGTAGTATCGAGCGTCGACGATCCCCTCGTTGCCGTTCGCGACTTCAAACTGGCCATCGCCGGCCAGCCATCTGATCAGATGCGACTCAAGGTCGAGACACGCGGATTTGTTGAAGGTCTCGTCGAAGACCACCCGGACCTGGCGGAAGTTCACCTTCGAGGGACTCGCGAGATGCTGCCGCATCCGGGATCCTGCATTGACGGTCTCCCCCACATACACCGACGAGGTACCCGCCTTACCCGCACCATCGAGCACATAAACGACCGGCCAGTTACGCCGACGCTCATCTGCTTGCGCCCACGCATCCGCAGCGCTTTTCGTGAACGGGAGGCGCTCGATTTCAAAGGGCGTCATATTTGGCGCTGGTCCCCTTCGCGCGATCCACGGGATACTTCAGCGCTGTCGCCCTAAGCTTCTCGAGCACAATCTCATCGAGATCAAGACCCAGCTTGTCGGCGAGAAGGATGCAGTACGTCACGACGTCCGCAAGTTCTTCCCGGACCCGATCGGCATCGGCGTCATCACTCCATTGGAAGCATTCGAGCAGTTCGGCGGCCTCAATCGAAACGCTCTTCGCGAGGTTGGCCGGCGAATGGAACTGGGCCCAGTCGCGCTCCTCTACGAACTCGTGCAGCGCACGCTTGACCTGCTCACTAGTCACCGGACCGACGCTATCAGCGTGTTCCCCGAGGGTCAGCGGTACCGGACGACAGCCTCGCGGATGGCGTCGGCGTACTCGTAGATCTCGTCGAGCGTCTCGATCGGATGCCGCGTCTCGACCTTCGCCTCGTCCAGCAGACCCAGGTACTTCTGCTTTCCGTTGAAGTGCAGGCGCGCGAGCGGCTTGCGATTGTTGTCGTCGAGCAGGACTGCGAAGTAGCTCTTGGCATCACGGTGAGTCACCCGCTGCGGCTTCGTCTCGCCACACGCGATTGCCTTGACGATCTGGTAGCCCTCGAGTTCCTCAAGAGTGGTCTCAATCTCGGTGTCTCGGTCCAGGTCATCCTGAACGACCGGCTCGCTGGTCACTGCCGGCGTCTCGGTCGGAACCCGGACACCGACACCCGCACCCAAGGCCGTCTTCAAGCGGTCGTTGACGCTTTCGTTGAGGAACTGTCGGGCAGCTTTTGTCACCAGAGTCGTGAATTGCTCGCGAACGCGTTGAGTGTACGAGCCGTCGTAGACCTTCTGGGCGAAGTACTTGATCCAATCATCGCTGGGCTCGCGGAACTGCGCTGCGATCTCCCGCTTGAGAGCCCCCACATACTTCAGCTCCTCAGCGGCGTTGATGATGGATTCGAGGTCGAAGTTGTCCTTGCTGAGCTTCTGTACCTCAGGGATCAACGTCTCGTCGATGTCGAGCAGATCCAGCACAAGGAAGGGCTTAGCGTCCATTCGATTTGGGGCGTCGAGATCGGTGAAGAACTGCCAAATCACGCCGTTCGTGAGTGCGGCAATGCGCGCGTTGGTGGTGGCGAAGTAGCGGAAGAGCTGCGAGGCGTGCTCGATCTTCGGCGCGCCCGTCGACGCTTTGCACTCGATCAAGATCTGAACTTCGCCATCTCGCATGATGGCGTAGTCGATCTTCTCGCCCTTCTTGATACCGACGTCAGCGGTGAACTCGGGCACGACCTCGAGAGGGTCGAAGACGTCGTACCCGAGGATGGTCGAGATGAACGGCATCACAAACGCATTCTTCGTCGCTTCTTCTGTGCCAATTGCTGACGCCTGGTTTTCTACCTTGACGGCGAGCGCACTCAAGCGGTCTTGAAACTCCATTGTTTCCCCCATTGGTTCGAGTTAGTCGAGGCTATCGACCAGCGCCGGATCGGGAAAGCGCCACGCCCCGAGCACACCCGAACGCCCGCGAGAGCGCACCAGGACATAACGGCGGTCAGCACGACTTCACCTCATCGGGCGATGTACTCCGCCGCCCCGTCTGACAGACTGCCCCCCATGCGCCGTACCTCGACGTTCCTCGCCCTCGCCACCACGGCTCTCCTGGCGACCGGATCGCTCACGGCATGCTCGGCGGTGGGGATCGTCGCGACGAGCGAGCAGCCAGCTGCAACCGCTCCGGCGCCCGAGTCAGCCGGAGCCCCCGGCCCCAACGCTCCCGACTGGGAGGCCCTCCCCTCAAACCCGGTCTCCCCCGCGGAGTACGCCGAGACCTACATGCAGGCGAACCCGCACCACATGCTGCACCGCGACGTCGACGGCATCCTCGAGTACTACCGCGACGCGGCGACGGCGTTCCCCTTCGCGCTCCCGGCCGGCTACTCCTTCCCCGTCGACCCCGGCTACTACGACCGCCCCCAGGACGGACCGAACTGGGCCGAGGTCGTCACTGCCAACCGCATCTGGAGCTACTTCGAGTACGCCAACGTCGACGCCGCCCGAGCGGCGTTCGACCGCGGTGACGAGGATGCGGCGATCGGCTACCTCGACGTCATCCACGACGCGTACCTGTCCGACGCGTTCCCCAACAACTACGAGGGCACGTCGCCGCAGGACTGGTACGACGGCGTCTACAGCGGCATGCGCCAGGGCGACTTCACGCTGCAGGAGAACTTCATCTTCAACCCGTTCCCCTGGGAGCCCGGACAGTCCTGACGTCAGTCCGTAGGCGGCTGCTCGCCCTCGCTCTTGCCCCACCCGGCCTCGCCTCGCAACTGCACGAACCCCGCCACGATCAAGGCGAACGCCACGGGGATGAACAGCAGCTTCACCCACCACTCCGCGCCGTTGAAGAACAGCACCGGCGCCACCCCAGCGAACGTCGCTCCGATGAAGTACCAGACCGCGACAGGTGCCTCGGACTTCTCTTCCGTCATGGCTCGCTCCTTCCCGGTTCGAGGCTAAGCCGGGCCGCGAGCGGCGAGCCTCCCCCTCGCGACGGAAATCACTCCGCGACGTTGCGCTCCTGCTCCACCATCCGCTCGAGATCAGCGATCCGCTCGCATCGATCTTCCGCGGAAGCCGGGTGCAGGTCCCGCAAGAACGCGTTGAAGATCGCGCCCGCCGCCGACTCGTCGACTTCCAGGCGCGCCGCGATCGCGGTGACAGCCTCGTCGTCCGTCGTCGTCCCGCCGAGCGCGGCGACGATGTCCGGAAGGCGGGATGCCGCACTCGACACCGCCCGTTGCTGGTTCAGTTCCTCCGTCATCTCCCGCAGCGACCAGCCCGAATCCTTCCACCTCTCACCCCGACGAAGGCCATCGATGGATGCGGTCGTGACGGTGATCGGCAGCGGCTCGGCCCTCACGTCCAGCGGCACCAGCCACGCGTGCAGGGTCGCCTCGCCGCACTCCAGCTGCTCCCATGGCTCCTGCGCGATCACGACGGGGACCCGCGCGTACTCGCCGGGACCGAGCGCCACTGCCGGCGTCCCGTCCGACTCCATCCACATCATCATCATTCGAGGCTCGTTCGGCTTAGTCACCGCACCCACGACGTGGAACCTGTCGCCGTCGGGCTCCCACGGCTGCTCACCCTCATTGACGATGTCGATCGCGAAACCGTCGGGCCCGGCGTCCGTCCGCTGGCCCGCCGGCCAGCGCAGCGTCAAGCCGCGGCGACGCTCGGCGTAGCTCGCGCGCAGTCGCGCGGGAGCCTCCTCGGGCCAGACGCTCTCGCCGTCGTGGACGGACGCCACCCACCACGTCTGACGGTCAGCATCCGCCGGTGCGCCGATGATGGCGCTCCCCTCGTGCTGCCGGAGGATTCGCCACCCGTGCGTCACCGGAACAGGAATCGGCTCCGCGCCATACCGCCGCACAAGATCGAGGAACGGTTCCCCCTCGCCCGCGAGCGCAGCGGGGTCGACAGCGTGGTTGTGCAGTCGCGGCAGATCGTCGTCACGAGTCATGCCGTCATGCTCGCACGAGCGGCCCGTCTGTCACGCCGGCAGGCGTCGCCGCAGCATCACCAGACCAGCCCCGATGGCTGCCGTCACCAGCAGCGCGATGCCGGCCCACATCCAGCTCTCGTAGGAGAGGCCTACCGGGGGCGCGGCATCCCGCACGTTCTGCGCGAACCGGGCCGACACGATCTCCGCCACCCGGTCGATCGGCGTCGCGACGCGGATGTCGTCGAATCGCGCCGAGCCGACCGGCGTCACCACACCCGCGTCGAGCGTGTACCAGGCGGCGATCGTCGGATCCTCGATGAGCATCACGCCCGCCGCGACCTCGGCGAGCGCCGCGGCGGTCGCGGCATCCCCGTCAACGCCGGCGAACCTCGCGTCCGAATCCGGCGTCTCACGCCACACCCGATAGACACCGACGGCCTCGCCCGACGCGGTCAGGATCGGCGCCACCCACTCGTCCATCGCCGACACCGGGTCGCTCGCCTTCCCCGCTATCAGCGACGCGCTCCACGCGTGCACCCGATGCACGGTGCCGAAGGATGCGGCCTCCGCGAGACGTCCGAGGCCGGCAGCCTCGTCCGACCCGAGCACGACCGCGGTGTCCACCGAGAAGGCGGCGATCACGTCGGCGGGAGTGTTGTCCTCAGCAGCGGATGCCGGTACTGCCCCGACCGCGAGCAGGCCCAGCGTCGCGACCAGACCCAGCAGGGCACGCCATCGCTTCCCGCTGCCGACCATGTGCGCGCCCCTTCCCTCGCGCCGAACGTACCGCTACCGTGCCGCGTCAGGGATCACGATCCGGCCGCAATCACCACCCTCAAACCTAAAGGGTGTAGGTTAACTCCTCGTGCCCCGCGCGAACCTCTCCCCCGACGCCCTCACCCGGGCGGCGCTCGACCTCATCGACGACGACGGACCCGACGCGCTCTCGATGTCGGCGCTCGCGCGACGCGTCGGCGTGCAGACCGCCAGCCTCTACGCCCACGTCCGTGACCTCGCCGCGCTCCGCAGCGCCGTCCAGGCCGCCGTCTTCCACGAGCTCGCCGACACCATCGGCGACACTCCCACCCTCCGCGGCCTCGCGAACGCGCAACGTGCCTACGCGTTCGCTCGCCCGGCGCGCTGGGCGATGATCTCGCAATCGGTCGAACGCAATGAGATCACCGGGCCGGCGGCATCCCGCATCTCGGCGCTCGTCGTCGGCTCGCTCGGCGACTACGCGCTACCCGAGAGCGAGACCGTCCACGCGGTCCGCTTCGCGAGCGCCACCATCGCCGGCTACCTCGCCCTCGAATCCGCCTCATCGTTCGCCCACCGGGACGAAGCCACCGACACCTCCTGGAACCGCGCCCTCGACGGCCTCGACCGCGCCCTCCGCACCTGGACCACGAAAGACCCCGCATGATCGACATCACCCTCGACACCACGACCGTCCAGGGGCTCGCCGAGCTCGAACCCACCGACCGCGGCCTGCGCCCGCACCGACTGCCCGCCTGGGTCCGCACCCAGTACCCCGAGCCGCAACTCCTCGGCGTCGAGGCGCAGCCCGCCGGCGCACGCATCGCGGTGCGCACCGCGGCATCCCGCCTCGACCTCGACCTGCACTCGACGCGTGCCACCCTGCGCGGACTCTCGCGCCCGCGCGGACGCGTCGACGTCCGCATCGACGGCGCCCTGCACGCCAGCGTCGAGGTCGACGGCGGCGACACCCTCGACACCGACCCGGCCACCGGCATCCGTCAGCTCGTCGAAGGACCCGCGCAGCGCATCACCGTCGACGGACTCGACCCGCGCGACAAGCTCATCGAGCTCTGGCTGCCGCACAACGAGACGATCGAACTCATCGCGCTGCGCGCCGACGCGCCCGCCTCGCCCGACACGACCGAGCGCCCGCGCTGGGTGCACCACGGCAGCTCGATCAGCCAGGGGTCCAACGCGACCGAGCCGAGCTCCACCTGGGTCTCGCTCGCCGCCCGCCGCGCCGGACTCGACCTGCGCAACCTGGGCGTGGGCGGCAGCGCGCAGGTCGACCCGTTCATGGCGCGCGTCATCCGCGACGCCCCGGCCGACGTCATCAGCGTCGCGCTCGGCATCAACGTCGTCAACGCCGACGCCATGCGGCTGCGCGCGTTCGTCCCGGCCGTCCACGGCTTTCTCGACACGATCCGCGACGGCCACCCCGACACGCCCCTGCACCTCATCACGCCGATCTGGTGCGGCATCCACGAAGACACCCCCGGGCCCGGCATCATCGAGCCCGACTCGTTCGCCACCGGCACCCTGCTCTTCGGCGCGGCCGGCACCCCCGGCGACACCGCCGGCGGACGCCTCACGCTCCGCGTCATCCGCGACGCGCTCGCCGACGTCCACGCGCACCGCGACGACCCGCACCTGCATCTCGTCGACGGCCTCGCCCTCTACGGCGAAGCGGATGCCACCGCCCACCCGCTCCCCGACCGGCTGCACCCGAGCCCCGAGGCGCATCGCCTCATCGGCGAGCGCTTCGCGGATCGGGTTCTTCGAATCGTTTGAGGATCACCCCACCTGCCGATAGCGTGCGGGAATGAGCGCCGCGCAGAACATGACACGTCGGAGCGCAGCATCCGCTTGGGCAACCATCGCCGTCCTCGCGATCGTGACCACCGCTCTCACCGGTTGCACGGTCGACACGTCGGAGTCGGCTGCGGAACCGTCCGCCGCGCCGGCGGTCACCGAGGTGTCGAACGAGGCGAGGGCCGAGCAGCAGCAGGTCCGAGAGACCTGCGCCGCCTCACCGGAGCGTGCCGACACTGGACACCGCACCGGCGCGGACGGTGCGGTGTACGAGCGCGACGATGACGGACTCGCCACGATCTACGTCCTGGCAGTGAACGACACCCTGCAGGGCGTCGCGAACCGCTTCTGCCTCGATCTTGAGCAGCTCTACGAGACCTACGATCCGAACGCCACCACGCTCATCGCAGGCGAGCACATCGCCCTGCAGAAAGAGTCGCTCGCCGATGCCCGCCGCGCATCGGGCTATCTCTTTCCCGCGTGCCCGACAGACGAGACCGGGTATCCGATCGTCGCGTCCATCGGCTGGGAGCCGATTGAGTACAACTCCCCCGTCTCCCGCGCGAACGTCACGGGCGCACCGATCGACACCGGCGTCGCCTACGGCGCCAAGGGCACGAGCCGCTCCGACGCCGACGGCACCCTCATCGACTACACCGTCGCGGCGAACGACAACTGGCGCAGCATCCGCGACCGCTTCTGCTTCGATCTGTACTACCTGACCTCACTGACAGGCGAGTGGGCCGCCGAGCCCCCGGTCATCCACCCGGGCGACGTCATTCCGCTGCAACCGCGCTATCTCGAGATCGACACCGGCGCTCCGCCGGCCGAGTGACCTCAGCCCTTGAACGCCGCAAGCTGCAGCAGGTTCCGACCGTGTCGCTGAACACCGCGGTCGTCACCGGGCCGTGATCCACCGGCGGCTGCGTGAACTCCACACCGCCGCCGTCAGCCGGTCGTACTCGGCCGGCACGTCGTCGACACCGAGGACGAAGAACGGGATGCCGTCCTCGAGCAGCGCGTCGGTGAACGGCACCACCGCGGGGTGACCCTTCGGCTCGAGCGACAGCTGCGTGCCCTCGGGCGACGCCGGGTCGACGACGGTCAGTCAGCGGAACTCCCCCACCGGGAGGTCGTGATCACTTGCCTATCAAGATCCCGTTCTAGCGCGGCGGTTCCACCGGCCGATAGCGTGCGCTCGTGAGTCCTGCCACACGACCCCACGCGTCGTCTCGTCGAGCCGTCGCGATTCTCCTTGCGGCCACGACCTTGCTGCTGTCCGCCTGTGCTCCCACCTGGGAGCGCGCGGTCCCGGCCATCGGGCACGCGATGTGCTCCGACGACCCCGAGGTGATCACCATCACCTACGAGTCCGGGCGCGGAGTCGAGTCCGCCGAGGCGCGCCAGGCCGGAACGCTCGGGCAGGTCTTCCTCTCGGTTTATCTCACGGGCTCGGGCGCCTACCCGGCAGACACCTCGCCGGCGACACTGGTCACAGAACTCGACGGACCGCTCGATCATCGCTCGGTGGTCACCTTCGACGATCAACCCGTCCCCGAGGTCGACTGCTGACGCCGCCTCACCCCACCGGATAGTCGACGTACGCGAACCGCGATCCGTCCGGGGTCCAGCTGTTCACGTTGATCGTCCCCTGCCCCCCGAAGACTGTCGCGACGGTCTCGGGCTGCCCCCAGCGCCCGCCCCGCACGAGCCGCAGCTCGACCTCGAGATCGGCCGGGTGCCCGTGCGTTCCCGGCGGAAAGCTGATGTACACCGCATCGCGCCCCGTCGGCGAGGGGTGCGGGAACCAGTTCACCCGATCGTCGAACGTCAGCTGCTCGATGTGCGACCGGTCGCGGTGCATCCGCGCGATCTGCGCATGCCCCGGAGTCTCGGAGAACTGTTCGGTGTTCAGGTAGATCCATGACCCGTCCGGCGCCCACTCGCTGCCGTCGGCGACCTCGCCCGTCGTGAGCGGCTCGTCATCCGACCCGTTGATGCGCGCCGTGCGCAGGTCGGCCGACAGCACCCGTCCGTCCTCGATCGACAGCGCCGTGTAGGCGATCCACGCGGCATCCGGGCTCACCCCGTGCAAGAAGTGCATGAACGGGTCGTCCGGATTCGTGACGCGTACGGCCTCTCCCCCGGTGCGCGGCGCCCGGTAGATCTGTCCGTCGTTGGCCGACAGCAGGATGTCGCCCGTCCCCGGCACCAGCACGTGGTCGTTGTTGATGGGCGGGATGCCGAGAAGCGGCACTTCGCTGATGTCGCCACCGTCGGCATCCGCTTCGAGCGACCACAGCTTTCCCGCGCCGTTCAGGAGCAGGCCCTCGGGCGCCCAGTTCGGCGCTTCGAGCAGGATCTCGTCGGTCTCGAAGACGATTCGGTCGGTGCCGGTGACGACGTCGTAGACGTGGACGCGGCAGCGCTGCCGGTCGAGGGCGAAGTCGCGCGGAGGGAAAACGGTGATGGCCATGCCTCACCGTATCCGTCAGTGGTCCTCGTCGAAGCCTTCGTTCTGCGTGCGCATCTGCTCGATATGCGCCTTCGTCAGCTGATCCTCCGGTGTCTGCTGCACAACCGCCCATTCCGGGTCGTCCGCAGGACCGCCGAGGATGCACTCCTGGTAGTACTGACCGAACTCGTTCTCGGCGAGGATCGTGACGTACCACCGCGGCTCGACCGTCCGGTCGTACGCCGTCGATTCACCGATCTGCGTGTCGCCGGCGCCCAATCCGTTCCGCTGCTCGGCGGCGCACAGCTCTATGGCCTGCGTGCCGGCCATCCCCGCGGCATCCGGATCGGTGCTCGTCGGCGGTTCGACGGGACGCGTCGCCGGCGGACCGTCCGGGGTCGGTGTCGCACTCGGCGTCGGCGAGGCGGGGGTCGAGGTCGTCGGGGACGGAGCCGACGCGGTCGGTGCCGGTGAAGAGACGGATGCCGTCGGTGACGGCACGGGCTCGGGTGCGCAGCCCGCGAGCAGCAGCACCGCGACGGCGAGCGCGCCGGTGCATGCGCCGGCCGCCCGCATCCTCATCCGTGCCATGGTTGCCTCCCCGAGAGTTCGAGGCTCCAGTGTCTCACCGGAGGTCGTCGGGGGCCGTCACGCCACGGGTGGGCGACGAACCGTCCGACGGCTCCGGCGCCGCCGAGCACCGCGACGTGTGCCGTGATCGTGCGGGCGGGCGGCGACTGGCACGTAATCCGGCACCCAGCGCCAGAGCATCGTGGCGGCGATGACGCTGATGCCGGCGCCGATCCAGACGCTCGCCGACAGCATCCCGACCGCGACGCCGGCGGAGATGAGCGCCGGCCCGCCGGTGTCGCCGACATCTTGGAACACGCGCCACAGGCCGAGGTGGCGTGCCCGCGCGGGGCCGGGCGGCGCGACATCCGACCCGAGCGTCATCACGATGCCCGAGCCCAGCCCGTTGCCGACACCGAGCAGTGCGGCGACGGCCGCGAAGGACCAGAAGTCGGACGTCAACGGCAGCAGGCCGAAGGCTGCCGCCATCACCAGCATCGACGGGATGCCGACCCACAGCCGGCCCAATCGGTCCATGACCATGCCGGACGGGTAGAAGAGCAGCATGTCGAGCAGGTTCGACACCGCGAAGATCACACTCGTCGTGGTCGCATCGAAACCGAGGTGAGCCGCCCACACCGGCAGAACGGTCGTCCGGATGCCGCGGACCGCTCCGATGAGGAGGACCGAGGTGCCGAGCGTCGCGAACACTCGACCGCGACCGCCGGGGACCACTCGCGGCGCCGGCGGCGTGCTCGGCGCCGGCACGGCCTCGGGATCCGGGGTGAACTGGACGAAGAAATAGGCCGCAGCCGCGGCGGCGATCGCGACGGCGAAGCTCGCGCTCGCACCGAAGATGGCGACGACGACCGCACCGACGACGGGCCCGAGGAAGAGACCGATCCGGTGCACGCCGGCCAGCGTCGACAAGGCGCGCGCCCGCCGCTCGAACGGGACCACGTCGGTGAGGAACGAGTGCCGGGCGAGGTTGAACACGGCCCAGGCGGCCCCGGTCACAGCGATCGCGACGGCGAAGACCACCACCTCGTCGACGAGCCACGCGACGGCGAGCGCGGCGAGGGCGATCATCGTCGCGATGAGCATCGCACGGCGGTCACCGATCCGTGCGGCGAGCCACCCGGCCGGGATGTTGGCGACGAGCTTGCCGAAACCGAGCAGCGCCGTGATGAGCCCGGCGACCACCAGGGATGTCCCGAGTTCGAGCGAGCGCGTGACGATCACCGGCAGGACGGCGCCGATCCCGAGGTCGAACAGCAGTGCCGGTACGTAAGTCCCGAGGATGAGCGGGCGGACGAGACGTGGTGCCGTGACGCTCATGCGACGCGGACGGCATCCTTCTCGGCGAACGACAGCCCCGCCATCTGTCCCACTTCGACCGACGGCTCCGACGTCAGACTGACCCGCAGCGTCAGGTCGGACTCGTCGACGGCACGCCACCGCGTCGCGACCCGGTCGCCCATCCACTTCACCGATTCCAGGACGGCCGGGATGCCGCTGGCCACCGCCCCCACCGCGAACGCCTCGGGCCGCACGGCCACGGTCGCCGGTCCCACACCTGCTGCCGAACCCCGCACGGGAGTGCGCCAGCCGAGGACCGAGGCCTGGCCGGATGCGGTGGCGACCGCGGGCAGCAGGTTCGAGCGCGAGAAGAACGAAGCCGTGTAGGGGTTCTCGGGCGACTCGTACAGGTCCCGCACGGTGCCGTGCTCGACGAGCCGGCCGTCGGAGAGCAGCGCGACCTCGTCGGCGATGTCCATCGCCTCTTCGCGGTCGTGCGTCACCATGATGGTGGTCGCGCCCGCCTCGGTCACGATCCGTCGAACCTCCTCGCGCATCGCGGCACGCAGGTCGACGTCCAGCGCCGAGAACGGCTCGTCCAGCAGCAGGACCGCCGGGTCGACGGCGAGCGCCCGCGCGAGCGCGACACGCTGCGACTGGCCGCCGGACAGATCCGACGGGTGATCGTCCTTGCGGTGCGCGAGGCCGACCAGGTCGAGCATCTCGAGGGCGCGAGCCTTGGCTCCGGGGGCCCGACGCGACCGGAGTCCGTAGGCGACGTTCTCGAGCAGGGTGAGGTGCGGGAAGAGCAGGTGGTCCTGGAACACCAGACCGACGTTCCGGTGACGGGGTGCCGTCCGGGTCACGTCGCGGTCACCGAACACGATGCGACCGGAGCTGAGCGGCAGGAGCCCTGCGACCGCACGGAGCAGCGTGCTCTTGCCGCAGCCCGACGGACCGAGAAGGGCGAGCAGCCGCCCCTCACCCAGGCTGAGGCTGACGTCGTGGACGACCTGGTTGCCGCTGTAGGCGATGCAGGCGTCGTCGAGGGAGAAGGCAGTCATGGCAGGTGTCCGATCAGGAGAGGAGGCGCAGCGAGAGGTACCGCTGCCCCAGCGACAGGAGGAGCACCGCGACGATCGTCTGGAGCACGGCGTAGCAGGCGACGATCGGGTCGAGCTGCGACGTCATGTACTCCGACACGACGAGCGGGAGGGTGCGGGTGTGGGCGGTGCCGAGGAACAGCGACACCGGCAGGTTGATGAAGGAGAGGGTCAGACCGACCAGGCCCGCGCTCACCAAACCGGCCCGCAGCTGCGGCACCAGGATCCGCGCGAACGTGCGGGTGCTGCGGCTGCCGAGGGTGGCGGCCGCCTCTTCGAAGCGCGGATCGACGGTGTCGACGATGGGCTGCAGCGTGCGCAGGATGTAGGGCGCGACGACCAACGTGTGCGCGACGATGAGCACCGGCATCCCCATCGGCACATCGAGCGCCGAGACGAACTGGAGCAGGGCGAGGCCGATCACGATGTGCGGCACCATGTTCGGCAGAGACATGATGCCCGCCGCGATCGCCGACCGGCACCACCGGGGACCCCGCGTGACGGCGAGCCCGGCGGCCAGGCTCAGCGCCAATGCCAGCGCGCAGGCGGTGACCGCGACGATCAGGCTGTTGGTGATGCCCTGTCGGAACGGTTCGTACGCGAAGAACTGCGCGTACCAATAGAGGGTGAAGCCGCGGAACGGGGCGGGGAACGCGCTGGTCGCGTTGACCGACTGGACCGCGGTCAGCAGCAGCGGAGCGTTGAGGAACAGACCCGCCGTCCCGAGCACGGCCCACGAGACGCCGCGGGGCAGGAGCACGGCGGGGCCGGTGCCGGACTCCCGGTACGAGCTCGTCCGAGTCGCCCGGGCCGTCAGGCGCACGTAAACGACGAGCGCGACGACGCACGCCAGCACGACGATCACGCCCAGGGCGGATGCGAGGTGGTGCGTCATCGTCGCGATCATCTGACGGATGGCGGTCGCCGCCACCAGCACCCGGTCACCGCCCAGGAACTGCGCGGCGACGAACGATCCGATGCTGAGGGTGAAGGCGAGCAGGGACGCGCCGAAGGTCGCGTTGCGGGTCATCGGCCAGGTCACGGTGCGGAAGCCGCGCCACCAGCCGGCACCGAGGGTCAGGCTGACCTGCTCGAGGGAGCGCGACACCCGCGACATGGCCGGTGCGATCGTGAGGACGACGAACGGCAGTACGAAGTGGATGGTTCCGACCGTCATCGCGAACTCCGTCTGGAGCAGTCGCTGCGGCTCGACGCCGAACAGGCCCGGGATCGCGTTGACGACCTGGTAGCCGATGCCGCCGGCGGCGAACAGCCCCATCCAGCCGATCACGGTCACGAGCGGGCCGGTGAGCATGGACGCGAGGAGTACGACCGTCCACCACTGCTGAGCACGGCGACCCATGCCCCGCAGTGCGAAGGCGATGAGGTAGCCGGCCACGACGGAGACGAGGGTCGACGTCAGCGACACCCGGGCGGTCCGCCACAGCATCTCCTGGTTCGTCGGCTCTGCGAAGAGGTACGCGTAGTTCGCGAACGCACCCTCGTGCCCGAACAGCGCCATCGCCGGCTCCGCCTCGAGGCTGCTGAGGACGAGCGATCCGACCGGCACGCCGAGCAGCACGAGAACCGCCGCCGAGAACACGACGATTCCCGCGCCGGAGGCTCCGATCCGCCGATGGCCGGCGCCGGAGCGACGCCGGCCGCGGTGCACCGGCTCGCCGGCGGCCACGACCGCCGGCGAGTCCTGTGCGGGTGCGGGAGCGAGGGTCACCACTCCGGCACCACCCGGGTGGTGATCAGCTGCGTGAGCCCCGGCCGCAGTTCGGCGAGCGCGGCGTCGTCGAAGAAACGGACCTCTTCGCCGAGTTCGTCCTGGGCGGGCACCGTGTCGGCGACCGACTCGGGCACCTCGACGGCGGTGTTCGCCGGCGTGTGGAACAGCGCCTCCGACAGCTCCTCCTGGTTCTCGGGCTCGAGCATGAGCTCGATGAACGCGGAGGCGAGTTCGGTGTCGCCGCCGTCGACCATCGACATGACCGACAGCGATCCGATGGCACCCTCTTCGGGGTAGACGAAGGTCACGTCGTAGTCGCCCGTCGAGTTCATGAGGTTCGCGTACATCGAGTACTCGACCGCGACCGAGACCTCGCCGGACGCGGCCAGCGGTGCCCAATCCGTGTAGAACATCGACGTCGTCGCCGGCTCGAGCTGCGCGAGCGCCTCGATACCCGGGTCCAGGTCGTCCATGCCGCCGCCGTTCAGCTCGGCGGCGATCGTCGCGAACTGCGGCATGTGTCCGTGCGCGGCGCCGGGGACGGCGATCTTGCCGGCGTACTCGTCCGACCAGAGGTCTGCCCACGACGTCGGCGGGGTGTCGACCGCGCCGTTCACGTAGGCGATGCCCATGGCGTACGCGCCGAAGGCCACGCCGTACTCGCCCTGGACCGCCCAGTCGGCGACGTCGGCGAGAGCGGGCACGGCGTCGGCGGCGAGGGGTGCGAGAACACCCGCCGTCTCGGCGGTGGAGGTCAGCTCGCCGTTGTTGATCATGACGTCGACGCCCGAGCCGGAGCCCTGACTGATCACCTTGTTGACACGGTCGGTCGAGCTGCCCGTGTCGAAGACGAGCTTCGCACCGGTCTTCTCGGTGAACTCGTCGGCGATGGCGGCCGTGATGGTCTCTTCGTAGAGACCGCCCCATACCGAGACGACGAGCTCGTCGCCGCTGGACGCGGAGGTCGTGCCGTCGGCGACCGGAGCGCCTTCGGGAGCGGAGCAGCCGGCCAAGGCCAGAGCGGAGCCGGCGGCGAGCAGGGTGAGGGTGGTGCGACGCGGGGAGTACGGGCGACTCATGGCGATCCGATCGTCGGAGGGGTGGGATTGACGGCCAAGTTAGGAGCGCAATGTGTCGTCGGTGTAACAAACAGCGGATCTGGTTGTAACGGATTCCAGCTGGAGTGAAATTCACCGAAGGCGCGATGGCATCATCGAAGGACCGCCCCATCGAGATCGGAGCACGATGACGACCTACTACGTCCGCGGCCAGCGCAAGGACTTCCCCGAGAACCCGTTCTTCCAGGAGTACCTGGATCCGCGCCGGACGGCCGTCGTCTCGATCGACATGCACGAGGGGCACCTCGCGGACGATCCGATGACACCCGCCCCCTCCCCGCGCGGCCGAGCGATCATCGACGCCGTCGACGCCTTCCACGACGAGGCGCGCGCGCTCGGCATCCCGATCATCCACGTGCGTTCGAGCATTCGGCCCTCCGGTGTCGACGAGGGCATCCCCTCGGCCTGGCGCGCCATCGTCGCCGAGCGTGACAACCCGCCGGTGAACGTCGCCGAGCACGCGATCGAAGGCTCCCGGTGGGCGCGCTTCTCGACGCGCATCGAGCCCGGCGACGAGCTCGTCACCACGAAGAAGCGCTTCTCGGCGTTCTACCCCACCGACCTCGACTTCCTGCTGCGGCAGATGGGCGTGCGCACGATCGTCCTCAACGGCGTGCTCTCGCACTGCTGCGTCCTCAACACCGCATTCGACGCGCAGAACCTGGACTATCGTGTGATCGCGCTGCCCGACGCCTCCGCCGGGCTCGACGAGGAGATGGAGAAGGCCGCGATGGACATCATTTCGCTCCACCTGGGTGTCGTGATGGATGCCGCCGAGCTCACCGCCGCATGGGCGGCGCGCAGCGCCGTGGTCGCATGACGGATCAGCTCGCCCTCGCCCCCACCACTCGCGACCTCGAATCCACCCTCGCGGTGATCGGGTCGCGCGTACGCAGCCTGCGACGGGAACGACAGCTCACGATCGTCGAGCTCGCCGCGATGACGGAGCTGAGCGTCTCGATGATCAGCACGGTCGAGCGCGGTCAGACCGCGCCGTCGTTGACGACACTGCACGCCCTCGCCGAAGCGCTCGAGGTTCCACTCGCGTCGCTGTTCGTCGTCGGGATGACCACCGAGAGCCCGGTCGTGCCCCTCGACCAGCAGACCGAGTGGGAGACGGCCGGCGGCGCCACTCGCCGGCTCGCGGTCGACAATCTCGAGCTGGGCGTCGAGATGTACGTCGATACCTATGAGCCTGGCGACACCCATAACCGGCAGCCCTCCCACCACCGGGGGTACGAGTTCGGCCTCGTCGTCGACGGGACGCTCACCGTGGCCCTCGACGACGAGAAGCATCAGGTCGGCCCGGGCGACGCCGTGCACTACGTCGCTCAACGGAATCACCTCATCAGCAACGAAGGCGACGAAACCGTCCGCGCCGTGTGGTTCAACCTGCGCCGCCGGTCGAGCTAACGGCATCCGCTCTCACCGGAGGTCGTCGGGGGTCTGACCTTCCTCGCGCGCGTTGAACCACCCGAGCCAGCCGGTGCCGGCCTCGAGGACCTCGTACGGTCCGCATGCGAACGCCTCCGTCGGGAGCGGTTCGCCGAGGCTGCCGTAGCGGCTGTCGAACGGCAGCCCGACACGGTCCGTCTTCTCGCAGCCCTCCGGAGCGCCGCCACCCTCGACGGCGATGACGGAGTTGGTCTCGTTGTTCGTCGCGGTGTTCTTGATCTTCGTAGCGTCCGCCGGAATCCACGCCGGCACGGCGACACCGACCCAGCCCTTCTCGGCGTCGGCGCGACTGCCGAACTCTTCGGATTGCACCTTCTCGAGCACATCCATGGGGTTGCACGCGGCGAGGGTCAGGGCCAGGAGCGGGGCGACGAGGCCGACGGCAGCGGCGAGACGGAGACGGCGGGACGAGGCGGATGCGGCGCGGTGGGACATGACTCCAGCCAAGCCGCTGCGCCGCGCCGGGGAATCGGCCCGCGTGATGATCTGGGTACGCCGGGCGGATGATCCCTCAACCTCCGTAAACCGTGTGAGTGCCGCCGCAAGGTGTGTCAGCGGTTGCGGCATCCGCTCATTCTCGGAATCGTGGCCCCCTCACGCACGCAATCCACGGAAGGGAGCATCATGCTCACTCTCACCGAGAACGCCAGCACCGCCGTCAAGAGCCTCGCCTCGCAGATCCCCACTGAGACCGGTGGACTCCGCATCGCAGAGGCCGCAGACCCGCAGAACGGGTACGCCCTGTCCCTCGCCCCGGCTCCCGCCGAGGGTGACACCGTCGTCGAGAGCGACGGCGCGCGAGTGTTCGTCGAGCAGGCCGCCAGCGTTGCGCTCGACGACCGCATCCTCGACGCCCGTCTCGAAGAGGACGGCTCCGTCGGCTTCGCCCTCGCGCAGGCCGTCTGACCCCCAGATTTCCCGAGAGCCCCGGACCGGTCGGTTCGGGGCTCTCGTGCGTTCAGGCTCGCGTCGTCACGCCATGCGGTCGAGTCGAGCCTTCGCCTTCGCGGGACGCGCGATCGCCTGCACACTTGCGACGATGCAGGCGCCGCTCGTCGCGAGCAAGACCACGGCTCCGATCAGCATCAGGACGCCCAGGACGATCACCGGCATCGGGTTGGTGATGAACAGCACCCCGAGGATCGCGAATCCCGCCGCCACGACGAGGAACACGAGGCTGATGAAGATCGCGATGAACGCACCCGAGCCCATCTGCGTGCGCTGCACCGCTGCGGTGCGTTGTGCCTGGTTCGACATGGTGTCCTCCGACCGTTGAGCGTCCCCTCACGCTACGTGCGCTGACCGCGGTGACCCCAGGGGTTGCAATCCCGACGGGAACACTCCTGCGATGATGGACCCGTGCGCCCGTCCCGTCTCTCCCGCGTCGTACGCGGCGCGGTCGCGGCATCCGTCGCCACCTGGGCGGCGCTCCTCTCGCACGTCGCGGCCGGCGGGCAGATGCCGGGATGGCTCGGCATCACCGTTCCGCTCGTCCTGTCGATCGCCGTCTGCACCGCCCTCGCCGGACGCCGCCTCTCGCTCCTCCGGCTCGCCCTCGCGGTGACCGCGAGCCAGGTGCTGTTCCACACCCTCTTCGTCCTCGGCGCCGTCACCCCGTCGGGCGCGACGCACGCGCATCACCTGCTGCCGATGACGAGTGCCGCGGCCCCCACCGCCGCGATGCACGCCGATCCCCTCATGTGGGTCATGCACGGCGTCGCCGCCGTCCTCACCGTCGCCGTGCTGCACCGCGGCGAGCACGCCGCCCGCCGCCTGCTCGCCGTCGCGGCGGGCCTCGCCCGCTGGGCGCGTCGCCGCATCCTCGCGGCCGTCCTCGCCCTCGGCGCCGCCGACCGGCCCACGCTGCCCGCAGCACCCGACGTCGTGCCGGCGCTGCGCTCGGTCGCCCTCCGGGTTCCCGCCCGACGCGGACCCCCGCGCGCGCTGACGATCTGACACGCGCCGCCTCCCCGCTCTCGACGACGGATGCCGCGGCGCGCCGCGCCGTCCCTCGGCGCGCCCCCTCGCCGCCTCGGCATCCTCTTCTTCTCGAAAGCGATCATGACCGCCACCCTTCCCACCCCTCCGTCCTCTCCCCCGCGACCCGCGTCACGCCCCGGCTGGTTCGGCGCACTGCTCGTGCGTCTGCACTTCTATGCCGGCATCCTCGTCGGACCGTTCATCCTCGTGGCCGCGCTCAGCGGCGCGCTCTACGCGATCGCGCCGACGATCGAGCAGGCCGTGTACGCGCGCCAGCTGCACGCGCCGGCGACCGACACCCCGCTGACCCTCGGCGAGCAGGTCGAGATCGCCGAATCCCACGTCGGCGACGCGGCGACACTGTCGGCCGTCCGCCCCGCACCCGAAGCGGGCGACACGACCCGCGTGATGTTCGCGCAGGACGGTCTCGGCGCCAGCGAATCGCGCGCCGTGTTCATCGACCCCGGCACCGGTGAGATCCGCGGCGACGAGACCGTCTACGGCACGAGCGGGTCGCTCCCGCTGCGCACCGAGATCAGCACGTTCCATCGCAACCTGGGGCTCGGCGAACCCGGTCGCCTGTACAGCGAGCTCGCGGCATCCTGGCTCGGCATCGTCGTCGTGGCGGGCGTGATCCTCTGGGTGATCCGCATCCGCGAGGCCCGCGCGAAGAAGGACTTCGTGCGCCCGTCGCGGAAGCTCACGGGGTACCGCCGGCTGTTCAGCTGGCACACCTCGGTCGGAATCTGGGTCGCCCTGGGCGCCGTGTTCCTCTCGGCGACGGGCATCACCTGGTCGACCTACGGCGGACAGAACGTCACCGACCTGCGTGCCGCGCTCGACTGGAGCACGCCCGCGGTGTCGACCAGCCTCGGAGCGGAGACCACGCAGGATGAGCACGCCGGCCACGGCGCGGCATCCGCTGCTCTCGAGGTCGACCCGGCCGTCTTCGACGACGTGCTGGCGGCGGCGCAACGCGTGAACATCGACACGGGCCTCGTTCAGATCACGCCACCCGCTGCTGCCGACCAGGCGTGGAAGGTGCAGGAGATCGACCGCGGCTTCCCGGGGCACCTCGATGCCGTGGCGATCGACGGCGCGACGCTGCAGCCCGTCGACCGGGTGGACTTCGCCGACTTCTCCCTGCCCGCGAAGCTCGCCTCGTGGGGCGTCTCGATCCACATGGGCACGATGTTCGGCGTCGCCAACCAGATCGTCATGCTGCTGCTCGCCGTCGGTATCGCCGGCATGGTCGTGCTCGGCTACGCCCTGTGGATCAAGCGCCGCCCGACGAAGACCGCGCGGGTCGGGACGCCGCCGCGCCGCGGTGTGCTCGACGGCGCCCCCTGGTGGGGTGTCACCGCCGTCGTCGTCGGTGGGGTCGCCCTCGGCCTCGCGCTGCCGGTCCTCGGCTGGACGCTCGCCGCGTTCGTCGTGATCGACGTCGCGGTCGACGCGGCGCAGCGAAGGCGCGCGACCGCGTGACGCATGGGGTGCGGCACCGCTCACCGGAAGTCGCGCGACCGGTGCTGCACCCCGACCCGCAGATCCTCGAACGCGTCGGCGACGAGGTTCGTCACCCCCTCGGGCGAGCGCTCGAGCATGCCGCGCGCGATGAGCGCGGGACTGTCGCGCAGGATGCGGCGGTACCTGTTCCACACCCCGACCGAGCAGATGACGTTCATGACGCCGTGCTCGTCCTCGAGGTTCAGGAACGTGATGCCGGATGCCGTCGCCGGCCGCTGCCGGTGCGTCACCAGACCCGCGACCTCGATGCGCCTGCCCACCTCGTGCTCGCGCATCCCACGTGAGGTGATCACCCCGCGCGCGTCGAGCTGCGAACGGTAGTGCGTCAGCGGATGGTCATCGGCCGACACCCCCGTCGCCCACAGGTCCGCCGCGAGCACGTCGTAGCTCGACTGGTCGGGGAACAGCGGCGGCTGCACCGACACGAGCGACCCCTCGAGGAACTCCTGCCGGTCTTGCGCGGCATCCCCCGCCAACCAGATGCCCTCGCGCCGCGTGATCCCGAGGCTCTCGAACGCGCCCGCCGTCGCGAGCGCCTCGAGCTGCGCCGCCGTCGCCCCCGTCCGCCGCACGAGGTCGCGCAGGTCCCGGTACGGACCGGATGCCTCGCGCTCGGTCACGATCTTCGTCGCCAGCGGCACGCCGATCCCCGTGATCGACGCGAGCCCCAGCCGCACCGCGAAGTTCCCGTCCCGCCGGTGCGCCGCCGACTCGTCGGGCAGCGACCGGTCGAAGGTCGGCACCGGCGGCTGGAGGCGGTCGGTGCAGGAGTCCCGGCCCGTCGGAGCGCGGCGGTGCGTGTCGCCCGCACCCACCGGCTCGATCCCCGCATCCACCCCCGAGGCGTGCAGGTCCGGACGGCGCACCTCCACCCCGTGCCGGCGGGCGTCGGCGGTCAGGGTGGCGGGCGAGTAGAAGCCCATCGGCTGCGCGCGCAGCAGCGCCGCGAGGAACGCCGCCGGGTAGTGCAGCTTCAGCCACGACGACGCGTAGACCAGCAGCCCGAACGACAGCGAGTGGCTCTCGGCGAAGCCGAAGTTCGCGAACGCCTGGATCTTCACGTAGATGTCGTCGGCGGCTTTGCCGGTCAGGCCGTTGCGGGCCATCCCCTCGTACAGCTTCTTCTTGAGCGAATCGATCCGCTCGATCCCGCGCTTCGACCCCATGGCACGGCGCAGCAGGTCGGCATCCTCCCCCGACAGATCACCGACGGCCATGCCCATCTGCATGAGCTGCTCCTGGAACACCGGGATGCCGAGCGTCCGCTCCAGCACCGGCTCGAGCTTCGGGTGCGCGTAGGTGATCTTCTCGTCGCCCAGCTTGCGCCGCACGAACGGGTGCACCGCGCCACCCTGGATCGGCCCCGGCCGGATGAGCGCGATCTCGACCACGAGGTCGTAGAACTTCCGCGGCTGCAGACGGGGCAGCAGCCCCATCTGAGCCCGCGACTCGACCTGGAACACCCCGATCGAGTCGGCGCGGCACAGCATGTCGTAGACCGCCGCCTCCTCCTTCGGCATCGCATCGAGGTTCCACCGCTCCCCCGTCGCCGCCTCGATCATGTCGAAGCAGTACTGGAGGGCGGCGAGCATCCCGAGCCCCAGCAGGTCGAACTTCACGAGCCCCATCCACGCCGCGTCGTCCTTATCCCACTGGATGACGGTGCGGTTCTCCATGCGCGCGTGCTCGATCGGCACGACCTCGCCGACGGGGCGATCGGTCAGCACCATGCCCCCCGAGTGGATGCCGAGATGTCGCGGCGCCTTCAACAGCTCACCTGCGTACTCGACCACCCGATCCGGGATGTCGTGGTCGGCGGGGCTGTCGAGCGTCGCCCCCCAGCGTTCGACCTGCTTCGACCAGGCATCCTGCTGCCCCGGCGAGTGCCCGAGGGCTTTCGCCATGTCGCGGATCGCATTCTTCGGCCGGTACTGGATGACGTTCGCGACCTGCGCCGCCCGCTCGCGTCCGTAGGTCTCGTAGACCCATTGGATGATCTCCTCGCGCCGGTCCGAATCGAAGTCGACGTCGATGTCGGGCTCCTCGTCGCGCAGGGCCGACAGGAACCGTTCGAACGGCAGATCGTAGAAGATCGAGTCGATCGCGGTGATGTCGAGCAGGTAGCAGACGGCACTGTTCGCGGCGGACCCCCGTCCCTGACAGAGGATGCCGCGGCGCCGCGCCTCTTGCACGATGCCGTGCACGATGAGGAAGTACCCCGGGAAATCCTTCTGCTCGATGACCCCCAGCTCCTTCTCGATGCGCGCGCGGTTGGCGTCGGTGGCATCCGGATACTTGCGGGGCACCGCCTCCCACACGAGGTGCCGCAGCCACGTCATCGGGGTGTGCCCCTCGGGAACCTGCATCTTCGGGAGCGCGGGCTTTGCTCGCCGCAGCGGGAACGCGAGCGCCTCGGCGAGCTCGACGGTGCGCTCGATCGCGCCCGGGTACCGCCGGAACCGCCGCGCCATCTCGACCCCCGACCGTAGGTGCGCGCTTGCGTGCGCAGGCAGCCAGCCGTCGAGCTCATCGAGTCCACGGTTCGCCCGCACCGCCGCGACCGCCGCCGCGAGGTGCACTTTCTCGGGCACGGCGTAGTGCACGTTGTTCGTCGCGACGACGGGCAACCCCCGCTCGTCCGCGAGCGCGGCGAGCACATCGTTGTCGCGCGAGTCCGTCGGAGCGCCCTGGTCGATGAGCTCGATCTCGACCCGGTCGGCCCCGAACAGGTCGACGAGCCGGTCGAGCTCGTACGCCGCGGCGGCCGGCCCGTCGGCGGCGAGCGCCTGCCGGACGGCGCCCTTGCGGCATCCGGTCAACACCTGCCAGTGCCCGCCGGCCCGATCGGCGAGATCGTGCAGATCGTAGACCGGGCGCCCCTTCTCGCCGCCCGACAGCTGCGCGTGCGTGATGGCGGCGGCGAGCCGGTGGTACCCCTCCTCGCCGCGGGCGAGCACCAGCAGGTGCGTGCCGTGCGGATCGGGCTCGCCGTTCTGCGGACCGGGGAGCCCCAGCGACAGCTCCGCGCCGAAGACGGTCTGCAGCTGCAGGTGCTCGGCCGCCTCGGCGAACCGGACGATGCCGTAGAACCCGTCGTGGTCGGTGATCGCGAGGGCGTGCAGGCCCAGGCGCTCGGCCTCTTCGACGAGGTCCTCGGGCGAGGACGCCCCGTCGAGGAACGAGAACGACGAGTGCGCGTGCAGCTCGGCGTAGGGCACGACATCGCGCGGCCGCTCGATCTCGGGCGTCCGGTACGTGCCGCGCTTGTGCGACCACGCCGGACTGTCGCCGCCGTCGGCGCCCGCCGGAGCCCCCTCGGGGCGGCGCCGGTCGCTGAGGATCCGCTCCATCTCCGACCACGAGACCGACGGGTTGTTGCCCCACCCCATCAGTCGTACCTGCCCTCGGCGTGCCAGACGCCCTCTTCACACACCAGCAGCCACGCCGTCTGCGCCTCGTCGACGACCTGGAACCGGTGCGCGCGACGCGTGCGCGCGGCATCCCACCCCCGCTCCATGACCGGCCACGGCCCCGCCCACGAAGAGATGCGACGCGGATGCCGGGGCTTGCGCGCCCCCGACGCGTCGGGCGCTCCGGGGAGGATCAGCGCGATCGGCTCGGCCGTCAGCTCGCCACGGCCGTCGACGGCGACCATGTCGTCGTCGCGATCGATGACGGCGACCGGTACCGGCTCGGGGAACACGGTCGCCGGCAGCGGGTCGGGCAGGCTCCCCGGCCACGGCCGCGCCCGCTCGGCGATGACGGCACGGTCCCCCCACGGTACGAGCACCTGCCGCTCCGCGAGCCAGCGCCCACCCCCGACCTGCGGGGTGACCACCCCGGTGTGCCCGAGCATCGCCTGCACCCGCGACAGAGCGGAGTGCACACGCTCCTCAGGGCCCGAGCCGAACAGCCCCGTCACGTGATGGGATGCCGCGTCCACCTTCTCGGGCGCGATCCGCACCTTTGCGACGGCACTCTTCAGCCCGCGCTCGGCGAGCTGCCAGCGCACCCGATCGACGACGGCGGCCGCATCGAACGCCCCCGGATGCAGCCACACGCGCTCGCTGTGGTCGCCGCGGTCGCCCGTCAGCGCGACGCGCAGCTCGGTGCAGACGAGGTCGACGGCGCCGAGCCCCGAGATGAACTGCTCCGCCGCCAGTCGGATGCCGAACGCGACCTGGTCGGCGATCTCGAGCGGCGGCTCGAAGCTCACCTCGCGTTCGAGTTCGGGTGGGGGTGTGCGCGGCTGCACCGGCTGCGAGTCGAGCCCCGACGCCAGCGCGTGCAGCCGAGCCCCGCGGGGACCGAGGCGTTCGACGAGCCGCTGCGGCGGCAGCGCGGCGAGTTGACCGAGCGTGTGGATGCCGAGACGCGCGAACAGGCTCGCGATCCCCTCGTCTTCGAGCGCCGACACCGGCAGCGGCGACAGGAACGCGGCCGCCGCGCCCGGCGGCACGATCCGCAGCGGAGCGTCGGTGCCGGTCGCCCGCGCCGCCTGCTCCGCCGTGAACGGGCCGTCGCCCACCCCCGCCCGCACATCGTGCACGCCGAGCTCGGCCAGCGCGCCGGTGAGCGCCGTCGCCGCGCCCGCTTCGCCGCCGTAGAACCGTGCCGGCCCTTTGACCCGCAGGGCGCACAGTCCCGGTTCGCGCAGCTGCACACCGGGGGCGATCTCCTCGAGCCGGGCGATGAGGGGAGCGAACGTGCGGTGGTCGCGCGCGTCGTCGGCGTCGACCACCTGCAGCTGCGGGCACCGCGCCTGCGCATCGCGGCGCCGCATCCCTCGTCGCACCCCGTCGCCGCGTGCGGCCGGCGAGGTCGCCGCAACCATCCCCTTGGCGAACACGGCGATCGGCTGCGCGGAGTCGGCGAGCCCCTCGCGGGCGAGCGCGACGACCGGCCAGTCCGGCACCCACACGACGAGGCTGCGGACCGGCGCGGTGCCGGTGTCGACGAGTGCGGGATCCATCAGCTCACCGCCCGCATCGGCAGATCGACCACCGGGGCGACGGGCTGCTCGCGCACCGCGATCGCGCCGTCCGGGGCGGGCAGCAGCATCCGCGACGACCGCGGCACCGGAAAGCGCCGGCTCGTCACGGTGACGGTCAGCTCGCGCCCCTCGAGCACGCCGTACCCGTCGCCGAGACCCGACCACTGGGCATCCGTCACATCGATCATCGCCTCGGTCTGCGGCCACGGACCCTGCACGAGCAGCACGACCCCGCGCTCGCGCATGCGTGCCGCGAGCCGCGAGATCTCGGCATCCTTCGCCCGTGACGGCGGACGCACCGCGACCACCGGCAGCACGTCGGCGATCGTCGCGGTCACCGCGAGCCAGCGCGGCCCCGGCTCGGGGATCAGCACGAGGTGCGTCAGGTCGACCCCCGCCTTCTCGGCCGCCTCGGCGCCGAACCCCGGCATCCCGACCACACCGCACCAGCTGCCCGTCTGCGACGGCTGCGCCAGCAGACCGAACAGCAGCGACATCGAGCCACCGATCGCATACGACGAACCGGGGCGCAGTCCCCCGCCCGGCAGCAGCTCGGCCAGGGCAGGATGGGTGGGAAGGGGCGGCGCATCGAGCTTGCGCCCCTGGATCTGGGCCATCTGCGCACGCAACCGCTGCACCTCTTGGGCAGTGGCGGTGGTGCGCACGATGGATCTCACCTCGACATGGTAGAAGCTTTGTTCGAGTGACTCAAGCGGTCGAGTTCGAAGATACGCACGCCCTCCGACATCGCCCCCCGCTCCCATCACCCCCGCCTCACACCTCGCGGACGCTGACCTCCGGCCGCAGGTCCATCCGCCGCAGCAGCTGCGCATTCAGCGCGACGACCACCGTCGACAGCGACATGAGGACGGCGCCGACCGACATCGGCAGCACGAACCCGACCGGCGCGAGCACACCCGCCGCAAGCGGCACCGACAGCAGGTTGTACCCCGCCGCCCACCACAGGTTCTGCTGCATCTTGCGATACGAGCGGCGCGACAGCGCGATCACCGACACCACGCTGCGAGGATCCGACCCCGCCAGCACGACACCCGCCGAGGCGATCGCGACATCGGTCCCCGCCCCGATCGCGATCCCGACGTCGGCGCGCGCCAATGCCGGCGCATCGTTGACGCCGTCGCCGACCATCGCGACCTTCCGCCCCTCCGCCTGGAGGGCGGCGACCGCGTCGGACTTGTCCTCGGGACGCACCTGCGCGAACACCCGATCGATCCCGAGCTCGTCACCCACCGACCGCGCCACCGCCTCGGCGTCACCCGTGATCATGACCACCTGCACGCCCAGCCGGTGCAGCGCGTCGACGGCCGCACGCGACTCCGGCCGCACCTCGTCCGCGAGCTTCAGCCCGCCCACGACCTCGCCGTCCCGCACGACGTGCAGGATGATCGCCCCGTCCGCGCGCCACGCCTCTGCGGCATCCACTTCTCTCGCCCCGATCTCCTCGAGCAGGCGAGGACCACCCACCCGCACCGACGCGCCGTCGACGGATGCCGTGACCCCCACCGCGGGCGACGACGAAAACCCCGTCGCCGCCGGCACGCTCAGCCCGCGCTCCCTCGCGGCGCGCACGATCGCGCGCGCCAGCGGATGCTCGCTGTCCGCCTCCGCCGCTGCGGCGAGGGCGAGCACCTCGTCCTCACCGAGCCGAGCGGATGCCGCGACCTCCGCGACGACCGGCTCGCCCTTCGTGAGGGTGCCGGTCTTGTCGAACAGCACCGTGTCGACCGTCCGCATCGCCTCGAGGGCGAGCCGATCGGTCACGAGCACACCGCCGCGCGCCGCGCGTTCGGTCGCGATCGAGACGACCAGCGGGATGGCGAGGCCGAGCGCGTGCGGGCAGGCGATGACGAGGACCGTGATCGTCCGCACGACCGCCTCGTCCGGCATCCCGATCAGCGTCCAGACGAGCGCCGTCACGACGGCGGCACCGAGCGCGAACCAGAACAGCAGCGCCGCGGCGCGATCGGCGATGCGCTGCGCCCGCGACGTCGAGTTCTGCGCGTCGCTGACGAGGCGACGGATGCCGGCCAACGCCGTGTCGTCACCGGTCGCCGTGACCTCGACACGCAACCCGGAATCGGTCGCCACGGTGCCGGCGGTGACCGGATCGCCCACGCTCCGCACGACGGGGCGGGATTCGCCCGTGATCATCGACTCGTCCATCTCCGCACGGCCGTCGACCACCCGGCCGTCCGCAGGGGCACTCCCCCCGGGACGGACGACGACGATGTCGCCGACCCGCAGCTCGCTCGGTGCGACGGTGACGACCGCGTCACCGTCGACGCGCTCCGCCTCGTCGGGCAGCAACGCCGCGAGCGAGTCCAGAGCCGAGCTCGTCTGCGCGATCGACCGCATCTCGATCCAATGACCGAGCAGCATGATGACGATGAGGAGTGCGAGCTCCCACCAGAACTCGAGTTCGTGGTGAAGGATGCCGAGGCTCGCCCCCCCAGGACGCGAGGAACGCGACTGTGATCGCCAACGCGATCAGCAGCATCATCCCCGGCGAGCGGCGTCGCAGCTCCGAGACGGCGCCGGTCAGGAACGGTCGGCCGCCCCACACGAACATCACGGTCCCGAGCACGGGGGCGACCCACCGCATCCACCCCGTCACCTCGTAGCCGAGGATCATCGCGAACATCGGGGATGCCGCCACCACCGGGACCGCGATCAGCAGGTTGATCCAGAACAGCCGCCGGAACTGACCGGCATGGTCGCCGTGCCCGCCGTGCATGTCATGCCCGCCGTGCCCCGTGTGCCCGCCGTGCATCGCGTGCCCCGTGTGATCGTGCGCCCCGGCCATGTCGCTCCCTCCGCCATACCCCCTAGGGGTATAGACGACACAACACGGAGATCGCGCCCGTATTCCGCCGCGCCTCTACGCGGCGAGCGCCAGGTACGGCTCCCACGCCGGGTCGGTGCGCTCGGTTCCGCGCACGCGCCACCCGGCGCCGCGCGGAGCCGACGGGGTCCAGCGCAGCTCCCAGTGCATCTCTTGGGGCGTCCGGTCACCCTTCACGTTGTTGCACCGCAGGCACGCAGCCACGAGGTTCTCCCACGAGTCGGCTCCCCCGCGCGACCGGGGCAGCACATGGTCGATCGTCGTCGCATTCTTGCCGCAGTACGCGCAGCGGTTCCCGTCGCGCCGCAGCACCCCGCGGCGCGTGACGGGCACACGGCGTCCGGCGGGGATCCGCACATAGCGCGTCAGCACGATGACGGCGGGACGGTCGTACACGTCACGGGTCCCCCAGACGGGATCCTCCTCGACGCGCTCGATGATGGTGGCCTTCTCCGTCATCACGAGCACGAGCGCTCGCTTGAAGGAGACGACGGCCAGGGGTTCGTAACCTGCGTTCAGCACCAGGGTGCGCATGGGGTGTCCTCTCGAACTGCCGTGACGGCTTCAGCGGCCTTCCGTTGTGTCGACGCGGCGCGGGTCGAGAGGGGTGCGGGTACGAAAAAAGGCGCTGTCATGATGACAGCGCCTTCATCGCACGACCGACGTCGTGGCAATCGTGCACACGATGCCGCAGCACATGCCGACCTAGCGCATTCCGGTTGCGAATGCGGGGTTGGATGTCCATGCGGCTCCCCTCGGCTCGAACGAGCGTCGGGGTCAGGCTAATACACCCGGGGATGCCCGAGGGCGAACAGCAGACGAACGGATGCCGTGTGTCGTCAGCCCGCGTTGGCCTGCAGCCACGACTCGGCGTTGGTGTAGCCGTTGTTCACGCGGATCTCGAGGTGCAGGTGGGTGCCGTTGGCGCGCCCGGTCGAGCCGACCTGGCCGATGAGCTGGCCGGCCGAGACCTTGTCGCCCACGGAGACGCGACGCGTACCCCAGTCCATGTGCGCGTAGAGCGAGGTCACGCTCGTGCCGCCGATGTTGTGGGCGATCTTCACGTACACGCCCCAGCCCGGTCCGGACTCGGACGAGGCGACGACGGTACCGTCGGCGACCGCGTAGATCGGCTCGCCGCGACCGACCATGTAGTCGGTGCCCTTGTGTCCGGCGTACGGGGTGCCGAAGTTGTTGAAGTGTGCAAGCGGGCGACGGACCGTGCCCGATCCCGGTGCGACGAGGGGCACGGCGGACGAGAAGCTCGAGGACCGCGAGCTCGACGCGCTCGCCGATGCGAGGCGGGCGGCGAGCGCGGCCTTGGCGGCCTCTTCGGCGGCCTTCTTGGCCTTGGCGGCTGCGATCTCCTCAGGGGTCGTGGCGGAGTATCCACCGCGCTCGAGGGTCTCGGGACTGCCCTCCGAGGCGACGACGAGCGACTGCGCGTCGTCGGCGGAGACCTGCTGCAGCGTGCGCGCCTCGGCGACGTCGCCGCGGTCGGCCGCCGCGAAGGCGGGGATGGCGACCGTCGCGACCATCCCGGCGACGGCGGCGACGGTGATGAAGCTGCGGACGGGGTGCGGACGGGCGGCGGTCGAACGGGTCGCGGGCGCTTTCGCAGCGACGCGGCGGCTCAGGCGACCTTTGCGGGGGGCCGTCGACGCCTCAGAAATCTCGTTCGACGGGTGGAACTCTTCAGCCAAGCTGTCCTCCGGCGCCTCCGCATCCCTGCTGGCAGGATGCTGGCTCGTCGGCACTCAGTGTCGGGCACAGATGTACGGGGCACTTCGCGAATGACGAGCCGGAGAGGCAACTCGCGGAGCGGTCCGTGGCGGGCTTCTCGCCGATGGACTCTCCGAGGCTACCCGAAGGTAACGAATATGTCACGCTACCGGCCCCGAACCGGGACGGGCGAACGGGCCTCAGAGCTCGCGGACGTCCACGAGGAAGAGGTGCGAGGCGACCTCGACGGGCAGTTCGAGCGCCTCGTCGACACCGTCCATCTCGACGAGGACGTAGCCCTCGTTGAAGCGGAACGAGCCCGTGCGACCCGGCACGACGCCGGCATCGCGCAGCTGGGCGAGCAGCTCGGGGTCGACCTGGATCGGCTCCGCGAGACGGCGGACACTGCCCGTGATCGGGCCACCGGCATCCGTCAGTCGGCGGACGAGCCCCACGACTCCGCTGTCGAAGGCGTTGGCGGGAACATCGCCCAGCTGGTCGAGCCCCGGGATCGGGTTGCCGTAGGGCGACTCGGTCGGGTGGTCGAGCAGCTCGATCAGGCGGCGTTCGACGAGCTCGCTCATGACGTGCTCCCACCGGCAGGCCTCTTCGTGGACGTAGGCCCAGTCCAGACCGATGACGTCCGACAGCAGGCGCTCGGCCAAGCGGTGCTTGCGCATCACGTCGACCGCCTTCTGGCGCCCCGAATCGGTGAGTTCGAGCTTGCGGTCCTCGGACACCACGACGAGACCGTCGCGCTCCATCCGGCCGATCGTCTGCGACACCGTCGGGCCCGAGTGCCCGAGGCGCTCCGAGATGCGCGCGCGCAGAGGCGTGATGCCCTCTTCCTCGAGCTCGAGGATGGTGCGCAGATACATCTCTGTGGTGTCGATGAGGTCGGTCATCAGGGGCCTTTTCGCGCGGGAGACAGTGCGTCCCCAGCCTATCGGGCATCCGGTCACCGGGCGTCACGCGGCCGGGGCGGCGGGGGCTCGCGCCCTAGACTTCTCGGCATGGCGACTGTGACCCTGCCCCCCGAGTTCCTCCCCGTCGACGGCCGTTTCGGCTGCGGTCCGTCCAAGGTCCGTGCCGAGCAGCTCGAGGCGCTCGTCACGCAGGGGTCGACGCTGTTCGGCACCTCGCACCGTCAGGCGCCGGTGAAGGACCTCGTGGGTCGCACCCGCGCCGGCCTGGCCGAGCTCCTCCGCCTGCCTGAGGGCTACGAGATCATCCTCGGCAACGGCGGCTCGACCGCGTTCTGGGACGCCGCGGCGTTCGGGCTCATCGAGAAGCGCGCGCAGAACCTCGTCTTCGGCGAGTTCGGCGGCAAGTTCGCCGCCGCTGCCGGTGCGCCGTGGCTCGAGGCACCGGATGTCCGCAAGGCCGAGCCCGGCACGAGCGCCGCCCCCGAGGCGGTCGAGGGCGTCGACGTCTACGCCTGGCCGCACAACGAGACCTCGACCGGTGTCGCGACGGCGATCCGCCGCGTCCACGGCGACGCCAGCGCGCTGACCGTCGTCGACGCGACGAGCGCCGCCGGCGGTATCGACTTCGACGTGACCGAGACGGACGTCTACTACTTCGCACCCCAGAAGAACCTCGGCTCCGACGGCGGCCTCTGGTACGCCGCGGTCTCGCCGGCCGCCATCGAGCGGATCGAGCGGGTCGCGGCATCCGGTCGGTACATCCCCGAGTTCCTGAGCCTCAAGAACGCGCTCGACAACTCGCGCCTGCAGCAGACCCTCAACACCCCCGCCATCGCGACCCTGCAGCTGCTCGACACGCAGCTGCAGTGGATAAACAGCAACGGCGGGCTCGCCTGGGCGGGCGCCCGCACGGTGGAGTCGTCGGGTGCGCTCTACGAGTGGGCGGATGCCGCATCCTTCGCGACCCCGTTCGTCCAGAGCCCCGCGGACCGCTCCCCCGTCGTCGTCACGATCGACTTCGACGAGTCGATCGATGCCGCCGCGATCGCGAAGAGCCTGCGTGCCAACGGCATCGTCGACACCGAGCCGTACCGCAAGCTCGGCCGCAACCAGCTGCGCGTGGCGACCTTCGTCTCGATCGAGCCGTCCGATGTCCGCACCCTCATCGGAGCCATCGACTACACCGTCGAGCACCTCGCCGACTGACCCCTGCATACAGTCGCGGCCCCGAGGAGTGATCCCCGGGGCCGCGTCCGTATGAGAGCGGATACCGCGCGTCAGTACTCGCGCAGCGACTCCCGCGAATCCTCGTCGTCGCCCGGCTCGTCGTCGTCCGACTCGTCGTCGTCGGCATCCGCGGCTTCGTCGACGTCGTCCGAGTCGTCATCCTCCCCGGGCGCGCCCGCGGTGTCGTCGAGTTCGTCGATGTCCACGCCGTCCACGTCGCCGGCGTGCAGGATCGGGGACCCGTCGGTGTCGAAGTCGGCCGCGTCGACGTCGTCGACATCGTCCTCGTCGTCGTCGTCGTCCTCCGCGGACTCGTCACCCTCGCCGGCGGCGGCCTGGGCGGCCTGGTACTCGGCGAGGCGCTCGGCCCAGGGCAGCCACTCGGGGGCGAGCAGCGCTCCGTCGCCGGGAAGGAGCTCGACCTCGAGCACCGTCGGCTCGGCGCCCTCGACGACGGCGACGCTCACAGTCCAGAACCACCCGGGGTAGCCGTCCATCCGGTTCGCGAACCGCAGCGAGACGACGCCGCCGTCCTCGACGACGTATCCGGCGGCCTCGCCGATCGTCGATTCCGGGGTCACCTCGAGCAGTGCCGCGCGCGCCAGATCGTGCGCGTCGAACAGACGCGGGTCGACGGCGACCGGCTCCTCCGCGACAGTGTCCGCAGCGGCGGTCTCGCCCTCGGCGACGTCCGGTTCGCTCGCACCGGGCTCGATCGCGTCGGACTCGGCCGGCGCAGCGGCGTCGACCTCGGGCTGCGCAGCGGTGTCGACCTCTGGCTGCGCGAGGGCGTCAGCCTCGTCGGGCTGTTCAGGCATCGAGGTCATCGGCAACCTTGCGCAGGATCGCCGCGACCTTCTTGCCGTGCGACGTGCTCGGGTAGCGGCCGTGGCGCAGGTCGCCGCCGATGCCGTCGAGGAGCTTCACGAGGTCCTCGACGATGACCGCCATGTCGTCGGCCTTGGGACGGTTGCGCTTGCTGAGGCTGACGGGAGCGTCGAGAACGCGGACGGCGAGCGCCTGAAGACCGCGGCGGCCGTCGACGACGCCGAACTCCAGGCGCGTGCCGGGCTTCATCGTCGTGGTCCCTGCGGGGAGCGCCGTCGCGTGCAGGAAGACGTCCTGACCGTCGTCGCCGGTGATGAAGCCGAATCCCTTCGCCTCGTCGTAGAACCTGACCTTGCCGGTGGGCATGTGTCGAAACCTCGCTGCTCGAGCCCGCGTGCGGGCATGGAAAAGTGGGACCGTCTCAGCCCCATCCCCCAGACTACGTCACGCCGGCGAGCCGCTACTCTGATCGGATGACCACTCCGCCCTCGGCCGGTGACCTTCCCGTCCGTCGCATCGACCGCATCCTGGCGTTCATGTCCCTGGGGCTGCTGGTGCTCTCGGTCATCTGCTTCTTCGCGATCATCATCGCCTCCGGCCCGGGGGGCCTCGAGCAGGCCGACTTCGCGACGGGTGTCTGGCCCGTCGTGACGCTGATCGTGTACGTCGCCCCGCCGGTGGCCTTCGCGCTCCTGCTGGCGCTGCTGATCATGACCTTCGTCAGACGGGGACGGGCGAACAAGGGTCGTTGACGTGACCGCCTCCGACGCTCGTGCCCTCGCGACCCGCCTCGCGACGCTCGATCCGGATGCCCTCGCCGCTCTGCTCGACGCCCGGCACATCTCGCCCGGCACGTCGTGGACCGACTTCTTCGATGCTGCCGATGCGCTGCTGGATCCCGCCCACCTGACCCGCGCTCTCGCCGACGTCTCCGACCTCGAGGCCGCCGCACTCCAGGCAGCGGTCAGCGGCGGCACCGCGGTCGCCCCCTCGGTCCGCGACGGCCTCGTCGCCCGCGCCCTCGCCGACGAGAGCGGCCGCCCCTACGATGCGGTAGCGGCCGCGCTCGACGCCGCGACTCCGATCGCGGCACCGGCCGTGTTCGACGGCGGCACGGAGTCGGATGCCGCGAGCGCCGAGCGTGCCTTCGACGCCGTCGCGTCGCTCGCCGACATCCTCCACGCCACGACACGCAGCCCCCTGGGACGCATCGGCTCGGGCGCGCTGAGTGCCGGCGACCGTCGACGCCTCGTCGAGACCGGGGCCGCGCACACCCCGGACGGCGCCGACACGCTCGTCGCGATCGCGGCGCAGGCGGGGCTGCTGTCAGGATCGGAGCGCACCTGGTCGATCTCCGATGCGGGGATGCGGTGGCTCGAGACGCGCACCCTCGAGAGGTGGCTCGACGTCGCCCATCGCCTGCGCGATCGACTCCCGGCTGCGCTGCGGACGCCCGAGGGCGGATGGCGCCCCGCCGCGCAGTGGGCCGGCGCCCACCCCTTCGACCCCTCCTGGCCCGACCGGGTCACGCGACTGGCCGCGATGCTGACGCAGTGGGCGATGACCGCCCCCGACGGCACACCGCCGGCGTGGGCGGCAGGACTCGCCGGTGGGGCGGATGCCGACGCCGCCACCCTGCGCTCGCTCCTCCCCCACGAGGTCGACAAGGTCTATCTGCAGAACGACCTCACCGCGATCGCCCCCGGCCCGCTCGAGCCGCAGCTCGATCTGCGTCTGCGCGCCACGGCACGGCGGGAGTCCCGTGCCCAGGCGGCGACCTACCGGTTCACGGCCGAGACGATCGGCGCCGCCTTCGCCGCCGGGGAGACCGCGGCATCCCTCACCGAGTTCCTCGCCACCCTGTCGCTCACCGGCGTGCCGCAGCCGCTCGCCTACGAGATCGAGCGCGCCGCCGCGCGGCACGGCCGGCTGCGCGTCGGCCCCGACTGGCAGGGGTGGACGCGGCTCTCGGGCGACGCGGACCTGCTCGAGGCGATCGGCGTCGATCAGGCGCTGCGCCCGCTCGGACTCGTGCCCGACGGTGCCGACCTCGTGACGCGGATCAGTGCCGACACGACGTCCCGGATGCTCGCCGACGCTCGCTATCCGGTGCTCGCGGTGGACGCCGACGGCGCACCCCGCACCCCGGGCCGGCAGGAGATCGTCGAGAGCGAGTCGCCCGGAGCCCCGGCATCCGAGCGCTACCGCACCCTCATCGAGACCCTGCGGGCGAGCCTGTCGGACGACGCGGATGCCGCCTGGCTCGAACGCGAGCTCGACCAGGCCGTCCGCACCCGCGCGACGATCGAGATCACGGTGCGGATGCCCGACGGCTCCTCACGCGACGTCACCCTCGAGGCGGCCGGGCTGGGCGGCGGCCGACTGCGCGGCCGCGACCGCGCCGCCGACGTCGAACGCACCCTGCCCCTGTCGAGCATCGTGAGCGTGCGCCCGGTGTGACCGGACGGGCCGGTAGACTTGCTCGTTATGGCTGACGGCCCCCTCATCGTTCAGAGCGACCGCACCGTGCTGCTCGAAGTGGCGCACCCCGACGCGGAGAACGCTCGCCACGAGCTCGCGATCTTCGCCGAGCTCGAGCGCGCCCCCGAGCACATCCACACCTACCGCGTGACACGGCTCGGGCTGTGGAACGCGCGCGCAGCCGGGCATGACGCCGAGGACATGCTGGCGACGCTGGAACGCTGGGCCAAGTTCCCCGTGCCGCCGTCGGTGTCGATCGACATCCGTGAGACCGTCGGCCGCTACGGCCGCCTGGTCATCGAGCGCGACGACGAGGGCACGCTCATCCTCCGCTCCACCGACAAGGCCGTGCTCGCCGAGATCGCGCGGAACCGCCGCATCCAGCCGCTCCTGATCGCCCACCCGACCCCCGACACCTACGTCATCGACGCCTGGGCGCGCGGTCAGATCAAGCAGGAACTGCTGAAGATCGGCTGGCCCGCCGAGGACCACGCCGGTTTCACCCCCGGCACCCCGCACGAGATCGAGCTGCACGAGGACGGCTGGACGCTGCGCCCGTACCAGCGCAAGGCCGTCGACATCTTCAGCGAGGGCGGCTCGGGTGTGGTCGTCCTCCCCTGCGGTGCCGGCAAGACGCTCGTCGGCGCGGCGGCGATGGCCGACACGAAGACGACGACCCTCATTCTCGTGACCAACACCGTCAGCGCCCGCCAGTGGCGCGACGAGCTGCTCAAGCGCACCTCACTGACCCCCGAGGAGATCGGCGAGTATTCCGGCCAGGTCAAGGAGGTCAAGCCGGTCACCATCGCGACCTACCAGATCCTCACCGCGAAGCGGAGAGGCGAGTATGCGCACCTGGCGCTGCTCGACGCGCTCGACTGGGGGCTCATCGTGTACGACGAGGTGCACCTGCTCCCCGCACCCGTCTTCAAGCTGACGGCCGACCTGCAGGCGCGGCGCCGGCTCGGTCTCACCGCGACGCTCGTCCGTGAAGACGGTCGCGAAGGGGACGTGTTCAGCCTCATCGGCCCCAAGCGGTTCGACGCGCCGTGGAAGGAGATCGAGGCCCAGGGGTTCATCTCCCCCGCGGTCTGCTACGAGGTGCGCATCGACCTGCCGGCATCCGACCGGCTGGAGTACGCCGCCTCCGCCGATGACGAGCGCTACCGCCTCGCGGCGACGGCGCACGCCAAGATCGACGTCGTCCGCGACCTCGTCGCCAAGCACGAGGGTGAGCAGATCCTCGTGATCGGGCAGTACCTCGACCAGATCGACGTGCTCTCCGAGGAGCTCGGGGCGCCGAAGATCACGGGCTCGACGCCGGTCGACGAGCGCGAGGAGCTGTTCGACGCGTTCCGGCACGCCCGCATCCCGGTGCTCGTCGTCTCGAAGGTCGCGAACTTCTCGATCGATCTGCCCGACGCCTCTGTCGCGATCCAGGTCTCGGGCTCGTTCGGCTCGCGGCAGGAGGAGGCCCAGCGCCTCGGCCGCCTGCTGCGACCCAAGTCCAACGGGCACAAGGCGAGCTTCTACACGCTCATCGCCCGCGACACGGTCGACCAGGACTTCGCGCAGAACCGCCAGCGGTTCCTCGCCGAGCAGGGCTACAGCTACACGATCCTCGACGCCGACGACCTGCGCGCCGCCTGAGCGTCGCCGGGGCCGATCGCCTCAATCGGAGGACGAGCTCGACCCGGATGCCCCGCCGCCACCCGACGTGCCGGAGCCGTCCGGCGCGGGGCTCGGATCGCCCGACGGCGCGTCCGGCGCCCGCGAGGGGTCGGGGGTCGGTGCGTACTCGCCCCACCGAGGCGCCTGATGCGGCTGCAGGGGCGGACCGGTGTAGGGCTCGGCCGGTGTCGGATCGGGCGCCGGCGTCACCGGCGGCTGCCCGTACATCGGCGGCTGCCCGTACTGTGGCTGACCGTAGACGGGAGGCTGGCCGGACACGGGCGGCTGCCCGTACACCGGCGGCTGGCCGTACACCGAGGGCTGGCCATAGACCGGGGGCTGCCCGTACGCGGGAGGCTGGCCGTAGGGCAGTTGTCCGTACACGGGCGGCGCGTAGACAGGCTCGGGCGCGGGTGTCAGACGCAGCGTGCGTCGACCGTCCCCGCGTCGCCACAGCCATTCGACGACCCCGACGTAGACGGCGATCATGACGACCGACGACACCAGTCCCATCACCGTCGTGTCGGTCGCGTTGGCGTCGCTGAGCCCGAAGACCGAGAACCCGAACGCCACGATGTTGTTGATCACGTGCAGCGCGATCGCCGCCTCGAGACCGCCGGTGCGCCAGGTGAGCCACCCCGCCGCGATCGCGAACACCGCGACGCTCGTCTGCCCCAGCACGTCGTACACGTGCCCGAGGACGAAGAGCGGAACAGGCAGCAGGATCGCCCAGGCGGGATGCCGCAGCCAGCGTCCGACCGTCTGCATGAGGTACCCACGGAAGACGTATTCCTCCGCGGTCGCCTGGAACGGCACGAGCAGGAGGACGACCAGCAGCGACGCGACGAACGACGCGTTGTCCTGAGGGGCGACGAGGGTACCCCCCGAGCTCTCGTCGACGGGGATGAGGAAGGTCAGTGCCGAGACCACGATGTAGACGACGACCGCGGCTCCGGTGCACAGCAGCATCCACCGCCACCGCAGCCGGCCCGCGACCGACGAGATGCGGCCGATGCCCTTGCCGGCGACGATCCACGAGGCGAACAGATACGACGGCCAGAGGATCGCGAGCGACAGCAGGATCACCGCGAGGCCGACCGGATCGGTGACATCCATCACCGTCAGTCGTCGCAGCATCGCATCGGCACCGGCGGTGGGGTCGGCGGCGAACACGAGGATGCCGAACAGCAGACCGATCACCAGCGAGCCGACGAGGAAGAAGACGACGCCGAGGATGCCGGTGACCAGCGGCACCCACCAGCCCCGGCGCTCGCGCGCGAAGACGAGACGGTGGAACGCGAGACCGTCCCCGGTCGCGTCGGCGGGAAGGGGGTGCGGAGGTCGGGGCTGCGGAACAGTCACCGTCCCATCCTGTCTCACCCGGAACGGGGATCGTACCCTGAGGCGACCCGACGCGGGAATGTCCAGCAAACCGATGGATTCCGGTGCCAGTATGGGCACATGACCGCTGCGCGAATCCTCGTCGTCGACGACGAGCCGAACATCCGGGACCTGCTGGTCACGAGTCTTCGGTTCGCCGGATACCAGGTCCGCGCCGTCGCGAACGGCGCTCAGACCATCTCGGCCGTCCTCGAGGAAGAACCCGACCTCATCATCCTCGACGTCATGCTGCCCGACATGAACGGGTTCAGCGTCACCAAGCGCCTCCGCGGCGCGGGGTACACCGCCCCCATCCTCTTCCTCACCGCCAAGGACGCCACCGAGGACAAGATCGAGGGCCTCAACTCCGGTGGCGACGACTACGTCACCAAGCCCTTCAGCCTCGACGAGATCGTCGCCCGCATCCAGGCGATCCTGCGTCGCACGATGCAGGCCGACGAGGATTCGATCATCAAGGCCGGCGAGATCACGATGGACCAGGACACGCACGACGTCCAGGTCGGCGACGTCTCGATCGACCTGTCCCCCACCGAGTTCAAGCTCCTGCGCTACCTGATGCTCAACCCCAACCGGGTGCTCAGCAAGGCGCAGATCCTCGACCACGTGTGGGAGTACGACTTCAACGGCGACGCCGGCATCGTCGAGAGCTACATCTCCTACCTGCGCCGCAAGATCGACCCGCACTCGTCCGAGCCGCTCATCCAGACCAAGCGCGGCTTCGGATACATGCTGAAGGCCGACCGCACCACCTGAACGGAGGCGCCCCCTGGGCCCGACCGAGAAGCAGGACCGCGTCACCCGCTGGTGGCGCGGTCTCAGCCTGCGCGCGAAGGTCACCGGGGTCACCGTCAGCGTCCTCGCCTTCGGGATGATCGGCGCGGGCGTCGGCACGATGATCTTCCTGCGCAACGCGCAGCTGAACTCCGTCGACCAGTCCCTCACCCAGACGGTGACGACCGACATCGCGAGCAACCTCATGAACGTCACGATCGACGACGGCGAGGCGAGCTTCACCCCCATCGCAGCGGCGCCGACCGACTTCACCGTCGCGGTGTACAGCGGCAAGGGAGACGGTCAGCTGCTGGCCGTCGCCGGCGGGGACTCCTCACTGTCGCCGCCGCGGTTCCCCACCACGTTCTCCCTCGACCAGACCGTCCTCAATGGGACGGCGCCCTTCGACCTCGCGTCCGCCGACGGCACCGTGCGCTACCGCGCGAGCGTGGACACCCTCCCGATCCCCGGCTCGCGCGACTACTACACGCAGCTCGTCGCCCTCCCCCTCAACGAGGTCAACCGCACCGTCGCCAACTACATCGGCATTTACACGGCGCTCGCCCTGTTCACGATCCTCTGCAGCGCCGTCCTCACCCGCGGTCTCGTGACCCTCGCGTTCCGCGGGCTCGGGCAGGTCGAATCCACGGCCATGACCATCGCGAAGGGTGACTTCAGCCAGCGCATGAGCGACATCGCGCCGGGAACCGAAGTGGGGCGCCTCAAGACCGCGGTGAACGTCATGCTCGATCGCATCGACGAGGCCCTCGGTGAACGCGATTCGACCGTCGACCGGATGCGGCGATTCATCGGCGATGCGAGTCACGAGCTCCGCACACCGCTCGTGACAGTCCGCGGCTACGCGGAGCTCTACCGGATGGGGGCGATCCAGGATCCCGAGCAGACCGCGCAGGCGATGGAGCGCATCGAGAAGGAGGCGATCCGGATGGGGGCACTGGTCGAGGATCTGCTCGCCCTCGCCCGCCTCGACGAGCAGCGCGACGTCACGGTCGTTCCGGTCGACCTCCGCCCCATCGCCCGTGACGCCGCGCTGGACGCGCGCGCCGCGGCCCCCGACCGCGAGGTGACCTTCACGGGGCAGGCGCCGACGGCGGCGATCCCCTTGGCGATCCTGTCCGAGCCCGACGCCGAGTCGCCGAAGCGCCGCGGCGGGCCGATCGCCGGTGCCGGACGCCTCCTCCGCCGGCGGGGACGAACGGATGCCCCTCCCCCCGCCCTGGTGACGACCCCCATCGTCATGCCCGCGCCTCCCGAGGTCGCCCCGATCGTGCTCGGCGACGAGAACCGCATCCGTCAGGTCGTAGCGAACCTCCTCGGCAACGCCCGCCGCTACACGCCCGAAGGGTCGCCGATCGAGCTCGCCGTGGGTGCGAACCTCGAGTCGTCGCGCGGCTGGATCTCGGTGGCCGATCACGGCGAGGGGATCCCGGAGCAGATCCGCGCCAAGATCTTCCAGCGCTTCTGGCGAGCGGACTCGTCGCGTACCCGTGAGACCGGCGGATCCGGGCTCGGCCTGTCGATCGTCGCGTCGATCGTGACCACGCTGCAGGGCACCATCGAGGTCACCGACACCCCCGGTGGCGGTGCGACCTTCACGGTGTGGCTGCCGCTCGCCGTCGATCGTGCGACCGCCGGTGCGGCCCTGGATCTGACGACGCAGCCGCTGCCGCGGACACCGCGACCCGAGGCCTGAGACCTCCTCCCCAGGGCGGTTCGCCTCCCCCGACTCCCCCGGCTTCCGCGGCAGCACGAGGGTGAGGGGAGGATCGCTCCTAGCGTGACGGCATCCGATCGAAAGGAACCGTCATGTCCACCTTCACCGTCGACAGCGATGCCGTCCTCGCCGCCACCAGCACGATCCGCGCCACCGGCGACCGCGTCCAGTCCGAGACCACCGCGATGCTCGGACACCTGACCCAGCTGCAGGGGTCGTGGACCGGCAGCGCGTCGATCGCCTTCCAGTCCGTGGTCGAGCGCTGGCGCGCGGCACAGCGCGAACTCGACGCCGCCCTCGCCGACATCAGCACGGCCCTCGGCGCCGTCGGTCAGCAGTACGCGCAGACCGAGATGGCCGCCGCCGGGATGTTCCGCTGACACCGCCCGGAACGACGAAGGGCCCCTCCCGGAGGAGGGGCCCTTCGTGACGGATCAGCGGAGGATCAGAAGTCCATGCCGCCGGTCGGGTCGCCTGCCGGCGCCGCAGCCTTCTCGGGCTTGTCGGCGACGACGACCTCGGTCGTCAGGAACAGGCCGGCGATCGACGCGGCGTTCTGCAGCGCCGAGCGGGTGACCTTGGCCGGGTCGATGATGCCCGCCGCGAACATGTCGACGTACTCGCCCGTGGCGGCGTTGAGGCCCTGACCCGCGGGGAGCTCGGCGACCTTGTTCGAGACGACACCGGGCTCGAGGCCCGCGTTCAGCGCGATCTGCTTCAGCGGAGCCTGGATGGCGACCTTCACGATGTTCGCGCCGGTGGCCTCGTCACCCTCGAGCTCGAGCCTGGCGAAAGCCTTCTCGCCCGCCTGGATCAGCGCGACGCCACCACCGGGGACGATGCCCTCCTCGACGGCCGCCTTCGCGTTGCGGACGGCGTCCTCGATGCGGTGCTTGCGCTCCTTGAGCTCGACCTCGGTGGCCGCGCCCGCCTTGATGACGGCGACGCCGCCGGCGAGCTTGGCCAGACGCTCCTGCAGCTTCTCGCGGTCGTAGTCGCTGTCGGTGTTCTCGATCTCGCGGCGGATCTGGGTCACGCGACCCTCGATCTGCGACGCGTCACCGGCACCTTCGACGATGGTGGTCTCGTCCTTGGTGATGATGACCTTGCGCGCACGGCCGAGCAGGTCGAGGGTGGCGTTCTCGAGCTTGAGACCGACCTCCTCGGTGATGACCTGGCCGCCGGTGAGGATCGCGATGTCCTGCAGCTGAGCCTTGCGACGGTCGCCGAAGCCGGGGGCCTTGACGGCGGCCGACTTGAAGATGCCGCGGATCTTGTTGAGCACCAGGGTCGCGAGAGCCTCACCCTCGACGTCCTCGGCGATGATCAGGAGCTCCTTGCCGTCCTGGATCACCTTGTCGACGACGGGCAGAAGGTCCTTGATGTTCGAGATCTTCTGGTTCGCGATGAGGATGTACGGGTCTTCGAAGACCGCTTCCTGACGCTCGGCGTCGGTGACGAAGTAGGGGTTGATGTAGCCCTTGTCGAAGCGCATGCCCTCGGTGAGCTCGAGCTCGGTGCCGAAGGTGTTGGACTCCTCGACGGTGACGACGCCTTCCTTGCCCACCTTGTCGATGGCCTCGGCGATCAGGGCGCCGATCTCGGGGTCGGCGGCCGAGATGGATGCCGTCGCCGCGATCTGGTCCTTGGTCTCGATCTCCTTCGCACCGGCGAGCAGCTCGTCGGAGAGAGCCTTGACGGCCTTCTCGATGCCCTTCTTGAGCGAGATCGGGTCGGCGCCGGCTGCGACGTTGCGCAGGCCCTCGCGCACGAGCGCCTGGGCGAGGACGGTGGCCGTCGTCGTACCGTCACCGGCGACGTCGTCGGTCTTCTTCGCGACCTCCTTGACGAGCTCCGCGCCGATCTTCTCGTACGGGTCGTCGAGTTCGATCTCCTTGGCGATCGACACGCCGTCGTTCGTGATCGTGGGGGCGCCCCACTTCTTCTCGAGCACGACGTTGCGGCCGCGGGGGCCGAGCGTCACCTTGACGGCGTCGGCCAGGGTGTTGAGGCCGCGCTCGAGGCCGCGACGGGCCTCCTCGTCGAAAGCGATGATCTTTGCCATAAGTGTGTCGTCCCTCCCGGACGTGAGGTTCAGTACCGTGCCCCCAGGGACTGGGAGCGGGATAGTTCTGGCACTCAGGATGAGTGAGTGCTAAATCATTCTGGCACTCGACCCTAGGGAGTGCAAGCCGCCGCGACCGCGCCGCGACCACTCGGCATCCGCCCGCTACGAGCTCGCCGGCGATACGGTGGGACTCGTCGCGCCGATCACCGCAACGGCGCCATCCCCGCCCGCACGGAGGACCGGATGCCGACGACACGAGATCTCCTGCGATGAGCCGCGAGATCATTCGCAGGATGCTGCAGCAGGCGACTCTCGCGGCCTTCGACGACGCGATCTCCTCACTCGCCGGTGAGCACCTGTACGCCGTCGCCCTGACCACCGACGACGGCGGGATGAGTCCCGGTCTCTGCGTGACCACCGTCGAGCACCACCGACGACGACGAGCAGCCGCGGCGATGAGCGGCGACCTCTCCGAACCCGGGTACGACGCCTACCTGCGGTGGGACACCGCCGAATGGCGCGACGAGCTGGTCGGCTGGGAGCACTTCGAGGCGGTGGCGCGAGTCATCGACGAGACGGCCGACGACGCGGACGACTGGTTCGAGGAGCACATCGCCGCCCTCATCGCGGCACTCGCCGCCGTGAGGGCGGCACGCGGACATCTGCTGGACGGAGTCACGCTCTTCGTCTCGGTCACCGACGGCGACGAGAGGGAGGCCGTCGAGAATCTGTCCGCGACGGAGCTGAACCCTCCCGAGGTGAGCGGACCTTTCCTGCGCCGATACGACGGCTGACCGCCGTCAGGCGACGACGCGGACGGACTCCGCCTGGGGGCCCTTCTGCCCGGTCCCGACGGTGAACTCGACCGCCTGACCCTCTTCGAGCACACGGAACCCCGACATCTCGATGTTCGAGTAGTGGACGAAGACATCCTGTCCGTCACCGAGGGTGATGAAACCGAAGCCCTTCTCGGCGTTGAACCACTTGACGGTTCCCTGGGTCATGCGAATCTCCTGAAGCTGTGGGACATCGAAATGCTAGCCACGCCGCAGTGCTGGATTCGGCGGTTCCAGGCTTTGTTGACACCGCTGAACCGAAGTGTTTACGACAGCGAAACACGGGGCGATCACGCCGCCGCGGGCGGGGTCACTCCGAGCCGAAGTCCACCCCGACGACCACCACGAGCTGGGAGCGCGGCTCGCCGCCCGCGCTCGCCGTCTCGGGCGGTGCGACGACCTGGTAGGTGTCGTCGAGCGAGACCTCCGCACCGCCGATCGCGTCGGCCAATCCTCGGGCGGCAGCCTCGTCGGCCGCGGTGCCGTAGTAGACGGTCGTGGTCGGGAAGTCGTCCGAGCTGGCGTTGCTCTCTTCGACGTCCGCCTCCGCCCATCCCGCCGCGATCACGTCGCTCCGCACGGCCTCCCCCAGCGCGGCGTCGGGCGTCGCGTTCAGGACGAGCACCTGATACGACGTGTCGATCTGCGGGGCGACCACCTGCGATGTGCTGGTGGATTCCGGGCGAGGAGCGAAGTCGAGACGACCGGTCGCGAACATCGTGCTGAGCACACCGGCCGCGACGATCGCGACGGTGGCGACCACCGACCAGAGGACGATGACCCCCACGCGCAGTCGCGGGTTCTCCGCCCGATGCGCGCCGACCCGGGCCGGGTGACGCGGCACGTCGTCGAAGCGGTCCTTCGCGGCGGCGCGCACCGCCGATGCGTAGGGTTCCGCGGAGGTGGGCTGCTCTGGCTCGGGCGGGGAGGTCGGAGACGGCACCCGAGAATGCTACCGGGCCGATGCCGGGAGGATCCTGGCGCGGGAGCGGCGCTCCCGTTCCTGCGCGACCTGGAGTCGCCGCAGCCGGTGGACGAGGACCGGGTCGTAGCTGACGGCATCCGCCGAGTCCAAGATCCGTCCGAGCAATTGGTAGTAGCGTGCGGGCGTCAGACCGAGCTCGGCGCGCAGCGCCTCCTCCTTCGCACCGGAGTGCCCAGGCCACTGCGACTCGAAGTCGAGCACGGCGCGGTCGCGATCTGAGAGGGGCACTCCCCCACGGTACGACGGTCGTCGTCCGCCACAGCGGAACATCGGGGCGGTTCGTCCGGTTGAATATGTCGAGGGAAGGAAGAACACATGAGCTATCGCGTGGAGAAGACCGACGAGCAGTGGCGGGAGGAGCTGACTCCCGAGCAGTACGCCGTCCTGCGGCAGGCGGGAACGGAGCGCGCGTGGACCGGCGAACTCCTCGACGAGGACCGTGCCGGCCTCTACACCTGTGCGGCGTGCGGCTCCGAGCTGTTCCAGAGCGGGACCAAGTTCGACTCGCACTGCGGCTGGCCGAGCTTCTACGAGTCGGTCCGCCCCGAGGCGGTCCAGCTCATCGAGGACCGCAGTCACGGGATGGTGCGCACCGAGGTGCGCTGCGCGAACTGCGGTTCGCACCTGGGGCACGTGTTCCCGGACGGTTTCGGCACCCCCACGGGCGACCGTTACTGTATGAACTCGCTGTCGCTCTCGTTCGCCCCGAAGAACGACTGACCCCGGCGGCGCACGTCCGCTTGCAGGCCGCGTCGACACCGTCAACCCTGGTGTCGTCGCGGCCTGTCGCATCTAGCGAGGGGGCGAGCGCGGTGAGAGTCGCCGCGGTCGGAGGATGCACATGCCCGACAGCACCGACCCCGCCGACGACCTGCTGGGCGGGCGCTACCGCCTCGGCGAGACACTGGGACGCGGCGGCATGGCCGACGTCCACCGCGGCGTCGACGTCGTCCTCGGGCGCGAGGTCGCGATCAAGATCGTGCGCTCGGGTGCCGACGGGGTCGCTGCAGACAGCCGTGCGCGCGGCGAGGTCAGCGTGCTGGCTGCCCTCAATCACCCGTCGCTGGTGACGCTCTACGACGCTCAGCTCGATGCCGACCCGCCCTATCTCGTGATGGAACTCGTCGAGGGACCCACCCTCACGACGCGCATCGCCCAGTCCCCGTTGACGCCGTCCGCGGCGGTGACGATGGCCGCCGAGCTCGGCGAAGCCCTTCATGTCGCCCATGGAGCCGGCGTCGTCCACCGCGACGTGAAGCCCTCGAACGTGCTGCTCGCACCCTCGCACCTGCCCGATCAGGAATTCCGCGCCAAACTCGCCGACTTCGGCATCGCCTATCTCGTCGACACAGCCCGGGTGACCAATCCCGGTGAGGTGGTCGGCACGGCCGCCTATCTTGCGCCCGAGCAGGTGCGGGGCGTCGACCCGGCACCGCCCGCCGACGTCTACGCTCTCGGGCTCGTCCTCATCGAGGCGCTGACGGGGACACGCGCCTTCCCGGATGCGGCTGGTGTCGCGACCGCCCTGGCCAGACTCGACGCCCCGCCGGTCATTCCGTCGGCACTCGAGCCGGACTGGCAGGAACTTCTCCGGGAGATGACCCGCGTCGACCCCCTCGATCGCCCCACGGCGCTCGAGGTCGCGATGCGTGCGCGCTCGCTCGCCGCGGCCGCGCCGGAGGACGATCCCGCACCCGCGCTGCCCGCTCCGCCCGCGGTGGCGGCGGTCGCCGGTGCAACGGCGGCGGATGCCGCGACCGAGGCGCTCCCGCCCGCCGGCGCCGCCGCTCCCGCTCGGTCCGAGCCCGCAACGGCTCCCACGAGCCTGCTCGCCATCGCGACCGAGGCCCTGCCTGCCGCCGACGCGACGCGCACCCCGGTGGCGGACGCATCTGCCACGGACGCATCGGCGGCGCCTGCCTCGGCGCCCCTTGCCTCGCAGAACGACGGAGCCATGCCTCCGGCCGGCCGCCGGACCCGACGACGCTCGCGGCGGCGGGCGGCGGTCTGGATCACCGCGGCGGCCGCGGCGGCGCTGGTCGCCGGCACCGGCGGCATCCTCGCCCTCACCGCCGGCGGCGACGAGGTGACTCCGGCGGACCCGGCTCCCGTCACCGACCCGACGCCGGGGGTCAGCCCGACCGCTCCCGTGGTCGAGGACGACACCCCCGAGGAGGTCGACACGGTCAGCGACACGGGTACGACGCCGGAGCAGGAGGCGACGCCGACGCCGGAAGAGACCACCGAGGCGCCCGACGACGAGGCGACGCCCGACGACGAGGCGACACCCGACGACGGCGCCACCGATCCCGCGGACGACACCGGCACGACCGACGGTTCCGACGAGGGCGTCACCGAAGACGGCGCCGCCGACCCCGCTGAACCGAGCCCCGCGCCTTCCGACAACACCGTGACCGAGCCCGATCCGGCGGACAGTCCGGCGCCGGAGGCACCGTCGCCCGCGCCGACGGGCTGACCCGCCTCAGCGCCGCACGCGCCAGAACGCCGCGACGAACACCGACGCCAGCCCGATGACGACCGTGACGGCCTCGATGACCACGCCGGGACCGGCCGGAGCGGGCCAGAGGACGTCGAGCGCGAGAGACGCGAGCAGCTGGCCGGACACCGCCGCCAGGCCGAACAGGAGCACTCCCGTCCTGGCGACGATCGCCGCCGACAGCACGATGTACGCGACGCCCAGCGCACCGCCGAGGTACAGCCACGGCTCGGTCGGGAGCGCCGCCGGCGGACCGTCGACGATCGTGACGATCGCGGCCAGGACCGCGAGGATCGCCGTGCCGAGCGTGAAGTTCACCAGCGTGGCCGTGACCGGGGTCCCGACGCGGGCGCGCAGTCTCCCGTTGGTCGCCTGCTGCCAGGCGAGCCCCGCACCGACGATCACGGGGAGCACGACCATCCAGACGGGCACCCCGGCGAGTCCGTCCCCCGAGATCAGCACGACCCCCACCGCGGCCAGCGCGAGCGCGCCGCCGACCAGGCGCGGCACAGTGACAGCGACGACTCCGCCCGGCCCGTAGCCGACGCGGTCGAGGATCAGACCGCCCACCATCTGTCCCGCGACGATGCCGACCGTGAAGAGCGACACCCCCACGATCCCGACGGCGACGGCCTGCGTGCCGACCGTCAGCGCTCCCGCGGCGCCGCCCACCAGCATCCACCACGGAATACTGCGTTCACGGATGCCGCGGGTCAGCACGACCGCGCCGCGACGGCCTGCGGGGGTCAGGAGCGAGACGAGAGCGATGAGCAGCAGTCCGCTGCCGAACGAGATGACGGCGGCCGCCATCGCGTGCTCCAGGCGCACGCCGAGCTGACCGTTGATGCGCGCCTGGACGGCGGTCAGGATGCCGACCGACACCGCTCCGAGCAGCGCCGGCGCGAGCCGCGACGACGGCGATGACGCGCTCGTCACCGCGCGCTCAACCGAACAGCGCGGCGGCTTCTTCGTAACGGTGCGCCGGCACGGTGTGCAGCGATCCGAGCGCCTCCGCGAAGGGCACCCGCACGATCTCGGTCCCCTGCATGGCGACCATCTGACCCCAGGCGCCGTCGACGACGGCATCCGCCGCGTGGAGGCCGAGCCGCGTGGCGAGCACGCGGTCGAAGCCCGACGGCGATCCGCCGCGCTGGATGTGCCCGAGGACGGTCGCGCGGGTCTCGATGCCCGTGATGCGTTCGATCTCGGGGGCGAGGATCTCACTGATCCCGCCGAGACGGGGACGGTTGAAGGCGTCGAGGCCTTTGTCGCTGTAGGCCTCGTCCATGCCGGTGAGGGTGAAGCCCTCGGAGACGACGACGAGCGGGGCACGACCGCGGTCGTGCGCCTTCTGGACCTGCTCGGCGATCTCGTCGATGGACATCGGGTGCTCGGGGATGCAGATGACGTGCGCGCCCGCTGCGATGCCCGAATGCAGCGCGATCCAGCCGACGTGACGGCCCATCACCTCGGCGACCATGCAGCGCTGGTGCGAGTCGCCGGTCGTCCGCAAGCGGTCCATCGCCTCGGTCGCGATGTTCACGGCGGTGTCGAAGCCGAACGAGTAGTCGGTGGCGTGGAGGTCGTTGTCGATCGTCTTGGGCACGCCGAGGACATTGATGCCGTCCTTGTGGAGCCGGTCGGCGGCGGCGAGCGTGCCTTCGCCGCCGATCGCGACGATGCCGTCGAGGCGGTGACCGTACATGGTCTTGGAGATGTTCTCGGCGCCGCCGCGCGGACCCTCGTAGGGGTTCGTCCGGCTCGTGCCGAGGATCGTCCCGCCAACCTTGGACAGGCCCTTCACCTCGTGACGGGTGAGGGGGAAGAAGTCACCGTCGACGACGCCGCGCCAGCCGTCGCGGATGCCCACGAACTCGATGTCGTACGTCGTCGTGCCCTTCAGCACGATGCCCCGGATGACGGCGTTCAGTCCTGGACAGTCGCCGCCGCTCGTGAGGATACCGATCTTCATGAGGGTCCTTAGGTGATCTCGGGTTGGTGCTGGGGGCGACGCTGCCTCGATGACACTATCGCCGCGACGGCATCGCCTGCCAGCCGAGCGGCTTCAGGCGGCGCCGAGCGCCTGCCGCAGCAGGTGCATGAGCGCCGACAGCTGCACGGAGTCGCTCGATGTGGGGTCGACCGCGTCGCCGTCGAGGGCGCGCTGTGCGAGCCCCTGCTTGCTGTCGATCAGCTCGGCGATCTTCGTGTCGATCGTGTGCGCCGCGATGATGCGCCAGGCGGTGACCGGCTCGTCCTGCCCGATGCGGTGCACGCGGTCGATCGCTTGCGTCTGCTCGGCGGCCGTCCAGCTGAGCTCGGCGAGCACGACGTTGGACGCTGCCTGAAGGTTCAGGCCGACGCCGGCAGCCGTGAGCGAGCACACCGCGATGGCGACGTCCGGGTCGCCGTTGAACGCGTCGATCGCCTGCTGGCGGACGGGCGTGGTCTGATCGCCGCGGATGGAGACCGTACGGAGTCCGGCCGACGCGAAGTGCGCCTCGGCGGCATCCATCACGTCGATGTGCTTGGCGAAGAAGACGACCTTGCCGACCGAGCGCTGCAGCTGCACGGCGTAGTCGGCGGCCAGGTGGGACTTCGCCTGGCCGATGCGACGCACCATCGTGAAGACGTTCTCGGAGCCCGAGCCGGCGGCCTTGGCTTCTTCGAGCTCGCCGTGCGCGACGAGGCGCACGATGTCGTCGTCGACGTCGCCGCGGATGACGCGGTCGCCGCGGGCCTCGATGATGCGACGGTACTTCGCCGCCAGTCGCTCGCCCAGCTCGCGTTCGGCAGCGCGGATCGAGCGGCCAAACTCGTCGTCGAGCTCGACGGGGAGGTCGGCGACGAGCTTGTCGGGGAGGTCGGCGGCGACATCCTTCTTCTTGCGTCGGACGATGCCCATCGAGATGACCGCGGAGCGGGCCTCGGGGTAGAACGCCTTGTCGGCGGGGGTCAGACCGGTCTCGTCGAGGCGAGCCATCAGCTCGGGGCCGGGCTTCTCTCCGTTGGTCCAGCCGAGGAAGCGCCAGATCGCGTCGAAGTCCTCGACGTCGTTGATGAGCGGGGTTCCCGTCAGAGCGAGCAGCAGCGGGTCGCGCACCTGCTCGCGGATGCGGGAACCGAGGGCCAGGACGTTCCGCGAGCGCTGCGAGGTCAGGTTCTTGATGAAGTGGGCCTCGTCGACGACCATGCCCTTCAACCCGATCGAGCTGAGCCACGACAGGTGGCGGTCGAGGATCTCGTAGTTCACGATGAAGACGTCCGCGAAGGCATCCATGGTCTCGCCGTCGCCCTGGATCACGGTCGCGCGACGCTGCGGGGTCCACCGCTCGACCTCGCGCGCCCAGTTCATCTTCACGACGTTCGGGACGACGACCAGCAGCGGGTAGGCGTCGGCGACGGATGCCGCGAGCACCGACTGCGCGGTCTTGCCGAGACCCGGCTCATCGGCGAGCAGGAAGCTGCGGTGTCCGGTGCGGACGGCCTCGAGGAACCGCGACTGGTGCGGCATGACGTCGAGGCCTCTGGGCGAGATGCGGTCGAACTCGGGGACGAGAGGGAGGTCCATCGACGCGGCCCCGCCTCCGGCGCCCGTCTCGAAGGCCTTGTAGAGCGGCCCCATCAGCTCCCAGCCGTCGAGCCGACGTCGCGGGGTCGCGACCGGCGCGCGGAGGGCGACATCGGGCGCGAGGAACGGGTTCGACTCCTTGCGGGCCTCGACCTGCGGGGGGACGACCTGACGGTCGGCGATCGCCTCGGGAACAACGGGCGCCTGCGCGGGCTTCGCGTCGGTGATGATCAGCTCGTCCTCGGGCAACTCCGCCCCGGACTCGAGCAGCCAGTCGCGGCGCATGCGGCGCGCGACCGGCGACGTCGCCTGGTCGACTTCGAGCAGCTGGATGAGCGAGGTGTCGCGGGCAGCGGTCTTCGCGAGGATCGTCGCCACGCCGTCGAGACGCTTCAGCAGCTCGGCGCGGGCGCCGTCGGCGATGTCGGCCGCCGCCTTCACCCGCGCGCGCTCCTCACGCACGAGGAAGGCGATCACCTGGAACTTGACGCGGTTGGTCGGCCCGAGCTTGCCGCGCTGGGACTTGGCCTCGACCTCACGCACCTTGCGGGCGAGGATCGGGATGAGGGGTGCCTCGTCGTCTCGGCGCGACGATGATCCCCGGCGACGCCGAGCGGCGGTCTTGGGGGCGGTGGCTGCCGTGGTCGGCATGCTCCTCCTGAGCGTGACACCGGCGGATGCCGGCGAGCGTCGTACGAGACGACGGTGTGCGGGGCCGCGAGGTCGGTCGCGGCGCGGATGTGGTCCCCGGGTCGTCACGGCTGCGGGTACTCGCTTCTGCGAGCTGCGGCGACGGGACGGGCCCTTACCGCCATTCTAGCGCCTCGCCGGCGCCGCCCGCAGACGGCGCGCGCCGGCATCGAGCACGCCGCCGCGTACGCTGGTGGACATGCCCACCGAACGCGAACTCGCCGCCACCATCGACCACGCGATCCTCAAGCCGGAGCTCACGCGCGCCGACGTCGACGCTGAGCTCGACATCGCCGCCGAATGGGGTGTGTTCAGCGTGTGCGTGCGCCCGAGCGACATCCGCCACGCCGTGGAGCGACTCGCCGGCACGGGCGTCGCGGTCGGCACGGTCATCGGCTTCCCGCACGGGACGACCTCGACCGCGGCCAAGGTGGCCGAGGTGCGCCAGGCGGTCGCCGACGGCGCGAGCGAGGTCGACATGGTCGTGAACATCGGCGCCCTGCGCTCCGGCTTCGACGACGTCGTGGTCGACGACATCCGCGCGGTCGTGGAGGCAGCCGGTGGCCGGATCACCAAGGTCATCCTCGAGACCGCTCTGCTCGACGACGAGCAGATCGAACGCGGCAGCCGGCTCACCGAGGCGGGCGGCGCGCACTTCGTGAAGACGTCGACCGGGTTCGCCGGCGGCGGCGCGACGGTGCCGCACGTGCAGCTCATGCGCCGCACCGTGGGTGCGGACGTCGAGGTGAAGGCATCGGGCGGCGTCCGCAGCTACGCCGACGCGATCGCCATGCTCGAGGCCGGCGCGACGCGACTCGGCACGAGCGGCAGCGCCGTCATCCTCGGCGAGGCTCGCCGTGTCGACGCGGGCGATCGGGCCACCGGGGCCGTCGACTCCTCGTCGTACTGACCCCCAAAGCTCCGTCCCTCAGGTCCCGGGCTGCAGCGCGGCCCGGACCTCGGCGACGTCGGCATCCATGCGATCGATGAGGGCTTCGATACCCTCGAAGCGGACCATCCCGCGGATGCGCGCGGTGAACTGCACCTGCACGGTGTGCCCGTAAAGGTCGAGGTCCGTCTCGTCGAGGACGTAGGCCTCGACCTGCCGCTGCGGCACGTCGTCGAACGTGGGATTGGTCCCGACCGAGATCGCGGCGGGGTATCGCGTCGCGGGCCGGACGCGCCCGGCATCCGCCCCCTCATCGATCAGCCAACCGGCGTACACACCGTCGGCGGGGATGAACCCCTCGGCGGTCTGCGACAGGTTGGCCGTGGGGTAGCCCAGCTCCCGGCCGCGCTGCAGTCCGTGGACGACCTCGGCGCGGACGGCGTGCGGACGCCCGAGCAGGCGTGCCGCGTCCTCGACCTGGCCGGCGGCGAGCATCTCGCGCACCCAGGTCGACGAGACCCGGCGGCCGCCTCCCTGGACGTCTCCGACGACGTCGACGGTGAAGCCGTGCGCCGCGCCGAAGGTCGCCAGGAACGCGGGGTCGCCCGCTCCCTCACGGCCGAACCGGAAGTCGACGCCGACCATGACGCAGACCGAGTGCAGGGCGTCGACGAGGACCCGCCGGGCGAAGTCCTCGGGCGCGAGGCCCGCGAGGGCCTCATCGAAGCGCAGCACCAGGACCGCGTCGACGCCGGAGTCGGCGAGGAGGGCGATCTTCTGCTCGACGCTCACGAGCGGCTCCGGGCAGCGGTCGGGTCGCAGCAGGGCGAGCGGGTTGCGGTCGAAGGTGACGGCGACCACCCGCGCGCCGGCGTCCATCGCGGCGACGCGCGCACGGTCGATCACGGCGCGGTGGCCGGAGTGCACGCCGTCGAACTTGCCGATGGCGACGACGCTCGGCCCGAAGCCCGCGGGCACCTCGGCAGGGTCGCGGAAGACGATCATGCGGAGCCCCCCGCGGGACGGACGCGTCGGTGGGCGATGAGCCACCACAGCCCCAGGAACGGCAGCACGAGCGGGATGAGGACGTAGCCGATGCCGTACCCCGACCACACCGTCGGGTGATCGAACAGTTCGGGATGCGTCAGGGAGAGGGTCCCGACGACGAGCACGCCGACGAGCTCGAAGACGATGGCCGCCCACGCGACGCGGTACCACCGCTCCGACGCGCTGAAGATGAGCGCGAGGGTCGCGAGGATGTAGACGAGGGCCGCGAGCGCCGACAGCGAGTAGGCGAGCGGGGCCTCGTCGAACTCGCGGACGATCTGGACGAACGAGCGACCCGTCGCGCCGAGCGCCATGATCGCGTAGACGACCACCAGGACGCGACCGATACCCGTCATCCGACGCCGAGGTGCGGCCGAGGAAGCGGTCGAGGTCGGCGCGGTCTCAGGCATGGCACCTCAATCCTACGACCGCCGCGGCGACCGGTCTGCCCGGGTCAGGCGACCTGCACCGTCCAGATGACGTTCATGCGCCAGATCATGATCGCGATCGCGAACGCGGCCACACCCATGACCACGGTGCTCCAGCGACCACGTTCGACGAGGGCCCACGCGACCGCTGCGGGCGGGATGAGGACCGCAGAGACCAGGTACACCCAGAACTCGAGCAGGTCGCCGGTCGGCGGGTTGCCCGCGAGCGGGGCGATGATCGCGATGACGACCTGCACGATGAGCAGCAGCAGCACGAGGGCCTGCGTGCCCACCGAGAGGTCGCTCGGGCGGCGCCCGGCGAGCCCGAGCACGGTGCACAGCAGCCCCGCCGCGCAGGCGACCGCGATCTGGACGACGGTGAACCAGGCGATCACGGCTGCTCCTCGGGCATGTTCATGAGGCTCTTCACGTCGTCGCCGCGTCGACCGACGATCCCGATGAGCGTGCCGTCGGGGGCGATCGCGGCGGGGGTCTCGGTCTGCAGCCGGTCCACCGCCCCGAGCAGGCGTTTGCCGTGGCGGAGGTCCCTCGCCTCGTCCGCGGTGACCGGGAACGCCCCGAGCAGGGATGCCGCGACATCCGCGGCATCCTGCAGCGGCGCATCGGGGGTCAGCTCGGTGACGGCGTCGGCGACCTCGAAGGGTCCGATCCGCGTGCGACGCAGCGCGATGAGGTGGCCGCCCACCCCGAGGTCGGCGCCGAGGTCGCGCGCGAGCGCACGGATGTAGGTGCCGCTGGAGCAGTCCACGACGACGTCGACGTCGACGACCCCGTCCCCCCGACGGATGCCGCGCACGTCGAACCGGCTGATTACGACCTCCCGCGCCTTCAGTTCGACCTGCTCGCCCGCGCGGGCGAGGTCGTAGGCGCGACGCCCGCCGACCTTGATGGCCGACACGGTGCTCGGCACCTGCGAGAACGCCCCGGTCAGTGATCGGATGCCGCGGTGGATCGCCTCGTCGGCGACACCACCGGCATCCGTTCGCGCCGTCTCGACGCCGTCGGCGTCGTCGGAGTCGGTGGCCACCCCGAGGCGGATCGTGGCCTCGTAGGTCTTGTCGAGCCCGACGACGTACGTGAGCAGCCGGGTCGAGTGGCCGACGCCGAGGACGAGCAGGCCGGTCGCCATGGGGTCGAGCGTGCCGGCGTGGCCGATCTTGCGGGTGCCGAGCGCACGGCGGGCGCGCGCCACGATGTCGTGGCTGGTCACGCCGCCCGGCTTGTCGACGAGGAGGATCCCGCCGCTCCCCTGGGTCTGCTGCATGGCTTCCAGCCTAGGCTGGAGCGGTGCCCGACCTCGCCTCAGCGCTCATCGCGTGGTACCGCGAGAACGCCCGCGACCTGCCCTGGCGACGCGAGGGATTCGGGGCATGGGGCACGCTCGTCAGCGAGTTCATGCTGCAGCAGACCCCGGTGGCGCGCGTCATCCCCCGGCTCGAGGAGTGGCTCGAGCGCTGGCCGACCCCCGCCGACCTCGCTGCCGCTCCCCCGGCCGACGCCGTGCGGCTGTGGGCGAACCTCGGCTACCCCCGCCGGGCGCTGTGGCTGCACCGGGCCGCGACGGAGATCCGCGACCGTCACGACGGGATCGTCCCCCGCGACGTGGAGTCGCTCCTGGCCCTCAGCGGGATCGGCGACTACACGGCACGCGCGGTGGCGGTCTTCGCGTACGGGGACCGGCATCCCGTCGTCGACACGAACACCCGCCGCGTCCTGGCCCGGGCCGTCGACGGACGATCGCAGCCCGGTCCGCCCGGCAAGGGCGATCTGACGGCGATGGCCGCGATCCTCCCCGAAGACGATGACGATGCGGCGGTCGTCAACGCCGCCGCGATGGAACTCGGCGCGGTGGTCTGCGCGGCGCGGTCACCCCGCTGCGGGGTGTGCCCGCTCCGGGAACTGTGCGCCTGGCGCGCGGCGGGATACCCCGACACCGGCGACGACAGGCGCAAGCAGGCGCGCTACGAGGGCAGCGACCGCCAGGCGCGTGGCGCGGTCATGAGGGTGCTCCGGGATGCCGAAGGCCACCCCGTCCCTGCGGACGAGGTGGCCTCGGAGTGGCCGGACCCCGCGCAGCGGGATCGGGCCATCGACTCGTTGATCGCCGACGGGCTGGTGGAGGTCACGGACGGTGCGCTGCACCTGCCCCGGTGACCGTGCCGCTCAGTCCTCGTCGTCGAGCTCGCGCGGCTTGACGTACGGGTCGGTCTCACCGGCGTAGGTGCCCGACGCCGCGATGCCCGCCACGGCCGCGTCGCGCTCGCGCGCCTCGCGCAGCAGGTCCTCGATGTGACCGGCGTTCTCGGGCAGCGCGTCGAGGATGAACTCGAGCGAGGGCGTGAGACGCGTGCCGAGCTGACGCCCGACCTCGCTGCGCAGCATCCCCGTCGCCGCCTTCAATGCCGCAGCCGTGCCCTCGCGGGCCTCGTCGTCGCCGTAGACGGTGTAGAACACCGACGCGTGCTGCAGGTCACCCGTGACGCGCACGTCGGTGATCGTGACGAATCCGAGCCGCGGGTCGCGCAGCCCCTTCTCGAGTCGCTCCGCGATGAGCACGCGGATGCGGTCCGCCAACCGTGCCTGCCGTTCCCCGGCCATAGTCCTTCTCCTTCTCTACCCGGCCCGCGATACGGCTGGCCGGAAACTGCGGAGGACTCGGATGTCCGTCCGAGGCAATCGGGGTAGGGGCCCCGCTCTTGCCGAGGACGGACATCCGAGTCCGTAGCGACCTGAGGATCAGCCGCGCGGCTTCTCCACCATCTCGGTCGTCTCGATCTCGTCGCCGATCTGGATGTCGTTGTACTTGCCGAGGCCGATACCGGCTTCGAAGTCCGTGCGGACCTCGGTGACGTCGTCCTTGAACCGGCGCAGCGACTCGATGGCCAGGCCGTCGGCGATCACGACGCCGTCGCGGATGACCCGCGCCTTGGCGTTGCGCGTGATCGTGCCCGAACGGACGATGACACCGGCGATGTTGCCGAACTTCGAGGAGCGGAACACCTCGCGGATCTCGGCGACACCCGACTGCACCTCTTCGAACTCCGGCTTGAGCATGCCCTTGAGCGACTGCTCGACGTCGTCGATCGCGTTGTAGATGACCGAGTAGAACCGGACGTCCACGCCCTCGCGGGAGGCACGCTCGCGGGCCTTCGTGTCGGGACGGACGTTGAAGCCGATGACGATCGCGTTGTCGATCGTCGCCAGGTTGATGTCCGACTCGGTGATCGCACCGACACCGCGGTGGATGATGCGCAGCTGGACGCTGTCGTCGACCTCGATCTTGAGCAGCGACTCCTCGAGCGCCTCGACGGCACCCGAGACGTCACCCTTGATGATGAGGTTGAGCGACTCGACCTTGCCTTCTTCGAGAGCACGGGTGAAGTCCTCGAGCGAGATGCGCTTGCGGGCCTTGGCCAGCTGGGCGTTGCGCTCGACCGCTTCACGCTTCTCGGCGATCTGGCGGGCCATGCGGTCCTCTTCGGTGACGATGAAGACGTCGCCGGCGCGGGGCACGGAGTTCAGACCCTGCACCTGGACCGGACGCGACGGGTAGGCCTCGTCGACCGCATCGCCGTTCTCGTCGATCATGGCGCGGACGCGTCCGTACGCGGTGCCCGCGACGATCGCGTCGCCGACACGGAGCGTTCCGGACTGGATCAGCACCGTGGCGACCGAACCGCGACCCTTGTCGAGCTTCGCTTCGATCGCGACACCGCGTGCCGCCTTGTTCGGGTTGGCCGTGAGGTCCAGGCCCGCGTCGGCGGTGAGCAGCACGGCGTCGAGCAGGTCCTGGATGCCGGTGTTCTGCCGCGCCGAGACGTCGACGAACATGACGTCGCCGCCGTACTCCTCGGCGACCAGGCCGTACTCGGTGAGCTGCTGGCGGACCTTGGCCGGGTTGGCGTCGGGCTTGTCGACCTTGTTGACCGCGACCACGATCGGCACGTTCGCCGCCTGCGCGTGGTTCAGCGCCTCGACCGTCTGCGGCATGATGCCGTCGTCGGCCGCGACCACGAGGATCGCGAGGTCGGTCACCTGCGCACCACGGGCACGCATGGCGGTGAACGCCTCGTGACCCGGGGTGTCGATGAAGGTGATGGCGCGCTCGATGCCCTCGTGCTCGGTCCAGACCTGGTACGCACCGATGTGCTGCGTGATGCCGCCGGCCTCGCCCGCGACCACGTTGGTCTGACGGATGGCGTCGAGCAGTCGGGTCTTACCGTGGTCGACGTGGCCCATGACGGTGACCACGGGAGGACGGATCTCGAGGTCGTCCTCGTCCTCCGCCTCCAGCTCGGCCTCGAGGTCGAGACCGAAGCCCTCGAGGAGCTCTTTGTCCTCGTCCTCGGGCGAGACCATCTGGATCTTGTAGCCGAGCTCCTCGCCGAGGATCTCGAACGTCGCCTCGTCCAGCGACTCGGTGGCCGTGGCCATCTCGCCGAGGTTGAAGAGGATCGTCACCAGGGTGCCGGGCTGAACGGTGTAACCGCGCAGAGCCTCGAGCTTGTCGGCGAAGTCCGCGATCGACGCGCCGCGGCGCAGCCGGATGATCTCGCCGTTGCCCTTGGAGACGTTGACGCCGCCGACGACCGGCGCCGACCGCATCTCGAATTCCTGCCGCTTCGCCCGACGCGACTTGCGCTGCTTCGACTTGCCGCCGCCCTTACCGAAGGCACCGGCCGTACCGCCGCCGGGTCCACGACCGCGGCCACCGCCGCCACCGGGACGACCGGCGAAACCACCGGCCGGGGCTCCCGGACGCGGAGCGCCGAAGCCGCCACCGCCGCCGGGGCGACCGGGGCCACCCGGACGCTGCTGGAACGGTGCACCGGGACGTCCGCCGCCACCGGGGCGACCAGCACCACCGGGACGCGGCGCGCCCGGACGCGGAGCGCCGGGACGCGGCGCCTGCGGACGCGGGATGTTGCCGGGGGTCGGACGCTGACCCATGCCCTGCGCCGAGGCGAAGGGGTTGTTGCCGGGACGCGGGCCGGCGGGACGCTGACCCATGCCCTGCGAGCTCGCGAAGGGGTTGTTGCCGGGACGCGGAGCGCCGCCGGGACGCGGGGCCTGGGACGCCGGCTTCGCGGGAGCGGGGGCGCCGGGCTTCGGCGCGCCGCCCTCGGGTGCCGCCGTGGCCGGCTTCTCAGCGGCGGGCTGAGCGGGCGCTGCGGGCTCGGGAGCAGCGGGCTCGGGAGCTGGCGCGGGCTTGGGTGCCGACGGGCGCGGCCCGGGGGTCGCACCGGATGCCGGGGCCTTCGCCGCGGGCTTCGCGGGCGCGGCGGCAGGTGCCTTCACGCCTTCCGCCTCGAGGGCGGCGCGGAGCTTGCGAGCCACGGGGGGCTCGATGGTGGATGAGGGGCTCTTGACGAATTCGCCGAGCTCCTTCAGCTTCGCGAGGGCGACTTTACTGTCGACGCCGAGCTCGGAAGCGATCTCGTGCACGCGTGGTTTTGCCACAATTCTCCTGTCTGGGGCCCGCCCCGGACAGGGCGGACCGTCATTCGCGGACGGGTCTCATTTCGAGCCGTTCACTTTGTGTCCATAGCCGTTCAGCCGTTTCGCTGGAGGGGTTCTCTGGTGGTCCGCGCATCCAGTTCCACTGTGTCCAGTGGAGTGGATACCCGTAGTGCGCGTCCGAATGCGCGTCGTGTGAGGGCGGTGCTCACGCACCGGTCCGTGTCATGCACCCACGCGCCCCGACCCGGCAGGACGGCTTTCTCGTCGATGACGAGGGCACCGTCCCGGGCCACGATGCGGAGCAACGAGGACCGGGGGGCACGCGCGCGGCATCCCACGCACGTTCGAACAGCTTCCATCCTACCGCGTCAGGACTCGTCGAGAATGCTGTCGGGCTGGATGTCGATCTTCGCGCCGGTCAATTTGGCCGCGAGCCGGGCGTTCTGCCCTTCCTTCCCGATCGCGAGCGACAGCTGGTAGTCGGGGACGAGCGCGCGCACGGCCTTCGTGGCCTGATCGAGCACGAAACTCGAGGTCACCTTGGCCGGCGAGAGGGCGTTGGCGACGAACTTGGGCAACGTCTCGTCGTAGTCGACGATGTCGATCTTCTCGCCGCCGAGCTCCTCGGTGACCGCGCGCACGCGACGGCCGAGCTCACCGATGCAGGCGCCCTTGGCGTTGACGGCGGGGTCGTTCGCCTTGACCGCGATCTTGGTGCGGTGGCCGGCTTCACGCGCGAGCGAGACGATCTCGACGACGCCCGACGCGATCTCGGGGACCTCGAGGGCGAACAGCTTGCGGACGAGACCGGGGTGCGTGCGCGAGACGGTGATCTGCGGGCCCTTCAGTCCCTTGGACACCGAGGTCACGTAGACACGCAGGCGCGAGCCGTGCGCGTAGTCCTCTCCGGGGACCTGCTCCTCGGGGGGCAGGATCGCCTCGATCGTGCCGAGGTCGACATGCACCATGCGGGGGTTCGGGCCCTGTTGGACCACACCGGCGACGATGTCGCCCTCCTTGCCCTTGAACTCGCCGAGCACCGCGTCGTCGGCGATGTCGCGCAGGCGCTGACTGATGACCTGCTTGGCGGCGAAGGCGGCGATGCGGCCGAAGTCGTCGGGCGTGGATTCCTCCTCGCCGATGACCGCGCCCTCCTCGTCGCGCAGCGGGATGTACACCGCCACGTGACCGGTCTTGCGGTCGAGGTGGGCGCGCGCGCCGTCAGGGAGTTCACCGTCGGGAGAGGTGTGCTTCGCGTAAGCGGTCAGGATGGCCTGCTCGATGATCCGGATCAGTTCCTCGAACGGAATCTCCCGCTCGCGCTCGACAGTCCGCAGCAGCCCCAGGTCGATGTCCACAGGTGCCTCCCTTTTCAGTTGCTCAACACGGCGCCGCGATCACGCCCGGTCTCCCGGTGCGTCGCGGCATCCCATCAACGTTACCCGATCGGACCGCGCACGACCTGAGAAGATCGACGGATGACCGATGCCGTGGAGGATGCCGCGCGCAGTGTGCGCCGCTCTCCCGTCGCGCGGGTGCTGGCGCGCGGAGGCTACGCCGCCAACGGCGTCGTGCACCTCGTCTTCGGGATCGTCGTCATCGTCATCTCCTTCGGCGGGCGCGGCGAGTCCGACCAGGCGGGGGTCTTCACAGCCCTGCTCCAGGCTCCTCTCGGCCTGCTGCTCGTGTGGATCCTCGGGCTCCTCCTCACGGCCCTGGGACTGTTCCAGGCTCTGCGGGCGTTCCTCGCGGAGGGCAAGGATGCCGCGGCCTGGGGACGGCGCGGCTCGGCGGCCGGCCAGTCGCTCGTCTATCTCGCCCTGGGCGCCATCGCGATCACCATCGCGCTCGGCGCCCGCCCCGACGGCGACCGCGCCGCGCAGCAGATCACGCGCGGCCTGCTGGACACGCCCGGCGGCGTCTTCGTCGTGGCCGCGGCCGGCGCCGGCCTGGTGATCGGAGCCCTCGTCTTCGCCTCGATCGGGGTCCGTCGATCCTTCGACAAGCAGGTGACCATCCCCGGCGGTGCAATGGGTGCGGCGGTGACGGCGTCGGGGATCCTCGGATACATCGGCAAGGGGATGTCGGTGCTCATCGTGGGGATCCTCCTCATCGTCGCGGCGGTGAAGCAGGATTCCGCAGCCGCCGGCGGCTTCGACGCCGCGATCGAGGCCCTCCTCGAGCAGATGATCGGCCCCGTCCTCGTCTTCCTCGTGGGACTGGGCCTCGTCGTCTACGCGGTGTTCAGCTTCCTGCGCACGCGCTACGCGAAGCTCTGACGCTCACTGCTCGCCGAATCGGCAGGTCTCGGCGACCCACGTCAGGATCCGCGCCCGGTTGCGCTCCCCCGCCGCCACTTCGATCCGGCCCGTCTCTCCGCGCACCTCGACGTCCACGCCGAAGACGGTCCCCCGCTTGTCCTCCTGCACCACATGCGGATCGCACCGCTGCGGCGCGAGCGGAACCTCGAGGGTCCCGACGCGTCCCTCGACCGGGTAGGTCGCCACACCGTGGCCGAACTGCAGCAGGTTCGTGGACCGGACGGCGACGACCTCGACATCGGCCTCGGCGTCGATCGTCTCGATCCGCAGCGGCAGCGCCGCGTCCCCGGACGCCGACACGCGCAGGTCGCCCCACGTCACCCGCACCGCACGGGCGACCTCCGCGGCGAGGCACTCCCTGCTGCGGAGCCGATCCAAGAAGCCGAGGGCATCGTCGAGCGTGCCCCGCAGCCTCTCGCCGTCGATCAGGGAGAGCTCCCAGGATCGGTCGGGCGACCCGTCTTCGCAGGCGACCACCGGGAGCGTCACGGGCACGTCGACCGACTCGCCGGGACCGACCGTCCACCCCTCCGCCTCGATGGGGGAGCCGAGGCGGTCGTCGACGAGACGGACGCTCCGCACGTCGAGCGCACCCGAGGAGTCGTTCGCGATCCGCACCTGAGCCCTGCGGGCGGCCTCGTCCGAGCGCTCCTGATGCAGCCACACCCGGACGGCCGGGTCGGGGGTCGGGGCCGGCATCGGCGCCGACGCGCAGCCGGCCGGAAGGGCGAGCGCCGCCGCGAGGAGCACCGCCAGGACGGCGCGACGCGGCATCCGGATCATGCGCTCAGGGTACGGCGTGCGGTTCGGTCGGCGGGGTCGCCGCAGGCGCCGAGGGCAGTGCATTGATCGCGCGGATGAGGTGATGCAGCTCGCCGATGCGGTGCCGGTCGAAGTCCAGGAGCAGCCGCGGCAGCTCCAGCCGGTCGTCGTCCTGCCGCTCACGGCGCAGCGGAGCCGTGCGCTGTATGCGTCCGCCGGTCAGCAGATGGGAGAACCGCTCGCTGAGATCCGCGACCTCGGCATCCGTCGGCTCCGCGCACAGTCGCAGCACGAGGCGGGAACCGATCCAGCGCAGCGAGTCGTAGTTGCGCCAGAAGCCGGTGATCTCGGCTTCGGCGGCTTCCACCGAGTCGGTCACGTACACGCGATCGAGGTCGTCCGGCGAGATCACCCCCGACGGGATCAGGTGGTCGGTCGCGAAACGTTTGAGCCCCTGCCAGAACGTGCCCCCGGGCGCGTCGAGCAGCACGATCGGCGTCGGCTCGGCCTTGCCGGTCTGCTGCAGCGTGAGCAGTTCGAACAGCTCGTCGAGCGTGCCGAAGCCTCCCGGGACGCAGACGAAACCTCGCGACTCCTTGACGAGCATCAGCTTGCGCGTGAAGAAGTACTTCATGGCGACGACGCGGTCGGCTTCGGCGATCACGGCGTTCGGCTTCTCCTCGAACGGCAGCCGGATCGAGACCCCCAGCGAGTGGTCCGGCCCGGCACCCTCGGCGGCGGCCTGCATGATGCCGGGACCGGCGCCCGTCACCACCATCCAGCCGCGCTGCGCGAGTGCGCCGGCGATGTCGGCGGCGGCCCGGTACAGCGGGTCGTGGGGGCGGGTGCGCGCCGATCCGAAGATCGTCACCTTGGGGGTCCCCCGGTAGGGGGCGAACAGCGCGAACGCCGATCGCATCTCGGCGAGCGCGGCCGAAGCGATCTTCAGATCGAGCCGGTCGGTGTCGTCGACACCCATCCCGAGACCCGTGACGAGGATGCGGGCGACGAGATCGGCGTCGTCGGTCACACCCGCCTCGGTCAGGAGGGCGCGGACGGCGTCGGTGACGTCCCCGTCGAGGGTGGAGGCGGAACTCGGCGACATCCTCCCAGGCTGTCACGATCCGGCATCCGTCGGGTGAACGGATGACGACGGATGCCGCAGCTCAGGCGGTGAGCGCCGCGACCGCCTCAGCGGCGGCCAGCGTAGAGCGCTCGCCCGTGCGGCGATCCCAGAGCTCGACCTGTCCCTCGGCGGCACCGCGTCCGACGATGAGGATCCACGGCACACCGACGAGCTCGGCGTCGCCGAACTTCACGCCCGGCGAGACCTTCGGCCGGTCGTCGAGCAGCACATCGCGACCGGCGGTCTCGAGGTCGGCGGCGAGCTTCTCGGCCAGCTCGAACGCGGCCGCGTCGCGACCGGTCGCGACGACGTGCACGTCGAACGGCGCGATCGACTCGGGCCAGACGAGCCCGCGGTCGTCGTTGTTCAGCTCGGCGAGGATCGCGAGGATGCGCGTCACACCGATGCCGTACGACCCCATCGTGACCGTGACGAGCTTGCCGTTCTCATCGAGCACCTTGAGCCCGAGCGTCTCGGCGAAGAATCGCCCGAGCTGGAAGACGTGCCCGATCTCCATGCCGCGCGCCAGCTCGACCGGACCCGATCCGTCCGGAGCCGGGTCCCCGGCGCGCACGTCCGAGACGTCGATCACACCGTCGGCCGTGAAGTCGCGGCCCATGACGACGGAGTGCGCGTGCTTCTCGTGCTCGTTCGCACCCGTGACCCAGGCGGTGCCGTCGACGACGCGGGGGTCGACGAGGTAGCGGATGCCCGTGGCCGACTCCTCGCCCAGGACCGGGCCGTTCGTCGACCAGGGGCCGATGTACCCCTTCACGAGACCGGGGTGCTTCGCGAAGTCCGCCTCGGTCGCCGCCTCGACGGCGGCGGGAGCGAAGGCGACCTCGGCGCGCTTGTCGTCGACGTCGCGGTCGCCGGGGAGACCCACGACCACGAGCTCGCGGGCGCCGTCGAGGTGCGTGAGGGCCAGAACGACGTTCTTGAGCGTGTGCGCCGCTGTCCAGGTGTGCGCGCCGTCGGTCGCGGGACCGGCGATGCCGGGGGCGGGTGCATCGAGGTGGGCGTTCGAATGGGCGACGAGCGTCTCGATGGTGGGGGTGTCCGGCGAGTCGAAGACCACGGGCGCGCCGTCGCTGATCGGCAGGGCGTCGGGCACGACGGTGGCGAAGGCCTCGACATTGGCCGCGTATCCGCCGGCCGAACGGACGAAGGTGTCCTCGCCGACGGCGATCGGGTGGAGGAACTCCTCGCTGCGCGCACCGCCCATGAGCCCGTTGTCCGCGGCGACGATGACGTACTCGAGACCGAGGCGCGTGAAGATCCGCTCATACGCATCGCGCTGCGACTGGTAGGACACGTCCTGGCCCTCGTCGGTGTAGTCGAACGAGTACGCGTCCTTCATCGTGAACTCGCGACCGCGCAGCAGACCGGCACGGGGGCGCGCCTCGTCGCGGTACTTGTCCTGGATCTGGAAGATCGTCAGCGGCAGGTTCTTGTACGACGAGTAGAGGTCCTTCACGAGGAGCGTGAACATCTCCTCATGTGTCGGGGCGAGGAGATAGTCGGCACCCTTGCGGTCCTGCAGACGGAAGATGCCATCGCCGTAGGACGTCCAGCGTCCGGACTGCTCATAGGGGTCGCGCGGCAGGAGGGCCGGGAAGTGGACCTCGAACGCCCCGGCGTTCGCCATCTCCTCGCGGATGATCTGCTCAAGCTTCGCCTTGACGCGCAGCCCCAGCGGCAGCCACGTGAAGATACCGGGCGCGGCGCGGCGGATGTAGCCGGCGCGCACCAGCAGACGGTGGCTGGTGACCTCGGCGTCGGCCGGGTCTTCGCGGAGCGTGCGGAGGAAGTATGTCGAGAGACGGGTGACCACGAGCGACAAGTCTAGGTGCGCGCACCCGACCGCCGTGGCGTCAGGGCGCTTTAGCCTGGAACGATGCGCACCGTCCTGCTGACCGGGTTCGAACCGTTCGCGGGCGACGCGGTGAACCCCTCCGGCGACGCCGTCCGCGCGGTCGCCGCGCGCTGGTCCGGGCCGGAGCGCCTGGTGACCGACATCCTGCCGGTCGCTTTCGACGCCGCGACGGCCCGCCTGGCCGCGCTCCTCGAGCAGCACCGGCCCGACATCGTCATCGGCGCGGGGCTCGCCGGCGGGCGCGCGACGGTGACGCCCGAGCGCGTCGCCGTGAACCTCGCTGACGCCCGCATCCCCGACAACGAGGGTCACCGGCCGCAGGACGCTCCGGTCGTCGACGGCGGACCCGCGGCGTACTTCGCCACGCTCCCCGTCAAGGCGATCGATGCGGCGCTCGCGGAGCACGGCATCCCGTCGTCGGTGTCGCACACCGCGGGGACGTTCGTGTGCAACGCGGTGATGTACGCCGCCCTGCACGCCGGCGCCGGCACATCGCTGCGAGCGGGCTTCGTCCACGTGCCGTGGGCGGACGGGAGCGGCCCGGACGGCGCACCGTCACTGCCGTTCGATCTGCTCGTCGACGCACTCGAGGTGGCGGTCCGGGTGTCGCTTGGTGCGGAGGCCGACATCGACGCGGTCGGCGGCGAGATCAGCTGAGGGCGAGGAGCTTCTCCGCCACGAAACGGAGGTCATCCGCGCTCACGCCGCGCTCCGGGTCGCCGAACCGACCCTCGACCAGGATCAGGGCGTCCGCTCCGCGTACGAGCAGGCGTGCTCGGTTGTCCTCCTGGACCTCCGCGGCGTCCGCGCCGTCGATCGCCCCGGTCGTGCCGCCGAACCGGTCACTCACCTCTTCCCACGTCCCCGCAGCGCCCGGCACGATGACGACCTGCAACTCCCGGGAATCGGTGAGCTCGGACCAGTCGCAGGCACGAAGGAGATCCGCCGCCTCGACGGTCCGTCGATCGAACGGGAAGTCCCCTTCCATGATCGGTTCCGGGAACACCTCGTCGGCGCGCAGCACGGCGGAGGGGTCGACGATCTCGGCGAGATCGGTGCAGGACGGGGGTGCGGCCGCCGGCTCGGCGAGCGGGGTCCGGTCAGCGGCGCGTACGGCGTCGAGGGCTGCGTCGCGCAGCCGCACGACGGTGTCGGTCTCGGCCGGCGTCTGCTCCGCCGCGAGGAACGAGACGGCGACCACCATGCCGGCAGCAGCCCCGGTCCCGATGCACTCGATCGCGTCGTAGGACGGGGCGCACTCGGCCTCCGCTCCGGCGACCAGCGATTCCGCCCGATCGGCGGGGAGCGCGACGATGGTGCCCGACAGCGCGTCGGAGTCGAACCCGCAGACGAGTCCGCCCGCCACCTCGGCCGCGGTGGACCACAGCCCGTCCGGCTCCGTCGCGCCCGCGGACCCCGTCGCCTCGCTCAGTGCGGAATCCGCGAGCATCTCGTCGCACGTCGACGAGATCCCTCGAGCGGCGGCATCCGTCGCCTCCGGTGACGGTGTCTCTCCGGCGGATGCCGTGGGCGCCGACGTCGGGCCGGGCGACGGGGCGGCAGCGATCGGGCCCGCGCAGCCCGTCGCGAGAAGAGCGGTGAGCGCAGCAGCCGCGCCCGCAGCGATGACCCGATGACGTCCGATGTTCCCCCGGCGGCGCATGGGGCGACCCTATTCCATGGCGCCCACGCAGGCGAGGAACTCAGCGCCCGAAGATGTCGTCCAGGCCGGGCAGCGCGAAGCCGCCCAGGTCGTCACCGAGACCGGAGACGTGCTCACCGAGCCCGGAGACCTGCTCCCCCACACCCGAGAGGGTGTCCCCCGCGATCCCCTCGAGATCCATCCCGGCGGCGAGCGCGTCGAAGTCGACGCCGAGACCCGCGGCCTGGGCGAGGAGAGGACCGGCGACCGACGTGACTATGGCGCCGCCGGCGACCGCTCCGAGGACGCCCGCGCCGACGCCGATCGCGGCCCCTCCCGCCAGGCGCCCCGCACCGCCGTTCGACCCGGCACGGGCCAGGAGCCCTCGGAGCATCCCGGGCCGTGTCGCCTCCCCGCGCGCCGCGGCACGCGCGAGGTCCGCCGGAGACGACGAGAGCGGTTGTTCGCCGGCGGGCAGTTCCGTCGCCATCCGGGACTGCACGTGCGCTCGCTGCTCGGGTGTCAGCCGCGCGAACGCCTCGCGGTGGATCTGCTCCACCTGACGAGGATCGGCGGTCTGCAGCAGGTAGTCGTAGCGCGCGATGGCCTGGCGGTCCGCCGCCGACAGTCGACCCGTGGCTGCCGATGCCGGGGCGCCTGCGGGCGGCGGCGTCAGGCCCACCGGCGAGCCGGCGGAGCTCGGCGCGGCCGTCCGGGTGTCGGGAGCGCCCCGGCCATCTCCCGCGATGGCGTCCGCAGCGGAGCGGACCATACCGCGCCAGTCCCCCGCTCCGGTGGGCCGGCCGGCTGTCGAGGCCGACGACGAGGAGGAATCCAGGGCCTTGGCCGCCATTCCGATCAGACGCGAGAGCTTGCTCATGCCGATAACGGTATGCATCGGCGCTATGGGCGCCCTGGACGGTTCTGAGGAACCCCCTGACAGACCCGGCCTACACTGACCGCGTGCCCTCCCGCCGCGCTCGCCTGGTCTCCCCTCCCGCGTCGGAGCTGCGTGCGGCCCTCGCGTCGTTGCGCGATCGATTCGATCTCCCCGATGGGTTCCCCGCTCCCGTCGAGGCCGAAGCGGGGCGAGCGGCGCGCGAGGTCGCGGCGGTCCCCTCCGCCGAGCTGACCGACCTGCGGGACATCCCGTTCCTGACGATCGACCCCGAAGGTTCGACCGATCTCGATCAGTCCCTCCACCTCGAGCGGACGGCCGAGGGCGGCATCCTCCACTACGCGATCGCCGATGTCCCCGCCTTCGTTCCCTTCGGCGGGGCGGTGGACGCCGAGGCCCGCCGGCGCGGTCAGACCATCTACGCACCCGACGGCCGCATCCCGCTCCACCCCGCCGTGCTCGGCGAGGATGCCGCGTCGCTCCTGCCCGACCGTGACCGTCGCGCCTTCGTCTGGCGTTTCGAGGTGGATGCCGGAGCCCGCCCGCTCGTCACGACGCTGACCCGGGCGGTCATCCGTTCCCGCGCTCAGTGGTCGTACGTCGATGCACAGGCGGCGCTCGAACGCCGCGACGCCCCGGCCACCATCGCGAACCTGGTGTGGTTCGGCGATGAACGCGCCTGCCGCGAGAGCGAACGCGGCGGCGCCAGCCTGAACCTGCCCGAGATCCGGGTCGTCACGACTCCGGGCGGCTACGACCTCGAGGCGGATGCGGGTGTGCCGCTCGAAGACGCGAACGCACAGGTCTCGCTGCTCACCGGAATGGCCGCAGCCGAGCTCATGCTCGCCGGCGGGGTCGGCATCCTGCGGACGATGCCACCGGCATCCGACGCGGATGTCGCGGCGTTCCGGGCTCAGACGGTCGCACTCGGTGTGCCGTGGCATGCGGAGGTCGCGTACGGGGACTATCTCCGCGACCTCCCCGCGACGCCGATCGGGCGTGCCCTGCGCGAGCAGGCGGCGGGGCTCTTCCGCGGCGCGGGCTACACCGTCTTCGACGGCGACCTGCCCGAACTCACCACCCAGGCGGCCATCGCCGCGCCCTACGCGCACACGACCGCTCCCCTACGTCGCCTCGTCGACCGGTGGTCGCTGCTCGTGTGCCACGCGCTCGCGAACGGTCGAGAGGTGCCGGGCGAGGTCCGCGCGTCGCTCGCAGAGCTTCCCGAGGTGATGGAGCGCTCGTCGCGGGTCGCTTCGCAGGTGGATGCCGCCGCGATCGACCACGTCGCCGCTGCTGTCCTGTCGGGACGGAAAGGCGAGGTCTTCGACGCCATCGTCCTGCGTCGCCGTGAGAACGGCGCCCGGATCGCCCTCGCGTCGCCACCCGTGGAGACGACCCTCCCTGGGGTGGACGCGGAGCCCGGCGACGCCGTCCGGGTGCGTCTGGTCGCCACCGACATCAACGCCGGGCGGGTCGAGTTCGCCGTCGCCTGAGCGCGTCGATTTGCATCGGCGAGGGGGGACGTGTGCAATATATTGCATGCCGGTTCCCTCCACCTCCCTCCCACCGCGCGGACTGCTGCGCGACGAGGTCCGCGCGCGGCTGCGCGACGCGATCGTCGACGGGACCCTCGCGCCCGGCGAGCAGCTGCGTGACGTCGAGCTCGCCGCGTGGCTCGGCGTCTCCCGCACACCCGTCCGCGAGGCGCTCCTCGATCTGGCGCGGTCGGGACTGGTGCTCGCCCTTCCCGGGCGGTCGACCGTGGTCGCGCCCGTCGACGACCGCAAGGTCCGGGACGCGGCAGCGGTCGTCGCCGCGATGCACCGCATCGCGGTCGTCGAAGCCACCCCGCGCTTCACCGACGAGGACATCGAGCGGATGCGGACGGCCAACGACGCGTTCGTCGCCGCGCACGACGCCGGCGACACGACCGCGGCGCTCCTGGCCGACCACGAGTTCCACGCGGTCGCCGTGGATCGCGCCGACAACGAGGCCGTCCGCACGGTCCTCGCCCTCTACGGCCCCGTCCTCGAGCGCGCCGAACGCCTGCGCTTCGCCTCGAACGACGCGAACGCCTCCGCGGCCCGCCATGCCGAACTCATCCGTCACTGCGCCGCGCGTGACGCCCAGGCCGCGGCGGCCGTCGCCGAGGGCCTGTGGCTCGACCTCCTCACCGACCCCACCCCCCAGGAGACCCCGTGATCCTCGACCGGTTCCCCCGGCATCCGCTCACCTTCGGGCCGAGCCCGGTGCACCACCTGAAGCGTCTGACCCAGCACCTCGGCGGGGCCGAACTCTGGGCCAAGCGAGAGGACGTCTCGAGCGGCCTCGCCTTCGGCGGCAACAAGACCCGCAAGCTCGAGTACATCGTCCCGGACGTCCTCGCCAGCGGCGCCGACACCCTCGTGTCCATCGGGGGCTACCAATCGAACCACACGCGTCAGGTCGCCGCTGTCGCCGCTCACCTGGGTCTGAAGGCCCGCCTGGTGCAGGAGAAATGGGTGCCCTGGGACGAACCCGTCAACGACAAGGTGGGCAACATCCTGCTGTCGCGGATGATGGGCGCCGACTCCCGCCTCGACGACGCAGGATTCGACATCGGGATCCGTGACTCCTGGAAGCAGGCGCTGCAGGAGGTGGAGGATGCCGGTGGCACCCCCTACCCGATCCCCGCGGGGGCCTCTGAGCACCGACTGGGCGGCCTGGGATTCGCGAACTGGGCGTTCGAGGTGGCCGAGCAGGAGAAGCAGCTGGGTGTGTTCTTCGACACGATCATCGTCTGCACGGTGACCGGCTCCACGCACGCGGGCATGATCGCGGGCTTCGCCGCCCTCGAGGAGCTGACCGGGGTGAAGCGCCGGGTCCTCGGCATCGACGCCTCTGCCACGCTGCAGAAGACGCGCGACCAGGTCGCGCGCATCGCCCGGAACACCGCGGAGCTCATCGAACTCGGGCGGGACCTCCGCGACGACGAGATCCAGGTGCTCGAGGGATGGGCGGGCGAGCTCTACGGCCTCCCCGTCGACTCGACGATGGAGGCGATGGCCCTCGGCGCGCAGCTCGAGGCGATGATCACCGACCCCGTCTACGAGGGCAAGTCGCTCGCCGGCCTCATCGACCTCGTGAAGGGCGGCGACATCTCGAAGGACTCGACCGTCCTGTACGCACACCTCGGCGGGCAGCCGGCGATCAACGCCTACCACTCTCTCTGGAGCTGACGAGAAGCGGATGCCGGGGGCCCGGCCCTCGGCATCCGTGTCGTGTCAGGAGGTGACGACCTGCGCCGTCCCGAGGGGCGCGTCGGGTCCCATCTCGTCGGCGAGGCGGTTCGCCTCCTCGATGAGGGTGGCGACGATGTCCTCTTCGGGAACGGTCTTGATGACCTCGCCCTTGACGAAGATCTGCCCCTTGCCGTTGCCCGACGCGACGCCGAGGTCGGCCTCGCGGGCCTCGCCCGGGCCGTTCACGACGCAACCCATGACGGCGACCCGCAGGGGCACCGTCATGTCCTTCAGACCCTCGGTGACGTTGTCGGCGAGGGTGTAGACGTCGACCTGGGCACGACCGCACGAGGGGCAGGAGACGATCTCGAGCTTGCGCTCGCGGAGGTTGAGGGACTGCAGGATCTGGTGCCCGACCTTGACCTCTTCGGCCGGGGGCGCCGAGAGCGAGACGCGGATCGTGTCGCCGATGCCTTCACCCAGCAGGATGCCGAAGGCCGTCGCGCTCTTGATCGTCCCCTGGAAGGCGGGTCCGGCCTCGGTGACGCCGAGGTGGAGGGGCCAGTCGCCCCGCTCGGCGAGCAACCGGTACGCCTTCACCATGACGACGGGGTCGTTGTGCTTGACCGAGATCTTGAAGTCGTGGAAGTCGTGCTCCTCGAAGAGGGATGCCTCCCACACGGCGCTCTCGACGAGGGCCTCCGCCGTCGCCTTGCCGTACTTGTCGAGAATCCGCTTGTCGAGCGACCCGGCGTTGACGCCGATGCGCAGCGACACTCCGGCCGCTTTCGCCGCGGCCGCGATCTGCCCGACGTTGCCGTCGAACTCGCGGATGTTTCCGGGGTTCACCCGCACCGCGCCGCAGCCAGCATCGATCGCCGTGTAGATGTAGCGCGGCTGGAAGTGGATGTCGGCGATGACCGGGATCTGACTCTTCATCGCGATGATCTTGAGCGCATCGGCGTCGGCCTGATGAGGGACGGCCACGCGGACGATCTCGCAGCCCGAGGCGGTGAGCTCCGCGATCTGCTGCAGTGTCGCATTGATGTTCGTGGTGGGGGTCGTCGTCATCGACTGGACGCTGACCGGAGCATCCCCACCGACGAGGACCTTCCCCACCTTGATCTGACGGCTCTTGCGACGAGGCGCGAGGACCTCCGGCACGCGGGGCATCCCGATGTTGACAGCTGGCACGGTTCCAGCCTAAGCCGCGGGGGGCGCTCGGGCACGGCAGCTGGCCGAGAGGATGCCGCGAGGGTCGCCTGTGGTAGGTTCGGCCCCATGTTCGCGAACCGCACGTGGTGGCGCTCCGCCTGAGGCGGACGCCACGTGCATCCCGACGACCGCCTGAGCTGACAGCCCGGCGGTCGTTTCTCGTTTACCCGGCGACCGCCCCGAACGGAAGATCCCCCATGACCGGCACCGCCCCGATCATCCTCGCCGACCTCGCCGCGAGCGGCACGCCTTTCGCCCTCCTCGCCCGCGACGGCGCGACCGTCGAGGTGCTCACCGGCGACGTCGTCGACGTCGAGCTACTCGCCGACATCCCCCTCACCGACCGGGCGGGTTCCCCGCGTGAGGTCCTGGCCCTCGTCCCGTTCCGCCAGGTCGTGGAGCGCGGCTTCGCGTGCCACGACGACGGTGCCCCGTTGCGCTGCCTCGTCGTCGGCGAACGGCACTCCCTGCCGCTCGCGGACGCGCTCGAGCAGCTGCCGGCCGCTCCCGTCGCCCTGCACGACGCGGGCTTCGACATCGACGATGAGGCGTACGCCGACATCGTCCGCCGGGTGATCGCCGACGAGATCGGCCGGGGAGAAGGCGCCAACTTCGTCATCCGCCGGGACTACGTTGCGCAGGTCGGCGGCGATCCTCTCGCCGCCGGTCTCACCTGGTTCCGTGCGCTGCTCGAGCACGAACGCGGCGCCTACTGGACGTTCCTCGTGTCGACACCCGACCACCTCGCGGTCGGTGCGAGCCCCGAGGCGCACGTGAGTGCGCAGGGCGGCATCGTGACCATGAACCCGATCTCGGGAACCTTCCGGCACCCCGCGGGCGGCGCGACCGCCGAGACCCTCACCGAGTTCCTCTCCTCGACGAAGGAGACCGAGGAACTGTTCATGGTCGTCGACGAGGAGCTGAAGATGATGTCGGCCGTCTGCAGCGACGGCGGCCGCATCACGGGTCCGCACCTCAAGGAGATGTCCCGTCTGACCCACACCGAGTACATGCTGCGCGGCACGAGCACGATGGACCCGCGCGACATCCTGCGCGAGACGATGTTCGCCCCCACCGTCACCGGCTCCCCCATGCAGAACGCCTGCACCGTCATCGCCCGGCACGAGCAGAGTCCCCGCGGCTACTACTCGGGCGTCGCCGCACTGTTCACCCCGCGCAGCGACGGCGGACACGACCTCGACGCCCCCATCCTCATCCGCACCGCCTACGTCGTCGACGGCCGCCTGCGGGTCCCGGTGGGCGCGACGCTCGTGCGTCACTCCGACCCGTACGGCGAAGTCGGCGAGACGCACGGCAAGGCTGCCGGTGTACTCGGCGCCATCGGCGCGATCCCTCGCGACGTCGTCGCCCGCACGGTCGACGAGGACGCCCCCGCACCCGTCTCCCGGCCGCTCGCCGAGGACCCCGCCATCGCGGAGCTGCTCGCCTCCCGCAACGCCCGCCTGGCCGCGTTCTGGCTGAACCCGCAGGGCGAGCCCGGACGCGGTCCGCTGGCCGGCCGCCGCGCCCTCGTGGTGGACGCCGAGGACCGATTCACCACGATGCTCGCCCACCAACTCCGCCATCTCGGTTTCGACGTGACGATCGTGCACTGGTCGGATGCCTCCGCCTCGGCCGTCGCCGCTGCCGACCTCGTCGTGTCGGGGCCGGGACCGGGCGACCCGCGCGACGGGCACAGCGCGCGCATCGCCCGCGTCCGCGAGGTCGTGGCCTCGCGCCTCGACGCACGCGCACCGCTGCTCGCGGTGTGCCTGAGTCATCAGGTCCTCGCCGATCACCTCGGCCTCGACCTCGCGCCGCTCGCCAGCCCGCACCAGGGATTGCAGAAGACCGTGGACGTGTTCGGCACCCCGGCATCCATCGGCTTCTACAACACCTTCACCGCGCGGGTCGATCCCGGCACGACCGTCGTGGAGGCGACCGAGGTGTCCGCAGACCCCGAGACCGGCGACGTCTACGCCCTGCGGGGACCGGCGTACGCGTCGGTGCAGGGGCACCTCGAGTCGATCCTCTCGCGCGACGGCCTGACGACGCTCGAACGGCTCGTCACGCACGCACTGAGCCCCGTCGAGGCCTGATGAGGCACGTCAGCCCAGCAACTGCACCGGGTTGACGATGTCGGCGAGGATGAGCGTGCCGCCCATGATGACGAGGCCGATCACCACGATGTAGGTGATCGGGACGAGCTTCGTGGCGTCGACCGGGCCGGGAGCCCGGCGGCCGGTCATCCGCGCCCAGACGCGCTTCAGCCCGTCCCACAGGGCGACGACGACATGACCGCCGTCCAGTGGCAGCAACGGCACGAGGTTGAAGACGAAGAGGGCGATGTTGAGCGAGCCCAGCAGTGCGAGCATGCCCGAGACCCGGTTGAGGATGGGCGTCTCCGTCGCCGCGACCTCGCCCGCCAGACGCCCGGCCCCCACGACCGAGAGGGGCCCGTTCGGGTCACGGCCGGCGCCTGTCACGGTGTCCACGGCCGTCTGGTAGACGCGGGCGGGCAGCTGCCAGATGATCCCGACGACCTGGCCGGTCTGTTCGAGGGCTGCCTGTGGGCCGTCCCAGATGGGCTGCGGCACGAACGCGACGGTCGCCGACATCCCGACGAAGCCGACCTCGGCCGTCGTCGTGGAACCGTCCGCCGCGGCGACCTCGCGAGTGGCGAGTACCGGGGTGACCTGCAGTGTCTGCTGCGCACCGTCGCGATCGACGACGACGGGGATCGTCTCCTCCGGAGACTTCTGGATGATCGCCGACGCCTCGGCGAAGGTCTCGACGGGGGTGCCGTCGACGGACACGAGGACATCACCGGGACGGATGCCGGCGGCCGCCGCCGGCGACACCGGATCATCCGCCGTGCACGTCGACTGTGCACTCCCTGCCGGGAGGACGCACTCGTTGACGGCGGCGACGGTCGTCGTCGCGGTCTGCACGCCGATACCCGAGAACATGATCGCGAACAGGATGATGGCGAGCACGAGGTTCATCGCCGGCCCGCCGAGCATGATGATGACGCGTTTGTAGACCGGCAGCTGGTAGAACGCACGGCCAGCACCGTCGCCCTTCAGCGTCTCGTCGTTCGCGGTGCGGGCGTCCTGGATGAGCGTCTCGAACAGGCGCCGGCGTCGCGGCCGCGCGTTCTCGCCCTCGCCGGTGGTCGCTGCCGAGGGCGGATACATGCCCGCCATCGAGATGTAGCCGCCCAGTGGCAGCAGCTTGAAGCCGTACTCGGTCTCGCCGATGCGGCGCGAGAACACCGTCGGGCCGAAACCGATCATGTACTGGCCGACGCGGACGCCGAACGCCTTCGCGGGGGCGAGGTGTCCCACCTCGTGGAGGGCGATCGACACGGCGAGCCCGACCACCAGCACCACGACGCCGATGATGAATGCGAGTACGGTCACGAGCCGACACGCTACCCCTGCACGCTATGAGCCGGCGATGACCTCGTCCGCCGTCGTCCTCGTGTCGCGGATCTAGGCTGGGAGGGTGATCCCCCGCCCTGTCGACGCGCGACGCGTGCGCGTCGTGCGCGCCGGCGGCGCGGCGGCGATCGCGACGCTCACGGCGGCCGCCGCCCACACCCTCGGCGGGGGGACCGCGCCGGCGCCCTGGCTCGTCGCGACCGTGATGCTGCTCGCCTGGCCGATCGCACTGGCGATCGTGGGGTCGCGGCCGTCCGCGGTCCGCACGGGACTCGCCGTCGCGGCCTCTCAGGCCCTCCTGCACGCTGCTTTCGCCCTCGTGGGCGACGTCCACCCGACCCTCGCCGCCGGCCACCACCACACGGCGCTCGCCCTCACCGGCGCCGGCGGCGGCGCGATGCCGCTCGACGGGACCATGCTCACCGGTCACGCCGCGGCCGCGATCGTCACCGCGGCGGCGGTCTGCCACGGCGAGCGGATGCTGCGGGTCGTGGCGCGGGGCATCCGCGCGCTTCTGCGCTCACACGTGCCCCGGCTGCCCGCGGCGCAACCGCGCACTGCCGCGCTGCACGCCGCCACTCCGCGGGGTCTCCGCCCCCGCCTCGCGCTCACCGACCTTCTTCGACGCGGACCTCCCCGCTGAGCCGGCCGCCCCCTGGCGGCACGCTGCTCACCTTTCCTCCGCGGGGCTGCGCCCACAAGAGCGCCCCGCACCCTTCACGGGAGATCTCGACTCATGACCACTCGTTCCGCGCGCCGTTCGGCGCTCGCCCTGACCGGCGTCGCCCTCGGCGGTGCCCTCGTCCTCGCCGCCCCGCTGGCGGCATCCGCGCACGTCCACGTCCACGCCGACGGCGCCGCCGCCGGTGCCACTTCTCGGCTGGAGTTCTCCTTCCAGCACGGATGCGACGGCTCGCCCACCACGGCGCTCGTCTTCGACATCCCGGCCGGTGTGTCCAACGTCACCCCGGTCGTCGACGGGGTCTGGACCATCGACCGCGTCCTCGGCGACGACGGCACCCCCACGCAGGTGACCTACACCGCCGTGACCCCCGTCGAGGACGGTCTGGCCGCGTCGGCATCCTTCGACGCCCTGTTCTCGTCCGACGCGGGCGACACCGACATCGCGTTCCCCGTCACCCAGGTCTGCGAGACGGGCGATACCGCGTGGACCCAGATCGCCGAGGACGGTCAGGACCCCGAGGAGCTCGAGTCCCCCGCACCGATCGTCGCGGTCGCCGCGGCGTCGGAAGCGGGTTCGTCGGAGCACGGTGACGACCACGGCGCCGCGGAGGCTGCGCCCGCCGAGGATGCCGCGGCGAGCGCGCCGGTCGCGACGTGGCTGGGCGGCGGTGCACTCGTCCTCGCGGCTGCCGCGCTCGTCGTGGCACTGCTGAACCGCCGACGGGTCTGACCCCGGACGGCCGGAGGCCGGATGCGATGATGGTGGGACCATGCAGAACCCCGCCGCACCGCCCCCCGTCCTCCGGCCGTCGCACCCGCGCGCGGTGCCGCTGCAGGCCGTCGCCGACCGCCTCGGGGCGGCGACGGCGGACGACCTCGCGGATGTGTCCGTCCGTGGTGCGACCCTCGCGACCGCCGATCTGCGCGAGGGAGAGCTGTTCGTCGCGCTCCGCGGGGCTCACCGGCACGGTGCGGAGTTCGCGCCCGACGCCGTCGACAAGGGGGCCGTGGCGATCCTGACGGATGCCGACGGTGCCGCTCTGCTCCCCGCGACCGGCGTGCCCGTGCTCGTCGTCGACGAGCCCCGGGCGCGCCTGGGCGACCTGTCCGCGTTCGTCTACGGGACGGGAGCGGATGCCGACCTCCCGCCGCTCCTGGCCGTCACCGGGACGAACGGCAAGACCAGCGTGACCCATCTCATGGAGGGCATGCTGCACGGGCTCGGCGTCACGACGGGCCTGTCCTCGACGGCGGAGCGGCACATCGCGGGTGAGGTGATCCCCTCGCGGCTGACCACCCCCGAAGCCTCCGAGATGCACGCGCTGATCGCCCTCATGCGCGAGCGTCACGTCGATGCGATCCTCGTCGAGGTGAGCGCGCAGGCCCTGACCCGCCACCGCGTCGACGGTCTCGTCTTCGATGTCGCCGGGTTCACGAACCTCTCCCACGACCATCTCGACGACTACGCCGACATGGCGGAGTACCTCGCGGCGAAGGCGGCGCTGTTCACGCCCGAGCGCGCTCGGCGTGCGGTCGTGTGCGTGGACCAGCCGGCCGGGATGGCGATCGCGGAGGGCGCCCAGATCCCGGTGACGACGATCGTGACCGCCGCGATCGCCGAGGATGCGACGGTGGATGCCGACTGGCGCGTCGACCTCGTGGCCGAGACGCCCGACGGGACGACTTTCACCCTGTCGGGCCCGGCGGGTTCGGTCACCACGACGGTGCCCGTCATCGGACCCCACATGGCCTCGAATGCGGGCCTCGCGATCGTCATGCTGCTCGAGGCCGGCTGGGACTGGACCGCGCTGACCGCGCTGATCGGCGACCGTCGGATCGACGCGCATCTGCCCGGACGCATCCAGCGGCTGTCCGGCGAGAGCGGGCCGGCGCTGTACCTCGACTTCGGGCACTCCCCCGACGCGTTCGCGAAGACCCTCGACGCCGTACGCCGGGTGACCGCGGGGCGAGTCGTGATGGTGTGCGGAGCCAACGGCGACCGGGACACGACCAAGCGCGCCGACATGGGTGCGGTCGCCGCGCTGGGTAGCGACATCCTCGTCGTGACCGATCAGCACCCGCGGTCCGAGGACCCGGCTCTCATCCGGCGCGCCCTCATCGACGGGGCACGGGCGGCACGCCCGGACGCGGTCATCCACGAGGTCACCCCGCCCGAGGAGGCCATCGCGACGGCGGTCTCCCTCGTCGGCGAGGGGGACGCCATCCTGTGGGCGGGACCCGGCCACCAGCATTACCGTGAGATCCGCGGCGTCCGCACGCCGTTCGACGCTGTCGCCGCCGCCGCCGATGCCCTGCGACGCGGGGGATGGCCCGTCCCGGAGTGATCAGCCGGCGGCGATGAGGCGGTCGGCCGCTGAGCGCGCCCAGAGTTCGGCCGCCGCGAGGCTCTCCCGCGTCAGCTCGGACGGGGCCTCGTGCGCATCGACGACGCGCGCGACCGTGTCGACGATGCCCAGGAAGGGCAGGGCGCCGTCATGGAAGGCCTCGACGGCCTGCTCGTTGGCGGCGTTGAACACGGCGGGATAGGTCGATCCGGCGGCGCCGACCTGTTTCGCGAGCGAGACGCTCGGGAAGGCGGCCTCGTCGAGGGGCTCGAAGCTCCATGTCGACGCCGTCGTCCAGTCCAGGGGAACGCCGACGCCCGGGACACGTCGCGGGTGATCGAGCGCGAGCGAAATGGGCAGTCGCATGTCGGGTGGTGAGGCCTGCGCGATGGTCGACCCGTCGACGAACTCGACCATCGAGTGGACGATCGACTGCGGGTGGACCGTGACGTCGATGCGTGCGTACGGCACGTCGAAGAGCAGGTGCGCCTCGATGACCTCGAGCCCCTTGTTGACGAGGGTCGCGGAGTTCGTGGTGACGACCCGACCCATGTCCCAGGTGGGGTGGGCGAGCGCTTCGCGAGGAGTGACGTCCTGCAGCTGTTCACGGGTCCGACCGCGGAAGGGGCCGCCGCTCGCGGTCAAGACGAGGCGCCGCACCTCGCCGCCGTCTCCCGAGCGCAGGCACTGGGCGATCGCGGAGTGCTCCGAGTCGACGGGGACGATCTGCCCGGGCGCCGCTGCGCGGGTCACCAGCTCGCCGCCGACGATGAGGGACTCCTTGTTGGCGAGCGCCAGCACCCGCCCGGATTCCAGAGCGGCCAGCGTGGGGCCGAGCCCCACGGACCCGGTGATCCCGTTGACGACGACGTCCGCCTCGACGCTGCGCACAAGGCGCTCGGCGTCGTCGGCCCCGAGTGCGGTGTCGGCGACGCCGAATTCCTCCGCCTGCGCGCGCAGCCCCTCGGCATCCCGCCCTGCGGCGAGACCGACGACCTCGAAACGGTCCCGGTTGGCCCGGATGACGTCGAGCGCCTGCGTCCCGATCGAGCCCGTCGAACCGAGGATCAGGATGCGTCGCATGCGCTTCACCCTACCCGCGGGCTCGGGCTCGGCCCGGAGGGGTCACTCGGTGGCGGCTCCGGACGTCGCCGACTGCGCACCGAGGATGTCGACGACGAACACGATCGTCTCGCCCTTCAGGTCCGCCTCGTTGATCTCACCCTCGCCGTAGCCTTCGGCGGGCGGGATCACGACGAGCACCTGCGACCCGACGGTCTGGCCTTCGAGCGCCTTCTGGAAGCCCTGGACGTAATTGGTGGTCGGGTAGGCGATCGGCGACCCGTTCTCCCACGTGGAGTCGAAGGTCTCACCGTTCGACCACCGAACGCCGGTGTACTGGATGAGGGCGTAATCGCCCTTCTGGACCGTGTAGCCGTCGCCCTTCTTGAGGGTGGCGACCTCGGTCTCGGTCGGGGGCTCCTCGCCCTGCGGGATCGTGATCTTCGGCGCACCGTCGTCGGCGAGGGTCACCGTCGGGAACCCGGCGGGCGCGTCCTGCTGCTCGCCCCACGCGGCGGTGGGAACCGTGCCGAGCAGGTCCAGGACGTACACCTCCGCCTGCGCCGTCTCGCTCGCAGGGAAGGTGGCGACGACGCGCTTGCCGACGTTGCCGCATCCGAACACCTGACCGAGGACGGTGTCGGGCGACAGCTGCGAGGGAAGGAACTGGCCCGGCTCGTACCCGATGGTGGCGAGTTCCTTGCCGTCCGTCGCGTTGTAGGCCGTCATGGCGTAGGAGACGAACTCACCCGCCTTGACGGCGGGCCCGTCGCCCTCGTCGAGAACCGTGACCTGCAGGTCTTTCGGTTCCAGCGGGGTGGAGAACGTCGCCGTCGAGGGGGTTCCGGCGGCGCCATCGACCTTGACCGAGTCGGATGCCTCGCCGGGCTTCGCGGCGGCACTGCACAGATCGGCGGCTGCCGAACCGGTGGGAGCGGGGGCCGCGTTGTCGGCGGACCCGCACCCGGCCAGCAGGAGCGCGGCCATGGCGACGGCGGACAGGGCGGCGAAGGGACGAAGACGCACGGAGAAGACCTCACAGAAGAAAAGGGGGTGCCCCCATCCTCCCCCACCTTCTTTTGTCCGGGGTGTGAGTCGAGACAATCGCCGCAACTCACAGCTCCGATCGGCCATGTCTTGGCCCGCATGGGTTTGGCAGTACCCTCATCTGGTGACCGAAGCGCCGATTCCCCCCGAGAACTCCGCCGGGTCACCCGACGACGAGCTCGCGCGCGCCGGGGCCCTCTATTACCTGGTGCGCTGGGGCTTCGGCCCGCTGGCGCGCCTGATCTATCGTCCCCGGATCGAGGGTGTCGCGCACATCCCGCGGACAGGCCCCATCATCCTGGCGAGCAACCACCTGAGCTTCATCGACTCGTTCGTGCTCCCTCTGTTCGCGCCGCGGCCGGTCTACTTCCTCGCGAAGTCGAGCTACTTCGACGGATCGGGGATCAAGGGGTGGTTCAGCAATCGCTTCTTCCGCGCTCTCGGCGCCACGCCGGTCCAGCGCGGTGCAGGGCAGGCCGCACTGGATGCGCTCGACCAGCAGCGCCGCATACTGCAGTCCGGCAAAGCGATCGCGCTCTATCCCGAAGGCACGCGCTCGCTCGACGGGCGCCTCTACAAGGGCCGCACGGGTGTCGCCTTCCTGGCTCTCGAGACCGGCGCGAAAGTCGTCCCGGTGGGGATCGTCGGAACGAACGACGCGATGCCGGTGGGTGCCAAGTGGCCACGGATGTCGCCGCGGGTGACGATCCGCTACGGCGAGGCGATCGACCTCTCGCACCACGGTCCGGCCTCGTCGGGCCGGGCACGACGGCAGGCGACCGATGACATCATGTCCGCCATCCACGCCCTCTCGGGCCAGGAGCTCGCCGGTACCTACAACGAGGTGCCCGCGCAGAATCCCGTCGAGCGCCTCAAGCAGGTCCTTCCGCACGAGCGTCGCTGACCGTCACGACGGCCTCGTGATGGACGGGGAAGTTGACGGAGTTGGCGATGAAGCACCACTCGCGTGCCTGGCGGTGCGCGGCCTCGGCCGCGGCGATCATGCCGGCGTCCGCGACCGTGACACGGGGGCGCAGCGTGACCTCGCGGAACGCTCCGCCGCCCTTGCCGTCGAGCACCATCGTGCCCGTGGCGTCGTCCTCGTAGGACGTGACCACGACCCCGGCCGTCACGCAGGCGTGCAAGTAGGACAGCAGGTGGCATTCCGAGAGTGCCGCGAGCAGGAGGTCCTCGGGGTTCCACCGCGTGGGGTCGCCGCGGAACGGCTTGTCGGCCGAGGCGAGCAGTTCGGGCTTGCCCTCGACCTGGACCGTGACGGCCCGGTCGTAGTCGCGGTAGCCGCTCGAGCCGGTGCCGCGGTCGCCGGTCCAACGGGACTTCACGCGGTAGTGGTGTTCGTCGTGCACGTCGCCAGTCTCGCACGTGCGACCGCGGTGGGCGCGGGAGGGTGCTGGGTAGGCTGGACGTGTGCCTGAGACCTTCGCTGTGACGGATGCCGTCGAACTCGCCGTCGTCGAACGCAGCGGTTTCATCGAGTCCCGTCACGCCGGGTCGGCGATCGTGCTCGACCCCGACGGCGGTGTCCTCTCGGCCCTGGGTGCCGTCGACTCGCCGATCCTCCCCCGCTCGACCCTCAAGCCCATGCAGGCCCTTGCGAGCGTTTCGGCGGGGGCGACCCTGGAGGGCCCGCACCTCGCCGTCGCGACGGCGAGCCACTCCGGCACCGATCGTCACGTGGCGCTCGTGACCGACATCCTCAACGCCGCCGGCCTCGCCGAGGACGCGCTGCAGTGCCCGCCGTCGTGGCCGGGCGATCCCGTGACGCGGGACGAGATGACCCGGGAGCTCATCGGCCCGCAGCGGGTGCGGATGAACTGCTCGGGCAAGCACGCCGCGATGCTGCTCGCCTGTCAAGCGAGCGGCTGGGACATCGCCACCTACCTCGACCCGCAGCATCCGCTGCAGGTCCACACGCGCGAGGTCATCGAACGCCTCACCGGGACGAAGATCACGGCGACGGCGACGGACGGATGCGGCGCGCCGGTCCACGCGATGACCCTCACCGCGCTGGCCCGCGCCCTTCACCGCATCGGCGCGTCGTCCGAGACCTCGCCGTTCGCCCTGCACCGGAGCGCGGGGGCCCTGGTCCGTGCAGTACGCGAGAACCCGTGGGTGATCCAGGGTCCGGGCCAGCCCGACTCGATCGTGACCGAACGACTGGGCGTGTTCGCCAAGCACGGCGCCGAGGGCGTCATGGCGATGATCGCCCCGAACGGCACTACGGTCGCCCTCAAGATGCTGGACGGCAGCACTCGCGCAGGTGCCGTCACCGCCCTGACCCTCCTGGTCCGCGCCGGGGCCCTGAAGGCGGCGGACGTCGCCCGGACCCTCGCCGACCTGCCGCTCACGGTGACCGGCGGCGGACGCGATGTGGGCGTCATCCGCCCCACCGTCTGAACGGACCGTCACGCGTCCTCGAGCAGGACACGCCGCACCGGCCGGTCGGGCGCGTGCAGCCAGGCGCGCCCCGCGCCCGGGACGGCGAACGGAGGCAGGTCCCGGGATCCGGTGAGTGCGCGGTACTCGGCGGTGCAGGCCGCGTCGATGACCAGGTCCGCATCGGCGCGGGCGGCGGCGAGCAGTCGCCACTGCGCGAGCCAGGCGTCGGGCGGTCCGACCACGACCCCGCCCCGGCTGAGCGCCGCATCCGCGCCCACGGGAGTCACCGGGATCCCCCACCGTTCCCACTGCGACATCACGCGACGCAGGCGTGATCCGGCCGGAATCACGACCGCTGCGGCGCGGCGCCCCGGAAGCCACGTCGACGGCGGGTCGCCCGCAGAGGCGAAGGCTGTGCCGCCCGCATCGGCGAGCTGCACCAGAGTGCGCCCCATCCGCCCACGACCGGGCGGCAGATCGGGGCGGTAGTCGCTCGATTCGCCGCCCGCAGCGACGTGATCGGCGCGGGAGCCGGTGCCGAGGATGATCCGACGGGGCACGAGCTCGAGCAGTCTCCCGACTCCGCCGCCGACGCGGTGGGTCGTCAGTGCGATGCGGATGCCGCGGGTTCGGGCGCTCCGGACGGCGCGCTCGAGCGTCTCCGCGGCGGCGGCGCCGTACTCGCCCGGCAGACCGGCGAGCAGCACGTCGAGGTCATCGAGCAGCACGGTCGTGCCGACGGGGATCCGTTCGAGCGAGGTCAGCGCGTCCCAGGCACCCTCGGGGTCCGTCGGCACAACGACCGCGCGGGTCTGCGCGGCGATCGCACGGAGCGCCCCCGTCCGTCCGCTCGCCGGCCCGCCCACGACGGCCAGAGCCGAGTCGGTCCATATCACCGCGGACTGCCGCTGCTGATCGGGCTCGTCGGCTGTCCCGAGCACGATGACACCGCTCCGCCGTACCGAGTCGAGCGGGATCCGTTCCGGCAGCGCCGGCACCCACGGGCGCCGCGCCCGCTCGCCGCGGTGGCGCGCTGCGGTCTCGGCGATCACGCTCGCATCGCACAGCGCCACACGCATCGGTTGGGGTGCCGTGTCGCCGGAGCGACGGACGAGCGCCGCGCCCCGGGCGTCCGCGCGTCCAGACAGCCGGACGGCGTCGTCGACGCCCAACACCGCGCGTGAGTCGGTCGCATCGGCGACACGCAGCGCGATCCGCAGCGGGGCGTTGGCGACGACGGCGTCGCGGAACACGCCGTTCGCCCGCTGCGCAGCGAGGAGGAGGTGGATGCCGAGAGCACGACCGCGCGCGGCGAGGTCGCCGAACAGGTCGTGCAGCGCAGGGTGCGCCGCCACGAGCGCCGCGTATTCGTCCACGACGATGACGAGCCGGCCGAGGGCCTCCCCTGCTTCGTCGACGTCACGCGCCCCCGCGGCGGCCAGGGTCCGCTCCCGGAAACGGACCTCGGCCCGGAGGCTCTCGATGGCCCGCAGGGCGGTCGCCTCGTCGAGGTCGGTCACCACGCCGGTGACGTGAGGAAGCGGCGCGAGGTGGTCGAAGGTGCGCCCGCCCTTGAAATCGATCAGCAGCAGCCCCAGCTGCGCCGGCGTGTGCGCGGCGCACAGGGAGACGACCCACGACGTCAACAGTTCGCTCTTGCCGGCGCCGGTCATCCCGATGACGACCGCGTGCGGGCCGTCGGCGACGAGGTCGATGGGCGCCGCTGCTCCTGCGGCGCTTGCGAACGCCGCAGGCAACGCGCCGCTGCGTGCCGCCGGGGCGTCGCGCAGCGTCTGCCGCAGTGTCAGAACCTCGCCCCCGGTGTGGCCGAGCGCGCGCTCCGCGCGGTCGGCGAGCAGTCCCGCGAGGTGTCGCGCCTGGGCGGTCGACAGCAGATCGACGGTCACGTCGCGGGATCGACCGTCGAGATCGAGCCGGGCATGCGCGGGATCGGTCAGACGCAGGACCGCGCCGCACCGCGGGGGCGGCGGTGCCCCGTCGGGCACCACGACGATCGGGATGTCGACGTCACCGCCGACGAGCCCGCCGTCCTCGAGCACCTGCAGGAGAGGCCCCACGGCGGCGGCACGGTGGGGTGCGGCATCCGCCCACGGCGGCGCGTCGTCGCCCAGGCGCACGCGCCCCGGAGGGAGGCACAGGAGCACCTGCACGGCCAGCGCGCGAGCCGCCGCGGCCGCGAGGGCGGGCGGGCCGAGGACAGCCACTCCGGTGGCCAACGGAACGAGGACGGGAACCCCGTCGATCCGGGCCGCCCGCCGGCGGAGCTCCGCGGCGGCGTCGTCCCCGTCGCCGCCGGCGGTGCGCAGTGCGCTCGCGTCCTCACCGGTCCCGATGACCAGCACGGCTTCGCGGTCGGGTACGAGACGCCAGATCGAGTCCGGGCGCGCGAGGTACCGCGGGACGTCGGGATGCGTCGCCCAACGCTGCGTGCGCTCAACGTCGTGACGCCGGGTCAGCTCCGCCTCGGCGCGCCTCAGCGCGCCTCGCCGGCGCGCGGCATCCTTCTTCGCGGTGCGTCGGGACGTGCGCGCGGCGTCGGCGACGGAGGCGATCGCGATGAGAGGACCGAGGGCGGCGAACAGAAGGGCGTACGCGGAGCCCGTCACCGCCCACAGCACCCCCGCGCCGATGACGGGGACCACGACCGTCAGCAGTGGCAGTGGCGGACGGGGCGCCGGATCGGTGCGGCGCGGGAGGGTCAGCGGGTCGTCGGGGGCGAAGGTGGACACGGCTCCACACTGCGCGGCGTCACCGGGAGGCGCGCGGGCGGCGGAGCGTCCTGTGGACGAGGCGACTCAGGATGCGACCGGGGAGGAGATCTCGACGGTCGCGGTGTCGTCATCGGCCGAGACGTGGCGCGCACTCACGACGATGATCGACACGTTGTCGCGCCCGCCGTTCTCGAGTGCCGCCTCGAGCATCGCCTCGACGGCGGCCGCCGGGTCCTCGTTCTGCAGGAGGAAGTGCAGGATGCCGTAATCGGTGAGCTCCTTGGTGAGCCCGTCACTGCACACGACGAACCGATCTCCGTCGATCACTTCGAGACGGACGTAATCGGGGACGACCCCGTCGCTCGGGCCCACGGCTCGGGTGATGACGTTGCCGTACGGGTGGTTCTCCGCCTCCTCGGGACTGAGCCTGCCCGCGGCGATGAGCTCCTGGACGACGGAATGGTCCGTCGTCACCTGCGCGAGCGCGCCGTCGCGCAGGAGGTACACCCGGGAGTCGCCGATGTTGAGCGTCACCCAGGTCGGCTCGTCACCGGTGAGGTCGAGGTAGACGCCGGTCACCGTGGTGCCGGTGCCGTCGTCGGTCGTCTCGGCGTGCGACGCGATGTCGGCCACCGCCCGCTCCAGCGCGTCCTCGATGGCCTCGGGCGAGACGGTTCCGCGATCCACTGCGGCGGACAGCCGCTCGACCGTGCGGGAGCTGGCGATCTCGCCGCCGATGTGGCCGCCCATACCGTCGGCGACGACGAAGAGCGGGAACGCCGACAGCACCGCATCCTGGTTGTTCTCGCGACGGCGGCCCTGGTGGGTGACCCCGGCCCAGCGCACCTCGATGCGGCCTGCGCCGGAGGGGACGACGCGGGACGAGGTGACGGCTTCGGGCACGCTCCCACCCTTCTTCCTGATCGGTGCAGCGTTCTCACACTCTAGTGGACGACCTTCCCCGTCATCACGCGGCGCGGGGCGTTGCCACGGACCTGTCCGCGGCACTACCTTTCGTGTGTGGCAGCGCACGCGCGCTGGAAGCCGCGCCACGCGGCGACGCCGACAGAAGGGCATACCGATGACAGACCCGAACACGCCGCCGCAGGACGGCCCCGCGTCTCCGCCTCCCGCAGGCGCGCCGACCCCTCCGCCGGGACAGAACCCCGGTGGCTACGCACCCCCGCCCCAGCAGCCGTACGCGCAGCAGCAGCCGTACGGGCAGCCGGGATACGGGCAGCCGCAAGCGGGCGCCCCGCTCACCCCCGACCAGGACAAGCAGTGGGCGATGTTCGCCCACCTCGGCGGCATCGTGGGCTTCCTGCCGGCGCTCATCATCTGGCTCGTGTTCAAGGACCGCGGTCCCCGCACGAACGTCGAGGGCAAGGAGGCGCTGAACTGGCAGATCACCTTCACGATCGCCATGATCGCCGCCTACATCGTGGCCGCCATCCTGGCCTTCATCCCGTTCCTCGGCTTCATCGGCGGGCTGCTCCCGTTCGCCGTCTGGGTCGCGAACATCATCTTCTCGATCCTCGGCGCGGTGCGCGTGAACGCCGGCGGCAGCTACCGCTACCCGGTCACCTTCCGCTTCATCTCGTAACGGGCGCCACGACGAGTTCCAGCTCGCCGGCCGCCGTTGGGCGCAGGACGATCCCCTCGTCCTGCGCCCATCGCATGAGCGCGTCGGGTCCGGCGACATCCGGACGGGATGCCGCGAGCCGCCGCACGAGCGCGCCCTTGGCGTGTTTGTTGAAGTGGTTGAGGGCGCGGACGGCGCCGTCCGGCCCCTCCGAGACGACCCGCACATAGGCCTGCGGTACGTCGGCGGGAATCGGCCCGAGTGCCGCGTACGCCTCCGACCGCAGATCGAGCACGAAGGACGGTGCGGATGCCGCGATCGCGGCACCGACGGCATCCGCCCACACGGCCCGCATCGGCGGGAGTCCGGGAATACGGATGCCGGCACCCAGCCGGTACGCCGGGATCGGATCCATCGCCCCGACCAGCCCGAACGGGGCCGAGTGGATCGCGACGTGCTCCCCCACCCATGCGCGCGCCGAAGCGTCGAGGCTCGCGGCGTCGAGTGCGTCGAAGAGCACCCCCGTGTAGCGGTCCACCGCCGGCATAGTCGGCGAATCTCGCAGCGCGGCGTTGACCGCGACCTCGCCCCGCTGACGGGCCGAAAGCCTGAGCACACGCGCCGCGGTGTCCTCGTCCCCGCTGAGCGCCACGAGTGCGTCGATCACCTGCTCGCGTACGGCGGACAGCTGCGGGTACGCGAGTGCGCCGGGGCGCCACGACGCGCCGTCGCCACCGGCGCGTTTCGTCTCGGACGGGGGAAGCAGGATCAGCACGAACGGGACCTCCGGGAAAAGCGCAGCGCCGCCCGGTGAACCGGACGGCGCTGCGCGAAAGGGGTGTCAGGACTGCAGGGCTGCGTTCCCGGCCACGATGGTGAGCTCGTCGTTCTCCATCGAGAGGAAGCCGTCCTCCGCCGTCGCGACGATCTTCTCGCCGTTCGACTGCGTGATCCGGACTTCGCCCTCCGCGAGGATGGCGAGGACGGGCTCGTGACCGGTCATGAAGCCGATCTCGCCCTCGACCGTCTTGGCCACGACGAGGCTCGCCTCGCCGTGCCAGACCTCCGCCTCAGCGGAGACGAGGGTGACGGTCAGCGCCATGTCAGCCGTTCTCCTTCTGGATCTGCGCCCACTTCTCTTCGACGTCGGAGATGCCACCGACGTTGAAGAAGGCCTGCTCGGCCACGTGGTCGAAGTCGCCCTTGACGATCGCGTCGAACGACTCGATGGTCTCCTTGATCGGGACCGTGGAGCCCTCGACACCGGTGAACTTCTTCGCCATGTAGGTGTTCTGCGAGAGGAACTGCTGGATGCGGCGTGCACGCGACACGACGATCTTGTCCTCTTCGGAGAGCTCGTCGACACCGAGGATCGCGATGATCTCCTGCAGTTCCTTGTTCTTCTGCAGGATCTGCTTCACGGCGGTGGCGACGCGGTAGTGGTCCTCACCGATGTAGCGCGGGTCGAGGATGCGGCTCGTCGAGGTGAGCGGGTCGATCGCCGGGTACAGACCCTTCGAGGCGATCTCACGCGAGAGCTCGGTCGTCGCGTCGAGGTGCGCGAAGGTCGTCGCCGGAGCCGGGTCGGTGTAGTCGTCGGCGGGGACGTAGATCGCCTGCAGCGAGGTGATCGAGTGACCGCGGGTCGAGGTGATGCGCTCCTGGAGGACACCCATCTCGTCGGCGAGGTTCGGCTGGTAACCCACGGCGGAGGGCATGCGGCCCAGCAGCGTGGAGACCTCGGAACCGGCCTGCGTGAAGCGGAAGATGTTGTCGATGAACAGGAGCACGTCCTGCTTCTGCACGTCGCGGAAGTACTCCGCCATCGTCAGCGCCGACAGGGCGACACGCAGACGCGTCCCCGGCGGCTCGTCCATCTGGCCGAAGACGAGGGCGGTCTTGTCGAAGACGCCCGCCTCCTCCATCTCACCGATGAGGTCGTTGCCCTCACGGGTGCGCTCACCGACACCGGCGAACACCGACACACCACCGTGGTCCTGCGCGACGCGCTGGATCATCTCCTGGATGAGGACGGTCTTGCCGACGCCGGCACCGCCGAAGAGACCGATCTTTCCACCCTGGACGTACGGGGTGAGCAGGTCGATGCTCTTGATGCCGGTCTCGAACATCTCGGTCTTGGACTCGAGCTGGTCGAAGTTCGGTGCCGAGCGGTGGATGCCCCAGCGCTCGGTGACCTCGATGGTCTCGCCCGGAGCGGCGTTGAGGACGTCGCCCGTGACGTTGAAGACCTTGCCCTTGGTGACGTCGCCGACGGGGACCGTGATGGGGCCGCCGGTGTCGCGGACCTCCTGGCCGCGGACCATGCCGTCGGTGGGCTTCAGCGAGATGGCACGGACGAGGTCGTCGCCGAGGTGCTGCGCGACCTCGAGCGTGATCTCGGTCGACTCGCCGTCGATCGTGATGGTGGTCTTGAGGGCGTTGTAGACCTCGGGGATCGAGTCGTGCGGGAACTCGATGTCGACGACCGGGCCGGTGACGCGCGCGACGCGACCGACGACGGGGGTCTCCGTCTTCTCAGCGGTGAGGCTCATGGCTTCTCTTCTTTCGTGTGGTCTATTTGCCCGACGCCAGCGCGTCGGCGCCGCCGACGATCTCGGCGATCTGCTGCGTGATCTCCGCCTGACGCGCGTTGTTGCGCAGGCGGGTGTAGTCGGTGATGAGCTTGTCGGCGTTGTCGCTGGCGGACTTCATCGCCTTCTGCGTGGCGGCCTGCTTGGCGGCGGACGACTGCAGAAGCGCGTTGAACACGCGGCTCTGCACGTACACCGGCAGCAGCGCGTCGAGCACCGTCTCGGCATCCGGTTCGAACTCGTAGAGCGGGTAGACCTGGCTGGAAGCCTCGTCCTCCGCCTCGACGACCTCGAGCGGGAGCAGGCGGACGGTCTCGGGCGTCTGCGTCATCATGCTGACGAACCGGTTGTAGACGAGGTTGATCTCGTCCACGCCGCCGTCCGCGCCGCCCTTCTCGTACGCCTCGATCAGCGCGGCCGCGATCTCCTCCGCCGTCGAGAAGGCGGGGGTGTCGGTGTCACCGATCCACTCCCCCGCCGTCGCGATGCGACGGAACTGGAAGAACCCGACGGGCTTGCGACCGATGAGGTAGAACACCGGCTCGCGACCCTCGCTGCGCAGCAGCTCACCGAGCTGCAGCGCCTCGCGGATCACCTGCGAGTTGAACGCGCCGGCGAGACCGCGGTCCGAGCCGAAGACGACGACGGCGGAGCGCCGGATGTCCTCGCGTTCGGTGGTCAGCGGGTGCTGCACGTTCGAGTGCGTCGCCACGGCGGAGACGGCACGCGTCACGGCTCGCGCGAAGGGGTTGGACGCGCGGACGCGTGCCATCGCCTTCTGGATGCGCGAAGCCGCGATGAGTTCCATCGCCTTCGTGATCTTCTTGGTCGTCTGAGCAGAAGAGATCTTCTGCTTGTAGACCCTGAGTTGTGCGCCCATTGGTTATGAGTCTCCCGTCGGCGTCAGCCGCGGCGGCCCTTGACGATCTTCTCCTGGTTCACGTCGTCGGCGTCCGCAGCGGCGACCTCTTCGTGACCCGGCGCGCCGAGTGCCTGACCCTTGCCGCCCTGGAACTCGAGGACGAAGGCGTCGACCGCCTTGTCGAGCTCCGCGACGGTGTCGTCACCGAGGACGTTCGTCTCGCGCAGCGTGTCGAGGATCGACGTGTTCCGCTTGAGGTGATCGAGCAGCTCACGCTCGAAGCGGAGGACGTCCTCCACCTCGATCGTGTCGAGCTTGCCGTTGGTGCCGGCCCAGATCGAGACGACCTGCTCCTCGACGGGGTACGGCGAGTACTGCGGCTGCTTGAGCAGCTCGGTCAGGCGCGCACCACGGGCGAGCTGACGACGCGATGCGGCGTCGAGGTCGGAGGCGAACATCGCGAACGCCTCGAGCGAGCGGTACTGGGCGAGCTCGAGCTTGAGCGTTCCCGAGACCTTCTTGATCGACTTGACCTGAGCGTCACCGCCGACGCGCGAGACCGAGATACCCACGTCGACCGCGGGACGCTGGTTGGCGTTGAACAGGTCGGACTGCAGGAAGATCTGGCCGTCGGTGATCGAGATCACGTTGGTCGGGATGTACGCCGAGACGTCGTTGGCCTTCGTCTCGATGATCGGGAGACCCGTCATCGAGCCGGCGCCCAGCTCGTCGGAGAGCTTGGCGCAACGCTCGAGCAGACGCGAGTGCAGGTAGAAGACGTCGCCCGGGTAGGCCTCACGGCCCGGCGGACGGCGCAGCAGCAGCGACACGGCGCGGTAGGCCTCGGCCTGCTTCGACAGGTCGTCGAAGATGATGAGGACGTGCTTGCCCTCGTACATCCAGTGCTGGCCGATGGCCGAGCCGGTGTAGGGAGCGAGGTACTTGAAGCCGGCGGGGTCGGATGCCGGGGCCGCGACGATCGTCGTGTACTCCATGGCACCGGCGTCCTCGAGCGCGCCCTTCACCGAGGCGATGGTCGAGCCCTTCTGGCCGATCGCGACGTAGATGCAGCGGACCTGCTTGCTGACGTCACCCGACTCCCAGTTGGCCTTCTGGTTGATGATCGTGTCGATCGCGATCGCGGTCTTGCCGGTCTGGCGGTCGCCGATGATCAGCTGACGCTGGCCGCGGCCGACGGGGATCATGGCGTCGATGGCCTTGATGCCGGTCTGCATGGGCTCGTGTACCGACTTGCGCTGCATGACGCCCGGAGCCTGGAGCTCGAGCGCACGGCGGCCGGTCGTGGCGATCTCGCCGAGGCCGTCGATCGGGTTGCCGAGCGGGTCGACGACGCGGCCGAGGTAGCCCTCGCCGACACCGACCGAGAGGACCTCGCCGGTGCGGGTGACCTTCTGGCCGGCCTCGATGCCGGCGAAGTCGCCGAGGACGACGACACCGATCTCGTGCTCGTCGAGGTTCTGCGCGAGACCCTCGACGCCGTTGCCGAAGCGGACGAGCTCGTTCGCCATCACGCCGGGCAGGCCCTCGACGTGGGCGATGCCGTCCGCGGCGTCGACGACGGTGCCGACCTCGGTCGCCGCAGCCCCGGTGGGCTCGTAGGCGGCGACGAAGTCTTTCAGCGCGTCACGGATGACGTCGGGGCTGATGGACAGTTCTGCCATGGTCTTCCTTCTTAGTGAGGTCTTGTGGCGGGCACCTGGCCTGCCGGGTCCGCTCCTCGGTGGAGCGGGAAGAGTCAGCCCGCCAGACGCTGGCGGAGCTCGCCCAGTCGGGACGAGACGGTGGCGTCGATCACGTCGTCGCCGATCTCGATGCGCACGCCGCCGACGACCTCGGGGTCGATGACGACGTTGAGCGAGACCTCGGTGCCGTAGCGCGCAGCGAGGGTCTGCTGCAGACGCTCGGTCTGCGCCTGCGTGAGTTCGGAGGCCGCGAACACTGTCGCCACCACCCGCCCGCGCTGGTCGGCGACGACGCGCAGCGCCCAGCCGAGCATGGAGCGGAAGCGCCGCTCCCGTGGGAGCTGCGCCAGCGAGGCGACGATGATCACCGTCGGCTCGGCGGCACGACCGGCGAGCAGCGTCTCGATGAGGGCGCCCTTGGCGGATGCCTCACCCAGACGGCTGCCGAGCGCGAGTTCGAGCTCGGGGTTGGCAGCGATCGTCCGGGCCACCGAGAACAGCTCGGCCTCGATGTCGGCCTGCGGTGCGGCGATGGCGGCGGCGCGGATGCCAGCCTCCTCGATGCCGGTCAGCAGATCGGCGGCCGAAGACCACCGCTCGCGGACAGCCGCGTCGAGGACGGCGACCGTGGCCGGCGCGAACGTGCCGAACACGCTCGCGACGACCTTCCGGCGTCCCTCCACGGGCGCCGACGCGTCGGAGAGCGCGCCGCTCAGCTGCGACGAGCCGGCCAGGACGCGGACCGCGGCGAAGAGCTCGCGGGCGACGTCGAGGTCGACGCCCGGCGCGGCCTGCAGGGCCGACGTCGTCGCCGCAAGGGCCTGAGTGGTCGCGCTGCCCATTACTTGGCCGCCTTCTCGGATGCCTCGAGGTCGGCGAGGAAGCGGTCGACCACGGCCTGGGCCTTGGCGTCGTCCGACAGGGTCTCACCGATCACGCCACCGGCGAGGTCGAGGGCGAGGGTGCCCACCTCGCTGCGGAGCGAGACGAGCGCGCTCTGGCGCTCGGCCTCGATCTGGGAGTGCGCCGCGGCGGTCAGGCGCGCAGCCTCGGCGGCGGCGGTGTCCTTGGCCTCGGTGACGATCTTCTTGCCGTCCTCACGAGCGGCCTCACGGATCTCACCGGCCTCTTTGCGAGCCTCGGCCAGCTGGGCCGTGTACTCCTCGAGAGCGGCTTCCGCCTTGCGCTGCGCCTCGTCGGCCTTCGCGATGTTGCCTTCGATGGCAGCAGCGCGCTGGTCGAGCAGAGCCTGCATCTTCGGCAGGGCGACCCGCCAGAAGACGAACAGGATCACGACGAAGCAGACGCCCGACCAGATGATGTCGTACCACGCGGGGATGAGCGGGTTGTGCGCCTCGCCCTCTTCTGCGGCGTACGCGACAAGAGCGTTCAGCATCCTGTCTCCTTAGGAATCTGTTCGGGGATCAGACGAAGATGAAGTAGGTCGCGATGCCGATGAAGGCGAGCGCCTCGGTGAAGGCGATACCGATGAACATCAGGACCTGGAGGCGACCGGCCAGCTCGGGCTGACGGGCGACGCCCTCGATCGTCTTGCCCACGACGATGCCCACGCCGATGGCGGGACCGATGGCGGCGAGGCCGTAGCCCATCGTCGCGACGTTGCCCTCGAGGGCGGCGAGAACCGTAGTTGCGTCCACGGAGGTGTTTCCTTTCGGTTGGATGGTTCGGCGTGCGCCGGACCGCTTAGTGCTCTTCTGCCACCGCGAGCTGGATGTAGACCGCGGTGAGGATGGCGAAGACGTAGGCCTGGAGGAAGGCGACGAAGATCTCGAACAGCGTGAAGGCGAACCCGAACGCGAGCGTGCCCGCAGCCAGGGCGGAGAACCAGCCGCCGACGTCGAGGAGGAAGAACTGGGTCGCTGCGAAGAACAGGACCAGCATGAGGTGCCCGACGATCATGTTCATCAGGAGACGCAGCGTCAGCGTGACGGGTCGGATGATGAAGGTCGAGAGGAACTCGAGCGGGATGATGATGATGTAGAGCGGCCACGGCACGCCCGACGGCATGAGCGAGTTCTTGAAGAACGCACCCGCGTTGTGCTTGATGCCGGCGTAGATGAAGGTCACGTATGCGACGAGGGCCAGCAGCAGGGGAACCGCGACGATCGAGGAACCGGCGATGTTCAGGAACGGGATGACACCCGTGATGTTCATGAACAGCACCATGAAGAAGATCGTGGTGAGGATCGGCAGGAAGCGCCGGCCGTCCTTCTTGCCCAGCAGGTCCTCGGCGATGTTGACGCGGACGAAGTCCAGGCCCATCTCGACGACGCTCTGGAAACGTCCCGGCACGACCGTCATGCGGCGGGTGCCGAGCCAGAAGATGAGGACGATGGCGATCGTCGCGAGGATCTGGATCAGGTGGATCCGGTTGATCTCGAGGGCACCGATCTGGAAGACCGCGTCGGGGAAGAATTCCGAGATCGACGGCCCATGGAATTCAGGGGCGTCTTCGGCGGCAGTAGCGATCAGGGTCGCAGCTTGAGTAAACAGCGCTGGCTCCAGCTTCGGGGCGTCGATCTAAGGATCGGGCGACGATGGTCGGTGAGCTGACTCCGCAGACGTTCCCGTCGGGATCAGGCGGGCTCGGAGAACAGCCTATCAGTCCTGAGACGTGGCCGAGTCCCCGGGCCGGCGTTCACCGGCTTCCACCTCCGCGGCGGTGGGCAGCGTCGTGTCGCTGACGGCGGAGGTCCGCATCCGGAGCATCACGACGACGTCCACGACCAGGGAGGCGACGATGCTGACGACGAGGGAGACGAGGAAGACCAGGGGCGTCAGCCACGGCTGGTCGCGCAGGACGAAGAGGACGACGAGGAACACCACGAACTTGAGGATCCATCCGCCCATGACCGAGCCGAAGAAGATCGGGACGAACAGCGGGTCGCCGTAGAACCGATTGGCGATGAGGATCGACACGATCGTGAAGGCGAGGAAGACCGCCGCCATGAGGACGGCGACGAGGGCGCTCCACAGCCCCGAGGTGCCGGCGACGAGCAGTCCGACCGCTCCCCCGGCGAGGAGGAGGACGAGGGTGACGATCCCGGACCACACGAGTGCGGTGCGCAGCATGGACGTGGACGAAAGGGTGCTCACGAGCGGACCTTCTGTTCGGGCGCGACCGCTCGGGCACGTCGCGCGGGGGGCAGTGTGACGAGGACGCAGGCGATGCATCCGATGACGAGGAAGGCGACACCGGGCCAATAGCGGCCGGGCCACCCCTTGGTCGTGCCGATGTACATGAGCAGGACCGACAGCGAGACGACCGCGGTCCACGCGTAGAACACGAAGACCGCGTTCCGGTCGGTGTGTCCCATGTCGAGCATCCGGTGGTGGAGGTGCTTGCGGTCGGGCGAGAACGGCGATTTCCCCTGCGCCATGCGACGCACGACTGCGAGACCGAAGTCGACGAGCGGCAGCAGCACGATGACGACGGGCAGGATGACGGGGATGAACGCACCGAGCAGCTGCGACCGGCCGAACAGGTCGTTGTCGCTGAGCAGGTTCGGCGGCAGGTTGCCGGTGACGACGATGGCCGACGACGCCATCATGAGGCCGAGGAGGAGGGCACCGGCATCCCCCATGAACATCCGTGCCGGGTTCCAGTTGAACGGCAGGAATCCGGCGCACATCCCGAGCAGCACGATCGCGATGAACACGCCGGTGTTGCTCTGTTCACTGTTGTCGAAGTCGCGCACGAGCATCGCCGAGTAGGCGAAGAACACCGCGTTGGCGATGAGGCAGACCCCGGCGACCAGGCCGTCGAGGCCGTCGATGAAATTGACGGCGTTCATGACGATCACGATGAGCAGGATCGACAGGCTGATGCTGACCCAGCTCGAGACGACGACCTGCTGCCCGACGGGGAGATAGAAGATCTGGATGCCGCCCGGCGACACGACGATCCAGGCGGCGACGAACTGCGCCCCGAGCTTGATCATCCAGTCGAGGTCCCACAGGTCGTCTGCCACGCCGACCACGACCATCAGGGCCGCCGCACCCAGGAGCGACCACACCATGGACGGCTCCTGCCAGACGATGGCGAAGGCGGGCAGCTGCGACGACAGGACGAAGAACCCGAGCATGCCGATGAACATCGCCACTCCCCCGAGCCGCGGCGTCGGGGTCTTGTGCACGTCCCGCTCGCGGATCGCCGGGTGGAGCCCGAACTTCATCGCCACACGCCAGACGACCCACGAGAAGACGAAGGTCAGGGCGCCGGTGATGACGAACGCGAGCAGGTAGTCCCTCACGCGGCGTCGGATTCGTCGGGCGCGACCGGATCCGGCTCGAGCAGGTCGCCGAGCACCTCGCGCAGCTCGGCGCGCGAGACCGCGCCGTCGCGCAGGACGGCGACGGGTCGGCGGTCGCGACCGACGAGACCCGTGGCGTCGATGATGGTCGAGGCGACACCGGTGTCGACGAGCCCTCCGTCGAGGTACACCGAGATGCTGTCGCGGAGCATCTCGATCGCCGACTCGATCTCGAGAGCGGCGGGCTTGCCCGTGAGGTTCGCGCTCGAGACCGCCAGCGGCCCGGTCTCCTGCAGCAATTCCAGGGCGAACGCGTCGTCCGGCATGCGCACCGCGACGGTGCCGCGCGTCTCGCCGAGATCCCACTGCAGTGAGGGCTGCGCGGGCAGCACGATCGTGAGTCCGCCCGGCCAGAACCGCTCGACCAGACGGTCGACGGGTTCGGGCACCTCCGCGACGAGGGCGCGCATCGTGTCGGGTCCGGAGACCAGCACCGGCGGAGGAGACTGCCGGCCGCGGCCCTTGGCGGCGAGCAGGCGCGCGACGGCGGAGGCGTTGAACGCGTCGGCGGCCACGCCGTAGACGGTGTCGGTCGGCATCACGATCAGTTCGCCGCGGCCGATGGCCTGGCGCGCCTGGCGCAGAGCGGGGAGCAACTGGTCGGCGGCACGGCAGTCGAGGACGGGAGACATATCCGCAGCATTCTACGAGGACCGGGCTCGGGACCGCCTGCGAACCCCCGGGGACCGGTCGCCCGGATTCAGGGACGCAGGGCGGTCGTCGCGCGGTCGCGGGTGGTGAGGTCGCGGTGGGTGGCGGCGCCGCGCCATCCATCGACCGTCAACAGGTCGCGGATGCCGGGACCCTGCCATTCGCCGTGTTCGATCACCAGCGTGCCGCCGGGGTGGAGCAGCCGCAGCGCGACGCCCGAGAGGACGCGGACGACGTCCAACCCGTCGGGACCGCCGTACAGCGCCGCCGGCGGATCCCAGAACCGCACCTCGGGATCGCGCGGAATCGCGTCGGCGGGCACGTAGGGCGGGTTCGAGACCACGACCGACACGCGACCGTCGAGCTCGGGGAACGCATCGGCGAGGTCGATGAACGCGAGCCGGGCGTGCGGCGCGTGCTGGGCGAAGTTCTCCTTCGCCCAGATGAACGCGTCGACGGAGTTCTCCGCCGCATGTACCTGCGCGTGCGGCACCTCGGTCGCGAGCGACAGCGCGAGCGCCCCGCTGCCGGTGCCGAGATCGACGGCGATCGGCTCGGGACCCGGCGCCGCGCGCAGCGCATCGATCGCGAGCTGGGCGACCATCTCGGTCTCGGGACGCGGCACGAAGACTCCGGGACCGACACGGAGTTCGAGGTGGCGGAACGGAGCCGTTCCGGTCAGATGCTGAAGCGGCTCCCGCGCGGCGCGGCGCTCCACGAGCTCGGCGAAGCGGGTCGCGGCGTGCTCCGGCATCCGATCACCGCGCATCATCGCGGCGGCGAGCTCGCCCCGGCCCACCCCGAGGACGTGAGCGGCGAGGAGCTCGGCGTCGACGCCGGACGACGGGACGCCGGCGGCGGTGAGCCGCTCGGCGGCGAGACGCACGAGGGGGGCGAGGTCGCTGCCCGCGGGCGCGTCGGAAGTCCGTGAAGTCGACATGGGAAGTCTCAGGATACCGCGCACCGCAGCGTCACAGAGGGCTGCGGGTGCCACCGGGACCGTAGGCTGGGGGGCGCATCGCGGTCACCTGAGCCGCACCCTTCGACCCCACCCGCACGGAAGGCATCCCATGACCGGCATCCACTCCGACATCACGAGCGCATTCGGCAACACCCCCCTCGTCCGACTGAACCGCGTGTCGGAGGGGCTGCCGGGGACCATCCTCGCCAAGCTCGAGTTCTACAACCCGGCATCCTCGGTCAAGGACCGCCTGGGCATCGCCATCGTCGACGCCGCCGAGGCGTCCGGAGAGCTGAAGCCCGGCGGCACGATCGTCGAGGGGACGAGCGGCAACACCGGCATCGCCCTCGCCATGGTCGGAGCCGCCCGCGGCTACAAGGTGATCCTGACGATGCCGTCGTCTATGTCGGTCGAGCGGCGGATGCTGCTGCGCGCCTACGGCGCCGAGCTCGTGCTGACCGACCCGTCGCTCGGCATGAAGGGCGCCGTCGGCGAGGCCGAGCGCATCGCCGCCGAGACCCCCGGCGCCGTGCTCGCGAAGCAGTTCGCCAACCAGGCCAACGTCGAGATCCACCGCAAGACCACCGCCGAGGAGATCCTGCGCGACACCGACGGCGCGGTCGACTACTTCGTCGCCGGCATCGGCACGGGCGGCACCATCACGGGTGTCGGCCAGGTCCTCAAGGAGCGCGTACCCGCCGCGAAGGTCGTCGCGGTCGAGCCGAAGGACTCCCCGCTGCTGACCGAGGGCAAGCCCGGCCCCCACAAGATCCAGGGCATCGGCCCGAACTTCATCCCCCCGATCCTCGACCAGGGCGTCATCGACGAGGTGCAGGACGTCACCTTCGACGACGCGATCGAGACCGCGAAGAAGGTCGCCACCAGTGAGGGCATCCTCGTCGGCATCTCCTCGGGCGCGGCCATCTGGGCAGCCCTCCAGGTCGCGGCCCGACCCGAGGCGGAGGGGAAGAACATCGTCGTGATCATCCCGTCCTTCGGCGAGCGGTACCTGTCGACGGCGCTCTTCGAGGAGTTCCGCGACTGACCCGGTCCCCTCTCGAAAGGTTCGTCGTGCCCGGCATCGCCACCTCCGTCCGTCGCAGCCTCGTCGCCGCGGTCCGCGCCGTCCGCGAGGACGTCGCCGCCGCGAAGCTGCGCGACCCCGCAGCACGCGGCGGTGCCGAGATCGCGCTGCTGTACCCGGGGCTCCACGCCGTGTGGAGCCACCGGGTCGCGCACGCGCTCTGGCGACGCGGATGGCGATTCCCCGCCCGCGCGCTCTCGCAGGTGACCCGCTGGCTCACCGGCATCGAGATCCACCCCGGGGCGCGCATCGGACGACGGTTCTTCATCGACCACGGCATGGGCGTCGTCATCGGTGAGACGGCCGAGGTCGGCGACGACGTCATGCTGTACCACGGGGTGACGCTGGGCGGACGGACCCGCGACGGCGGCAAGCGGCATCCCACCCTCGAGGACGGTGTCGCCGTCGGCGCGGGGGCGAAGATCCTCGGCCCCGTCGTCATCGGCGCCCACTCGGTGATCGGTGCGAACGCCGTCGTCACGAAGGACGCGCCCGCCGACTCCGTGCTCGTCGGGGTGCCGGCGCGTGCGCGGCGCCGGGCGGTCGGCGAGGACACCCGGGCGATCCTCACGGCGCCCGAGTACCACATCTGAACGGTCAGGCCTCCGAGCCCACCGCCGCCAGCCGCGCCTCCTCATCGGCCGCAATGGCGGACTCGATGAGCGGGGCGAGGGCGCCGTCCATCACCTGGTCGAGGTTGTAGGCCTTGTACCCGGTGCGGTGGTCGGCGATCCGGTTCTCGGGGAAGTTGTACGTGCGGATGCGCTCGGAGCGGTCCATTCCCCGGATCTGCGACCTGCGGGCGTCGGATGCCGCGGCATCCCGCTCCTCCTGCTGCTTGGCGAGCAGCCGCGCGCGGAGTACGCGCATGCCGGCTTCGCGGTTCTGCAGCTGACTCTTCTCGTTCTGCATCGACACCACGATGCCGGTCGGCACGTGCGTGATGCGGACGGCGGAGTCGGTGGTGTTGACCGACTGCCCTCCCGGCCCCGAGGAGCGGAAGACGTCGATCTTGAGGTCGTTCGGGTCGATCTGCACCTCTTCGGGCTCGTCGACCTCGGGGAAGACCAGCACGCCGGTCGTCGAGGTGTGGATGCGGCCCTGCGACTCGGTCGCGGGCACCCGCTGCACGCGGTGGACACCGCCCTCGTACTTCAGGTGCGCCCAGACGCCCTGCGCCGGGTCGCTCGAGGAACCCTTGATCGCGACCTGGACGTCCTTGTAGCCGCCGAGGTCCGATTCGTTGCGCTCGAGGAGTTCCGTCTTCCAGCCCTGCGACGCGGCGTACTGCAGGTACATGCGCAGCAAGTCGGCGGCGAACAGCGCCGACTCGGCGCCGCCCTCCCCCGCCTTGATCTCGAGGATCACGTCACGGGCGTCGTCGGGGTCGCGCGGGATCAGCAGCCGGCGGAGCTTCTCCTGCGCCTCGGCGAGTCGCTGCTCGAGCGCGGGGACCTCGTCGGCGAAGGCGGCATCCTCCTTGGCGAGCTCCCGCGCCGCAGCGAGATCATCCTCGGCCGCGCGCCAGGCGTCGTAGGCCGCGACGATGCGCGACAGCTCGGCGTACCGCCGGTTGACGCGTTTCGCGCGCGCCGCATCGGCGTGCACCGCGGGGTCCGAGAGTTCCTCCTGGACCGCGCGGTGCTCGTCGATCAGCGTCTGGACGGACTCGAACACGACTCGGCGTCAGCGGATGCTGTTCTCGTGCCCGTGTCCGTGGCCGCCCGCGGCGGGTGCCGGGATCGACTTCTGCATCTGCACGAGGAACTCGACGTTCGACGTCGTCTCCTTCAGCTTGCCGAGGACGACCTCGAGGGCCTGGTGCGGGTCGAGGCCCGCGAGGGCGCGACGCAGCTTCCACGTGATCTTGACCTCGTCGGCCGAGAGCAGCATCTCCTCGCGACGCGTGCTCGAGGCGTTCACGTCGACGGCGGGGAAGATGCGCTTGTCGGCCAGCTGGCGCGAGAGGCGCAGCTCGCTGTTGCCGGTGCCCTTGAACTCCTCGAAGATGACGTCGTCCATCTTGGAGCCGGTCTCGACGAGCGCCGTGGCGAGGATCGTGAGCGATCCGCCGTTCTCGATGTTGCGCGCGGCGCCGAAGAAGCGCTTGGGCGGGTAGAGCGCGGAGGCGTCGACGCCGCCCGTGAGCACGCGACCCGAGGTCGGTGCCGAGATGTTGTACGCACGACCGAGGCGGGTGATCGAGTCGAGGAGCACGACGACGTCGCGGCCGAGCTCGACGAGACGCTTCGCGCGCTCGATGGCGAGCTCGGCGACGGTCGTGTGGTCCTCTGCGGGGCGGTCGAACGTCGAGGCGATGACCTCGCCCTTGACGGTCCGCTGCATGTCGGTGACCTCTTCGGGGCGCTCGTCGACGAGAACGACCATGAGGTGGACCTCGGGGTTGTTCGTCGCGATGGCGTTCGCGATCTGCTGCAGGACGATCGTCTTACCGGCCTTGGGCGGTGCGACGATCAGTCCGCGCTGACCCTTTCCGATCGGGGCGACAAGGTCGATGATGCGCTGCGTCAGCTTCTCGGGAGCCGTCTCGAGGCGCAGGCGCTCCTGCGGGTAGAGCGGCGTCAGCTTGCCGAACTCGACGCGAGTCGCGGCGTCCTCGACCGACAGGCCGTTGACGGCGTCGACCTTGACGAGGGCGTTGTACTTCTGACGGCTCGACTGCTCGCCCTCGCGGGGCTGCTTGATCGCACCGACGACGGCGTCGCCCTTGCGCAGGTTGTACTTCTTGACCTGACCGAGCGAGACGTAGACGTCGCTCTGACCGGGGAGGTAGCCCGTCGTGCGGACGAAGGCGTAGTTGTCGAGGACGTCGAGGATGCCCGCGATCGGGATGAGGACGTCGTCCTCGCCGATCTCGGTGTCGAACTCGTCGTTCGTGTTCTGACCGCGGCGCTTGTTGCGCTGACGACCACGTCCCTGCCCCTGCTCGTCGTCGGTCTTCTCCTCGACGGCGGGCTTGTCGGCGGGTGCGTTCTGGCCGTTGCCGTTCTGGCCGTTCCCGTTCTGGGCTCCGCCGGCCTGGGCGTTGTCGCCCTTGTTGCGGTTGCGGCTGCGGCTGCGCGAACGGCTGCGGCTGCGGCCGGACCCCTCGCCGGTGTTGTCGCCATCCTCAGCGGATGCCGTCGGTGCCGCGGCGTCGCCGGTGACAGCCTCCGCGGCGGCGTCGCCCTGGGCGTCGTCGGCTGCAGGAGCCTCGACGGCGGCGTCGGCGGCCGGAGTCTCCGCGGCCGGAGTCTCCGCGGCCGGCGTCTCGGCGGCCGCGGTCTCGGCGGATGCGTCCACAGTCGGAGCGTCGGCGGCGGGCGCCTCGTCGGCGGCGGGCGCGGTCTCGGCAGCAGGCACGTCGGTGCTCTTGGCACGACGCGGAGCGCGCTTGCGCGGCGCCTTCGCCGGCTTCTCGGCGGAATTGTCCTCAGCCGGGGCTTCGTCGACGGCCGGCGCGGCGGCGGCGACCTCGTCATCGGCGACGGCCGCAGCGGGGGCCTCCTCAGCGGAGGCCTCGTCCGCGGGAGCCTCCTCAGCGGGGGCCTCCTCGACGGCGGTGTCTTCGGTCGCTGGCACAGCCGACGGGGCGGCAACGTCCGTGGTGGTCTCGTCGGCAGCGGCGCCGCCGGTGGCGACGTCGTCGCCGGTCTGGATCTCGGAGATGGACTCCACGAGTTCTCCCTTTCAGATGTGGAAAGTCATAACCGCAGATGGTTCCGTCCACGACGGATCCGAATCCTCAGCGGGGTGTTCGCGCAGGCACAGACGTTGCGCAGGCCCGTCAGAAGGGGTGTGCGGTGGTTCGCAGATTGCGATGGAGGGCAGATTCACGTGATTACGTGGCATCCTCCGTATGGTCCCTCACTGTACCACCCCGGACATCGACGGCCAGCAGCAGCGGTTTCCATGGCGTGTCCGTCGACCGGGCCGCGAACTCGACCGCCTCGAGGCGGCGTCCGGGTCCGTCGGCCAGGACGAGCACACTCGGACCGGCACCCGACACGACGGCGGCGAAGCCCGCCGATCGCAAGGACTGCACGAGTGCGTCGGTTGCCGGCATCGCCTGCGCCCGGTAGGACTGGTGCAGCTTGTCCTCGGTGGCGGCCATGAGCAGTTCCGGACTCTGCGTCAGCGCGGCGATCAGAAGAGCGGATCGAGAGACGTTGAAGACGGCGTCCTCGCGGGTGACGTGGAGCGGGGCGAGGCCGCGAGCCACCGACGTCGACATCGTGAAGTCCGGCACGAACACGAGCGGGGAGACGCCCCGGTGGACGGCGAGCTTCTTGTGCTGCGGGCCGTCCTGATCCATCCAGGCGATCGTGAGGCCGCCGAACAGCGCGGGCGCGACATTGTCGGGGTGTCCTTCGAGCTCGGTGGCGAGGCGCAGCAGGGTCTCGGGTCCGAGCGTCACGTCCCCCTCGAGCAGGCCCTGCGCCGCGAGCAGACCGGCGACGACCGCCGCTCCCGACGAGCCCATCCCGCGGCCGTGCGGGATCACGTTGTGAGCGCGCAGACGGATGCCGGGCATCGGCCGGCCGACCGCCTCGAAGGCGTACGCCATGGAGCGCACGACGAGGTGCGAGGCATCCGTCGGCACATCCGCGGACCCCTCGCCCGTGACCTCGATCTCCAGCCCGGGGCCGTCGAGAGCGGTGACGACGAGCTCGTCGTGCACGCTCAGGGCGAGTCCGAGCGTGTCGAACCCCGGCCCCAGGTTGGCGCTCGTCGCCGGGACCCGGACGGCGACGGAGCGCCCGGCGAGCGTCATCCCGCCACGCGGGTGAGGTCGAGCGCGGACGCCACCTCGCTGGTCGCAGCGTCCACGACGAGGGGCTCGACCTGCGAGCCGTCCGCGTTGCGCAGCGCCCACTGCGGGTCCTTCAGGCCGTGTCCGGTGACCGTCAGCACGACCTTGGCGCCGTTCGGGATGACCCCGGCCTTGGCGCGGTCGAGCAGGCCCGCGACGCTGATCGCGGAGGCCGGCTCGACGAACACGCCGACGGTGCCGGCGAGGAGCTTCTGCGCGGCGAGGATGCGCTCGTCGTCGATCGCCCCGAACCACCCGTCCGTGGCCGTGCGCGCCTCGAGGGCGAGGTCCCACGAGGCGGGGTTGCCGATGCGGATGGCGGATGCGATGGTCTCGGGATTCTTCACAACCTCGCCGCGCACGAGCGGCGCCGACCCCTCGGCCTGGAAGCCGAACATGCGGGGCACGCGCGTCGCGACGCCTCGCTCGGCCTCTTCGCGGTATCCCCGCGAGTAAGCGGTGTAGTTGCCGGCGTTGCCGACGGGGATGAAGTGGAAGTCGGGGGCGTCGCCGAGCTGGCTGACGACCTCGTAGGCGGCGGTCTTCTGCCCCTCGATGCGGTCGGGGTTGACCGAGTTGACGAGGTGCACCTTGTACCCGCCGGCGAGCTCGCGCGCGATCTCGAGGCAGTCGTCGAAGTTGCCGCGGAGCTGGATGAGCTTGCCGTTGTGGGCGACCGCCTGGCTGAGCTTGCCCATCGCGATCTTGCCCTCGGGGACGAGGACGGCCGCCGTGATGCCGGCATGCGCGGCATACGCCGCAGCGGAGGCCGAGGTGTTGCCGGTCGAGGCGCAGATGACCGCCTCGGCACCGTGCTCGACCGCGCGCGACAGCGCGACCGTCATGCCGCGGTCCTTGAACGAGCCCGTCGGGTTCATGCCCTCGAACTTGATGTAGACGTCGGCGCCGGTGATGCGCGACAGCGAGGCGGCGGGGATCAGGGGCGTGCCGCCCTCGCCGAGCGTCACGACGGTCGAGGCGTCGGTGACGCCCAGTCGATCGGCGTACTCGCGGAGGACTCCGCGCCAGACGTGTGCCATGTCAGTCTCCTTCTACGCGCAGGACCGAGATCACGCGGCGGACGGCGCTGGTGGCAGCGAGCCGCTCGACGGTGTCGGCCAGGTCCTGCTCCCGGGCCGTGTGGGTTCCGATGACGAGGTGCGCGACGGCATCCCCGTTGCCCTGGGCGACGGCGTCGCCCGAGGTGGTCTGCTCGACGGTCGCGATGGACACGTCCCCGTCGCTGAGGATGCCGGCGACGGTCGCCAGGACACCCGGTCGGTCGTCGACCTCGAGCGTGATCTGGCAGCTGGTGCGGATGCGGCCGATCGGCACGATCGGCAGGCCCGCCCGGGTCGACTCCCCGACGCCCGGGCCTCCGGCGACGTGGCGCCGCGCAGCCGACACGACGTCGCCGAGAACGGCGGAGGCGGTCTGCACTCCCCCGGCGCCCGCGCCGTAGAACATGAGATCGCCGGCGGCCTCGGCCTCGACGAAGACGGCGTTGTTCGCGCCGTGCACCGAGGCGAGGGGGTGCTCGCGCGGAACGAGCGCCGGATAGACCCTCACCGAGATCGCCTCGCCGGTGGGCGCCGCGTCGGGCTGGTCGACGAGACGCTCGCAGACGGCGAGCAGCTTCACGACGTAGCCGGCCTTGCGTGCGGCCTCGATGACACCCGCATCCACCGACGTGATGCCCTCGCGATGCACCGCATCGAGGGGGACGGTCGTGTGGAAGGCGAGGCTCGCCAGGATGGCGGCCTTCTGCGCGGCGTCGTAGCCCTCGACATCCGCCGTCGGGTCGGCCTCGGCATAGCCAAGCCGCTGCGCCTCGCCGAGCACCTCGTCGAACCCGAGACCCTCTCGGTCCATGCGGTCGAGGATGTAGTTGGTCGTGCCGTTGACGATGCCCATGATCCTGCGCACGCGATCGCCCGCGAGAGAGTCGCGCAGGGGCCGGATGATCGGGATGGCGCCGGCGACGGCGGCCTCGTAGGCGACGGTGGCACCGACCTGGTCGGCGGCGTCGAAGATCTCGCTGCCATGGGTGGCCAGGAGCGCCTTGTTGGCCGTGACGACGTCGGCGCCGGAGGACAGTGCGTGGAGGATGCGGGTGCGGGCGGGCTCGAGCCCGCCGGTGACCTCGATGACGATGTCCGCACCGGCGATGAGCGTGTCGGCGTCGGTCGTGAAGAGGCCCCGCGGCAGGTCGGCCTCACGGGGGGCGTCGACATCGCGGACGGCGATCCCCACGAGGTCGAGCGGGGCACCGGCGCGGTCGGCGAGCTCGTCGGCGTGCGTCAGCAGGAGGCGGGCGACCTGCGATCCGACGGCACCGGCTCCCAGGAGCGCGACGCGGAGGCGACGGGGTTCGATCATGCGGACTCCTCGGTGGTGCGGGATGCGGCCGGTGCGACGCCGAGGTCGCGCGCCAGCAGGTCGTCCTCCGTCTCGCCGCGGACGATCAGCCGTGCGGCGCCGCCGCCGACGGCGACCACGGGAGGACGGGTCAGGTAGTTGTAGTTGCTCGCGAGCGAGAAGCAGTAGGCGCCCGTGGCGGCGACGGCGAGCAGGTCGCCCGGCTCGACGTCGCCGGGGAGGTACTCGGCCGAGACGACGATGTCGCCGGCCTCGCAGTGGCGGCCCACCACACGCGTCAGCGCGGCGTCGGCTTCGCTCCGGCGGTTCGCGAGGCGGGCGCTGTAGTCGGCCCCGTAGAGAGCCGTCCGCGCGTTGTCGCTCATGCCGCCGTCGACGCTGACATACAGCCGCTCGAGCTCGTCCGAAACGCGCACGGGCTTGACGGTCCCGACGCGGTACAGCGTCACGCCCGCGCGGCCGACGATGCTGCGTCCGGGTTCGAAGGCGAGCTCGGGAAGCGGGATGCCGCGGCTCGCGCACTCCCGTGCGACGGCCGCGACGATCCCCTCGGCGAGCTCGGCGATCGGGGTCGGGTCGTCCTTCGAGGTGTAGGCGATGCCGAAGCCGCCGCCGAGGTTCAGCAGGGGCACCTCACCGCCCTCGCGCAGACGCGCGTGGAGCTCGACGACGCGGGCGGCGGACTCCGCGAACCCGGCCGTGCCGAAGATCTGCGAGCCGATGTGGCAGTGGAGCCCGGCGAAGCGGAGCGACGGGAGCTCACGGATGCGGGCGACCGCAGTCTCGGCATCCGTCAGGGCGAAGCCGAACTTCTGGTCCTCGTGGGCCGTCGCGAGGAAGTCGTGCGTCTCGGCGTGCACACCGCTGTTGACCCGGAGGAGGACGGTCTGCACGACGCCCTGCGCCGCGGCCTCTGCGGCGACGCGCTCGATCTCGATCAGCGAGTCGATCACGATCGAGCCGACGCCCACGCGGACGGCGCGGCCGATCTCGACGGGGAGCTTGTTGTTGCCGTGCAAGCCGAGGCGCGCCGCGTCCGCTCCCGCGGCGAGGGCGACGGCGAGTTCGCCGCCACTGGCCACGTCGACACCGAGGCCCTCGGCGGTGACCCAGCGGACGACGTCGGTGGTCAGCAGCGCCTTGCCGGCGTAGTACACCCGCGCCGTGCCGCCGTGACGGGCCGCGGCGTCGTAGAACGCGGCCAGCACCTCGCGGGCGCGGGCCCGGATCAGGTCCTCGTCGACGACGTAGACCGGTGTGCCGAACCTCTCCGCGAGCTCGGTGGCCGGGATGCCGCCGAATGCGAGCGTGCCGGCGTCGTCCCGCGCGGTGCCGTCCGGCCAGACGGCCTCGACGAGCGCATTCGCGTCATCCGGCTTCGTGAGCCACTCGGGCACGGCGGGACGGTCGGAGGCGGTGGACACGCAGGGGCACCAATCGGGGTGGGAACGGGATCGTCGGGCGGTGTGGCCACGCCCCGACGGTGCCCACAGTCTAGGGCACCCCGGTCGCGGCCCCCGGCCCCGTGACGCTACGAGGCGTCGGCGCAGGAACCGGGCCGCTGCGCGGTCGTGTCGCGGAGGATCGCGCTGTCGATGTCGAAGGAGGCGACGACCCCGCGCTCGGCCACGGTGACGTCGGTGAGCGTAAGCGCGCGCGGCAGGTAGTCCGCGAGGCACACCGGCCAGTTCTGCGCGAAGGACCCGACGAGCGGGCCCAGCTGCTGCCGCAGCGCCTCGGCCGAGACGTCCACCTCGCCGAGGCGGAACGTGGTCGGCGACAGGACGAGTTCGCCGTCCTCTGCCACGGCCGACAGGCGCACACCGAGCGGGACGGCGGCCCCGAACACGTTGAGCTCGGTGTCGAGCGCGACGTCGGGCGGGGCGAGACGGAAGGCGTCGACGGGGAACCCGTCCACCCGGGAGAGAATCGCGCGGACCTGCTCCTCGTCCATCACGACGACGGCCCGCGCGCTGCTCCAGTCGCCGCCCTGGCGAACCGGGGCATCCGCGATGGTCACCTCGACGTCGCCCGAGATGCCGTCGACCTCCACGTCATCCGCGGACAGGCTCATCGAAGGGATGTTGCCGACCACCAGCTGGGGCAGGAGCAGTCCGGGGATGTCGACGTCGATCGCCTGATCCTCGGGCAGGCCGAGGTTCGAGACGAGCTGCGACCTGATGACCTGCGGAACGATCGCGCGTGCCGCGAACTCGGCGGCGACCACCAGCGCGGCGACGACCGCGACGACGACGATCACGACGACCCAGCCGCGTCGGTGTCGGCGGGGCGCCGTGACGGTGGTCACGTCACATCCGCTCGGGCGCGCTGACGCCGAGCAGGTCGAGGCCGTTGCGCAGCACCTGGCCGGTCGCGTCGTTCAGCCACAGGCGGGTGCGGTGCAGGTCGGTGACCTCCTCGTCGCCGAGGGGCGTCACGCGGCAGGAGTCGTACCAGCGGTGGTAGAGGCTCGCGAGCTCCTCGAGGTACCGCGCGATGCGGTGGGGCTCCCGCAGCTCCGCCGCGAACGCCACGAGACGGGGGAACTCCTGCAGGGCGCCCAGCAGGGCGGACTCCGTCTCGTGCGTCAGCAGCTCGGGGGCGAACGCGTCGCGCGCGACGCCCGAGTCGGCGGCGTTGCGGGCGACGTTGTGCGTTCGCGCGTGGGCGTACTGCACGTAGAACACCGGATTGTCGTTCGTGCGCTTCTGCAGGATCTCGGGGTCGAGCGTGAGCGGTGAATCCGCCGGGTAGCGCGCCAGCGAGTACCGCAGCGCGTCGGTCCCGAGCCACTCCCGCAGGTCGTCGAGCTCGATGATGTTGCCGGCGCGCTTGGACAGCCGGGCGCCGTTGATCGACACGAGCTGTCCGATGAGCACCTCGATGTCCTTCTCGGGGTCGTCGCCCGCCGCGCCGGCGAGCGCCTTCAGACGATGGACATAGCCGTGGTGGTCGGCGCCGAGCAGGTAGATCTTGTGTGCGAACCCGCGGTCGCCCTTGTTCAGGTAGTACGCGGCGTCGGCGGCGAAGTAGGTGTACTCGCCGTTCGAACGACGGATGACGCGGTCCTTGTCGTCGCCGAAGTCGGTCGTACGCACCCACACCGCACCGTCGGCGTCGAACACGTGACCCTGTGCACGCAGGCGATCGACGGCCTGGTCGACCAGGCTCGGACCGCCGTCCTCGCCGGCGGCGTGCAGCGTGCGCTCGCTGAAGAAGACGTCGAAGTGGACGTTGAACTTCTCGAGGGATGCCTGGAGCTCGGCGAGCTGCAGCGCATAGGCGCGATCGCGCGCGACGGCGACCTGCTTGTCCTGGGGCAGGTCGCTGATGGCGGGCTCGATCTCTGCGACACGGGTCGCGAGGTCGTCGATGTAGGCCCCGGCGTAGCCGTCCTCGGGCGCTGGCTCCCCCTTCATCCGCGCCAGCACGGATCGACCGAACCGGTCCATCTGTGCGCCGGCGTCGTTGATGTAGAACTCGCGGACGAGCGTCGCACCACTGGCGAGCAACAGGCGTGCGATGGCGTCGCCCAGGGCCGCCCAACGGGTGTGGCCGATGTGCATCGGGCCGGTCGGGTTCGCGCTGACGAACTCGAGGTTGATCGTGTTGCCCTCCTGCGAACGCCCATGCCCGAAAGCCGCGCCGGCCTCGACGATGGTCTTCGCGAGCGCGCCGGCAGCGGCGGCATCCAATCTGATGTTGATGAATCCGGGACCGGCGACCTCGACCGAGGCGATGCCGTCGATCGCGGCGAGCGCGTCGGCAACCTCGGCGGCGAACTCGCGCGGGTTCGCACCCACCTGCTTCGCGAGCTTGAGGGCGGCGTTCGAGGCCCAATCCCCATGGTCGCGGTTCTTCGGGCGCTCCACCGGGAAGTCGGCGACCGTGAGCGCCTCACCGGAGCCGGGTCGTCGCGCCTCCACGAGCGGGGTGACGACGGCGAGGAGGGCGGCGGAGAGGGCTTCGGGAGTCATAACCCGACAAGTCTACGTTTCGGGCGCTCCTCACGCCGACGGCAGCACCACCCAGACGCGCGCCCCGCCCAGGGGCGAATCGTCGATGCCGAGCCGGCCGCCGTGGGACTCGACGATGCGGCGGCAGGTCGCGAGGCCGATGCCGAACCCGGGGGCGTCGGCGTTGGAGCCCCGCTCCAAGGGTTCGAGCACGAGCTCCCGCTCCGCGGGCGGAACCCCGGGACCGTTGTCGTCGACCACGATCCGCACCCCGGCAGCGACCGTCCCGACCGAGACGACGACCTCCGGCAGGCGACCGCCGATACCGGAGAATTTCACGGCATTCCCGACGAGGTTCTGCAGGAGCACCCCGAGCAGGGTCGGATCCGCGTTCACGGGGACGGATGCCTCGACGGTCACTTCCGCGCCGTTGTCCTCGCCCGCGCTGCGCAGATCCTCCATGGCCGAGGCGACGAGCGGTTCGACCTCGATGGCCGTACGGCGGATCGGCGCGCCGCCGACGCGCGCATAGTCGAGCAGTCGCGCGATCATCCCCGACATGCGGTCGGCCACGGACTCGGCGCGTGCCAGTGCCCGTGACGCCGCCGGCAGGCCCGCGACCTCGGGGACGTCCGCCGCGAGCTCGATGTACCCGGTGAGGGCGGTGAGGGGGTTCCGCAGGTCGTGCGCGACCTGAGCGGCGAAGTTCTCGAGCTGCTCGTTGGACTCACCGAGCTCCCGCGTGATGCGCCGGAGCTCCAGCACGTCGACGATCTGCCGCGCGATGAGGGCGAGCGCCTCGCTCTCGTCCTCGGGGAGATCGCGCGGCACCTCGTCGAAGATGCAGATCGTCCCGATCGGCACGCCCATCGGGGTGATGAGGGGGCTGGAGGTTAGAACTTGACGTTCGCGACCTCGCCGGTGACGAAGGGGTTGCCGGCGAATCGCTCATCGAGGCTCGCGTCGGTGACGACGGTGTGGCCGGGCTTGCGGAACACCACCGCGCACATCGAGTCCTCGCGGCTGCAGACCGCCGGTTCGATGCCGACCGCGGCGATCTGGTGCTGGAAGCGGTCGTCGATCAGGTTGATGACCGCGGTCGGCACGCCGCACACGGTCGCGGCCAGCCGGACCAGCCCCTGCAGGTCGGCTTCCGGAGCCTCGCCGAGGACGCCGTAGCCCTCGATGATGGCTCGGCGAATCACGTCGTCCGCGGTTTTCACCCGCACCTCCCCCGTGTCCTACCGATTACCCTAATCACCCGAGGGAGACCAGGGCCGCCCGATCGTCGCGGAGCGGGTCGGATGCTGCGGCGACGACGTCGCCGTCGCCGTCGATCCGCGCGTCCACGACGAGCCGCTGCAGCGCGAGGTTGGCGCCGTAGTAGCTGAGGAAGGCGCAGTCCGCGGCATCCCGTCCCGTGGCGATGCGCACCAGGCCGTGGCGGTTCGAGAGTCGGGTGGCGTCGACGACGAGCCAGCGACCGTCGATCCAAGCCTCGGCGACGGCGTGGAAGTCCATCGGCACGAGCCCGGGGGCGTAGCAGGCGACGTAGCGCGCCGGAACGTCCATCGCCCGCAGGAGCGCGATCACGAGGTGCGCGTAGTCGCGGCACACGCCCTGCCCCGTTGCGAGCGTCGTGACCGCGGAGTCGGTTCCGAGCGAGAGCCCCGGCGAATAGGTGACCGTCTCGGCGACGAAGGACTCGACGGCCGCGAGCAGATCGGTCCCGCGGAGTCCGCCGAACTGGCGGCGCGCCTGCGCGAAGACGGAGTCGGACGGGGCGTAGCGACTCGGTCGGAGATAGACCGCGGTGTCGAGCGGGGAGGCGGGCGCGACGGTGAGCGGCCCGTCGATGCGAGCGTCGTAGCGCACCTGCAGCGGCCCCGCCGCAGCCCGGAGGCGGTGCAGTCGCGTGCCCTCGGCATCCGTCACCGTCAGCGGGCTCAGCTCCTCACCGTCCCGGAAGAGCTGCAGACGCTCGTGCGCGACGGGCGTGCCGGCGGCGACGGCGACGGAGAGGATCAGATCGAGTTCCCCCTCGAGCTCGAGGTCGAGTTCCGCCCTGACGACACGCTGCACCGGGCAATCCTCGCACGCGGAAGATCGGAGTCGGCGAGTCGGGCGATCATCGCTTACCCTCGTCGCATGACCTCTGAACGACGCGCTCGGGGGTGGGGGCTGGGGGTCATCGCCGCCGGGGTCGCTGCCATCGTCGCGCTTGCTGCGTGGCAGCCGTGGCGCACGGCGCCGACGGTGGATGCCGCGACCTCGACCTCCGGCATCCCCGCCGTCGAACTGCTGTCCATCCCCGCCGACGCGGATGTGCTCGTGTTCGGCGATTCGTGGACCTACGGGGCGGCCGCCACGGTGCCCACGGACGGATACGCGTATCAGCTGGGTCGACTGACGGGGTGGGACGTCACAGTCGACGGCGTGCGCGGTTCGGGCTACATGAAGCCCGGATTCGACGGTCCCGACTTCCGGACCCGCGCCACGTGGCTGGATCCCGCCGCCGACTACGACCTCATCATCATCCAGGGCTCCATCAACGACCGTCTGCAGGGCGAGCGCGGCTACCGCGAGGCCGTCGATGCGACCTGGAACGTCTTCGCCGGGCTCTACCCGCGCGCGCAGATCGTCATCTTCGGCCCGACCCCGCACCAGTTCCCGATCGACGAGGGCACGGCGCGCATCGACCGCGACCTGCAGAAGGCGGCCGCCGACCGACACTGGTGGTACATCTCGTCGCTGCAGGAGCAGTGGATCACGCCCGCGAACTACCTCGACGTGATCGACGTGGGCGCCGGCAAGCGGCATCCCTCCGACGAGGGTCACGCGTACCTCGCCGAGAAGTTGCTCGAGGCCCTGCAGGAACGCAGCGCCAGCACCGACGCGGGCGGCGTTCCGATCGAGGACGAGTCGGCACCCGCCGACCGCTGACCGTCAGCCGCGCAGCGCGTCGGTGATCGGGACGTCTCCGCTGTTGAAGGAGACCGTCCGCCCGATGGTCGCGGGCTCCGCCAGAGCGGCGGCGATGACCGCGGCGACGTCCGCTCGCGAGACGGACGCGCCCTCCTGCGCGTGCACGTCGATACGGCCGGTCGGTTCGTCGAGGGTGAGCGCAGACGGGGCGAGGATCGTCCAGTCGAGGTCCGCGTCGCGCAGGTGCGCGTCGGCGGCCGCCTTGGCCTCGGCGTACGCGTAGAAACCGTCCGACGGGTCCACCCCGTGATCGGGACCCGCACCGAAATACGACACCATGACGTAGCGGCGGGCCTCGGCGGCGACGGCCGCGTCGATCGAGCGGATCGCGGCATCCCGGTCGACGGCGTAGGTGCGCTCGGGTGACCCGCCTCCGGCGCCGGCCGACCACACGACCGCGTCACTGTCGGCGAGCAGTTCGGTGATCGCATCGATATCGGATGCCGCGACGTCGGCGACGACCGCGGTGGCACCCGTGCGGGCGACATCCTGCTCGTGGTCCGGGTTGCGGATGATCGAGGTGACCTCGTGCCCCGCCTCGACGAGGAGGGGTGCGAGCAGCAGCGCCACCTTCCCGTGTCCGCCGATGATCGTGATGCGTGCCATGAAGGCTCCTCTCTACCGCCTCGACGCTACGGTGGACAGTCCCCCGGGTTCCGCCCCTTGCGCTTGTACGCTCGACATGGAAGGGGGCCCGCGCGCTCCCGATGCATCGACGAGGGGGACACGGACGTGACCGACACGACGCCTGCCGGGTGGTATCCGGCTCCGCACGCCGGCAATGAGCTCCGCTACTGGGACGGCTCGACGTGGCACGCCGCTCCCCCGTTCCTGCCGGCCGGCGCCGGCACACCGGCCGGACCGTCCGCGAACGCCCCGGGCGTTCCGCCGGTACCGCAGCCGTACGGACAGGTGCCGCCCTACGCTGCGGCGCCGCCCGCGTACGCGGCCGCGCCGCCGTACGCCGCGCAGGGCATGCCGCCCGCTGCGTACGGAGCTCCCTCGACGGGCTACCCGCCCTACGGCGGTGCCATCGTCCCGGGTCCGCCGCAGGGGCTCGCCGTCGCGGCCCTGGTGCTCGGGATCGCGGCCTTCCTCTCGGCGTGGATCCCGTTCCTCGGGCTGATCATCGCCCTGGTGGGTGCGATCATCGGTGTGCTCGCCCTCGTCCGGCGTCAGCGTAAGGCTCTCGCGGTGACGGGCACCGTACTCTCGGGGCTCGGCCTCGCGTGGGCGCTCATCGTGACGATCTCGCTCTCGTCGATCATCTGGGCGCCGACGCCGTCCTACGAGGATCCCGACGTCGGCGCGGCACCGGCTCCCGATGCCTCGCCCTCCCCCGGAGAGGGATTCGACTCCTTCGCCCCGGAGTCCGGCCCGGGCTCGGTCGATGACCCGCTGCCGCTGCCCTACGTGGCCGGCTCCTCCGCGGGCGACGACTATCGCGCCGAGGTCCGGTTGGTCGATGAGGATGCGACGGACGAGGTCCTGGCCTGGAACGAGTACAACGGCCTGACCGCGCAGGGGATGCGGTACGTCCTGGTCGAGATGACGGTGACGGGCCTCGATCCCGAGGGCACGGAAGCCGCGTACGCGTCGTACGACCTCTCGCTCGCCACCCCCGACGGGAAGATCTACCCGAGCGCATTCGTCGTGGCGCCCGAGGACTCGACGATGTTGAGCGACGCGGGCACGGTGGCCGAGGGTGAGACGGTCGAGGGCCTCGTGGCCTACCTCGTCCCGGAGGACGCCACCGACCTGCTGCTGTCGGATTACGCGAACTTCTACTCGTTCTGACCCGGCAGCGGGATGATGCGTCCCGCGTCCCACGGCTCATCCCAGCCGAGTCGGGTGAACAGGCCCGCGAGGATCATCGCGGTGAACCCCCAGACCAGACGCTCGCCGCGCAGGGTCGGGATGAGGAACGCCGGACCGCGGAACTCGCCCCGCTCGCTGTGCACGACGGTGGTGCCGCGGTGGGCGGGGTCGAGGAGGTCGGCGACGGGCGCCCGGAACACGTCGGCTGATTCGGCCTCGTCCACGACGCGCACGGGCGACGGCCGCCGCCACCAGGCGATCACCGGGGTCACGAGGTGCCGCGAATACTCGAGCGGGATCGGCTCGAGCGTGCCGAGCACGTCGACGCCGCCGGTGTCGAGCCCCGTCTCCTCCCACGCCTCGCGGAGGGATGCCGCGACCGCATCCTCATCCCCGGGATCGACCCGCCCGCCAGGGAAGGCGACCTGGCCCGGATGCGCCCGCAGCGTCTCGGCGCGCGACAACAGGAGGACGTCCAGATCGCGCGAGACAGCCCGATCCGCGGCGTCTCGTTCCGCGGGCACGTCGTCCAGGACGCCGAAGAGGATCAGGACGGCCGCCGGGCGGGCGCCCGGCACCTCGGGGATCGAGCGGAGGACCTCGAAGCCCGGTTGCGCGGCGCCGGCCGCCACGGACTCGACGAGACGGACGAGCTGCTCTCGCGCCGTCTGGGTGGGAGCGGACGAGGTCATGGATTCAGGCTAAGTGACGGGGTGGACGTGGGCGCAGGAGCCACCGCACCGGTGATAGTCTCGATCGGTACGCCTCCGTAGCTCAGGGGATAGAGCGTTGGTTTCCGGTACCAGAAGTCGGGGGTTCGAATCCCTCCGGGGGCACCAACCAGTGGATGTTCGAAACTCCGACATGTTGATTCGTGTCGGAGTTTCGTTCGTTCCGGCCTGCTCGCTATCGGGCTGCTCGGCGGGGATGACGGCTTCGCGCTGGACGTCGGGGTCGAGGATGATGTTGAACGGCTTGGCCGTGGTGGCGTCGATCTGCTTGCGCTCGCGAATGCGGATCTTGGTGAAGAACGCCTGGTTGGCCAGGCGCCGGTTCTGGTCGTTGCAGCCGGCGTAGATCCGCCCGATGTCGGAGGCGAGGGCGAGGCAATCGTCGATGTGGGCGCGGGCTTCGGCGTAGTCGTTGTGGTGCTCGGCGAGGCGCTCGTCGATCGCTGCTTGCTCGGCGCGGAGCCGGTCCTGGAACTTGGAGAACTGCTCGAGGCTGATCGTGTCCTTCAAGTGAGCGTCGAGGAGCCGGTCCTGCTCGTCGATGTTCGCCGCCCGCCGCTTGGTGAGCTCCGCGGCCTCAGCCCCTGAGGCTTCGGTGAGGCGGTCGAGTTCATGGTGGAGCATGCCGCGGAGTGCGTCGCGCATCGCCGGGGTGATTTGGATCCGCTGGTAGTAGTCGACGATGAGGTCTTCGACGTCGGCGACGAGGATCGCGGCCTGGGTACAGTCGGTGCGTTTCTGGTGCCGGCCGAGACAGACGAAGTACGGGTAGATGTTGCCGTTGCGGGCACTGGTGTTGTTGATCATCAGCCGTGATCCGCACTGGTCGCAGAACACGGAGCCTTTGAGGTAGTGGTCGTGTTTCTGGGTGCGATCGCCGGAGGTGGCGTGGGAGGTGAGGACGGATTGCACTTGGTACCAGACCTCGGGTTCGATGAGGCGTTCGTGGGCGCCGTCGTAGCGGACGCCGCGGTAGACGACGTCGCCCTTGTAGTAGGGGTTGGTCAGCATCCGGTGCACCGACGACAATGCGAGCGGGCGTGACGGACGTCGCGGCGTCGGCACGGTCGTCAGGCCCCGCCCCGCGAGCTCGCGGCGCAGCTGGGCTAGGGAGTAGTTCCCGGACGCGTAGGCCTCGAACGCCCATTTCACGATCGGGGCGCGGTCGGGGTCGAGGGCGATGGAGCGCACCTCGCGGCCGAGATGGTCGCGGTCGAGCGTGTTGAGGTATCCGATCGGCGCTTTCGACGGGGTGCCGCCGGTCATGGCCTTCTGGGTCATGCCTTTGACGACCTCGGTGGCGAGATTGCGGGAGTAGAACTCCGCGATCGTCGACATGATCCCGTGTAGCAGCATCCCGGACGGGGTCTCGTCGATGTTCTCCGTCGCCGAGACGAGCATGACGCCGGCTTCTTGGAGGGCGATGTGGATGGCGACGTCGTCGGCGCGGTTGCGGGCGAGCCGGTCGACCTTGTGGACGATGCAGTACGCGACCTTGCGGGTGGTGATGTAGCGGAGCATCCGCTGCAGGTCGGGGCGGTTCGCGCTCTTGGCGGACTCGCCGGCGTCGACGAACTCCTCGACGACAACCGCGCCGAGCGCTTCGGCCTTGCGTTGGTTCGCGTCGCGCTGGGCGGGGATGGAGAATCCTTCGTCCGTGCCGCCCTTCTCGGCCTGCTCCTTCGTGGACACCCGCAGGTACGACACGGCGAACGCCTCACCCGACAGCATCCGGGAGGTGTCCAGTGCCGGGCTGGAGGCGAGGAGCGTCATGACGCCACCACCGGAACGACGGGGACGGCTGGCGCGGTGGGTGTGGGGTTGCGGTGGGTGCGCATGCGGGGCGCCACCTTTCACTCGATCCGAACAGGCGAAAAGCAGGTCGCCCGTTCCTGGGGTCGCGCGTCGAGTGTGGTGGCTGCCCACCCCTCTGGGTTGGCGTCTGCGTCCCCGCCCGAGAGATGGGCGGTTCGGCGTGTGGTTGCTGCGCGCCCCGGCCCGCCGCCAAGCGGCAGGAAGGGCGTCTGCTCGTTCTGATGCTACCTCTGAAACGCCGTGGTTACGGGTGCTACCGGGGCTTCAAGGTCGGTGGCGCCGCCTGGGCTTCGCGGTGCTGGCGGGCGTCGGCGACGCGTTCGAGGGCGAGGCGGATGAACAGTTCCGTGAGGATCCCGAGATCCGGCTCCGGACGGTGCACGGCATCGACGAAGAACCGGCGGTCCTCGTACGGCACGTACCCGGTACGCCGCTGATACGGGCGACGGCGGCCCATCAGCGCCCACCCAGCTCTCCGGCGGGCCGCTCACCGTTGACGACTTGCCGGATGACGGCATCCTGCTCCGCCTTGCGCGCCGCGACCTGCTCGGCGACAAACACGACGAAGTCCTCGCTCCGCTTCGCCACCGGCCGCTCGGACACATCCGGCGGCTCCCATCCCTCGGGCTCTCCGCCGGGCCAGGCGGTGATGCGGGTGGGCCGGTCGCGGTCCAGGCGAGCGCCGGAGATCGTGACCCAGTCGCGGAGGCGTTCGCGGGCGACGGCGAAGTCGTGATGCCAGGCGAGGGCCTGGTTGCCTTTGGCTGCGGGATCGAAGCAGAACAGCCAGTGCTGCCGCAGCGCGGACAGCTCCCACAGCAACTCCGGGTGCCGGTGCCACATCGGCGGAACTACCTGCGCGGGAAGCCCGTAGGTGTGCCGGACCCAGTCGACCCACTGGTTCAGCTCGAGTAGTTCCCGTTCGAGATCGCCCGGGGGCAGGGTGCGCCAGTTGATCGGCCGCGGCGTGGCGGAGAGGACCTGGGTCATCTCCGTCGTGAACTGCTCCTTCGCAATCCGCCTCGCTTCGGCGACGATCTTCGGCGGCAGGTCATCCGGGCGCATCGTGCCTGGACGCGGGGCTGGCGGCTCATCATCGGCGGACGATGGTATCGGGGTGTCGCTCATCAGAAGCTCCCTGGGGTCAAAGACGACGGGTGCCGCGCCCCGTGCGGAGCTCGGCGCGGTGAGGGGGGGTGCGGGTGCGGTGGCCAGGTGGAGACGGCTGGTGAGACTGATCGCCGCACCCGCGGCTTATCGGGTGACGGCGTCTCGCTGCACGCTGGTCGTGCTCGCGAAAGGCTCCGGGTCGGGCTCCAGCGCCGCCTCACGCGCCGCGACCGCCTGCTGCGCCGTCTCCCAGGAGGCCGGCTCGCGGGAGGTCTCCTTCCGGGCTGGGGTCTCCCGTTTGGCGGCGTCGCGCTGGGGCGGGGTGCGGTCCACGGTGTAGCGGGTGAGATTTTTGTCGTGCCCGATACGGGAGGCAACGAACTGCTCCCGCTCGGTCCCGTCCTGCCCAGTGTAGGTGCGGGTCTCGCCCTCGGCGATGAAGTTGTCGCCCTTACGGAACTGGTCGTGCGCGCGCTCGGCCGACTTACGGAACATCACCAGGTCCGTGAACGTCGGGTCCAGCTGCGTGAACGTGCCGTCCTCCTGAAGTTTCACCTGCGGCTGCCCGACCCGCAGATACAGGCGGGCATCGCCCTTACCGGTGAACGTCAACTCCGGGTCGGAAGCAACGAACCCGGACAGGGACTCTTTCGTGCGGATCACCATGAACTGCTCTCCCTCGTCAGTCACGCCCGCTCGGATGGGCGGGGCTGACCGACAGGTACGCGCGCCCTACCGCCCCCGACGCGATGCTTGCGGGTGCCTGTTCGCACGCGACTCGTCAAGGATCAGATGGTCAGACACGAACCCGACCCGTGCCCGCCCAGCTCAATGGGTCGCGGGGGCGCCCGAGGGCCCGTTTGAGGGGTGCGTCCTCCGCTGCATCCGAATGCGAACGGGGTAGCTGGGGTGCCTCGTCCACGTGCCGCTTCTCCTGGGCGGACGTCTCGCCGCGCCGTCCGCAGCGGGCGCAACCATCAGGTGTGTCGAACGCCTTTCCTCGACGTAGGCGAGGTCTGTTGCGTCCATGTGCGCTGCGCCGTGGGGAGAAAGATGAGACCAGACAGCACGAGGGCAAGACTGATCCGGCCCGGAAGCGACTGTGACGCGGTCACCATTCCCGCCCAGGGCTGGGGTACATGGATGGTGACGACACCGGCGATGTCCGCGCGGGTCACGGTAGGAGTGTCGGCGACGGGGTTCGCGTCGCCGCGGGTGGTGATCACGCCGTTAGGACTAATGCTGGTCACCCGGTGGGTGTACAGCACTCCGTCCGTGCGGCGCACCGTGACCACATCCCCCGCGCCTATCTCGGCGATCCTTGCAGGATCGATGATGACGAGGTCTCCGCGCTGATAGGTGGGGGCCATCGATCCTCCCGTGACTTCGAGGGTGTGCTGCGCCGTCAGGGCTGTGAGAAGGACAGGCGCGGCGAGCACGGCGGCCAGTACCGCGATCAGGAGCCAGCGTCCAATCGATAGAAGACGCACGAATCAGAATCCGGGAGTGCGCAGCGCCGTCCACGCGGACGCCGGCCCCTCGCGGCCGTCTTTCAAGGTGTACGACAATCGGTAGTAGTACGTCGTGTCAGATGAGAGTGAACAGAGGCCGTCGCTCGATGTGGCAGCTCCGGGCGCGCAAGCGACGTTTTGAATGGGCACGCGTGTCGGGGCGGGACTGGATGACGGTGTGGCCGCACCCGTTCCGAGCTGACCAGACCCGTTGTACCCCCAGACTCGGATCGTGCCATCTGCTGCGACCGCGACAGTGACGTTGAAGCCGGCCGACATGCTCCCAACTTTCTGCCCGCCGAAGAGCTCCGGCGCCAGGCGCACCGGCGTGGATGAGTTGTTCGTGGTGTTGTTACCGATTTGCCCGTATCGGTTGTCTCCCCACGCGTATGCGACGCCGTCTGCCGCGACGGCGACTGTGATGTTGTACCCGGCGGAGATGCTCGTGATATTCTGCCCGCCGAAAAGCTCTCGCTCCACGCGGACCGGCGTCCCCGAGTTTGTCGTGCTGTTGTTGCCGAGCTGCCCGTACATGTTGTAGCCCCACATGTAGGCGCTGCCATCGGCTGCGAGGGCTGCGGTGTGATTCCCGCCAGCGGAGATGCTCACAATCTCTCGACCCCCGAACACCTCCCTCCCCAACCGCACTGGCGTCAGCGACCGTCCCGTCGTGCTGTTGTTACCGAGCTGCCCGTATCCGTTCAACCCCCACGCGTAAACGCTGCCGTCGGCTGCGAGGGCTGCCGTGTGGTGCGCGCCGGCGGAGACGTTGACGATCCTCTGCCCGCCGAACACGTCCGTCCCCAACCGCACCGGCGTGAGCGACCTTATCGCCGTGCTGTTGTTGCCGAGCTGACCGGAGAGGTTCAACCCCCAGGTGTAGACGCTGCCGTCGGCGGCGACGGCCGCTGTGTGAGTCTCGCCGGCGGAGATGCTGACGATACTTTGACCGCCAAACACTTCCGCGCCCAACCGCACCGGCGTCGACGACACTGTCTGCTTGTTATTACCCAGCTGCCCGTTCCCACCGTTTCCCCACATGTAAACGCTGCCATCGGCTGCAAGGGCCGCTGAGTGGTCCCCTCCGGCGGAAACGCCGACAATCTTCTGCCCACCAAATACGTCCGCCGCCAACCGCACCGGCGTCGGCTGTTCCCTCGGGCTGTTGTTACCGAGCTGCCCGTACCTATTAGCACCCCAGGCGTAGACCGCTCCGTCCGTCGTGAGGGCGATCACGTGGTCGCTGCCGGCGCTGGTGGCGCTGAAAGACACGTCGCGCAGTTGTGGTGCGATGCCACCGGCATCGACCGTGTTCAAGTCGCTGCCGGTGTACACCGTGACCGGGTCACCACCGTCCAGGGTCGTCGAGCGCTCGAGCGTGTACGTCGATGGCATTTTCGCGGCGGGCCAGGTGACGTTCACTGATGATGCGGTCGAGTCCTTCCCGATGGTGGGGGTGAGGGGGCTGAGTGCCGTGGTCACGGGTGTCCAGGCGGACGGCGGCGCGTCCCACCGGCCAAGGGTGTAGCTGAGTCGGTAGTAGTAGGTCGTTTCCGCGGAGAGTGAGCAGGAGCCGTCATCGATAGACTCCGCGTCGGGGACGCACGCCGCTGCGCCGGAGATTGTCACGTGGATCGGTGCGCTGTTTATGGTGGACGTGCTCTGGTTACCGAGCTGTCCGTTCTCGTTGTTGCCCCAGGCGTAAAGGGTGCCATCGTCAGCGATCGCGAGGGTGTGCTGGTCTTTAGCGGTGACGGCGCGGATTTTCTGCGCTCCGAACGAATTCGATTCGAGATGCACCGGCGCCAGCGAGCGGACGGTCGTCCCATTCCCGAGCTGGCCTCGCGAGTTGAATCCCCAGTCGTAGACGGACCCATCTTCCGCGACTGCTGCCGTTTGGGCGAATCCAGCGGCGATGGACGTGATCGCCCGCCCGCCGAACTGCTCCGAGGAGAGATGCACAGGGGTCGACGAGGTGTTGAGTGTGCCGTCTCCGAGCTGTCCGGATCCGTTCCATCCCCACGTGTAGACCGACCCGTCGGTTGCGATCGCCGCGGTGTGGTAGTCCCCCGCGACGATCGTCTTGACCCCTTGCCCTCCGAAGCGCTCCCTGCCAACCTGCGCTGGTGTGTGGGAACGCGGGGCTGCGCCGATGCCGAGTTGCCCGGAGCCGTTGGACCCCCACGCGTAGACGGAGCCGTCGGTGGTGACCGCTACCGTATGGTCGCTGCCCGCGGAGAGGGCCGCGACCTTCTGCCCGCCGAAATGTTGCGCGCCGACGAGAACCGGGTACGGCGCCGAGCCCGTCTTACCGTTGCCGAGCTGCCCTGCCCCATTGGACCCCCAGCTGAACACCGAGCCATCGTCCGCCACCACCACGGTGAAGTAGTCGCCAGCGGCGACGGCGGATATCCTCCGCCCGCCGAATCGGTTCGCATCGATCTCGACCGGTACCCGAGAGGCGACGGTGGTGCCGTTGCCGAGCTGCCCGAAGTTGTTGTTGCCCCAGGTGAAGACCCTCCCGTTCTCTGCCAACGCGACGGAGTGATGATCGCCAGAGGCGACGGCGGTGACCTTCTGTCCTCCGAAGAGCTGGGCCGCTAGATGCACCGGGACCAGCGACCGCGCAGTGGTCCCGTCGCCGAGTTGCCCGCTTCCGTTGCTACCCCAGGCATACACGCTCCCATCCTCCGAGACGCTAAGCGAGTGGTCTTGGCCGCTAGTGATGGCTGTGATGGGAGTGGCAGGGCGTTGGGGAGCGACGTTGCCGATGTCCACGACCGTTGTATCTGTACCCGTGTAGACGTTGATCGGGTTCGCTCCGTCGGGGGTGGTGGAGCGTTGCACGATGTAGGCGGGTTGGAGGGAGGACGCGGTGGTGTCCGTGGGCGTCCACTCGAGCGTGGTGCTGGTGGGAGAGGTCTGGGTGGTGGTGGTGAAGGTGGCGGCGGCGAGGTTCCCGGTGCGCACAGTGTTCTCGGTGACGGTGGTCGCATCGGTGAAGGCTGCGGTGGTGGTGGGGAGCACGCCCAGGATGGCTACGACCGTGAAGGTGAGGCCGGTGAGGACGAAGCGGGTGAGGCGCATGCGGACGGGCTCCAGGACAGTGGTGTAGCGGCGGGGTGAAGGGTGGAGTGGGCGGTGGCGGGTCTGAACGACTGGAACCGCCCACCCCGGCGTTGTTAGGGGTTCTGGGTGGCGTTGACGACGAGATCGAAGGTTGCCGTCTTGTCTTTGACGGTGTTGTCCGCATCGGTGCTCAGCCCGACGGTGACGTCTACCTCGACGGCGGGGTCCGTGGGGGTGAGCGAGCTCACCTTGAGGTGGGGCGGGTCGGCGAGCGTACCGGTGGCCGTTTTCCCATCGGCGGTGATCGCGATGTCTGTCCAGCCTTGGAGGGCGGTGTCACCGGTGATGTTGGAGAGGCTGATGGTGTACTGGAAATCCACGGTGCCGGCGTTGGTGAACACCAGGACGTCCTCGACGGGGAGAAATCCGCCGGGGATGAGGTTGGTGGCGTTGACCGGGACAGGCACGGAGGCGGTGTCGCCGATGGTGAGTTCGGCGGTGCTGACGGTGTTACCGGTGACGGTTTTCTGGTCGGTGAACGCGGCAGTGGTGGCGAGGAACCCGCCGACGCCGAGGGCGATCGCGGTAGCACCGGCGGAGACGGCGACGAGAGCCCGGGTTGGCTTACGTCGGGCGGGTGCCGCGGGGGCGTCGGGGGCGGTGAGGGTGGTGTTCATGAGGGTGGACCTTTCGTGTGGTGAGGTGAGGTGGTGCACGGTGACGGAGGGTGGTGCAGGATCACGGGCGGCACCGTTTGAGGTGCCGGTGGGGCGGGGCGGTTAGCGCCGGACGGGGGTGATGATGGCGGGGTGCAGGATGAGCTGTCCCGGTTCCAATTCCTCCGCGGAAGCGGAAGGTTCGCCGGGAGCCTGGGTAGCGGTGAGGGTGCTGTCGTAGTGGACGGTGCGGCCCTGTCCGGTGTTGTCGACGGTGTCCGCCAGGGTCAGGGTGTACTCCACGGTCGCCGTGGCGCCGGGGAGAAGCCGGAGGCTTGGGGGGGCGGGGCTGTGGTCGAGGGTGCCGATGGAGGTGTGGTCGCCGCCTAGTGTGAGGATGGTGTGGAGGTCGTCGGCGATGGTGCCGGGGTCGGAGGTCACGGTGGTGGTGACAGTGACGTCGAGGGGCATGTCAGTGATGTTGATGACGGTGTACCGCAGGCCGGTCGTGTTCTGCCCGGGGACCAGCGGGGCGGTGGATTGAGCGGTGACCTCGCCGATTCGGATCAGCGCGCACGCGGGCGCAGTGTCTGCGAGGTCGGTGGCGTGCGCGGCGGGGGCGGGGAGTGCGCCGGACAGGATGAGGGCTGCCAGCAGCACGACGAGCGCGGGGGTGCGGGTACGGCGCACCCGGACGATCAGCACCGTGACCCCGGCGGCAAGGAGCACCGCGGCGATCACCGCCACCGGCGCCCAGGTGCTGGCATCAATCCCGGTGGCGGGGAGGGTGTAGCCGCCGTCGCTGGTGACGGTGGTGGTGCACGCCGGGACGCTCACTGCTCGTCCCCTTGTCGGACTGAGTTGTCGGATGCGGTGCGCTGGGTGCGAGCACGGAGGAGTGTTTCGACGTCGTCGACGAGGCCGGGGGCGCCGGGGGCGGCGGTGATGTCGCGGCCCAGGCGTGCGGCGGTGTCCGCGTAGGTGGGGTGGGTGAGGATGTGGCGCACGGCGCGGCGGATCTTCGCGGGCGTGGGGTGGCCGGTGCGCAGGCTGATCCCCGAGCCGGACCAGTGCACCCGGGCGGAGGTTTCAACTTTGTCCTCACTGTCGCCGGCGACCACAATCGGCACCCCGTACCGCATCGCGTGATGCAGCCCGCCGTATCCGCCGTTGGTGACAAACACGCTCGTGCGCGGGAGCAGCTGATCGTAGGGGAGGTAGTCCGCAGCGAACGCATTGTCCGGCAAAGACGGCAAGTCCCCAACGGGGCGGCCGCCGCCGGTGACGACCACCTGCACACGTTCCTTTTCGAGGGCAGTGAGGGCGGGGCCGATGACTTCGGTGAAGTCGGTGTTGGCGACCGTGCCCTGGGTGACATGCACCAGCGGCACCTCCGGATCCAGCTCATCCCACCACGGCGGCAGCGGGATGTCGACGCCTCCGGGGGCGGCCATGGGGCCGTAGAAGCGCAGGTGGTCGGGGCCATCGGGTCGGGGGTATTCGAAGCCTTCGACGGTGAACTGGGCGAGGAGGTCGCTGCGGGAGAGGATGTCCATGAAGAACGCCCCCGACAACCCCGGCGCCCCCAACTCCGCCAGCAGAGCATCGACGCTGCGATGCGCGGGCGCCAGCACCCACCGGGACACCCGATCGAGCACCGCGTTCCGTACCCGCCCGACCGGGACAAACCGGGCGGGGGTGGTGCCGAGGCCGTAGGGGGCGGTGTCGCGGCTGGAGAACCCCGCCGCGCTCACCCCGCATAGCACCGTCACCGGCCGCTTCTCCGCCGGCTGGGCGAACAGCACCTGCACCCCGAGGAAGGTCATGTCGTGGAACACCACGTCCGCGGGCGCGTCTGCGAGCACCTGCAGGAGGGCGCGGCCGGCGGGGGCTGCGGGGCGCACGAATGCTTCCTCCACACCGGCGTTGATGGTGTCCAGGCCACGGTTACGCGACTGCGCCCCCACACTGTCCAGCGTGTCCGCCTCCGCGGGCAGCGCGATGAACTCCACCCCCGCGGCGCGGACGCGGTGCGCGTAGCGGGCGCCGGTGAGCATCCGCACCCGCCAGCCCCGCCGCAGCAACTCCCGGGCCACCACCAGCATCGGCTCCACATGCCCGATCGCCGGCATCGCGCACAACACCGCCGACCGTCGTGACGGCACCCCACTATTTGGCATGGTCGCGAGCATAATCAATAATATACCGTGCAAGCAAGAAGGAACATGGACAACCTGATGACCTCACCGACACGAATACACGTTGCCGCTCACGTCCCTCGCCTCCATCGCGCCCCAATCGGGCAGAGCCGCGCGGGCCGACCAGAGGATGTGGATGCGGTGACAGCTGTTCTGTCGGGGCTTGCGGGTGGGGAAGCTACGGTGTGAGGATGCCGCGCACCTATCACTCCCCGTTGCGGGCTGCGGAAGCCGCCTCCACTCGGACGAGGATCATCACCGCCGCGGCGTCCCTGTTCGTTCGCGATGGGTATGGCGCCACGTCTTTCAGAGCCATCGCCGCCCACGCGGGTGTGTCCGTGCCGACGGTGCAGTTGCAAGGCCCCAAGCATGCTCTGTTGATCGCGGCGTTCGAGGTCAGTTTCGCCGGGGATGAGGGAACGCATCCCCTCACTGAACGTCCCCATGTCGCCCAGATCATGGCCGAGCCTGACACCGACACCGCTCTCGACCGGTATGTCGAGTTCCTCGTTGACGCGAACGCCCGCACGGCCGCACTCACCCGCGTGATGATGGCCGCCGCCGACAGTGACCCTGCCGCCCGCACTGCTTACGAGGACCTCGAGCAGCGCCGGCACCGCGATATGCGCCTGGCCGCGGGATGGTTCGCCAGCCGGGACCGCATCAGCCCTGACGAGATCGATGTGGCGGCTGACCTGCTCGGACATGTCACCGGGGCCGATTCGTATCTGCATTTCACGGGCGCGTGCGGGTGGTCACCCGCCCGTTACGGCGCCTGGCTCACCGGCGAACTCCACCACCTCGGTCACGCCTGTGCGGTGGCGCTGACCGGGGATGATCGCTTAGATCGACTCACCCCGCCCTGACACTCTGCGAGGTGTCACCCTGTCGTCGCCACTTCTTGATGGATGCCGCGCTGGCGGGATGTTCGCAGCGACCGCCTGGGCGGGGCGGGGCCGCCGGAGGCGTCTGCGCGGGGATGCGAATCGTGCCGATGCTGGGGTGGTTCTCAGCGTCAGAGCGGATCATGAGCGGGGTGTGGGCGGCGGTTGAAAGGAGGGTGGGTTGTGGTCGCGCCAGAGCCGCATCGTCGACGGGATGCGCGAGCCCGGGTGAGGGAGCAGAGGCTGACACCGTCCGCGCGAGCCTTCTTCGACGCTCTCGACGAAACTGACCGGGTGAGCGCGCGGGCGTTGGATGCGGCGCGGGTACTCTTCGATATGCTCCCGCACGCCACGGAACACGCCGAGCTGGCTGGCGTCGTCCAGGATCTTCTCAACGAGGTGTACGGGGTCCGCCTCCCGCTCAGCCAATGCGAACAGATAGTGACGATCCTCGCCGGCGGTACCCCCGACGGTCTCCACGGCGCCGGTCCCTGATCTGAAATCCGGTCGATTCCGCCGGGCATCCTCTCGACACCCGCGCCCGACCCGGCGTGCACCGCCGCGAGAGTTTCTCTTTCCTTGTGTCGGCGCTACCCAAACCACGGCCGCAGCGACACGAACGCTGCGTGACGCCGGGTTAGTTCGATGTGGTGTCGGGTCGGAGGAGTGACTCGATTTCTTTGCGCTGCGCGTGGAGCGTGGCCGCGTTGCGGCGCGATGGCCAGGGGCGGAGTCGGGTGATGATGGGCCGGGTGGTGCGCAGCAGGACGACAGCGGTGCCGAAGGGAAGAGTGCGCAGCACGTCGGGCGGGAGGATCGGCACCCGCCTGATCGATCGCTGACTCGAGTGCGCCCCGTGCGCGTCGGTGGTGACGGAGTCGGTGGTCTCGTCCCGATCCCCGATCAGGGTGGACAGGTCCTGGAGGTCGCGGCTGTTGGAGGCGCCGCCGAGGATGATCTTCACGATGGAGGCGTCCCAGATCGCGTTCGCCTGATTTTCACCCCACTTCTCCCGCGCCTGCGCGAGGGATTGCAGCACGGGCAGCGGGGTGATGCCGGTGCCGCCGCCTTCGGCCATCAATGTCGGAAGCGACGGGAGGGGTGCGAGGTTGCCGATCTCGTCTAGGGCGAGCAGCAGCGGCGGGTCCATCCGCGCCCCAGGCGAGCGGGCGGCGATTTTCCGGGCGGTCTCGACGAGGTCTTCGATGAACGCCGCCACCAACGCCGACGATGCTCCCGCCCCCGCACCGGTAGCGAGGAGGTAGAGGGTGCCATTTCCGCGTAGGAACATCTCCGGATCGAATTCCTCACCCGTTGCCGGTGAGACCGCGTCGAGGACGCGGGGATCGGCCAGCGCCGCGAAGGCGAGGGAGACGCCCTGCCAGATCGAGTCCCTGGTGCGCGGGTCGGCTTGCACCATCGCGTCCAGGCTGTCTGCCCAGCCTTCGGCGGCGTCGGGGTGGGAGGAGAGGATCCGGACGGCGTCTGCGGCGAGCGTCGGGTTGAGCGTCCACTGGTAGAGGGTCTTCGCGTCCCGACCATCGAGGGCCGCGGCGTGGAGGAGCGCTTGGATCGCGGCGGTGGTCTTGCCTTCCCAGAACCCGGCGTCCTGCACCCCGCCGAACCCGGTCGCGGTCGCCAGTCCTTTCGCGCGGATCATCGCCGTCAGCGGGTCCTGGCACCCCCGAACCGGCGACCACCGCATCCCCGCCGGCAGCCCCGGTGCGAGATGCTGCGGATCGAACACCGCCACCTTCCCCTTCTCCTGCCGGGCTGTGAGTGTCGCGGTGAGGTTGTCGGGCCGGGTGGAGGTCGTGATCACCGCGCCCGGCGCATCCAAGATCGTGTTGATCACCACATGCAGCCCCTTGCCGGAGCGGGGCGGGCCGATCAGGAGGATCGAGTCCTCGACCGTCGCCCATATCTGCCCGCCCTTCGACGTCCCCAGCAGATACCCGACGTCTCCAGGCTCAGCCTTCTCGCCGGCGAGGGACGGCCGCAGCGTCGCAGCCTTCTTCACCAATGCTTTCGGGGACGCGACCGCGGCGGCCTCAGCGCCGGTGGCGGTCCCGACGAGCCGATGCGGATCGACCCGGCCCCTGCGAACCAAGGCCGCGCGGACGATAAAGACTCCCGCCGCCGTCACGGCGGCGAGGAACACAGCGACGACCAGCCAGTACAGGAACGGGTTCAGCCCCGCCGCCCCCAACGCGGCCCCGGGGTCGAGAGGCGTGGCGAGGACGGCGATACCGGAACTGACCCCGCCGGTGGGCTGCGGGAGCCCGGTAAGGAGCGCCGTCACCGACCCGGCCGCGCGCAGGAGGCCGGCGAAGCAGGCGGCGGCGATCATCGCGCCGAGGGCGAGGTTGATGAACAGGTCATTGGCGGGTTTCGCCTGCACAGGACCAGACATGACAGGACACCTTCCTGCCCCGCACCGACTAGATGGTGCGGGGCAGGAGAACAGGTGCGACACCGCGCCCCCGCGGTCAGCCACTGTCAGAGTGAGCCAGCGCCGGGCTCAGTCGGTGCGGTGGATCGTGAAGGTCTCGGAGATCCGGCCGAGCAAGATCAGCTCCCCAGGAACGTCCGGGAGCTCGGTCCGGTCGAGGAGGGCGCGTGCGTGACCGGTGTGGTCGGCGCAGGTGTGCCGGAGGATCACCGCGACCGCGACATCCTCGCCGGGCACGTACCCGTCCCCGGCGAACTCCACCAGCTCCGACGCCGCAGGCCGCGCCCTCCCGGGCTCGCCGGTCGCCGGATCGTCGGGACCGGGTGGGGGTGGCGTGAGGATGTCGGCGTGGACGGTGCCGTCGATCTCCCTCACCTCCACCCGCGTCGGGGTCCCGAGAAGAGCGACGAGCTCGGCGACGGTCTTGTGCACCTCGGTCCGGTTGATCGGGGCGGCGGTAACCGTGTCGCCGTTCACGGTCGCGATCAGCGTGTCCGCGCTGACCGCCTCGAGAACGATCTGCGGCAGCACCGCCGGCACCACCCGCCCCGGCGAGGTCCGACCGGCGCCTCCGCGGCGCGGTCGCCGGGGACGACCCTGCTGCCCGCTCACCGCGTCGCCTCCCGGGAGATCCGTGACGGACGGGGATGGTGTTGTTCTGCGGCTCATGCCGGCCAGGTACGTCCCGGATCTTCCCGCCCGGTGTGCTCCGCGACGGGCGGATCCGGCGTGAGGGCTGCTTCACGCGCGAGCACATCGTGCAGGGCTCGTGCCCATGTTTCCGCGATCGTCAGCAGCTCCCGATAGTCCTGTGATGCGATCTCGCCTTCGCCGTGCGACACCCACATGTAGGAGCCGTCCGGTTGTGGAAGGTACGCCTCGGCCACCCACGTCCACGATCCCGGTACCCGGTCTTCGTCAGACCAGCCGACCCCGGGTGGGTAGTGTTCCTCGATCGCGAACCGGGGAGAGGAGCCTCCCACCGGGTATAGGACGAAGTGCTCGCCGCCGAAGGTCAGCGGGTCCTCGGAGAAGAACACCACGTGATCTTCGAACTGCTTCTCGATGCGGTGCAGCCCGTCGTCGAGCGCCATCATGTTCCGCGTCAGCTCCTCCTCGCTCAGCACCACGGTCGGACTTCCCCGGGCGAGAACCGGCCAGATCTCTGGTGCGGAACGGGCACGAGGCGTACCCTCATGACAGACCCCCTCCCGGGGCCATGACGGCATGCTTCCGCGGGATCTGGCCCATGCGCTGGGTCGTGTCGAAGGCCCGCAGTTCCTCGGGGTGCAGTTGGTGTTGGACGACGTAGCTGGACTCCTTGATCCGCCACAGCCCCTGCCCCGTTCCCAGCGTCGGCAACAGTTTCTGCTCGGTGCCGGTCAGGCCCAGCGTCTTCGCGGTCGTCCCGATCTGATCCGACTCCTGCCGGTAGATGATCCGCGACTCCGCATTCGCGAGCAGACTGCCTGCGAGGCTGCGCATGGCGGAGCCGGAGTCGCCGACGTTGTCGAGGTCGGTGAGCTTATGGAAGATCAGCAGGTTCGCGATCCCGTAGTGGCGGGCCAGCCGCCAATGCGCGTCCATCCGCTTCAACAACGCGGGGTGCGACATGAGCCGCCACGCCTCGTCGTAGACAACCCACCGTTGCCCACCGTTCGGGTCCAGGAGAGCGGATTCCATCCACGCGGACGAGCACGTCATCAGCACCGAGATGAGCGTGGAGTTCTCCACCACCCGGGACAGATCGAGGGTGATCATCGGCAGCGACGGGTCGAACGACACCGTGCTGGGCCCGTCGAACAGGCCGGCGAGATCTCCCGCGACCAGCCGCCGGAGAGCATGCCCGACCATGCGTCCGTCCTCCGCGAGCCGCTCGTCCCCTCCGGGATCGGGGCTGAGGATGCGGTCGACGACCATCGGCAGGATCGGCACCGTTGCTGTTGACACGACGTCTTGCAGGGCGATGTCGATGACCGTGTGCTCCAACGGCGACAGCGCCCGTTCCAGCACTGTCTCGGCAAGCGCCCCGATGAGGTCGCGGCGGCGCGCGGCGACGGTCGACGCCCATTCGGCGCCGGAGAGGCCGGCGGGCCGGTAACCCTCGTCGAGCGGGTTGAGGCGGTTGCGGAGCCCGTGGCCGAGGACGATTGCCTTCCCGCCGACGGCTTCCGCGACGGGTGTGTGCTCGCCTTTCGGGTCGCCGGGGACGTAGACGCGCCGTCCGAACGGGATCGACCGTGTGTAGAGCGACTTGGCGAGCGATGACTTCCCGGAGCCGACGATACCGGCGAGGACCAGGTTCGGGGCGGTGATGATGCCCCGCTGGTACAGCCGCCACGGGTCGTAGACGAAACTGCCGCCGGAGTACATGTCCTGCCCGACGAACACGCCCTGACTGCCGAGGCCGCCTTCGGCGAGGAACGGATACGCGCCCCGCAGCGCCGCCGACGTGTCCTGATGCGCCGGCACCCGGAACGGACGGTACGACCGCAACGCCGCCCTCCCCGGCTCCCCGCCGGGCGGGAGGTAGAGGGTCGAGCGCGCCTCGGCACGCTCCGCGTCCGCCCGCTCCCGGGCCTGTCGCCGCTGTTCGGCATGCTCGCGGGCGACGACCTGACGGGCGGCCCGTTCACGCGCTTTATGGGCGCGTTTCTCAGTGCCGTCCTCGACCAGCACCGTCGAGAACAACTTCTTGGGGTTCGAAGCCACGGTGACGTCCCTCTCCTTCGTCGATACAGGGAGGTACGTCTGCCTTGTGTTGCTGACCATTGCTCCTACCCACGTGTGAGGTGTCGGTGTGCTCACGAGTGTCGATGAGCCAACTCTCCGCGCGGGCTCACCGCCCGCCGCGCACCAGAGGAAGTCGCCGAGGCGTGCGCCGTCGGCTTCGAATTCGTCCTCAGTAAGCTCTTTGACACCACCAGTTGCAGGCCGCTGCGGCCCACCTTCTCTGGTGAGCAGCCGACTCGTTCGTTTGCTACTCGAGGCCGACATGTGCACGATGGCAACTTGCCGGTGCTGGCCGGTCCGGCACTCGCGGACGGCTGCTGCCGCGTTATGGGCGTAGTTCGCGGCGGCGGGTCAGGTTGAGTTTGCGGAGGATGGTGGCGGCGTGGTTGTCCACGGTGCGGCGGGAGAGGTGCAGGGTGGTGGCGATCTCTGTGCTGGTGGCGCCGTTGGCGAGGAGGGCCGCGATGCGGTTTTCCTGTGGCGTGAGGAGGGGGCTGTAGGTGCCGCCGCGGTGTGCCTTCAGGGGTGCGAGTCTGGTAAAGGCGTGGGCGCCGAGAGCGGTGAACCTCTCGTGCGCGTCTTGGAGAAGATCGGACGCACGGTCAGCGTCCCCGTTACGTTGCAGCAGTGAGCCCGCTTCCATCGTGCTCCACGCGGCGAGTACCGGGTCGTGCGGGCCGAGGGACGTCAGCAGCTGCGACACAGCATCCCAAACCCCTTGGGGATCGCCGTCGAGATCCGCGTCCCATGCTGTGCTGAGTGACTTCCCTGGCTCGTCCTTGCCCGCAAGGACAGCCGTTGGTTCCTTGCGACGGCTTGTGGTGGCGCCGGGGGCGAGGTGGTGCGCGACGGTGGTCCACCAGTGCCATTCGGTGGGTGTGTAGAGGAGGCGGTAGCCGGGGTCGGCTGTGTTGTGGAGGACGGTGCGCAGAGTCACGCCGTCATTTCGTTGGAGGGCGGAGAGGAGTTTGGCGTGCAGCAGGATCGCGTCGATGTGTTGCGTCCATCGCAGTTGCTGGATCGCGTTGGTGCGCTTGATGAGGTCGAGGTGGCGGGGGGATCCATCGGCGGTCGCGCGGAGCGTGTCGAGGGCGAGTGCGGTGTCGGTGGCCCAGAGGGTGTTCGTGGTGCGCGCGGCGGCAGCGACGGCGTCGACGACGTCGCGGGCCTCGTCCCACTGCCCAGACCGGAACAGCACGAGGGCGAGGAGGGATTGCCCACCGATGCGCGGCGACGCGGGGTGTGCGGGCAGGAGAGGGATGGCCCGCCGCAGCGTGGCGGCGGCATCGAGAAACTGTCCGCGTCCGGCTTGGACGTGCCCGAGAGCAACCAGTGCTGCGGCGTGATGATCACGCAACTGATTCTGCTCCCGCATTGCCGTGAGCGCGCGGTCGACGACGTCGTAAGCGTCGTGCCCGGCGTGGGTGTTCCACTGCGTCAAAACTCTTACCGCCATCAGCGTGTACCACGCCCACGCGATAGTAGCGTCCTCGTCTGGCGCTTTGGGGGCGGGTGGATGAGCGGCGCTGAGGTTGAGGCCCGCGAGGGCGAGGTTCGTGAACTCGTGCGCCGCCTCCCACCGGGCTGTGTCGAGGAGAATCAGTGCCGCCGAGGTGGCAAGTGCGGCGGCGACGGCGGGAGCTGTGGCGAGCAGTTGTCTCGTCGCGCCGGTCGCGGTGCGGATGCCGTTCTCCGTGATCGTGCCGGTCCATAATCCGACGAAGCTGACCGCGGCGGAGCGTTCCGCCGACGCAGGGAGCGTCTCGATGTCAGCGATCGCGGTGACAAGCTCGGACTCGTTCGGGTCAAACACCTCCAGGGAGGTCGCCTCGGCCGCAATCGCCGGCAGCAGCAACCTTCCGTCTCCGGCGGCGAGGGCGGCCGCGATCGCCTCGCGTGCTGTCTCCCTCCGGTCCGACCCGAATGCACGCTCCAGGATCACATCTCCGCTGTGACCAGCCCCACCCATTCACTGTCCCTTCCGTCCCACCATTTTCCCCCACCACCGTCGCACTCACCACCCGCACCGGTTGGAATGGTCTCCGAGGTCATGCCGGCATCGCGATGGAGCGTGTTCCGGTGTCCGGTCGGTGGCCGGAAGTTGAGTACAAACTACCCATGCATGTCCAGCGCAACGGTCGCTAGCGTCTCCATGCGGCCACCCGGGCCGCGCCACTAGGGGCAATCTGCATGTCTACTTCTCAAGGCTCATGGGTGACCTGCACGCCGGACGGCCCTCTGCGACGACCGACGCGGCGATCGCGGTCCCGGCATAGTGCCGCCGCGCAACAATCGATAGCAGGCGCCTGATGAATGTGGAGGATGTATGCACGAGCACCATCGGCAGCGACGGCGCCGGACCGCTCGCCGCCACCGGCGTCGATGGTTCCATTCTGGGGTCGCTGGCATTCATCGCGGCAGCTTCGTTGATCGCCGGGGTCATCGTCCTGCTATGCCGCCGCCGTGCCGTTGCAGGCACCGTCGCCGCTGCGGGGCTGATCGCGATTGTGGTGTTCGCCACGAGCCCAACGTCGCCCGCGGCAGCACAGGAGTCCGGCACCGGCTGTTCGCTCATCCACATCGACTCGGTACAAGCCTCAAACCCAACCGAGCTCCTGCCCGGCCAGAGCGCGGATGGGTTGCGGTATCACGTGACCAACATCGCCGCGTTCCCCATCGACGTGGTCATCGGCACCACCCTGCCCGATGGTGGGGGAACGCTCGAGAACACCCTTCAGGCCACTGTCACCGTTCAAGGTACGGAGTCGGATAAATCCGTGTTCGCTGATTCGCCGGGCGGCGGCCCGATCCTTCTGGAACCCGGCAACTCGCTGACCGTGGACTATCTCGTCGCGCTCCCGGACGCCGCCGACAACTCCGCCCAGTCTCAGACCCTTTCCTACGACAGCACGGTCACCGCAACCCAGCGGTGACACGTGAACACCCCACGCACCACCTCCCGCTCCATCACACATGACGGCGACCCGACCGGGCGACCAGAAAGGCCACACCATGACCGACACCCTCACCCCACCGCCCCTCGATGACATCGCTGCACCGCGGAGTCGCCGACCGGGCAAGCGAACCCTCCTCGCCTCCGCCGCTGTTCTCGCTGCCCTCACCCTGGGTGCAGGCGGGTTCTGGGCGACCGGAGCGTTCTTCACCGACGAGGAGACCGTGACCGGCAACAGCGTCAGCACAGGCTCCCTCACCATCGGCGAAACCATTAAGACACCTCTCACGGTGTCCGGTATGCTTCCCGGGCAGACCGCCGACCCCGCCGAGGTGCTCACGTTCGAGAACACCGGTACCACCGCGTTCACGTACACCGTCACCCTCGACAACGTTGCCCCCGGTGCTGACGCGCCAGCCGGCCTTCCCGGATGGATCCCCGTCACGATCACCAGCGGTGGACAAGCCGCGACCGGCACCCTCGCAGCCCCGCCCGAGGTCACCGTTGCCTCCCTCGCGGAGGACACCGCCGCCGCGGTGACCGTGGAGGTCGGTCTCTCCGATGATGCGGACAACACCGCACAGGGCAAGAGCGTCACCTTCGACGTCGCGGTCACCGCCGAACAGATCCCCTAGATCTGTCACCCACCCGTCCGGCTCCCCGAACCGCCCCCGCGGGGAGCCGGACACCTCTCCCAGCTTCCCATTCGAAGGACCTCATGATCCGCGTTCCCGTCCCCCGTCTCCTTGTGGTCGCCCTCGCGACCGCGATCGCATTGGGCGGGACCATCGGAAGCACCACAGCGGGCTTCACCGCAGGCGACACCAGCACCGGTAACAGCCTCACCCTTGGCACGCTTGAACCCATCACTATCACGCCGGACACCCCCCAATCGGCGGCACAGTCCATCGACATCGCCTGGGCCGCTCCCGGCCTGGCCAGCCCTTCGTACACGGTGGAACGCTCCCTCAGCCCAGACGGAGCAGCCCCCGACACCATCGCCACCGGCCTGACCGAGCCCGCCTTCACCGACACCGGCCACCTCGAACCAACCCAGATAAAGCAAACATTCTCGAGCATCTCAGCCGGGGACGCATTCACCGCCGCTGTCGACGAAGACGGCGTGGTATGGGCGTGGGGGGACAACGAGTACGGTCAACTCGGCACCGGAAACAACGACTCCTCCACCCGCCCCGTCAGGGTGGACATGGCCCCGCTGGGAGGACGCGTGGTGACCTCGCTCACCACGGGAGCACGCTTCACCATCGCGATCGCCTCCGATGACACGGTGTGGGCGTGGGGAGACAACAGCTGGGGGCAACTCGGCAACGGCACCCAGACCTCCTCGAATCGTCCCGTGCAAGTGGACACCTCCGCCTTCGCCGGGAGGCATCTTGTGAGCGTGGACGGGGGAAGCGCGCACGTGGCCTCCGTTGCTGACGACGGAACCGTTTGGTCCTGGGGGTGGGGCCTCGGCGGTGAACTTGGCGTGCGCCTCGCCAATGGCGGCCTCGCGTTGACTCCCGTCCAAATCGACACTGCACCTGTCGGCGGGCGCGCCTTCGCGCAGGTGTCCGCCGGCATCTGGCACACCATCGCCCGCGCCACGGACGGCACTCTGTGGGCGTGGGGCGGAAATATGAACGGGCAATTCGGCATCGGAACCGCCAGCGACGACGCCAGTTTCGCGCCGGTCCCGACCGATATGGCGTCCTTCGCTGGACGCACCGTCACCAGCGTCGCAGCCGGGGGCTACCACACTCTGGCCCGCACGGATGATGGCACCGTGTGGGTGTGGGGTGAGGGCACCAACGGTCAACTGGGCATCGGGAACCTTGAGAGCACCCTCGAACCTCGACAGATCGACCCCGCCTCGTTCGGTAACCGGTCGCTGACCGACATCTCCGCCTCCCTCTACAATTCCGTGGCCACTGCGACGGATGGCTCGATCTGGACTTGGGGAGGCAATCAGCAAGGGCAGCTTGGCACCGGCAGCGGGGTAGAAATCTCGTCCATCCCGGTCCAGGTCGACACCACCGCGATGCCCACCCAAAACCCTCGGGCCGTTTCGACGTACGGGCTCCGGGTCCTCGTCATCGCCGGCGACGGGACCGGCTGGGGGTGGGGGCGGAACAGCCTCGGCCAACTCGGCAACAACACCACGATCGGTGCGCCCACACCCACCCCCGTCTACCAGGAACCGGCCACGGAATGCCCACCCGGCGCCTCGCCCACCAACGACGGCAAGTGCACTCTCACCCCCGATACGACATACTACTACCGCGTCAGCTACACCATCGGGAAGTGGGTGTCCCCGCCCTCCGCGTGGGTAGGGTTGACCACCGCGCTCGCTCCCCTGACTCCCCGACTGGACCCGGCGACATCGACGGGTACGCAAATCGGCGTCACCTGGAACTCCGCCGGATCCGACACCGAGACGACCTACACCCTCGAGCGATCTCTGACGGCGGACGGCGCGAACCCGACCACCGTGGTAGAGGCGTCAGCTACCGTCGGTTACGTCGATAGTGGGCCCGTGCCAGCGGCGATGATCGACGTGCCACTCGTGAGCATCTCCTCCGGGTACCACTTCTCAGCAGCGCTGGGCGAAGACGGCGCCGTGTGGACATGGGGCGACTCCAGCAACGGTCAACTCGGTCGCGCAAACCCCACGAACTCGAATGCGCCCGGTCCCATCGCAGATGACGCGTTCGGCGGACGGACCATCACGGCCCTGTCCTCGGGGTGGAACCACACAATCGCGCTGGCCAGCGACGGAACGGCCTGGGGATGGGGATACAACGGCGACGGATCCCTGGGCAACCCCGCCGGCGGCGGACAGAAGCCTCCCACTGAAGTCGATGCCACCGCGCTCGGTGCGGCGACGTTCACCCACATCACGTCAGGGCATTACCACAACCTGGCCCTCGCCAGCGACGGAACGCTGTGGGCGTGGGGCGGCAACAGCAGCGGGCAACTCGGGATCGGTACCAGCACCTCCAGCCGTGATACAGCGCGCCCTGTCCGCGTCGACACCAGCATGATGGGCGACCGGACAATAGTCGCGCTGGGAGCAGGGTCCTACCGCAGCGCGGCGCTCACGGACGATGGCACGCTCTGGACCTGGGGAGACGGCATAACACGCCCGAGACAGGTCGCCACGATGGACCTGCAGGGCCGCACCATCGTCTCGATGAGCTACGGGATTCGGCACCTCGTAGCCCTCACCGATGATGGCACCGTGTGGACCTATGGCGGCAACGATTCCGGGCAACTCGGACGCGCACCAGGCAACCTCATCGACCGGGTCGACCCGGCCGACTTCGGCAGCGTGCCCGTCACCAGCGTCACGGCGGGCGGGAACACCACCGCTGCCGTCACTGCCGACGGACACGTCTACACGTGGGGTGAGAACACCTGGGGTCATCTGGGCATTGGCTCCACGGCCAACGCCTCACGGCCCACTCTCATCGACCCCGAAGCTCTCGGTAATCAAGAAGTCACGCACGTGGCCCTGACTCGAAATGCGGGCTTTGCTGTTACCTCGTCAGGCATCCGATGGGCCTGGGGTGGCACGCGTTACACGCTCGGGCTCGAAGGGGACATCGTCAGCACCACCACGCCCATGCAAGGGCTGCCCGCACAACGCCAAGAATGCGCTCCCGGTGCGACAGCGCTGCCCGACCAGACCTGCACCCTCGCTCCCGGAACCACGTACTACTACCGTCTCAGCTACACCAGCGACGGCCACCCCGGACCCGCCTCACCATGGACCGCCCTGACCACACCCCGTCCATGAACGCACGCCCACGGGCGGAGCTACTCCGGACGCTGAGCATCCTCCGACGGGGACTCATGGTCCTCTGCTCCATGCTGCTGCTCGCACCTTTCGTGGCCAGCGTGCTCTGGGGCGCGCGAATCCTCGTCGTGGAAGGCGGGTCGATGGCACCCACATTCGCTGTCGGCGACCTCATCATCCTCGCACCACCCGCCAACGGCACCCTCGTCCCCGGCACAATCGTCACCGTCCGACGCGACGACAGCACCCTCTACACCCACCGCATCATCGACGTGAATGGGACTTGGCTCACGACCCAAGGCGATGCCAACCCCGTCCCCGACACTCGTGAAGTGACACCTGCCGACATTGTCGGAACGGTCTCCGCCCACATCGGCGCGCCGTGGTCAGGGTTGCTGCAGGCCACCCAGACACTTCTCGGGCGAGTCGTCTTGGCTGCCTTCCTCGCCGCGCTGATCCTCTTCCCGAACTTGGTCAGGTGCACACGCCCATCCCGCGACAGGCGTACATGAAGAAGGATCCATACCACCCCACCGCTCCTCAGGAACGATTGATGAGCGAAGTCGCCAGACAGACAGCGCTAACGCAGCGACAAGATACACCGACGGTGTGCTCGACGAGCTGATCGTTGAGGCGCGCACGCCTTACGTGTCTCGCCGGGTCGGCGACTGTCAGCTGGGGCTGGAAAAACTGCGGGACGCGTTCGAACGGCTCGAGACGATCGAGATCCCTGGGGGCGACAAGAAGGCCAGCGCCGCGAAGCTGCTGGCACACATGGCCGGCGAGCCGTTCCGTGACCTCGCAGAAGCCGAGATGATCGCGCTCACAAAGATTGGCAACACGTTCAACCCCCGCCACCACGAGACCGGGAATTACGCCGTCCCGGAGGACGGCTACGACTACCTGTTCGCCCGGCTCTCGAACCTCGTCATCCTGCTGCTGCGCCACAGCGACCGGCTGGCGTGGCCGCCGTCAGATTCCGCGGCACAGCGGTAGCGCCGCGGCGACGAACGCTTGCGCCTGCTGCCCGACGAGGCGCCTGGTCTCGCAGGAGGCCTGGATCGCGGCCTGTTCGATCGCGGCGACCGCGGTCTCGAGTTCCTCGCTGGTGGGGGCGGAGATGGCGAGGAGGCCGGTGTAACGGAGGACCCCGTGGCCGCTGGTGAGGTCGGCTTCTTGCTGCAGCACGTCCTGGTATTCGGCGGTCTGCTGGGCGTCTTCGATCTGCCCGACCTTCTGACGTTGCGCGGCATCCGAGATGTATCCGGTCTTCTTCTTGCGGATGTCGCGGGCGGCCTGGTCGGAGCGGATCGGGTCGCACAGCAGCGTGAACGCACGGCGGATCCTGGAGCTCAGCAGCAGCGGGGCGAGAAACCCCGGATACACCAGCGCGCGCGGCCACTCACTGATCCACAACACCACGTGATGCGCGGAGTCCGATCGCAGCCTGTCCCAGGTCTCCTCGACGGCGACGGGGCCGGCGGCGGCGAGGTCTTTGCCGATGTTGCCGGATCGTTCGAGGGTGGCGGCGATGGCGGGGTCGTAGGCGGAGCGGAGGATGATTGCGAGCTGCCCGGGGGTGTACCAGGCGGTGGGTTTGAGGTCGGCGGTGCGCAGCGCGGTGGTGAGGGTGTCCATCTCCTGCCGCAGCACGACGGCTGCGCCTCTGACGCCACCGCCGGCAGCACGGATCGGCCGGTTGGCTGCGCGCATGTCGAGGGAGAGGGAGATCGTGGAGATGTGGCGTTCCCCGGTGGGGCCTGCCCGGTCGATGAGCTCCCGGTAGGTGCGGGCGACCCAGGAATCGTCGTCGGTGCCCTGCTCCGCCCACCACTGCGCCAGGCCCTGCCCGGAGTCGGGCACGGTGCGCTCGAGGACCTGCAGGCGGGCGATGCGGGTGGATCGGCACGCGGTGGACAGCACCCGGCCCCAGGCGTGGACGCGGCGTTCCTGCTCGCCCGGGTCGAGGAGGATGAACGACGGATGCGTCACCTCCACCAGGACGGTCAGCGTCTGCGCGTGCGGGTCGTGGACCATCACCGCCCCGGTCTCGAGGTCCTCGTACTGCCGCAGCGGTGCCGCGTCTCCCGGCAGTGCGAGCGTCCCTGCCGGGCGGGGTTTGGCGATGCGGCGCCGGTAGCGGGTCTGGCCGAGGAAGGACCGCAGCACCCAGTGCAGGGTGATCGGCACCCATTCGACGAGCTTGCGCCCGCCGATGCCGGCCCCGGTGAGGGCGAGCGCGGTGCCCCAGACAGGTGACGTGTAGAGGGCGGCCGGGCCGCCGGCGTAGAGGGAGGCAACGAACACGGCTACCGCGATGGCGAGGGCGATCACCTGCGGCAGAGAGAGCCCGAGGATGATCCCGCGGCGGGTGAGGCGGGAGAACTTCACCGGGGACAGCTCGAACTCGTTCACGGGGGATGCGGTAGCCATATGACACTCCAAGACAGGGGAAAGAACGGGTGGTCGCCGGTCAGGTACGCGCCCCGGGAATGGCCGTGGGCGGCAGCACGATCTCATGCTGCCGCCCACACCGACGGGACTGTCATCACCCCCTTCTGCTGACTTACTGCAGCCCTATGGCTTCGGTTCCGGAGGCGGCGGGGGCTTCGGCGCCCCACCATCCGTATGCGGTGGCGGCGTCGATGCCGGCGGCGGGACCTGTGCGGCGTCGGCCGGCGGTGGACTGCTCGGCGGTGTCGGCCGAGCAGGCTGGTTCCCGGAGGCGTGCGGTGGCGGGGCCTGGCTGTCGGAGGCGGCGTCGGCGTGGCCTTCTGCGGCCTGTCCGATCGCGTTCCCGGCCTTCGGGCCGGCCTCCGCCGCGCCCTTGACGACTGTCGCGCCGCCGACCACCGCGAGCCCGACAGGACCTGCCGCAGCTCCTGCGCTGGCACCACCCGCGGCCGCGCCCCCACCTGCCGCGGCACTGCCGCCCGCACCGGCCGCGCCTGCGCTGCCCGCCGCCGCAGTGCCACCCGCGCCCGTACCGCCGGTGCCCGCGGGTGCGGGTGTCGGCCCGCCAGGTGGCGGGGGTGTGTCACCGCCTCCGCCGCTGTTGTTCACGCCAGGCGGTGTGCCGTCGCCGGACCCGTTCAGGACCTTTTCCGGGCCGTCCCCGTCGGGTTTGGTGCGCAGCGGCAGGGGCCGGTTCATGGACTGCTTGGCTTCCTGCTCGGCGGACATGACGTGGTGCAGGTCGAAGCCGACGAAGCTGATGAACTTGTAGACCATGTACGGCGCGAACGCGGCGACGAACATCAGCACGATGCCCGCGACCGGGTCGGCGATGGACGCGAGATCGAGGTCGATCGGGGCGTTGACCTGGTTGATCGCGACGAGGAACACGACCACGATCACCAGCTTCGAGAAGATCAGGGCGAGCACGAACGATGCCCACTTCCCGAACCAGCCCCGGGTCGCATCCCACGACCCGCCGGCCAGGGCGATCGGTGCCATGACGACCGCGACGAGGATTAGCGCTTTGCGGATCAAGAGGCTGAACCACACGATCGCGGCTGCACAGATCGCGAGGAATGACAGGAAGATGGTGATGATCGCCCCTGCCCCGGGGGCGGTGAGGTTGATGGCGGTGAGCCCGGCGATGAGGACGCCGATCTTCCCGCCCATCTCTTCCAGCGTGGTCCCGGTCGCCTGGATTACCCCGATGGTGAGCTGGTCGACGACCTCCAGGAGTGTCGCGGTCAGCGTGATCACCAGGAACGACCCGAGCACGCTCTTGGCGAGGCCGAGGGCGGCGCGGGAGAGGGAGCTGGGGTCGCGGTGGATGAGGCCGGTGATCAATTGGAGGCAGAAGAAGATCAGCATGAGGAAGATGCCGATCCCGAAGATCACGTTGTACACGCCGATGTAGCCCGCGTCGGTCAGGTCCACGAGCGTTGTGGTGTCGAACAGAGCCCACACGCCCTGGAACAGCCAGGACGCAGCCGCGCCGGTGGCTTGGGCGAGCCAGTCGAACGGGGCGCTGATGAGGGTGGCTGCGCCTTCGCCGACGGTGTCGCAGACGGTGCTGATGATGGGGACGTCACAGATGCCAGCCACGTCACCCCTCCCTTCGTGAGGTTGAGGTGGCGGGTCAGGAGACGGTCTGGCCGACGTTCCAGAAGAAGTTGATCAGCGTCACGGACGCGCCGGCGATGATCGCCGCAGCGCAGGAGACGAGTACACCGATCTTGCCGCGGGAGGCGAGATGGGGGTTGGAGGAGTTCGCACCGAACCCCCACACGATGGCGGAGATGATCAGGGCGAGGACGGAAAGGATCAGACCGATCGTCATCACCGCGCCGACGATGGTGCGAAGCGCTGCGATCCCGGGCAGGCCCGAGTCGTTCGGGGTGACGTCGATCTCGGCGGAGACGATGCCACTCGCGGCGGCGACGGTCAAAGTGGTGGTGAGGGTGTCGAGGACGGCAGACATGGGGGCTCCTTCACAGGCGACCCCTCCCCGGGGCGGGAGGCGGTCAACTGGACAGGTGCGACACGCGAACCCCACGCCCTCTCGCGGGGTCGGGCGGTCTGCCGTGCTGCGGGGTCAGCGGCCGCGCTTGCGGAGGATGTCGGCCATGCGCGTGAACAGATCCCGATCGACAGCTTCGAAGGGGACACCGTCGACGGTTCCCTCAGCGAGGTACTGCTCGACCTGTTCCGCGGGCGGGAGCCCGCGCGGGTCGATGCGGATTGTCTCGCGGAGTGCGTGGTCTCTCGCCCAGTCTTCCGGCCACCCCATGACCGACACCGGGAACTTCTCCACCGGAACCGCGGAGCCGGCGACCGTGTCGTCGTCGGCGTCGTGGATCTCGTGGAAGAGGTCCTCGTCGAAGCCGATGACCGTGACGTGCCGACCGAACGCGTCGGTGCAGAAGAACGCCGGAAGCGCGGGGCCTTTGCCCATGCCGAGGTACTCCAGCACCCACTCCGGCAGGAGACGTCCTCCCAGAATGGTCAGCTGCATCCTGGACCTCCTCCCAGCGTTCAGCGTAATCCGCGCCCCATAGCTGCTGCCGGGTGGGTGTTCGCCGGTTGCGAAGCCGATGGCTTCGGACTCGCTGGCTTGGGCTGTGTGGTCTTGCCCACGCGCACGGTGCGCTGGGTGAGAGGAGACGGCATGTCCAGTGAACGCCACGAGTGGCGTACGGAGGACTGCCCGGCCTGATGCGATGGCCGCCACGACGATCAGCACTTCCGCGAGGACCGACATCATCACGGCGAGCACCGCATCGTCCCGGTGATCCAGCATTGCGCACGCCAGTCCTGGGTCACGCGCCGTCCGATGACGATGTGGAAGCCGACGAGCTCAACGTGATAGCCATCCGGGATGTGGGGGCCCAGGAAACGTGGGTGGTGATCGCGAATGACACCCAACGCGTCGAGGTCACCCTGGAAAGTTAGGCCCGCCTTCACCCGGCCCCCCGGGCGTCTGCTCGATCGAGCCATGACCGACCCGTCCACCGGTCGGGTTCTTTGACGGCTTGCTGAGCGGCTCACGTCGCCCCGCTTGTGGAACGAGCGTTCACGGAAGTGACATCGGGCCTCGTCGACGGTCGATCGCTCGAGTAGATTCAATTGAAAGAGTCCGCGAGCGAAGTTTGGGGTTGGTCGATGTCCCCGTTCGCTGAGCTGAGCGGTCCGGATGGCATCGGTCGGGGGACGGTGAGTCTGCTGATCCGCCTGGTGGGTCAGATCGGGCGTACCAGTTCGTTCCCGCCCCCGTTGGGGCACCCGAGGTGGTCCGATCAAGCCGTCATTGATTATGTGGGAAGCATTCTCAGTACATCCCGTGGTCGCGGAATGGTGATCAATTGCGCTGTGACCGCGACTTCTGATGCGTCGCTTGAGCGACTGCTGCTGGTATCGATTCGCCGGTTCCTGATCGACGAGGCGAAGGCAACCCCGGTCGGTCGTTTGCGGCGGCGACTGCGTACCCTGCTCGCGAAGGACAGCCGCTTCGTATCTGCAGACCGGCTTCTCGCGGGCGAAGAGGGATGGAGTGTCCCTGGCAACGGGGATGCGGTGTGGGATGGGGGCGTTGCGGAGCTGACACGGTTGACATCGTCGGTGCAGGTCGCGGCGATTGACCGTTTGAACACGGCTGGCCCAACTCCTGCGGCGGCGCGGCACAGCCTGGTGACGATGAGTTACGAAGCGGTGACGCGTGCCGTCGGCGCGATCCGTGCGCAACTGCTCGCTCGGTTCCTACACGAGCGCTTCCAGCTTGACGCAGCCGGCCCGCCCTCGCGCGCGGACACTGCGTCGAATCTGCCCGTGCTGAGCGTCGACCCGGACGATGAGGTCGAGGTTCTTGCCCGCCGCATCTACGATGACCTATCCGCGGAAGACGTCACGATCCTCGCCGCCGAGGCTACAGCGGCGGATTCTGGTCCTACTTCGCCCCGGGATGCGTTGTTCAGCAGGCTGCGCCTGTATGCGGGTAGCGAAACGGGCCGTGATGCGGTGAACCTGGTAATCCGATGGTGCGCGTCTGGTGCGGACGCGAGTTAGGTCGTCAGTTCTGATGAGATCACCAACACTTTGGAGGGTGTGATGACAGGTCTTCCTCCCCTGACCTTCGAGGACCTTCTTGCGTTGGGGCGTGAGGTTCGTATCCCTCGTCCAATGGAGAGCGCGCCACCTGAGCCTGGGCAGGTGTGGCGGGTGTCGTGGGACGCCGACTCTTCTTTGGCTGTGGTGTTGTCCGTTGAGGACGTGTCCGTTCTGGTCGCGCCAATTTTCACGGACTTCGACCTGGAGGTGTTCGAAGACGACGAGCTCACTGATTTTGCTGGCTGCGTGGTGCTGGTGCTGCGTCGCTATGCGCGACCGGTTGCTCCTCTGACTTTGGATGCGTTGTTCGGAACGGTGGCCCTGCCGAACGCGGAGATCACGCATGCGGTGATTGATGCGGATCTGGAGCAGCATATGATCGAGCCGCTGAACAGGTTGTCGCAGTGGTCCACGCACGGTGAGGGCACCGGCACCCTTCGGGAGAGGTTCCGGTCGGTCGGTGTCACCGCGAGGCAGATCGCGTCGGCGTTGAACGAGCCGCTCACCGTTGCCGCGCAGATTCTCCGCAACGCCCGGCCCGTCACCCCCGGTCAGGCGGAGACGCTCGCACACACCATGCCGTTAACGGCGGACGAAATCCTCGAATCCAACCCGACTTTGCCGCCGCAGTGGCAGCGGGAACTGCACGCCAGTTCGTATCGCGCGCCGATCAAGGCTCTCGCCCGTCAGCTGCACAAGACCGATTCGGATGCCTGGCGTTCTGTCGCGTATGGGGCGTTGGCTTTGGCGGCACGGCAAGGTAACGACCAGGCGCCGGAGAGTATGCGTGCTCGTATCGACAGTTACCTGCAGTCCGAATTGAGTGGTGATGACTGACTCTGGGCGCTCTGTGCGGATCCGCGCCCGCTTGGACGCGCCTGCTTATGTTGACCTCATGATGGCGTCTCTCGTTGCCCGAGAGGGCGTGGACCTCGAGGAGATCCGGCAAGACCCAATCGGATGGTTGAGTCAATGGCCTGAGGTGGAGGTGTTCGATCTGGAGCGTTCCCATACCTCGTCGGACGAGCGGTGCGATGTGGATGGTCTGTACCGAGGAGAGGAAACCCCGCCGCGTGTCGGGGTGGCGTTCTCCCGAACCCGGGAGCGCATGAACTTTACGGCGTTGCACGAACTTGGACACCACATTCAGCTCACCGACGAACATCTCCTGGAAACTCTGTTAGAACGTGGCGACGGGGGTCGCGCACTCGAGGAAGAAGCATGCGACGCGTTCGCCTCCGCCGTTCTCATCCCCGAAGCCACGGCAACATCCGTCTTAGGACAACGCACCCCGTCCGCAGACGCCGTCGTGAGCTTGTGGCGGGCATTGAGCACGGTGTCACGCTCCGCGGTGGCGATGCGCGCCCGCGGTCAGATCGACGGTGACGGCCATGTCGTGGTTCTCAGCGGTGCCGGGGAAGTTACCTTTTCCACCTCCACAACGGCAGTCCGTCCGACACGGCGCAGTGACCAGACGGCCACTGCCATCTGGGAGGCAATCGAACGCGGGCATGCGGGCGCGACCGTGGCCGCGCGCGGACAGTTCGCCTATAACTCCGTCCTTGCCGGAGACACCTACTTCATGCAGGCGGCTCCCGCCGGCAGCGGCTACATCGTCGTCGCTGCGACGGAGCGAGTGCCGTGGACGTTCTCGGTCGCGCGGCATGAACACGTCTCCTACGGCCGCTCGTACGTGTGTGTGCACTTGGGGTGCGCGGCCGAATTTCGAGCCGCACCGCACGATGCCTGCGCCGCCTGCGGGAACCCCACGTGTCCTACCTGTCAACGGTGCGGTTGCTCGGTCGCGGCGCCGGCGGAGTTTCAGTGCATGGAATGCTTCCTGCTGAAAAGCGGTACACAGCAGTCCGCCACCGCCGGCATTTGCGAGGAATGCGCCGGCTGAGCGGGACGAAAAGATACGTCGTCTGTTCCGGGTGAGGGCACACCCTGTGCCCAGACTGGAGCATCGTGAACACCACGCCCGATCCGCAGTTCGCGGACATCATCATCGACGGGGCCAGTTACCCCGTTCCCCTCGGCGACATCAGCGGTCGGGAACTGCGCGAGCTGCCTACGCCGCCCGTCGCGGACCTGTGGCTGGAACTGCCCGACGCGCAGGACATCCCCGTCCCGCCGCACTCCACCATCACCATCACCGGTGACCTGCGGTTCTTCAGCAACCAGCCCGTCACGCTCTTCCTCAACGCCGTCCCGTACCGTGTCCCCGCCGGAGCGATCACCGAGCAGCAGCTGCGCGAGCTCACCTCCCCGGCCATCCCGGACGACCACCGGCTGTACCGGGACATCTTCGATGACCTCGATGACCCGATCACCGAGGACGAGATCGTCATCATCGCGGACGGGGAACGGTTCTTCACCAAGAACCCGCTGCCCACCAGCTTCCAGATCATCGTCAACGGCACGAAGCATACCGTCACCGGTTCGACCGTGTTCTTCGAGACCGTCACCGCGATCGCCTACCCCGAACCTCCCGCCGGTGCCCAGCTGCTGTTCACCGTGGGCTACAGCCGTGCCGCCGCACCCCGCCCCACCGGCACCCTGCGCGCCGGGGAGAGCGTCACCATCAAGAACGGAACGATCTTCAATGTCACCGCAACTGACAAGTCGTAGCACCGACCTGCAGAAGTTGCGTGATGAAGGCTACGAGGTGTCCGTTATCGGCGGGCACCTCGTGGTGGGCCACATCCCCTACGTCACCGCGGAGCGCCAGGTTGCTTACGGCTCTCTCGTGTCCACCCTGAACATCCAGGACGACGTCACCACGACACCCGACACGCACGTTGCGTACTTCGCCGGAGAGACCCCGTGCACCGCGGCCGGCGCGCCGTTGGATGCGCTGATCAACTCGGCCTACGCCACGGAGCTGGCTCCCGGCGTGCACGTCGATTTCATGTTCTCCCACAAGCCGATGCCGTCGGGGCAGTACCCCGACTATCGCGCCAAGATCGTCACGTACGCAGCGATCCTGATGCAACAGGCGCATCTGATCGACCCGACCGTGACCGCGCAAACATTCGCGCCGGTGACCGACGAGGACGACACCAGCGTCTTCACCTACCTCGACACCGCCTCCACGCGCGCCGGGATCGCGGCGATCTCCGCCAAGCTCGCGATCGGTCCGGTCGGGATCGTGGGGCTCGGCGGAACCGGCGCGTACATCCTCGACCTTCTTGCGAAGACCCCAATTACCGAGTTGCACCTGTTCGATGGGGACACCTTTCAGCAGTACAACGCGTTTCGTGCGCCGGGCGCGGCCACGTTGGAACAGTTGCGGACTAGCCCGTACAAGGTGCACTACCTGGCGGCGCAGTACGCGCCGATGCGCTCGGGGATCATTGCGCATCCCGTCCACGTCGACGCCGGCAACCTGGACGTGCTGACTGGATTGCAGTTTGTATTCCTCGCCATTGATGACGGACCCGCCAAGGAAGTCGTCATCGCCTTCCTTGAGGCGGCAGGGATCGCGTTCATCGATGTCGGTATGGGAATTTACGACAACGGCGGTGCCCTCGGCGGTCTCGTGCGCACCACACTCAGCCGCAACGACCCGGCTAGCCGGGCCGCGGCACGGAGCCGGATCTCGTTCGGCGACAACACGGACAACGCGTACACGCAGAACATCCAGATCGCTGACTTGAACGCGTTGAATGCCGCCCTCGCCGTCATCCGGTTCAAAAAGACCCTCGGGTTCTACCTCGACTTCGACCCGACTGACGCGGCCACGTACATGATCGACAGCAACGTCATCGCAAACGAGGACCCGGAGTGAAGACGCTCAGATTCGACTACCGGTTCGTCGAAGAAATCCCTGCCGCCCTCCCGGAGGGAGTGTTGTTCGTCTCCACCGACTACGCCACCGCGGTGCATCTGTGCGCGTGCGGTTGCGGCGTCAAAGTGGTTACCCCGCTGGCGCCGTCGGAGTGGTCCATTACTTTCAACGGCGTGGCTGTCGGACTGTCGCCCTCAATCGGGAACTGGAGCTTCCCCTGCAGATCGCACTACTGGATCCGTGACGGCCGGGTCATCAAGGCCGCGCAGTGGTCCGACAAGAAAATTCAGGCCAACCGCGATGCGGACAACCTCCACACACAAGACCCAGACCCCCTGCCCCTTCCTTCTGTGACAGCGACGCGCCCGCGCCGTACACGGTTGCTGGACTGGTTTCGTCGACGCGTTTGAGGGACAGCGCCGGGCGATGGACGAGGGGCGCTCGAAGTACGGTTGTGTGCAGAGCAAGTTCAACGGCACATTCCTCGTCCAACAAAACCGTCGGGCGAGGATGTGACGCCGTGCTCGCGAGGCGGCAGGGGTGGGTGCGCGCAGTGCGACGCCGATGGTAACCCGGGCGAGGAGTGCAGCCACTCGGCCGATTGCGACGAGAGCGCGGGCGATGAGTGTGCCGACCGTGGCGATGCCTACGCCCGCTGCGAGCGGGAGCTCCAGGATGGGTTCGCTACTCTCCCTCCTGAGGTAGACGTGGCTGACGGTGCTGTCGCGCGCGATCTCCTCGACGCGGTCGATAGGGATGATGCAGCCTGCGATCACGACTCTCCGCGAGTCAGGCTGGTCGGAACTCAGAGCGTGTCACCGAGGTTGAGAAGGAAGTTCATCCACGCAACCCCGGCGCCGGCGAGGGCGGCAGCACCGAGGGCGACGAACACTCCGGACTTGCCTTTCGTGGCGGTGTGGGGGTTGCCGTGGGCGGAGGAGACGGCCCACACGATCGCCGAGATGATGAGCATCAGCACGGCGACGATCAGCACGAACGTCAGCAGCGCCCCGACGATGGACAGCAGGGTCTCCTTACCGCGGACACCGCTGAGGTCCGGGTAAACGTTCTCGGCCGGGATGAGCGTGGCAAGGACGTGCATGAGGTCGGTCTCCTGATAAGCGCGGGGGCGGGCGGGCACCTGTCAGGTGCGCCACCCGACCCGCGCCCGTTCCACGGTCAGAGGGTGCAGAAGGGTCCGCCGCCGGTCGGAGCGTCGATGCCGTCCACGTCGTGCTCGGCGAGCCACACCTCCGGGTCGACCGCGGGCTCGTCGGCGCCGCCCGGGTGGATTTGCAGGTGGAGGTGGGGGCCGGTGGATTGGCCGCTGCTTCCGACGTCGCCGACGTGCTGCCCTGCGATCACCCGGTCGCCGGCCTGAACGTGGATACCGTGCTCCCACATATGGATGTACTTCGTCGCAACACGCTGCCCGTCGATGGTGTGCTCGATCGTGATCTGCCCTGACGTGCCGTCGACCATGCCCGCGTAGGTGACGATACCGTCGGCGAGGGCGAAGATGGGTGTGCCGTCCGGGGCGGCCCAGTCCGTCCCGGCGTGCAGGCGAACCTCGCCCGTGATCGGATGCACCCGGAGCCCGAACGGCGACGTCATGACGTACGTCCCGGACGGCAGCGGAAACACCAGGCCGCTCGTCTCCGGGATCTCGTTGTCTTCGCCGTCGGTTCCGGGGCTGGTGGTGAGGGTGTCAAGGATGGTGCGAGCGACGGGCTCGTAGTTGTCGTACCGATCCGGATACGCCGACACCTCCACGCTCTGCGCGGCCTCGCCCTTGCCCATCTGCTGCCAGCCGGGGATGTCGAGCAGGCCACGCGGGGAACTCTGGTTGGGGCCGTCGGGGCCGCCGTAGAACGCCTCCGCCTGATAGGTCGGGTCCATCAGTTCCTCGACCGTGCCCCACCCGGACTGCGGGCGCATCTGGAACAGCCCGAGGCTGTCGTGGTCGGAGCCGTTGCCGTCGTTCGGGTAGTCGCCGGACTCCGGGTAGGTGCCGGTGTTCGCCAACTGCCGCAACGTCGACTCCGTCAACGCCGCCATCAGCGCGATGAGGATCCCCTCCCGCCCTACCCCGGGCGTCGCCGCTCCCGTGGTGATGATGGTGGCGGCGTGGGTGAGCTGCGTGTGGTTCAGCGTGAACGTGTCTCCGCCGGCGGTGGTGACCTGAAGCTCGTCCGGCACCGGTCCGAGATTCACATCCGACGCGACACACGCCGCCTGGGTTGTCAGCGCGGGATTCATCACCACGCCCACGGTGAGCAGGCCCAGCATCGGGGCGAGCAGGACCCCGACGACCCCGAGCGCGAGGAGCTTCTTCATGACAGCGCCCTCTCAGCGGAGGGGGTTGTCGAGCTGGGACAGGCGCAGCAGATGACACCGGTCGAACACGGGTTCGCACGCGACGAACACCGTGAACGCGACCTCGTGGGTGCTTTCGACGGGGTCGTCGTACCAGAAGCCCTCCCGGTGCCGGGTGCCCTCGATCGTGAAGGCGATCGTGCCATCGGCGATCTGCCCGCTCGCCGCCGCGACCGCCTCGTCCCACTGCTCCGGCACGAAGACCTGGTCGATGGTGATCGACTGCCGGGTGCGGTAGTCGGCCAGATCCCGCCAGGTCTCCTGCGAGGGGAAGTACCCGTCGAGGTCGACGACCAGGCCGGGCGTCTCTGCGCCGGACGGATCGGCGTCGTCGATGATCACGGAACGGTGGTCGGCCGGGGTGTAGAGGGTGAAGGTGTCCCAGCCGAACAGCGCGTGTGCGACCGCTTCCGCATACTCCTCGGGGTCATCCGTCTCTGGCAGGCCGGGCAGCGCCGCGATGGTGGGTTGGCCGCTCGGACTCGGCGTGGGAGGCCCTGGCGCGCTGCTCGTAGATGTCGGCGGCGGGGTCTGGTCGGGGCGGGCGACGAGCCCGTAGATGCCGACGCCAGCGAGCGTCAGTACGACCAGGGCGGTCGCAGTGAGAGTGATGATCAGCCGGCGCCGCCGGCGCAAGCGGTTATCAACGAGAGGTGACGACATGGCAGGGTTCCTTCCCGGGAACAACAAGGGGTGGCACACCCGGTAGGTGCGCCACCCCGTCACGTCGGTTCACCGCGACAAACCGCCTCCCCGTTCCGGCCTCTTCTCGGCAGGGGACGGGTCCGGGGCCAGGCTGACTTCTCGCTCCGCGAGTACCGCACGGACGTCTGGGGTCGGCTGCCACGCGATCTGCCCGTTCTCGGTCGGCGCCGCCATGACCAGGTCGATGACCTGTCCCGCCCCGGCCGCGGCCATCAACAGCCAGCCCGCCGCTTTCTGGGCGCTATCGTTCCCCGCCTCACGATTTCCGTCGTCGGCCGCTGCGAGGACGCCGTGCTGCTGATGCCAGGTTGCCAACTGCGACAGGCTCTGCTGGATCCGTGACAGCGTCAGGTGCACGGAGCCGAGGACCTGATAGGTGCTCTCAGGTGTGTCGATGGCGCGGGTGGCATAAGCGAGAGCACGGGCGGCTTCCTCAAGCTCGTCCGCGTCCTGCTGTGGATCCTCATCCGTCGGCATCACTGCCCTCCTCATGCTTCTCGCGCGCCGCCCGCGCCCGCTCAACGAATCGGGAGGCTTCGGTGATGTAGGTCTCGACGAGCTCCCACTGCTCCTGGTCGGCGTACGTCCCGAAGTCGGTGGGGTCGTAGCGGTCCCACCAGCCGTGCTCGCGGCGCAGCAGGTCGACGAGCTTGCGGATCGCGTGCTTCTCCCGCAGCAGCGGATCCGCATCCTTCCACCCGGCCGGTCCCGCAGCTACTGCGGCGTCGGCGCGCAGCTGGGTGAGGCGACCGATCGCGCGGGTGGCTTCCGTCAGCGCGTCCTTCGGATGCTCCTGCGCCTCCACGAGCGCCAGTTCCGAGGCGGCCGCCGCGCGGATGCCGTCGGGCTCGTCGGGGTGCGTCGCCCACCGGCGCAATGTGTGGATCTGCTGCAGCAGCTTCACGCGCAAGAACCGGCCGTTCACCTTCCCATCCGTGTTCAGCTCCAGCAGCGCCTCAGCGGCGGCCTGCCGCACCTCCGGATGCTCCGCCTCGGATGCGGCGATCTGCTTCAGCTCGACGACCTGGTCGAGCATCCCGTGCGAGTCCCGCCCGGTGACGGCCTTCGCCGCCTGCACCCGCGTCTTCTGCCCCTCACCCCTCGCCGGCTGCGGTGGTGTCGAATCGACACCACCGTTACCCCCACCCGAGTCGCCGGGTGCGGGCCCGAAATTGTGGGCCGATTCGGACGGCGTGGTCGCGCCGAACTGGGTGGCTTCCTGCTTGCGGGCGTTCTCTTCCGCGTACAGCTCCTTCAGCTCTGCATACAGCTCCGCTTGCTCGAGCGGGGCGAGCATCTTATGGAGGGTGTTCTCGTCCTGGATCGCCACTACCATCGACAGCTTGTCCGACACCCCGGGGACGATCCACACGGGCACCGTGCGGTGGCCGAGAGAGCGCAGGACGGCCAGGCGCCGGTTGCCGGAGATGAGGACGTTGCCGGTGGTGATCACGATCGGCGAGAGCAGCCCGAACCGGCGGACCGACTCCGTCAGCTCCTCCAAGTCCCCGAGGTCGCGACGGTAGGAGTGGCCTTCCCGGATCTGATCGATCGCATGCTCCATCACCAGATGCCCACGACTCATGACACACCTCCCTCACGCGTCTCCCACCAATCAGGTACGTGCGCGCTCCGGCGGGACGTCGCAACGAGGTCGCCGTCGCGGAGGAGGTCGGTGACGTCGTCGCCGAGGAGCACGCGGGCGAACAGCCCGTATTTCCCGGTGCGGCTCCTCCCGGTCTTCGTGCCGACCACGAGCCGCACCAGCGCCGCCCAGGCGTCGGGGGTGTAGCCCAGGCGGAGCGCGATGTGCAGGTCGCGGGAGACGACGTCGACAGCGGAATCGCCGGAGGACAGGCCGGTGACGCGGTGGGCGATGTAGTCCACGGCCTGCTCCACGGGCCGGGCAGGCCAGTCGGTGAGGACGAGGAACACGCAGGTCGCGCGGATCACCCGGTCCACCGAATGATCCCCGTCCGCCGCATCCCCTGCGGGTTCGGTGTGGGGGTGGATGTCGTAGAAGAACTCCTCGTAGTGCCCGGCGCGCACCGGTTCCTCGTCGGGGCGCCTCTCGGGGCGGCGGGCCTTGTCCTGGCTGGTCATGTTGCGGTCGGCGTGGACTTCCGCGGCGATGCCGAGCGCGACCGCGCGGGTGATCACCGCCCACGGGTCACCCGCCTTCACGGTCGTGCGCTTGCGCATCGCGATGAACGCCTCGTAGGCGGCGTCCTCCGGCGCCCGGTGCCAGGCCTTCGCGATCGGCTCATACTTGCGGGTGGCGTAGGCCATCAGCTCTGCCGCGACCGGGCTCGTCGCCCACGCGTCGTGCTCGTTCAGCTCCCGCAGCAGTGCGCGCAGGCCCTCGCTGCTCGTGAAATCCGGGTCCGGGCCGGTGACCCGGCCTGATGGTGTGGGGTGCATCGTGACTCCCTGAAAAGTGAAGAATTCGTCGGTATCTGGAAGGTGCGACACCCGTCCCGACACGACCCCCGCCCGGCCTCGCGCAGCGCGGGGCTGCTGCGGGAGGGCAGGGAGGACCGTCGGGCCGACCCTGGTGAGAGTGGTCTATGCGTGGTGCCGGCCGGTGCGACGGTGAGCACCAGGCGGCGGTTCTTGTGGTTACGGGTGGCGGGTGTGCTCTGGCAGTCGGGTGCTGCCAGGACAGTGAGAGGTCACCGGCTCACCCCCGTCCTCCCGAGCGGACGCTCCCGTGTCGCCGGGCCCGTCGTCGTGGCTTCTGGTTCGAGCTGCGCTTGTCGGCGTGCGAGCCGGTCCGCGAGGTTCGCGCGCATCTCCCGCAGCCCGTCGGCGACCGCGTCATGCAGTTGCCTGTTCGCCTGCGCACCCCGGGAGAGCACGGCGGCGCCGGCCTGGGCTGCGAGATCGGTCGGACGTACCCACCGCACCCCGGCGCGCTGCGCCCCGTCCGGGACGTTGGTGGTCGTGGTGCTGGGGTCGCCGTGCGTCGCGAACGCCGACGCCCGATCCGGATCACGCTTCGACGTGTGCTTGACGTCGTCCGGATCGCGGTCCTCGTCCAGGGTCTGGTCGAGGAGCGGGTCGTGCGAATCGGGCTGGTTGGTTGTGGTGGGGTCAGTCATGGTCTGCTCCGTCCTGTCGACTCTCAGGTGCGTGCTCCCACCGGCCGACCGTCGTCGGGTGCACCCCGAGCTCCGCCGCCACCGCGCGACGCGACAACCCCCGCGCCCGCAACTCCCGTGCCCGCTCCTGCTCCTGCAAAGGACGTCGCCCCGGCTTCCCCGACGAGACCGGCTCGGAATCCTCCGGCGGATCGGCGAGCATGGCCGAGCTGTCTGCGCTCGTGTCCGCGAGCAGGGCACGATCCTGATCGTGTTCGTCGCCGCGCGGTCTGGGCAGCACGCGGTCTGGGCGTGCCCGCACGGACTCCGTCCTCTGCGTGCTGTTGCGGCTGAGTTCGACGGTGAGGTGGGTCATCGCCAGCAGCACCAGCGGCGGCACGGACGCGACCAGCGACGCGATCAGCGCCGGGACCTGGGTGTGGGCGGTGACGATAGCGTGGGTGATGTTCGCGGCAACGGACACCCCGGCGCCGGCGGCGAGCAGCAGCCACGCGAACCGGCGCGCGGGGCGGGCGGCGTTACGCAGCGCGACGACGCTGATCGTCGCCTCGAGGATCACCCCGTCCACGATCAACGGCCATACCCACGCCTGCCCCGCCGGGATCCCCGAGAGGACGGCGAGATCCCGCAACGTCGTGAACGACAACCAGAACGCCCCCAACGCCAACAGCACCGTCCCGCCGACCGCGAGCACCACCACGCCCCGCGTCACTGCACCGCCGAATCCGCCCGTCGCGGGGACGGGGCTCTGCTCGGTCGGCTGCTGTCCGGGGGACGTCATCGCCCAGCCTCCAGCCCGGCGGTCGTCCTTCGGAATGAGGGGGCGGCGGGGCCTCCGTTGTTTCTGGTGATGGTGCGGTAAGCGGAGTGGATCGTCGCGCGCAACTCCGGCACCTCCAGCCCCGTCGACGCCGCCGCGGGCTCCAGGGCGGCGGTCGTTTCGTCTTCGCTGAGCGCGGCTTCGGCGAGACGGCACGCGGCCCAGAACAGTCCGGCGTTCCGGTTGCCGTCCGGCAGCCGCGCCACCCATCCCGACAAGCGCTCGGTGATCCGTGCCTCGTCGGCGACCGACTGGAACTCGCGCTGCGGGGCGGGTGGTGTCGGGGTGAGGATGTCGCGAAGCGTGTCGGCGTCGACCGGCCTCGGCCGCCGCCCGCGCGCGATCACCTCGTACCCGGCGGTCGTGCCGTCCGGGCCTGTGATGGTGGAGGGCGGGGCGAGGATGTAGCCGCCGGTGCCACGGAAGTCTACAAGCGCGGCCCCCCGCGACCATGACATCTGTGGGCGGTCCGGGGCGGAGGGGTAGTAGAGGTGCACGCCGCCGGACGGGGAACGGACCGCCATGCCCCACCCATCGATCAGCCGGTCGCGGTGCAGCGTCCGCAGCACCGGGAACCCGGTGCCCACCCCGTGCACGTCCACATCAACGACATCCACCGTCGTGCCGGTGCGCAGGGCGATGTTGGCCTCCGGCATCCACGACCACCACGACCGGATCCGCCCGGGATCCGTCGTCGCATCGTGGAACCCATGCTTCGTCAGTGGAACCTTCGCACCGGGCGCGCACGGGAACACCGGCACGCCCGCCGCCCCGTAGGCGAGCGCCGCATCGACGAGCGTGGCGGGGAGGGTGGTGGGCAGGGTCCAGCCGGTAGGGTCGGGAGCGGTCATGAGCGGCACCTCCTTCCGGTGACTCGGCGCACGAGGGGCGGAATGCTCGTGCGCCGTGTCACCGGGAAGGTGCGGTGGCAGTGCTACCGACCCGGGCCCGATGCTGTCGGCTCACGAGCATTCCCGCCAGTCGAGAGACCTCAACCCCTACCCGACGTCGATATCCCGGCGCGAGCAGATCCTGGCAGGATGCGCGGAAACGTCCGGAACATGCGGGAAATCGTCCACTCCCGGCCCTCCCCAACGCATCTCAGAGACGACGCCCGGTTGTCCCTCTTCCTGTCGCGGGAGGCTCCGGGCCATCGGGGCCTGAGCTGAGGTGACGTTCGCGTTCGGCGAGGAGTTCGCTGAGCAGTCCGCCGCGCTCGAGCAGCGTGGGCGGCTCCACCGGCCCAGGGGTCGGCATGCCCGTGCGGCCGGTGCGGAGAATCGCCTGGTTGACCTGCGCGAGCACCTCGTCCGGGGTATGGTCCTCGGTGCGCTGTTCGAGGATGCGGGCGATCTCGTTCACGACCGTGCTGTCGTGCTCGGCCGGCGGAAACGCCGCCGACGCCGTCCGCTCGTGCCCGATCGGGACAGGGCCGACGACGAGCCGGAACTCGCCCTGCCCGTCCAACCCGGTCGCCGCGTACACGCCCTCCTCGATCCACGCATGCGCCTCCGATGCCGGACCCTCATAGATCGGCGGCCCCACCGGGTCGTCCAGATCCGGCACCTGCACGTCCGGGTCCGCAGCGAACAGCATCGCCTCCAGCTGCTCCCGCACCGGCCCGTCCAGCAGCCGCTCACCGGGGCTCGTCTTGTCCCGCTCGACGACCTCGCGCAGGGTCTGGATCGCGACCAGATCCGACACCCCCACCTGACGGAACCGCTCACGCAAAGACGACGTCCGCGACCCGTCATCGTCGAGGAGATCCTGCAGGGCGCTCTCCCGTCGGCGGGCGGCGGTCTTGAAGTCCGCTTCCCACTGCGTGTGGTCCCACCGGTAGGCGGCTCCGACGATCTCGCCCTCGTAGCTCGGGGACACGGTGACCAGGTAATCCTCCTTCTGCGGCTCCACCGGCAGCGGCTCGCGCTCCAGCAGATCGATCAGCCCGCCGTGCATCCGCTCGGCGCGGTCGAGTCGCGCGAGTGTCTCTGGCAGGCGCGCAGCGGCCGTGGCGAGGGTGAGGCATTCGTCTCGCCACTGGTCGCGGGCATCCTCGAGACGGTCGACATCCACCGTCCCGTCCTCGACGCGGAAGTCGGCCTCGGCCGGTGCGGGCGGGAACATCTCGGCGACGATCTCCGGGATCCCGGAGCCCTCGAACGCCGCCCACTCCACCGACGGCACCACCATCGCACTCGCACCGTGAGCGGAGGCAGGTCCTGGGGTCCAAGAGCGGATGTGCGAGACATCGTCGCCGAAACCCTCCCCGTAAACGCGGTCGCCGTCCGTGCGCAGCTGGTCCGGTGAGCCGGCGAGCTCTTCGATCAGCACCTCAGTGACCAGATGCTCGGCTTCGGCGTCGGAACGAGCGAGAACGTCGAACTCGATCACCACGCGTCGCGGCTCGAGCGGTTCGGGCGTGTATCCCAGGGGCGGGAGATTCGTGCTATCAGACATGGCGGTCGGCTCCTTCCAACGGCAGGCAACGCAACGGGTTCAGGCAGGAGCCCGGCACCCGAGGGCCTGATCGCGCCCCAGGCGGGCCGGTGCAGGTGGTTCTTGGCTTACTCGTCGTTCCGGTGGATGCATGGTGGACGAAGGCGAACGTGAGCGCTGGAGTCGCAGATATGCGTCGAATCGTCGGCTCTTCACCCGGCACGGTTCTCGTACGGGTCATCGTGTGAGGCCCGGGCGCGGTATCGGAGCACGGGCAGGGCCGGCGGCGGGATGCTCGGTGAGCGTGCGTTCACGTTCTTGCATCGCGTGATGGAGGGATGTAGCGGCTTCGTTTCCCTTATCGATGCCGGCGCCGACGGGGATCTGGTGGAACGAGTAAGCCGGGTGCGGGGTCGCTTCCCGCAGTGCTTCAAGCCAGGCATCGACGTGCTCGGGTGTGTGCCAGTCCTGAGGAACGCGGTGTGTTGCGAGGAACTGGGCCGCGCCCACATAGGCAGGTGAGTCCTCGAGCATCTCGTGGATCGCCAGTGCCGTAGCGTGCGCAACCACCACGGCGCTGTCGTGGGTGAGGACGGTCGGTTCGACCTCGGGGTCATCCAACCACACGATGACCCCGAGATGCAGCATTCGCGGCTGCCCTGCGTCCTGGTCCGTTTCGGTTCGTGGTGCCTCGGCGCCCTTGGCAGGGTCCATGTCCATATGTCCTCGTCCTCCCGCGTTGAGATCGCCCGCGCGCAACTGCACGGGCCTCACGATAGGTAGGCGGATGGGGCAGGACGCCGGGCGAGATCCGATTAGCGGGACACCAGCGGAGTTCTTCTCCCCGGAACCACCCGAAAGCTTGTCGCGCGTGCCCAGACACATGGCGGCAGTGGCGGATACTGGGCTTGCGTTGGAGTGAACTCCAGGACATAGCGTTGCCGCATGAGCACACAGGTCGCCTTCGAGGTGCTGGACGATACAGACGCGAGCCTCGGCATCGCGGAGGTCGCGCGCCTGAGCGGACTGAGTCAAGACACCCTCCGCTGGTACGAGCGTGAGGGACTGTTGCCTGCGGTGCGCCGGGGACCGGATCGTCGCCGCCAGTACACGCGCAGGGACGCGGCACTGGTCGAGATGCTCGCGAAGCTCCGTAAGAGCGGGATGCCGACGGAAGAGATGCGCGAGTTCGCACGCCTGGTCGCCGGCGGCGCCACCACCCACGGGCGCCGCCTCGCGATCCTCGAAGCCCACCGCGATCGCATCCACAGGCGGCAAGCGGAGCTCGATCAGCACCTCGTCTCCCTGGAAGAGAAGATGACCCATTACCGCTACCTGATCGGTGCAGGCCTCGACTGCGACGGACGCCCCGTCCCGCCCGAAGTCGCCGCCGTACAGCCCCTCACCGCAACAGAAAGAGAACAACGATGAATGCTCCAACGACGCTTCTCGGCGACGGTCTGACCGTCAGCCGTCTCGGCTTCGGCGCGATGGCTTTGACCGGCGTGTACGGGGCCAGCACCCACGTGGAGAATCTGGACGTGCTGAACCATGCCCTCGATGTCGGGGTCACGTTCATTGACACTGCCGACATCTACGGTGACGGTGACAGCGAACGCACCGTCGGCGAGGTCGCGAGGACCCGCCGCGAGGAGATGACGATCGCTACCAAGTTCGGCATCACCGGCTCCATCGCGAACAAGACCATGCGCGCCCGCAACGACCCCGCCTATGTGCGCGAGGCCGTCGACGCCAGCCTGAACCGGCTCGGGATCGACACGATCGACCTCTACTACCTGCACCGCCGCGAGGTGACCGTGCCCATCGAGGACACCGTCGGTGCGATGGCCGAGCTCGTGGCCGCCGGGAAGGTCCGCCATCTGGGATTGTCGGAGGTGACCGCCGACGAGCTGGAGGCCGCTCACCGGGTCCACCCCATCGCCGCCGTGCAAAGCGAATGGTCAGTCTGGAGCCGCGACGTCGAACGCGCCGTCGCACCGACCGCCGCCAGGCTCGGGATCGGTTTCGTGCCCTACTCGCCTCTGGGGCGCGGATTCCTCACCGGAGCCCTGAGCGACCCCGCCGTCTTCGCCGGTGACTGGCGGGCAGGGCTCACCCGGTTCACCGGTGACGCCTTCGCCGCCAACCAGACCGTCGTCGCAGCACTGAGGGGGATCGCCGATGACCACGACGCCACGCCCGCGCAGATCGCGTTGGCCTGGCTGTATGCAGCGGGTGACCGGTTCGGCCTACCGGTCGTTCCCATCCCGGGCACCCGCCGCCCGGAACGCATCGCGGAGAACGCCGCCGCCACATCGATCGTCCTCAGCGCCGACGAACTCCACGTCCTCGATGACCTGTCGGCTCAGATCATGGGTGAACGCTCAGACTTCGACGACCCGAACTGGACCAGCGACACACGCGAACGCGCCGACAAGTAACTGGGTGCGCCCCAACCGCCGACCCGAGATGTCGCGTGATCTGCTGGTGGACGTGCTCAGATCTGGCGGTCCACCCGGGAGGCAACGAGCGGGATGTAGTCCTTGTCGCGCTCGATGGCGACCACTCGGCACCCAGCCATGAGGGCGGCCTCCACGGTCGTACCGGAGCCAGCGAAAGGCTCAAGCACGCTCCCGCCGGGCGGGGCGAGCAGGGTGACGAGCCATCGCATCAGTCCCAACGGCTTCACCGTTGAATGTGAGACTCCGAATGCGCGGGGCCGTTGGGCGGCATTAGGTTTGTGCTCGAACCGGAAGATCGGGAATTTCCGCGACAACGACTCGCCCTGCCACGTCCCCGTCAGCACATCCAACGCCTCCGCCTGCCCCGGATCGAAGGCAACGTTCGTCGGCCACCGATCATCAGCGAACCGCGCCCCGTCGATGTTGATCCCACCGACACCGTGAGTGAGGACGTTTCGCACCATTGTGCCCTCCGGGGGTTTACGGGCGATGACGATCGGCTCGAACGCCGGCCGCAACCCCGTGCCCCACCCTTCCCACCGCTGCGCGTCCTCCGTCACCGGGGTGCCCTTCGAGACGACAACGCGAGTCGCGCCGAGCACCCCGTCGCGGTCATCGGTCTGCACAGTGCGATCGGTGCGGTGCACGCCATGGTGCTTGTCAATCGCGTGCGAGAGATCCATGCTCTTGGGCATCCCGGTGGTGTGCAACCACGCGATCTGGTCACGGATCTCGAACCCTGCACTCTCGATACCGCGCACCATCCGATGCCACGTGCGTGCACCGCCAAACGCTGCAACATGTGCACCGGGCTTTAGTGCGTGCAATGCACCCGCAGCCCACGCCGTGCACCACGCCTCGAACACCTCCGGTGCACTCATCACGCTGGTGTCGACATCGTGCAGCGATTCCCGGAACCCGGACGCGTCGTCCCACGCGTGGCCGTTGAAGCCGAGCCCATAGGGCGGGTCGGTCACCAGCGCGTCGACACTCCCCGCGGGCAAGAGCGGAAGGAACTCGACAGCATCGCCGAGGTAGACGGTCGCGCGGTCGTGGGCGAGCACCGGCGCCGGAAGCGCGGTCAGACGGCGACGGTTCGGTGATGACGGATCGGACATGGGCGGAGGGCTCCCTGCTGTTCGGGCCCTGTCCGCCCTCTCGTGCGACGAACAGGATCACCCAGCAGGTACGAGGCCACCCAGCCCACCACGCGCCCGTACGAGCCCACGTGGGCGGCTCCTACCCAGGCGCGATTACCGCGTCCTTGCCATCGAGCCGGTCGGCTTCGCGTCGTTGCCTTCCAGCGCAAGGCTATTCCCACACACGACCGGCAATCAGCGCCAGACGATGATGAATCGCATCTGATGCGATCCCGTCACCGGTGTTGGCTGCGGCCTCGCGTGCCGTTCTCCCTTGGAATCTCAGCGATCTGGCGGACGTAGATCGTGGCCCTCGCGGATGCTCGTCGGACATTGTTTCTCTCCCTCCGTCTGTGACCGGGGCTTTCTGTTGCAAATCGCATCTAATGCGATAATCTCGCATCAGATGCGGTCTTGCGAGAGGGAGCGACGTGGCCGGTGACGAGGGTGCTCTGGCGGGTTCGGCCCGGCTGGTCCTGCTGGACGGGGTCGCGTTGTTGCGCCCGGACGAGCAGGTGTTCGAGGCGATGTTGGAGGGTTGGCGGAATCAGGGGCCCGCCCGGAATTTCGCCCGCTCGACGGTTCAGGCGCGGGAGCGGCAGGTCCGTGCGTTCCAGGCGCACGCCGCGACGTTCCCGTGGGAGTGGACGGCGTAGCACGCGGACGAGTGGTTCGCGGATCTGCGCTCGGTGCACCATTGCACGCGCTCCACGGTGCGCGGCTATCAGGTGGCGGTGCGCGGCTTCTGCTCGTTCGCACTCGATCCGGCATATGGCTGGGCTGAGGAGTGCATGCGCCGGTTCGGCACGCACCCGGTGCAGATCCTCACCGACGTCAACTCTGCGCAGCACGTGGCGGACGTCGAGTCGGAGCCTGCGAAGCGGCCGTTCACTCGACGCGAGCTGCAGGACCTGTTCGACTACGCCGACGAGCAGGTCGCGCTGAAGCGATCCGAGGGAAAGAAGGGCTGGATGGCGGCGTTCCGGGATGCGACGATCTTCAAGACCGCCTACGCCTACGGCACGCGTCGCACCGAGACGCAGATGCTCGACGTGTCTGACTTCGGCCGCAACCCGGAGGCGCCGGAGTTCGGCCGGTTCGGGTCCGTGCACGTCCGGCACGGGAAGGCCAAGCGCGCCGCGCCGCCAAAGCGTCGCACGGTGCTGACGGTCTGGCCCTGGGCGGTCGAGGTCCTCGAGCAGTGGTTCTCCGAGGTGCGCCCGCTGTTCGGCGCCGACGACAATCCCGCCGCCTGGCCTTCCGAGCGGGCACCGCGGGTGAGCGCGGCGCTGCTGGATCACCGGATGGCCGACTACCGGGAAGCGATCGGCCTGGACCCGATCCTGGACTTCCATTCGCTGCGCCGTTCCTACGTCACGCATCTGATCGAGGACGGCTGGGATCCGAGGTTTGTGCAGGACCAAGTCGGGCACGAACATGCCTCGACCACGTCGATCTATACCGGGGTGTCCTTGGACTTCCGGATCCGAACCCTGCGGCGGTCGCTGGACCAGATCATCGCCGACGCGGTCGGCACCGTACCGAGGGAGGAAACGCGATGACCAGACAACGGCGGAAAGTGTCCTACGAGTGGCGGCTGCGGGAGGTGATGGCTGAGCACAAGACTTACGCGACCACCGAGCTGGTCCCGTTGCTCGCTGAGCGCGGCATCGTGCTCTCGGCCTCGCAGGTGCACCGGCTGGTGACCGCGACCCCGGAGCGACTGTCGCTGCCGGTCCTCGCCGCGCTCTGCGATATCTTCGACGTCACCCCTGCCGAGCTGATCCCGACCGACGCGGTCAACGTCGGGGTCCGCAAGATCGCCGCCGGCGACCGGCCCGCGAAGCCGACGGGTATCGGCGATCTGCGTCCGGTCCGCGCCCGGATCATTCGCCCCGGCGAGTGACCGCGGCCGATTCCGCCAGTGAGGGCACGCGCTGCGTGCGCTGCGACCGCCGGGTTCGGGATCGGCGCGAGCAGTCCGGCAAGACCGATGAGGTCGTCCTGGTCTGGATGCGCCGGTGGCCGGACGGGCTGATCTGCTCCGGGTGCTTCGCGAAGGCGATGGAGACGTACGGGATCTGCGAGAGCTACGGCACCGACCGGCTCCTGCCCGGCATCGGCCCCGACGGGCAGCGATGGTGCACCGACTGCGCGGGAGGACTGGGTGACTTCACCTGCACCCGCTGCGGCCGAGAGGGATGGCGCGAGTACGCCGGCATCTGCGGGCGGTGCGTTCTGCAAGACCGCGTCGTCGAGATCCTCGATGACAGCACCGGCAGGGTCCGGCTCGAGCTGATGCCCCTGGCGGCGCTGATCCTCCGTATGAAGCGTCCCCGTTCGGGCGTCCTCTGGCTCAGTCGCCCCGAGCCGCAGCGTGTCCTGCGCGCCATCGCCCGCGGCGAGGTTCCGCTCACGCACGAGGGCATCCACAGGTTCCCCGAGCGCCGATCCACCGCCTACATCCGCGACCTGATGGTCACTGCCGGGATTCTTCCGCCCGTCGACAAGTCGCTGTTCTACTTCGAGCAGTGGTGGCGCGGCTGGCTCGACGAGCTTCCGGATCCCGAGCAGCGCAAGATGTTCCGGCTGTTCATCACCTGGCACTATCTGCGCATCTTCCGGGCACGCATCGACGCCCGCGGCGAGCTCGGCTACGCGGAGCCGCAGCTCGCCAGCACCAGCTCCGCACTGCCGCCGGGTTCGTCGCTGGCCTTGCTGAACAGGGACGGAGTCTGGCTGACACCACCCAGGCTGATCTTGACCGTCTCTTCGCGGAGGGAACGCCCCGGCTGCGCGACATTCTCAAGCCGTTCCTGCGCTGGGCGATGAACACCCGGCGGATGCCGAGACTCGAGCTCCCGCCCCACGTCCAGCGGTCCGTCATGCTCCTGACCCAACAGCGACGGATCGAGCTTATGCGCCGCGTCCACGATGGCGACGGCATGGACCTATCCGACCGGGTTCTTGCGTTGCTCGTCCTGCTCTACGCCCAGCCCCTGACCCGCATCCAGCAGCTCACCGTCGACGACATCGGCATCGACGAAGACGGGCAGGTCCTGATCCGTCTCGGTGACCCGCCGACTCCGGTTCCCGCGCCGTTCGACGAGATCATCCGCCAGCACGTCGCCGCCCGTCGGAACCAGACCACCGCAGCCAACATCGCCAGCCCGTGGCTGTTCCCCGGGCGCGCGTCCGGGCGCCCGCTGCACACCACGTCCCTGCGTGACCGGCTCCGCAGCCTCGGCATCCCGAACCTCAGTAACCGTAGCCGCGCGATCCGCGAGCTGCTGCGCGAAGCGCCACCGATCATCGTCGCCGGAATGCTCGGCTACAGCCCCACCGGCAGCGAGCGGATCGCCACCGAGTACGGCGTTGCCTGGCACCACTACGCGCCGCTAGGGAAGCCCGCCCGGCGCCCGCCCCGACTCAGCGAGTGAGGTGAGATCACGGCGCGAGTCGACTGAGGAGAGAACGGTAGTCGGGTCGGTCGCCTGTCATCGTTATTGAGTTCGGCGTGTCGAGCCGTCGGGGTCGAATATGCGTGCGAACATCGGCAGAGACAGAGAAGCCCGAGATGCGGGTCCAATCCGTCTCGGGCCTTCTCGAACTTGGCGGTTCTCTACAGAAGGTAGCTGAACGACGCGGGTGCACCAAGCGCCACGCCGACTTCGGCGGCAACTGGGGCGGCTTGGGTGTCTACGGAGAGACACATCGTGACCAAGAAACGAGAACGCCGGAACTGGAAGGTTTTCCAGCGGTCGACCGAGAGCAACGCGTATCGTCCGCAACCGCCCAAGGCGCGTCCGGATGAGCTCTGGGAGCGGATCGAAACGCTCATCGCGAGCGAGCCGCCGACTGAGGCTGCACCGGCGTCGGCTGCGGAGCCGATGACTCCCGCGGCGAGCACGCAGAAGCGGAAACGTGGAGCTGCCCGTCGGCGTCAGAGACGACGGCGAGTTGTCCGCACGCTCGACGTTCTCGGATCTGTGGTTTGGATCGTGAGCCTCATCAAACTGTTCGTCGGTGACTTTGACCGGCTTCTCATCTCGTCGATCGCTCCACAGCTGGTCTGGCTGCTGGACATGAGGTGGCTCCTCGTCCTGGGCCTGTTTGCGCTGATTCTGATCCTCCTTCGCGCACGCACGCTTGGGATCGCGGTCGCCTACATCGTCGGGTTTCCCCTCGTGATCCTCTTCTGGAAGATTCCGAAACTGCTCATCATACGACGCAGCACCCTCTTGGTGTCGAGCCTGGCCGGCGTCGCCACGGGATTCCTGTCACGCGCGAAGTTCTTCATCGTCGCCCTCGCAATCGCCTGCCTCTCAGGGACCATGATTGTCACGGGCGAGACACCACCGGTCGTCCTGGCGGGGATGGGCGCAATGCTGCTCGTCGTCATCTGGTGGCTGACGGTGACCGCGATCGACCTCCTCCACACGAGCGCGTTCATCAAGGCACAAGAGCGAGTCATTAACTGGATCTTCGGCTTCGAGCTCATTGAACGGTTCGTCACCCCCGAACAACCAGACGCGCTGGCGCTGAAAGCGTGGTCGGTGGACGACGCAAAGAAGTTCCGCGACACCGCGGGATTCGCGCTCATCGCGCGACGCGCGCTGCTGTTCTGGGCAAGCGCCGTGGACCAGTACCGACGCGGACCCGCCGTAGTCGTCCTCAACGCAGTGCTCATCGTGCTGCTCCTCGCGCAGGTCATCGGCGCGTTCGCATTCCTCAACTACGGCGTCTTCGTCGTCGATCCGACCCAGTTCGCGTTCACGGTCACCCCAGACGCCTGGACCTTCGTCTACTACTCCACCGTGGGCGCATACTTCGGCGAGATCTCTGTGCTCGTACCGGTAGGTGGACTCGCCATCGCGGTGAAGCTCCTGAACGGCATCATCGGGTCGATCGGCGTTCTCACGATCATCGGCTCTACTCTCATGGGATTCCGCGCAACACGATCCGACTCGGAGTCGAACACCGCCGCTCGAGCCCTTCGCCGCAAAGCCGACGAACTCGAATCTCTGTCGGAGCAGCAGTTCCAGATGTCGCTGCAGGATCTGGAACAGCAGCTCGTGGCTGCCGGCTGGGGGTTGATCGGCGTGGTCACCTGGTTGAAGACGAAAACTCCCGTGACAACGTCGGGCGCCGAGAGCTGAGGACATATCGAGAGCCGAGCGGGTCTTCATCGTATCGTCCCGGTCCTGCTCCTCGCCCTTGTGGTCGAGACACGCTTCTTCCGGTTCACACATGCTGATGCGATCCCCTGGTTAAGCAAGTGCGACAAGCGTTGGGGTGCTCGGGAATCGAGGCGTGGAGGCATCGAGACCGCCGTCGGCTTGCCGCATCAGCAGCCATGACCAACGAGTTCGCAACCGCGACAACGAGGATCATAATGCAGCCATGACTCGCTGTCTTCGCGTCAGAAGAGTCGGCTCCGCGAGTACCTAACCAGGAACACGCGACCGCTTCGGAGACACATACCGGTCGAGCGATACAGTGAGGATAAATTGACACGCTCGTCGCGCCGAGGAGCCTGCAGAAGCCGAGGGAACGATGCCATCGAATCGTGAGTCGCATGCTCTCCTCTCTGTAGTGCGATGCTCTGTCCACGGGCAGATCGACCTGGATGATGTCACTCCGGGCACACAGATCATCAAGCGGTTGGTGGTCTCTGCCCCCATACAGCGGCTGAGGCGAATCAAGCAGCTGGGGTTCGCCTCGTTGGAGTACACGGGTGCCGATCACAGCCGGTTCTCTCATGCGGTCGGGACGATGCATGTCACCCGGACGATCCTCGCGAAGCCAGGCGAGAAGATGTATCTGAATGCCGTGGCCGAGGAACTCCGTGAAGACGTGAGATCGCGCGAGAGCGCCGAACAGCATCTCCTGGTCGCGGCACTGCTTCAGGACTGCGGCGAGCTGCCCTACGGAATCGCCACGGGGTCGTTACTGCGGCCAAACGAGGAGGTTCTCAAGAGCGTTCGTGAGCTCACGGGGGAGAATGCTGCAGACTGGCCGAGCGAGGCTGTCTTCCTTCTGGCTTGCCTAGATGAGCTTCAGAGCATACTTGACGATCTCGACATCGAGGTTCTCGCCTACCTCATGACCGGCCGCTACTGGAAGTCTCGGCGCCCGGCCTTGCATCCCGCAATGCACCTGCTCGACGGCGTCGTAGACGCCGACCGAATCGACTACGTCCGGCGAGACGCGCACCACGTTGGCCAAGGACACGTCGATGTCCGAGCGATTGTGGACAGCTTGCTGGACTTCGATGCCGAAGGTCCCGTTTGCTCCGACCCAGCACCGATCGCAAGCCTGCTCGCGCTCCGCGCGCATCTGTACTCGACGGTCTACTACTCGGCGCCAAACCGCTTCCGTGTCATGCTCTTGCGCGAGTTGCTGAGCGACGTCCTCACTTCGCCCAGCAACGAAATCCGAAGCGGTGTGCTGGGCACCGAGGCTCGGGAAGTGAGCTACTCGCGGTTTCTTGAGCTCGATGACGTAGAGGTCGACAGATCCATCGCCAAGGCGAACGATCCAAACCTGAAGAAGCAGCTCGGCGACCGCGCACAGAAGGCACTGGAGGTCCTCTCCGGTACGAACAATAACTACAGCGAACGATGGCTCACAACCTCGAACCCTGCCCCGGACGGGAAATCGGTACCCTTGCCGGTCCGGGTCTTCGGCGAGATCTTCGAGGCCAAGAGCTACCCCGACCAGCGCCGTGTCCGCGTGCGCCTCGACCCGAACAGTGCACCCGTCGATCTTGAGACACTCAATGGCCCCTACTCCGGCGTCGTTGCGGATACACGTGCGCAACTGCCGATCCGCGGAGACGTACTTGTCTTCGAGCCGGCACGTTTCCGCCAGCCGAAGGATTACCGGGACGCACTCGCTGCCGGTTGGCTTGGCGCCGGCATCCGGGCTGGCCTCATCGCCGGTGGCGGGATCGCACACACTGATACTCGCGACACGCCCGAGTTCACCGGTCCTGCGATCTTCATCTCCTTCTGCACGGATGATCACCTCCTCGTCTCCGCGCTTGTTGGCGAGCTGTACCGACGAAAACGCCGCTACTACTTGATTGCGGGCGCCTACCAGGGCGTCGGAGGAACTCCCGGCAACAATAGTGAGCGCGCGCCGCGCGAGACAGATGCATGCATCATGGTCGTCTCACCTGCGTACCAGAAACGGATCACCGAGCAGACCACTGGCAACATCGCGAAGGAGATGGCGGAGGTCAGGGGGCGCAGGGAGAATGGCCCCTACCCGCTTGTCGCTCTGTCCACGACGTCCTATCGCAATCTGGATTTGATGCCCTGGGGGCTCCTTGGCTTTCCCGATGAGCCGCCCTTCGTCGGCTCACCACTAACTGCCCTCGACTTCCCCTCCGTTTCCCAGGCCATCGAAGCGGCGCTCACACGCATCGATGCTGACGCAGTTCAGCACGCAGGATGAGTCAGATCACGCGCATCGCATTGTGCGGCCCGCCCGGCGCAGGCAAATCGACTGTCAGACGAATCTCGGAGCACCTCGCCGGTGAACTCGACCTCGTCGTTCACCACTTGCGCCTCGCGGATCCCTTGTATCACGCGCAGGGCGAGATTTACCGGCTCTCAGGTCGCCCCCTTGCCGACACCGGGCTTCAGGATGGTCGGCTGCTCAATCTGCTCGGCGTCGAGATGCGGCGCATCAATCCCAACGTTTTGGCTGACCATGCGAGAACTCGTCTGGTCGGCATCGGGCAACTGCTCGACTCTCAGCCGGGTCGGCACGCCGTGATCTGCGATGACATGAGACCGCCAGACGCGTCCTTCATGCGTGAGCTGGGGTTCGCTTTCGTGGAGGTCGGCGTTCCGCGCGATACCGCCGTCCAACGCCGCTTGCTTCGCGGCGACATGACACTAGGGGCTCCGGACGATCCGAATGAGCTGGGTCTTGAGTCACTCGAGTTCATGGCCAGGCTCGACAACGGTGGTTCTCTGGACGATTTGACTGCGAGCGTCCGCGCTTTCTGGAACAGTGTGTTGGTGTGATCCTCACAGGTCCCCAGATCACCCGCTGCGTCGCTGACGGCACGATCACGATCGATCCCTTTGACCCTGCGTCGGTCAACCCGAACAGTTACAACTATCGGCTAGGCGACACTTTGCTCGTGTCGCGCGACGAAGTCTTCGATGCTGCACGCTCGCCGACATGGAAAGAGTTCGAGATCCCGGAGGAGGGATTCACCCTGCGGGCGGGCAGGTTGTACCTGGCCAGCACGTTGGAGACCATAGGGAGTTCGGAGTATGTCACGTCGCTGATCGGTCGTTCGTCGTTGGGTCGTCTGGGACTCTTCCTGCAAGTCACCGCTGACCTCGGTCATGTTGGCGCCGTACATCGTTGGACTCTTGAACTCCATGCGGTTCAACCGCTGCGCATCTATAGGGGAATGCGGATAGGACAGGTCAGCTTCTGGGAGTCTCGAGGGTCGGTGCTGCGGTATGTCGGCCGCTACAGTGACTTTTCCGTACCGACGCCGAATCTCGGCGGACTCGTCACTACAGGTCGGCCGGCATGATCCTGACAGGACCAGAGATCGCCGCGCAGGTCCACGCTGGGAGAATTCACATCGATCCGTTCACTGAGGATCGCGTGAATCCCAACAGCTACGACTTCCACCTGTTGGACCACCTCATCACCTATGATCACGTCGAACTGGACACGGCGATTGCCAACCCAGCCCGGCGCGTGCCGTTTCCCAAGTCAGGACTTGTCCTACGACCCGACCGGGTCTACCTCGGAGCCACGCTCGAGGTCATGGGGAGTGAGCACTATGTGCCCATCATCAGAGGGAAGTCTTCGCTGGCACGACTCGGGCTGTTTATCAACATGACCGCTGACCTCATCGACCTTGGCTCTGTCAATCGGTGGACTCTGCAGCTCCATGCGATCCAGCCCCTTCGAATCTATCCAGGCATGCTGATTGGACAGGTGACGTTCTGGGAGCCGACTGGGCAGCGAGTGCTCTACCAGGGGAAGTACCAGGGTTCGATGGAGCCGCGCCCCTCTGAGTCATATAGAGATAACGCGCCCCCCGCTGCCGCTGCTGGTCGCCTAGAAGTGGGAACGGGCGGAGCGGGCCAATAGCCTCGGCCTGATGACTGGCTTACTGAGTCGACACGCACAGTAGAAGGCGACTCGATCCGGACCGCGGCAGCCAGCTTTGACGAACTCGGGAGTCCGGAGTGCAGCGAGAACCTGCCGAGTGCGGTAGGTGATGGTCGAGGAACTCGTTATTCAAGTTCACGTCACGGCGCCAGCCGAACGGGATCTATTCGATCAGATGTCACAGGCCGCCCCGGTGCTGGGCGCGATACTCCCCGACGCGATCGATGCTCGCTCTGTGCGTCAGCTCCGTGCGATCTGCTGGGCCGTTCACGTCACGATGAGGCTGCCCCCGCTGGCGGCGGGAACGAGCGTTCGAGAGAGCTGAGGAGGCTTGCTAAGCGATCCGCCGGGGTGATGGAGGGCAGGAGGAACGCCCAGCTTCGGCGTAGACGTGCGGCAAGGTCCCGTCGATTAGTCAGTCCTGCGGAGACCATCTGGACTCCGGTGAACGTGGCGACCATGTGAGCAGCGACGTCGTGTATCGGTAGATCAGCGCGAAGATCCCCCTCCTCGCTCGCCTTGCGCAGCGCGAGTTCCACGCTCTCGATCCATGTCTTGTAGGGAGCGTTGACAGCTCGCGGCAGGCCGGTACGTTCAGTGGTCAGCACGATCCCTGCCTGAACAATAGGGTCGGATCGCATCCGCTTCGCAAACGATGCGGACACCGCGAAAAGCACCTCCATAGCGTGGTCGTTGGCGTTTGTTGCTTCGCCGACGAGCTGTTCGATGATCTGCTGGTAGTTGTCGATCACTGCGAGAGCGACTGCTTCACGGGTGGGGAAATGGAAGTAGAATGCCCCGTTTGTGACCGTGGTCTCGCGAGCGATCTGGGCGAGGGTTGCCGTGGCATAGCCGTGTTGGGCGAACGCCTTCGCCGCGCCCTTGATGATTGCCGTGCGCGTGGCAACCGCCCGGTCCTGCGGTGGCTTAGACCTTCGTGGTGTCATCCGTTGCATCCGTTCCATTCGCTGCGTGCAGATTCAGTATCTCGGCTCGGGCACCCCGGCTCTGATCCGAATCATCGTTGACTGCTTGCCGGGAGAAGGAACCACCATGCGGCTCGCATCTGATGGTCGCCACACCATACAGTTGTCTCTGTTTCGAGCGGAGGAGCGACATGCGTGTGTTGGTGCTTGGGGCAGGCGGGTTTATCGGATCTCATACTGTTGCCGCGCTCGTCGCTCGTGGCGACGTCGATGTCTCTGCTGGTCTTCGGAACTCGGTATCGGGAGGTGTTCTTCCGCGTGGCGTTGATCTGCGCGTTGCCGACGTGCTCGAGCGCGACGGCGTCACCAGCGCGCTTGCCGATGCTGACGTGGTTGTCCACGCAGTGTCCTATACCGGCAGCGACCCCGACTTGGTCCAGGCAACCAATGTCGAAGCTACGCGGAATCTCCTCCGAGCTCTCTCCAATCGCCCGAACGTCAGGCTGGTGTTCGTCAGCACCACTTCCGTGTACGGCACCGGTCCTCATCGGGGTGCCGTGGAGGGCGAGCTGTCTCTGCATCCTGAGTCGCCGATCAGCGCCGCTCGAGCGGCCGCCGAGCAGCTGGTGCTGGAAGCTGGCGGCAAAGTCGTGCGAGCCGCGCCTGCGCTCGGGATCGGGGATCGCTGGTTCGGCCCCGCGCTCCTGCGTGGCGCGAGCGCGCTCGGCGGTCTGCCAGGTGGTGGGAGGTCGCGCCTCTCCGTCATCCCCGCGAGGTCTCTCGGCGTGGCGCTGGCAGCGCTGGCCGCTGGCTTCGACAGTGTCGACGGCCAAGTTATCCACGCGGTTCATCCGCGTCCGATCACGGTTGCGGGCCTCGTCGAACTGCTGACCCAGGGCAACGGATCGAGTGTGCCGACCGAGGCGATTCCTGCGGATCAGGTCGCACGCCGGGCGAGCGCCCTGGGGTTCACGGATCATCAGCTCGCGCTGATTTCCATCGACCACTGGTACGACAGCACCGAGCTCAGTGCACTGCTGCCTGGCGAGCCGGAGCTGTCGCTTACTCCGGAGGAACGCGGCTGGTACGCCCGGTTTCTCTCATAGTCGCCGTAGCGCGACCGTGGCTATGCGGTGCGGACACGGGCGACTATGTGCGGGCCTTGCTGCATCTCGGTGACGACGTGACCTCTGAGCTCTTGCGCGTGCACCTGAACTTCATCGTCGAGCTCGGCGAACCGGTAGCACTCCACGGCGATCGAGGCGTCGGGCTCGCCGGCGGCGAGTTCGGTGTGCGCAGCGACGGCACCTCGCGCGAGGAGCATCCCGGGGATGTGATCGGTGGCATGGTCAAACAGGAAGCGGTCGTGGCTGGGCCAGCCCAACCGCGCGTTGACCTCGCTCACGCCGATGTTCACATCTCGAAGATCCGCAGTGGTCGCCTCCTTAGGGACAGCAGGTTGCCGTACCAGCCTTCGTCTCAGCAGGCGATATGTCTCGGGGGTGAAGCACTTCAGTTCCCCGGACCCGACGGCTATCGCTTCTCCGTGCAGCGATAGATCGGTTCGCGCCACGAGGCCTGAGACCTGGCCCCTCCGCAAGACGACGTCCTCGACCGTGACGATCGCCGTGGGCCTGAAGCGCTCGTCGAGATCAAACCCGCACGGCTCCGAGAGCCACTGGAACCTCGCCTTCTGCAGCGTGTAGGCCCAATCGATGGGAACGTTCGCGTGGAGGTGCCCGATTGCGAGACCGAGCTGCCGCACGATCTCCAGCCCGCTGATCAGGGGCACGGTTGCGCGGCCGCGTGCGTTGGAGCTGTGCCGGTGCGGAAGATCGATGCCGAAGGCCCAGGCGCCCCCGGATCGGGGCGAGGCCCAAGCGAGCAGCACCTCGTCAGCGACGCGCTTGTGCACGAGGCTCTGCAGCGGCAGGAGCGTTGGCTCATCGTCGCGGCGCCCGCGATGGGCATCGCGTGGCAACGGATACGTCTTGATCAAGGTCTGGCCTCACTGTGGTCGTGGCGGGGACTACCGGTCTTTGAAGAAGCGGAAGAGATGGCGCTCTCGGATGCTCGTCACGGCGATGGCTGCGCCGATGAGCGAGGAGCTCACCCCGATGAGGGCGACCTTGGCGCTGGTGAGGAAGACCGGCGCGAAGCTTCCCGGGTCCTGTCGGGCAACCACGGCGAGCACTGCCGCGGCTACGAGCGCCCCCGTGACGGCCCAGACGAATGTCTCGACGAGCGCGGTCGCCAAGGTGCTGGCTTTGGTCGCCCCGGCGTGCAGGGCTCCGGCGTACTCAAGGCGACGGACGCGGCTCGCGGTATAGCCGAGCAGCAGGGCGGTGAGCGCCCCGAGCAGCGGCACCCCGCGAGTCAGCCGGGCGAGGTACTCGGCGTTGCCGTCGAACGTCGTGCCGTGATTCTTGTTGACCTGAGAGAGGTTTAGCGGAGTCGTAGAGGCGACGTCGACCGTCGCTGCCGCACGGAGCTGATTGTCGGCGGCCTGCGAGGTCGGCCAGATCGTCGCCCAACACTCGTCGAGCGCAATCTCTGAACGCGTGGGGATGAGCACCGCATAGCCGAGCCGGCTGTCCCTGCCGTCGTCGGGCCAGGGAAATGTGCCGGCGATGGTAAGAGGGCCGGCCGTCGTGGCGAGAATGGTCCCGGGGGATGCCTTGAGTGAGTCGGAGAGTGGCTCCGAGATCCAGACGCCCGCTGGCTGTCTGGAATCGAGTGCAATCACGTCGGCGAAGCCGGGAGTGACATCGAAGCTGGGGACGCTGCTTCCGGGCATCACCGAGAACGTGACGGGCCGCCCGGCCGCCAGGGCGCCGGCGGCACTGACGGGCGAGGCAGCGGTCAACGCGTCGCAGCTGTCCGCGTCGATATGGCCCTCGGCGACCAGCGTGCGGATCGCTGCCCCGCTCTCGCGGAACTGCTCGGCTCTGGTCTGGAGTGTGGAGATGGTCAGAGTGTCGGCGAGAGCGAGTGTTCCGACGAGGCCGGCGAACAAACCCGCAAACAAGAGCGCCCGGGTCGTCCCACTCGCCAGGTTTCGCCAGGCCTCACTGAGAATCGTCGACGTCCTCACGATGCGACTGCTTCCGTGGCGGGCGCGTAGTCGGGCATGTCGATCACGCGTGTGCATGCCGCACGTGTGTCGGGGTCGTGGGTGGCGATGACGACGATCGCGCCGCTGGCGGCGATACCTCCGAGCGTCGCGTTGACGGTGTGGGCAGTACGGATATCCAGCTGGGCGGTCGGTTCATCGACGAGCAGCAGGTCCGGGGCGCTGGTGACCGCGCGGGCAAGCATGAGTCGTTGCGCTTCACCCCCTGACAAGGCCCGGAACGGCCGGTCTTCGACATCGGTGAGCCCGAACAATGCCATCGTTTCTCGCGCCCGGGCTTCGGCCGTGCGACGGCTCAGGCCCTTCGTCAGCAGTGGAAAGGCCACATGGTCGATCGCGCTACGCCGCGGCACACCGTACGGGTTCTGGAAAACGCAGCCTGTGCGTTCGATGCCGGTCATCGTCAACGTCCCGACCGCGGGGCGTTCCCATCCGGCGAGGATCGACAACAGCGTGGACTTGCCGCAGCCCGAGGGGCCACACACGCCGAGGACGTCTCCGGGCGAGAGCACGAACGACAGTCCTTGAAACAGCGTGGCGGTTCCGGCGAACCGGTGCGCAAGGCCGTCCGCTCGGATAATCCGACCCGTCGGCGCCTGTGGACCGCTCATCGGCAGGTCTCCGCCGTGATCGCGCCGCCGAGCGCCACTTCCGTCGGGGCCACCCTGTCGGCGTACTCGTCGACGGTCACCAGACTTGCCCCGAGGGCGGAGCCGACCACCGTGACGGGGAAGACCTCCTCCCCGGACTGCAGGCAGGCGCGGTCATCCTCGATGCCGAACAGTGCGGTGGGCGGCACTTTGAGCGTCTCCACCGGCTCGGTGAGAGCGATCGTTGCGGTCAGGCTGGCCGGGTCGGCCGCGGCGGCCGCCGCGGCGTAGTCGCGGGTCTGCATGACAGCCTCAAGGAAACCGTCATCAACAGCCCGACCGTCCTCAAGGGGCGCGGTCTGCCCCCACAACGTCAGCGACCGGGCACCGGGAGCGAGGGTGCCCGGTAACGTTGCGGCGACGGCGGTGAGCCGGCCAGGCACAGTTCCGTAGCCGGTGCCCGCCGCGGCCGTCGACCCGAGCAGCGCCGGCCATGTGTCAGGCGTCACCATCTGTGCGGGAAGCCAGACGGCCTGTGCAAGTGGCAGGTTGCCGTCTGGTCTGACCGCACCCGCTCGGGTCTTGAGATCCTTCACGGCGGCACCGGTCACCCAACCGTAGTAGCCATCGCTCTCGATGTCGTAGCCGAGGCGCGCGAGCTCATCCTGGAGCGAAGCGACGTCCGCGCCCCGGCTGCCGATGCTCAGATCCCGGTACAGCGGGACCGTGGTGTGCAGGGCGAGAATCGGCACCTCATCAACATCGAGCGGGCTCGACCCTGAGGCGAGTTCCTGTCCCGCGGCTGCGCGCAGAGCGGTCACCGTACCGTTCACGTTGGAGACCAGGGGCGTCGCTTCGGTGATCGCGAGGGCGATCGGCACGGTTCGCTGGTCATCGAACTGTTGCTGCTGGACCGGGGCGGAGGTCAGTTCCGCACCGGGCCGCAGATCGGTCGGAGGCTGTTCCGGCGTGAGGATCGTCGCCCCGATCGCGCCGGCCCCGATGGCTGCGAGGACGGCGAGGATCGCGAGTGAGCCAGTGATCCGCGGGTGCGCGCGAGAGGCCATCTGCGTGCTCACCGCTCGTTGTAGTCCGGCGGCGTGTAGCTCGGAACAGTGTCCTGGCACAGGGCCTCGGTCCCCGCCTGCTCCGCGTCGTCGCCGGGCACGACCGGTTGTCCGTCCTCGCCGAGGTCTTCTTCGGTGACGGCATACTGCGCGGTGCCGTCCGGGCCGATGACCGCGTTCAAGCCGTGCTCATTAAGGCAGTCGACATACTCGACGGTCGCTTCGTCCGCGGAGACGGATGCGCCCGGATCGGGTGGGGTGTTTGACCCGCCGCTATCTTCCCCGCCATGATGGCCCGGGCTAGCCGACGTCGTCGGAGGCGCGGAGGAGTCGTCCGGCTCCTCGGAGCCGATTGTGCCAGGGGCGCAACCGGCGAGCAGGATCGCCGCGAGCAGGATGGGCCCGGCAAGGAAACACTTCTTCATGAACTTCTCCGATCTCGCATTTATTGGACGGCGACGGCGTAGCCAGCGTTGAACAGGCAGGTGTTGGCCTCGGTCGAGGTGACGTCGAAGGTCGCATCCTGGAACCCGGATTCGAGATCCGCGTCGAAGTCGTCCGTCGTGTAGGAGGCGTCAACGAACCCGGCCTCCAGAAGGCACTGGATTGCCACAACTCGCTGGTCGGCGTTCAGATCCGGATTGCTCTGCTGCTGGATGAACATCGCCTCGATGCGCATCGTGGTGCCGTCAGCGCAGTCGGCGGTCTGCTCGCCGTACTCGTCGACAGCGTCTTGCCCCTCCAGAGGGGGCGGCGTGATCCGGTACACGCCGTTCGGTTGCTTCGTCCAGGTGTCTTCATAGCCCAGGTCGGAGACGCACTGTTCGTACCGGTTGAACGCCTCGTCGTAGTCGGATTGCGGGATCTCGCCCGAGTCGATCGCGCGCTCGAAGACGTCACGTTCGAACTCGGACAGATTCGGATTCTGGAGCTGTTGCTCGAACAGCTCGGTGAGACTGCCCGCGAGCCTCTCCTGGGCGGTGGGTGGTGCTGTTTCTGGGGCGGTGCTGGCGCACGCGGCCAGCACGAGTGTGCCCAGCAGAAGCATCGACGTCGCGATGCCTGCCGAACGAACGGTGGCTGCTCTCACGGTCTGTCCTCTCTCTCGGGTCCGGCCGTGTCCGATGGCGAAGATCCAATCGGAATGGCTGGCAGAACTAGGTCTACGAGGGTGCGAATTAGGGCCGCGCGAGGTCGCGCCTAACGGGCGGCTAACGCAAAGGACGCGATGCTTGACTGGCAGCACCACTGGCCCGCTGGACGACGGAAGGGAAGTGAAGATGGCTCGACTGCTCGTGGTCGAAGACGATGCCGACCTGTCCGAGACGCTGCAGGACTCTCTGCGTATCGACGGATTCCACGTTGATGCCGTCGCCGACGGGACCCACGTCCTGCCGCTTGTCGACTCGACTCACTACGACGTCGTCGTCCTCGACCGAGACCTGCCCGGCATGAGCGGTGATGCGATCTGTCGTGCGCTGGTAGCCCAACGCACACCGACACGGATCCTGATGCTGACTGCAGCAGGCGGCCTCGACGACCGCGTCGCGGGGCTCGATCTCGGTGCCGACGATTATCTCGCCAAGCCCTTCGCATACCCGGAGCTCGTGGCACGGTTACGGTCCTTGACCCGACGCAGCGAAATGCCGTCCGGTCTTGTGGTCAGCCACGGCGAGGCCCGACTGCACACTGCACAACGTTCGCTCTACATCAACGGGCTGCCCGTCACTCTCACCCGGAAGGAGTTCGATGTGCTCGAGACCTTGCTGCGTGCCGACGGAGAGAGCCTCCCCACGGAACGACTGCTCGCGGCAGCATGGGACGAGCCATTCGAACGCACACACGGCGCCGTCCGCGTCGTCATCCACTCGCTACGGAAAAAGGTCAGCCCCACGATCACCATCACCCACATCGCAGGACGCGGCTACCGCGTCGAGGAAGCAACGTGAACGCTACCACTAGGAGTCCGTGGGGATTCCGCGGCAGACTCGCCCTCTCCATCGCCGGAACCTTTGTCCTGCTCGGAATCGTGCTCGTCGGCATCCAATTCCTCATCCTGTTCCAGAGCTTCCAATCAGTCATCACCTTTGGCACCAACGGCGCAGCAGTGGACACCTCCGGAACGGTAGGCGATTGCGCGACCGCTCCCTCCGACCTCACCTGCGGCAACGGCGGTGCCACCGACCCGATGCTCAACTACGGTCAGGCGCTCGCCGAAGACGTCATGGGACGCTACCTCGGATGGTCCGTAGCTCTCCTCGCCGCCTTCGCAATCCTGGCTGCCCTACTGGCCTGGATGCTGACTCGCAGCCCTGCGCGGAAGATCGCCGGAATCTCCGCGCTCGCAGGCGACATATCCGAGCATGACCTCTCGCATCGTCTCGACCTCCAAGGCCCGCGCGACGAGATCACCGACCTCGGCGACCAGATCGACACGATGCTGGGCCGCCTCGAGGAAGCATTCGCCAGTCAGGAGCGCTTCATCGCCAACGCATCCCACGAACTCCGAACGCCCATCACCGCCACCCGGGCAGCACTCGAAGCCCCGCTAACGCAAGGCCGCGTTCCCGAAGAACTCGAGCCCTACATGCGCCGCGCGCTGCGCGCCAACCAGCGCATGGAAGAACTCATCACGGCGCTTCTCCTGCTTGCGCGCGCCCGCCGACTGGGCGCCGGGGACGTGATCGACGTCGACCTTGGGCTACTCGTCTCAGAGACGCTAGAGGCGCTCGCGGACCAGATCTGCGCTCGCCGCATCGCAGTCAAGATCGAGGTGCCACATGGCGCCGCAATCGTCCGGGGGCATCGCGCCTCCCTAGTCATCGCTGTCCAGAACCTGCTAAACAACGCCGTTCAGCACAACCACGACGACGGAAGCATGTCCATCGCGGTGGCCTCGGATGGGAAGCACGCAACGCTTACCATCGAGAACACTGGACCGGCCTACACCGCGGACGAGGCTGACGAGCTCCGCCAGCCGTTCAACCGCGGAGTGTCCACTCGCAAAAGCGGAACACCGGGGACGGGGCTTGGGCTGTCCATCGTCGAGAGCATTGCAAATGCGCACGAAGGTGCCCTTCTCGTTGTGCCCGGTTCCAGGAGCGGCCTGACGGTGAGCCTGGCAATCCCGCAACTATGAGCGGAGCGAGAACGGGGCCGTGACATTCAGAGCGACAACGCCATGGCCCCGTCCAGGGTCGGGCGCAAGCCTCAATGAGGACCGCGCCGACGGGGAGCCTCAGTCGCGGAACCAGACCTGCGCCGCGTAGCTGCTCGATGTGCCCGAGTCCGCGAAGGCGTACGAGCTGACGTTGTACCACGCGGACAGTGACGAGACCGACCCGTGCTGGGCGTACGACCGGCCCTCCCAGCCGTTGTTGGTCGAGGTCGTTGCCCGCGAGTAGTCGCTCGCGGCGTGGAGGGTGTAGGTACCCGCCGCCTGAGCGGGCGCCGCAGCGAACGCGCCCAGGCCGGCGACCACTGCGGTCGCGGCCGCAGCCGTCATCAGGCGCGCCTTCAGCCCGCGTCGGTGCTTATCGATGGTTGACATCTCTGTTCTCCGATTCTCTTGTGACGGTTCCGCTCCCTCGCGGCGAGGGCTGTCTGTCCGCCTGCTCCGCAAGCTACTCGCAAATCCATGGAAAAAACAGAGGCAACTGTATTATTTGGACATGAAGGCGCAACAGATTCGGCGCACCGACCGGTAGGGGGTGGGAGTCGGTTGACGGGCGAAGCGAGATGGGAACGGTGCAGCTCTACGAGCGGCGAGGAGCCATGCAGCAGTGGCCTCTTGCGCTGATCCCCTTGAGGCGGATTGCATCAAGGACCGACCGAACGCGGGGACGGGGTCGCACAACTCAGCGCCCCTGCATCTGTCGGAGCGTCAGCTTTTCGGTATCGAGTCGTCCCCTGTGGCGGTCAAAGTGCAGTCCTTTACCGATCCGTCCTGCGCGGTCAGCGCCGATGCTGTCGCGATCGTCTTCGTGACGTCGGGGTGGGGGCGCATCTGCACCGAAAGTTCCTCCGTCACTGCGAGCGAGGGCACAGTGGTCGTGCTGCCTGCATGTTCGTCTGTGTGGAATGTTCCGTTGCCGTTCACGGATACGGTCACCATCTACCTACACACAGCGTTCGTTGCCTCCGGATTGCGGTGGCTGCCCAGCTCACATCCACTGGGACCACATCTTCGTGCGGCTATGCGTCGGAGCAACACCGGCGGTCTGGCGCTGGGCGCAGCTGGCGCGCAATCTGTCCGCGGCACATTGTATACGCTCGCTGCGTGGAGCACGGTCCAGGGAGGCGAATTTGCCACATGGGTGACGTTGGCGAACCTGCTTGCGGATGTTGCCCGCGTCGTGGGGGCGCCCAGTGCCCTGGCAGCGCCCCGTCACGTCTTTCCGCGACGCGAGGTTACGCTCGCCGCACATGCGCTTCGGGAGGATCTGGCGCATTCATGGAGCGTGACAGATCTCGCTGGAAGAGTGTCGTTGTCGCCGTCGCAGCTCACTCGTCTTTTTCGTTCTGACCTCGGGATCACGCCGGCGGCGTACCTGCGGCAGCTGCGTACCGATCGCATGGCTGACCTGCTCCTGGCGGAGCGTCTCTCTGTCGGCGAAGCGGCCAGTCGAGCAGGATGGGCGAGCCCGAACCACGCAAGCCGCGCATTCACTGCTCGCTACGGCATTAGTCCACGCCGGTTCGTTAGCAACCACTCTTATGGCACGATGGACGATGTATGAGCCCGCGACCTGCATCGTCGCAGTTGCGCACTCCTACGGCAATTCAGCCGAATCTTGGCACTCATTACCCAGCTGCGCCTGCCTAGTCTTGCCAGCCGTCAGCTGCGGTGAGGCTCGGCGCACGGCGGGCTATAGGTTGTATCCCTACCTGACCGGTGTGACTGTGTCGATTCGGGTGCTGACGGCGGGCGCGGGGTACCGATATCTGCTGAACAGCGTCGTCATGGGCGACGGAGACCGCGATGCGGCGTCCGAGCTGACGCGGTACTACAGCGAGGCCGGTACGCCGCCAGGCAGTTGGGTCGGTGCCGGCGTCACCGGTCTCGCCGGTAGCATCGCCGCGGGATCCCCGGTGGCCGAGGAACAGCTGCGGCGGCTGATGGGCTATGGGCAGGACCCGACTACTGCGGAGCAACTTGGCCGCCCCTACCGAAAGTTCGAGACGGAGGCCGAGCGTGTGAAGCGTCGCGTCGACGCGCTTCCCAAAGGTCTCCCCGCCAACGAGCACGAGGCGCAAGTCGCGCTAATTGGAGCAGAAGAGTCCAGGAAGCTGACGGGCGCACCGGTTGCAGGGTTCGATCTCACGTTCTCCGCCTCGAAATCCGTGTCAACCCTATGGGCTGTTGCCGACGGCGGCGCGCAGGCGTTCATCGCCGCGGCGCATCATGCAGCGATCCAGGACGTCCTCACCGTTCTCGAGCGTGACGTCGCCGCAACGCGGATCGGCGCGAAAGGACCCCGTGGTGCGGTCGCCCAGGTGCCGGTTCGTGGCGTGATCGCTGCCCAGTACGACCACTACGACTCGAGGTCGTCGGATCCGCAGCTACACACCCACATGGTGATCGCCAACCGTGTTCAGGCTGTGAGCGATGGGAAGTGGCGGACGCTGGACTCACGCGCCCTGCACGCCGCGCTGACGGGCCTATCGGAGCATTACAACGCCGTCCTCTCCGACCACCTCACCTGGGCTCTTGGCGTCGGGTGGGAGGCGCGAGAGCGCGGCCAGGGGCGCTCGACGGCGTGGGAGATCGCGGAAGTGTCGCAGGAGTTGATGGACGAGTTCTCCTCTCGCACCCGCAACATCGAGCAAGTGAAAGATGGGCTGGTCGCCGAGTACATGGAGAAGCATGGTCGTCAGCCGTCTCAGAAGCTGTTGTGGCAGTTCCGGCAGCGAGCGACGTTGGAGACGCGCCCGCCGAAGCAGCGGCACTCGTTGAGTGAGCTGACCGTCCGGTGGCGCGAACGCGCCACCCGCATTCTCGGCGAGGACGCGACGACATGGGCAGCTGCGGTCGTCGCCGGGTCTAAGGCGGATCCATTGCTGCGAGCGGATGACATCCCGCTCGAGGATGTCCATCAGATCGCGGAGGTTGTCATCGCGCGGGTGGGGAACCGGCGTGCGACGTGGAAGCGGTGGAACCTGCACGCCGAGGCCGTCCGCCAGACCATGGACATCCGCTTCGCCACCGCCGCCGACCGTGATGTCGTCACACGTCACATCGTGGATGCTGCGGAGGCCGTGTCGTTGCGCTTGACACCGCCGGACCTCGCGTCCAGCCCACCGCTGTTCCAGCGGACCGATGGGACGAGCATGTTCCGCCGCAAGGACGCCACCGTGTACTCGTCCGAGCGGGTCCTCGCCGCCGAAGACAGACTCCTCGACGCCGCCGAAAACCGGCAAGCGCCGACCGTGCCGTTGAGATGGATCGAGCACGCCGCGCGCACGAAGAACCGAGACGGTCACACACTGTCAACGGATCAGGAGCAGGCGATCGCGAAGATCTGTCTCTCCGCCCGCACCCTCGACGTCCTCGTCGGCCCCGCCGGCACCGGCAAGACCACCACCATGCGCGCCCTCCGCACCGCATGGGAGAAACGCCACGGACCGCAGTCCTTGATCGGACTGGCCCCCTCCGCTGCCGCAGCGGAGGTGCTCGCTGGGGATCTGGGGATCTCGACGGAGAACACGGCGAAGTGGCTCTTCGAGCACCGCCACGGTGCCTGGGGCCTGGAGCCCGGGCAGCTCGTCATCATCGACGAAGCGTCCCTTGCTGGCACGCTCGCCCTCGATGCCATCGCGTCCCATGCGCGGGAGGTCGGGGCGAAGGTGCTGCTGGTCGGTGACTGGGCACAGCTGGCCGCGGTGGATGCTGGCGGGGCGTTTGGGATGCTCGTGCGCGAACGCGGCGACGCCCCCGAGCTGACGGATGTACGCCGGTTCCGCAACGACTGGGAGAAGCACACCTCCCTCGGTCTGCGGATCGGCGACACCGACGTCATCGACACCTACATCGGCCACGACCGCGTCACGCCCGGCGGGCACGAGGAGATCCTCGAACAGGCCTACCAGGCTTGGCGGTCCGATCAGGCGACGGGGAAGACGTCGGTGCTGATCGCAGAGACCCTCGACACCGTTTCCGCCCTCAACACTCGGGCCCGCACGGACCGGATCGCCGCCGGCCAGGTCGCGCTCGACGGTGTCCGCCTCCACGACGGCAACGAAGCCTCCCGCGGGGACCTGGTGATCACGAGAAAGAACGACCGCAAGCTCACCCTCGGCCGCTCCTGGGTGAAGAACGGCGACCGGTGGGAAGTCGCCCGAGCGAACGACGACGGATCCCTCACGCTGCGCCGGGCCCGGTCGAAGTGGCGCACCACGATCACCCTGCCCGCCGCCTACGTGGCGGAGAACGTGGAGCTCGCCTACGCGGTCACCGCTCACCGCGCCCAAGGCTCCACAGTCGATACCGCGCACGCGATCGTGCACTCACCGGAGATGACCCGCGAATCCCTCTACGTCGCGATGACCCGCGGCCGCGAATCCAACCGCGTCTACGTTGCCACCGACGAGCATCACCTCGAACAGCACCAACATCGTGGTGACCTCGCGATGACGGCCCGCAGCATCCTCTACGGGATCCTCCAGCACCCCGGTGCGGAGCTGTCTGCGCACGAGACCACGAGCTCGGAGCGGAACGTGTGGGGATCGCTCGCGCAACTCGCCGCCGAGTACGACACCATCGCGCAGGAAGCCCAACAGGACCGATGGGTCACTCTACTGGAACGGGCGGGCCTCACCACAGAGACGATCGACGAGCTTGCCGAGACCGACTCGTTCGGGATCCTCACCACGGAGCTGCGGCGCCTCGAAGCCGACGGGCACGACATCGACGACCTCCTCCCGCGCGTCATCAGCGCGGGGAATCTCGACGACGTCGACGACCTCGGATCCCTGCTCCGGTACCGGATCCAAAAGATCACCACCCTCTACCCACCATCCCGCCCCCGCCCGACCGGCCTCATCGCGGGTCTCGTGCCACGCGCGACACTGATCACCGACCCCGCCATGCGGCAGGCGCTGGCCGAACGCGAGGACCTCATGGCGGCGCGCGTGGACGCCCTCACCAAGGCAGCGCTCGAACAACCGGTGGCGTGGATGCGTAGCCTGAGCACGGCGGAGCAGGAGAGGCGTGTGTCGGCGGTTCGCGCCATCGTCGCGTACCGGGACCGGTGGGGCGTCACCGCCAGCAGCGCCCTCGGCCCGATGCCGGACGACGATGCGCAGCGGCTCGACTACGAACGCACCCGCGCAGTCCTGACCACAGTGCAAGAAGCGTCCGACAATGCAGCCCAGGCAGCTCGGAGCACGAGACGGAACGTCCCCACACGAGCGTGACCTCGGCCGGGCGACCCAACTGCACGAGTTTATTGCCGGACACGCGATTAGCGCCTCGGCGTATAATTGCGCGTAGTGGGAGCAACTACACCCCGCGCCTGACCTGACGGGGCGGAGCAGACCGCCCGAAGGCATTTCGGCACTCACCTACACAGGACCAGCCACATCGATGTCGTCGACAGAGTGAATATGAGGCCGAGACCTTGCCCCTCGACAACCTGTGGGTCGCGAGCACACGCACCCGCGTATCCCTTCGTCGGCCGGTGCCGACCAACATCCTCTTCGACAAGATCCGTCGCCGTGACGGGCTGGAGCGGGGCATCCCGCTGATGCTTCTCGGCGCCCAATATTTTGGTCCCCGCCGGGAGCTGAGCCTATTGGCTTCGAAGACAGCGACCTTCTTCCGTCGCCGGCCGTTGGTGCGGGTGCCAGCAAAGTCGTCTTCTATGGTCACGGTGTACTCCACGAGCTCGGCAGTGACCAACTACCGTGGCACGGGGACGTGTTCGGCATCGAGTTCACAGAGCTTCCGCTGCCGCGATGTTCACGTGCCGACGGCGCGCCATACTCTCCCGGGCGTCCGCCGCAAGGAATGGGTCGAGCGTGATGGACATCACTGACTCCGATGTATTGAACGTGGCCCCGGGAACGTCTCCTGAGACGCTCCTCGATAAGGCCGCAGACGCGTGCTGGACGCACGTCCCGGACGTGGAGCTGACCGTGTTCGACCATCACGGCGCGACGTTCTTATTCGACGCGTCCTCTCGCCGCGATCGCACCGTGATGGCGATGCGTAAGACCGAGACACCGGACGTGGCACGAGATGTGACGTATCAACGCGGGTACCCGCTCCCAGATCGCCCGGCCGGGCGACGGCAGGACCGAGGACACTTCATCCCCTATACGGCGGGAGGGACGTTCGGCCCGAACCTGTATGTCCAGGACCGCGCGCTCAACCGTGGCTGGTCATGAGAGGGAAGACGGTACCGAGCGCTCGAAAACCTCGCCGCGAACACCCCGGGCGCGACGATGGCCGTTCACGCCACCTACATTGATGAATCAGCGGTCCCTGCGTTCGTGCAACTCATCGTGCTTACATCCCAGATGGTGGCCTCCGATGTTTTCCGCAACCGCTTCGACCATGCCGCGCTCGCTGGCACGGATCTTCTCGATGCGACCCTCGCCGGCGCCACCGACGCACAGATCGGCGCTTTGGGGGAGGAGACGGTCGCGGTGCTCCTCGAGGAAGAGATGGGCGCGACGATCGTCGCGCTCGGCGACGCCGGTCTCGAACGCGCAGAGGGGCGGCAAGACCTTGACGTCGTCGCTATTGTCGGCGACCGTCTGGTCGCGTTCGAGGTGAAGACCCGCCACGCCGCCGCGCGTGCTGGACGGCTCACCCGCGCCGGGAATCTTCCGCGTCCACGGTTGCGACACCGGTCCGGCACGGATCGTCAAGCCAGCCAGCCCTACGTGGCAGGCCGGATGGGTGCCATCATCGACACCGAGGGCGGGTACGAGGGGATCGACGTGCAGATCGTGGCCGTCGACCTCGTCGCGATGCTCGCGCAGTTCTTCGGTACCGACGACCACGCACGCAGGATCCTTCCCCTTGCGCCTCCGGTTCCGTGTCGTGCTGCGGCCACCATCGCACTCAACCGGATCCTTGAGCATCGCGGATACCTGTGACGCGGCTACGGGGATGCCCTCAGTGTTCGACCCAGCGACGCAACCATCGCACCATGAACGGCGTGTCGTCTGGGTGATAGCACTCGACGAGATGACGACAGGCTCGCTTGACTGACACCAGCACGGCTACGAGCGCTGCGATCGCAACAAACCAGGCCATACTCAGCAGCACGAGGACCGGCTCCACCGTGCCCGGCGCCCTCCACGAAGCGAACACCCTTCCGGACGACAAGGCGAGGAACGTCACGCACAGCACGACCGAAAGGCCACCTGCAGCGATCATCAGCCATGCCCACACGGGCGAGCGGTCCTCGCTCTTGAGGACGCCCCACGAGAAGCCGAACAGCACGAGCAGGCTCACACCAGCGGGTCCACCCAGTACCAGCAGCAGATCTTTCTCTGCTTCCACGGTCGCCCTCGCCTACCTGCTCTTCGGCAACCGGTCTCGCGGCAAAGCGTCCGAGACGACGACTGCCCACGGGGATCTCTTGTCGTCATAGACGAGCTCGGTACCGATACCGGACCGTTCCATCTGCGACAAGAACGCGTCGAGCTTCTGCTCGGACGAGAAACGAATCAACGTGCCATTGACATCGCCCACCGTCTTCCGTGCGCCGCGACGTGCGTCCTTCAACGCCCAGTCGACCGTAAGGTCATCGGTGATGTCGCTGTAACTTGCGAGCAGCGTCGTCCGCATAGTCCGCGCCTGCGATCGGGAGACACGGAACAACGCCTCGATCTCGACATCATCGATGACCCGACCGAGCTCCCGACTGATCTCCAACAGCATCCCAGAACGCTCGACCGTCAGACTCGTCGGAACTGGCCCTGCCTGCACCGTGCGCGAGAACGCATGGCGCTGCGCTGCCACCAGATACGCCGGAACGAGCTCCGCCGCGTCCCGCCGCGCCCCCAAACGCCGAGCAACGGCGGTTTGAAGCGTCTGCCGTTCCTGCTCGCTTAGTTCCCCCATATCGGACAACATAGCGACTGCAGAACCAGCACCGCTCGACACTTAGCGGAACCGATCAGCATTCCGATCAGCAAGACCGGTCGGGTGAGTCCGCGTCCGACGGGCGAAGCTCACGAGTCCTAGCCGCTTACGGCGCTCAAGGGCTAGCCGGGCGGCGGCGATTTCGATCCCTCGGCCCGCCCGATCGCGTTCGGTTGCTTCGGCGGACTGGGCTAGCGCGTCGATGACGTGGTCGGTGCCAACAGGGAGCCGCTCAATTCGTCGGCTGCTCATCATCTCGATGTGGACCGCGGAGCCGGAAAGGGGCTCGGGCAGCGTGCTGCGCGAGCCGCCTGTGTCGGAGGGTCGGCCTAGAGTTGGTTACCGGTAGTTGCGTCTGAATGGGAGTGGCATGACGATCATCACGGTGGAGGACCTCGCGGCGTTCGCGGTGAAGGTTGTGAATCTTGCCCCTGAGGAAGCTCAGGCAGGGCGTGACCGGGTCAATTTTCTCCGCACACGGTTGGAGAAGCACATCGCGGAGAACCCTGGTTTCTCGTTGGTGAAGATGCTGCATGCGGGAAGCGTCGCGAAGGGGACGGCGCTGGCGACGACGAATGATATGGACGTTGTGGTGTACGTCCGCTCGGACGACGCGCCCGAGACGGGCTTGGTGTCGTGGATGGCGCAGCGACTCCGAGACGCGTACGGGCAGACGATCAACCCGGATCAGGTCCAGGAGGGTGTGCATTGCCCGACGATCACCTTCGCGTCCGGTCTTTCCGTCGATGTTGTCCCCGTGCTGTACGAGGGCGACGCTGACGATGTCGGGTTCCTGATCGCGAAGGATACGGGTGACCGCCTCAAGACCAGTGTCACCCGGCACCTGGCGTTCATTCGGGCGAGGAAGAAGGCCATACCGGATCATTTCGCGCAGGTGGTGCGGTTTGTGAAGTGGTGGGTGCGAGTGCAGAAGAAACTCGACAGTGACTTCCGGTTCAAGTCGTTCATGGCGGAGCTGATAGTTTCGAAGCTCGCCGATGAGGGCGTTGACATGGCCGACTATCCGGAGGCGTTGGCGCGTGTCTTTGCCTTCATCGTAGACACCGAACTCCGTGAACGGGTCGCCTTCACCGATTACTATCCGGCCTCGGACTTGCCCGCGCAGACGGGAGCAGTTATCGAGGTTTTCGACCCTGTGAATCCCGACAACAACGTGGCGTTCCGGTACACAGAGGATGAGCGGGCGCGAATTGTGGCAGCGGCAGAACAGGCGCTTGATGCCATCACCGAAGCGAACTACGCCACAACGAAGGGTGAGGCTGTCGCGTGTTGGCAAGTTGTCCTCGGGACCAGATTTAAGGGGTAGGCAATGTCATCCAGTTTTACAAACACCAGCACGTTCACGATCGCGAACGCGCGCCACATCAGCGCGAAGGTCAAGACTGATCTGAAACTGATGCAGCGCGCGTACGGGCATCCCGACGATGGGGACATTGAGAACTATGGTGAGGAAGTAGCACAGATGCTCGCCAAAGGCTATCTGGGGACCGTCACATACGGGTACAAGCGGGGCAGCGACTGGATCGTCGCCCTGCGGTACACCGCCAACAGCAACGGGACGCTGACCGCGGACGATCGGGCCGGGCAGATTCCGCGCGGCGTCGACATTTCCGGTGCCACGTTTTACTCGTATCTCACCTACTCGAGCAAGAAGGCCGCGTTGAGCGCAGCGGACTGGGATGCGTTTGCGGCGACGTTGCCGTTCCGTCGCTCAGGAGCCGCGGAACCCGGCACAGCCGGTGGATCCTGGGCCACCGGGAACACGTACTCGTCGAACGGTGTCGGTGTGAGCAGAACGGAGTTCAAGCCATGGTGAACTCGGACATGTTTGACGAGGAACTCGAACTCCCTAACGCGCGGGCGCAACGCCGCTATGACTCGCTCGTCGGGCTCGACGAGGTCAAGCACGCACTGGTTCAGAACGCGGCCGTCTTGTTGGACCCTGACTCGCTGCGTGCCTGGTCTGAAGAACAGCACGGTGTCGTCCTGCCGGTTGTTTCGGCGTTCGCGCAACGCACTCCCCTCTTCGTGTTTGCCGGCGACGTGGGCACCGGCAAGTCCACGCTGGCGGAGTCTTTCGCGCAGCAGATCGCGGTGCAGCACGAGATCGAGATCACCGTGCTGCGATTGAGCCTGCGAGCCCGCGGCACGGGCGCTGTGGGAGAGATGACGAAACTGCTGGGCGAAGCGTTCGACGAAGTTGTGTCCCGCGGACGCCGTATGCCCAAAGGGCACGCGCTGGTTCTGGTTATCGATGAGGCCGACGCGATCGCGCAATCCCGAGAGCTCGGACAGATGCACCACGAAGACCGTGCCGGCGTGAACGCCCTGATTCGTGGGATCGATACCGTCGCTGTTGAGGGCCTCCCGATTTTGGTCGTCATGTGCACCAACCGTGTTAGCGCTTTGGATCCGGCTGTGCGGAGACGAGCCGCCAGTGAGTTCCAGTTTGAACGCCCCAACGACATCCAACGCGCTGCCCTCTTCACCACAGCCTTAGACGGGGCGGGAGTTACAGAGCCGGAGATCCAGCAGATCGCTCAGGCGGCAGGTGACGACGGTCGCGGGTACGGGCACACCTACTCCGACATCGTCAACCGTGTCCTGCCCGCGGCGGTCTTGTCCTCCTACCCCAGCATGGCATTGGATGCGGGCTCTGTCATGGCCGCGATCTCGGCGCACCCGCCGACACCCCCGTTCACCGAGAAATGACCGGGGTAACTCCGCCGCCGAGCCCATCCGGCGCCCGCCTCACCGGCGACGATTTGCAACACCTGATCGCCTGGTATTGGTGCTTGAAAGCCTCCTCGCCCGGCACGGATATCGCCTCGGTCGGGATCGAAGTCGACAACGCCGGCAACCTCGACGACGTCGCCATCACCTACGTCGATGGCAGCTGCCGGTACATTCAAGTGAAGGCAGCCGTCTCTTCCGCCGGACTGGTGAATATCGCGTGGCTGACCGCCCCCAACACCACCTCACTCATCAGGCGGCTGTACTCCTCCTGGGACAGTCTCGGGCGACCTGACGACGGGATCGTGCTCGTCACCAGCCGTCCAATCGACCCGGACGACGTTCTCCTTCGAGAACGTGACCGCTTGAACCGGCTTGGACCGAGGCTACGCCGCGCACGCGCCGCCACGGTACAGGGGGCCCTGGCCACGGTCGCCACTAGCGCTGGCTGCACGGTGGAGGAGCTACTCGACTTTCTTGATGTTCTTGAGATCCAGCTCGGGCAGACGGAGAAAGACTGGCGCGACAAAGTCGATGACGCGGCAGTAGGAGCGGGAGTTAAGCCCGGCCCCGAGTCCCTTGCCATCGCACTCACCGAGATGCGCGAATGGGTGAAGACCACACGAGGAGTCCGCACCGCCGAAGAACTTCGCGGATTCATCGACAAGTTTGGGCTCCGTGTCGGGAAACCCCGTGCCCTCGTCGTTGTCCATGCCCTCGACCGGGTTCCTGTCGGCAACGATGACGCTATCACCGTGGACTGGGTCGATAGGTTCCGCGGAACTACCCCCGAAACGCGGCGAGGACTCATCGACCCTGCCGACTGGCAGACACGTCTCCCCGCCGACCTCGCTCATGTTCGTCAGGAACTTCGTCAACGCGGAATAACAGACGTCGCCGTTCGAGGCGCCATGCGACTTCCGACCTGGTTTGCGGTGGGTGCCGCGCTGCGCGATGTCGCCGGATTCGACATCGCCGCGTACGACCGAGGTGTCCTGTGGGCACCGACCACTTCACCAACGCCCACACCCGCCGTCCACATCCTTCACGACACCCACCTCGGCACAGACGGAGCCGCAGGCGTCGCCGTCGTGTTGGAGATGTCCACCACCGGACGAAACGATGTCGCCACCGCGTTCGCGAACCGAACCGACATCAGCCGACTCGTCGCCCTTACCGTTGACGGTGGCCCGAACCGTAGGCTCTTCACCGATGGGGCCGCCACGCTTGCGGCCGCCGTTGCGATTCGCGACTGGATCAGACGCAACCTCGCCGGGACCCCTTTACACGTCGTGATGGTGGCGAGTGGCCCATTCGCCCTCTTTCTCGGGCACGTCTGGGACCGCGTACCGCCCACAACCCTCTACGAAGACCTCGCCCCCGGGTACGAACCGGCGTTCGCCTTCACCAACTGACCCGGCTGCCCGCACACGATGAGTCCGTCTTTCGGACCTCCGCAGCCTCGGGACGAATTCGATCCGCGCGTGCCTCTGAGAAGCGAACGCTCCGCCGGCGAGTGCTTCCCACGGCCATCTGCCTTTCTCGCCGGGGGCTCGCTACACGAGACCAGTAGCCGCATCCTCGCCCCTGCACGTCCGTAGTGGCCAAGTCTGCTGCTCACTCAGACAACGATGACCGACCGGATGGGAACAGTGGCGGCCGCAGCGCCACGCCACTGGCGCGCAGATAGCGACCAGCGGTGCCGGGAGCCACCCCGAGAGCTGCGCCCACTTTCGCAAGAGTCTCACCCGATAGATAGAGCTCCCGCGCCTTCGCGACGCCGGCCTCGTCCAGCCCTTGGTGGCGCAGCTTCGCGCCCGACCTGTGGAGGTGCCGCATCACCGTCTCGCGGTTCAGCCCAAACTCCGCAGCGACAACCCTGATCGTCGCGCCCCTCTCGTAGGCTTCAACCATACGACCGATCTCCTCCGCTGTGAGCGAGTTTCGAACCCTCCCAATCGACTCGATGACGCACCCGCGAACGTCCGAAATCGGAGTCCGGATCCGGTCCTCGCTTAGGTCGAGCTCACCAGCCTTCACCCGTGAAATCAACGATCTGAGCGCCCGCGACGAGATTCGAACGTCCTCCAGCCAGGAGCACACGGATACGAAGGGGACCCGGCATCGCGCCGGGTCCCCTTCGTCGTTCCCGCGGCGGTCAGTCGCCGTCGCGGGTGTCGTCCGGGTCGACGGGGTGCCCGGAGGGAGGGATGCCGCCCGGCACCGCCCCGTCGTGCGTGGGAAGCTCCACGTCGGGTCCTTCGTACGCGTTCTCGTCGGTGCTGCGGTCGTCGCCGGACATGTCACCCTCCGCCTGTCGGTGTCGTCTGTGGATCAGACGCTAACCAGGAGTCGACGCGGACGCTCGGGGTTGACAGCCCGCGAGGTCAGTCCGAGACCAGTTTCAGCCCGACGATGCAGGCCACCAGCCCGAGGATCAGCAGGACCTTGACGAGCGAGACGGACTCCGCGCCGGTGACCATGGCCCAGACGACGGTGAGGGATGCCCCGATCCCGACCCACACGGCATAGCCGGTGCCCGTCGGGATCTCGCGCAGCGCGAAGGCGAGACCACCCATGCTGGCGACGAGCGCCACACCGAACGTGACCGTCGGCCACAGCTTCGTGAAGCCTTCGGAGCGACCGAGCGCGGTGGCCCAGACCGCTTCGAGCATCCCGGCGACGATGAGCACGATCCACGACAACATCACTGACCTCCTGGCCAGTCTTGTCGCTCACCGGGTACTGAACCCTCGTCCGGGGGCCGGGGTGAGGCCCGCCACGAGTCTAGCGATCGCGGCTGTGCAGACCCTGCTCGCGAGACTGCGCCCGCGCGACGAGGATGCGGCATGGAGGCGCAGTCTCGAGGCGAACGTGCAGTCTCGACGTCGGGGGGGCGGATGCCGGGGGGGGCGGGAGGGGATGCGGACCTCCGCCGTTCTGACGGCCCGGATCATCCCCGAGGATGACCCCGGCCACCCTTGCGGTGGACGCGCCGAACCCCGGCTGATTCGTAGCGTCGAAGCATGGCTACCGCGACTCTCCCCACCCCGTCGTCCTCCGTCGCCCGCGCGGGTAGCGCTACCTCCGCGGCCGTACTCTCCGTGCTCGGCACCATCGCCGCCATCGGCATCGCCGCCATCGGGCTGCTCGTCGTCCCCGTCGCACTGTTGGTGGCCTTCGGACCGTCGCTGCTCGCGATGTTCTGACGCCGCCCGCGACCCCCGCGCACCGTCACGCGACCCCGTGCGCACAACTGCCGTCACGCGAAGGACGGACATCCTCGCGTGACGGCAGACCTGTCACCTGACGGACTCAGCCGCCCGAGGGGTTCTCGATGGGGGTGCCGTCCTCGTCAGTGGTGACGGGCGGGTTCTCATCAGGCGAACCGCCCGACGCCGTGTCGGCCTCGGCGCCTTCGTCAGCTACGCCCTGGGTGTTGTGCTCATCCGAGCCGTTCGTGTCGCTCATCGCGGTCCTTCCGGTCGCTGTCGGTCACGCGGCGGCGACGCTACGGGGCGACATCCGCGCCACGGAGGGCCTTGACAGGCCCCCTCCGTGCGGGATCGTCACAGCTCGACGGTGTCGTTGCGTCCCTCGTACGGCTCACCCGTGATCTTCGACTTCACGAGGCTCACAACCGAAGCGACGAGACCACCGGGGCTGCTCCAGTACTCCCCCGACGCCGCATCGATCTTGAGCAGCGTGACGTTCGGGTCCTCGGGCCCGTCGGGGAACCAGGCCTCGACCGCAGGCGACCAGTACTCGCGCAGTCGCTCGAGGTCGTCCACGACCTCGGCGTTTCCCGCGATGGACACCCAGGCGTCGTTGGTGCTCAGCGCAACCCCGACCTGCGGCCGGGTCGCGACGTGAGCCACGACCGAGGACCGACGGCCGACGATGAACCACAGATCGCCGTCGAACTCGTGGTCCTGCACCGTCAAGGGCCGCGCCGTGTGAGCGCCCTCCTCGTTCATCGTGGTGACCATCGCGAAGCGGAACTTCGGGAGCAGGTCGATCAGTGTCGCGTGCGGATCCTTCTCGTCGGCCATGAGGGGCCCTCCTTCATCTTTCGGCCAGGCTCGCACCGCGCCGACCCGCGAACGCGGGGCTTGACACCCTCCACCAGATGAGCGACACGGATGCCTCGACAGCGGGTCGTGTGCCATGCTCAGCGCATGTCGACGCGATCACTGCGCACGTCCATCGCTGTCCTCGGCGCCCTCGCCGTCACCGCGTACGCCGTCGTGATGGTGCTCCAGATCTCGGTGTGGAACCCGCTCGCCGCTGCGCCGGGGCTCACCCTCGGGGAGATCGGCGCCGTGGCTGCGTCACGCGGTGAGACCGTGTTCACCCCCGCGCCCTGGGTGTTCGCGTGCATCGGGATCGGTCTCGCGCTGGTCGTCCTCGTCCCGGCGATCCTCGTGCCCACCGCATCCACCCGCGTCGTCACGGCCGCATACCTCGCGATCATCGCCGGGGGCGCGCCCGCCTACTTCGCGGCATCCTTCGGACCCGGCATGTCCCTCGCCGACACGTTCGCGATCTCCGGCGGCGATCACGCCGCGGGCGGATCCGTCCTCATGGTGGCCAGCGGCACCGCCGCGATCGTCCTCGTCGTCCTGGGTGTCGCATACGCGACCTCGGGGCGTGCGACCGCCTCCGCCGTCAGCGCCTGACGCTGAGGGTCACGGCGACGGGACGAGGAAGACCCCGTCGAGCAGCCCCGGGTTGTGCGCGTGGACCAGCACGCCGAAGACCACGGCGTCGAAGAGCAGGTGGACGGTCACGACGTACGCGAGCGACTTCGTCCGCAGGAAGATGATCGCCTGCAGCAAAGCGAAGGGGATCGTCAGCGCCGGTCCCCACGCGCGGTAGCCCAGCTCCCACAGGAACGAGACGAACACGATCGCCTGCAGCACGTTCGACGTCGCGTCGGCGAAGTGCCGCCGGAGCAACGCGAAGCACGTGCAGATGAAGAACAGCTCATCCCAGATGCCCACCGCGCCCACGCCGACGAACAGGCGCGCGATGAGGTCCGGGGTGTCGACGACGGGCCAGTTCTCGTAGACGCCGGAGGTGATGAAGTAGAACGGCAGGATCAACCACCCCAGCACGAGTACGGCGACCAGCCACGCCCACTGCCACGCCGTCCACCGCCCGCCGCCGCGCCAGGGGAACCGGATCGCATGATCGCGGTAGACGAACCGCGACACCAGGTACGGCACCAGCACCGCGCCGCCGAGGGCGAGCGTGAAGCGGATCATCGCCGCGTCGTCGAGCTCCGCCTTCAGCGGGATGACGCTCACGATCAGCATGCCGATCGCGATGAGCGAGAGATCGCGGGTGAGCGAGGGAGCGGATCCCGCGGCATCCCGCCGTTCGAGGACCGCCGCGACCCCGAGCCCGATCGCGAGCAGCACCCACCCGAGCCACGGCGTCAGCAGGACGAAGAACGCGGGAGCGGCGAGGCAGACGAGCAGCGCCGGCACGACGCGCACGTCGATGTACGGACGTGCCCCCGCGTCGGCGCGCACCATCACGGCGTCCGCGGCCGGCGGCGGTACGTCAGGTCGCGGATGTCGCGCCCCTTCACGACGCCCTTGCGTTCGAACGCGGTCATGATGCGGCCCTCGAACCGCTCCGCCCACTCCCCCTCGAACGCGGGCTCGAACTCGGCCGCTTCGGCGAGGACGTCGCGCATCTGCAGCGCGTACTCCTCCCAGTCGGTCGCCAGCCGCAGCAGACCGCCGTCGCGCAGCGCGCGGGCGGCGAGCGCGGGAAAGCCGTCGGCGACCAGCCGACGCTTGTTGTGCTTGGTCTTGTGCCACGGGTCGGGGAAGAAGATCCAGACCTCGTCGACGGATGCCTCGGGCAGCAGGTGCTCCAGGACTTCGGGCGCGTTCGCCTCGACCAGCCGGAGGTTCCGTACCCCCGCACGGTCGGCGTCGAGCATCGTCCGGGCCAAGCCTGCGCGAAACACCTCGACCGCGATGAAATCGGTCCCGGGCGCCGCCGAGGCGGCGTGCACGATCGCGTGCCCCTGACCCGACCCGATCTCGACGACCAGCGGCGCCTCACGGCCGAACTCCGCGGCCGGGTCGACCGTGGAACCGGGGCGGATGCTGGTGGCCGCGGCATCCCGCTCGACCTCGAGCAGGTACGTGCTCGAGAGCTCGTCCCAGGCCCGCTCCTGCGCGTCGCTCATGCGACCGCTCCGGCGCACGAACGACACGGGCTTGTCGCGGAAGCGCGGCGCAGCCTCGGGCGCATCGGGGTCGGGCATGCGACCAGGGTATCCCGCGGTGTCGGGCGCTCCCGCGGGCCTGCCCTTGCGCCGCCCGCTCATGCCGTCACGAAGTCGATGAGCTCCTCGACACGGCCGAGGAGGGCGGGGTCGAGGTCGCGGTAGGTCGTGACCGACCCCAGGATGCGCTGCCAGTTCTGAGCGATGTCGGCCTGGTCATCGGCGGGCCAACCGAGGGCACGACTGACGCCCTTCTTCCACTCGATCCCCCGGGGCACCTCGGGCCAGGCGGAGATGCCGAGCGCGCGCGGCGTCACGCACTGCCAGACGTCGATGTAGGGATGGCCGACGATCTTCAGGAACCGGCCGTGGGGACCGCGGAGGATCTGCTCGGCGATCCGGGTCTCCTTCGAGCCCGGGACGAGGTGGTCGACGAGCACGCCATAGCGGCGGTCGGCGCTCGGCGGCTCGTCGCGCAGCAGGTCCTCGAGCAGGTCGACGCCCTGCAGGTACTCGACGACGACGCCCTCGATCCGGAGGTCGGCGCCCCACACCTTCTCGACGAGTTCGGCGTCGTGGCGGCCCTCGACGAGGATCCGCGACGCGCGGGCGACGCGGGCGCGCGCCTGCGGATCGGCGAACGACCCGGACGCCGTGCGCGTTCGTCCCGCCGGGGCCGCCGCGCGGGGTGGGACGAGCTGCACGGGCGCGCCATCGACGAAAAATCCGCCGCCGAGGGGGAACAGACGCACGCGGCCGTGCCGGTCCTCGAGCTCGACATGGCCCGCGGTCACGCCGGTCACAGCACCCACGAAGTCGTCGAGCGCGATCTCGACCACGAGTCCGCGCTCGGCGGGCACCGTGGTGACGGTGGGCCGTCCCTTGTCGCGCCATCCCGTGGCGAGAACGTCGCTTCCGTACCGGTCGTCCATCGACACCTCCCGAACCGGGAAGCCTAGATCAGGAACACAGAGGGAACGCACAGGCGCTCCGGCCGGATGCCGGTACCGAGACATACGGGTCGCGGCATAGACTCGCGACAGGCGGTTCCGACCGCACTCGAGCGACTCCCGGAGGTCTGGACGATGCGATCCCGCCTGGCGTCCGTCGTGGCGGTGTCGCTCGCGATCGTCGTCGGCGTCGTGGTGGCTGCCCCTGCCGCAGCGACCGAGCCCGTCGCCCTCGGCGCGAGCCGTGTACTGGACGCATCGGACGTCCTCACCGACGCACAGGAATCGCGTCTCGACGCCCGTCTCACCCAGCTCCAGGACGACACCGGTATCGGCCTCTGGGTCGTCTACGTCGACGACTTCACCGATCCGACGAGCGCCGAGGACTGGGCGAACGAAGCAGCAGAGCGCAACAACCTCGGTCCCGACCAGTACCTCCTCGCGATCGCGACCGAGGGTCGCGCGTACTATCTCTCGGCGGATTCCAGCGGCCCAATCGCCGGGGACGCCATCACCCGCATCGAGCAGGACCGCGTCCGCCCCGCCCTGAGCGACGGCGACTGGGCGGGGGCCGGCGTCGCCGCCGCGGACGGCCTCGAACAGGCGCGATCCGGAGGCTTCGGCGGGGTCGTCTGGGTCGTCGTCCTCGTCGTCGCCGCTCTGGCGGGTCTCGTGGTGTGGGCGCTCGTGCGTCGCCGCCGGGGCGGCTCGGGCCTCGCATCCGGGAAGAAGCAGGTCCCTCTCGAGGAACTCGAGCGGCAGGCAGGCGCCGCGCTCGTGCGCACCGACGACGCCGTCTCGACGAGCACGCAGGAGCTCGGTTTCGCGAAGGCGGAGTTCGGGGATGCCGCGACGGTCGAGTTCGAGCAGGCGATCACCGCGGCGCGGGACTCGCTGCAGCAGGCGTTCTCGCTGCAGCAGAAGATGGATGACGAGACGCCGGACTCCCCCGAGCAGCGCCGCGCCGGGTACGAGCAGATCCTCGACCTCTGCCGGTCGGCCGCCGCGACGCTGGCGGAGAAGACCGATGCGCTCGAGGCACTCCGCGACCTCGCCGGGAACGCGCCGGAGGCGCTGACCCACATCCAGCAGCGTCGCGCCGAGGTCGGCGCCCGGACGGAGGAGTCGGAGACGCTGCTCACCCGGCTCCGTGCCGAGTACCGCGCCGACGCCCTGAGCGCCGTCGCCGACAACCCCGCCCAGGCCCGCGACCGACTCACCTTCGCCGACGCGCGGCTCGCCGAGGCGCAGCGCGAGGTCGCGGCAGGCGACGGCGCGGGGGCGACCGTCGGCATCCGTGCGGCGGAGCAGGCGGTTGCGCAGGCGGCCCAGCTGCAGGACGCCCTCACGAAGCTCTCCGCCGACCTCCAGGCGGCCGAACGCGACGGCGCCGCTCTCGTGACCGAGCTCGAGGCGGATCTCGCGGCGGCGGCGGCGACGCCCGATCCCGAGTCGCGGCTCGCGCCCGTCATCGCCGCCACCCGGCAGAACCTCGACGCGGCCCGCAACGACCTGACCGGCGGCAACCGAGACCCCCTCGCGGCACTGACGCTGCTCGAGCGCGCGAACACCGCCATCGACAGCGCGCTCGGCGAGGTCAGAGACGCGCAGCAGCGCGCTGACCGGGCCCGCAGCGTCCTCGCGCAGACCCTCCTCCAGGCCCGAGCCCAGGTGTCGACCGCCGAGGAGTTCATCCGGTCGCGGCGCGGTGCGGTGGGTGCCACCGCCCGCACGCGGCTGGCCGAGGCCGGTGCCACTCTCGTCCAGGCGACCCAGGCCCAGGAGAGCGACCCCGAACGAGCGCTCGCGCTGGCCCAGCACGCCTCGTCCCTCGCCGGGGAGGCGACCCGTCTCGCGCAGAACGACGTCGGCTCGTTCGCCGGCGGCGGAAACAGTCGCGGTGGGGGCGATTTCGGCGGCATGCTGGGCGGCATCGTCCTCGGCTCACTGCTCGGCGGCGGGGGATCCCGCCGTTCGTCCGGCGGGTTCGGCGGGTTCGGCGGCTCGTCCCGCCGCAGCGGCGGACGCAGCGGTGGGTCGATCCGACGCAGCAGCGGCGGCTCACGATCCCGCAGAGGAGGCGGTCGCTTCTGATCTTCCGCCGACGCCGACGCACGACCTCCACACCGACCTCGACACCACGACCTCCCGCTAGGAAAGGAAACACGATGGCAAAGCAGTCCATCTTCGGCCGCATCTCGACCCTGGTGAAGGCGAACATCAACGCCCTCCTCGACTCCGCCGAGGACCCGCAGAAGATGCTCGACCAGCTCGTCCGGGACTACACGAACAACATCGCCGACGCCGAGACCGCCATCGCCGAGACCATCGGCAACCTGCGTCTGCTCGAGCGCGACCACGACGAGGACGTGAAGGCCGCAGCCGAGTGGGGCAACAAGGCCATCGCCGCCAGCCGCAAGGCCGACGAGCTGCGCAGCGCCGGGAACACGACGGATGCCGACAAGTTCGACAACCTCGCGAAGATCGCCCTCCAGCGCCAGATCAGCGAGGAGAACGAGGCACGTGCGATCGCGCCCTCGATCGCCGCGCAGACCGAGGTCGTCGAGAAGCTCAAGGACGGCCTCAACGGCATGAAGCAGAAGCTCGACCAGCTGCGGTCGAAGCGTTCGGAGCTGCTCGCCCGTGCCAAGACCGCCGAGGCCCAGAACAAGGTTCATGACGCGGTCAAGTCGATCGACGTCCTCGACCCGACGAGCGAGCTCGGCCGCTTCGAGGACAAGGTCCGCCGGCAGGAGGCGCTCGCCGCGGGCAAGGCCGAGATCGCCGCGTCGTCCATCGATGCGCAGTTCAACCAGCTCGAGGACATCGGCGAGCTCACCGAGGTCGAGGCGCGACTGGCCGCCCTGAAGACCGGCGGCAACGCCGGCGCGATCGAGCAGTAACATCCGCACGGACGGCGCCGGACCGATGGGTCCGGCGCCGTCCTGCTCCCCGGAGGTGCCCATGACCCGTTTCTTCGTCGCCCCGCAGTGGCAGGGCTCGCCGTCCGCCCGCGCGATGCGCCTCATCGACGGCGCCGAGGCGATCGCCGACGACCTTCCCCGCTCCGCATTGACTCGCATCGAGGTGCCCACCGAGGCGGGCGAATCGCTCGGCACCGGCATCCGTCGCTTCAGCACCCTTGCCCGTGTGCGGGAGGCGATCGCCGACGTGGTCACCGCAGCCGACGACCCCGCGGTCATCGTGGGCGGCGACTGCGCGGTCGCGCTCCCCGGGATCGCGGCGGCGGCAGCGCGGCATCCGTCCCTCGCCGTCGTCTGGTTCGACGCCCACGGCGATCTGCATACCCCGGAATCCTCGCCCTCGGGCGCCCTCGCCGGCATGGCCCTGCGCGCCGCCGTCGCGCCCGGGCCTTTCACCGATGCCCCGCCCGCGACCGACGCACGCACGGTGCTGGTCGGTGCCCGCGCTCTGGACGATGCCGAGGCGGACCTGCTCGACTCATCCCCCATCTCGATGCTGTCCGCCGACGCCCTCGCCGACCCTGCCGCGCTCGCGGAGGCCGTTGCGGCGACGGGCGCCGAGGCGGTCTACGTGCACATCGACCTCGACGTGCTCGACCCGGCGACCGTCATCGGGGTGCTCGAGCCCGTCCCGTTCGGCGCTCAGCCCGCCGAGGTCATCGCCGCCATCGGCCGCCTGCGCGAGCGGATGCCGCTGGTCGGCGCCTCGCTGTCGGGATTCGCCCCGGCCAGTCGCGACGCCGCGGTCGAGGACCTCGGCACCATCCTGCGACTGCTGGGAGCACTCGCGTGAGCCCGGTGCCCCCGGCGGGCTGGGAGGAGCGCGCCGCCCGCGCCGTCGAGCGAGGTCGTCGATGGGACCGGTGGATCCCCGGCATCCTCCTCGACTCCCCGCTCAGCCGCCTCGGCTACCTCGCCGGCACCGCCTTCGGCTTCGCGTGGGGGACGCTCTGGTCCACCGGCCGGATCGAACGCCGCGCGGGTCTGTGGGTCTTCCGCGGGATGCCCGGGGCGACGTACGGGCGCGGCGGCGTCTGCGTCGGCGGCTGCTTCCTCACCGGCACAGGAGTCATCGACGATCGCCTCCTCGCGCACGAGTCGGTCCACCGCGAGCAGTGGCGGCGGTACGGCATGCTCATGCCGCTGCTCTACCTGTTCGCGGGCCGCGACCCGCTCACCAACCGGTTCGAGATCGAGGCCGGGCTCGCGGACGGGCGGTACGTGCCCCGTCGCTGAGGCCCGTCACACGATGAGCGCGCGCCGCAGGTCGGCGATCTCGTCGTCACCGAGACCGTGGGCCCGCAGGTACTCGACGGCGCCGCCGTATCGCAGCCGCAGGTCGTCGAAGACGGCGCGGAGGGTGGGTGCGGGCGAACGGGTCGCGAGGTCCTCGAGATGCCGTGCGTGCGGGTATCGCGCGCGGAGGAACCGCAGGACGTTCTCGTTCCGCGCTGCCGGCAGGAGCGTCTCGGTCCGGGCGTAGTCGGCGACGACGGCATCCTCGTCGACGCCCGCCGCAGCGAGGACGAGCGCGACCGACAGGCCAGTCCGGTCCTTGCCGACGGTGCAGTGGACGAGCACGGGCTGCACCGCGCTCACCGCCCGCACCACGTCGACGAGTCTCGATGCGGAGCCGACGATGAGCGCCCGGTACAGGTCGTCGAGCGAGAGGTCGTCGTCGAAGAACGAGGCGGCGGACCCCGCGAACATCGGCAGGCACACGGTCTCGACGTCGAGACCGTCGATATGGGACGGGTCGTATCGTCGTTCCTGCTCGTCGCGCAGATCCACGATGCGACGGATGCCGAACGCGCCGAGCCGCTCGCGGCCCTCGGGCGTCAGGTGGGCGAGGTGCCCCGATCGGAACAGGGCGCCGTCGCGCGTGACCCCGCCCTCGGCGGGCAGCCCCCCGACGTCGCGGACGTTGAACGCACCGGGGACGTCGTGGACCGTCACGGTGCGGGCGACGCCGAACGCCCGGGCACCGGGTAGCGCCCCGCGATCGCGACGCGGTTGAAGGCGTTTATCGAGACGAGCAGCCAGCTGAGGGCGACGTACTCCTCCTCGGAGAGGATGCCGCCGACCCGGTCGTAGACCTCGTCCGGGACACCGTCCTCGTGGATGAAGACGTAGGCCTCGGTGAGCTCGAGCGCCGCGCGTTCGCGCTCGCTGAAGACACCCGAGTCCCGCCACACCGCGATCTGGGCGACGACGTCGGTTGTGAGCCCTGCCTTGACGGCACGGTCGCTGTGGACGCGGACGCAGTAGGCGCAGCCGTTGAGCTGCGAGGCGTGGATCAGGGCGATCTCGCGCATCCGCGCGTCGATCCCCGCATCGGCGGCGAGGTCGCCGACCGTCTTCGCGAACGCCTCCAGGGCGTCGTAGGCCGGTCGGGCCGCTCGAGCCAGGTGCACGCGCTGCGGTTCGCTCATGCCGTCACCCTAGCGGCGCCCGCTGTACCCGGGATCGAGGAGAATGAGGAGCGTGAGCGACGACGCCTTCGACGAGTTCTCCTACCTCCCCGCCCAGGCCGAGGCCCTGGGCGTCCCGGTTCCCCCGGTGCAGCGGCTGACCCAGCACCTCTCGGACGGCCGCACCGTGAGCGCCCTGCGATTCGGCGACCCGGCCCTCCCCCCGGAGCTCACGCTCCTTCACGGCGCCGGACTCAATGCCCACACGTGGGACACGACGATCCTCGCCACCGGACTCCCGGCGCTCGTCCTCGACCTGCCGGGGCATGGCGACTCGTCGTGGCGGGAGGACGCACGCTACACGGGAGCGACCATCGCCGACGACATCGCCCCCGCCGTCGCCGCGTGGACACTCGGCCGTCCGCAGGCCCTCGTGGGTCACTCGCTCGGCGGGCTCGCGGCGGCGGCCCTCGCGTCGCGGCATCCGGAGCTCGTCGACGCCCTCGTCCTGGTCGACATCTCCCCTGGGATCGACCCGAACGGCGCGGCCGCCTCGATCCGCGCCTTCTTCGCGGGCCCGACCGACTGGGCCAGCCGCGAGGACCTCGTCGAACGCGCGCTGTCGTTCGGGCTCGGCGGGTCGCGCGAGGCCGCCACCCGGGGCGTCTCGCTGAACTCCCGCATCCGCCCCGACGGCCGCGTCGAGTGGAAGCACCACTACGCCCACCTCGCCAACCGGCTCGCCGCCGACCCCGAGGCCGCGGACGCGGTCGACGCGGCACAGCGGGCGGATGCCGGCATCCTGTCCGCCGCCGGGTGGGACGACCTGGCCGCCGTCACCGCGCCCGTCACTCTCGTCACCGGCACCCGCGGGTTCCTCACTCAGGCCGATCGGGACGAGTTCCTCCGTCGGCTGCCGACCACCCGGCACGTCGAGCTGGACTCGGCGCACAACGTGCAGGAGGAGCGCCCCGTCGAGCTCGCAGCCGCCCTCAGAGCAGCACATGACGGTCGGTGACGGAAGTCCACGCCCGGGACTCTAGGCTGTAACGCGCACCCGAGCACTCCGATGGAGCGGCGGCGATGACGACGCCCCATCGTGCTGAAAGGATCCCCCACGCACATGCTTCGCCGCACCGCCCTGGCCGCCGCCGCGCTCCTCGCCGCCGGCGCCCTGCTCCTGTCCGGCTGCACCGGCTCGCAGCCGGGGCCCTCCGCCTCGTCCGGGACCCCCGACCCCGACGCATCCGTCGCCGTGCGCCTCGTCCTCGAGCCGGGCAACCTCGACATCCGCGAGACCGCCGGCGCGGCCCTCGATCAGATCCTCATCGACAACGTGTACCAGGGCCTCGTGGCGCGCACACCCGACCAGGAGATCGTTCCGGCGCTCGCGAGCGACTACGAGGTCTCGGATGACAAGCTCACCTACACCTTCACCCTGCGCGAAGGCGTCACCTTCCACGACGGCCAGCCCCTCACGCCGCAGGACGTCGTGTGGTCGCTGACGCAGGTGCGCGACACCCCGACGTTCCGTGACTCCGCGCGACTGGCGAACGTCACGGGCATCGTCGCCGACGGGCAGACGATCACGCTCACCCTGAAGGCACCCGACTCGACCCTGCTGTGGAATCTGACCGGCCGCGCCGGACTCGTTCTGAAGGAGGGCGACACGATCGACCGCAAGACCGCCGCGAACGGGACCGGGCCTTTCCAGCTCACCGACTGGCGCGAGGGCGACAGCATCACCTTCGAGCGGTTCGCCGACTACTGGGGAACCCCCGCCGCCGCGGCTGAGGTCGTGTTCTCGTACGTGAGCGACAACCAGGCCGCCCTCAGCGGCGCACTCGCCGGCGAGTTCGACGTGCTCACCGGCTTTGACGCGAACCTGAAGGACCAGGTAGAGGCGAACGGCGACTTCGCCCTCGAACTCGGCGACTCGACCGACAAGGGCACCCTCGCCTTCAACCAGACGACCGGACCGCTGGCCGACCAGAAGGTGCGCACGGCCATCCGTCAGGCGATCGACAAGAACGCGATCGTCGAGGCCCTCGGCGCCGGCAAGGTCCTCGGCGGCCCCATCCCGTCGCTCGACCCCGGCTACGAGGACCTCACGGACGTCGCCCCCTTCGACCCCGAGGGCGCGCGTGCCCTGCTCGCCGATGCCGGAGCCGAGAACCTCTCGCTCACGCTGACGATCCCGTCGGCCTACGGCACCACGATCCCGCAGATCCTGGTCTCGAACCTCCGCGACGTCGGGATCACCCTGCAGGTGAACCCGGTCGAGTTCCCCACGTGGATCAACGACGTGTACGTCAACAAGGACTACGAGCTCAGCTTCGTGCTGCACACCGAGGCACGCGACTTCGAGAACTGGGCGAACCCCGACTACTACTTCACCTACGACAACCCCGAGGTGCAGTCGCTGTACGCGCAGTCCGTCGCCGCGACCGACGACACCGCCGCCGCCGACCTGCTGGCGCAGGCCGCCCGGATCGTGTCCGAGGACGATGCCGCCGACTGGCTCTACAACGGGCAGTCCGTGCTCGCGGTCGCGTCGACCGTCAGCGGGATGCCGACGGTCAACGTCAACGAGCGACTGAACGTCGCAGAGCTGGCCAAGAGCGAGGGGTGATCCGCTACGCGCTGACGCGACTGGCCCTGCTGGTGCTGGGCCTGCTCGTCGCCAGTGCGCTGATCTTCTCGACCCTCCGCGTCCTCCCGGGGGATGTCGCGCAGCTGATCGCGGGCGTGAACTCCACCCCCGAGCAGATCGCGGCCCTCCGCGCACAGCTCGGACTCGACCGCCCTCTCCCCGTCCAGTACGGCGACTGGATCGGCGGCATCCTGACGGGCGATCTCGGCAACTCGCAGCTCACCGGCACGCCGGTGGCCTCGGAGCTGCTGCAGAAGGCGGAGGTGACCGTGCCGCTCGGCATCCTCTCCTTCGTCATCGCCCTGCTCGTCGCCATCCCCTTCGGCGTGCACGCAGCCGTCCGACGTCGTCGACCCGACGGCATCCTCGTCTCGGTCGGCGCTCAGGCCCTCGCCGCGGTCCCCGTGGTGTGGGCGGGGATGATGCTCGTCGTCGTCTTCGCGGTCACCCTCGGATGGCTGCCCGCGCAAGGCTTCCCCCGCGCCGGCTGGTCCGACCCCGCCGCGGCGTTGCGCGCCCTGATCCTGCCCGCCCTCACCATCGGCGTCGTCGAGGGGGCGGTGCTCCTGCGGTTCGTCCGCTCCGCCACCCTGCAGGCGCTGAACCAGGACTTCGTGCGCACGGCGGCGGCGAAGGGACTCACCCGCACGCAGGCGCTCCTTCGACACGGTCTGCCGAGCGTGGGGCTGTCGGTCGTCACCGTCCTGGGCGTGCAGGTCGCGGGCATCATGGTCGGCGCCGTCGTGATCGAGCAGCTTTTCAGCCTCCCCGGTATCGGACGCATGCTGGTCGAGGACACCGGCAACCGCGACCTCGTCAAGGTGCAGGGCGAACTGCTCGTGCTCACCGGACTCGTCCTCGTCATCGGATTCGTGGTGGACCTGGTGCACCGCCTGCTCGACCCCCGTCAGCGAGAGGCCGAGTGATGCGGCGGTTCGAGTGGGCACGACGGCTCTGGGGCTCCGGCACGGGCCGCTTCGGCGTGGTCGTCGTGCTCGTGATCCTGGTGGTCGCAGCCGTGGCCCTGTTCTGGACGCCCGTCGATCCGCAACGGGTCGACATCGCCAACCGGTGGTCGGGGCCGGATGCCGCCCACCTCCTCGGTACCGACGGTTCGGGCCGCGACATCCTGAGCCTGCTCATGGCAGGGGCCCGCACGACGGTCGTCGTCGCCGTGGGCGCCGGGATCATCGCGACGGTCATCGGCCTGCTGCTCGCCGCGCTCGGCGCCCTCACCCCCCGACCGGTGCGCGAGAGCACGGCCGTGCTGGTCGATGTCCTCATCGCCTTCCCCGTGCTGCTGATCGCGATGATGATCTCGGCCGTGTGGGGCGGCTCGTTGCTGGTGGTCATCGTCTCGGTCGGGATCGGGTTCGGTGTCAACATCGCACGGGTGACCCGTCCCGAGCTGCGGCGCGTCCTCCACAGCGACTTCGTCCTCGCGGGCCGGGCCTCGGGCCTGACGCCCTGGCAGAACCTGTGGCGCCATCTGCTCCCGAACGTCGCCCCCGTGTTCATCGTGCAGCTCTCCTGGGGCATGGCCGTCGCCGTGCTGGCCGAGGCGGGACTGTCCTACCTCGGCTTCGGCGCCCCCGTGACCGAGCCCTCCTGGGGACTGCTCCTGGCCGACCGGCAGCGGTTCATCAGCGTCCACCCGCTGTCGGTGGTCTGGCCGGGGCTCGCCATCACCCTGACGGTGCTGGGGTTCAACCTCCTCGGCGACGCCCTCCGAGACGCCACCGACCCCACGCTGTCGCGTCGTGTCGTCCCCCGGGGCGCGGAAGCCCCTGCGGCGGTGACGGCATGACCCTCTCGGTGGCGGGACTCACAATCGACGTCGGCGGCCGCCGGGTCGTCGACGGCATCGACCTCGAGGTCGGTGACGGGGATCGCGTCGGTCTCATCGGCGAATCGGGGTCGGGCAAGTCCCTCACCGCGCTCGCGATGCTCGGGCTCCTCCCCGAGGGTGCACAGGTCGGCGGCAGCATCCGGTGGGACGGTCGCGAGCTCGTCGGGCTGCGGGACCGCGATCTCGCGCGACTGCGCGGTGACGAGATCGGCATGGTGTTCCAGGAGCCCCAGACGGCGCTGAACCCGATTCGGACGGTGGGGAGGCAGATCGCCGAATCGATCCGCATCCATGAGCGCGGCGTCTCACGGGCGCAGGCCTGGTCGCGGGCGATCGAGCAGGCGCGGCGGGTGCGCCTGCCCGACCCCGACGCGATCGTCCGCCGCTACCCCCACCAGCTCTCGGGCGGGCAACGACAGCGCGTCGCCATCGCCATGGCCCTCGCCTGCCGCCCGCGACTGCTCATCGCCGACGAACCCACCACGGCCCTCGACGTGACGATCCAGGCGGAGATCCTCGACCTGTTGCATCACCTCGTCGACGAGGACGGGATGTCGCTCGTGTTCATCACGCACGACCTCGCGGTCCTCTCGCAGATCGCGACCGACGCAGTCGTGCTGGACGCCGGGCGCGTCATCGAGACGGGACCGCTCCGCACGCTCCTGCGCTCCCCCGCCTCCCCCGTGACGCAGGCCCTGCTGCGGGATGCGACGGCGACCGTGTGGCGACCGAGGGGGGACTCGTGAGCGATCTGATCCGGGCCCGCGGGCTGACGCGTCGGTATCGGATGCCGCGGTCCCGCGCCTTCGAGCCGGCCCGCTGGACGACGGCGCTCGACGACGTGGACATCGACGTCCGCGCGCACAGCGCCCTGGCGATCATCGGCGAGTCGGGGTCGGGCAAGTCGACCCTCGTGCGGCTGCTGCTGGGCCTCGATGTCGCGAGCGCCGGTTCCGTCGAGTTCGACGGACGCGTCGTCGACGGCAGCGCCCGCGCCCGATCGCTGCACTGGCTGCGGCGGCGCACCGGCATCGTCTTCCAGGACCCGTACGGCTCGCTCGACCCGCGGATGAGCGTCGGCCGCATCGTGGCTGAGCCTCTGTCGGCTCTCGAGATCCCCGGAGACCATCGCGCGCGCGTGCGCGAGGTGCTCGACGACGTGGGGCTGCCGTCGGATGCCGCGGAGAGGTTCCCGCACGAGTTCTCGGGCGGCCAGCGGCAGCGCATCGCCCTTGCCCGCGCCCTCGTCCACCGCCCCGAGGTCCTCGTCGGCGACGAGCCGTTGTCGGCCCTCGACGTCACCGTGCGCGCACAGATCCTCGAGCTGGTCAGGGAGCTGCGTCGGCGGGACGGCCTCACCCTGGTCATGGTGTCGCACGACATCGGCGTCGTGCAGAGCCTCTGCGACGACGTCGTCGTCATGACGGACGGTCGCGTCGTCGAGGAGGGGCCGACCGAGAAGGTCCTGCTCGATCCTCAGGTCGCATACACCCGTCGGCTGCTGGCCTCGATCCCCGTCATCGACCCCCGCGAGCGGTGACTCCTCACCCCCGTGTCGGCGCCGGGGACTAGCGTGGCGGCATGCACGCCATCGTCCCGCCGTATCTGCTCGCCCGTCTCGCGGCCGCTCCGGCCGAGCGATTCCCGCACGCCGTCGCCGCCGCCCGCGCGACCCTCGCCGTCCCCCGCGCCTACGCGCCGATGCGTGCGCACCTCGACCTGTCGGTCGACGGTGACGCCCTCGTCGTCTCGGCGGCGCCCGACCCCGACCGGCTGATCTCCGACGCGCAGAACCGCGAAGAGCTCCCCGGCACGCCCGCCCGCGCGGAGGGCGCCGCCCCGACCGGTGACACCGCGGTCGACGAGGCCTACGACGGGCTCGGCGCGACCTTCGCCTTCCTGTGGGAGGCCTTCGAGCGGGTCGGCCTCGACGGCCGCAGCGGCTCGCTCGCGGCCACCGTCCACTACGGCCGTGCCTATGACAACGCGTTCTGGGACGGCGAGCGCATGGTGTTCGGCGACGGGGACGGCGAGGTGTTCGCCGGCTTCACCCGCTCGCTGAGCGTCATCGCCCACGAGCTGGGACACGGGGTCATCGAGAGCGCCGGCGGCCTCGACTACTCGGGGCAGTCCGGTGCCCTCAACGAGTCGATCGCCGACGTCTTCGGAGCGCTCACCGACCAGCACCACCGCGGCCAGACGGCGGACACCGCCAGCTGGCTCGTCGGCGCCGAGATCTTCACCGAGGCCGTCACCGGGTCGGCGCTGCGCTCCCTCGCCGCCCCGGGTACCGCTTACGACGACGACGTCCTCGGCAAGGACCCGCAGCCCTCCCACATGCGCGACTTCGTGGAGACCTCGGGCGACAACGGCGGCGTGCACATCAACTCCGGCATCCCGAACAAAGCGTTCCACCTGGTCGCGACGGCCCTCGGCGGCCATGCCTGGGAACGCGCGGGCCGCGTCTGGTACCTCACGCTGACCTCGGGCTCACTCTCCCCCGCAGCCAGCTTCGCCCAGTTCGCGGCGGCCACTGCCGACACCGCCGCGCGGGAGTAGGGTGAGGACTCGGAGGAGGCCGTCGCCGTCCGCACCGCGTGGGCGAGCGTCGGAGTCGTGGAGGATGACCCAGCCCGCTGACCACCTGACGATCGTCGTCGTGCGCAGCGGCGGGTTCGCCGGGCTGCGCCGCGCGTGGCGCGTGGAGATCGCGGAACAGGACGCCGACGACTGGATGCCGCTCATCGACGCCTGCCCGTGGGAGGAGCCCGCGGCATCCGTTCCCGGCGCCGACCGGTTCTCGTGGAACGTTGCGGTCGCCGGCGACTCCTGCGACCGCCATGCGTCGCTCGGCGAGGGCTCCGCCGCGGGCCCGTGGCGCGCGCTCATCGATCGCGTGCAGGCCGACGGCGAGGACGTGCCGGCGAGGTGACTCAGCGCGCGCGGATGCGGGAGAGGATCGAGTCCTTCTTCTTCGGGGTCAGGTGCTTCTGCAGGTAGATCGTGCCCAGGGACCGGCCGAACTTGAACCCGACGCGTCCCATCCGGCCCACCTCGACGAACCCGAGCCGCTCATGCAGAGCGAGCGACGCCTCGGCCCCCTTGTCGCTGATGACCGCAACCATCTCGCGGATGCCCTTCTCCTCGCACGCGGAGATGAGGGCCTCCAACAGAGCGCGACCCAGCCCCTTGCCGGTGGCCGCCTGACCCAGGTAGATGGAGTTCTCGACGGTGTAGCGGAACCCGCTCTTGCCGGTCCACGGCGAGACGAGACCGTAGCCGAGGACCTGTCCGCCGGGCGAGACGGCGACGAGGAAGGGCAGACCGAGCTTCGTGAGATGGTCGAACTTCTCCACCCACTGCCTGTGGGTCCAGCGCTTCTCGTCGAAGGTCACGACGGAGTTGGTGACGTAGTAGTTGTAGATCTCGCGCACATCCGGCATGTCGGTGCGCACCGCAGGGCGCAGCGCGAACGAGAACCCGCGCTCGGGCTCCGGTCGACGGCGGAGGTGACGGGGCAGGCGACGGCGGTCGCGATCGTACTCGTCCTCCAGCATGCCGCCAGCATACGGGTCGGTCGCGAGGCCGTCGGATCAGCCGGGCAGCCGCCAGTCGACCGGGGCCGCCCCCTGCGCCTCGAGGAGTTCATTCACGCGCGAGAACGGTCGCGACCCGAAGAAGCCCCGGCGGGCCGAGAGCGGGGACGGGTGCGCCGACTCGACCCGCGGGGTCTCGCCGAGCAGCGGTGCGAGGTTCGCCGCATCCCTCCCCCAGAGCACCGCCACGAGCGGACCGGGCCGCGCCACGAGGGTGCGGATCGCGTGCTCCGTGACACGCTCCCACCCCCAGCCGCGGTGCGAGCCCGCCTCGCCGGGTGCAACGGTCAGCACGCGGTTCAGCAGCATGACACCCTGCTCCGTCCACGCCGACAGGTCGCCGTGGGACGCGGGCGGGATGCCGAGATCGGCGGAGAGTTCGGCGTAGATGTTGCCGAGGCTGCGCGGCAGCGGCCGGACGTGACGCTCGACGGCGAACGACAGCCCGATCGGATGCCCCGGGGTCGGGTACGGATCCTGCCCCACAATGAGCACCCGCACCTGGGACAGCGGCCGCGCGAAGGCGCGCAGGACGTGACGCCCGCCCGGGAGGTACCCCCGCTCGTCGGCACGGAGCCGGTCGCCGAGGGCGGCGATGTCGGATGCGACGGGGGCCAGGGCCTGCGCCCAGTCCGGGTCGATCAGGCCGTCGGCGGCCAGATCGTCGAGCGAGCGCCCGCTCATGCGCCGGCGGGAAGCCCCTGGTCCTCCTGGACCACGGTCCCACGGGACGACCAGGGGAAGTCGATCCACAGATCGGTCTCGCGCCACGAGTAGTCGGGCATCGCGATCGACCCCGGCTTGGTGTAGATGCACACCGAGCGGACGTCGGCGCCGGCTTCGCGAAGCATCTTGACCGCGAGCGCGAGGGTTCGACCGCTGTCGGCGACGTCGTCGACCAGCAGCACGCGTTTGCCGGGGAGGGCGCCGAGGTCGAGGTCGGGTGGGAGCAGGGTGGGAGCGTCGAGCACGGTGCCGATCCCGGTGTAGAACTCCACGTTCAACGCGCCGCAGCTCTTCACACCCAGCCCGTAGGCGATCGCGCCGGCCGGCAGCAGGCCGCCGCGGGCGATCGCGACGACGATGTCGGGCGCGAACCCGTCGGCGATGATCGATCGCGCCAGATCACGGGTCGCCCCGCCGAAATCATCCCAGGTCAACGTCTCGCGCTCGGCGGCCACCGGCATCCCTTCGTCCATAGGCTCCCAGACTACGGCGTGCGAAGGGCCGCCTCCGCGGACGCGGGCCGGTGCAGCGCTAGGCTCGCGCTCGTGACCGGCACCGCGCGCTCCTCGACCCCGCACTCTTCGGGGCTGCGTTCTTCAGCCTTGGGGATCACCGCCGGTCTCATCGGGTGGTTCATCCTCGTCGAGATCGTCAGCGGCATCCTGCAGGGGTTCTACGTCCCCCTCTTCAGCGACATCGTGCTCCAGTTGGGGATCCGCGACGCCGACGTCAACTGGTTCGAGGCGGGTCAGCTGCTGCTGAGCGCCCTCGTCGTCCCGATCCTCGCGAAGCTCGGCGACATGTTCGGCCACAAGCGGACCCTGCTCGTCGCCGCGATCCTCACCGCCCTCGCGTCGTGGGGGCTGGTCTTCGCCGACTCGTTCTGGACCTTCCTGCTGTTCTGGTCGTTGCAGGGGTTCTACGTCGTCTGGTTGCCGCTGGAGATCGCGCTCATCTTCGAACGCGGCCGTCAGCAGAACCGCGGGGTCTCGACGACCCGCCGCGCGGCCGGCCTGCTGGTCGTCGGACTCGAGGCCGGGGCCATCATCGGCGCGCTCGCCGCGGGCAGGATCTACGCGGCCACCGGAGACCTCGGTCTCACACTCATGGTGCCGGCGATCGCGGTCTCCCTCATCGCGATCGTCATCTGGCTGTTCGTGCCCGAATCGACCCCCAGCGGCGAGCGCCGCCTCGACACGTGGGGGGTCGTCCTGCTCGCGTGGGGGCTGCTGCTGGTGACCGGTGCACTCGCGTGGATGCGGCTCATCGGCGAGCTCCGACTGGGCGGCCTCGCTTGGCTGCTGGTCGCGGCGCTGTTCGTGCTGGGGGTCGGCCTGCTCGCCGTGTTCGTGTTCCACGAGAAGGGCCACCCCTACCCGGTGATCGACGTGCGGGTCCTCGCCCGCCCCGACATGTGGCCGGTGCAGGCGACGGCGTTCCTCATCGGCATCAGCCTGCTGGGGGCGCAGGGGCCGCTGTCGACGTACGCGGGGACCGATTCCTCGCTCGGATACGGCCTCGGGCTGGATGCGACCGAGCGCTCGTATGTCATCGGGCTCTACCTCGTGTCGCTGATCGTGGGCGCCGTGCTGTTCGCCGTCACCTCGCGACGGGTGAGCCCGCGCCTCGCGCTCATCGCCGCCGCCGCACTCGTGGGTGTCGGGTACGCGCTGTTCCTGCCCTTCCACGTCGAGGTCTGGCAGGTGCTGTTGAACCTCTCGATCGCGGGGATCGGATGCGGCGCCCTCGTCGGCGCCATGCCCGCCGCCGCCGCGGCGGCCGCGCCCTTCGGCAAGACGGGTGAGGCATCGGGTATGACCAACACCACCAAGACGATCGGCGGTGCGTTCTCCTCCGCCGTCTTCGGCGTCGTGCTCGCGGCGGGGGCGGGCAGTGTCGCCGGGCAGACCGCCAGCTCGCTCGGTGGCTACCTCACCGTGTGGGCGATCTGCGCGGCCGGCGGATTCCTCGCCGCGGTGCTGCTGGTCTTCGTGCCCCGGGTGGCGTTCGCCGACGCTCCGCCGGCGGGCTGAGCTCGGTCAGTCCGTGTCGCTGCGCGGGCGCAGCCGCCCGCGCGCCAACAGGTGCTGCGCCGACTGTGCGACCGGGCGCATCGTGACGAGGTCGAGGTTGACGTGACCCGGCGCGGTCAGCGCGTAGCCGATGACGTCGGCGACGTCGGCGGCCGTCAGCGGCTCCTCGACGCCGTCGTAGACCTTCTCGGCCGCGGCGCGGTCGCCGCCGAGGCGGTTCAGCGAGAACTCCTCGGTCTGCACCATCCCGGGGGCGATCTCGACGACGCGGATCGGCTCACCGTTCAACTCGAGTCGGAGGGCATGGACGAGCATCGACTCCCCCGCCTTCGCCGCGTTGTACCCGGCCCCGCCGGGGTACGCGGTCTGCGCGGCAGTCGAGGTGACGTAGACCGTGTCGGCGTGCCCGTCGGCCTCGGCGGCACGTCGCAGGAGGGGCAGCAACGCCGCGGTGAGCAGCTGCGCCGACAGTACGTTCGCCTCGAACATCCAGCGCCAGTCGGCCGCATCGCCGTCTTCGACCCGCTGCGTGCCGCGCGCCCCGCCCGCGACGTGGACGAGCGCGTGCACGGGACCCGTGTCGGCGAGATGCGCGGCGACAGCGGCGACGTCCGCCTGGCTCGTGAGGTCCGCCGCGTAGGAACGCGATCCGATCTCGGCGTCGAGGGCTTCCAGGCGCGCCGCACGACGGGCGACGCCGACGACATCCCAGCCTCTCGCCCGCAGGTCGCGCACGACCGCCTCACCGATCCCGGAGCTCGCCCCGGTCACCACTGCACGTCGATTCGCCATGACGTCCACGCTAGCCACTTCGCGCACACGCCCGGACCGCGTCACGTTACGCCGCGTGTCCGATCCGTTGTCCTCTCCGGATGCGGCTCGTAACGTCAGTGTCGAACCGGCGGCATCCGTCCGTCGATCAACCACCACCGAGCAGGAACCACCGAGCAGGGAGCCCGTCATGTCCGCACCCGAGAACTGGCGCTTCGAGACCAAGCAGATCCACACCGGCGCCGCTCCGGACCCGGTCACCAAGGCCCGCGCCACCCCGATCTACCAGACGACGTCGTACGTCTTCGACAGCGCCGACCACGCCGCGAATCTCTTCGCGCTCGCCGAGTTCGGCAACATCTACACGCGCATCCAGAACCCCACGCAGGACGTCCTCGAGCAGCGCCTCGCGGGTCTCGAGGGCGGCACCGGAGCCCTCCTCGTCGCCTCGGGCCAGGCGGCCGAGACCTTCGCGGTCCTCAACATCGCGCAGGCGGGCGACCACATCGTCTCGTCGAGCTCGATCTACGGCGGCACGTACAACCTCTTCAAGTACACGCTCGCCAAGCTCGGCATCGAGACGACGTTCGTCGAGAACCAGGACGACGCCGAGGAGTGGCGTCGTGCGGTCCGCCCCAACACGAAGCTGTTCTTCGCCGAGACGATCGGCAACCCGAAGATCAACGTCCTCGACATCCGCACCGTCGCCGACGTCGCCCACGCAGCCGGTGTGCCGCTCATCGTCGACAACACGATCGCGACGCCCTACCTCATCCGCCCCTTCGAGCACGGCGCCGACATCGTGGTGCACTCGGTCACGAAGTTCCTCGGCGGCCACGGCACGACGATCGGCGGCGCCATCATCGACGGCGGATCGTTCCCGTGGTCCGAGCACTCCGAGCGCTTCCCCGGCCTGACCACGCCGGACGAGTCGTACCACGGCGCCGTCTACACCGCCGCCGTCGGCGACGGCCTGGCGTACATCATCAAGGCGCGCGTCCAGCTGCTGCGCGACCTCGGTTCGGCCATCTCGCCGCAGAGCGCGTGGAACCTCATCCAGGGCGTCGAGACGCTGTCGCTGCGCATCGAACGTCACGTGCAGAACGCGCAGGAGATCGCGGAATGGCTCGAGAACCACCCCGACGTCGCCTCGGTGAACTACTCGGGCCTCCCGACCTCGCCCTGGTACGCCGCGGCCAACCGCTACGCCCCGAAGGGTGTCGGCGCGGTGCTGTCGTTCGAGCTCAAGGGCGGCGTCGGCGCGGGCCGCGAGTTCGTCAACGCCCTGACCCTGTTCAGCCACCTGGCCAACATCGGCGACGTGCGCTCGCTCGTCATCCACCCGGCATCCACGACCCACTCCCAGCTGACCCCGGAGCAGCAGCTCACCTCGGGTGTCACGCCGGGTCTCGTGCGTCTCTCGGTCGGCCTCGAGAACATCGACGACCTGAAGGCCGACCTCGAGCAGGCCCTCGCCGCGGCGCGACGCGTCTCGGAGGCCGCACGCGCCTGATCCTCCCCTCCTCAGGAGACCGACACCCCGCCCGGGTCCGCCCGGCGCGGGGTGTCGTGCGTCCGGCCGCGTGACGGATGCACGACGCCCGCGCCGCATCCCGGCGCATCCGCCCCTCCAGGCTGCACCCGCCCCACCGGTCGTGCGTCCGTAACACTCACCCGGGTCGGGGCCCCACCCGGGACAATGGAGGGATGGACTGGCAGACCTCGGAAGACACGGTGCCCTCGGCGCCGGTGACCGAGGCCGACGCGCGGCTGCTGCTGGGGCGCCCGCCGGCGACCGGGGCGTGGCGCGACGGCGACCCGGTCGGCGAGCGCCGGTTCGCGCAGTTCGGTGCGTTCGCCACCGAGGGCGGCGCGAACCTGCCCGGCATCCGTCTGGCTTACGAGACGTGGGGCGAGCTCTCCCCCGCGCGCGACAACGCCGTGCTGATCCTGCACGCCCTCACCGGCGACAGCCACGTGCGCGGCGAGGCGGGTCCGGGGCACGCGACGGAGGGCTGGTGGAGCGACATCGTCGGTCCCGGCGCACCGATCGACACGGACCGGTGGTTCGTCGTCGCGCCGAACATCCTGGGTGGATGCCAGGGGTCCACCGGTCCCGCGAGCATCGCTCCCGACGGCTACGAGTGGGCATCGCGCTTCCCGTTCCTCACGATCCGCGACCAGGTCGCCGCGCAGGTCCGGCTGGCCGACGCGCTCGGCGTCGACTCCTGGGCGGGCGTGATCGGCGGCTCGATGGGCGGCATGCACGCCCTGGAGTGGGCGGTGACGCACCCCGAGCGGGTCGAGCGCCTGGGCGTTCTCTGCTCTCCGCCGACGACGACCGCCGATCAGGTCGCGCTCAACTCCGTCCAGCTCGCGGCGATCCAGATGGACCCGCGCTTCGCCGGGGGGCACTACTACGACGCGCCCGACGGCGACGGCCCGCACCGCGGCCTGTCGCTCGCCCGCCGTATGGCTCTGCTCAACTACCGCACGCCGACCGAACTCAACCAGCGGTTCCAGCGGTCGTGGCAGTCCGACAAGAGCCCATTCGGCGACGGCGGCAGGTATGCCGTGGAGAGCTACCTCGACTTCCACGGCAACCGCTTCACCCGCCGGTTCGACGCGAACTCCTACCTCGCACTCGTCGAGGCCATGAACTCCCACGACGTGGGACGCGACCGCGGCGGAGTCGAGGACGCGCTCGCCCGAGTGACGGCGCGCACCCTGGTGCTGGGGATCGACAGCGACCGCCTGTTCCCGGTGGAGGGGCAGCACCGCATCAGCCGCGGCATCCGCTCCACCATCGACGACGACACCGTCGTCCTGCACAGCGACTTCGGCCACGACGGGTTCCTCATCGAGACCGAACCGGTCGGCCGGCACCTGCGGCGTCTGCTCGAGGGCTGACGCTCAGCGCGGCGACAGGTCGGGCGCGATGCGGGTGCCGAAGGTGTGTCGCAGCGCCGACCGGGCGGCGTGCCATCCGGCCAGACCGTGGACCCCGGGACCCGGGCTCGTCGACGCGGAGCACAGGTACACGCCGTCGAGGGGTGTGCGCCACGGCTCCGGCGAGACCACCGGACGCTTCAGCAGCTGCCACAGTGCCGGCGCGCCCGCCGCGATGTCGCCGCCGGGGTAGTTCGGGTTCTCCGCCTCGATCTCGACGGCGTTGCGGGAGTTGACGGCGAGGATCAGGTCGCGGAAGCCCGGCGCGAACCGTTCGATCTGTGCGATGACGGCCTCGGCGCGATCCGCCGTCGATCCCGACGGGACGTGCGTGTACGTCCACAGCGTGTGATGCCCGGCGGGTGCGCGGGTCGCGTCGAACCCCGACGGCTGTGCGACGAGGACGTACGGCGCATCGGGAAGGCCGCCGCGGGCGATGAGCGTCTCGGATGCCGCGACCTCGGCCCGCGTGCCGCCGACGTGCACCGTGCCCGCTGCCGCGACCTCGGGGTTCGTCCACGGGACCGGCCCCGACAGCGCGAAGTCGACCTTCGCGACCGCTCCGCCGTACCGGAACCGCTCGAGCGCGTCGCGGTACCCGGCAGGAACGGCGTCACCGGCGATCCGCAGGAACGCACGCGGGATGACGTCGAGAAGGACGGCGCGCGCGGCGGGCAGCTCGGCGAGCGACGTCACCTCATGGTCGGTGACGATCTCGCCGCCGTGCGCGCGCAGGTCGTCCGCCATCGCATCGACGATGCGCTGGCTGCCGCCGACCGGGATCGGCCACCCGCGCGCATGGGCGTAGGTCGTCAGGGTCAGCCCCGCCCCCGCCCCCGCGAGGCTCGGCAGCGGGAGGATCGTGTGCGCGGCGACACCCGTCAGCAGCGCGGGGGCGGCATCCTCCCGGAACCGGGCGTTCCACAGTGGACCGCCTTGCTCCAGGGTGCGAACGCCGAACCATGCCGCGGCGAGCGGATGCCGGGGCACGCGCAGCAGCGGATGCCCGGTGAAGTCCGCGACCCCCGACGCGCGGTCGACGAGCGGGCGCAGCAGGCGGGCGTAGGCGGCGCCGTCCCGGCCGAGCCCCTCGGCGGTGCGATCGAGGTCCCGGTAGGCGATCGCCGCACGGCCGCCGTCGAGGGGATGCGCGAACGATGCCTCGGGAACGACGAACTCGACCCGCTGACCGAGCCCGAATTCGCGGAAGAAGCGGCTCTCGAAGGCGAGCGGGTGGACGGCCGAGCAGACGTCGTGGTGGTACCCCGGCAGCGTCATTTCGGCGGTGCGCGCGCCGCCGCCGAGCGTCGCCCCCTTCTCGTAGACCCGGACGGCCAAGCCCGCGCGCGCGAGTGTCACCGCGGCGGCGAGCCCGTTCGGGCCGGCGCCGACGACGATCGCGTCGAGCTCGCTCACTCTGCGACGCCCTCGTCCTCGGCGGTGGTCTCATCGGTGGGCCGCGCAGCGCGCCCTTCCGCGAGGTAGGCCAGCCGGTGGAGGGTCTCGTGGTTGCGCACCTGCAGCGCGACGTCGAGGAGCGGCTGCGGAACGAGGCTGCCGGGACCGGCCACCGCCTCCTCCTGGATACGCACGATGCACCCGTCCCGGTGCGGCTTCACCTGGATGTCGACCTGGGCCTCCCCCATCGGCCATCCCTTCGCCCGCAGCTGGATGTGGCGGGGAGGGTCGTAGGCGAGCACCTCGGTCTCGTCATCGATCAGCACCGGCCAGACACCGAACGAGTGGTGGAGCTGCGACCCGACCCGCGGCCACGTGTCCGCGACCTCCCGCATCCGAGACGCGCCCACCACCCAGGTGGGGAACAGCCACCCGTCCTGGAGGACGGCGAAGACGTCGTCCGGCGTGCAGGCGAACAGGCGCGAGTTGCGGGACATGACTCGACGCTATCGAGTCCTCCGGGCGCCGCCGACGGGGTTGCGTCGCCTCCGGGGTCGTGTCAGACGCGTGCGAGGCTGCGGCGTTCGACCGTGATGCTGATCGCCGCGACGCCGAGCCCTGCGAGCGCGAGCAGGAACCCGACCCAGACCGGGGCGGTGAATCCGAGCCCTGCCGCGATGACGGCGCCTCCGAGGGCCGCGCCCAGCGCGTTCCCGGTGTTCAGGGCGGAGTGGTTGAGGGCCGCCGCGATCGACTGGTTGTCGCCTGCGACATCCATGAGGCGGGTCTGGATCGTGGGGCTCACCGCCGAGGAGGTGAAGGCCACCGCGAAGACGAACACCACGACGGTGACGATCCACCCCGAGGTCAACGCGAGGAGCAGCTGCGAGAGGGCGAGCAGCCCCAAGAGGCCGAACATGGCCCGGATGAGGTTGACGTCGGCGAGGTGTCCGCCCACGAGATTGCCGGCCGTCATCCCGAGCCCGAGGATCACGAGGACGATCGGGACGACCCAGGCCGGTGATCCCGCCGCCTCCGTCACCAGGGGCGACACGTAGGTGTACGCGGCGAAGAAGCCGCCGAAGCCGACCGCGCCGATTCCCAGCGCGAACCAGACCTGACCGATCCGGAAGACCCCGAGCTCCGCCCGGAGGGTCCGCGACGGCTCGCCGGCGCCGTGCGGCACGGTGACGGCGATCGCGGCCGTCGCGGCGCCGAAGATGGCGACCACCAGCACGAACGCCCACCGCCAGCCGAGGTTCTGGCCGAGGAAAGTTCCGAGCGGCACGCCGACGACGTTCGCGACGGTCAGACCCGTCAGGACGAACGCGACGCCCTTGGCCCGATTGCCCGGCCCCATCACGTCCGCCGCCACGAGCGCGCCGATGCCGAAGTACGCGCCGTGGGGCAGCCCCGCCAGCAGGCGCGACGCCGCGACGAGCTCGAAGGTCGGCAGCAGGAGGGTGAGGGCGTTGAAGAGTGTCAGTGCCGCCGCCAGCAGCACCATCACGCGGTGGCGCGGGTACTTGGCGACGGATGCTGCGATCGTCGGCGCCCCGATTACGACTCCGAGCGCGTAGAGGGTGATGAGCCACCCGGCGTGCGCGATCGCGTCCTCCTGCGAGGTCGCCCACGTCGTCGGCAGGAGTTCGCGCGCGATCTCGGGGAGCAGCCCCATGACGACGAACTCGGTCATGCCGATGCCGAAGCTCCCGACGGCGAGCGCCAGGAGGGCGCGGCGGGGACGAGCGGGGGCGGAGGTCACTCCGAGATTTTAGGCCCGCTGCCCCGCTGATCACGAATCGATTCGATCGCCGTTTCCAGCCGCTCGATCTTGCCGTCGATCTCCCCGCTGTATCCGGGCCGGATGTCGGCCTTCAGCACGAGCGAGACGCGCGAGCCGAAGGGCCGGACCGCGTCGACGGCGCCTTTGACGACAGCCATCACCTCGTCCCACTCCCCCTCGATCTCGGTGAACATGCTCGTCGTGCGGTGCGGAAGACCCGAGGCGCGGACGACGGCGACGGCCGCGGCGACCGCGTCGTGGACGGATCCGTCCGAGTTGCCGTTCCCGGACGGGGCGACGGAGAAGGCGACGAGCATGAGAGGACCTCCGGTATCAGGGAGTGAGGGAGACGGTCGTCGGGACGGATGCCGGCAGCCGCACGAGGCGGACGACCATCCACACGAGCAGCGCCACCAGGACAAGATTGCGGAGCGTGAGCACCACGACCGCCAGGATCGCCGGTGTGACGATGCCGCCGTAGAGCACGGGGTAGACGAGCTGGGTCAGCGCGGCCGCGACACACGCGAGCGCCGCCGGAGCCGCCCACCGACGCCGGTCGATCACGAGCCCGAGGACGACGGGGGCGAACAGCCACGTGTGGAACTGCGGCGATCCGACCTTGTTGACCACGATGAGCACGAGCACCAGGGCGAGTGCGAGCACCGGGAACAGGCGCACGAACGGGGCCCCGCGGCGCAGCCGCCACACGCCGATCAGGAGGACAGCGGCCGCCGAGGCGGCCAGGAGCGGCGTCATCGCCGCGATGACGAGGTCGACGTGGGGTCCGGTGACCTGGAACGTCAGCAGGCCCTGGTCGTAGTAGACGGCCGATCCGTCGGATCCGAGCAGCGCACCCCAGACGTACGGTGCGCTGACGGGAGCTTCCACCTGCAGGCCGCGCCCGGTCTGCCCGGTCACGAATCCGAGCGCGTGATCCGCTCCCCCGCCGGCCACCACGGCGCCCAGCACCGCCACGCTGACCAGAGCCGCCGCGGCGATCACCGTGGCACGCCGACGGACGGCGACGACGGCCGCCGCGAGGAGCGCCGCGGGCCACACTTTGATCCACGTCGCCGCGGCGAGGAGAGCGGCCGCGAGTCCCGGTCGGCGCAGCAGCCAGAGGCATCCGAGAATGGCCAGCGGAACCGAGATAGCGTCGATCCGGTACATCCCGACGGGACCGAGGCAGACGATCGCCGCGAGCCAGAAGACCGCTCCCGCGACTCGGCCGCGGGAGCGCACCCGGCCGATGAGCACGGCGAACGCGACCGCATCGACGAGGGTCACGAGCACCGCCCAGCCGGCGGTGTAGTCGCCCAGCAGCCCGGCCGGCAGGTGCGCGAGGAGCATGGGCAGCAGCGCGAGCTGCGGGTAGACCCAGTCCTGGGTCACCCCGACGATCCCCCCACCCGAGAACACCGCGCGCGACCACGGCTCGTACACGCGGTACACGTCGCCCATCGGTTCGTTCGGAAGGACGAAGCCGAGCAGCGCGACGCCCGCATGGACGAGGACGAACGCAGCCCAGAGCAGCACGCGGTTCGTCACGCGTTCAGCCTACGGGCGTGCTGCCCGGGGCTCGACGCCGCTCAGCCGATCAGCGCGTCGGCGACGGCGTGCGGCAGGTGCTCCGCGACGTCGAGCGCGGTGATGGGTCCGCCGCGGTGGGCGGCGACGGCGAGCGCCGCCGCGTGACCGTGCAGCCAGACAGCGGATGCCGCGGCTCGCTGCATCGTGATGAGGTCGTCCGCCGGCGCACCCCGGCCGACGACACCCGCGATCACGGCGCCGACCGTGCCGGCGAGGACATCGCCGGTCCCCGCCGTCGCCAGCCAGGAGGTCGGCGCGGTGATCTCGATCGGCTCCGTGCCGGGCGCGGCGACCACCGTCGTCGCCCCCTTTCGCACGACCACGCCGCCGAGGGCACGTGCCGTTCCGGCCGCATCGTCCGAGTCGGGGTCGAGGCCGAGCATCCGGCGCAACCGCTGATGCTCGCGTCCGTGGGGCGTCGCCACGACGGGCGCAGACGCCTCCGCCGCGAGATCGAGGGCCCCGGCGTCCACGACCACGGGGACATCGCCGCCCAGTACCGCGCGCAGGGCGGCGCGCTCGCGTGCGGAGCGATGCGCGGCATCCGTCCCCGAACCGATCACCCAGGACTGCACGCGGCCGTCGGCCGTCACCGTCTCGGGGCGCCGGGCGAGAATCAGGTCCGCCGCCCGCTGCGGTCCGAGGAAGCGCACCATCCCGACACCGGCCCGCCACGCCGCCTCGACGCCGAGCACCGCGGCACCCGGGAACGCGGCCGATCCGGTGCGCAGGCCGACGACGCCGCGGGAATACTTGTCGTCGTCCGCCGTTGGTTCACTGACGACCTCGGCGGTGTCCGCCCTCGTCCATTCCCGCGCCGCCATGGCGCCCACCCTACTGCGACGGAGTCCGCCCATGACCCTGCTGTTCCGCCCCCTCGAACTGGCCGGTGCGACCGCGCGCAACCGCCTCTGGGTCTCGCCGATGTGCCAGTACTCGGCTGTCGACGGCGTGCCGGGCGACTGGCACCACGTGCACCTCGCTCAGTTCGCGGCCGGCGGTGCGGGGGTCGTCATCGCCGAGGCGTCGGCGGTCACCCCGGACGGGAGGATCTCCCCTCAGGATGCGGGCCTGTGGAACGACGTGCAACGGGACGCCTGGGCCCCGATCGTCGCGGCGATCCACGCGCGGGGCGCCCTGGCCGGTGTGCAGCTGGCGCACGCCGGACGGAAGGCATCGACGCACCGTCCCTGGGACGCCGAGCGCGGGACCGTCGCGGCGGCCGACGGCGGCTGGACGACGGTCGCCCCCTCGGCCATCGCGTACGACGGGTATGCCGAGCCCGTCGCGATGAGCGCCGGCGACATCGACACCCTCGTGTACGCCTTCGCCGAGGCAGCCCGGCGTGCCGACGAGGCAGGGTTCGACCTGCTGGAGGTCCACGCTGCGCACGGCTACCTGCTGCACCAGTTCCTCTCGCCGCTGTCGAACGAGCGCACCGACGAGTACGGCGGATCGCTCGAGAACCGTGCGCGGCTCCTGCTGCGCGTCGTGACCGCCGTGCGCGAGGCCGCACCCACCCGGGTGCTCGCGGTCCGCTTCTCGGCGACCGACTGGGCGGACGGCGGCTGGGGCGTCGACGAGACGGCTACGGTCGCCGCCTGGGTCGGCGAGCGCGGCGCGAGCGTCATCGACATCTCCACCGGCGGGCTCGTCGCGCACCAGCGGATCACCACCGGCCCCGGCTACCAGGTGCCCTTCGCCGCGAGAGTCCGCGAGCGCACGGGCCTGCTGGTCACGGCCGTCGGCGAGATCCTCGACGGCCCGCAGGCTGAAGCGATCCTGCAGGACGGTCTCGCCGACGCCGTCATGGTCGGCCGCGGCTGGCTCCGCGACCCGCACTTCGCCCTCCGTGCGGCTGACGAGCTGGGCGACGCGGAGGCTGCGACGATGTGGCCGCCGCAGTACCTCCGCGCCCGCCGGCGCTGAGCGGGGCTACAGGCGACGCGTCGCGTCGTGCACCTCGCCGACGAGCTCTTCGATGATGTCCTCGAGGAACAGCACCGCCGTCGTCTCACCCGCCGAGTCGCGCACCTGCGCGAGGTGGCGGCTCGAACGTCGCATGAGCGCGAGCGCATCCTCGAGGTCGGTCGTCTCACCGATCGGGATCATGTGGTGGATGCGCTTCGGCTTGATCGGCAGCTCGACCGTGGCATCGGCATCCGCTCCCTCGGCGGCGCGCAGCACGTCCTTCAGGTGCACGTAGCCGAGCGGCATCCCCTCGTCGTCGACGATCACGTAGCGCGAGAACCCGTGCCGGGCGACGGCGCGCTCGATTTCGTCGGGGGTCGTGGACTCGGGAAGGGTCACGAGCTCCGAGAGCGGCACCGCGACATCCTTCGCCTTCTTGTCGGTGAACTCCACCGCCATCGCCACCGCGCCCGAGGCGTCGTCGAGGACGCCCTCGATGCGGGACTGGTTCACGATCGTCGCGACCTCGTCGAGCGTGAAGGTCGAGGCGGCCTCGTCCTTCGGCTCGACGCGGAACAGCCGGACCACGTGGTTCGCGATCCAGTTGAGCGCGACGATGACCGGGTGGAAGACCCGCGAGACGAACACCAGCGGAGGCGCCAGCAGCAGCACCGCGCGGTCCGGGAGTGAGAACGCCAGGTTCTTCGGCACCATCTCGCCGAAGACGACGTGCAGGTACGAGACCAGCAGCAGGGCGATGACGAACCCCGTGACGTCGACGACGGCGTACGGCAGGCCGATCGCCTCGAGCGGCACCGCCAGCAGGTGGTGGATGGCCGGCTCCGACACGTTCAGGATCAGCAGCGAGCAGATCGTGATACCGAGCTGGCACGTGGCGAGCATGAGCGTCGCGTGTTCCATGGCCCACAGCGCGGTCTTCGCCGAGCGGGAGCCCTTCTCGGCCAGGGGTTCGATCTGCGAGCGGCGCGCCGAGATGACGGCGAACTCCGCGCCGACGAAGAAGGCGTTGGCGATCAGCAGGACGACCAGCCAGGCGATTCCGGCCCAGTCGCTCATCGCCGATCACCCCCCTTGATCTCGGCGCCGACCGGCACGGGCGCGGGCACGAACTTGACGCGGTCGACGCGGCGACCGTCCATCCGCTGCACGGTGATGGTGCCGTCCTCGAGGGTGATCTCGTCGCCGACCGCGGGGATGCGCTCGAGCGTGGCCATGATGAATCCGCCGACCGTGTCGTACACGTCGCCCTCGGGAACGCGGATGCCGGTGCGGTCGAGCACCTCGTCGGGGCGGAGGTCCCCGGGGAAGATGATCGAACCCTTCGCGCGGACGATGCCGGCGCGGCTGCGGTCGTGCTCGTCGAGCACCTCTCCCACGATCTCCTCGACGAGGTCCTCGAGGGTGACGACACCGGCCGTCCCGCCGTACTCGTCGACGACGATCGCCATCTGGTAACCGCGCGACCGCAGTTCCGACATCAGCCCGTCGAGGTGGACGGCCTCCGGAACGCGCAGCGGCTCCTCGGCGATCGCGGCGGCGGGGACATCGGCGCGGCGCTCACGCGGCACCGACACGGCCTGCTTGAGGTGCACGATGCCCGTGATGTCGTCCATCGACTCGCCGTAGACTGGGAACCTGCTGTGGCCGGTGCGGCGGGCGAGCTGGACGACCTCTTCGACGCTGTCGTCCGCGGCGACGGCGTGGATGCTCGGGCGCGGGGTCATGACGTCGGCGGTCGTGAGACGCGAGAAGGTCAGCGTGCGATCCAGCAGCGAGGCGGTGTCCTCCTCGAGGACGCCGGCGCTCGCGGAGCGCCGCACGAGGCTCGAGAGCTCCTCGGCCGTCCGAGCGCCCGACAGCTCCTCCTTGGGCTCGACGCCCATGGCACGCAGCACCGCGTTCGCGCTGCCGTTGAGAAGTTGGATCGCGGGGCGGAAGACGGTCGTGAAGACCGTCTGGAAGCCCATGACGAGCTTCGCGGTCTGGCGCGGAACGGCCAGCGCGAAGTTCTTCGGCACGAGCTCGCCGATGATCATCGAGAAGACGGTCGCGACCGTGATCGCGACGACGGTGGCGATGGGCCGGGATGCCGCTTCCGGCACACCCCAGAGCGCGAACACCGGGTTCAGGAGGTTCGACAGCGCCGGTTCCATCGTGTAACCGGTGAGGAGGGTCGTCAGCGTGATGCCGAGCTGTGCGCTCGACAGGTGCGTCGACGTGATCCGGAGCGCGTTGATCGTCAGCGACAGCCGGCTCTCGCCGGCGGCGCGGCGGGCCTCGAGGTCGGCGCGGTCGAGGTTGACGAGGGCGAACTCGCTCGCGACGAACAGACCCGTTCCCACAGTCAGGAGCAGCCCCACGCCCAACATGACGTAGTCCATCACACGTCACCCCCGATCATCGGGGAGCAGGGTCGGTGGGGCGAGGGTCTACTGGGAGGGTCGTCCATTGTGCCGATGATTCTACGGCACGCCCGTCCGCAGCGGCGCGGGGATCACCAGCTGACGGGAAGCGCCTTGCCCTCCTCGTAACCGGCGGCCGACTGGAAGCCGACCATCGCACGCTCGTGGAACTCCGGGACTGTGGCGGCCCCCGCGTACGTGAACGAGGAGCGCACCCCCGACGTGATCATGTCGAGAAGGTCCTCCACACTCGGGCGCAGCGGGTCGAGGTAGATGCGCGAGGACGAGATCCCCTCGGCGAACAGCTCCTTGCGCGCACGCTCGAACGGATCGAGCCGGCCGAACCGCCCCTGCACCGCTTTCGTCGACGCCATGCCCCACGACTCCTTGAAAACGCGTCCCTCCGCGTCGACACGCAGGTCGCCGGGCGCTTCGATCGTGCCCGCGAACCACGAGCCGATCATGACGGATGCCGCACCCGCCGCGAGGGCCAGCGCGACGTCCCGCGGGTAGCGGACGCCGCCGTCGGCCCACACGTGGGCGCCCGTCGCGGCGGCGGCCTCGGCGGTCTCGAGCACGGCGGAGAACTGCGGGCGTCCGACGGCGGTCATCATGCGGGTGGTGCACATGGCGCCCGGACCCACGCCGACCTTCAGGATCGTCGCGCCCGCGTCGACGAGATCGCGCACACCCTCGGCGGTGACGACGTTGCCGGCGACGATCGGCAGATCGAGCCCCTCGGCCTGCACGGCGCGCAGCGCGCGGATCATGCTCTCCTGGTGTCCGTGCGCGGTGTCGACGACGAGCGCGTCGACACCTGCCGAAGCCAGCGCCCGCGCCTTCGCGGCGACGTCGCCGTTGATGCCCACCGCGGCGGCGACGATGAGCCGCCCGTCGGCATCGACGGCGGGACGGTACAGCGAGGAGCGCAACGCCGTGCGCTGCGACAGCGTGCCCACGAGGTGGCCGTGCTGCAGAACGGTGACGATGTCGGCATCCGCCGCGACCAGCAGGTCGAACGCGGCACGGGCGGAGTCGACGTCGTCGGCGTCGATGGATGCCGCACGTCCCCGCACGAGGTCACCGAGACGCGCGTCGGGCAGGGCGGTCCCGAGTCGCTCGGCCGACACGATGCCGAGGATGTCGTCGACGTGCACCTGCGGTCCGTTCTCGCCGCGGGACGCGGCCGCGGCGACCACGACCCCGTGCCCTGCGGCGGGCGGCAGCAGGGCGGCCGCCTCGGAGACGAGCGCGTCGGGTGACAGGACGAGGGGCGTGTCCCACCGCACGGGCTGGTCTTTCACCCAGCGGATGCCGGCGTCCACCTCCTGCAACGGCATGTCCTGCGGCAGCACCGCGAGTCCGCCGCGACGGGCGAGCGTCGCCGCCAGCCGGGGGCCGGTGACCGAGTTCATGTTGGAGGCGACGATGGGGATCGTCGCGCTCGTCCCGTCACCCGGCGACAGGTCGACATCGAGGCGACTGGTCACGTCCGACCGTCGGGGGACGAGGAACACGTCGGAGTAGGTCAGGTCGCCTGCGGGCCGCTCACCGGAGAAGTGCATACCCCAACGCTAGGCGACCGTCGACCCCCCGCGTCAGACGGCCCGGCGCGGGGCGGGCGGAGCAGAACCTGGGATACCCTTGATGTCTGTGCGCGAGGCCGCGCGGGCACCGCACATTTCGAACGTCGACGACGAAAGCAGGCGGATCCGTGTCCAGTCAGGTGACCGGCGTGGGAACTACGAGCGACGGGGAGTTCGGAGCCAACGAATGGCTCGTCGCAGAGCTGTACGAGCAGTACAGCCGCGACAAGAACTCGGTGGACAAGGAATGGTGGCCGATCCTCGAGGCGTACACGCCTGAGGGCTCGTCCGGCGCACCGACGCCCGAGAACGCACCCCCGGCATCCGCTGCACCGGCACCTGCCGCGCCGGCTCCCGCCGCACCCGAATCCCGCGCTGCATCGACGGGCGCTCAGCCCGTCGCCCGCACGACGGCGCGCCCAGCGGCCCCCCAGCCGATCCCGGCCGAGGCGCCGAAGACGGCACCCGCCGGCGAGAAGGCCGTCCTCGAAGACACCGTCACCCCGCTGCGCGGCCTGCCCAAGACCCTCGCCGCCAACATGGACGAGTCGCTCACCGTCCCGACGGCGACCAGCGTCCGGACGATCCCGGCCAAGCTGATGATCGACAACCGCATCGTCATCAACAACCACATGTCGCGCACGCGCGGCGGCAAGGTGAGCTTCACCCACATCATCGGGTGGGCGCTCATTCAGGCCCTGAAGGCCTTCCCGACGCAGAACGTGTACTACGCCGAGGTCGACGGCAAGCCCTCGGTCGTCGCTCCCGCGCACATCAACCTCGGCATCGCGATCGACCTCCCCAAGCCCGACGGCACCCGCGCGCTCATGGTTCCCAGCATCAAGCAGGCCGAGACCCTCACGTTCGGCGAGTACCTGAGCGCCTACGAGGACCTCGTCCAGCGCGCTCGCAAGAACAAGCTCACCGCCACCGACTTCCAGGGCACAACGGTCTCGCTGACCAACCCGGGCGGCATCGGCACGGTCCACTCCGTCCCCCGCCTGATGAAGGGCCAGGGCTGCATCATCGGCGCCGGAGCCCTCGACTACCCCGCCGAGTTCCAGGGCGCCAGCGAGAAGACGCTCGGCGAGCTCGGCATCGGCAAGACGATCACCCTCACGAGCACCTACGACCACCGCGTCATCCAGGGTGCCGGCTCGGGCGAGTTCCTCAAGATCGTGCACCAGCTCCTGATCGGTCAGGACGGCTTCTACGACGACATCTTCGCGGCCCTGCGCATCCCCTACTCCCCGATCCGCTGGTCCAGCGACATCAAGGTCGACATCGCCGAGCGCGTCGACAAGACCGCTCGCGTGCAGGAGCTCATCAACTCCTACCGCGTCCGCGGGCACATGATGGCCGACATCGACCCGCTCGAGTACGTGCAGCGCACGCACCCCGACCTCGAGATCGAGAACCACGGACTGACCTTCTGGGACCTCGACCGCGAGTTCGTCACGAACGGCTTCGGCGGCAAGCGCACGATGAAGCTCCGCGACATCCTCGGCATCCTGCGTGACTCGTACTGCCGCACCCTCGGCGTCGAGTACATGCACATCCAGGACCCGACCCAGCGCAAGTGGTTCCAGGACAACCTCGAGGTCAAGTACCAGAAGCCCGGTCACGACGAGCAGCTGCGCGTGCTGGGCAAACTGAACGAGGCCGAGGCGTTCGAGACGTTCCTGCAGACGAAGTTCGTCGGCCAGAAGCGGTTCAGCCTGGAGGGCGGCGAGTCCCTCGTCCCGCTCCTCGACCAGATCCTGCAGGGTGCGGCGACCGAGGGCCTCGACGGCGCCGCGATCGCCATGGCGCACCGCGGCCGCCTGAACGTCCTCACGAACGTCGCCGGCAAGACCTACAGCCAGATCTTCCGCGAGTTCGAGGGCTCGGTCGCCGTCGGCTCGAAGAGCGGGTCGGGCGACGTCAAGTACCACCTCGGCACGCAGGGCACCTTCGTCGCCGACGGCGGGGAGGAGCTCCCGGTCTACCTCGCCGCGAACCCGTCGCACCTCGAGACGGTCGACGGGGTGCTCGAGGGCATCGTCCGCGCCAAGCAGGACCGCCTCCCCATCGGCTCGTTCTCGTGGCTGCCGATCCTCGTCCACGGTGACGCGGCCTTCGCCGGCCAGGGCGTCGTCATGGAGACGCTGCAGATGTCGCGCCTGCGCGGGTACCGCACCGGCGGTACGGTGCACGTCGTCGTCAACAACCAGGTCGGCTTCACGACACTGCCGCTCGACGCCCGCACCTCGATCTACGCGACCGACGTCGCCAAGACGATCCAGGCTCCGATCTTCCACGTGAACGGCGACGACCCCGAGGCCGTCGTCCACGTCGCCGACCTCGCCTTCCGCTACCGGCAGGAGTTCAACCGCGACGTCGTGATCGACCTCGTCTGCTACCGCCGCCGCGGGCACAACGAGGGCGACGACCCGTCGATGACCCAACCCCTCATGACGAACCTCATCGAGGCGAAGCGCTCGGTGCGCAAGCTCTACACCGAGGCGCTCGTCGGACGTGGCGACATCACCGAGGAAGAGTACGAGAAGGCCAAGCAGGACTTCCAGAACCGCCTCGAGATCGCCTTCGCCGAGACCCACGCCGCCCAGACCGGCACCTCGCCGGTCGTCGCCGCCGACGAACCGGCCGAGACCGCGGTGGGCGCACCCGAGAGCACGGGCGTCGCCCGCGACGTCATCGAGCGCATCGGCGACGCGTTCCTCAACAAGCCCGAAGGCTTCACGGTCCACACCAAGCTGCAGCAGCTGCTCGAGAAGCGGCACGACATGAGCCGCAACGGCAAGATCGACTGGGGCTTCGGCGAGCTGCTCGCGTTCGGTTCGCTCCTCGTCGAGGGCTCGAACGTGCGATTGGCCGGGCAGGATGTCCGGCGCGGCACGTTCGTGACCCGCCACTCCGTCATGCACGACCGCGCGAACGGTCAGGAGTGGCTGCCGCTCGCGAACCTGAGCGACAACCAGGGCCGGTTCTACGTGTACGACTCACTCCTGAGCGAGTATGCGGCCATGGCCTTCGAGTACGGCTACTCCGTCGAGCGGGCCGACACCCTGACGCTGTGGGAGGCCCAGTTCGGCGACTTCGCCAACGGGGCGCAGTCGGTGATCGACGAGTTCATCTCCTCCGCCGAGCAGAAGTGGGGTCAGCAGTCGAGCGTCGTGCTGCTGCTCCCCCACGGCTACGAGGGTCAGGGGCCGGACCACTCGTCGGCACGCATCGAGCGGTACCTGCAGATGTGCGCGCAGGACAACATGACCGTCGCACGCCCGTCGACGCCGGCGTCGTACTTCCACCTGCTCCGCCGCCAGGCCTACGCCCGCCCGCGCCGCCCGCTCGTCGTCTTCACGCCGAAGGCGATGCTGCGTCTGCGGAACGCGACGAGCCCCGTCGAGGACTTCCTCCACGGACGGTTCGAGCCGGTCATCGACGACAGCCGTGACCTCGACCGCGGCGCGGTGACGCGCGTCCTGCTCCACGCCGGAAAGATCCACTGGGACCTCGCCGCCGAGCTCGAGAAGAACCCGAACGAGAAGGTCGCCCTGGTTCGGCTCGAGCAGTACTACCCGGCGCCGATCGAACAGCTCAACGCGGTGCTGGACAGCTACCCGAACGCCGAGCTGTTCTGGGTCCAGGAGGAGCCTGAGAACCAGGGCGCCTGGCCGTTCATCGCGCTCGAGGTCGTCAAGCACGTCCACGGCCGCACGATCAAGCGGATCTCGCGCGCGTCGGCTGCCTCGACGGCGACCGGATCGCCGAAGGTCCACGCCCGCGAGCACGCCGCGATCATGGAGAAGGCGCTCACCGTCTGAGCCTTCCCGGCACACGCAAGAGGCCCCGCTCCGGCGGGGCCTCTTGCGTGTGTGACGGACCGCGAGGTCAGTGGTGGGTGGCCTGCTCTGCGCGCAGCCGCGCGAGCACCTGATCGCGCAGGTCCTCCGGGGCCGCCTCCTTGCACGCGCGTGCGACGACGGCCGTCAGGGTCGTCGCCACGAGCGCCTCGTCCCGGCACGCCGCGCAGTTCTCCAGGTGCTCGGTGATGTCCGAGTGGCGCGTCTGGCAGATCTCATTGCGCAGGTACTCTTCGAGATCCTGACGGGCCTTGTCGCAACCGCAGTCGGTCATTTCGCACTCCTTGTGGCCGGCACCTCGATGCCGCGCTCTTTCGCATAATCGGACAGCAGGTCACGAAGCTGTCGTCTGCCACGGTGCAGACGGCTCATGACCGTGCCGATGGGGGTTTTCATGATGTCCGCGATCTCCTGATACGCGAATCCTTCGACGTCCGCGAGATACACGGCCAGTCGGAAGTCCTCGGGAAGGGACTGCAGGGCGTCCTTCACGACGGATGCCGGCATGTGATCGATCGCCTCGGCCTCGGCCGAGCGCGCCGAGGACGCCGTGGTCGACTCGGCTCCGCCGAGTTGCCAGTCCTCGAGGTCGTCGATCGTGCCCTGGTAGGGCTCGCGCTGCTTCTTCCGATACGTGTTGATGTACGTGTTCGTGAGGATGCGGTACAGCCAGGCCTTGAGATTGGTGCCCTGCGTGAACGACGCCCACGCGGCGAAGGCCTTGACGAAGGTCTCCTGAACCAGGTCGGACGCATCGGCGGGATTGCGGGTCATCCGCATGGCCGCAGCGTAAAGCTGGTCCATGAAGGGGAGCGCCTGCTCCTCGAACTGGGTTCGCGGGTCGTCGACCGCCTGCTCGTTCATCACAGGCCAGTCTACGTCCGCCCATTCTGCGAGCACGGGCGCGTCAGCTGTCGCGATCATCGCGCTCCTCTCCCCTGGCGTGCACGGTGTCGACACGGGGTGCAACGGGGACGGGGCTGGGGCTATTCCCAGCTTCGCGGATGCCGCCGGTACCTCCACGCCACGCGGTCGGTGTCGCGACGATGTCGCATATCGGCGACAGCCTCCCGTCCGCCCGCTCCGCCGCCGCACCGTTCAGTAGGCTGGGATCGATGAGCGACGCGCCCCCCTCCCCCTCTCCCGCCGACGGTGCGTCCGCAGCGGGCTGGCCGGCACCGACCTCCGCCGAGCCGGTCCAGGCGCGTGTGACGGTGCCCGGGTCCAAGTCGCTCACCAATCGCGAGCTCGTGCTCGCCGCGATCGCCGACGGTCCGAGTCTGCTCACCGGCGCCCTGCACTCCGACGACTCCGCGCGCATGATCGACGCGCTCCGTACCCTCGGGGTGAGGATCGACCCCGTCGCCGGCGATTCCCCGTTCGGTCCGGATCTCGCGGTGACGCCGCCCTCGACCTTCACCGGCGACACCACGATCGACTGCGGCCAGGCCGGGACCGTGATGCGATTCATCTCGCCCATCGCGGGTCTCGCCGTCGGCGACGTGCACGTCACCGCGCACCCGACCGCCATGCACCGACCCATGGGGGCGATGATCCACGCGTTGCGCGAGATCGGCGCCGACATCGACGATGCCGGCAGTTGGGCGCTCCCGTTCGATGTCCGGGGACACGGGCACCTCCGCGGTGGCGAGGTGACGATCGACGCGAGCCAGTCCAGCCAATTCGTGTCGGGCCTCCTGCTCGCCGCCGCGCGCTTCGACGTCGGGCTCCGGCTGATCCACGACGGCGAGCGCCTCCCGAGCCTCCCCCACATCGAGATGACGGTCGAAGCCCTCGCCCGTCGCGGGGTGCACGTCGAGCATCCGACCCCGAACGAGTGGCTCGTCCCCGCCGGTCCCGTCCGGGGCAAAGACATCGCCATCGAGCCCGACCTGTCCAATGCCGCGCCTTTCCTGGCCGCCGCCGTCCTCACCGGCGGATCGGTGACGGTCCCCGGGTGGCCCGCGCACTCCACGCAGCCGGGCGCACTCCTGGCCGACATCCTCCCGGTCATGGGGGCGCATGTCTCGCGACGCGCGGGAGCGCTGACGGTGACGGCGGGCGATCGCCTGTCGGGGGTGGACCTGGACCTGTCCGCGGCGAGTGAGCTCACGCCCACCCTGTTCGCGCTGGCGGCGTTCGCCGACGCCCCCACGACCTTCCACGGCATCGGCCACATCCGCGGGCACGAGACCGACCGGATCGCCGCCCTGGTGAACAACCTGCGCGCCCTCGGTGGTGAGGCCGAGGAGGAGGAGGACGGCATCCATGTGGTTCCCCGTCCTCTCCACGGAGGGGTGTGGCGGGCACACCACGACCACCGTATGGCGACGGCGGGCGCCGTCATCGGCCTCCGCGTCCCGGGGGTGGTCGTGGACGACATCGGAACGACGGCCAAGACCATGCCGGAGTTCCCCCAGCTGTGGGCGGGCATGCTCGCGTGAGCTGGCTCGACGACGACGATGACGACGACCTCGACTACGAGGCCGACATCCGCGTCCGGCCGAACCCCAAAGCCAACCGCCCGCGCACGAAACGGCGCCCCGCGCACGCCGACGCGCAGATCGCGCGCGTGCTCGGAGTGGACCGCGGCCGCTACACCGTCCTCATCGACGAGGACGGTCCCCACGAGCGTCAGATCCTCGCGACGCGGGCCCGGGAGCTGCGCAAGCAGCCGATCGTCAACGGCGATCGCGCCCGTGTCGTCGGAGACACCACCGGCGACGACGGAACGCTCGCGCGCATCGTGGGCATCGAGGAGCGCACGTCCCTCCTGCGTCGCAGCGCCGACGACACCGACCAGGTCGAGCGGGTCATCGTCGCCAACGCCGAACAGCTCCTGATCGTCGTGGCGGCCGCCGATCCCGAGCCGCGCCCCCGTCTCGTCGATCGGTACCTCATCGCGGCCCTGGACGCCGGCATGCAGCCCCTTCTGGTGGTCACCAAGACCGACCTCGCCGATCCGGCATCCTTCCTCGCGCACTTCGAGGGGCTCGACGACCTCGAGGTGTTCACGAGCGGCCGTGATCAGATGCCCGTCGCGGAGATCGGCGCGCGCCTGGCGGGCCACGCCACGGTCTTCGTCGGACATTCCGGCGTCGGCAAGTCGACGCTCGTCAACGCGCTCGTCCCCGACGCGGCGCGGGCGACGGGGCATGTAAACGAGGTCACCGGCCGCGGCCGACACACCTCGAGCTCCGCGGTCTCGCTGCGGTACGTCGGCGACGACGGCCGCGGGTGGGTCATCGACACCCCCGGCGTCCGGTCGTTCGGACTGGGGCACGTCGATCCGGCCAACATCCTCCGCGCCTACACCGACCTGGCAGCGATCGCCGAGGAGTGCCCGCGAGGCTGTACGCACCTGCCCGACGCGCCCGACTGCGCGATCATCGAGGCCGTCGCGGAGGGGCGGCTGGGCGAACGCGGACCGGCACGCCTGGACTCCCTACAGCGGCTCCTCGCCACCTTCGCCACCTGAGCGCCCGACTAAAATGGGGGGATGCCGCGACTGAACCCCGGAGACTCCGCCCCCGACTTCACCCTCGTCGATCAAGACGGTGAGGCCGTCTCACTGAGCGACTTCCGCGGGGGCGGTCTCATCGTCTTCTTCTACCCGGCCGCCATGACGCCCGGCTGCACGACCGAGGCCTGCGACTTCCGCGACAGCGTCGCCCCCCTGCAGGCCGCGGGCTACACCGTGGTCGGCATCTCGCGCGACGAACCGGCGAAGCTGCGCGAGTTCCGTGAGCGCGACGCTCTCCCCTACTCGCTCCTCAGCGACCCCGACCACGGCGTTCATGAGGCCTACGGCGCGTGGGGCGAGAAGATGAACTACGGCAAGCTCGCCCTGGGCGTCATCCGGTCGACCTTCGTCATCGACGCGGACGGCACGGTCGCCCATGCCCTCTACAACGTCAAGGCCACCGGGCACGTCGCGCGGATCCGGACCCTGCTCGGGGTCTGATCAGACCTCGCTGTCGCCCGTTCTCGATCGCGCACCGGCCGACCGGGCGGCGGCGATCAGGAGGATCAGCCCGACGACGGCGGGCACCGCGATGGTTGCTGCCAGCCGCGCGTCGGCGCCTTCTCCCGTCAGCGAACCGAGCGCGATCGACAGGATCAGGAGCTGGACCACGACGCCCCCCGAACGCCCCCAGGACCCGCCGCGCCACACCGCGACGGCGAATCCGATGACCGCGGCCGCGCCGATCACGGTGAGGACCAGCAGGGCGAGCGAGCTGGGCACGCTCTCGCTGTCGCCGCGGGTCAGGGCGACGAGCTCCCACGCCGCGAGGACCAGGACGCCGACCGCCTCGAGGGCGAGCCATCCCGCCGCGATCCGCTCGACACGAGTGGTGGGCACGTTCACAGCTCCTCCTGGGCGCCGCGGCACGGCGAGCCGCCGAAATACTCCGTTAACCCTTGATTCACATGCCTGAGCATGGGAATATTGACGGGCAAGTGTGCTCCCACAGCGGCGTGGGGCGAGCAACAGCTCGCACACCACCCAGGTTAGTCGACGTCGCCCGGCGTCGCATCCCGACTTCCGATCCCCCACAAGGAGCACCGCTATGGATTGGCGCGACAAAGCCGCCTGCCTGACCGTCGACCCCGAACTGTTCTTCCCCGTAGGGAACACCGGGCCCGCCGTCGACCAGATCGAAAAGGCGAAGTCCGTCTGCGCCCGGTGCACCGTCACCGAACTCTGTCTGCAGTACGCCCTCGAGACCGGTCAGGACTCGGGCGTCTGGGGAGGTCTCTCCGAAGACGAGCGTCGCGCTCTCAAGCGTCGCGCCGCCCGCGCCCGCCGCGCGTCCTGATGTCGCCGAGCGCGGGTCTCAGGCCCGCGCTCGCTCGATGTACCGCATCGGGATCTCGATCGTGACCTCGGTGCCACTGCCGACCAGCGTGTGCCAGTCGATCGTTCCGCTCAGCTCTCCCTGGATGAGAGTGCGGACGATCTGCGTGCCGAGGCCCCGGCCGACCTGACCCTCGGGCAGGCCGACGCCGGTGTCGCGGACGCGCACCGCGAGGCGGTCCTCATCGCGCTCGGCGATGATCTCGACCTCGCCCTCCTTGTCGGCCAGCCCGTGCTCGACCGCGTTCGTCACGAGTTCGGTGAGGGCGAGGGCGAGCGGTGTCGCGTACTCGCTCGGCAGGGTTCCGAACGTGCCCCGTTTGACCGTGCGGGCTCGCGTGTTGGGGGCGGCCGCCACCTCGGCGACGAGTTTGAGGACGCGTTCGAAGACGTCGTCGAAGTCGACGCTCTGCGTGAGCCCCTCCGACAGCGTGTCGTGGACCACGGCGATCGCGCTCACGCGACGCATCGCCTGCGTCAGCGCGTCCCGCCCCTCGTCGGAGTGCGTACGACGCGCCTGGATCCGCAGCAGCGACGCGACGGTCTGCAGATTGTTCTTGACGCGGTGGTGGATCTCGCGGATCGTCGCGTCCTTCGTGATGAGCTCCTGCTCCTGGTGCCGGATCTCGCTCACGTCGCGGCAGAGCACGATCGCGCCGATGCGCGTTCCGTTCTCGCGCAGCGGGATCGTCCGCAGCGACACCGTCACGCCACGCGCCTCGACGTCAGCGCGCCACGGCGCACGCCCTGCCATGACGATCGGTAGCGACTCATCGAACTGGCGCGATGCCGGCATGATCGTGGTCGCCACCTCCATGAGCGACTCACCTTCGAGTTCGTCGTCGAATCCGAGCCGGTTGAAGGCCGAGAGCGCGTTGGGGCTCGCGAAGGTCGTGACCCCGTCCACGTCGAGGCGGATCAGACCGTCCGACGCACGAGGAGCGCCCCGGCGCGGCGAGGTCGGCGCCGTGAGGTCGGGGAAGTCCGCCGAGGCGATCATCCCGAAGAGGTCGTCGGCGCAGTCGTTGAAGGTGATCTGCTGCCGCGACGGGGTGCGCGCCTCACCGAGGTTGGTGTGCCGGGTCAGGACGCCGATGACGCGCGTCTCACGCCCCTCTCCCCCGCGCTCGCGGACGATCGGCACGGCGCGCACGCGCGTGGGGGTCTCCTCGAACCAGTCCGGCGAGGAGGAGTCGACCACCCGCACCTGGGTGAACGCGTCCTTGACCTGGGTGCGCCACTGCGGACGCACCGCGTCACCGACGATGTCGCGATAGAACAGGGTCGCTGCGCCGCTCGGTCGCGTGTGCGCGACGGCGATGAACGAATCGTCGGCGGTCGGGACCCAGATCACGATGTCCGCGAACGCCAGGTCGGCGAGGAGCTGACCGTCGCCGGCGAGACGGTGGAGCCATTCCACGTCTTCCGCGGTGGAACGGCCTTGGGCGTAGACGAGGTCGCTGAGGGTGGACACGCCTCCACCCTAGATCCTCCGCCCGGGGCCTCCCTTCGGGTCACGCGCTCCGGGCCAGCCGCCGCAGCGAGTGCCGCGAGGCGGTGGTCGCCGCCTCCCGCGGGGTGAGGGATTCGGAGACGAGGCGTCGCACCGCGGTCGGCACCGCCGAGCGCGGTGCGACGTGGGCGATGGGGCGCGCGGCCAGCAGCGCGGCATCCGCCCCTCGGGGATCCCACGGCACGAACGAGACGTCCGTCACGCCGATGTACCGTTCGAGCGTGCGCCGCACCTGTCCGCGGGCGTCGACGCCGAGAGCACCCGCTCGGATCTTGTTGACGACCACGTGCACCGGGGTCGCGCCTGCGGCGGCACGCAGATCCGGCCAGGACCTCACGAAGCGGGAGACCCCGACCGGGTCGGCGGCGACGACGGCGACGACGAGGTCGGCCGCCTCGATCGCGGCGAGCGTGGCCGCGTTGCGGCGTGGTCCGTCGACGAGGTCGCTCACGATCTCCTCGTCCCGTTCGAGGGATGCCGCAGTGTCGACGACGGTGTCGTCCGCCCAGTCCCGACAGGCGTCCAGTGCCCCGACGACCCGCGCATGGGACAGTTCCGGCCAGCGCCCCGGCCGGTTGAGGCCGGTGAGGACCGCCACCTCGGCCAGGGTGGAGGAGATCCTGCTGAGTTCCGCGACGGTGAGGACGCCGCGCTCGGCTTGGCGGCACGCAGCGGCGAACCCGGGTCCTTCGTCGGCGAGGCCCGTCGCCAGGGCGAGCGAGGGCGCGTGCGCGTCGGCGTCGACGAGGGCGACACGGCGCTCACGGAGGGAGAGCGCACACGCGACCTCGACGGCGAGCGTCGTGCGACCGGGTGCCCCGTGGGCGCCCCACACCGAGATGACCCGGCCGCGGGTGGCGTCGGCGGATGCCGACGGCTGCGGGCTCGCGAGGAGTTCGACCGCCGGTGCGTCCCGGTCGTGGGCCGCGAGGCCGAGCGCTGCAGCCAGACGTCGGTCGGAGGCGCGTGCGCACAACGGCACGATCCGCACGGACATCCGGTCGCACGCCGCCACGAGCTCGGCGGTCAAGGTCGACGGCCTCCCCTCGATGACGAGGAGATCCGCTCGCGACAGCTCGGCGAGGAGTTCGGCCGCCTCCGGAGCCGACATGGCGTCGTGCGCGGCGGCGGCCGGGGCACCCGAGGACACGACCGCCCGCACCTCCGCATCCTCGCGGCGCAGATCACTGGCGAGGGACTCGGCCCGCGGCCGGTCGGCGGCGACGACGACCCTCACGGCGCCTCTCCCGCGACCGGAACGACCGACAGGAGGGAATCGCCCGCGAGCGCGGCGAGCGTCGCCGCCACGTCGGCGCGGGGGATGACGACCTCGAGCGACACGTCCTCTCCCGAGACGACGGCGTCGTCGCGGGTGACCGAGACGACCGTCGCGGACGGCACGAGGATGCGGGGGGCGCCGACCTCGCCGTCCGTCTCGGCCGGTGCCGACCAGACCTCGACGACCGACCCTGCGGTGACGGCCGCCGAGACGTCGCCCGCGGGTCGGATCACGACGCTCGTCGTCGTCGCGGCATCCGCCCCGTCCACCGCCGCACGCGGGACGAGCTCCCCCGCCAGGATCGTCCGGGTCGCGATGACCCCGGGCTCCAGCGACGCGGGAGACACGTAGGTCTCGCCGGCGGGACCGAGGGCGACATCGACGACCCGCAGATCCTCGGCCGTCACGGTCTGACCGGGGACGATCGTGCGAGCAGCGGCGAAGACCGGGGCCGTCTGCCGGGCCGAGGCGACGACGAGCCAGACGCCCGCGACGGATGCGATGATCAGCGCGATGCCGAGGAGGAACCGCGCGTCGGCCCAGAACGCGCGGGGCGCCGGGCGGACGGTCTCGGGAGTGGTCATGACGTCATGGTGACCGAGCCCGCTCCGTCGCGACGGTGATTATCCACAAGCCGGCGATGCGCGGGATGCGACGGGGCCGCGGCCGCATAATGGCCTCATGCCCGATGCCTCCTCGCTGCGTATGCTCACGCCCGCTCAGGTCGCGGAGATGCTGCAGCTGGACGTCGACGAGGTCGTCGCCCTCATCCTCGACGGCCGGTTGCGCGGCGCGCGGCTGGGCAGCCCGGGGACGTGGCGCATCGAGGCGGACAGTGTCGAGGACTACTTGGACGACCAAGCCGAGGATGCGCGTCTGCACGCTCTCTGGCGGGAGTCGAACGCCGCGAGCTTCCCCGAACTGTGGGGACGCGGCCGCCGCGGCGGCGAGTGACGATTCGGCGAGCGCCGCTCGCTCACGCGAGCGCGGTCGGAGACTCCAACCGGACCTCCGTCACCGCCGACAGCGGAAGGATCCGGTAGCCGGTCACGAGGTCGGCGCGCCGGGGTGAGCCGCGGTCGTGCAGCGCGACATCGAGGTGGTCGGATGCCGCGCGGTCGATCGTGCCGCTGTACTCCCGCCCGTCCCTGGCGTGCAACGTCACCGGCACACGGCGCCGCGCGAGGTCGCGCAGGAGGAAACCGAGCGTCATGCGTTCGCGCAGTCGCCCCGGCTCACTGCCGCGCGCGCTGCGCAGGAGATCGGCGTGCGTCGTCCCGACCGCCGCCACCGCCGACAGCGGGACGATGAGCGCGCCCCTCGCGCCCCCGTCCTCCACGGCGAGCCAGTCCGGGCCGACCGCGACCAGGGATCCCGTCACGGCGACTCCGCTCACGAGATCCACGACGATCGCGGCCTCGGCTGCACCGACGAGGGCGTGAAGCCGCTCGAACAGCGACAGGCGGGCGAGCCGCAGCCGTTCGGCCTCGGTGTCCAGCGCCGCACGCTCCGCCTCCCATTCGGAGTCGAGTTGGTCTTCGAGGTCCTCGAAGAATCGATCCCAGCGCACGGGGGCGACAGTAGACGACCGCACCGACCCACGACCGCCTTTGTCCACAGGTTGGAGTATTCTCATCCACCCGCTCGTCGGGCTGTGCTGTACTCGTGCCGTTCATCGACCCGTAGACACCTGTCGCCCGAGAGGAACCGACATGGCCCTCACTGCCACCGAAGACAGCCGCATACCGCGTTCGGGGAGCGCGCTCGAGGTCGCCGAGTACTTCGCCCCTCAGCGCACCTCGTCGGAGGACCTTCCCGACCCCCTCCCGCTCGTGAAGAACCTCACGATCGGCGTCCTCGAGGTGCTGGCGGGTGTCCGCGACGTCGACCAACTCGCGCGGTGGCTGGGCGAGGACGCCTATCGCGTGCTCGTGACGCGGGCGAACCTCTCGGCCCGGGCGCGCAGCGCTCGCGGCGTCGCCGCCGTCCGGCCGGCGCACCGCATCCTGACCGAGCGCACGTGCGAACCGGCGGACGGCGTGCTCGAAGCCGTCGTCGTGATCGGCGGGCCGATCCGTACGCGGGCCGTCGCGATGCGGCTGGAGGGGTGGGACGGACGCTGGCGCGCGACCTCACTCGCCCTGCTCTGACCTCCGCGCCGCCTACTGCGTGTACGACGCCAGGAAGTTGCCCAAGCGCTCGATCGCCTCGGTCAGCACACGGGCCTCGGGCAGCGTGACGATGCGGAAGTGATCCGGCGTCGGCCAGTTGAAGCCCGTCCCCTGCACGAGCAGCACATGCTCGGCGACGAGGAAGTCGTAGACGAACTTGGCGTCGTCGTGGATGTCGTGGACCTCGGGATCGAGCCGCGGGAACGCGTAGAGGGCACCCTGCGGCTTGACGCACGTGACCCCCGGGATCGCCGTGAGGCCGGCCCAGGCGGCATCCCGCTGCTCGTGGAGACGCCCCGTCGGCGCGATCAGCGCGTCGATGGACTGCACACCGGACAGGGCGGCCTGCACCGCGAACTGTGCCGGGACGTTGGGGCACAGTCGCGTCGAGGCGAGCAGCTGGATGCCCTCGAGGAATCCCGCCGCGTGCTTCTTGGGGCCGGTGATGACCATCCAGCCGGAGCGGTACCCGGCCACGCGGTACGTCTTGGACAGACCGTTGTAGGTCAGGCAGAGCAGGTCCGGCGCGAGCGTGGCCAACGGGATGTGCTGAGCATCGTCGAAGAGGATGCGGTCGTAGATCTCGTCCGAGAGCAGCAGCAGCTCGTGCTCCCGCGCGATCTCGACGATCCCCTGCAGCACCTCGCGCGTATAGACCGCACCGGTGGGGTTGTTCGGATTGATGACCACGATCGCCTTGGTCCGCGCGGTCACCTTGGCGCGGATGTCCTCGAGATCCGGCTGCCATCCGTTCTCGCTGTCGGCGAGGTAATGGACGGGTGTGCCGCCGGCGAGGCTCGTCATCGCGGTCCACAAGGGGTAGTCCGGCGCGGGGATGAGCACCTCGTCGCCCTCGTCGAGCAGCGCCTGCATCGTCATGGTGATGAGCTCGGACACGCCGTTGCCGAGGTACACGTCGTCGGGGTCGAACTTCGGGAACCCGGGCTCCTCCTCGTAGCGCGAGACGATCGCCCGTCGCGCGGACATGATGCCGCGGGAGTCGGAATAGCCGTGGGCCTGAGGCACGGCCTCGATCATGTCGCGCACGATCTGGAAGGGAGCCTCGAAGCCGAAGATCGCGGGATTCCCGGTGTTGAGCTTGAGGATCGTGTGACCCTCGTCCTGCAGCCGGTCGGCCTCGACCAGGGCGGCCCCGCGGATCTCGTAAAGGACGTCCTTGAGCTTGGATGACTGGTCGAGGGTACGCGGGGTCATCGGTTCAGGATATCGGGGACCCGACGGGGCCAATGGCGGGTGCGTGGCCCGCACCGCCCCGTCGGTCCGCCATCACTTCTTCTTGCCGGACGCCCGCCGCTGCGCGCGGTTGCCCGCCTCCGCCGGAGCCTGCACCTGCTGGCCGAAAGCGCCGCGCGGGGCGTCCGCGGGAGCCTCCTGCTCGGCTTCGCGCTGACGGGCCTTGCTGGTCGCGGCCTGCTGGACCTGGCCGCGCTCGTTGCGGACCTCGACCTCGCCGGCGTCGTTCGGCGCGGTGTACTGCAGCTTCTGCGCGTCGATCTCCGGAGCCGCGAGCCCCTTCGCCTCGATGTCGCCGCCCTCGGTCTGACGCACTTCGACCTCGAGGTTGAAGAGGAACCCGACGGACTCCTCCTTGATCTGGGCCATCATCGACTGGAACATCTGGTACCCCTCGCGCTGGTACTCGATGAGCGGGTCGCGCTGGGCCATGGCACGCAGACCGATGCCGTCCTTCAGGTAGTCCATCTCGTAGAGGTGGTCGCGCCAGCGGCGGTCGAGCACCTGCAGCACGACGCGGCGCTCGAGCTCGCGCATCGCAGGGGACCCGAGCTTCTCCTCGCGGTTGCGATAGGCGATCTTGGCGTCCGAGAGCAGCTCCCGCTTGAGGAGCTCAGGGGTGACCTTGCCCTTGCTGCCGCTCTCGGCGACGACCTCGTCGATCGTCACGCCGACGGGGTACAGGGTGCCGAGCTCCGCCCACATCGCGTCGAAGTCCCAGCTCTCGTTGTGACCGGAGCCAGTGTGCTCGTCGATGATCGCGCCGATGGTGTCCTCGAGGAAGTGCTCGATGCGCTCCGACAGGTCGTCGCCCTCGAGCATGTGACGGCGGTCGGCGTAGATGGCCTCGCGCTGACGGTTGAGGACATCGTCGTACTTGAGGACGTTCTTGCGGATCTCGGCGTTGCGGGCCTCGACCTGCGACTGCGCGCTCTTGATCGCCCGCGAGACCATCGTGGACTCGATCGCCACGTCGTCGGGGAAGTTGGTGCGGGCGAGGATGGCCTCGGCGGCCCCCGACTGGAACAGCCGCATGAGGTCGTCCGTCAGCGACAGGTAGAAGCGGCTCTCACCGGGGTCGCCCTGACGTCCCGATCGACCGCGGAGCTGGTTGTCGATACGGCGCGACTCGTGGCGCTCGGTGCCCAGGACGTACAGCCCGCCGGCCTCGACGACGCGATCGGCCTCCTCCTGCACCTTCTCCTTGACGGCCGCGTAGACCTCCTCCCACGCCGCCTCGTACTCCTCCGGCGTCTCGACGGGATCGAGGCCCTTCGCCTTCATCTCCGACACGGCGAGGAACTCGGCGTTGCCGCCGAGCATGATGTCGGTGCCTCGACCGGCCATGTTGGTCGCGACCGTCACCGCGCCGTGGCGACCGGCGCGGGCGACGATCTCGGCCTCGCGCGCGTGGTTCTTGGCGTTGAGGACCTCGTGCTTGATGCCCTTCTTGGCGAGCAGACGCGAGAGGTACTCGCTCTTCTCGACGCTGACCGTTCCGACGAGGACCGGCTGGCCGGAGGCGTGGCGCTCGGCGATGTCCTCCACGACCTGCGCGAACTTGGCCTGCTCGTTCTTGTAGACGAGGTCGGACTGGTCCTTGCGGATCATCGGCTTGTTGGTCGGGATCGGGATGACGCCGAGCTTGTACGTCGACATGAACTCGGCCGCCTCGGTCTCGGCGGTACCGGTCATGCCGGACAGCTTCTCGTAGAGCCGGAAGTAGTTCTGCAGGGTCACGGTGGCGAGGGTCTGGTTCTCGGCCTTGACCGCGACACCCTCCTTCGCCTCGATCGCCTGGTGGATGCCCTCGTTGTACCGGCGCCCCACGAGGATGCGGCCGGTGTGCTCGTCGACGATCATCACCTCGCCGTTCATCACGACGTAGTCGGTGTCGCGCTTGAAGAGCGCGAGCGCCTTGATCGAGTTGTTGAGGAACGAGATGAGCGGGGTGTTCGCCGACTCGTAGAGGTTGTCGATGCCGAGATAGTCCTCGACCTTCTCGATCCCCGGCTCGAGGACGCCGATCGTGCGCTTCTTCTCGTCCACCTCGAAGTCGACGCCGGCTTCGAGGGTGCGGGCGATCTTCGCGAACTCCGTGAACCAGCGGTTCGCCTCGCCCGACGAGGGGCCGGAGATGATGAGCGGGGTCCGCGCCTCGTCGATGAGGATCGAGTCCACCTCGTCGACGATGCAGTAGAAGTGGCCGCGCTGGACGAGGTCCTCACGACGCCAGGCCATGTTGTCGCGCAGGTAGTCGAAGCCGAACTCGTTGTTCGTGCCGTAGGTGATGTCGGCTTCGTACTGCTGGCGGCGCACCTCGGGGTTCTGCCCCGAGACGACGGTGCCGGTGGTCATGCCGAGGGCACGGAAGACGCGGCCCATCAGTTCGGACTGGTACGAGGCGAGGAAGTCGTTGACCGTGATGACGTGGACGCCCTTGCCCGCGATGGCGTTCAGGTACGCCGGCAGCGCAGCGGTCAGGGTCTTGCCTTCACCGGTCTTCATCTCGGCGATGTTGCCGAGGTGGAGGGCGGCGCCACCCATGACCTGCACGTCGTAGGGGCGCTGTCCCAGCGTGCGGCTCGCAGCCTCGCGCACGGCCGCGAAGGCCTCGGGCATGAGCTTGTCCAGGCTCTCACCCGCCTCGTAGCGGGCACGCAGTTCGGCGGTCTCGCCGCGCAGTTCCTCGTCGGTGAGGTGCGCATAGTCCTCTTCGAGGGCCGACACGGCCTTCACGACCTGCTGCAGCCTGCGCAGGATGCGGCCTTCACCGGCACGAAGCAGTTTCTCGAGGGGGTTCGCCACGGAGGATCTCCATCTGTCGATTCGCCACCCCGACGTGCGATGTCGGGATGCCGGTGCGCGGGACGCGCAGACATACACCGCCATGTTATCCGCCTGTGACCTACGAGGTTGCTGGGCGCATCACACCTCTCCCCCGCGCCGGGACCGGCAACATCCCTCGGCCCGTAAGATCGGCCCATGGCCGGTTTCTGGGGAAGACGCAAGCGCGAAGACGCGGAGATCGAGGCACAGGACGCCGAGCTCAACCGCAAGGCGGGAGCCGCCCTCGTCTCGGCCGATGAGCGCATCCGCGTCACCGACGACGAACTCGCCTACGCCGAGATCGAGCTCGGGCGGGAGGCGACGAAGGATCTGCGTGACGCTGTCGCGGCCGTGCGCCAGCACCTCGGCGAGGCATTCCAGCTGCATCAGCTGAACCACGACGAGATCCCCGACACCCCGGAGGAGCTGCGCACACGGAACGCGCGAATCGTCCAGCTGTGCGAATGGGCCGAGGACCTCCTCGACGATCGCACCGAGTCGCTGGCCGAGGCGATCGCCCGCGCGCGGCGGGCTCCGGAGATCATCGCCGGCATCCGCACGGATGTGGCGCGCCTCCGGGAGCGTCTGCCCGCGCTGAACGCGAGCCTCGAGCGACTCTCCACGCGGTACTCGGATGCCGCGATGCGAACGGTCCTGGGCAACGCGGCCGAGGCGGCGCAGCTGCTCGACTTCGCCGAGCACAGCGCGGAGGTCTCGGAGCGACGGCGCGACAGCGGGCAGCGGGAACAGGCGAACCTGGCGCTCGAGACCGCGATCGAGGCCGCCCGCCGCGCCGGCACCCTCGTCGAAGCCGTCGACACGTTCGAGATCGAGGCGCTGCGGGCCGAGTCCACGCTCGCGGCGATCGTGGACGATTCCCGAGACGACCTCATCGTCGCCCAGCCGTTGCTCGGCACGCCGGCCGTCGCCGCAGCCGCGGCCGACCTCGAGGCTGCTCTGACCTCGCTCACGCCCGCCGGGAGCAAGCCCGACCCCTTCGCCGAACTCACCCGTCTGCGCGCCGCGAACGCCGCGCTCGACACCGCCGTCGCGAAGGCCCAGGAGCGCGCGGCGCGTCCGGTGCCCTCCGAGGAGCACGTCCGCCACACGATCGACGACGCGGACCGCCAGATCGGTGTGGCGCGGAGCGTCATCTCGGGCCACCGCGGCTGGATCGGAGCGGACGCCCGGACCCGACTGGCCGAGGCCGAGCGCCTGCGCGGCGACCTCCTGCGCTTCTCGGGTCCGATCGACGAGGACGACCGCGACGAGGCGATGGGCATGGCCCGCCGGGCAGCGCACCTCGCCGGCGAGGCCCTCCAGCTCGCTCAGCGGGACATCGACTCGTCGCGCCCGAACGACTGGGGAAACGGCGGCTACGGCGGTCGCGGGATGGGCGGCGGGATGGGTGGCGGCAGTCTGGCCGGCGGACTGCTCGGCGGCCTCGTCATCGGCGGCCTGCTCGACGGCATGTTCGACTGATGGCCGCGCTCGACGACGCGCTCGCCCTGTCGCAGACGTGGGAGGTGCCGCACGCCTCGGCGGTCACGGTCACGGCCGACGGCACGGCTGCGGCATCCGCCGGTGATCAGGATCGCGTCTACCGACTCGCGTCCGTGACGAAACTGCTGAGTGCGTACGCGACGCTCGTCGCCGTCGAGGAAGGCGCGCTCTCCCTCGACCAGCCCGCGGGTCCACCCGGGGCGACCGTCGCGCATCTGCTGGCGCACACCGCGGGATACGACTTCTCGACTTCGACGATCCGCGCCACCCCCGGGGAGCGGCGCCTCTACTCGAACACCGGGTTCGAAGTACTGGCCGATCTGCTCGAATCCGAGACGGGCATCTCCTTCGACGCGTACGCGCACGAGGCGGTTTTCGCCCCTCTCGGCATGACGGCCACGACCGTCGGCGGCTCCGCTGCGGCCGGGGGTTCGTCGTCGTGCCGCGACCTCGCCCGCTTCGCCGCGGAGTTGCAGCGGCCGCGCCTGCTCGATCCCGAGACCCTGGCGACGGCGACGGGTGTGGCGTTCCCCGGCCTGCGCGGTGTCCTTCCCGGATTCGGCCTGCAGCAGCAGAACGACTGGGGACTGGGGCTCGAGGTGCGCGGCACGAAGAGTCCGCACTGGACCGGTGCGGCCAACTCCCCGGAGACCTTCGGTCACTTCGGCCAGTCCGGGACCTTCCTCTGGGTCGATCCCCGGGCACACGTCGCGCTCGTCGCCCTCACCGACCGGCCCTTCGGCGACTGGGCGGCGCAGGCGTGGCCGCCCTTCAGCGACGCCGTGCTCGCCGCCCTCTGAACCGGTCCCCCGGCACGACGAAGGGCGGATGCCGTGCGGCATCCGCCCTTCGCGTGAGCGCGGGTCGCGTCAGGAGACGAGCTCCGCGGGTGCCGCGGTGGTCGTCAGCGAGATGACGCCGTAGTCCCACCCCTTGCGGCGGTAGACGACGCTCGGCTGGTCGGTGCGCGCGTCGATGAAGAGGAAGAAGTCGTGGCCGACGAGCTCCATGCGGTCGACGGCATCCTCCACCGTCATCCATTCGGGATCGAAACGCTTGGTACGGATGACGACGGGGGTGTAGTCATCCTCATCCTCGGCGCCCGTGATGACAGGCACCTCGCCGGTCGCGACGGCACGGATGACGTCGACGGATGCGGGCTGGACGTCGATGCCCTGGAGGGTGCCCGTGCCCTTCTCGAGCTTGGCGCCGCGCGGGTGGTTGCGCAGGTCGACCCGCTTCTCCTTCGCGCGACGGATCTGTTCGGCGAGCTTGGTCATCGCGAGATCGAGTGCGGCGAACTTGTCGCTGTCCACCGCCTCGGCGCGGACGACGGGCCCCTTGCCGGTGAGCGTGACCTCGACGGTCTCGTCCTCGCGTCCGCCGTTGTGGTAGGTGCGATGCGTCACCTTGACGTCGAGCCGCTGGGCTCGAGGGGCAAGGTGCTCGACTCGGGCGGACTTCTCTTCGACGACTGTGCGGAAACGATCGCTGACGCTCACGCCCACACCGACGATGTTGATCTCCATCCCTGACCTCCTTGTTCCGGTCCACCCGGTCAAGGGCGGACCTCGGTTCGCCTTGTGTCCCCCCACCGTAGTGCTGCTCCCCGTGTGTGTCACGACCCGATCACGATGAATCCTCTGAGCGATGCCGGCGCGGCGTCGCGGCGACCGTGACGGCGCCGCGCACCGTCATCCCCGCAGCCCGGAGGGCGCGCGCCGCTTCTTCGAGGGTGGCCCCGGTCGTCACGACGTCGTCGACGAGGACGACGGGGAGATCCCCCGATCGACGGAGCATGCGAGGTCGCACCGCCAACGCCCCGGCGAGGTTCGCGGCCCGCTCCTCTTTGTGAAGCGTCCGCTGGTCGGCGGTGCGGCGGGTCACCCGCAGCAGCGGATGAGGTCGCCACCCGGCCAGCCGGCACACGAGCTCGACGGGCGCGTACCCCCGGCGGCGAAGCGACGCCCGGCTCGCGGGCACCGGGACGGGGACGGCGTCGACCCCGACCGGCCATGCCGCCGCCAGCGCGGCCGCGAGCGGACGGGCGAGCGGGGTGCGCCCGTCCTCCTTGAAGGCGCGAAGTACCCGCGCGGCCTCCCCCTCGAAGCAGAGAGCGCTCCGGACCTCGAGTCCGCTCGGCAGCCGTCGCACCGTCGGCGCCGGGATCAGGCTCCGGCGGCAGGACTCGCACAGGTCGCTGTCCGGCACGTCGCACCCGGCGCAGGACACCGGGAAGACGACGGCGAGCGCGTCCAGGACCGCGCGGTGCAGGGATGCGGAAAGGGCGGGGGGAAGCGGCATCCGGTCAGTGTGCGCGCCCGAGCCGTCGACGGCGCACTCCCCGGCCGGTTCGGGGCCCCCGCACGACAGCAGAGGAGTGTGGAGGAGGACTCAGCCGGGGAGACCCTGCTGCACGGCGAGCGCGGTCACCTCGGAGGCGATGACCTGCCACGAGCCACGTTGGACGTACAGACTGCCGTCGGAGGTCAGCAGTCGGACGCTGCCGCTCTGGTTGCCGGCGGCGATCGCGACGACCTCGTCGGGAGCGCGGACCTCGCTCCCCTGTCCGCCGATCGTCTGCTCGCGCACGACGCGCTGATCGCCGTCCACGAAGACGAGGGCCAAGGTCGCCCCGTCGATCCAGGCGAGGTCGACCCCGCGCCCCCCGAGATTCGCCACCGGCAGCGGCTCGCCGAGCGAGACCGGCACCTGATTCTCGTCACGGACGATTCCTGCCACCCACACCGCCCAGCGGCCCCCGCTGCGCACGAGCGCCGCCAGCCGTGCGCCGTCGCGCGAGAGCCGCATTGCGCTCACCTCGCTCGCCCCCACCCATCCGGAGGGGATCGTCTGAGCGCTGCCGTCGGGACCGTAGGCGACGACTTCCTCGGGCTGATCCCGGGGCACCGTCCAGATGTAGCCGTCGGTGTCGATCGACGGCTTGGTCATCTTCTGCCGGGTGTCCAGCTCGGTGGGTTCACCGCCCGCCTCGACCCGCAGGATGGCACCCGCCGCCGTCCGCACCGCTGCGGTCGTCCGCGCGGCATCCGTCTCGATGGCCCGCGCGTCGACGCTCTGCAACGAGCCCCCGAGGCCGTCGACGACGTCGATGTCGTTCCCGGACAGGAAGCCGAACCGACCGTCCTGCAGGACCAGCGGCCGGGCATCGACCGCGGTCGACCGGGTGGGGGCGGCGGTCACGTCCAACGGCTCGTCCCCGACGAGCATCTGCACATCGAGGATGCCGGCGTCGGCGAGACTCGCGTCGAGCTGGGTCTTCATGCGAGCGATGGTGTCGCGACCGAGGTCGCGGATCGCCGGGTCGAAGGAGATCCGCGCGACGCCCGCTTCGACGGGCACCGCCGGCTGGGCGAGCCCCACCTCACCGGTGAACGCCGAGCGCACCGATTCCGTCAGCCAGGGACTGGGGGTGCCCGAGACGAGCGCGGCCGTGATCCGGGTGGCGGGGTTGGTCGACGGGAACCACCGCACGTCGGGAATCACGGTGTCCCAGCCGCGGTCGAAGTAGGCGAGGTCGTAACTCTGGAAGACCGAGGCGAAGCGGTTGGCGTCGAGGACGATGCCGTCGGGTGCCTGCGAGATGCGCCACTGGCCGTCCTCCTGGGCAAGCGAGAAGGTGAACGGGATGCGGCCCTCATCGGTCGGCTCGTATGCTCCTGTCGCGTCGACACGGGCGACCGGATCCACCGTGAAGATGATCTCGTTCTCGGACGGCGACTCGATCGAGCTCTCACCGGGACGATAGACGGTGACGTTCGCCTGCGGCTGCCACTGCTGCCGGAACTGCGTCGTCAGGAACTCCTGTGCGACCTCCCAATTGCCGCGCGGACCCGAGCCCGCCGCGATGAAACCTTCCACGATCTGCTGCGGTGTGGCATCCCTCACCGGCCCGTCGGGGACGTACGAGAAGTCGGGCGGACCTTCGACCTCGTCGATCGCCTTGCCGACGTGCACCGGTCCGCCCAGAGGCAGCCCGGCGCAGGCCGAAAAGGTCACGGCCAGCAGGATCGCGACGGCGGTCCCGAGAACGCGGCGCGCGGTCATGTCGTCTCCTCCCGAGGCGGCAGCGAGATGGGCTGAGTGAGGCCGAGGTCGCCGAGGGCGGCGTCGTCGCGAGGATCGAGGTCGATGGGCGACGTCCCCGAGAGTTGCTCGCCCGCCTGACGGGGCAGAGTGAGTACGAAGTGGCTGCCGCCGCCGAGCTCGGACCAGACCTCGAGCGTGCCGCCGTGCAGACGTGCGTCGCCGAGGGCGATCGAGAGCCCGAGTCCGGTTCCCCCGATCGTGCGCCGCCGGGACGGATCGGCACGCCAGAACCGGTCGAACACGCGTTCCGCGTCGGCCGCGCCCATCCCCAGGCCGAAGTCGCGGACACCGAGCGCCACGGCGCGCTGGTCGCTGTCGACGGTCACCACGATGGGGCGGCCCTCACCGTGTTCGATGGCGTTGCCGAGGAGGTTGCGGACGATCCGGCGGATACGACGCGGATCCATGTCGACCGGCGAGTAGCCGCCGGGCGCGACGAGACGCACGTCGCTGCCGTGCTGCTCGGCGAGCTGCGCCATCGACTCGATGACGTCCTCCGCCAGGTGCGCGAGGCTCGTCGGCTCCAGCTCCAGCTGCACCGAGCCGGCGTCGTACCTGCTGATCTCCAGCAGATCGGCGAGCAGCACCTCGAACCGCTGCACCTGAGCGTGAAGGAGCTCCGCGGCGCGTGAGGTCGAGGGGTCGAACTCGTCACGCTGATCGTTGATCATGTCGGAGGCGAGGCGGATCGTCGTCAGGGGGGTGCGCAGCTCGTGGGAGACATCCGACACGAAACGCTGCTGCACGAGGGAGAGCTCGGCGAGCTCCTTGATCTGCCCTTCGATGCTGTCGGCCATCGCATTGAACGAGCGTCCGAGCGTCGCGAACTCGTCCTCGCCGCGCACCGGCAGACGGACGCCGAGATCCCCCGCGGCGAGTTTCGCGCTGGTCTCGGCCGCCTGTGCGATGGGGACGGTCACCGAGCGGAGCACGAACAGCGAGATCCCGCCGATCAGGACGAGCAGCGCCAGACCGACGACCCACAGGGTCACCTGTACGAACTGCAGCGTCTGCGCCTCGGAACCGAGGTCGTAGGCGAAGTACACCTCGTAGGCGCCCGCCTCGGGGAGGACCAGCTGCTGGCCGACGATGATGCCGGGGGTCTCTCCCCCGTCGCCCTCGGGCAGTCCGATGGACTGCCACCACTGCCGATCCCCGGTCAGACGGACGCTCTCACGCAGTTCGGGCGAGATCATCGCCTCTTCGAGGCCGCCCGCCTCGAAGTTCTGCGGCGCGATCGCCGAGGGCTCGTCGTCGATACGGAAGACCGCGAGCATGGACGTCCCCGCCTGACGCGACAGGATCTCGCGCCGCACCTCGTCCATCAGCACCTGCAGGGCGACCTCGTCGCTGTCGACGACGGCCGCGTCGAACGTGCTCTGCGCGGCCTGCGTGGCGCGCTGAGCGGCATCCTGCACCTGCTCGGCTCGCGACTCGTAGAGGTCGGTGAGGATCGCGAGGGACATCCAGACGAGCGCGACGAGGATCGTGAGGGCGGTCAGGGTCAGCGTCACCGACAGGGTGCGGAAGCGCAGCGAGCGGCGCCAGGCGAACTGCACACGTCGCTGCCACGACCGCCAGTCGCGCCATGCCGGGACGACGGTGTGCGTGCCGGTCCGGGCGGTCACCGACACGAGGGGAGGCTCCGGATCGTCACACCGCGGCGCCGGCGCGGTAGCCCACACCGCGCACGGTCGTCACGATCTGCGGGTTGTCGGGGTCGCGCTCGACCTTCGCCCGCAGGCGCTGGACGTGGACGTTGACCAGCCGGGTGTCGGCCTTGTAGTGGTAGCCCCAGACCTGCTCGAGCAGCATCTCGCGGGTGAACACCTGCTGCGGCTTCGAGGCGAGGGCGACGAGCAACTCGAACTCGAGCGGGGTGAGAGCGATCGCGGCGTCCCCGCGGCGCACCTCGTGGGCGGCGACGTCGACGGTCAGGTCGCCGATGCGCAGGCTCTCGGAGCGCGCCTCGGTCGTGGGCCGCAGACGCGTCTTGATGCGGGCGACGAGCTCTTTGGGGTTGAAGGGCTTCACGATGTAGTCGTCGGCGCCGGACTCGAGTCCGCGGACGACATCGGCAGTGTCGGTGCGGGCCGTCAGCATGATGATCGGCACACCGGACTCGGCACGCACCCGCGTGCAGACCTCGATCCCGTCCATCCCCGGGAGCATGAGGTCGAGCAGGATGAGGTCGGGCCGCTCCTCCCGCCAGGCATCCACGGCGGCGTCACCGTCGGCGCAGAAGGCGACGTCGAAGCCTTCGGTGCGCAGCACGATGCCGATCATCTCTGCCAGAGCGGTGTCGTCGTCGACAACCAGGATGCGCGATGTCATAGGGCCGATGTCGTCCTTCAGGGTCAGCGGATGCCGGTGCTCCGCCCACGGGTGAGTCCACAGTAACCGAACCGTGACCTGCCCGGCAGAACGGCGCACGGCCCGCCCCCGGAGGGACGGGCCGTGCCACCGGCGTGCAGGGTCAGGCGTGGAGGTCGAACCGATCGAGCTCGGTGACCTTGGTCCACGCGGCGACGAAGTCGCGGACGAACTTCTCCGACGCGTCGTCCGAGGCGTAGACCTCGGCGATGGCCCGCAGCTCCGAGTTCGCGCTGAAGACGAGGTCGACGCGGGTGCCGATGCCGATCTCGCCGCCGTCCGCCGTCGTTCCGCGGAACGCGTGCGATCCGGGGTCGAGCGGCTTCCAGGTGGCGCCGAGGTCCAGCAGCTTCACGAACACGTCGTTCGTGAGCACGCCGGGCCGGTCGGTGAACACACCGTAGGACGAGCCGTCCCAGGTGGCGCCGAGAGCACGGAGGCCGCCGACGAGGACGGTCGTCTCCGGAGCGCTGAGCGTCAGCAGGTTCGCCTTGTCGATCAGGTGGTGCTCGGCGGGGAGGAACGCGTTCGGCCCGTAGTAGTTGCGGAAACCGTCGGCCGCCGGCTCGAGGTAACCGAACGAGAGCTCGTCGGTCTGCTCCTGCGACGCGTCGGTGCGGCCCGGGTGGAAGGGCACGGTGACCTCGACTCCGGCATCCTTCGCGGCCTTCTCGACGCCGGCGTTGCCCGCCAGCACGATGAGGTCGGCGAGGGAGACCTTCGTGCCGTCCTGTTGCTCGGCGTCGAACGCGGCCTTCACGCCCTCGAGGGCGGTGAGGACGGTCTGCAGCTGGGCGGGGTTGTTGACCTCCCAGTCCTTCTGGGGCGCGAGGCGGATGCGGGCGCCGTTGACGCCGCCGCGCTTGTCGCTGCCGCGGAAGGTGGATGCCGCGGCCCAGGTCGTCGACACGAGCTGCGAAACGGTGAGGCCGGTCGCGAGGATGCGCTCCTTGAGGTCGGCGGCCGCGGCCTCGTCGATCAGGGGGTGATCCACTGCCGGCACCGGGTCCTGCCAGATGAGCTCCTCCTGCGGCACCTCGGGGCCGAGGTAGCGGGCGACGGGACCCATGTCGCGGTGCGTCAGCTTGAACCAGGCGCGGGCGAACGCGTCGCCGAAGGCGACCGGGTCGTCCTTGAACCGACGCGAGACCGCGTCGTAGGCCGGGTCGGTGCGGAGGGCGAGGTCGCTGGTGAGCATGCGGGGCTCGCGGCGGCCGTCGGAGTGCGCGAGGGGCACCATGTCGGCGCCGGCGCCGTTCGTCGGACGCCACTGGTGACCGCCGCCGGGGCTGCGCATGAGCTCCCAGTCGTAGGCGTAGAGGATGTGGAAGAACTCGTTGTCCCAGCGGGTCGGGTGGTAGGTCCAGGTGACCTCGAGACCCGATGTGATGGTGTCGTCGCCCTTGCCGGTGCCGTGGTTGTTTTTCCAACCGAGGCCCTGCTGCTCGATGCCGGCAGCCTCGGGGTTCGCCTCGACGTTCGTGTCGGGGGCGGCGCCGTGGGTCTTGCCGAAGGTGTGGCCGCCCGCGATGAGGGCGACGGTCTCCTCGTCGTCCATGCCCATGCGACCGAAGGTCTCGCGGATGTCGCGCGCCGACTTCATCGGGTCGGGCTCGCCGTTCGGGCCCTCGGGGTTCACGTAGATGAGCCCCATCTGGACGGCCGCGAGCGGCTTCTCGAGGTTGCGGTCGCCGGTGTAGCGCTCGTCGGCGAGCCACGTGGTCTCGGGACCCCAGTACACGTCGTCGTCCGGCTCCCACACGTCGGGACGGCCGCCGCCGAAGCCGAAGGTCTCGAATCCCATCGTCTCGAGCGCGACGTTGCCCGCGAGGATCATGAGGTCGCCCCAGGAGAGCGACTGGCCGTACTTCTTCTTGACGGGCCACAGGAGGCGGCGGGCCTTGTCGAGGTTGACGTTGTCGGGCCAGCTGTTCAGCGGCGCGAAGCGCTGCTGGCCGGTGCCGCCGCCGCCGCGACCGTCGGTCGCGCGGTAGGTGCCGGCGGAGTGCCACGCCATGCGGATCATGAGGGGGCCGTAGTTGCCGAAGTCGGCGGGCCACCAGTCCTGGGAGGTCGTCAGCACCTCGGCGATGTCCGACTTCACCGCGGCGAGATCGAGGCTCTCGAAGGCCGCCTTGTAGTCGAAGTCCTCGCCGACGGGGTTGCCGACCGAAGGATTCTTCTTGAGGATGCGCAGGTTCAGCTGGTTCGGCCACCAGACCTGGTTCGCAGACCCGACCGTGGGGTGGGGCTGGGCGCCGTGGTTCTCGCGGTCCGCACCGGGCGCACCGTGGAAGACCGGGCATCCGTCGGCCTCGTTGGACCGCGGGCGGTCCTCGCCGTCCGCGCGCTCGTCGACGGGGGTGTCGATGGGGGTGACGGCCTGGTCGACGTCGGTGGCCTCGGCGCCGAGGGGTTCGGCCTGGGGGTCACGGTCGCTCATGGTGATCCTTCCGTTCGGGGGTGTGGGAGAGGGCAAGCTCAGGCGGCAGCCTCTGCAGCACAGGTGCCGCAGAGGCCCCAATAGGTGACCTCGGCGACCGCGATGCGGAAGCCGTGGTGGTCGGACGGGTGCAGACACGGCGCGGCGCCGACGGCGCACTCGACGTCCTCGACGCGACCGCACGACGTGCAGACGAGATGGTGGTGGTTGTCGTCGACGCGCAGCTCGAAGAGCATCGGCTGCCCGGCGGGCTCGATCCGGCGGACGAGCGACGCGTCGACGAAGTCGTTCAACGCGTTGTACACGGACTGCCGACTGGATTTGGGCAACCCGCCCGCCACCTCGGCGTACACCGCCTCGGCGCTGGCGTGCGGATGCGCGGCGAGCGCGGCGAAAACCGCCAGTCGCGACTCCGTCACCCGCAATCCCGCGTCGCGCAGGGCGGCGGCGGGGTCGGTCACGGGATCGGTCATGCCGTCAGCTTAGACGTTGTTTTGATCCAGTCAAAAAAACGCCGGTGCCGGGCGTGTTGCGTCAGTAGCGGTAGTGATCGAGCTTGTACGGCCCGTCGACCGGGACTCCGATGTACGCCGCCTGCTCCTCGCTGAGCCGCGTCAGCTGCACCCCCAGCGCGGGCAGGTGCAGGCGCGCGACCTTCTCGTCGAGCGCCTTCGGCAGCACGTAGACGCCCGTCGGATACTCCTCGAGCTTGGTGTAGAGCTCGATCTGCGCGAGCACCTGGTTCGTGAACGAGGCGCTCATGACGAACGACGGGTGCCCCGTCGCGTTGCCGAGGTTCAGCAGTCGACCCTCGGACAGGACCAGGATGCTGCGTCCGTTCGGCAGGCGGTACTCGTGCACCTGCGGCTTGATCTCGATCTTCTCGACCCCCGGCAGCGACTCGAGCGCTGCCATGTCGATCTCGTCGTCGAAGTGACCCACGTTGCCGACGATCGCGAGGTGCTTCAGCGAGAGCAGGTGGTCCACGGTCACGACGCGGGTGTTGCCGGTGCCCGTGATGACGATGTCGACCTGGTCCGCGACGTCCTCGAGCCGGGCGACCTGGTAGCCGTCCATCGCGGCCTGGAGGGCGCAGATCGGGTCGACCTCGCTCACGATCACGCGCGCCCCCTGACCGCGCAGCGCCTCGGCCGCCCCTTTGCCGACGTCGCCGTACCCGACGACGAACGCGACCTTGCCGCCGATGAGCACATCGGTGGCCCGGTTGATGCCGTCGGGAAGGGAGTGTCGGATGCCGTACTTGTTGTCGAACTTGGACTTCGTGACCGAGTCGTTGACGTTGATCCCGGGGAACAGGAGCTTCCCGGCGGCGTGGAGCTCGTACAGGCGGTGCACGCCGGTGGTGGTCTCCTCCGTCACGCCGAGGAGGCCCGCGGCGATGCGCGTGAAGCGCTGCGGGTCGCGGGCGATCGAACGACGCAGCGTCTCGAGCACGATGCGGTACTCGGCGGAGTCGGTGGGACCAGCGTCCGGAACGGCCCCCGCCGCTTCGAACTCGGCGCCCTTGTGGACGAGGAGCGTCGCGTCGCCACCGTCGTCGAGGATGAGGTTCGGCCCGTCGAAGCCCTCTTCGGACCAGTCGAAGATCCGGTCGGCGAGCTCCCAGTACTGCTCCAGGGTCTCGCCCTTGAAGGCGAAGACGGGGACACCGGCGGGTTCGGCGACGGAGCCGGCGGGGCCCACGACGACGGCCGCGGCAGCCTCATCCTGCGTCGAGAAGATGTTGCAGCTGGCCCAGCGCACCTGCGCGCCGAGCGCGACGAGCGTCTCGATCAGCACCGCGGTCTGCACCGTCATGTGCAGCGAGCCCGCGATGCGCGCGCCGGCGAGGGGCTGCGACGGACCGTACTCCTCGCGGAGAGCCATGAGACCGGGCATCTCGTTCTCGGCGAGGCGGATCTGGTGGCGGCCGGCATCGGCGAGCGCGAGGTCGGCGACGACGTGTTCGATGGTCTTCACGGGAGTGGGCACGCGCCCATTCTCCCACGCGGACTCAGACGCGGAGGGTCTCGTGACGCACGACGACCCAGCCCTTGGGGACCGACATGCGGCTCGTGTGGATGGCGCACAGGTCGTGCGCGTGCGGGTCATCGCCGGCGCCCAGTGGGCCGAGGACCGCCATCTGGTCGCCGTAGTCGTACGTGAGGGTCGTCACGGCCTCGCGGGCGCAGCCCACCTTGGAGCAGAGTCTGTCGAGCATCCCGTCCACGGTATCGGCCGCCCCCTGCGCGGGACGGATGCCGCGCCGGGGTCAGCGCACCCCGCGCGCCGTGAGCGCGTCGCCCAGGTCGTCCGCGTGCCTCAGGGCCAGCACCAGGAAGGGGACGACGAACACCCGGATGCCGCGGGCTCCCCGCGCCTGCTGCGCGCTGCGGACCTCGCGCGCGAGGCGCGCCAGCGTGGGCACCGTCCCGAGGGCGACGACGAGCAGCAGGGCGGCGCGGGCGGCATCCACCCCCAGGGGCCGGAGCGGGCGCAGTGCACGCTCGACGACATCCAGGAGCAGGGCGACGGGTGTCGTCGCCGCCAGCAGGCCCGCGAGCGAGACGGCGGCGACGATCCGGATCGTGCCGACGAGCGCCGCCTCGACGCCCAGGAAGATGCATGGGATGCCGAAGGCCACCACGACGAGCCAGCGGAGCGCCCACACCTGCTGTCCGAGCGCCCGCAGGCCGACCCCCGGCACCGCGTAGCACGCGAGACAGACGACGCCGGAGATCGCCGCCGCCGGCCAGACGGTGGGGAGCAGGGAGACGGCCAGGGTCAGGACGAGGAGCACCGCGGTCTTCGGGCCCGCCGGCATAAGGTGCCACGGTCCCCTGCCGGGGCGATACGCGGTCAGCACCGCCAGCTCGCCGCATGGGCGGCCACCACGCCCTCGGCCTCCCCCACATCGGCGATGCGGCCGTCGTGGACCCGCACGGCGACGTCGCAGCGGGCGGCGAGATCGAGGTCGTGCGTCACGACGAGAAGACGATGCCCGGTGTCGGCGAGCAGATGCGCGGCGACGGCGTGCGCGTTGCGGCCGTCGAGGAACGCGGTCGGTTCATCCGCGACGACGAGGTCCGGCGCACGGACGAAAGCACCGCACAGGGCGAGGAGCTGCTTCTGCCCACCCGAGAGCTCGTACGCGGGACGGTCCGCCAGCGCGGTCAGGCCGAACCGGTCGAGGGCGGTGGCGACGCGGCTGTCGCGCTCTGCGCGCGGCAGCCGATCCGCGCGCAACGAGAAGGCGACGTCCTCGGCGACGGTCGGCATGATGATCTGGGCGTCGGGATTGCTGAAGACGACGGCGACGCGGCGGCGGAGAGCCGCAGCATCCGTCACCGCATCCAACCCCAGGACCTCGACGCGCCCCGTCGAGGGGCGGACGAGTCCGCCGATGAGACGGGCAAGGGTCGACTTGCCCGAGCCGTTGTCGCCGATGACGGCGACCGTCCGCGCGTCGAGTGCCAGATCGACGGCTCGCAGCACGTCGACGTCGGCCAGTCTCACCGAGACCCCGGTGAGACGCAGGAGGGTCGTCACCGGACCGGAGCCGCTTCTCGCGGCGCGGCCGCACGCGGCGCCCATGTGCGACGGAAGGCGCGTGGGTACCCCCTGACGAGCGCGCCGACCACGGCGGTGGCGATGGCGGCCTTCGCGAGATCGCCGGGGACGAACGCAAGGTTCGAGAGGAGGGCCTGGTCGGCGCCGATGCGCATGACGAGGCTCTGGATCGGGATGCCGCAGGCGTAGACCACGACCACTCCGCCGATCACGACGCCCAGGAGAGTGCGCCACCAGACCGGTCGACGTCCGCCCAGGTGGACGATGAGTCCGATCACCACGACACCCACGAGCCAACCCAGGAGATACCCGGCGGTGGGCCCCACGAAGACACCCGCTCCGCCGCGGCCGCCGGCCAGCAGCGGCAGGCCGACGGCCACGAGGACGAGCAGCGTGCCGACCGAGACCGCGCCGACGAGCGGGCCGAGGATCGCGCCGGCGAGCATGACCCCCAGCGTCTGGGCGGTGATCGGGACGCCGCCGAAGACGGAGAACGACCCGGGCAGGCCGAGGATCGCGATCACACCGACGAAGACGGCGGCGCGGGCGAGATCGGTCGTGTCCAGGCGCGGGGTGCGCGCGGGCGTCGACGGGGTCATGTCATCCTCCTGAACGGCGTTCACGTGAACACTGTTCAGGTAGGGTAACGGCATGACTCCGCGCGATCCAAACCCTCGCGTCGCCCGCCGGTCGAAGGACGACGTCGTCGACGCGGCGCTCGACCTCCTCGACCGCGTCGGCCTGCCCGATCTGTCGATGCGACGCCTGGCCGAGGAGCTGGGTGTGCAGCCGAGCGCGCTGTACTGGCACGTCGCCAGCAAGCAGGAGCTGCTGGCCTCTGTGAGCAGCCGCATCCTCGCCGCCGTCATCCTGCGGGCGAGCGACCCCGACGACCTCGAGGGCGCCGCGGTGACCCTCGGACGTCGGCTCCGCGACCGCCTGCTCGCCCATCGCGACGGCGCCGAAGTCGTCTCCAGCTCGCTCGCCCTCGGACTGGTCCCGTCACCGCTGCACGAGGCCCTGCGTCACGTCGACGGCTCCCCCGCGGCCGCCGTCGTCGCCGACGCGATCACGCACTACGTCGTCGGAGTCACCTTCCACGAGCAGCAGCGTCGCGCAGCGGATGCCTGGGGCGCTGCGGCATCCGAGGTCGCCGTGACCCCCGAGTCGGCCCTACGCCCCGCGGACGACGGTTTCGAGGCGGCGATGGCACTCATCGCGGGCGGCATCGCACCGTGGCGCGCGGACACCGAGCGGGTGCCCGGCGCCTAGGATGGCGTCATGCTCAGCAAGGGGGATCTGTGAGGCGTCGCGCGCGCACGGCCGCCCGCCCCGACCGCCACGGCAGGCACGGGCGCCTCGACCGCAGCCCTGTGGTCCGGCCGCCGCTGCCCGCGATCGAGACACGCGCCGAGAAGTTCGACCTGACCGTCACGACGGCGGTGGAGTTCCTGCGCAGTGCCTGGCCCGAACTGCGCGAGGTCCGATTCGACATCGGATGGATGCCCGAGGCCGCCGACGACGACGGGATCCCCCGCTGGGAGGTGCACAGCGAGCAGAAGCGCATCGTGCTGTTCCGCCTGCCGATCGAGCGGCTCGCCCGGCTGCACCGCAATGACGACCTCCACCGGCGCATGATGATCGAGAGCTGCGTCTTCCGCGCCGCCGCCGAGTACCTCGATCGCGACCCGTGGGACCTCGGTCCCGATCGTTTCCGGTTCTGACCCGCGCGGCGACCGGGGAGCCGATCAGCGCGGTCGGACCTCGACCGGCGCGGCAGCCGCATCGGCCGGAACGACGGCGTACCCGGCGATCGCGTCCGATGCGGTGAACGTCACGCCGGCACGCAGTGCGCCGCCCGCCGGATCGAGTCGATAGAGCCCGCCCGCCGCCAGATCCACCGACACCGAACCGCCCGCGGGGATGCGGACCTCGCGCGGCTCACCCGCCCCGGCGTCGTCCACGAGGACCGCTGCGACCTCCTCGGCACCCGGGTTCACGAGGGCGAGCTGCGGCCGCGGCCCGTCGGCGACCGCGACGAGGGTCGGGACGCTGATGTCGTCGGCCGTCCCGTACCAGGCGAAGTCGGAACCGGCATCCGCCCCCGTGGAGGCGTGCACGGCGGCGACGACCGGCGCATCCGCCTGCACCTCGACGCGGTAGCGCCCCTCGGGGAGGCTGTCGAGGTCGACTTCGATCGGCACTCCCGCCGTCAGCGCGAGGTCGGGGAACGTCGCCGCCGTCATCGAACCGCCGACCGGTGTCACCGTGACCGATGCGGTGGTGTCGTCGGACGGAGCGAGCAGGCGCACCGTGGTGTCGGTCGGCTCGTCACCGCCTCCGACGGCGGAGAACGCCGGGATCGTCTGAGAGGTCTGCGGCAGGCCGGTGGCACCGCCCTGGTCCACTCCCACGGGGACGAGCGTCCGGGTCAGCGTGGACTGGAGGACCGCGTGGACGGGTGCCTGCGTCGCCGACACCAGCACGACCGGGCTCGCCTCGCCGAGCGCGAGCGCCGCGAGCGGGACGATGCGTTGCTCCCCCGCGGGCACGAGGATGTTCGTTCCGGCTTCGGGAGCGACCCGCCCGTCGACGCCGAACACGGTGAGGTCGACCCGTGCGGCGACGTCGCCCGGGTTCGCGATCACCACGAGGTCGGACGCGCCGGTCAGTCCGCTCCCCGCAGCGAGCCAGGTCTCCATCGCGGGAGGCGCGCAGGTCGATGCCGCGAAGCCCACGAGGTCATCGGCCGTGACGCGGGCGGACTGCGCGGCGGCGAGGTCGGCACGCACCCGGTCGACGGGCTCGGCCGAGAACGACGGGATGGGATCCGCCCCCTCGATCGCCGAGGCGATCTCGCCGGCGACGGGGCCGGGCGAGCCCGCCGCCGTCCCAGAGACGACCTTCGCGCCGGCGGCGACCTGCAGGGCGCCGGGATCGTCGACGTCGCGCCCCGCCGCGACGATCGGACCGTCGCACGAGAGGACGGATGTCGCCGGCTCGGGCCGCGTCGTGATCGACAGCGTCGAGCGCTCCACGCCCTGCCAGGGTGTCGTGACGACGAAGAACGTCCCGGCCACGACGAGCAGGCTCACGACGGCCCCCACCCCGCGTCGGATGCGGCGCGCGGCGGTCACAGCCGGGCCCCTTCGCCGATGATGCGCGGATGACGGCGTCCGGCCCGGAGGCTCGCCCGGGTCGGGACGGCGAGCAGCAGCGCGATCACGATCACGCCGAGCTGCAGGAGGGCGACGCGCACCGAGTGCGGGCCCGAGGCATCGTCGACGGTGCGCTCGGCGATCGTGCCCTCCACGCTCCACAGGGTGCCCCGCGCCGTGTCGCCGACGCTCACCAGGTCGGCCCGCTGGTTCAGCAGGTTCTGCGCACCGAGGCGCGCCGCGCGCGCCACGTCGCTCTCGTCCGGCGCCTCCTCGAGGAGGACGTAGGCGATGCCGTGCCGCGCGAGATCCGAAACGACGTCCCCCGTGGCGGTGGAGACCAGATCGGCGGTCACGTGCGCGAGCTCCCGATCACCGGCGGTGAGCTCGGGCCGCGTGGACTGCACCGTGGTCTGCCCTCCCAGCGTCTCGCTCGCCCCCCACACCACGGAGGCGGAGTAGGCGGCATCCGCCTGTGCGGTCAGGACGAGGGTCGCCGTCTGCTCGCCGTCTCGTTCGCCCTCGCTCCCCGCGGTCTGCACGTAGGCGGGCAGCGTGCTCGAGGGGCCGTCGGTGAGTGCGGCATCCCCCCGGAGCACGGCCGTGAGGGCGGGGACGGCACCGACCGCGAGGAAGGCGATGACGACGGATGCAGCGACCGGCACGAGCGCGTCGACGCGGCGGAAACCGTCGAGTCCGGTGATCGCGGCCAGCACGAGTCCCGCCCACGCGAGGGACAGGGCGCTGCCCGGCCAGACGGTGACCGGGCCGGAGGCGGCCGCGGTCAGGGCGACACCCGACGCGAGCACCGCCGTCGCGACGCCGAGTGCGGCCGCGACGAGTGCGAGCGACGCGGGGAGGAGCCGGCCGAGGACGGGAGCGAGCAGTGCCAGGAGCAGGACGGGGGCGGTGAAGGCGGCCACCCACCAGGCACGACCGTCCTCCCCCAGGAACGGCAACCAGCCCGCACCGTCGGTCGACGGATAGCCGAACGCGAAGAGGATCCTGGGCAGCAGCCCGTCCGGGTTCCCCGTGACGGCGAGCGGCCGGCCCGGGTCGGCGAACACGGCGAGCGGGTCACCCGTCGTCACGTGGTACCAGACGAGAGGCAGGAACACGGCGACCGTCGGGATCACGAGCCAGGCGACGCGACCGGAGCCGCGCCCCCGCCGCACAGCGATGACGAGGATCAGTGCCAGGAGCCACAGGACGGCGACGGCGGGCGCGAGGGACGGTGCGCACGCGACCACGATGACGAGGATGATCGAGGCGAGTCCGGCGCTGCTCCAGGATCGCCGCGCCGCGGCCGCGGTGTAGACGAGCCACGGCAGCGCCAGGTGCAGGACGACGGCGGCAGGACGCCCCTCGATCAGCGCGACGAGGAAGGTCGGGGCGACCGCCCACGCGAAGGCCGCCGCGCACCGCAGCACGGAGCGCTCGGTGACGCGGGTCGCTGCGAACCAGCCACCGAGTGCGGCCAAGGGCAGTCCGAGCACCCAGAGGATCACGAGAGCGCGCGAGGGGGCCAGCGGCGAGAGCGATCCGATGAGGGCGACCACCGCCGCGAACGGGTCCGCAGGACCGACCGTGTCCCACCCGAGCGCGCGGGGTCCGTAGGCGGCGTCCGTCCACAGGGCGACGACACCGCTGCGCAGCGGGGCGAGACCTCCGCCGCCGAGCACGGGCCACGCCAGCAGGGCGCTGAAGGAGAGGAGCGAGGTGGCGAGGGCGCCGAGCACGACCCACGCCCCGCCGCCGCTGAAGAAGCGCAGCTCCTCGCGGGGTGCGGCCGCGGCATCCGCTTCGTCTTCGAGACGCTCGCGGAGGTCCCGCCGGCCGATGCGCAGCTGCGCGAGGGACGACCAGGACGTCGTGCGCGTGCGCCGGATCGTCCGCCGTGCACGGATGATCGAGGCGAGGCCCAGGAGGACGGACACCGACGCCGCCCACTCCGGGCCGATCCTTCCCGGGTTCTTCGCGACGAGGTGACCGAGGGTCCGCCACAGGGCGAGCGGAAGGAGCGACAGCCAGTGCAGCGGGACGACGGGTGCAGGGGCGTAGACGAGCCTTCGGTGCAACTGGGCCTTGCGTGCCGCGTACAGCCGGCGCCCACGCGCGCCCGCGGTGCGACCGCCGGGGATGCCCGCCACACCGTCGCCGGCGACGGCGACGATCGCGGTCGGCGCCAGGGCCACGCGTCCGCCTGCCAAGCGGGCGCGGATGCCGAGGTCGAGACCCTCGTCCGCCCCGGAGAGACCCGGATCGACGCCGCCGAGGGCCCGCCACACGGGTGTCCGCACGAGTGCGCCACGGATGTCCGTACCGAGCACGTCCTCGCCGGTGTCGTGCTGACCCTGATCCAGTTCCCCGTCGGCCAGACCCACCGTGCGGCCGGTGCGGGTCAGCGTGACCCCCAGGGAGACGATGCGGCTCGGGTCGTCCCAGGAGACGAGTTTGGGTGCGGCGAGCGCCACGGAGGGAGCCGTCTCGAGGGCCCCCGCCAGTCGGGCGAGGGCATCGGGCGCGGGCGCGGTGTCCTGCGCCAGCAACCAGACCGCGTCGCCGGATATCCGACGGCCGGCCAGGCGCAGCGCGTCGGCGAAGCCGGTGTTCCGACCCGCCACGATCACGGCTTCGGCTCCGGACTCGGAGGCGAGACGGGTCAGGGTCTCATCCGGTCCGCACAGCACTACGGTCAGCACGTCGGCACGGCGCGTCTGCGCGGCGAGCGCGCGGAGGGTGCGGCTCAGATGAAGATCCGTGGGGCCTCGTCCGTGGGGGCGGACGACGAGGATCGCGTGTACTCGGGCGGGCATGACCAGGTCAGCCTAGGTCGCGACCTCGCCGATACGCGGAGGCCGGGCGGGGTGGCGCAGATCGGTTCAGGATGCGCGACGCTTGAGCTTGCGCCGCTCGCGCTCGCTGAGTCCGCCCCAGATGCCGAACCGTTCGTCGTTCTGGAGCGCGTACTCGAGGCATTCGCCGCGCACGTCGCAGGACGTGCAGATCCGCTTGGCGTCGCGCGTCGATCCGCCCTTCTCCGGGAAGAACGCCTCGGGGTCGGTCTGCGCGCAGAGCGCATCCGCCTGCCATGCGAGTGCGGTGTCCTCATCGGTCTCGACGCGCCGGCGGACACCGGGGACCCCGAGGTTCACCGGGTCGACGAACCAATTCTCGGGAACGCCGGAACGGTAACCCGTCATCTTGCTCTCCCACCTGTAGACACTCGCCGCGGTGCGGCCGATGCCTAATTACACCCGTGTGATTCGCTCCGGTCAAGTCGCAAATCGTAAACCCTCAACCCGAGATTGAATCTTCTTGAGGGTCCCGGCGTGTCGCGCCGGTCAGGCGGAACGCCCGGGTTGCGCGAGGTACGCGACGCCGCTGCCCGACAGGGTGACCGACGACTCGTCCTGGGCGTAGGCGGCTGCGCCCGGAGTGAGCGTCAGCTCGCGCCGGGCGGCCGCCACGGCGACCTCGCCCGACACCGCGAGCACGATCGCGGGGCCACCGAGCCGGACGGTGACGGGGTCTCCGATGAGCGTGTAGCGCGAGAGCAGGAAGTCCGGGACCCCGGCGTCGAACACCTCACCGTCGCCCTCGCGCGCCGGGACCAGCAGCGGAGCGGGTCCGGGTTCGGTGTCGACGATGCGCAGGAGTTCCGGGACGTCGATGTGCTTCGGGGTCAGCCCCCCGCGCAGGACGTTGTCGCTGGCCGCCATGAGCTCGACGCCGAGGCCGTCCTGGTAGGCGTGGAGGACGCCGGCCGGCGCGAAGACCGCCTCCCCCGGTCGGAGGACGACGAGGTTCATGAGGAGGGCGACGACGATGCCCGCATCCCCGGGGAAGTCCCGCACGACGGCGCGGAGGACGTCGAGCTCCTGCTCGAAACCGAGCACCGCCGCATCCGCCACCGCATCCGACACATCGCGGACGATGTCGTCGGCACGACCGCTCAGCACCTCGTCGATGACACCGCGCAGGGCGGCCGACGCATCGGATCCCGCGAGTGCGGTGCGGAGCCGTTCGACACCGCCCGCGGCGCCCAGGCCGTCGAGCAGGCGCAGGGTCTCCGGCACGGGCCGCAGGCCGACGAGCGCACGGAAAGGATCGCTGAGGGCGACGATGATCTCGGGCTTGTGGTTGTCGTCGCGGTAGATCCGGTCGTCGGCGTCGCGCGGGATGCCGGCCGCCTCTTCCTCTTCGAAGCCCGCCCGCGCCTGCGCGAGGTCGGGGTGCGCCTGAATCGAGAGGGAGGACGACGCCGCGAGGATCTTCAAGAGGAAGGGTAACGGGGGTTCCCCCGCGGTCGCCCTCGCTTCGGGGAGGGACCGGCCGTCCCCGAGGCGCGCGGGGCTGCCGGGGTGGTCGCCGAACCAGACCTCGGCTTCGGGGCGACCGGTGGGCACACGCCCCTGCAGTGCAGCGATGGCGGACGGGGATCCCCAGGCGTAGTCGCGGGGCTCGTTCGAGAGGGTCTCCAGCACGCGATCAGCCTAGGGCGTGCGGCGGAACGTCCAGGGCTGCGCGATACCCTTCTGTCACCATGGCCGTCCACTCCTCGCACCCGGTCTCGGCGCCGCCGGCCGCCCCGCCGCGCGAGCGGACGAGCCACATCCTGTTGCGCGGATGGTGCATCGTCCTGCTGATCATCACGCTGTCGGGGACGGCGCTGCCTCTCGCGTTCGGCATCGAGATCGCCGCGGGCATCGGGATCGTCAGCTTCCTCCTCTCGGTCGCGCTGTGGGCCCTGATCCGCCCCCGCGTGCAGTGGCGGCGTCTGCCCTGGTACGCGCTCGCCTACCTGACCTTCGCCGTCCTCTCCCTCCTCTGGTCGCACTGGTTCGACGCGACACTCGCCACCGTCGCGCTGCTGATCGTGACCACCGTCGGGGCGCTGTTCGTCGGGGCGGTCCTCACCTGGCGCGAGATCGTGCGAGCCCTGGCATCCGCACTCAAATGGATGCTGGCGCTCTCGATCCTGTTCGAGCTCTGGGTGAGCCTCATCTGGGACGGCCCGATCCTGCCGCACTTCGTACGCCCCGACGGCCCCGTCGACGACCCGATCGTGCTGTGGTCGCGCGACAACCTGTTCGACGGCGGACGCATCCAGGGAATCTTCGGCAATGCGAACGCCCTCGCCTACGTCGCCCTCCTCGCGGTCGTGGTCTTCGCCATCCGGATCGCGTCCCGCGCCCCGCGTCGGCCCGTGCTCGCGCTCTGGATCGTCCTCGCGCTGTTCCTGTTCGTCCGGGCGGGATCCGCCACCGCCACGGTGTCGGCGATCGCCGTGGTCGTGGTCCTCATCACCGTGCTGGTCATGCGGACGACGACCCGAGCCGGCGAGCGCACCCGTTACTACCTGGTCTACGCCGTCGTCGCGGTCGGCGGGCTCGTCGCAGTGTGGCTCCTGCGCGACACGGTGTTCACGGCGCTGGGGCGGTCGAGCGATCTCACCGGACGCGAGTCGATCTGGGAGAAGGTCCTCGAACGGGCCGTGGAGCACCCGATCATCGGATGGGGCTTCTCGACGCCCTGGATCCCCACCGAGCCGGCGTTCGACCGCTGGATCGTCGACCACGGACAGACCGTCATGCAGGCGCACAACATGTGGGTCGACGTGTTCCTCCAACTGGGTGCCGTCGGAGTCGTTCTCATCGCCGCCGCCTATGTCGCCTTCATCTGGCGATCGTGGTTCTTCGCCGTCGACCGGCCCCGGTGGGACCTCGTCGCGGACCGGCCCTACACCGCGGTGACGCTCCTTCCGACCCTGACCGGCGCGATCCTGCTCGTGCAGGGACTCGCCGAATCGACCCCGCTGCTGAACTGGGGGTGGTTCCTGCTCATCCTCTTCGCGTTCAAGATCAAGCAGGCTCCCCTCGTGGGTCGGGGGCCGTCGGAGGAACGTCTCATCGGCGAACAGGGCGACAGGCCGTCCGAGCCATGAGGTTCGTGCGCGCGCTCCCCCGGCTGCTCTCCGCGCTGCAGACACCCGACGTCGCCGCCGCCTACACCCTCGTCACGATCGGAGCGCTGTTCTCGACGCACGCCCTCCGTCAGCTGATGGGCAACGCTGGATACGGCGCCGTCCTCAGTGGCCTCTGCCTCATCGGGGCGGGCATGATGATCGCCCGCCGCGCGGAGCTGCGTCTGATCCAGTTGATCCCGACCACGCTCCTGATGCTCCTACTCTGGCTGATCATCACGGCCGGATGGTCCGCCTTCGCCAGCGCGACCGTCACGGGATGGCTGCAGCTGGGGGCACCGACCTTCCTCGCCGTCGTGGTCGCGCAGTTCCGCGACACCCTGCAGACCGTCCGCGCCACCGGCGACGTCCTGCGCGTGCTGCTCGGGGTCTCGCTCGGACTCGAGATCCTCAGCGGCATCCTGCTCGATCTCCCCATCACCTTCCTCGGCATCGCGGGCAACCTCGCCGACGGCGGCCCCGTCCAAGGGATCTTCGGGACCCGTACCGTGCTGGGCGTGGTCACGATCATCGCGCTGGTGACCTTCCTCGTCGAGTGGCGGACCCGCTCGGTGAGCGCGGGCGTGGCGATCGGCTCGGTCACGCTCGCCGCCATCCTTGCGGTCTTCACCGCCTCGCCGATCGTCCTGGGGATGGTGATCGTGTCGGGAACGGCGACGGGGGCACTCGCCATCCTGCGTCGCGTCCCCGCCCGGGTGCGACCGGTCCTCCAGGGCGTGCTGGCCGCCGCGGTGATCGTCGGGCTCCTGCTCGTGTACGTCTTCCGCCGCCCGCTCGTGTACTGGCTGAACGCGGAACCCGACTTCTTCACCCGTTCCCGCCTGTGGAACGCGATCCTCGACATGTCGGCGCTGCGACCCGTGCAGGGATGGGGCTGGGTGGGCACCTGGCCCGATCACCTCTCCCCCTTCACCTACATCCGCCTGGTCGCCGGGCGCCCGCATGCGTCGGCGCTCAACGTCTGGATGGACGTGCTGCTGCAGGCCGGGGCCGTCGGGGTCGTGCTGCTCGTGGCCTTCGTCGGACTCGCGCTCGCCCGCGCGTGGGCGACGGCGAGCGAACGGCGCTCGACCGTCTACGTCTGGCCCGCGCTCGTGATCATCGTGCTGCTCTCCGACTCCATCGTGACGAGCTCGCCCCTCGGCGGCTTCGGGTGGTTCCTGCTCGTCCTGTGCGCGACGCAGGCATCCCTCGTCCGGGGATGGCGCCGCGAGCGACCTCTCCCCGCGGGCGCGCCGGACGCGCCCGACGCGTTCGGGCTCGGGTCACCGGCTTAGAATCGAGCGACACCCGCCACGACCCAGGAGGTTTCACGTGCGATTGCTTCGCAGGCACCTGCGAGGGAACGCTTTCCTGCAGAGGTGGCGATTCGGTCTGTGGATCGCTCTCTACGCGCTGGCTTCGCGGCTCGCGCGCGTGCAGGACGGTCGCACCCTCTTCCTGTCGGACTCCCGCACCGGCTTCTCGGGCAACATCGCCTTCCTGCGCGACGAGATCCGGCGCCAGCGTCCGGACGCCACGATCGTGGGGATCTTCAAGGCGAGCCTCGCCGATCGGCGTCCCCTCCGGGACTCGTTGCGCCTGCCGTGGCAGCTCGCGCGCGCGCAGACCATCGTGCTCGACGACTACTACCCGATGATCTACCCCCTGCAGATCCGGCCCGAGACGCGCCTGCTGCAGGTCTGGCATGCGGCCGGCGCGTACAAGAAGGTGGGCTGGAGCCGCGCAGGGCTTCCCGGCGGACCGCTCCCGGGTTCGGTCGCGCACCGCAACTACACGGATGCCACGGTGAGCTCGGAGGCGATCCGGCCCGATTATGCGGAGGCGTTCGACATGGACGTCGCGCGCGTCCACGCCCTGGGTGTGCCGCGCACCGACGTGTTCTTCGACACCGAGCTCATCTTGCGCACCGCCGACGAGGTTCGGAACCGGCTCGGCATCCGACCGGATCAGCGTCTGGCGGTCTTCGCGCCGACCTTCCGCGGCAACGGTCAGCTGAGCGCGCACTACGACGTCGACTGGGTGCCGTGGCTCGAGCTCATCGAAGAGCTGGGCGAGGAGTGGGTGGTGCTCGTGAAGCTGCACCCGTTCGTGGCCCGAGCCACCGCCGGCATCCCGTCGCACGAGCGGATCCTCGACGTCTCCGCGGAGCGGGAGCTCAACGAGCTCCTCATGGCCGCCGACGTGCTCGTCACGGACTATTCGTCAGCCATCTTCGAGTTCTCGCTGCTCGGTCGCCCCATGGTGTTCTTCTGCCCCGACGTGGAGGTCTACGCCGCGGAGCGCTCGTTCTACCACCCCTTCGAGGACTACCTCGCCGGCCCGCTGGTGACCGACGGTGCCGACCTCGCCGCGGCGATCCGCGACGCCCGCGCCGGCGAGGATCTGGCGACCTTCCGAGAGCGGTTCATGTCGGCGTGCGACGGGCGATCCACCGAGCGGATCGTGCGCGAGATGATCCTCACGCCCCGGCAGGTCCACGAGCGGCCCGCGATGCTCGACGACCCGCCCGTGCAGCCGACCCGCATCGACGGCCCGATCGGCCGGCACGTGTTCGCCGCACGCGTGGCCCGGACGGTGCTCGGCCTCTGTTACGCCCCTCTCAAACTGCTGCCGACGCGGCGCAAGGTCGTCATGATCAGCCGGGAGCACCCCGAGGAGACCGACGACTTCATCGACCTGCGCACGGCGATCGCCGCGATGGACCCGTCGGTGACGGTCGTCTCCCTCGTGCGGATGGTCCCGCCGGGCCTCGTGCGCAAGATCGGGTACGCCGCACACCTGCTGGTGCAGATGTACCACGTGGCCACCGCCCGGGTGCTGGTCGTCGACACCTACTCGATGGTCGCGAGCATGCTGCGGCACAAAGAGGAGCTGAGCGTCATCCAGATCTGGCACGCCCTCGGTGCCTTCAAGAAGTTCGGTCTGAGCATCCTGGGCACCGGAGAGGGACGCGACGAACGGCTCGCGACGGCCATGCGGATGCACGCGGGCTACGATCTCGTGCTCGCCAGCGGGGAGGCGTGCCGCGCACCCTACGCCGAGGCGTTCGGCACCGACGAAAGTCGGATCGTGGTCGCTCCCCTCCCCCGCGTGGACCGGCTCCGCGACGAGGAGCTGACGCGACGGACGCGCGAGCGGATCTATCGCCGGCACCCGCACCTCCGCGGCGCCCGCGTCGCGGTCTTCGCCCCGACGTTCCGCATCGAGGACACCGCGATGTCCGCCCCCGACGACGTGGTGGCCGCACTCGAGGCCATCGGCGTGCACGTGGTGGTGAAACTGCACCCCCTCATGACGCTGCGCGGAAGCGCCGTCGACACCGCCGAGGGATTCTCGACGCAAGAGATGCTCACCGTCGCCGACGTCTTCATCACCGACTACTCGTCGACCCTCTTCGAGGCCGCCGTCCGCGGGATCCCGACGTACTTCCTCGCCCCCGACCTCGACGAATACCTGGCGACGCGCGACTTCTACCTCGACTACCGCAGCGACCTGCCCGGCCCCGTGTGCACGACCGTCGACGAGCTCGCGGCCGCGGTCGCGGCGGACACCGCGACGGCGACGGATGCAGCGGCCTTCGCCGCTCGCTGGGTCGCCGAGACGAACGCCACCACCGGCCGCCCCTGCACCGCCCGGATCGCCCGACTCGTGCTCGACCGCGTGGCCGGCCGGGGTCCCGCAGACCCCCTCGCATAGGATGGTGCGGGCGTGCCCGCGCACGCCGCACCGATTCACGAGGAGCTCTCGCCGTGACCACAGCCCGCACCGTCGCCGTCGTCCTGGCCGGTGGCATCGGAGTCCGGGTGGGTCTCGGCATCCCCAAGCAGCTCATCAAGATCGCGGGCAAGGCGATCGTCGAGCACACCCTCGAGGCGCTCGAGAGCAGCCCGCACATCGACGAGATCGTCATCATGATGAACGCGGCGGCCATCGGGGAGCTCGACCACCTCGTCGACAGCGGCCGGTTCGCAAAGCTCACCCGCATCCTCCCCGGCGGCGAGACCCGTAACGACACGACGCAGCTGGCGATCGCCGCCCTCGAAGGCGACGACACGAAGGTCCTCTTCCACGACGCCGTTCGCCCCTTCATCGACGACCGCATCATCGAAGACTGCGTCCGAGCGCTCGACACCTACGAGGCCGTCGACACCGCGATCCCCTCGGCCGACACGATCATCCAGGTCGACGCCGATCGCCTGATCACCGCCATCCCGGACCGCTCGCTGCTGCGTCGCGGACAGACACCTCAGGCCTTCCGCCTCGGAACCATCCGGAAGGCGTACGAGATCGCGGCGACCGACCCGGGATTCCGCGCCACCGACGACTGCGGTGTCGTCTTCGCCTACCTGCCCGAGGTCCCCATCTACGTCGTCGACGGCACGGCCGAGAACATGAAGGTGACCGAGCCGATCGACGTCCACATCGCCGACAAGCTCTTCCAGCTCCAGTCCGCGAGCCTCTCGCTCGAGAGCATGACGACGGTCCCCGATCTGTCGGGTAAGGCCGTGGTCGTCTTCGGCGGCAGCTACGGGATCGGCGAGAGCATCGTCCAGCAGGCGACGGATGCCGGGGCCGTTGTCCACGAGTTCAGCCGCTCCTCGACGGGCACCGACATCCGCTCGGCGAAGGCCGTGCGATCCGCACTCGCCGAGGCGTACTCCCGGAGCGGCCGGATCGACGCCGTCATCGTCACCGCAGGAGTGCTGCGGATCGCTCCGCTGGTCGAGAGCCGGAAGCGCGACCTGAAGGACACGATCCAGGTGAACCTCATCGCGCCGGCGATCGTCGCGAGAGAGGCTCACCCCTACCTCGCCGAGACGGCGGGACAGGTCGTGCTGTTCACCTCGAGCTCGTACACCCGCGGCCGCGCCGGGTACAGCGCCTACTCCGCGACGAAGGCCGGTGTGGTGAACCTCACGCAGGCGCTCGCCGAGGAGTGGGAGGAGTCCCGGGTCCGGATCAACTGCATCAACCCGCAGCGCACCCGCACGCCTATGCGTACGCAGGCGTTCGGCGAGGAGCCGATCGACAGCCTCCTCGACCCCGCCGACGTCGCGCGCGTGACGCTGAACGTCGCGGCATCCGACCTGACGGGTCAGATCGTGACGGTCAACGTCGCGGCGATGCGCAACGCGGCCGGCTGACCGCCGCTCAGCCGCCGATCTGGTTGCGCTCGATCACGTCGAAGAACGCGCGGCAGACGTAGTAGTCCTCCGCGGTCGTGATCTTGATGTTCGAGCGCGGTCCGTCCACGCGGTACAGGGTGTGACCGTACCGTCGCAGCAGGCTGCACGTGTCGATCGAGTCGTTCTCGCCGTCGGCCACGGCCTGGTCGTAGACGCCGAGGACGGTGTCGAGACGTCCACTCTGCGGCGCCTGCGCCACGTAGAGGTGGTCGCGCGGGATGACCTCGTCGACGGCGCCGCTGGCCGAGGAGATGATCGTCTCGTTGAATTTCGTGCTGGTGATCGCCGGCCCCTGGGAACGCACGGTCTCGATGTTCGCCGAGATGACGTCGGCGTTGATGAGCGGGCGCACGCCGTCGTGCAGGAGGACGACGGTGTCGCCGGGTGCCTCGTTGGCGACCGCCCGCAGGGCGCGGTGCCGGGACTCCTGGCCCGTGGCGCCGCCGTCGACGATCCAGTTCACCTTCGTGAGCTCGTACCGCGCCACCAGACGGGCGAAACGGTCGCGCCACTCCGGCAGGATCGACACGGCGATGCGGTCGATCTCGGGGTGGTCCTGGAAGTGCTGCAGCGTGTGGACGATCAGCGGAGTGCCGTGGATCTCGAGGAACTGCTTGGGCAGGGTCGCCGAGGTCATGCGGGATCCGATCCCGCCGGCGAAAATGATGGCGATGTTCACGCGATCTCCTCTTCTGGGACGTCCTTCTCACTGGACTCGGCGGTGTTCACGGCGGAACGCTCGGTGGGCACCGGGCTCTCGGTGATCTTCTCGGTGTTCGGATTGCCGAGGATCAGCCAATCGATGACCCGATCGGCCGCACCGGTGTCGACGCGGTCGAAGTTGAGACGGCGGAACTCCGCGACCTTCTCCTGCTCGAATTCGCCGGTCCGGAGGGCGTCGAGCACGTCCTCGAACGTGTTCGCGACCCGTCCCGGCGCGGTCTCGTCGTAGTCGCGGTGGAACCCGCGGGTGGCCGCATAGTTCACCTTGTCGGGAGCGAAGAAGAGCATCGGCCGGTCCAGTAGCGAGAACTCGTAGATGATCGACGAGTAGTCCGTGATGAGGACATCCGTCGCGTGCAGGAGGTTCAGGCCGTCGGGATAGTGCGTGAAATCGAAGAAGCGGTCCTGATACTCCTCGGGTATCTCGATCGGATCCTTCACGAAGTGGTGCATGCGGAAGAGCACGACGGTGTCCTCGCCGCACACCTCGTACAGGGCGTCGAAGTCGATCTGGCTGTAGTCGTAGAACGCGGTGTAGATCGACCGGCCCCGGAACGTGGGCGCGAACAGCACGACCTTCTTGCCCGCGATCTGGGGGTACTCGGTGGCGAACTTCGCCAGGAACCGGTCGCGCAGCTCCGTGTCGAGGAACCAGTCGACGCGTGGCAGACCGGTCGGGATGACCGCTGCCTCCTCGATGCCGAACGCCTCTGCGTAGACGTGGCGCAGGTGCTCCGACCCCGTGATGGCGAAGGTGTACTGCCGATGCGGGTGCCACAGTTTGGGAGACCCGAGGTTGCCGAATCGGCTGTATCCGACGGACTTGAACCCGCTACCCGCGTGCCAGAGCTGGATCACCTTGGTGCGGGGGTCCATCCGCAGGCTCTTGAGGATGCCGAAGTAGTCGTCGAGCAGGACGATCTCGCTCGTCGCGAGCAGGTAGATGATCCGGAGCGTCGTCCCCCAGCCGCCCGCACGCGGAAGGCGGAACGAGTACTTCATGTCGAAGCGGTCCTGGAGCCCCCGCTCGACGATCCGCTCCTGCACGCGGCGGAGGTTGCCCTCGATGCGGACGCGCTGGTCGGAGGCGAAGAGGATGCGGCCCGGCTTCACTCCGACCGTGCGGGTGATCACCTGGTAGATCAACCCCGCATACCGCTGCTTCGCCGGGGCACCCAGGAAGAACGCTTTGAGGCGCTTGAACGGGCGGAACTTCTTCGGCTTCGGGCGGGAGCGGAACAGGTGGTAGCTCCGCATGAGGAAGTCGAGGCGCTCGAGGTCGACGGCGTTCTCGGCGATGCCGAACGACACCGTCGTGACGGCGCGGTTGCCGTCGTACAGGAAGACGCGGGAACCCTCGTCGAGTTCGAGCAGCGAGCGGCCGTCGAAGCGTGCCGGTGCGACCCGCTCGCCGTGCGCGAACATGACGATGCGCCAGGTCCCGTTCGGAATCGCCTGACGATCACGGAACGTGGGGACGTCGACGTGCAGCTCGTACGCGCCCGGCCCGACCGCCGTGAAGGGCACCGGGATGCGGCGCTTGCCGTCGATGAGCCGGAAGTCCACCGCGGGCGCCGGCACCTCACCCCACTCGGGTTCGAGCGGGGTCCAGGAACCGGTCTGGACGACGGACACCCGGATGGTCAGCTTCGCCCGTTCCCAGACCAGCGAATCGACCGTGACGTCGAAGGGCGGGGCGGGACGCACGAACTCGACCGCGTCGACGGGGCCGAGGGATGCCGGGGGCACGACGGCGCCGGTCACGGACGAGCCCCCGCTTCGCGCTCCTCGTGCCAGGCGAGCGTTCGATCCAGACCCCTCTGCAGACCGACGTGGGGGGTCCAGCCGAGTCCGCGCAGACGGGCGTCGTCGAGACCCTGACCCTTGACGGAGTTGTACCGGCTGAGGTCGACGCCGTCCGCGAAGCGCACGCGGAGGTTCTTCCCGGGTCGCGCCTGGGTGAAGGCCTCGGCCAGCTCACGGATGCTGATGAACCCGTCGCGGTCGGAGATGTTGTACGCCGTGTCCTCGCCCAGGAGGATCGCCGCGAACATGCCCGAAACGGCATCTGCGAGGTAGGTATAGGTGCGGCGCGCGCTGCCGTCGCTGTTGAGAGTGATGTCGCGACCGGCGAGGACGTCGGCGGCGAAGTCCGCCTGCACACGTCCGTCGTCGAGCGCCATCACCGGACCGTAGATGTGGCCGAACCGACCGATCGTGATCGGGACGCCGTACTGCGCGTGGTAGCTGACCGCGATCGTCTCGGCGGCGCGCTTGCCCTCGGTGTACGAGGCGCGGGGGTTCAGGATGTCGACCGAGCCGTACTCGTCCTCCGCCACGAGGGATCCATCGGAGACGCGCTGCCCGTACACCTCTGCGGACGACATCATGACGAAGCGGGCGCCCTCCGATGCGACGCACAGATCGAGCAGGCCGAAGGTGCCGGTGACGTTGGCGCGGATGGTGTCGACGGGGCTGGCGGCGTGGAGCGCCGGCCGCGCGGGCGATGCGCCATGGATGACGAGGTCGACGGTGCGGTCCAGGACGATCCGCTCCCGCACGTCGCCCTGCACCAGCACGAGGTCGTCCCGTTCGGCGACCGGTCCCATCAGGCGGCGGGCCTTGTCGAGGTCGCGCACCAGCGCGAGGACGGTGATTCCGGCATCCCGTGCATCGTTCAGACCCAGCAGCGTGAACACCGCGTAGGACGGGATCATCCCGGCGGCGCCGGTCACGAGGACCGTGGCGCCTGCGAGCTTCTCCCAAGGGAGCGGCTGCCCGATGATCTCGCCGATGTCACCGTCGATGGTGGCGCTCCCGGTCACACGGAGGACGGGAGCCGTCGCGGTCGATCCGTCGCCACGGACTGTCTGTTCAGGCATTTTGCCGATTCTACGGCACCGGTCCGCGAGGGCCCTGAGCGACGGACCCCTCAGCGGATGCCGAGTCGGCGGAGGACCTTGCCGACCGTGCGGCGGAGGGTCGGTGTCGGTTCCGACGCCCGCACCGGCGCGCCGTCCGTCGACGGTCGCGTGCTCCGTTCGAGGACGCGACGGTCGCCGGTCGCGCGCACCATCCAGGTGCCCGGTCCCTCGGGAGCTCGATCGCCGACGCGGAGCTCGACGGTGTCGCGTCCCACCCCGGGCACCATGAGACGGGCCGCACCCTCGGCGACCTCCAGCCGCGCGGGGACCTCGGAGGCCTTCTCTGCACCGGGCTTCCAGACGGAGACCACCGACGCGACGCTTCCGGCCCCGTCGTGACGACCGGCGAGGTCGATGATCAGCCCATCGTGCTCGAACCGGGCGGCGGTCGGAATCAGTCGGCGGACCGCCTCGCGCTCACCGCCGGGGATGATCGTCGCATTGCCGCCGTCGTTGGGGTAGACGAGATGGAGCCGGCCCGAGGTGACCGTCACGGACGCCGGGATCGTCGACTGGACGGCGCGGTCCGTCGAGCTGTTTCCGAAGCGGGCATGCAGGTGCAGATCCCAGTGGGTGGCGCGATCGAGCGGAGCGCCCGACGCCGCGGAGACGGGGTCGACCGTGAACGCGGCGGTGGCGGAGACCCGCACGGCGCCGTCGGCGTCGTCCTCGACACGCACATCGCTCGCCGAGGGGAGCTCCCAGGCGATGCGCGAACGCCGCGACCTCACCAGAGGGGTGAACGCGATCGCCGCCACGTCGCCGGTCATGTCCGTCGCATCATCGCTCACGAGCTCGCGGACGTTGTCCGGGAGTACCTTCCGGATACGGTCTCCCTCGCGGCGGAGGGCGGGCTCGTTCCCCTTCGAATCCGACCAGGTCACGTCCGTCGCGACGTGGAGCACGCCGCCGCGCCACTCCACCGACGTCGCACGCGACCAGCCCGGGATGGCGGCGTCGGACACGCAAATGCCTTCGAGGAGATCCTGACGGCCGGCGCGCAGCAGCTCGGCGCGCACCCGCTTGGAGGAGTTCATCCTGTCCTCGAGGCGGATGTAGTCGAACTGCTCCTGCACGGCCTGCGCCTGTTCGAACATGAACGCCCGCTGCGTCGGAGTGCGGGTGACGTACTTCATGTCGAAGACCCCGATGACCCGGTTGCTGTACTGGTGCAGTTCGAGCTGCTCCCGCTGCAGGCGGTTCTCCTCGCCGGGGAGGTCGTCGATCACCGCCTGACACACCCTCGGCAGCCAGCGCCAGAAGTCCTCACCGTGCTTGACGAAGGTCGTGGAGCCGCTCCCCTTCGTGGTGACCCAGTGGTAGTAGGGCACGGAGCTCAACGTCGAGATCACCTTCGCGTGCCTCGCGACGAGAATGTTGAAGAAGATGTCCTCCCACAGCACGCGCTTGCCCTCGACGAAGCGGATGCCGTGCTCGTTGAGGAACGCGCGACGGTACATCTTGTGCGGGTTCATCGGGATCAGCGGGTGGACGTCGGGACGCCCGATGGACTGCGGCCGGTCGTGGTCGTACGTCCCCATCGCCCACGACGGCGACGTCGTCCGCGCCTCTTTGCCGTTCACGACGTCCGCGCCGTGCTCCGCACCGAACTCGTACGCCGCGCGGAGCGCATCGGGATAGAGCTCGTCGTCGTGGTCCATGAAGGCCACGTACTCGCCCCGGGCGAGATCGATCCCCACGTTGCGGGGCTTCGAGGGCCACCCCGAGTTCTCGATGGGCTCCACCCGCACGTGGGGGCGCGTCGCTGCGAGCTCGGTCACGCGCTCCAGTGTGTCGTCGGGGGATCCGTCGTCGACGAAGATCACCTCGAACTCCGACGTCGGCAGCGTCTGCCGGTCCAGTGACCCGATGAGCCGGGCCAGTCCCTCGGGAGGTGTCTTGTAGGTGGGCACGACGACCGAGACCTTGATCACCAGGCCATGTTACGGGCGCGCCGGGTCGTCGCCCAGGATTTCGCGGTGCGGGCGGCTGACGCTCCTGTGGAACGATGGGTGCCATGAAGGGCATCATTCTCGCGGGCGGTTCGGGGACGCGTCTGCATCCGATCACGTTGGGCGTGTCGAAGCAGTTGATCCCGGTGTACGACAAGCCGATGATCTACTACCCGTTGTCGACGTTGATGCTGGCGGGGATCCGGGACATCCTCATCATCACGACGCCGCACGATGCGGAGCATTTCCGGCGTCTGCTGGGTGATGGGTCGCAGTTCGGGGTGCGGTTGTCGTTCGCGCAGCAGCCGTCGCCGGATGGGTTGGCGCAGGCGTTCACGATCGGTGCGGATCACATCGGTGACGACAAGGTCGCTCTCGTGCTGGGTGACAACCTGCTGTACGGTCCGGGGCTCGGGTCGCAGTTGGCGAGGTTCCGGGAGGTCGACGGCGGTGCGGTGTTCGCGTACTACGTGGGCGAGCCCGAGGCGTACGGGGTGGTCGAGTTCGACGACGCCGGGAAGGCGATCTCGTTGGAGGAGAAGCCCGCACAGCCGAAGTCGAACTATGCGGTGCCGGGGCTGTACTTCTACGACAACGACGTCGTGCAGATCGCTCGGGACCTGCAGCCCTCGCCGCGCGGGGAGTACGAGATCACCGACGTCAACACGGCGTATCTGGCGGCGGGGAAACTGCAGGTGCAGGTGCTCCCCCGCGGGACGGCGTGGCTGGACACGGGGACCTTCGATCAGATGCTGGATGCCGGTGAGTACGTCCGCACGATCGAGCGTCGCACGGGCCTGAAGATCGGGGTTCCCGAGGAGGTCGCCTGGCGGCAGGGGTTCCTCACCGACGACCAGCTGCACGAGCGGGCGCAGAAGCTCGTGAAATCCGGGTACGGCACGTACCTGCTCGACATCCTGAACAGAGGTCTGTGACCATGTCTCACCTTCTCGTCACCGGTGGTGCCGGTTTCATCGGGTCGAACTTCGTCCACCATGTGATCGCGCACACCGACCACACCGTGACCGTGCTCGACAAACTGACCTATGCGGGCAACGAGGCGTCCCTGGCAGGGCTCCCCGAGGACCGGGTGGATCTGGTCGTGGGCGACATCGCCGACGCCGAGCTCGTCGACGGGCTGTTCGAGAAGGCGGATGCCGTCGTCCACTACGCGGCGGAGTCCCACAACGACAACTCCCTCCACGACCCGCGTCCGTTCCTGGACACCAACATCATCGGGACGTACACGCTGCTGGAGGCCGCCCGTCGGCACGACACCCGGCTGCACCACATCTCCACCGACGAGGTGTACGGCGACCTCGAGCTCGACGACCCGGCCCGGTTCACCGAGCACACGCCCTACAACCCGTCCTCCCCGTACTCGTCCACCAAGGCCGGCAGCGACCTGCTGGTGCGCGCCTGGGTGCGTTCGTTCGGCGTGCGCGCGACGATCAGCAACTGCTCCAACAACTACGGCCCCTACCAGCACGTGGAGAAGTTCATCCCCCGTCAGATCACCAACGTGATCCGCGGGATCCGTCCCAAGCTGTACGGCAAGGGCGAGAACGTGCGCGACTGGATCCACGCCGACGACCACTCCTCCGCCGTGCTCACCATCCTCGACAAGGGGCAGATCGGCGAGACCTACCTCATCGGCGCCGACGGCGAGAAGGACAACAAGACCGTCGTCGAACTCATCCTCCAGCTCATGGGCCAGTCGCCCGACGCGTACGACCACGTCACCGACCGCGCCGGTCACGACCTGCGCTATGCGATCGACTCCACCAAGCTCCGCACCGAACTCGGCTGGACCCCCACCTACCAGGACTTCGAGGCCGGCCTCGCCGCGACCATCGACTGGTACCAGGACAACGAGGCATGGTGGGCACCCACCAAAGACGGCGTCGAAGCCTTCTACGCCACGAAGGGCCAGTGAGCGTGACGGAGTTCGGCAAGGCGCTGACGCCGACCGAGACGGGCATCCCGGGACTCGTCCTCTGGGACCTGCCCGTGCACGGCGATAGCCGCGGCTGGTTCAAAGAGAACTGGCAGCGGGAGAAGATGACCGCCGCCGGCCTCGCCGACTTCGGGCCGGTGCAGAACAACATCTCGTTCAACGATGCGGTCGGGACGACCCGCGGCATCCACGCCGAGCCCTGGGACAAGTGGGTGTCCGTGGCGACGGGCCGGATCTTCGGGGCGTGGGTCGACCTGCGCGAAGGCCCCACCTTCGGCACGGTCTTCACGGCGGAGCTCGACCCGTCGCGGGCGATCTTCGTGCCCCGCGGCGTGGGCAACTCGTACCAGACCCTCGAACCCGACACGGCGTACACCTATCTCGTCAACGACCACTGGTCGCCCGAGGCGTCATACTCCTTCCTCAACCTCGCCGACGAGACGGCCGCGATCGACTGGCCGATCCCCCTGGCCGATGTCGAGATCTCGGCGAAGGACCTGGCGCACCCGCGACTGGCCGACGTCGTTCCGATCCCGCCGAAGAAGACCCTCGTGGTCGGTGCGAACGGGCAGTTGGGGCTCGCTCTTCGCTCCGCCTACGCGGATGACGCGAGCGTCGAGTTCGCCGGCCGCGCCGAGCTCGACCTCTCGGGCGACCTCACCGAGGCGCGCCGCTGGCGCGATTACGGCACGATCATCAACGCCGCCGCGTACACGTCGGTCGACGCCGCCGAGACCGATCGCGTCGGCGCGTGGGCGGGCAACGTCGCCGCCGTCGCGCAGCTGGCGCGCATCGCCGCGGAGAACGGCATCACGCTCGTCCACGTCTCCAGCGACTACGTCTTCGACGGGAGCGCCGACGCCCCCTATGCCGAGGATGAGCCCGTCGCCCCCCTCGGGGTCTACGGGCAGACCAAAGCGGCCGCCGACGCGATCGTCGGGGCCGTGCCGCGTCACTACATCGTCCGCACGTCGTGGGTGATCGGCGAGGGCAAGAACTTCGTCCGCACCATGGCCTCGCTCGCGGAGCGGGGGATCTCCCCTTCGGTCGTCGACGACCAGATCGGGCGTCTGACCTTCACTGACGAGCTCGCCGGCGGCATCCGCCACCTCATCGCCACCGCCGCGCCGTACGGGACCTACAACCTCACCGGCGCCGGGGCTCCGGCCTCATGGGCGGAGATCGCCGGCGAGGTGTACGAGCTCACCGGGCACGACCGTGACGCGGTCACCGGCGTGTCGACGGACGCGTACTTCGCGAATGCCGATCATCCGGTCGCACCGCGCCCGCGATGGTCCGTGCTCGATCTCGGCAAGATCGAGGCGGCCGGGTACACCGCGCGCGACTGGCGCGAAGCCCTCCGCGACTACCTGGGCTGACCGAGCGGGGCTGAACCGGTCGGCTCAGCCCTGCTCGAGCACCTCGAGGGCGTCGTCGATGGGCCCGTCGAAGACGATCTTGCCCTTGCGGATGACGACGCCGCGCGAGCAGAGGCTCTTCACGATGTTCTTGCTGTGGCTGACGATCATCATCGTCACGCCCTGGTCGGCGAGTTCGCGCAGCTTCGCATCGCACTTGGCGCGGAACGGCGCGTCGCCCACGGAGAGGACCTCGTCGACGAGCAGGACGTCGAGCTCGACGTGGATCGCGACGCTGAACGCCAGGCGCATGAACATGCCGGAGGAGTAGTGCTTGACCTCCTGGTCGATGAAGTCGCCGATGCCGCTGAATTCGACGATCTCGTCGTAGCGCGCTTTCGTCTCCTTCTCGGTCATGCCGAGGATGGCCGCGTTCAGGAAGACGTTCTCGCGCCCGGTGAGGTCGGGGTGGAAGCCGGCGCCGACCTCGATGAGCCCCGCAACACGGCCGCGGGTGAAGACGCGCCCCTCGTCGGGTTCGAGGACACCCGACACCAGCTTGAGCGTCGTCGACTTGCCGGAGCCGTTCAGGCCCATGATCGCGACCGACTCCCCCTCGGCGATCTGGAACGAGATGTCGTCGAGCGCCTGGAACTGACGGGAGCGCGTGGATTGGCGCTTGATGACGCTGATGAAGGCGTCCTTCAGCGAGCGGGCGGACCGCTTGTTGAACCACTTCGAGACGTGCTCGACGATGATGCGGGGCTGGGCTTCGGTGGCGGTACGAGTCGACATCACAGATCCTGGGCGAAGGTGCGCTCGGCGCGACGGAAGACGAGCTGACCGACGACGAGCGTGACGAGGATGACGCCGACGGACGCGACGACGTGCCACCCGAACTCCGGCGGCCAGCCGAGGTTGGCGGGCGCGGGGGATGCTTCGTCGACGACGGGCAACGCACCCCAGAACGCGTGGTGGAACATCTCCACGGCCACCGCGAGCGGGTTCGAGATCCACACGTGGAACAGCCACCGGAATCCCTCGGTGCGCTCGTAGACCATCGCCCACGTGTAGAGGACGGGCACCGACCACGTCGCGATCGTCCGGATGATGTCGACGGTGTTGCTCGCATCCCGGAATCGCACGTTGAGGGCCGCGAAGAAGAGGCCGAGACCCGTGACGAACAGGAGGACCAGCAGCATCCCGAGCAGGACGAGCCCGATCGACGCGAAGCTCGGCAGCCAGCCGAACAGCAGGCTCACGATGACGAGCACCGCGAGCTGCGGAAGGAAGTGGGTGAACGCCCCGATGATCGCGGCGAGGGGGAACAGCTCACGCGGCAGGTAGATCTTGCGAACGAGCGCACGGTTGCTGACGATCGACTGCGTCGCCGCGCCGAGCGTCTCGTTGAAGAGGTTCACGAGGACCAGCCCGCTGAACAGGTACAGCGGGAACGCCGGCACGCTCCTGTGCAGGCCCAGGATCTGACCGACGACGAGGAAATACACGAGGAACTGGACGGTCGGCCGGACGTACGACCAGAACCATCCGAGCACCGAGTTGCGGTATCGCAGGGACGTGCTCTTGCCGATCAGCAGCCGGAGGAGGTAGCGGTACTCGAAGACGTCGAGGATGCCGCGTCCACGTCCAGGCGTGTCGAAGGCGCTGTAATCGATCTGTGTCACGGGTTTCCTTGCGAAGGCGGGTGCCGTTCAGGCCGTCGATCATCCTATCCGACGGTTGCTGAGCGACCTCCGGCCCGGCTCGTGTCGCGTCAGCGGAGGAAGTCGCTGCTCACCCAGCCGGTCTTGCCCTGATAGGTGGTCTTCCGCCAGATGCCCGACGACGCGGTCACCGTGACCTTCGTGCCCTTCGGGATGACGACCATGACCTTGCCCGAGGTCGACGGCTGGTCGCGGAGGTTGAGCGCCGCGGTGGTCGTCTTGACGCTCGTCGCCGGAGCGGCGTCGAGCTTCTTGAGCTCGGAGTCCCGCATCCACCCCTTCGTCGAGCCCGCCGTCACCGCACGCCAGATCCCGAACGTGTCGTGGACGGTGACCTTCGTGCCCGCCTTCAGCGTCGACAGCACCTTGCCCGAGGCGGATGCCGTCGCCCGCAGGGGCGTGGACGCGATGACCTGCCGATCCTGACCCGCGATCGCACCGGGGTTCTTCGCCGCCAGCTTCGACGTGAACACCCACCCCGTCATCCCGTCGACCGTGATCTGCGTCCGATCCCCCGAGACCGCCAGAGCCTTCACCGTCGTGCCCTTGCGCAGCGTCGCCTGGATCGTCGCCGACGACACCGACGGCGTCATGTTCGTCGTCGTCGCCAGGTACATCGTCTTCGTGGCCGGAGCCGCCGAGACCGCCTTCAGCTCGGAGTCCCGCATCCACCCCTTCGTCGAGCCCGCCGTCACCGCACGCCAGATCCCGAACGTGTCGTGGACGGTGACCTTCGTGCCGGCCTTCAGGGTCGTGAGGACCTTGCCGGATGCCGACGCGGTCGCCCGCAGCGGGGTCGCCGCGATGCTCTGCCGTTCCTGGCCAGCGACCGTGCCGGGGTTCTTCGCGACCAGTTTCGAGGTGGTCACCCAGCCCGTCATCCCGTCGACGGTGATCTGCGTACGGTTGCCCGACACGGTCGATGCGCTCACCGACGTGCCCTTGCGCAACGTCGCCTGGATGGTGGTCGACGTCGCCGACGGCGCGACGTTGTCGGGCGCCGAGAGGTACATCGTCTTCGCGATCACCTGCAGCTCGGAGTCCCGCATCCACCCCTTCGTCGACCCTGCGGTGACCGCACGCCATGCACCGAACGTGTCGTGCACGGTGACCTTCGTGCCCGCCGTGAGCGTCGACAGGACCTTTCCGGAAGCGGATGCCGTCGCCCGCAGCGGCGTCGCTGCGATGACCTGCCGGTCCTGACCGGAGATCCCGCCGGGGTTCTTCGTCGACAGCTTCGACGAGAACACCCACCCCGTCATCCCGTCGACCGTGATCTGCGTCCGGTCCCCCGACACGGCCAGCGTCGTGACGGTCGTCCCCTTGCGGAGCGTCGCCTGGATCGTCGCCGACGACTCGGACGGCGTCATGTTCGTCGTCGTCGCGAGGTACATCGTCTTGGCCGGCGGGACTTCCTGGACCGTCATGTAATCGCTGTGCGACCAGTAGGTCGAGCCCGCCACCTGAATGCGCCACCAGACGCCGTAGATCCCCGTGCGCTGGTACTTCTGACCGGCCGTGATCGACCGCACGCCCGTGGTGCACGCGGTGGACGGCGCCTTGCGGGCGTTGAGGTTCTGCGAGATGACGGTGATCGTGCCGCCGGCCTTCGTGATGCTCGACTCAGTCGGCACCGCGCACGGGTTGCCGGAGGGCGTTCCGCTCGCGATCGAGAGCGAGGACTTCGCGATCCACAGAGACTTCGACCCGACCGTCGCCCGCACCCACGATCCGTACGTGCCGGTGACCGTGAGCTTCGTCGAGGCCCCCACCGCGCTCGAGCCCGCAGAGCACAGTGTGCTCGGCGCCGTGCGCGCGGTCGTGCCGGACGTGACCGTCGCCGCCGTCGATGCCGGTACGACGTCGGCGGCCTTGGGTGCGGTGCAGGCGTCCACACGGGCGGCGGCTCCCGACCCCCAGCGGTTCACCTCCGGGGCGAACCACTGGACGTAGTAGTTGTAGAAGTTCCGGTTGCCGTAGCTCGAGCATCCGTCGCCCGTCGCATAGCCGGCTGCGAGGGCCGCAATGTTGGGGCGGTACGGCGTGTAGATGTAGAGGTTCGCCGTCGCCTGGTTCTTGATGAGCACCTTCGACGTGCCGCACGCACTATTGGGATGCCACTTGACCGTGGCCACCTGACCGGCCCGATAACCGTACTTCGTGGGGTTTTTCGCGTAGACCTGCTGCTGACGGGCGCCGAGGTGCACCTGGTTGAAGAAGCCGGCGGATGCCGCGCTGCACGGCGCGGTGTCGGGGCAGTTCATGCCCATCGCCGCGCGGTAGCTCCACTCGCTCGGCTTCGTCGAGGTGACCAAGCCCTGCTCCTTCTGAAGCATGACGAGGATCACCTTGGGGCTGATGCCGCAGGCCTTTCCGACGGTGACGATGATCTCGGAGGCGCGCACCTTCTTCTTGGCCGGGATGGCGGCGCAGTAGGCGTCCTTCGCCTTCGCCGGCATGTCCGCGGTGAAGTTGCGCAGGCACGTCGGTCCGGTCGTCGCCTTGCACGAAGGCACCCGCGCCTCGAGGAAGCTCTGCGCCTGCGCGGCGGTCATCGAACCGCCGTTGAAGAACTCCGCGTCGCTGATGATGAATCCGCCGTCCTCGATGGTCGAGGGCAGCTTCGGATCGGCCGCACTGGCGGCGGTCATCGGCACGACGGCCATCAGCACACTCAGCGACAGGACGGTCGCCAACAGCATCGCCAGGCTCCGCAGCGGTTGACGGGACACGGAGACTGTGAGGCGCATGTGAACAGTGTTACTGATGTCGCGCTGTGTTACCAGTCGTGTCTGGAGATGAGATGAACGACACGCCGCTCGCGCAGCGTTCCCAGCCGCGTCAGAGCTCGGCGTGAAGCTGCCAGACCCGCTCCGCGGCCCCCACCCAGCTGAAGGCCCGCCCGCGATCGGCGGCGAGGACGCCGAGGCGCTCCACCGCAGCGGTCGACGCGAGAGTCGCGGCCAGCTCTTCACCGAGCGAGCCGGCATCACCCGCGGCGTAGGCGGCTCCGTCGAGCAGCACCTCCCGGTGGGTCGCGCTGTCCGCAGCCACGACCGGCACACCGAGACGGAGGGCATCGAGAGTCCGCCAGGGGTAGGTGCGCGCGTCCGACGGCGCGAGGAACGCCACGGCACCGGCGAGCACGGCGGCGCGGTCGGGCGCCTCCAGATGACCGCGCACGTGCAGGCGGCGTTCGGGAAGGCCCGCCGCTGCGGCGAGCTCGGCGATCGCCGGTTCCTGACCCTCGGGCGCGTCGATCACCACCACCGCGGTGTCGCGACCGGACGTCGCGACGGCCTCGAAGCCGGTGCGCAGACGCGCGGATGCCGCGGCCGAGCCGGAGAGGAGGACGTACCCCTCGGGCACGTCGAGGTCGCGTCGGCGTCCGACCTCGTCGGTGGGGACGCGCAGAGCGCCCTCGGGCGCACCCGCGATCACCCGGATGCGATCCCCGAGGGGTTCCAGCTCGGCGACGCGGTGCGCGAGCTCGTGCGTCGGGACGACGACGGCGTCGGCGTGGCGGACGGCCCGGCGCAGCATGGCGCGGGCCCAGGCGGCATCCGCTCGGGAGACCTCGTCGGGGTGGTCCCACGGACGGACGTCCCACAGGGTCACGACGGTCTGATCGTGATCGTGCACGCGATCATGGCGCACGAGGGGGGCGGCGAGGGTGGCGGAGTGGATGAGACCGTCGCCGGCGCCGGCCCGGAGTCCGCGCCGCCACAAGGCCGCCGCGGCGGCGGACCCGACGGGAAGGCGGTCTGCGGCGGTCACCCCCTGCGCGGTGAGGGTGTCGTCGGCCGCATCGCCGGGGATGATCGCCCGCACCTCGCATCCACTCGGCGCCGTCTCGACGAGGGCGGCCGCGAGCTCCCTCGACGCGACGACGAGGTCGGGATCGGTTCCCGGGGCGGACGGGTCGAACACGAACCGCAGCGTGGTCGTCATCGGAGATCCCTGTGCGCGCTCACGGCGCGGTCGTCGGTGTCGGTGTGGGCGGATGCAGGAGCTGCTGGACCTCGGACTGGATCTTCGCCCAGTCCTCGGCCGTGGGGTCCTCGGGGTTGATGTTCACGCCCTTCGGCGTCAGTTCGAGGTTCTGGACCTCCTGATCCTTCGCCTTCACACCGAGGTCCACCAGGTAGGGCAGCAATGAATCGGGGATGTCGGTCTGAACGAGGTTCTTGCCCGCCGCGACGACCTCGCTGAAACGCGTCAGCACCGTGGAGGGCGTCGCCTGTGCGAGGATCGCCGTCTGCAGCTCCCGCTGCCGCCGCATCCGATCCCAGTCGCTGGTCGTGTACCGGGACCGCGCGTACCACTGGGCGGTGTCGCCGTCCATGACCTGGGTACCCTCTTCGATCCACCCCGTCGCCCACTCCTCGGCCGGCTGATCCTTATAGCGCGGACCAGGACCCTCGGGGAGACGCTCCTTGACGGTGATCGTCACCCCGCCGAGGGCATCGACGAGATCCGCGAATCCGTGCATGTCGATGAAGACGTGGTACGGGATCTTGATGCCGAGGATCCCCTCAGCGGCATCCTTCGTCGCCTCGACGGCCGGCGTTGAGTTCTGCGCCGCGGCGTCCGGGTACAGGCTCGCTCCGCGATCCTCGCGACACACTTCGACGGCGTTCATGAGCTGGTTGATCCCCGACGACCACCCGCACGTCGACGAGGTGTGCCCTTGGAACCCGTCCGGGTACAGGTCGCGCATCGGCCCGTCCGAGAAGGGGACGTGGCGGAGGTCGCGCGGGATGCCGAAGATCGTCACCGCGCCCGAATCCGCATTGACCGACACGACCGAGATGCTGTCGAAGCGCATGGAGTCGCGGCCCTGACCACTGTCCGCGCCGAGCAGCAGGAAGTTGTAGTAGCCGTCCGACGGCGGAACGCTCGGGCCGGACGCGAAGATCGACAGTCCCGACCGCAAGGGCGCGACCACGGACTGCGCGGTGTAAGCGGCGGCCGACGCGGGCACGAGCGCCAGGATCAGGGCGACGACGGAGACCGCAGCGCGGGTACGCCCCGGCACCCGCCGGAGCTGAGCCAGTCGCAGGGTGTCGACCGTGAGGACCACCCATAGCGCCGCGTACGCCCAGAGCAGGACCTGGGCGAGGGTGAGCGTCCACCAGGAGGCGACGAGGGTCGTGAGCATCGAGCGCCACATCAGTGCGAGCAGCACCGTCGCGACGAGGAACACCCACATGATGATCGACGCGACGATGCCCACGCGGCCGAGGCGACGGTTGCCGGCGAGGATCTGTGCGGATCCGGGGAACAGGAAGTTGGATGCCGCGAGCCACCACGCACGCCGGGACATCATCCCCGGGGCCGACGCGTCGGGATGGCGTAGCGGCCGCTCTTCGACGAGAGCACGCTGGGGCGTCGCCCGCGGCGGGCTCAGGACGCTCATGCCCACTCCCCCTGCCGACGACCGGTCACAGGGACTCCTTCAGGCGCCGATTCTTCTCCTCGACCTGCGCCTCGAGGTCGGCGGCGTACGCCGCGACACGGTCGGCGATCGTCGCATCCGCGGCGCCGAGCAGACGCGCCGCGAGGAGCCCCGCGTTCTTCGCGCCGTTGATCGACACCGTGGCGACGGGGATGCCGGCGGGCATCTGCACGATGCTGAGGAGGGAGTCCAGTCCGTCCAGCGTGGACAGCTGCACCGGGACCCCGATGACGGGAAGCGTCGTGACCGACGCCAGCATGCCGGGGAGGTGGGCCGCACCGCCGGCGCCGGCGATGATCGCGCGCAGACCACGACCACGTGCCTCTCGCCCGTAGCGCAGCAGCTTGTCCGGGGTGCGATGCGCCGAGACCACCTCGACCTCGTGAGGGATGCCGAAGTCGCTCAGCGCCTGCGAGGCGTCCGACATGACACGCCAGTCCGAGTCGGACCCCATCACGACGCCGATGAGCGGAGAGTCGGACGAGTGCAGGGGGCTGTTCACTCGATCAAGGCTAGGCGCGGGAGCTTGGAGAACCCCGGAACGGCACGGGTCAATCCAGGAAGAACGCGGCCGCGGCGCGCGCTTCGTACACGACCGTGTCGAGGTCGTCCCCGGCGACGTTGACGTGCCCGACCTTTCGACCGGGGCGCGGGTCCTTGCCGTAGGTGTGCACCTTGGCCGAGGGATGCGCGGCCAGCGCATCGGGCAGCCGCTCGCCGAGGGATCCCTCCGACGGACCTCCGAGGATGTTGACCATCACCGCGTGCGGTGCGCGCATCGCCGTGTCGCCGAGCGGCAGGTCGAGGACCGCGCGGAGGTGCTGCTCGAACTGGCTCGTGATCGCACCGTCCTGCGTCCAGTGGCCGCTGTTGTGGGGACGCATGGCGAGTTCGTTGACGAGCAGCCGCTCATCGCCGGTCTGGAAGAGTTCCACCGCCAGCATCCCGGTGACGCCGAGGCCGATGGCGATCGCCTCGCCGATCTCGGCGGCGACGACCGCGAGGCGGCCGGCGGAGTGGGGGGCGGGGGCGATGGCCTCGGCGCACACACCGCCCTGCTGGACGGTCTCCACGACCGGATAGACGAGGAGCTCCCCCGAGGGGCGACGGGCCACCTGCTGCGCGAGCTCGCGGGTGAAGGCGACGAGCTCCTCGGCGAGGAGGGCGGCACCGTCATCTAGCGCGTCGAACCAGTCCGAGGCCTCGGCGGCGGAGGAGACCACGCGCACCCCCTTGCCGTCGTACCCGCCGCGCGGTGTCTTCACGACGGCTCGGCCACCGTTGTCGGCGATGAAGGCGTCGAGGGCGGCGGCATCCGTCACCGCAGCCCACTCCGGCTGGGGCAGCCCCAGCTCCGCCAGCTTCGTGCGCATGTCGATCTTGTCCTGCGCGTACGCGAGAGCATCGGGCCCGGGGTGCACGGCGACGCCCGCGGCCACGAGTCCGCGGAGGACGTCCTGCGGAACGTGCTCGTGATCGAACGTGATGACGTCGACGTCCGCAGCGAAGGCGAGGACCGTGTCGAGGTCGCGGTAGTCGCCCACGGCCGTCGCGGCCAGGCCCGCGGACATCCCGGGCTCCTCCGCGAGGACGCGGACACCGAGCCCCAGCTCGACGGCGGGCGCGATCATCATCCGCGCCAGCTGACCGCCTCCGACGATTCCGACCTGCAGTGCCATGCGTCTCCTCCCGACCACGACATTCTCCCGCATCCGGGAGCACGCCCGACGACCGTCAGTCGTCCGAGGCGATGACCGGAACGCTGTGGGAGTCGCGATGGGCGAGGATCTGGCTGACCTCGACCTGATCGGACAGCGTCTCGTGGACGAGACGCACAGAGGGGACGTCGATGAGCCGCACCGGCTCGTCCACGCCGTTGGCGAGGGTGAGCGTGCCGCTGCCCCAGATGCGCTGGATCGGACCGCGGCGCTCGGAGATCGTGTACCCGCGGGCATGGGGGATGTCGACGCGTCGGCGTTGGAGGAGCCCCGCCCGCTCGATGACGCGCCGCGTGGTGACGGTGTAGGTGTGGGACAGCCACCGGAGGTACGGCATCACCACGAGCAGGAGGATCAGGGCGGCCGCGGCGACCCACAGCATCCAGTCCTCCCAGGGCGACACGAGGTTCCCGCTCAAATAGCCGGTCGCGCCCGCCACCGCGATCAGCACGATCGCCGACCAGACGAGGCGACGCCCGTGCCGCCGGAAACGGGCGATCACGAGCTCGGGCGCCGCGGCGCCCGGTGCGGGCGTCCGCGGACGTCCCGGGTACGCGGTCGACTGGCTCACGCCACCATCATGGCGCGCCGTCGATCCACGGTCCCGCCGACGCGCCCATCGCTCACCGGACGTGCACGACGTCGCCGGCCGAAACCGCGTGGACGACGCCTGCGGCCTCCACGGTCAGTCGACCGTCCTCGTCGATACCGCTCGCCACCCCGATGAGGGTCGAGTCGTCGGGAAGCGAGACCGAGACCTGTGCGCCGACGGTGAGGCACAGCTCACGCACCTCGTCCTTGGCGGCATCCGCCGTCGTTCCGCCCACGGCGAGCGCTGCGATCGCGTCGCGGAGGCCGGTGAGGTAGTCGCCGAGGAGCTGGTCCTCGTCCGCCGTGAGCGCGAGCGCGGCGAACGAGGTCGCGGTCGGCACCGGCAGTTGCGCGGCGGTCATGCGGGTGTTGACACCCGCGCCCACGACGACCGTGTGCGGGTCGCCGGGCATGACCTCGGCGAGGATGCCGCAGATCTTCAGCCCGCCGACGAGGACGTCGTTCGGCCACTTGAGTCCGACCTCGCGGTCGCCCAACTGCGCCCGGACGGCCGAGGTCATGGCGGCCCCCGCCACCAGCGGGATCCAGCCCCGCTCTGCGACCGGGACCGCGTCGACGCGGAGCAGCACCGATACGGCGAGGGCGGAATCGGGCGGTGTGACCCAGGTCCGGTCCAGCCGGCCGCGACCGGCGGTCTGATCGCGGGTCACCACGACGGACAGATGCGGGTGCCCCTCGGGGTCGTCGAACGCATCCGTGAGGAGCTTCTTGTTGGTCGAGTCGACACTCGGTGCGATGTGCAGGCGGGGGCTGACCGCGGCGGCACGGGGGTATCCGTTCTCGGGGATCGACATGCCGCCACCCTAGACGCGCGACCGCGGGTCCGGTCGCGGCTTGACAGGGCGGATGGTGAGGGATGCCACAGCGGATCGGCCCACCGGTTGTCGCCGGTATCCAACGCCGCCGAGGACCCGCTCGCTAGGGTGGAACGCGTGACCGATCAGCCCGACCTCTTCACGACCGCCGGCAAGATCGCCGACCTCCGTGCCCGCTACGAAGAAGCCGTCGTCTCCGCCGAGGAGACCGCCCGCGCCAAGCAGGGCGCGAAGGGGAAGCTCACCGCTCGCCAGCGGATCGAGCTGCTCGTCGACCCCGGCTCGTTCGTCGAGCTCGACGAGTACGTCCGGCACCGCACGACCGCCTTCGGCATGGACCGCTCCCGCCCGTACGGCGACTCCGTCGTCACCGGCACCGGGACGATCCACGGTCGCACGGTCGCCGTGTACTCGCAGGACTTCACGACCTTCGGCGGCTCCCTCGGTGAGGTCGCCGGCGAGAAGATCATCAAGGTCATGGAGCTGGCCCTGCGCAGCGGCATCCCGATCATCGGCATCCTCGACTCCGGCGGGGCGCGCATCCAGGAGGGCGTCGTCGCCCTCGGGAAGTACGGCGAGATCTTCCGCCTGAACACGGCCGCGTCGGGCGTGATCCCGCAGATCTCGCTCATCATGGGCCCCGCCGCCGGCGGCGCGGTCTACTCCCCCGCCCTCACCGACTTCGTGATCATGGTGGACAAGACGAGCCAGATGTTCGTCACCGGTCCTGACGTCATCAAGACGGTCACCGGCGAAGACGTCGGCATGGAGGAGCTCGGCGGCGCGCACACCCACAACACGCGCTCGGGTGTCGCGCACTACCTCGCCGAGGACGAGGACGACGCGATCGACTACGCGCGCACCCTGATCAGCTTCCTGCCCGACAACAACATGTCGGACGCCCCGGGGTACGAGTCCGGCTTCGAGTTCGAGACGACGGACTCCGATCGCGTGCTGAACACGGTCATCCCGGACTCCCCCAACCAGCCGTACGACATCCACGAGGTCATCTCGCACATCGTGGACGAGGGCGACTTCCTCGAGGTCCAGCCGCTGTTCGCCCCCAACATCGTCATCGGCTTCGGTCGCATCGAGGGGCGGACGGTCGGCATCATCGCGAACCAGCCCTCGCAGATGGCGGGGACGCTCAACATCGACGCGGGCGAGAAGGCCAGTCGTTTCGTGCGGTTCTGCGACGCCTTCTCGATCCCGATCCTCACCCTCGTCGACGTCCCCGGATACCTCCCCGGCACCGACCAGGAGTGGACGGGAGTCATCCGCCGCGGCGCGAAGCTGCTCTACGCCTACGCCGAGGCGACCGTGCCACTGGTGACCGTGATCCTCCGCAAGGCGTACGGGGGCGCGTACATCGTCATGGGTTCCAAGCAGCTCGGCGCCGACATCAACCTCGCGTGGCCGACCGCCGAGATCGCGGTGATGGGCGGCCAGGGAGCGGTCAACATCCTGTACCGCGGCGAGATCAAGCGGGCCGAGGAGGCCGGCGAGGACGTCGCGGCCGTCCGCACCCGCCTCGCCAACGAGTACACCTACAACGTGGCCTCCCCGTTCCTCGCCGCCGAACGCGGCGAGCTCGACGGGATCATCGAACCGGCGCAGACCCGCGTCGCCGTCGCGAAGGCGCTCCGCGCCCTGCGCGGCAAGCGTGCGAGCCAGCCGGCCAAGAAGCACGGGAACATCCCGCTGTGACCGAGGCGGACGACGCACGCTCGGACGCGCCGCACCTCCGCCTGCGGCGCGGCTCGGCGACTCCGGAGGAGCTCGCCGCGGTCATCGCCGTCGTCAGCGAGTCGCTCGCGCAGGAGGCGAGCACCGCCGTCGCGGAGGACCCCCTCGTCTCGGCGTGGCGGATCTCGGCCCGAGGAGTCGGGAACGACCTGCGTCGCGATGTGCCCTGGGGTCATTGGGCGGGCTGACACCTCGAGTGTCCCCCAAAGTACCTACAGACACTCTTTTCGCGATCAGAGAGACTAATACCGCTGGAACGCTTCTGCGTTCTGTCGATCCGTATCCCTCAGAGCGCGGATCGACATTGTGCGGGTCGGTTTTCGGGTAACCACTCGCATGGCGAGGGGCGGGCGGCTTCGCCGCTCCTCGCCTCTTCTTCGTCCGGGGCGGCTCGCGTCAGGCCGTGGGACGTTCGACCGCGGGCCGCGGGTGGGCGATCTCGTGCCACAGGTCGACGACCTCTTCGCCGTCCGGGTCGTCACGCCTGCGAGAGCGTCCCACGACGGTGACTGCGACCCGAGGGTGCGGCGAGGTGCGGATGTAGATCCGTTCCGACGACGCGCCGTTCAGGGCGTCGGCGAGGTCCGCCCGGATCCGGTCGAGCGCGGCGGGGCCGGCGGCATCCAATCCACCCTCATCGAGCACTGTGACGGTGCTGCCCCGCAGTCGCGCCTCCTGCAACCGCGCGCGCACCGCCTCATCGAGCAGGCGCGGTCCGCGCAGCTCGTCGCGGAGAGAGCCTTCTGCGACGCGCGCGCGCTCACGCTCCTCGGACTCGAGATCGCCGTCCGATTCGATGGTGCGGATGAGGATGGGGCCCGCGACCGCCAGCGCTTGCTGGACCCGCACGCGACGTTCCCGGCGACGGCCCTCTTGGCTCGCGAGCCACTCGAAGGAGCGACGCTGGATGCCGGTGAGCTCGGCCGTGTCGACCGCTGCGCGATCGACGAGCCGCGTGAGCAGCTGCGCGGCGACGACCCAAACGGCGGCACCGACGAGCCCGAGGGCGAGGGAATCGAGGATGCCGATCCAGAACGACGACGAGATCCCGAGCAGGACCACGCCGATCCAGGCCACGAGGGGACGACGACGGACGGCCGCGATGGTCAGGAGCGCACCGATTCCGCCGAGGCTCCAGGTCGCGAAGGTCGCCAGTCGCTGGTCCTCGTCCACAGCCACCCATGTCGCGAAGGGCACGGCGACAGTGGTGAAGAGCACCAGCAGGCACAGCCACAGCGGGAGCGACGGTCCTCGCGGCAGCCCGTCGGGTTCGGTTGCCACCGGGGGCGGTGTCGCGCCCGGTGATCGAGGCGTCACGCCCCAGAACACGCAGAGCCAGGTCGTCACGAGGTAGAGCGACAGACCGGCGATGAACAGGGCGGGCTGGGCGACCGGTGCCGTCCAGACGAGGCCTCCGACGGCCAGGTAGGAGGTGAACACGACTGCGACGATGGACAGTCCGGTCTGGACGCGCACGTTCATCGCGGGTACTCCCAGCGCAGTTCGACAGCGGTTCCCCGACGCGAACTGCGCACCAGAGCCTGCCCGCCCACCGCGGCGGTGCGCGCCACGATCGAACCGCTGATCCCCAGGCGGTCCTCGGGAACGGCGTGGACGTCGAAGCCCTTGCCCGTGTCGACGACCCGGACGACGACCCTCCGGTCGTCGGCGCTCACCTCGACGTGGAGGCCTGCGGCGTCGGCGTGCTCGACGGAGTTGACGATCGCCTGATCGGCGGCGAGGACGAGGGCTCGGGCGACGCGACCCGGCAGCGGGTGCGAGCGCGGATCGACACTCACGCGCAGGTCGAGGTCGAGGTCGTGCTCACCGGCCGCGTGGCGCAATCCGTCGACGATGAACGTGGGGTCGACCGGCTCGTCCGGCCCCTCCTCGGCTTCCCGATCGGCGTTGGCCAGCCGGGTGAGCGCATCGCGGGCCATCGCCACGGCGAGATCGCGCTCCCGCGGGGTGGATGCCCGCTCCGCGGCGATGAGCGCCGCCAGGACGCTGTCGTGCATGAGGGCGGCGACCGAGATGCGTTCCTGTTCGACGGCGTCGGCGGCCGCAGCGGCGGCATACGAGCGCACCGCTTCTTCTCTGGTGCGATCGAGCCGCTCCGCGAGGAGGCGCAGCATCCACCCGATCATGATCATGACGACCGCCAGGATGATCGCGTACACGACCTGACGGGAGACCAGGATGAGGCTCTGACCGTCGGCACCGATCTGGATGAGCCGCACGACCCCGTAGAGCACGGGGATCAGGGCGCACCACACGTACTGCAGCCAGAGCGGGAAGACGAGGGCGGTCGCCACCGTCGCGACGTTGAGGAGGTACCAGATCCACGGCTCGCCGACCGCGGATGCCTCACGCCCGGCCGTCGCGATCGGCCAGACCACGAGCACGAGGGGGAACACCCCGGCGAAGACGGCTGCCGGGCCGCGGTAGAAGCGTCCGAAGACGCCTGCGGCGATCATCAGGATCAGCGGGCCGAAGGTGACGACGGTGAGCACCAGATTCCACGTCGGTGTCTCCTGCGTGGAACCGACGGCGTGGAACAGGGACTGGAAGCCGAGGATCGCGCAGCCCACGGACACGACGAGCGCGAGGATGCGCTCGACCCGTTCGCGGGAGAAGAAGGTCGAATCGGGTGGGATGGTGAGGGTCCCGGCCGTCGCGACCTCAGCTGCCACCGGGTTCCTCCGCCACGAGACCGTCCTCCATCGCACGGCGCAGCAGGTCCACTTTCGTGGGAGCGGGGCGGCCGACCTCGACGTACTTGACGCGCACGCGCGTGATGTTCTCCTTCGCCGTCGAGTAGGCGACACCGAGGCGCTCGGCGACCGTCTTCAGCGGCAGTCCCGCGGCGTACAGCCGCAGCACGTCGCGCTCCCGCGAGGAGAGTTGCGCGTCGGCGAAGGCCCGGTCGCCGTCCACGGCGGACGCCCACTCCACGTTGTCCAGCGCATGCCCGTGAGCGACCGTGTCGATCGCCCCGATGACATCGTCGATGCGCGAGGCCTTGCTCACGACCCCTGCCGCACCGGCGACGAGAGCCTCGCGTACGGCTGCGGGCCGGTCGGCGACGCTGTGGATGATCACGGGCGAACCGTCGTGGACCAGACGGCTGACGTTCTCGGTCACGGTCGCCCCGTCGCCGAGCATGAGGTCGAGGACGACGACATCGGCGGGGTGCTCCTGCGTGAGCGTGCGCCAGTCCAGGTAGGCGGCCACGCTCTCACCCGAGAAGACGACACGCATGTGGTCCGTACGACTGCACGCGGCCTCGAGGCCGAGCCGCACGGATTCATGGTCGTCGATCAGGGCGACGCGGATCATGCGCTCACCATAGCCGTCACCGAGTCACCACGGCGATCGCCTCGACGTGGTGCGAGTGCGGGAACAGATCGAAGGCGCGGACCGAGGGGGTCGTGTACCCGTGTGCGGCGAAGGTACCGAGGTCGCGGGCGAGGGCGACGGGGTCGCAGGCGACGTAGACGATCCGTGCCGGCGACAGTCCGACGAGGCGCTCGACGACGTCGCGGCCGGCTCCCGCCCGAGGCGGATCGAGGACCACGGTGCCGCGCGCGAGACGGGCACGCTGAGCGGGCGTCGCCGTCTCGGCGAGGTTCGCGAGCCAACGGTCCACCCGACCGGTCTCGGCTCGGGCACCGATCCACGCGGCCAGGTTCTCGCCCGCGTGCTCGGTCGCCCGGGGGTCGGACTCGACCGAGGTGATCCGGGTGGCGGGGCCACCGACACCCGCGACGGATGCGGCGAGCAGGCCGACCCCGCCGTACAGGTCGAGGTGCCAGCCGTCGGGGTCGACGCCGTCGGCGACGGCATCCGCGACGGCATCGTGGAGGGTGCCTGCGGCCAGGCGATGGACCTGCCAGAAGCCCCCCGCATCGACGCGGAACTCGCGGTCGCCGACCGTCTCGACGACGACCTCGCGAGCGGCGGGATCGACGGGAGCCGGCCGGCGCGACCGTCCCGGCTCGGCGCGCGGGATGACCCGGACCCGTCCGTCGGCCGGCTGGACGAGGTCGAGGCGCCCGGCGGAACCGCCGCGGCGGCGGCTCGCCGCACGGGCGATGCCGGCGGTCGCCAACGGCAGATCGTCGACCGGGATCACGCGGTGGCTGCGAGCGGCGAAGGGACCCACCCGCCCTTCCTCGTCGACGTGCAGGCTCACGCGCGTCCGCCAGCGGGTGCCGTCTTCGGACTCTTCGACGATGCGGTCGGGGCCCGGTTGCGGGAGCGGGGGCTCGATGGTGACGGGAGCAGTGGAGCCGGCGAAACGGGCGAGTGCGTCGCGGAGGACCTCCGCCTTGAGTTCCCGTTGGTGGGCGAGGGCGATGTGCCCGAAGTCCGCACCCCCGGGACGGGACTCGGGCGGAGTGCTGACGTCGGCGGGCGCCCAGACGTGGGGGCGGCGGTGCGGCGAGGCATCCAACACGTCGACGGTGTCCCCCCGCCAGAACGACGCCTTGCGCGTGTCTGTGAGCGCGACGCGCACCCGCTCGCCGGGGATCGCATCGGAGACGAAGACCACCCGGTTCTCGTGCCGGGCGACGAAGACACCGCCGTGTGCGACGGCCGTGATCTCGAGGTCGAGGAGGTCTCCGGGTTGCATCCTTCGATGCTGTCACACCGGGTCGCACCGAGCCGTCAACGAACCCGGCTCGCGCAGCTAGCGTGGACGGTATGCGTGTGTGCCTCGCCTCCACCTCACCCGCCCGGCTCATGCTGATGCGCCAGGCCGGCATCGAACCCACGACCCGGTCGCCGCAGGTCGATGAACAAGCGGTGATCGCCGCGGTCGAGGCGCAGGAGACTCGCACCCTGCCGCCCGAGGAGCACGTCCTCCTCCTCGCGCGGCGCAAGGCCGCGGATGTCGCGGCGACGGTCGCCGCCGAGGGCTTCGAGGGGATCGTCGTGGGCGGCGACTCCATGTTCGAGCTCGACGGCGAGATCCTGGGCAAGCCGTACGCCCCCGAGGCGGCACGGGCCCGGTGGCGGTCGATGCGGGGCCGCACCGGCGTCCTCCACTCCGGTCACAGTGTGTTCCTCCTCCGCCCAGGAGCGGAACCGGTCGAGGCACACGCGGTGGCCGCGGCATCCGTGTCCTTCGCCGCCGATGTGACGGATGCCGAGATCGACGCCTATGTGGCGACCGGTGAGCCCCTGCTCGTCGCCGGCGCGTTCACCGTGGACAGCCTCGGCGGTGCGTTCATCGAGCGGGTCGACGGGGACCCGTCGACGGTGGTGGGGATGTCGCTGTCGACGGTCCGGCGGCTGGTCCGGGAGCTCGGTGTCGAATGGACCTCGCTGTGGAACCGGGCGGACAGCGCGTCCGCTTAGTGGACTCCGCGACACGAAACCTCGATGATCTTGTGCGAGTGATCCAAAGGAGCCGTCTCACTCCTGGGTAGGCTCGAAGCCATGCCTGAGAGCGTGACCCCCGGAATCTCGAAAGTGCTCATCGCCAACCGTGGCGAGATCGCGGTGCGCATCATCCGCGCCGCGCGCGACTCGGGGAAGTCCTCGGTGGCCGTCTACGCCGATCAGGACCGCGATGCGATGCACGCGCGCCTGGCCGATGAGGCCTACGGCCTCGGCGGCTCGACGAGCGCCGAGACCTATCTCTCCATCGAGAAGATCCTCTCCGTGGCGCGCCGCTCCGGTGCGGACGCCGTGCACCCGGGCTACGGCTTCCTCGCTGAGAACGCTGATTTCGCGCGCGCCGTGATCGGTGCCGGTCTCATCTGGATCGGCCCCTCCCCCGAGGCCATCGAGGCGCTCGGCGACAAGGTCACCGCGCGCCACGTGGCCGAGAAGGTCGGCGCGCCGCTGGCTCCGGGCACCCCGGGCCCGGTCGAGGGAGCGGACGAGGTCATCGCTTTCGCGCGCGAGTTCGGTCTGCCCATCGCCATCAAGGCCGCCTACGGCGGCGGTGGGCGCGGTCTGAAGGTCGCGCGCGAGTTCGACGAGGTCGAGGAGCTCTTCGAGTCCGCGACGCGTGAAGCGATCGCGGCCTTCGGTCGCGGCGAGTGCTTCGTCGAGAAGTACCTCGACAAGCCGCGTCACGTCGAGACGCAGTGCCTCGCGGATGCCGCGGGCAACGTCGTCGTGGTGTCGACCCGCGACTGCTCGCTGCAGCGCCGCCACCAGAAGCTCGTCGAAGAGGCGCCTGCCCCCTTCCTCACCGCGGAGCAGAACGAGATCCTGTACTCCGCGTCGAAGGCCATCCTCACGGAGGTCGGCTACGTCGGCGCGGGCACGTGCGAGTTCCTCATCGGCGCCGACGGGACCATCTCGTTCCTCGAGGTGAACACCCGCCTGCAGGTCGAGCACCCGGTCTCCGAAGAGGTCACCGGCATCGACCTCGTCCGCGAGCAGTTCCGCATCGCCGAGGGCGGCACGCTGGACTACGACGATCCGGAGCCGGTCGGCCACTCGTTCGAGTTCCGCATCAACGGCGAGGACCCGGGCCGGGGGTTCCTCCCCGCTCCCGGCGACATCCACGTCTTCAAGACCTTCGGCGGGCCCGGCGTGCGCCTGGACTCGGGTGTCACGGCGGGCGACAGCGTGTCGGGTGCGTTCGACTCGCTCCTGGGCAAGCTGATCGTCACCGGTCGCACCCGCGAGGAGGCCCTCGAGCGGTCCCGTCGCGCCCTCGACGAGTTCGAGGTCGCCGGGATGCCGACGGTGCTGCCCTTCCACCGCAAGGTCGTCCGCGACCCCGCGTTCACGGCCGAGGACGGCGCGTTCGGCGTGTTCACCCGCTGGATCGAGACCGAGTTCCACAACGACATCCCCGCCTGGGACGGCGAGGCGGGACCCGCCGCCGAGCCCGAGGGACGGCACACCGTCGTCGTCGAGGTCGGCGGCAAGAGGCTCGAGGTGAGCCTTCCCGACCGACTCGCCCACACCCCCGCCGCGGTGGGTCGACCCGCGGTCGTCCCCCCGTCCCGCCGATCGCACGCCGCGAGCGCCGTTTCGGGCGCGAGCGGCGACGCCGTCGCCTCGCCGATGCAGGCCACGGTCGTCAAGATCGCGGTAGAGGAGGGACAGCAGGTCGTCAAGGGCGACCTGGTCGTCGTCCTCGAAGCGATGAAGATGGAGCAGCCCATCCAGGCGCACAAGGACGGCGTCGTCGGTGCGATCAACGCGCAGCCGGGCACGACCGTGTCGGCGGGACACCAGCTGCTCACCATCTCCTGACGCCCTGTACGGCGGGAGCCGTCGCCCCTAGGGTGTGCGCATGAGGAGTCTGCGTGCGCGGATGATCGCGCTCCCCGCGCTGGCGCTCCTCCTGTCCGGATGCTCGGGGACGCCCACCGTCGACGCCGACGCCGCGGCGACGTGGTTCGCCACCGTCGACGACGAACCCGTCGCCGACGCTGCCGCCGTCGTGGGGATGAGGGTCGGCCCGGGGAGCTCGGGCGACGTGAGGGCGGAGTTCCACGATCCGGTCCGGATCGCCGGGGCGGATGCCCGGTGTTACGGCGGCGACGACGTGACCGCCGACGTCACCGTGAACCTGATGACCGCGGACGGCGGACAGATCACGGTGACCCAGGAGGTCGTCTGCGACACCGAGCCGCACCGCATCCCCTTCGCCGACGTGTCCACGCGGGCCGTCTCGGCGTCGGGGACCGCCCCGGTGTCGACCTACCTGCACGTGACCGCCGTCGCCGACGGCTGACGCGCAGCCGTCAGCTGTAGGTGTCCTCGTCGCGCGCGACCTGGTGCATCGCGCGCGTGGCGTCGGTGATGCTGCCCGACAGCGACGGGAAGACGGCGAAGACGCGGGAGAGCTGGTCGACGGTCAGGCGCCGCTCGACGGCGATGGCGATCGGGTAGATCAGCTCCGACGCGCGCGGGGCGACGATGACGCCGCCGATCACGGTGCCCGAGCCCTCGCGGGCGATGATCTTCACGAAGCCGTCCTTGACGCCCATCATCTTCGCGCGGGCGTTGGCGGCGAGCGGCAGCTTGTGCACGGTGCCGTTGACCGCGCCCGACTCGATGTCGCGCTCCTGGCGGCCCACGGTCGCGATCTCGGGGGCCGTGAAGATGTTCGCCGTGACCCGCTGCTTCTCGAGCGGGATGACGGTGTCGCCGAGGGCGTGGAAGACCGCCATGCGCCCCTGCATGGCCGCGACGGAGGCGAGGGGCAGGAACGTCGTGCAGTCGCCGGCGGCGTAGATGTTCGGGACGGAGGTGCGCGCGACCCGGTTGACCTGGATGTGCCCCGAGTCGGTGAGCTGGACGCCCGCGTCCTCCAGACCGATTCCCGCGGTGTTCGGGATGGAACCGACGGCCATCAGACAGTGACTGCCCTCGACGGTGCGGCCGTCGGACAGGGTCGCGACGACGCCGTCCTTCGTGCGCTCGACCTTCTCGGCGCGCGATTTGGACAGGACCTCCATGCCTCCGCGCGTGAAGACCTTCTCGATGACGGCGGCGGCATCCGAGTCCTCACCGGGGAGGACCTGATCGCGGCTCGAGATGAGCGTGACCTTCGAGCCGAGGTTCATGTAAGCGCCCGCGAACTCGGCACCGGTGACACCCGATCCGACGACGATGAGGTGCTCGGGCAGCGACGACATGTTGTAGAGCTGCGTCCAGGTGAGGATGCGCTCCCCGTCGGGCTTCGCGCTGTCGAGCTCACGGGGCGACGCGCCGACCGAGACGACGAGGGTGTCGGCTTCGACGCGGTCGAAGTCGGTACCGCCGGGACCCGTCGACACGACGACGGCGTGCGTGCCGTCGAGGCGGCCGTGTCCGGAGATGATGCGGACCCCGGCATCCACCAGCTGCGCGCGCTGATCGTCGGACTGCTGACGGGCCAGCGACAGGAGCCGCTTGTTCACCGCGCCCAGGTTGATGGCGATTTCGGGCTTGAGCGGTTTGCCGCTATCGCCGCGCGCGAACAGCTGCACCCCGAGATCGGAGGCGCCGCGGATAGCCACGGCGGCGTCGGCAGTGGCGATGAGGGTCTTGGAGGGGACGACGTCCGTGATGACCGCGGACCCGCCGATGCCGGCCCGTTCGACGAGGGTCACCTCGGCCCCCAGCTGGGCCGCTGCGAGAGCCGCCTCGTATCCGCCGGGGCCGCCGCCGATGATCGCGACGCTCTGGGTGGTCTCGAAGCTCACAGACATGCGCACCATTCTTCCAGTCCGCGGGGTCCCCGTGCGCCGCGACGCGGTGCGCGCCGTGTGGCCGAGCGGTGCCGCGGTTCCTAGAGTGGGAGCATGCACGAGGAGACCCACCCGCTCGACGATCCCACTGCCGACCCGTTCGAGGTCGCACGGACCGCAGCCGACGACATCGCACGCCTCACGGGCGTCGACCACCACGACATCGCCCTCACGCTGGGAAGCGGGTGGGGAAAGGCCGCGGAGCTCATCGGCGAGACCACCGCGACGCTCGCCGCGACCGATGTGACCGGCTTCAGCAAGCCGGCACTCGAGGGGCACGTCGGATCGATCCGCAGCATCCTCACCCCGGACGGCAAGCGCGTCCTCGTGATCGGCGCCCGCACCCACTATTACGAGAACCACGGTGTCCGCCGTGTCGTGCACAGCGTGCGCACGGCCGCCGCGACCGGCGCGAAGACGATGGTGCTCACCAACGGCGCCGGCGGCATCAAGACGTCATGGACACCGGGACAGCCGGTGCTCATCAGCGACCACATCAACCTCACCGCCGATTCGCCCCTCGAGGGGGCGACCTTCATCGACCTGACCGACCTCTATTCGCGGCGTCTGCGCGATCTCGCCCGCACGGTCGACCCCTCCCTCGACGAGGGCGTCTACTGCCAGTTCCGCGGACCCCACTACGAGACCCCCGCCGAGGTGCAGATGGCCAAGGCCATCGGCGGTCACATCGTGGGCATGTCGACGGCGCTCGAGGCGATCGCCGCACGCCAGGCGGGCATGGAGATCCTCGGGTTCTCGCTCATCACGAACCTCGCCGCCGGCATCCAGACCACCCCGCTGAGCCACCAGGAGGTCATCGAAGCGGGTCGCGAAGCCGAGCCGGTCATCTCCGACCTCCTCGCGCGCGTGATCGGCGTCCTGTGAGCGAGGGCGTCCTCGACGTCGCCCGACAGTGGCTCGCGCAGGACCCCGACCCGCAGACCGGAGGCGAACTGCGGGACCTGATCGCACAGGCCGAGTCCGGCGATGCCGCCGCCGTCGCCGATCTGCACGATCGGTTCGACAGCCGGCTGGCCTTCGGCACCGCGGGGCTGCGCGGCGCTCTCGGCGCCGGATCGAACCGCATGAACCGCGTCCTGGTCGGGCAGGCGGCCGCCGGGTTCGCCGCGTACCTGCGCGAGCGCGCCGGCGGCGCGACACCGTCCGTCGTGATCGGCTACGACGGACGCCGCAACTCGGACGTCTTCGCCCGCGACAGTGCAGAGATCTTCGCGGGCGCGGGGCTGCGGGCCATCCTCCTCCCCTGCCTCCTGCCGACCCCCGTCCTCGCGTTCGCCGTGCGTCACCTCGGCGCCTCCGCGGGTGTGATGGTCACGGCATCCCACAACCCTCCGGACGACAACGGGTACAAGGTCTACCTCGGCGGCGACGACGACGGCGCCCAGATCGTCTCGCCCGCGGATGCCGAGATCGCGGCCCACATCGATCGTGTCTCCGCCCGGGCCGACCTCGCGTCGATCCCGCGCTCCTCCGACTACGAAACGGCTGGCGAGGACATCGTCGACGCCTACGTGCGCGCGACCGCGCTCGTCGCCCCCGCCCCGGCGGGCGCCGCCGGGCTGAACTGGGTCTACACCGCGATGCACGGCGTGGGTCACGAGACGCTGGCTCGCATCCTCGAGACCGCGGGCTACCCCGCGCCGACGGTCGTGTCGGAGCAGATCCAACCCGACGGCCGGTTCCCGACCGTCGCCTTCCCCAACCCCGAAGAGCCCGGCGCGATGGACCTCGCCTTCGAGACCGCCCGAGCGGCCGGGGCCGAGCTCATCCTCGCGAACGACCCCGACGCCGACCGGCTCGCCGTCGCGATCCCGGATGCCGCCGCCGCCGGCGGCTGGCGCCGGCTCACCGGCAACGAGGTGGGTCTCCTTCTCGGCTGGCGCGCCGCGCGCACCGCCACCTCGGGGACCCTCGCGTGCTCCCTGGTCTCGTCGCCGGGCCTGCAGACGATCGCCGAGCACTACGGGCTCGACTTCGCGGCCACCCTGACGGGATTCAAGTGGATCTCGCGCGCACCGGGGCTCGTGTACGGGTTCGAAGAGGCCCTCGGCTACCTCGTGAACCCCGGCACCGTTCGCGACAAGGACGGGATCTCCGCGGCGATCGCCGTGCTGGGCCTCGTCGCCGAGGCCCGCGAGCAGGGCAGGACCCTCGGCGACCTGCTCGATGAGTCCGCGGAGACCTTCGGTCATTTCGCGAGCGGACAGGTATCGATCCGTGTCGACGATGTGACCGTCATCGGACGGATCATGACCGCGCTGCGCGCGGCGGCCCCGGCATCCGTCGGCGAGGTGGCCGTCGATCGCATCGACGACCTGCTTTCTGCTCCCGACGGCTCGCCGAGTGGCGACGTCCTGCGCATCTGGCTCACCGACGGCTCGCGGGTCATCGTGCGCCCGAGCGGCACGGAGCCCAAGCTCAAGGCGTATCTCGACGTGCGCGGGGATTCCGCCGACGACGCCGCGGCACGGCTCGCTGCGGTGGAGGCGGGCGTGCGCGACATCCTCGCGTCGGCGCAGAGGTGACGGCGACGCCGCTGACCGAGCCGGTCGTCCTGAGCCGCGGCAGGGTGCAGCTGGTCCCGCTCGAACCGGCGCACGCGGACGCCCTCGCCGACGCGCGCGAGGGCCTGGAGTACGCGTGGTACACCTCGATCCCGGCATCCGTCCCCGACGAGATCGCCTGGCGCCGGGCGGAGCACGCAGCGGGAAGGATGAACCCGTTCACGGTCGTCGTGAACGGGTCTCCTGCGGGCATGACCACCTTCTGCAACATCGAGGTCGAGCATCGCCGCGTCGAGATCGGCTACACCTGGCTGTCGCCGGCGGTGCAGCGCACCGATGTCAACACGACCGCGAAGCTGCTGCTGCTCGGCCATGCCTTCGAGGCATGCGAGGCGATCGCCGTCGAGTTCCGCACGTCGTGGCACAACCGTCAATCGCAGGCGGCCATCGAGCGCCTGGGTGCTCGGCGCGACGGGGTGCTGCGCAACCATCGGATCGGTCCGGGAGGCACGATGCGCGACACGGTCGTGTACTCGATCCTCCCCCACGAGTGGCCCGGGGTGCGGATGGGGCTCGAGGCGCGCCTGACGCGGTGATCAGCCGTCGACGACGGCGACGAGCTCGTCGAGGAACGCCGCGAACGTCGTACCGCGGCGGAGGATCCGCAGCACGCTGTCGCGTTCGCTGAACACCTCGACGAGCTGCTCGAAGACGGTCTGGAACGCCTCGCGGTCGGACTCGGAGAAGGCGACCATCGTCACGACCTGCACCCGTCCATCGCCCCACCGGATCGAGGGGTCGGCGAGCCCGACCGCGATCGCGGTGCGCGTCGCGGTCATCCCCATGGCGTGCGGCACGGCGAGCGCGTCGGTGAAGGCGGTCGACGAGATCCGCTCGCGCTCGAGCGTGCGGATCACGTAGTCCTCGGTGATGACCCCCTGTGCGGCCAGGAGTCCGCCGAGGCCGCGGATGACCGTCTCCTCGTCGGCGTCGCCGGGCAGACGCGGCACGAAGGCGTCAGCGGAGAAGTACCGCTCCAGCTCGGCACGCAGCCCCGCGAGCCGTCGACCGCGGCGGGCACGGGCGGCGGCGCCCTGCACGCGTTCGACGTCCTGCTCGGTGAGGAACGGCTGCACCCGCACGATGCGGTCCGACGGGGCGGGCGGGTCGATCGTCGTGAGCACGAGGTCGGTGTCGAGCGCGGCCCAGTCGGGATCGACCCGCGTCTCGACGGAGACGACCTCGATCTCGCGTCCGAGCGCCCGGTCGATGCTCGCCCGCAGCAGCTCGTGCATCTCGTAGTACCCCGGGCACACGAGGGTCGCTGTCAGCAGGCGCGCGGACTGCCGCGACCGTTCGAGGCGCCCGCCCACGTGCATCGCGATGTACGCGATCTCGTCCTCGTACAGCGGGGCACCGACGACGTCGCGCAGCTGTTCCGCGATGAAGACGGCCACCTCGAAGATCATCGGGTAGCTGGACTTGAGCGAGCGGGTGAGGGCGTTGCGCGACCACGCCTGATCCTGGGCGCGTTGCCGCAGGTTCTGAACGTGCAGCGACAGTCGAAGGATGAAGTCGTCGTGATCGATGTCGACGAGGAACTCGGATGCCGCCCGCGCGACGATCGCGCGCACGGCCGACTCGACGTCCGGGTCGAGCCGGCTCCGGATCACGGTGTCGGGCTCGGCGGCCCCCGGCGCCACGACGCGGGTCTGGACGAGCGCGGCCAGGTGATCACGGTCGCCTTCGCCCAGGCGGACCCCGAGATGACCGACCGCGAGGCGGTCGAGCAGGTCGGCGATCTGCGCACGCGCGGGCGAGTCGTCGACGGGTGCGCCGTCGAGGCCCCGGCCGCGGCCGACGCGGTCGGCGGCGATCGCGATGTGCATCATGACGTCGCCGATGCCGAACTCGTTGACGAGATACCCGAGGTCGCCGAGCCCTGCGACGAGGTCGTCTTTGAACGCCCCGAGAGCCGAGGTCTCGGCGGTGCTCTCCCCGAGCGCACGGCGCAGCGCCCGCAGGTCGAAGGCGCCCTGCTCCATCTCGTCGTGCGCCAGCCGACTGAGCAACCGCCGCTGCGCCATCTCCGTCCCGGTGAGCCGCACCCGCTCGGCCGACCGCTCGAGGGTCAGCTGCGTGCCGCTCAGCAAGGCGCGCACACGCCCGAGGTCCGCTTCGAGCGTGGCGTCGCTGACGTGGAAGCGGTGCGCCGCGGCGTACACGTCGATCCCGTCGGGGGCGTCCAGGATGTCGCGGACCAACCGGTGCAGGCGGTCGCGCGGGGTCTCCTCCGCGACCGGCTGCAACGCGCCTCCGGCGCCCGCACCCGCGCGGTAGCCGGACGGCCCGGACTCGACCGCATCTCCGCCGGGGACCCGCGCATTGAGCGCGGCGACGTACGAGCGGATGCTGCGGGGCGTCACTCCGACGAGGTCGGCGAGCTCGCCCGCGGTGCGCCACCCGGCATCCCTCGCCAGGAGCGCCATGACGCGATCCTGCCTCGTCCGACTCACGGATCCAGTCAACCATCTGCCGGGGTACCGGGGTTTCCTCCCCCGCGGAAGAAGGCCTGGTTGTCGCTTCCTGAGAGTCGGATGAGAATGGCGAGGAGACAAGGAGGCGGATCGATGAAGATCCTCGTCGTCTGCGGCGCGGGTGCGTCGAGCACATTCGTCGCTCAGCGTCTGCGGCAAGCCGCACAGCGCGAAGGCAGGGAACTGCTCGTCCACGCGGGTGTCCCCGGCATGGTTGCCACGGGGACGGATGCCGGCGACGTGGTGCTCGTGGGTCCGCATCTTGCCTCCGCCCTCGCCGACATCGAGCGGGACGCCGCCACCCGACAGGCGCGCGTCGTGCTGCTGCCGGAGGACGTGTTCGGCGATCGCGACGGAACCCGCACGCTCGCCCTGGTGACGGCCTCAACCGCCGCCGACAGCATCGAAAGGACCCCGCGATGAGCGCACCGGCCAGCCGGACTGTGCGGATTGGCTCCGCCAACGGCCTGCACGCCCGCCCCGCGAAGCTGTTCGCGCAGGCGGCGAAGGATGCCGGCATCCCGATCACCATCTCGAAGGGCGCCGGCGGCGCCGTCAACGCGGCCAGCATCCTGAGCGTCATCTCGCTCGGCGCCGAGAACGGCGACTACGTGACGCTCACCGCCGACGGCGCGAACGCCGAAGGGGTGCTCGACCACCTCACCGAACTTCTGACCACCGACCACGACGCCTGAGGGACACATGACTGAGCTTCGAGGAGTAGGAATCGGCCTGGGCGTGAGCCACGGCCCCGTCGCACGGATGGCTGAGCCGCTGCCCGCGCCGAAGGACGAGAAGAGCACGCTCAGCGCCGACGAGGAGAAGGCTCGCGTCGCCGCCGCCATCGAGGCGGTCGCCCGCGAGCTCGAGCAGCGCGGCGCGACCGCGGGCGGAGCCGCGCAGGAGGTCCTGGAAGCACAGGCGATGATGGCGGAGGACCCCGCCCTCGAGGACGAGGTCGCAACGCGACTGGCGGCCGGCAAAACCGGCGAGTTCGCCGTCTTCGACGCATTCGCCTCGTTCCGCGACTCCCTCGCCGCCATGGGCGGCTACCTCGGCGAGCGCGCCGCCGACCTCGACGACGTCGCACAGCGGGTCATCGCGCACCTCCGCGGCGTGCCCGCTCCGGGCGTGCCCGACCCGGGGCATCCGTTCGTCCTGGTCGCGAAGGACCTCGCGCCCGCCGACACGGCGCTCCTGGATCTCGACAAGGTGCTTGCCCTCGTCACGACCGAGGGGGGGCCGACCTCGCACACGGCGATCCTCGCGCGGGAGAAGTCGATCGTCGCCGTCGTCGGCGTGCACGGCGCGGCCGGTCTCTCCGAAGGCGAGACGGTGATCGTCGACGCCGCCGGCGGCATCGTGACGACGCAGCCCACCGACGACGAGATCGCGCAGGCGGAGCGCCGCGAGGCCGATCGCGCCGCCGCGGCCGACGCCCCGATCACGCCGGGTGCTCTCGCCGACGGCACCGCCGTGCCGCTGCTCGCGAACCTCGGAAAGCCCGCCGACGCCGCGAAGGCCGTCGAACTGGGCGCCGAAGGCGTGGGCCTGTTCCGCACCGAGTTCCTCTTCCTCAGCTCCTCGCAGGCCCCCACGGTCGAGGAGCAGACCAAGTCTTACACCGAGCTTCTGCAGGCGTTCCCGGGCAAGAAGGTCGTGGTCCGCGCACTGGATGCCGGTGCCGACAAGCCGCTGGCGTTCCTCAACGACGCGCACGAGGAGAATCCGGCGCTCGGGCTCCGCGGGCTCCGCGCGCTGCGCGCGAGCGAGGACATCCTGCGCGAGCAGCTGACCGCCCTGTCCAACGCGGATGCCGCCACCGACGCCGACCTCTGGGTCATGGCTCCGATGGTGTCGACCGTCGAGGAGACCGAGTACTTCGTCACCCTCGCCAAGGAGTACAACATCAAGGCGGCCGGTGTCATGGTCGAGGTCCCCTCGTCCGCGCTGCTCGCCGACCGGGTGCTGGCCCACGCCGACTTCGCCTCCATCGGCACCAACGACCTGACCCAGTACACGCTCGCCGCCGACCGTCTGCTCGGCTCCGTCGCCTCGTTCCAGGACCCGTGGCATCCCGCCGTCCTGCAGCTCGTGAAGCTGACCGGTGACGGCGGACGTGCCCACGGCAAGCCCGTCGGCATCTGCGGCGAGGCCGCAGCCGACCCGCTGCTCGCGGTCGTCCTGGTCGGACTCGGCGCCACCACCCTGTCCATGGCACCGACGGCGCTCGCAGATGTGCGCGCCACCCTTCTGCACCACAGCCTCGACGACGCGAAGCGCATCGCCGAGGCAGCCCTCGCCGCATCCGATGCGGCATCCGCCCGAGCCGCGGCCCAGGAGGCCGCAGCACAGCTCACCGCCGCATGACCCGCGGCACACCAAAGGAGAACCAGCACATGTCAACGGCGACAACAGCCACCCGCGCACCGAGCCGCGCACGCGTCGGCGTGCAGCGATTCGGGACGTTCCTGTCCGGCATGATCATGCCGAACATCGCAGCGTTCATCGCATGGGGATTCATCACCATGCTCTTCATCCCGGACGGCTTCTTCGGTGCCCGCAGCCCGTTCGGCTGGCACTGGTTCCCCGTCGCCGAGATCCTCGGCGGCGGTGGCGACGTCGCCCAGATCGGGTGGCAGGGTGCCCGCACCGCCCTCACCGAGGGTGACGCCGGTACCTACACCGGGTACATCGGCCTGGTCGGGGCGATGGTGACCTACCTTCTGCCACTGCTCATCGCGAACACCGCGGGCCGCATGGTCTACGACGCGCGCGGTGGTGTCGTGGCCACGATCGCCGTCATGGGTGTCATCGTCGGCACCGACATCCCGATGTTCCTCGGCGCGATGATCATGGGTCCCCTCGCGGCCTGGATCACCAAGCAGATGGACAAGTTGTGGGACGGCAAGATCAAGCCCGGCTTCGAGATGCTCGTCAACAACTTCTCCGCCGGCATCCTCGGCATGATCCTCGCGATCATCGGGTTCTTCGCGTTCGGCCCCATCATGCTCGGCGTCAGCGCGTTCCTCGGCGGGGTGGTCGACTGGCTCGTCTCGCTGAGCCTGCTCCCGCTGCTGTCGATCGTCGTGGAGCCCGCCAAGGTGCTGTTCCTGAACAACGCCATCAACCACGGTGTGTTCACACCGCTGGCCCTGCAGCAGGTCGAGGATGCGGGCAAGTCGATCCTCTTCCTCATCGAGGCCAACCCCGGCCCCGGCGTCGGCCTGCTTCTCGCCTTCACCTTCTTCGGTGTCGGCCAGGCGAAGGCCTCCGCTCCCGGCGCGGCGATCATCCAGTTCCTGGGCGGCATCCACGAGATCTACTTCCCGTACGCCCTGAGCAAGCCGGCCACGATCCTCGCCCTCATCGCGGGCGGTGCGAGCGGCGTGACCGTCAACATGCTCTTCAACGGCGGTCTCCAGTTCCCCGCCGCGCCGGGCAGCATCATCGCCGTCACGGCGGCGGCGATCGGCGCCGGCGTGCCGAACCTCCTCGTCGTCTACCTCTCGGTGGTCGTCGCAGCGGTCGTCACATTCCTCATCACCGCCGTCATCCTGCGGGCGTCCCGCAAGCGCGACCTCGCGGCCGAGGGTGACACCTTCGGCGCCGCGATCGCGCAGACCGAGGCCAACAAGGGCAAGTCCTCCTCGGCGATGGACGCGCTGCGCGGCTCGGGACCGACGGCGGCAGCCGCGGCATCCGCTCCGGCGGGAACCGCCGTCGCAGATCGCGAGATCTCGAACATCGTGTTCGCGTGCGACGCCGGCATGGGGTCGTCCGCGATGGGTGCGAGCGTCCTGCGCAACAAGTTCAAGAAGGCGGGCGTCGAGGGCGTCACGGTCACCAACAAGGCGATCGCGAACCTCGACCCGTCCGCCGACCTGGTCATCACTCAGGCCCAGCTGACCGATCGTGCCCGCGGGGTCACCCCCGGGTCCGTGCACGTCTCGGTCGACAACTTCATGAACTCGCCGAAGTACGACGAAGTCGTGGAGATGGTGCGCCGCCAGCGCGGCGACGCCTGATGCGATCCGCTGCGGGGTCGGAGACAATGGTCCCGGCCCCGCAGCGCTTTTCCCCCACACCGTTCCCAGAAGGAGAAAACCATGGCTCGCGACGTCCTCACCCTCGGTCAGATCCGCATCCACTCCGGCTCCGTCAGCCAGGAGCAGGCGATGAAGGAGGCCGCCGACATCCTCGAGGCGTCAGGGGCCGTGACCGGCGCCTACTTCGATGCGATGCAGCAGCGGGAGGTCGCCGTCTCGACCTACATGGGCAACGAGCTCGCCATCCCCCACGGCACGAACGAGACGAAGGACGCGATCCTCGACTCGGCGCTCTCCTTCGTCCGCTACGACGGCGGTGTCGACTGGGCCGGTGAGCACGTGACCTTCGTCGTCGGGATCGCCGGCAAGGGCGACGAGCACCTCGAGATCCTGTCGCAGATCGCCCTCCTGTTCTCGGAGGACGACGAGGTCGCGAAGCTCAAGGCGGCGCAGACCCCTGAGGAGCTCTACCAGCTGCTGTCGACGGTGAACAACGCATGAAGGCCGTCCACTTCGGCGCGGGGAACATCGGTCGCGGGTTCGTCGGTCTCCTGCTCCACGAGGGCGGCTACGACCTCGTCTTCTCCGACGTCGCTCCGACCCTGGTCGAGACCATCAACGCGGCATCCGAGTACACCGTCCACGAAGTCGGGCCGGGTGGCGGTGACAAGACGGTCACGGGCTTCCGCGCGATCAACAGCCAGGCGGACCCCGACGCCGTCGCCGACGAGGTCGCCACCGCCGATGTCGTGACGACCGCCGTCGGCCCGAACATCCTGCCGTTCGTGGCGCCGCACATCCTCGAGGGCCTCGCGCGCCGTGAGGCGAGCGGGAAGCCCCTGCAGGTCATGGCGTGCGAGAACGCCATCGGCGCGACCGACACCCTCCGCGCCGAGATCGAGAAGCTCGCGGGCGACGCCTGGGGCGACCTGTCTGCCCGCGCGGTGTTCGCGAACACCGCGGTCGACCGCATCGTCCCGGGGCAGCCCGACGGCGCGGGCGTCGACGTGACGGTCGAGCCCTTCTTCGAATGGGCCATCGAGCAGGGCCCCTTCGGCGGCGACCTGCCGAACATCCCCGGCGCGCACTTCGTCGACGACCTCGCCCCGTACATCGAGCGCAAGCTCTTCACGGTCAACACCGGCCACGCGGCGACGGCCTACTTCGGCTACGCCGCCGGCATCACCCGGATCTCGGACGCGCTCGCCGACCCCGGCATCCGCGCCAAGGTGGAGCAGGCGCTCGAGGAGACCTCGGCGTTCCTGTCGGCTGCCCACGGCCTCGACGCCGGCGAACTGGCCGACTACCGCGCGACGATCCTCGAGCGGTTCTCGAACGCGGCGCTTCCCGACACCGTCCAGCGCGTCGGCCGGCAGCCGCTGCGCAAGCTCTCCCGTCACGAGCGGTTCATCGGCCCCGCGGCGGCAGCAGCGGACCGTGGACTCGCCGTCGACGGCCTCGTCGCCGCGATCTCGGCCGCGCTCCGCTTCGAGGATGCCGCAGACCCCCAGGCGGTCGAGTTGCAGGAGCGCATCCGGACCGAGGATGCCGCTGCCTTCACCGCGTCGGTCACGGGTCTCGAGCCGGGGCATCCGCTCTTCGCGCGCGTACAGGAGGCGGTCGCGCAGCGTCAGACCGAGCTCGGCCTCTACCGCGCGTGAGTGCCTCGAAGCGACCCCGCTCCCAGGCGCGGCGCATCGGTCTGATCGTGTCGCTGTCCGTGGCGGGGCTGCTCGTCGCCGGTGCCCTCGGGATCGTGATCTGGAGTCAGGTGGGCGTGATGGATGCCGAGGCGGGCCCGCTCGGGTCGGTGCGAAGCGACGATCGTGTCGTCGTCTCCGACACGGGCGGGAACGTCGTCATGACGCCGGCCTCCGGTGAGAGCACTGTCGGCCTGGTCTTCATCCCCGGAGCGAAGGTCCAGGCCGAGGCGTACGAGTCGAAGCTGTCGGGGCTCGTCGCCGACGACGGGATGACGGTCGTCATCAGCCGTCCGTGGCTGAACCTCGCCTTCTTCGATCCCCGGCCGCTGTCGGACTTCACCTCCGTTGCACCGGGTGTGGACTCCTGGCTCGTCGGCGGACACTCGCTCGGCGGGGTGCGGGCCTGTCAGCTCGCACCGGATGCCGACGGTCTGGTCCTCTTCGGCTCGTACTGCGCGAACGACCTGTCCGATTCCGGCCTTCCGGTGCTCAGCATCTCGGGCGCGGAAGACGGCCTGTCGACGCCGGCGAAGATCCAGGACTCCCGCGGCATGCTTCCCGCCGACGCCGAGTTCGTCGAGATCGCCGGCGCCTCGCACGCGTCGTTCGGCGACTACGGCCCGCAGGCCGGCGACGGCACCCCCACGATCGACGACGCCGACATGACGGCCGAGATCACGGCATCCGTCGCCGAGCTGGTCGCCCGCCTCTGAACCCGGCCGAAGTCCCACTCCGGCCGGGTATCGCGCCGTCATTCCCGGCCGGATCGGGACCTCGCCCCTCACGGCGTCCACCCGGCCTGCCGGAGCGCACCGGCGACCATGCGGACGGCGGTCCGGCCGTCGCCCTGCTGATGATGGCGAAGGATGCGGACGAGCGTCCACCCCTGCTCGCGGATCTCGTGCCAGCGATCGGCGTCGCGCTCGAACTGCGAGCGGTCTTCCGCGTGCTGACGCCCGTCGTACTCGACCGCGACCCGATGACTCTCGTACGCCATGTCGAGCCGGGCGACGAACCGGCCGTCCGACGCCCGGAGGACCACGTTCAGGCGGGGCTCGGGGAGGCCTGCGGCGCAGAGGACGAGCCTCAGTCGCGTTTCGGTCGGGGACTCGGCACCGACCCGGATGTCGGAGAGCGCCGTCGTCAGAGCACTCTGGCCCCGCCCCGGTCCCCTCGCCACCTCCGCGGCGAGGTCGTCGAGGGTGAGCAGACCGGCACGGCCGACGAGGAAGTCACCCGCGACGACCAGATCCTCGTGACTCCACCACGACGCGACGTGACGCCACGCGCTCGCGGGTGCTTCGACGCGCAGACCATCGACGATGCGGACGTCGGGCGTACCAACCCCGAGGCGGTGACCGACCACGCCTGACACGCGCGGTTCCCGATGCGGGCGGTGCGCGGCGACATGGAGCCGCTGCGACTCTCGATCCGACGGGAGGGGTGCGCCCAGGAGCGCCAGCGCCGTGCTGTGGCTGAAGAACTGCCACGGCCGCATCCGTTCTGTGAACTGCCTCGCTCGAGCTTCGATCGAGTCGACAACGTGGCCCGCGGGGACGCGGACGCCGGGATACGGGATCGTGAGGTCACCGGCATCCAGCCGCCCGGCGGAGACACCGGCTCGCCGGGCATCGCGCACACTGAACGCGCGGCTGCGGAGGTGGTCGGGAAGGGGCGCGGTCGGCGCATTCCTGCATGGTGCCGACCTTCCGCGCCGCGTGAGGGACGATCCCCGCACCTCGCGGAGAGCGCCCGCGCCCCGCCCCCTGGGGAGAAGGGTGGAGGTCCCGATCGGGCCGGGTATGCGACAGCTATACCCGGCCCGATCGGGACCTCACCCGAGCCGTCAGGCCGAGAAGCCCTCGCCGATCAGCTCGATGAGCTCCTCGCGCTCCTCGATGGTGAGGAACGCAGCAGCGGCGGCGTTCAGCTGGAACGCCTCGAGGTCATCGAGCGTGTACTCGAAGGCGTCCGCCAGCAGCGAGAGCTCGCGCGTGAGCGAGGTCCGGCTCATCGTCCGGTTGTCGACGTTCACGGTGACGGCGAAGCCGAGCTGGTACAGCAGGTCGAAGGGGTGATCCTCGAGCTGCGTCCCCCACGCGGCGATCGCGCCGGTCTGCAGGTTCGACGACGGCGAGAGCTCCAGCGGGATCTCGCGGTCGCGCACCCAGCGGGCGAGGTCGCCGAAACGCACCTGCACCTCCTCGCCCTTCTGCTCGACGACGTCGAGATCCTCGGCGATGCGCACACCGTGCCCGAGGCGCAGCGCGCGTCCGTCGATCAGCGCGGAGCGGATGGAATCGAGCCCCGCGGCCTCGCCGGCGTGGACCGTCGCCGGGAAGAAGGCGGATGCCAGGTAGTCGAAGGCCGGGCGCAGGTTCGACGGCGGGAAGCCCGCCTCGGGACCGGCGATGTCGAAGCCGACCGCGCCGCGTCCGCGGTGACGGACGGCGAGCTCGGCGATCTCGAGCGACCGGTCGGTGTGACGCATCGCGCTGATGAGCTGGCCGACACGGATGTCGCGGCCCGAGGCCTCGACCGAGTCCTCACCCTCCTCGATGCCCTCCTGAACGGCCTCGACGACCTCATCGAGGCTGAGACCGCCCTGCAGGTGCTGCTCCGGCGCCCAACGGACCTCGCCGTAGATGACGCCGTCGGCGGCGAGATCCTCGACGAACTCCTTCGCGACACGGCGCAGTCCCTCGCGGGTCTGCATGACCGCGATCGTCAGATCGAACGTCTTCAGGTATTCGACGAGCGAGCCGCTGTCGGACTGGTCCTCGAACCAGTCGGCGAGGTCGTCGGCCGCCGCCTCGGGCACGTCGACCCCGACGTCGTCGGCGATCTCGATGATCGTCTGCGGGCGCAGCGCGCCGTCGAGGTGGTCGTGGAGCGACACCTTCGGGAGCGAGCGGATCGAGACGCCCTCGAGCTTCGCGTCGCCGTGCTGGTCGATGGCCATGGTGGTGTCCTGTCGTAGGGGGGTCAGGCGGTGATGCGCTCGAGGACGAGCGGAGTGGATGCCGGTGCCTCCGCACCGATCTCCCAGGCGCCCTCGAGCGCCTCGGTGGCCCGCGCGAAGCGGTTCTCATCGTCGGCCAGCAGGGTGAACAACGGCTGTCCGACCTCGACCGCGTCGCCCGGCTTGACGTGCAGATCGATGCCGGCGGCGTGGATGACGGGGTCCTGCGCACGCGCGCGGCCCGCGCCGAGGCGCCACGCGGCGATCCCGAACGGAAGGGCCTCCAGTCGCGTGAGAACGCCAGACTCCGTCGCGGTGACGGTGTGGGTCTCGCGCGGTGTCGGCAGCGCGGCATCCGGGTCGCCGTCCTGGGCCCGGATCATCCGACGCCACGAATCCATCGCGCGACCGTCCTCCAGGGCGGCTTCGACGTCCGCGTCGGGCTGTCCGGCGAGGGCGAGCATCTCGCGCGCGAGCGCCACGGTCAGCTCGACGACGTCGGCGGGGCCACCGCCGGCGAGCACCTCGACGGACTCGCGGACCTCGTTGGCGTTGCCGATCGCGAGGCCGAGCGGGGTGTTCATGTCCGTGAGCAGCGCCGTGGTGGCGACACCCGAGTCGGTGCCGAGCGCGACCATGGTGCGGGCGAGCTCTCGCGCCTTGTCGACGTCGCGCATGAACGCGCCGGAACCGAACTTGACGTCCAGCACGAGCGAGTCGGTGCCCTCGGCGATCTTCTTGGACATGATGCTCGAGGCGATCAGCGGGATCGCCTCGACGGTGCCGGTGACATCGCGCAGCGCGTACAGACGCTTGTCGGCGGGCGCGAGGCCCGAGCCCGCGGCGCAGATGACCGCGCCGACGTCCCGCATCTGCGCGACCATCTCGTCGTTGCTGAGCGCCGCGCGCCAGCCGGGGATGGCCTCGAGCTTGTCGAGCGTGCCCCCGGTGTGGCCCAGGCCGCGGCCCGAGAGTTGCGGCACGGCGACGCCGAAGGCGGCGACGAGCGGGGCGAGCGGGAGCGTGATCTTGTCACCCACGCCGCCGGTGGAGTGCTTGTCGACGGTCGGCTTGCCGAGCCCGGCGAAACTCATCCGCTCGCCCGAGGCGATCATCGCGTCGGTCATGACACGGATCTCGTCACGGCTCATCCCGTTCAGCAGCACCGCCATCGCGAACGCCGCCATCTGCGAGTCCGCAACGTACTCGCGCGTGTACGCGTCGACCATCCACCGCAGCGCATCCTCGGGAACAGCTCCCCCGTCGCGCTTCGTGCGGATGACGTCGACCGCGTCGAACGGCTCGACCTGGCTCATCGGGCTGCCTCGAGGTCGCGCGGGCCGAAGGCGTCGGGCAGGACCTCGTCGATGGTGCGGATGCCCGAAACGGTCTCCAGCAGCATCCCGGGGATCGCGAATTCGTACAGCAGCTGACGGCAGCGCCCGCACGGCATGATCGTCTCGCCGTCGTTGTTGACGCAGACGAACGCGACGAGCTCGCCGCCGCCGGTCATGTGCAGGTTTCCGACGAGACCGCACTCGGCGCACAGGCCGACGCCGTAGGACGCGTTCTCGACGTTGCAGCCGGTCACGATCCGCCCGTCGCTCACGAGCGCCGCGGCACCCACTCGGTAACGGGAGTACGGCGCGTACGCCTTCTCCATGGCCTCGACGGCTGCGGAGCGCAGCTCGTCCCAATCGATGTCGGTCACGACTTCTTCCTCTGTAGTTCTGGCGGATGCCGCGGCTCGCGGCACCCCGGTCAGCCCTTGATGTAGGGCTTGCCCGACGCGGCGGGCGCCCGCGACTTGCCGACGACACCGGCCACGACGAAGATCGTCACGACATACGGCACCATCAGCATGAACTCGCTGGGCACGGGCGCGCCGATCACGCTGAGCGTGTTCTGCAGGTTCGACGCGAAGCCGAACAGCAGTGCGGCGAGAGTGGCGCGGATGGGGTTCCACTGGCCGAAGATGACGGCGGCGAGCGCGATGAAGCCGGCGCCGGCGGTCATCTCCTTGTTGAATGCGATGCCGTTGCCGATCGTGAAGACCGTGCCGCCGAGGCCCGCGATCGCACCGGCGAGCAGCACGTTCCAGAACCGGGTCGCGTTGACCTTGATGCCGACCGTGTCGGCGGCCTGCGGGTGCTCGCCGACGGCACGCAGTCGCAGACCCCACCGGGTGCGGAACATGCCGAAGAACACCGCGGCGACGACGAGGTACATCACGTACACGATGATCGTCTGGCGGAACAGCACCGGCCCGAGGACGGGGATGTCGCTTAGAAGCGGGATCGGGATGCGGTCGAAGCGCGGCGGCTGGTTGAGCGCCGCGGCGTTGGGCTGCAGGACCTGCGAGAACAGGAAGCTCGTGAGGCCGGTGACGAGGACGTTCAGCACGACACCGACGATCACCTGGTCGACGAGGTAGCGGATCGCGAACACGGCCAGGATCGCGGCGACGAGCACGCCCGCGACCATCGCGGCGACCAGGCCGAGCAGCGGCTGACCGGTGACGGTGCTGACGACCGCCGCCGTGAAGGCGCCGGCGAGCAGCTGCCCCTCGATGGCGATGTTGACGACGCCGACCCGCTCGCCGATGACGCCGCCCAGCGCGCCGTAGATGAGCGGCACGGCGAGCGTGAGCGAGCCCGCCAGCAGACCCACGACGGGGATCGCCGCACCGGCGGCGGCCCAGGTGAGGAATCCGACGACGGCGAGCAGGACGAAGGCGACCGTGACCCAGAGCGGTGACCGCCCCGAGGAACGGACCAGGTACGCCGAGCCCGCGGTCAGCAGGGCCAGGAGCACCAGGATGCCAGTGGTCGTCGCGCCGACCGGAACCACCAGATCGGCCAGGACGATCACGTCGCTCTGGGTCGACAGGCGGAAGGTGCTCTCACCATCGCGGGCGGCGACGAGCACGAGCAGCGCGTAGAGGACCGTGAACACCGCGAGGGCGATCGTTGCCTTCCAGCTGCGGATGATGGTGGTCTCGGGCAGCACGTCGGCCGTCGAGGTCTGAACGACGGGGGCGCTCACGCGGCCACCTCCTGCGTCGTGTCGGACTGCGCCTTGAGCTCCTTGCGGCGCGCCCTCTCGGCGCGTCGACGATCGCGCTCCGGCGAGGGCAGGCCGAAGATCGTGCGGATGAGCGGCGGCGCCGCGATGAAGAGGACGATGAGCGCCTGGACGACGGTCACGATCTCGATCGGCACCTGCTCGGCCGCCTGCATCGAGAACCCGCCCGCCTTGAAGGCACCGAAGAGGATGCCGGCCGCGAAGGTGCCCCACGGGGTCGAGCGTCCCAGCAGTGCGACGGTGATCGCGTCGAATCCGATCCCTGCGTCGATGTCGGACGAGAAGCCCGTCGTCACGGTGCCGAGCACCTGATTGACGCCGGCGAGGCCGACGAGGCCACCGGCGAGGAGCATGCCGTAGACGTACATGCGGGGCACGCTGATGCCCGCGACCCGTGCGGCGGCGGGGTTCTCCCCCACGGCCCGGAACTGGAAGCCGAGGCTCGACCGGTTGAGGATCCACCAGACGACGACTGTCGCGATGATGACGAGGATGAACCCGAGGTGCAGATTGAACTGCGGACCGAGCAGGTCGGGCAGGATCGCGGTCTCCTTCATCGCGGGCGTCTTGGGGTTGCTGGAGCCCGGCGCCTGCAGCAGGCCCGGCGTGCGCAGCATCCACGACACGAGGTAGAACGCGACGTAGTTGAGCATGATCGTGACGATGACCTCGTGGGCACCGGTGCGGGCCTTGAGGAAGCCGGCGATGCCCGCCCAGAGCGACCCCGCCATGATGCCCGCGAGCAGCGCCACCAGCATGTGGATGACGGGCGGCAGGTCGAGCCCGAACGCCACCCAGCCGGCGGCGGCGGAGGCCATGAGCATCTGGCCGCGACCGCCGATGTTGAACATGCCGATCCGGAATGCGAGCGCGACACCGAGGCCGGCCGCGATGAGCGGCGTGGCGAAGGTGAGTGTCTCGGTGAGGGGGCGGATCGCGCGGGCGAAGGTCGGCGCACCGAAGTTGAAGACGGAGCCCTGGAAGAGGGCGCCGTAGGCTCCGGACACCGCCTGCCAGACGGCGACGAACGTGTCGCCGGGGCGGGCGAAGAAATAGCCGGATGCAGCCTGGACGCCGTCGTCGGTCGCCGCGATCATGATGCCGCCGGCGATGAGGGCGAGGACGACGGCCAGCACCGAGATGATCGCGCTTCCCTGCGTGATCTGCAGGAGCATCGTGTGCCACTTGGACGGCTGGGGCGCGTCGGTGCGCGCGGGTTCGGTGGCGACGCTCACGCCGCGACCCCCTCTCCGGGGGCGCTCTCGCCCGCCATCATGAGGCCGAGGACCTCACGTTCCGTGTTGCCCGGGACGATCCCGACGATGCGTCCGCGGTACATGACCATGATGCGGTCGGCGAGCGCCGTGACCTCGTCGAGCTCGGTCGAGACGACGATGACCGGGACGCCCGCATCGCGCGTGTCGACGATGCGCTTGTGGATGAACTCGATCGACCCGACGTCGACGCCGCGGGTGGGCTGAGCGGCGACGAAGAGCGACAGGTCGCGGCTGAGCTCGCGGGCCAGCACGACCTTTTGCTGGTTGCCGCCCGAGAGACGGCCGACCGGAGTGTGGATGCCGGGGGCACGGACGTCGAACTCCGTGAACTTCTCCTGGGCGAAGGCCTCGAGCGCACCGCGCTGCACGGCGCCGCCGCGCACGAACGGTTCGCCGTCGGCCCGGTCGAGCATGAGGTTCTCGGCGATCGTGAACGCGCCGACGAGCCCGTCCTCGGTCCGATCCTCGGGGACGAAGCCGACGCCCTCGTCGAGGATGCGGCGCACGCTCAGGCCCACGAGTTCCGTGCCGTTGAGGGAGATCGAGCCGCGCGTCTGGGGCTGGAGGCCGAGGAGCGCCTCGGTGAGTTCGGTCTGACCGTTGCCCTGCACACCGGCGATGGCGAGGACCTCGCCGCCGCGGACGGTGAAGCTGACGTCGCTGACGACGACGTGCCCGAACGGGTCGACGACCGTGAGGTTCTCGACGACGAGCGCGGCGTCGTTCAGCTGCGGCGCATCCTTCTGCACGGTCAGCTCGACCGCGCGGCCGACCATCAGCGAGGCGAGCTCGGCGTTCGATGCGGTCGGCGAGGCCTCGCCGACGACCTTGCCGAGACGGATGACCGTGATGCGATCCGCGACTTCGCGGACCTCGCGGAGCTTGTGGGTGATGAAGACGATCGAGGTCCCGGCATCCTTCAGCTGACGCATGATGGCGATCAGCTCGTCGGTCTCCTGCGGCGTGAGGACGGCGGTCGGCTCGTCGAAGACGAGGACGCGCGCGTCGCGGGACAGCGCCTTGATGATCTCGACGCGCTGCTGCACGCCGACGGGCAGGTCTTCGACGAGGGCGTCGGGATCGACGTCGAACCCGAACCGTGCGGAGATCTCGCGGACCTTCTCGCGCGCAGCGGCCAGGTCGAGGAACCCACCGGCCTTGGTGGACTCGTGGCCGAGCATGACGTTCTCGGCGACCGTGAAGACGGGGATGAGCATGAAGTGCTGGTGCACCATGCCGATGCCGGCGTGCATCGCATCGCCGGGGCCGGTGAAGTTCTGCACCTGGTCGTCGAGGAGGATCGCCCCCTCGTCCGCCTGGAACAGCCCGTACAGGACGTTCATCAGCGTCGACTTACCGGCGCCGTTCTCGCCGAGGAGACAGTGGATCTCGCCGGGCTGGACGACGAGATCGATGTGATCGTTGGCGACGAGTGATCCGAACCGCTTGGTGATACCGCGGAGCTCGAGCTTCATAGAGCCGATCCTAAGAGAGGGGCGCGCAGAGCGCACCGGACGCAAAGAACGTGGGGGGCCGGAACTCCGGCCCCCCACGTCCGAAGGGGATTACTGGGCGAGGTAGGAGTCGACCGTGATCGACCCGTCCACGATGCCCGCCGTGATCTCGTCGAGCTCACCCTGCAGATCGGGCGAGACCTTCGACTCGAAGTCGTGGAACGGCGCGAGGCCGACACCGTCGTTCTCGAGGGTGCCGACGAACGGGGTCGCGTCGAACTCGCCCTTGCCCGCGGCGGTGACGGCGTCCTCGACACCCACGTCGATCAGCTTGCGGATCGAGGTGAGGAGCAGGTCGGCGACGCTCGGGTCGGTCTCGTAGACGTCGGCGTCGACACCGATCAGCGCGATGTCCTTACCGGAGTCACGGATGACGGATGCCGCGGACTGGTAGATCGGTCCACCGACGGGCAGCAGCACGTCGACGTCCTGGTCCACGAGACCCTGCGCAGCGTTGATCGCATCCTGGTTGGCCGTGAAAGCACCGGTGAAGACACCGTCCTCGCCGTCCCAGCCGAGGACCTGGACGTTCTCGCTCTTCTGCTCGTTCCAGTACTCGACGCCCTGGCGGAAGCCGTCCATGAAGACCGTGACGGTCGGGTAAGGCTGACCACCGAAGGTGCCGACCTTGTCGGTCTCGGAGTAGGAGGCGGCGGCGTAACCGGCGAGGAAGGCGGCCTGCGAGGTGTCGAACAGCAGCGGCTTGATGTTCGGGGCATCGGTCTCGCCGTCGAAGTCGTTGTCCACCGGGTCGTCGATGGAGACGTACTCGATGTCGGGGTTGGCGGCGGCGGACTCGCCCGCGGCGGACGCCAGCGCGAAGCCGACCGTGATGATCATGGTGCAGTTCTGGTCGACCAGGTTCTGCAGGTTGGGCGCGAAGTCGGTCTCACTGTCGGACTGGACCGTGATGGGCTCCACGCCGAGGGCCTCGGCGGCCGTCTGCAGGCCCTCGAATCCGAGCTGGTTGAACGACTTGTCGTCGAAGCCGCCGAAGTCGGACACCATGCAGGGCAGGAAGCCGTCGACGGCTCCGCCCGGCTCAGCGCCGGCGCTGCCGGAGGGAGTGGCTTCGGGTGCGGTCCCACATCCGGCGAGGGCGACGAGAAGGCCCGCTGCGGCGGAGATGCCGACGAGCTTCTTGGGGGTCGAGAGAGTCAATGCAGCCTCCACATTGAAGGCGCCGCGGACTTCGCGGCGGCTCAACTGAAGTTACCTACTGTGACGCCGAGGACGCAGCGTGATCAGGCCGTACGCCGGAATGGTTACAAAGCCGCAATCATCCCGTCACGGGAGCGGCATCCTGCACAATTGCGGACCCCGCCTCGCGCGGGTCAGAGGACGTCGCCCCGACCGGTGACCTTGAGGGCGTCGACGACACTCTTGACCCGCTGGGCGTGCTCGGCCGTGGTCACGAGCAGGGCGTCGTCCGTATCGACGACGACGATGTCCTTCACGCCGATGATGCTGATCACGCGGCTCGTCTGCGAGACCACGATGCCGCTCGCCCGGTCCGACAGCACACGCGCGTTCTTCCCGAGGATCGCGAGGTCGGTGCGACCTCCGGAGTTGAGCTTCGCGAGGCTCGCGAAGTCCCCCACATCGTCCCAGTCGAAGTGCCCGGGGACGACGGCGAGCTTGCCCTTCTCGGCGGCGGGCTCGGCGACGACGTAGTCGATCGCGATCTTCTCGAGCGTCGGCCAGATGCGGTCGACGGCTGGTCCGCGACGATCGCGATCGTCCCACGCCTCTGCCAGCTCGACGAGCCCGGCGTGAAGGGTGGGGTTGTTCGCCTCGATCTCGGCGAGCAGGACATCGGCACGCGAGATGAACATGCCCGCGTTCCAGAGATAGGACCGATCGGCGACGTAGGTCTTGGCGGTCTCGAGGTCGGGCTTCTCGACGAAGCGCTCCACGAGTGAGGCATCCCGAGCCCCGTCGACGATCAGCTCGCCGCCCCGCTTGATATACCCGAAGCCCACCGCCGGCTCCGTGGGCTGGATACCGATCGTGCAGATGTAGCCCTCGCGCGCGACCTCGACGGCGTCGCGCACCGCGAACTCGAAGACACGCGAGCCGCGGATGACGTGATCCGCCGCGAAGGAGCCGATGACGACATCGGGATGCCGGCGATGCAGGATCGCCGCTGCGAGGCCGATCGCGGCCGCCGAGTCCCGCGGCTCGGATTCGAGGATGACGTTCTTGTCGGGGATGCCGGGCAGCTGCGCCTCGACGGCGGCGCGGTGCGCGCGGCCGGTGACGACGGCGATGCGGTCGGGCCCGGTGAGCGGCTCGAGTCGGTTCCAGGTGTCGCGCAGCAGCGAGTGACCGGAACCGGTGAGGTCGTGGAGGAACTTCGGCGCATCCGCCCGCGAGAGCGGCCACAGGCGGGAACCGACACCCCCCGCGGGGATCACGGCGTAGAAGTCCTCGATGTGTTCGACCATGATCCGAACCCTATCGGCCGGTCGTGACGCTCCCGTTCCGTGCACGTGAAGGGCGCGCTTCCCGGCCGACGGCCGTGACCAATATGTTCTAAGGCTCCCCTTCCTCGCCGGTGTCCTTCAGCGCCGCTTAGGATGGTCGGTGCGCCCGCTTGCGACGATGGGCGACATCCCTGGGGATGCCGTGACCTCGCCGCGCAGCGCGACCCATCTCACCCAAGGGAGGACGACCGTGTCTGCACCAGCACGCGTCACGCCGTCGGTAGCTGAGACCACGTCCAAGACCCCGCGCGGCACGCTGTACCGCGGCAACGAGGGCATGTGGTCGTGGGTGCTGCACCGGATCACCGGCATCGCCATCTTCTTCTTCCTGCTCGTGCATGTGCTCGATACGGCCCTCATCCGGGTCTCCCCCGACGCATACGACGCGGTCATCGGCACGTACAAGAACCCGATCATGGGTCTCGGCGAGGTCGCCCTTGTCGGGGCGATCGTGTACCACGCGTTCAACGGGCTCCGCATCATCGCGGTCGACCTGTGGCCGTGGGCGACGCGCCACCAGCGTCAGCTGTGGTGGGGCGTCCTGGCCGTCTGGGCGGTCACCCTCGTCGGATTCTCCGCACGCCACCTTCCGAACGTCTTCTCGCACATGGGAGGCGAGCACTGATGACCGCCGACACCCTCGTCCCCCCGCGCACCCCGCAGGGCAAGGCCGCCGTCCGCAAGAAGGGGCCGAACCTCGAGAAGTGGGGGTGGGTCTTCATGCGCGTCTCGGGCGTGCTGCTGATCGTCCTCATCTTCGGCCACCTCTTCGTCAACCTCATGGTCGGCGAGGGCATCTCGGCGCTCGACTTCGCCTTCGTCGCCGGCAAGTTCGCGAGCCCGTTCTGGCAGATCTGGGATGTCCTCATGCTGTGGCTCGCCTTCATCCACGGCACCAACGGCATGCGCACGATCGTCAACGACTACGTCACCAACGCGAAGGTGCGCAAGGTGCTCGTCACGAGCCTGTGGGTCGTGGCCGGATTCATGATCCTGCTCGGCACCCTCGTCGTCTTCACCTTCGACCCCTGCATCCCGAACCTCGACGGCAGCATCGTCGCCGAGGTCTGCAAGGCACAGGGCTGAGCCGGCGCGACCGGCACGCATACGGATAGAACAGAGGCAATCGTCACGTGAGCACTCAGACCGCGGACTCCGTCGTCAAGGACGGCGTCCACTACCACCAGTTCGATGTCGTCATCGTCGGCGCCGGCGGCGCGGGCATGCGCGCCGCGATCGAGGCGGGTCCCGGGGCCAAGACCGCCGTCATCACCAAGCTCTACCCGACGCGCAGCCACACCGGCGCCGCACAGGGCGGCATGGCGGCAGCGCTCGCGAACGTCGAAGAGGACTCCTGGGAGTGGCACACCTTCGACACCGTCAAGGGCGGCGACTACCTCGTCGACCAGGACGCGGCTGAGATCCTCGCGAAGGAGGCCATCGACGCGGTCATCGACCTCGAGAACATGGGCCTGCCCTTCAACCGCACGCCCGACGGCAAGATCGACCAGCGCCGTTTCGGCGGGCACACCGCCGAGCACGGCAAGAACCCCGTCCGTCGCGCGTGCTACGCCGCCGACCGCACCGGCCACATGATCCTGCAGACGCTGTTCCAGAACTGCGTCAAGCTCGGCATCAACTTCTTCAACGAGTTCTACGCGCTCGACCTGATCACGGTGAAGGATGCCCTCGGTCGCACCGGCATCGCCGGTGTCGTCGCCTACGAGCTCGCCACCGGTGACCTCCACGTCTTCCACGCGAAGGCCGTCATCTTCGCGACCGGCGGCTTCGGCAAGATCTTCAAGACCACCTCGAACGCGCACACCCTCACCGGTGACGGGGTCGGCATCGTGTGGCGCAAGGGCCTGCCCCTCGAGGACATCGAGTTCTTCCAGTTCCACCCGACCGGTCTGGCCGGTCTCGGCATCCTCCTCACCGAAGGTGCGCGCGGCGAGGGCGCGATCCTCCGCAACGCCTCCGGCGAGCGGTTCATGGAGCGCTACGCCCCCACCATCAAGGACCTCGCCCCCCGCGACATCGTCGCGCGATGCATGGTCAAGGAGGTCCTCGAGGGTCGCGGTGCCGGTCCGAACAAGGACTACGTCTACCTCGACTGCACGCACCTGGGTGCCGAGGTCCTCGAGACGAAGCTCCCCGACATCACCGAGTTCGCCCGCACCTACCTGGGTGTCGACCCCGTCGTCGAGCCCGTTCCGGTCATGCCGACCGCGCACTATGCGATGGGCGGCATCCCGACCAACGTCAAGGGTGAGGTCCTCGCCGACAACGACACCATCGTCCCCGGCCTTTACGCCGCCGGCGAGTGCGCGTGCGTGTCGGTGCACGGCGCCAACCGCTTGGGCACCAACTCGCTGCTGGACATCAACGTCTTCGGCAAGCGCTCCGGCCAGAACGCGGTCGAGTACGTCCAGACCGCCGAGTTCATGCCGCTCCCCGAGGACCCCGCGAAGGAGGTCCGCGAGATGATCGAGGGCCTGCGGAACAACGCCGGCACCGAGCGCATCTCGACCCTCCGCAAGAAGTTGCAGGAGGAGATGGACGCCAACGCCCAGGTGTTCCGCACCGAGGAGACGCTCACCAACGTCATGGGCACGATCAACGATCTGCGCGAGCGCTACAAGAACGTCCACGTCGACGACAAGGGCAAGCGGTACAACACCGACCTGCTCGAAGCGGTCGAACTGGGCTTCCTCCTCGACATCGCCGAGATCGTCGCCTACGCCGCGCGCAACCGGCGCGAGAGCCGCGGCGGTCACATGCGCGAGGACTACCCCGACCGCAACGACGACAAGTACATGCAGCACACGATGGCCTACCTCACGGGCGACCCGCACTCCGCCAACCCCGAGGACCACATCCGCCTGGACTGGAAGCCGGTCGTGTTCACCAAGAACGAGCAGGGCGAGTACAACTACCCGCCGATGGAGAGGAAGTACTGATGACCATCGTCGATTCCGACGCTCCGACCGGCACGCAGGAGTCCACCGACTCCGGCATCCAGTCGTACCTGGTCACCTTCATCATCCGGCGCTTCGACCCCGAGGTCGATGCAGAACCGCGCTGGGTCGACTACGACGTCGAGATGTACCCGACCGACCGCGTGCTCGACGCGCTGCACCGCATCAAGTGGGACGTCGACGGCACGCTGAGCTTCCGTCGCTCGTGCGCCCACGGCATCTGCGGCTCGGACGCGATGCGCATCAACGGCCGCAACCGCCTCGCCTGCAAGACGCTGATCAAGGACCTCGACATCTCGAAGCCGATCTACGTCGAGGCGATCAAGGGCCTGCCGCTGGAGAAGGACCTCATCGTCGACATGGACCCGTTCTTCGAGTCCTTCCGCGACGTGCAGCCCTTCCTGCAGGCGAACACCGCGCCCGAGCCGGGCAAGGAGCGCATCCAGTCCATCAAGGACCGCGCCGTCTACGACGACACCACCAAGTGCATCCTGTGCGCCGCCTGCACGTCGTCGTGCCCGGTCTTCTGGACCGACGGCCAGTACTTCGGTCCGGCCGCGATCGTGAACGCCCACCGCTTCATCTTCGACTCGCGCGACGATGCCGGTGACGTGCGTCTCGACATCCTCAACGACAAGGAAGGGGTGTGGCGCTGCCGCACCACCTTCAACTGCACCGAGGCGTGCCCCCGCGGCATCGAGATCACGAAGGCCATCGCCGAGGTCAAGCAAGCGGTCCTGCGCAGCTGATCGCCCCCGGTACCCTCGAGGCGTGACCTCGAACGACACGACGCCTCCCCTGCGCGAGCGGTGGGAGGCGTCTCGTCTGCGTGAGCGGCTCGACCAGCCGATCGAGAAGGCCACCGACCTGACGCGGCGGACGATCGCCTCGTTCCCGATCAGGGTGTGGCGGCACTTCCTGCAGCGGAACGGGTTCCTCCTCGCCGCCGCCATCAGCTACCAGTCGCTCTTCGCGATCTTCGCGACCCTCTACGCGGCCTTCGCCGTCGTCGGTCTCTGGCTCGGCGGGTCGCAGGACGCGATCGACGCGCTCATCCGCGTCGTGAACACCTACATCCCGGGATTCATCTCCGACGCCGGGCCGGTGGATCCGGACGACGTCGCCTCGATAGCGCGCGACAGCAGTAGCCTGCTGGCCATCACCGGTTCCATCGCCCTCGCCGTCGCCGTCTGGACCGCGATCGGGTTCGTGACCTTCACCCGTCGCGCGGTGCGCGACATCTTCGGGTTGCCGTTCGACCTGCGCAGCTTCGTCCTCCTCAAGCTCGGCGACCTCCTCGCCGCGATCCTCTTCGGCGCGGCACTGATCGTCGGCGCCGGACTCGGCCTCGTCGCCGGCGGACTGGTCTCGCAGGTCCTCGTGTGGGCGAACGTGCCGTTCCCATCAACGGCGACCGAGGTCGCCAGCCGGCTCGGGTCGGTGATCGTGAGCGTTCTTCTCAATGCCGGGGCACTGACACTCCTCATCCGCTTCCTCACCGGCACCTCGCTCCCCTGGCACTCGATCGTCCCGGGCGCGACCGCCGGCGGGGCGGCGCTCGCGCTCCTCCAGCTGGGGTTCGGCTTCCTCGCCGTCTACTCCCCCACCAACCCGCTGCTGGCCACCTTCTCCGTCGTCGTGGGTCTGCTGCTGTGGCTGCGTCTGGCCGGGATCGTCATGCTCGTCGCGGCCTCGTGGATCGGCGTTGCAGCGAGGGACGCCGACATCCCGCTCGCACCGGTGACGGCCGAACAGCAGCGCGCCGCCGAACGGGAGGCCCTGCGGCTCGTCGCCGAGGCGGGCGTCCGCGAGGCACGCAGCGCGCTCGCGGAGGCCACCTGGTGGCAGCGTCCGGGCGCGCGTCGGGATCTGCGCCGCGCCGAGGAGCTGCTCGAGCAGACCCGCGACACGACCCGTGTCGGCGGGCGCGCCTAGGCTGAAAGGCGTGCCTCGAACCGTCCGCATCGCCTCCGTCAACGTCAACGGCATCCGCGCCGCCGCTCGGAAAGGGATGCACGACTGGCTCGAGACCGCGGGCGTCGACATCCTCACCCTGCAGGAGGTGCGGGCCGAGGCATCCGATCTCAGCGCGGCACTGCCGGGGTGGCATGTCGTGAACGACGAGGCCGTGGCCAAGGGCCGTGCCGGTGTCGCGATCGCCGCCCGTGAGCCGCTCGAGGTGTGGCGCGTCGAGCTGGGCGACCAGACGCTCGACTCGAAGGGGCGATGGGTCGAAGCCGATGTCGAGGTCGAGGGCGAGACCCTGACCGTCGTCAGCGCATATGTGTTCACCGGCGAGGCCGGCACCGAGAAGCAGGACGCCAAGTACGCCTTCCTCGACGCGTTGGAGGAGCGGATGCCGCACCTCGGCGACCTGGCGCTCATCACCGGCGACCTCAACGTCGGACACCGCGAGTTCGACATCCGCAATTGGAAGGGCAACGTCAAGAAGGCCGGGTTCCTGCCGCGCGAACGTGCGTACTTCGACCGGTTCCTCGCGCCCGCGGGCGACACCGTGACCACGGTCGACGGCGGGAGCGGTCGCGGTCTCGGCTGGGTGGACGTGGGTCGCTCGTTCGCCGGCGAGGTGGACGGGCCGTACACATGGTGGTCCAACCGCGGGAAGGCGTTCGACAACGACACCGGCTGGCGGATCGACTACCACCTGGCGACCGCCGAGCTCGCGACGCGCGCGACCGACTACCGCGTCGTCCGCGCGGCCTCATGGGACACGCGCTGGAGCGATCACGCGCCGGTCGTGGCCGACTACACGCTCGGCGGCTGAACCCGGGCGGCGGGGGCGCGGCATCCGTTCGCGCCTAGGATCGTAGGGTGAGCAAACCCCGCCTGTACTCCGGAATGCAGCCCTCCGCCGACTCCCTTCAGATCGGCAACTACATCGGGGCGCTCATGCAGTGGCGGGATCTGCAGGAGGCTTACGACGCGTTCTTCTCCGTCGTCGACCTGCACGCCCTGACGCAGCCGAACGACCCGGCGGAGCTGCGCGAGAAGACCCGCCGCACCGCTGCGCAGTACATCGCCGCCGGCATCGAGCCGTCGAAGTCGACGCTGTACGTGCAGTCGCACGTCCGCGCCCACGCCGAGCTCGCCTGGGTGCTGTCGACGGTCACCGGTTTCGGCGAAGCCGGTCGGATGACGCAGTTCAAGGACAAGTCGGCGCGCTACGGAACCGATGCGACGAACGTCGGTCTGTTCACCTACCCGATCCTCATGGCCGCCGACATCCTGCTGTACCAGACCGACATCGTGCCCGTCGGCGACGATCAGAAGCAGCACGTCGAACTGACGCGCACCCTTGCGGAGCGCTTCAACGGGCGCTTCGGCGAGGCGTTCCGCGTGCCGATGCCCGTCATCCAGAAGGACACCGCGCGTATCTACGACCTGCAGAACCCGACCTCCAAGATGTCGAAGTCGGCTGAGTCGGATGCCGGCGTGCTGTGGCTCCTGGACGACCCGGCGAAGTCCGCGAAGAAGGTCATGCGCGCGGTCACCGATTCGGAGGGCGTGGTGCGGTACGACCGCGAGGCCAAGCCCGGGGTCTCGAACCTGCTCGTGATCTACGCCGCGCTCACGGGTCGGCAGATCCCCTCGATCGAGGACGAGTACGCGGGTCGCGGATACGGCGACTTCAAGAAGGGTCTCGCCGAGGTCGTGGTGTCGGAGTTCGGCCCGGTGCGCGAGCGCGCCTTGGAGCTGCTCGACGACCCGGCCGAGCTCGACCGCGTGCTCGCGGCGAACGCCGCCCGTGCCGACGAGGTCGCCGACCGCACCCTGTCCGACGTGTACGACAAGCTCGGGCTGCTGCGACGTGTCTGACGAACCGCGCCTCGACCCCGCGCCCGAGCTGGTCGCCGCGATCGACGCGGCCGCCGGCCCGTCGATGGCGGCTCCGGACGACCGCGTCGCCCAGGAGCGCCTCTGGCGGGCGGTGTTCTCTCTCGAGAAGTGGCTGTTCATCGCCCGCGGCACGGACGATGCCCCGACCCCCTTCGCCGCCACGACCGAGCAGGGACCCGCGATCTTCGCGTTCTCCACGGCGCAGCGTGCGCAGGACGCGGCGGCGGGCTTCGGCATCCCTGCCGAGGAACGGAGCCGCGTGCTCGCCGTTCCCCTCCCTGACGCCGCCGGCTGGGTCGCCTCCTATGCCGAGGCGGGCGTCGAATCGATGGTCTTCGACGCGCCCGTCATCGGAGCCATGGCCCCGCTCACGAACCTCGCCGCCATGGCCGTCTGGATTCAGCAGCACCCCGAGGGCTGAGGCCGCGGGTACGCGCCGTGCGCGGCGGCTCGCGTGCCGGATGCAGGTTCAGTCGCCCGTTCAGGACGTTTCCGACCGCACCACCGACGCTGCGCCTGCATTCGGGACACCGTCAGCGCCGGCGCGCGCGCAGCAATCCCCTCACCGCCGCGACCACCCGATCGGGATTCCACATGATGTCGGCCGCCATCGGCCGGAGCGTCGTGTATCCGAGAGCGGCGAGCGCCAGGTCGCGGCGACGGTCGACCCTGTGGGGGAGCGGACCGGAATGGTGCGCATCGCTGTCGCACTCGACGACGAGCCATCCGTCGACGAGCAGATCGACCCTCCCCACTCCGTCGATCCTCACCTGCACCTCGACGGTCACGCCGAGGCGGCGCAGGATGAGTCGCATCAACGACTCCGGCCCGGACTCGGCTCGACCGTCGAGCAGTTTCCGGATGACGCGGTACTTCCGAGGCACGGCGGCGAAGATGAGGTCGAGCTCCGACGGGGCGACCAGGCCCCAGTGCAGGGCACTATCGAGGGTCGCAACAGCCGCCGCGGGCGACTGGCAGATGATCGCGTGCGCGAGGAGGTCCCATGGGTGAGAGATACCTGCGCCGGAAGCTCGCTCCCCGATAGATGGCGACCAATGCCGGCGGGCTCCCTCATGCGGCATCCGGAGTCGAGCCGCGTGCGGCGGACGTGCACGTGCAGACCCTCTGACGTGAGGGTGAAAATCTCGAAGAGGCGTAGTGCGCTCACGCAGGTGAGTCGACCGCCGACGCGCGCTGCGTGGATGACATCGACCGGGGCGTCCGAGGCGACGTATCGACCGCGCCGAACCGCCACGATCACACCGTCCGCAGCAGCCCGCGCGATGGCCCGTTTCGACATCCCGGACGACCGGAGGTCGTGCGCGGTGTGCGACCGGACGGCGAGGAGGTTTGCAGCTCTGTCGGCGAAGGCACACCGATCGCGTGACGAGGTCATGCGACGACGCTCTCGGACCACGGCGGTGCGCCGACCCCACCCGGCGAAGGATGTTGGCTGATCGGTTGCGCCCGGCCACGGGGGAGGAATCCTCGTGCCGAATGCAGGAGGTAACGGCGAATCCGTCGACGAGCACCGTCCAACGCACGTCTGAACCTGCAGTCGGGACAGAGCCGCGGATAGGGTCGGAGGGTGCAACCGGTGATCCTGCGGACCGAGCGGCTCGAACTGTCGGTACCGACCGAGGCGGACATCGAGGCGATCACGGCGGCGGCGCAGGATCCCGAGGTGCCCCGCTGGACCACCCTGCCCTCTCCCTACGAGCGACGGCATGCTGAGGAGTTCGTCGAGAAGGCCGCCACCTGGTGGGAGGAGGAGAGCGAGCTCACCTGGGCCGTGCGCTGTGAGGGGCGCTGGGTCGGCATGGTCGGTCTGCACCGCGTCGAGAAGCGGGGTTCCGCCGAGATCGGGTTCTGGATGGATGCCGCGGCCCGTGGCCACGGCTACCTCACCGAGGCCGCGACCGCCGTCGTCGACTTCGGCTTCGCGGAACCGCTCGCCCTCGCCCGCATCCAGTGGAGAGCGATCGTCGGCAACGGCGCCTCGGCACGTGTCGCGCAGAAGCTCGGCTTCCGGTACGAGGGGATCCTGCGGCAGGGCCTCAGCGACCCCCGCGGGCGCTACGACGGGTGGATCGCGGCGCTCCTCCCCGACGACGACCGCACCCCGGTGCACTGGCCGGTGATCTGACAACCCCCTCATCACCGTCCGATGCGAGTGGCAGGATGACGGCATGCCGGAGATGCCCGAGGTGCAAGGACTGGTCGACTTCCTGCGCGAGCGCGCGACCGGACTGACCGTCACGAAGGTCTCCGTCGCGAACATCGCCGCCTTGAAGACGTACGATCCGCCGATCGACGCGGTGAAGGGGGCGACGGTGACCGGTGCGCAGCGGCACGGCAAGTTCGTCGACCTCGAAACGGATACCGGTGTCCACCTCGTCTTCCACCTCGCCAAGGCCGGCTGGTTGCGGTGGTACGACCAGCTGCCGGCAACGGTGATCCGCCCGGGTAAGACCCCGATCGCCCTACGTGTCGGGTTCGACGACGGCTCCGGGTTCGACCTCACCGAGGCCGGCACCAAGAAGTCGCTCGCCTACTACGCCGCCCGCTCCCCCGGTGACGTTCCCGGGATCGCCCGCCTCGGCCCCGACCCCCTCGACCCGTCCTTCACGCGCGACACCCTCGCAGGCCTCCTCGCCGGTCGACGGACGCAGATCAAGGGGGTCCTCCGCGACCAGTCGATCATCGCGGGCATCGGCAACGCGTACTCCGACGAGATCCTGCACGCCGCGAAGACGTCGCCCTACGCCCTGGCCGCGACGCTGACGGATGCCGAGGTCGATCGGTTGTACGCGGCGATGCAGCAGACGCTCGCCGAAGCGGTGTCCGCGGCATCCGGCAAACCGCCCGCCGACCTCAAAGACGCCAAGCGCCGCGGGATGGCCGTCCATGGCCGCCGGGGACAGGCGTGCCCGGTCTGCGGAGACGAGGTGCGGTCAGTGTTCTTCGCGGACAACAGTCTCGAGTACTGCCCCACGTGCCAGACGGGCGGCAAGATCCTCGCCGACCGCCGGCTGTCGCGCCTGCTGAAGTAGGTCAGACCGTGCCGGCGAGCACGCGTGCGTCGTCGTCGACCCACCCCATGGACTTCTCGACAGCCTTCGCCCACAGCCGGCAGCGACGGTCCCGCTCGTCGGAATCCATCTGCGGCTCGAACCGGCGATCCTCCTGCCAGTACCCCCGCAGGGCGTCGAGCCCCGACCAGACCCCGACGGCGAGACCTGCGGCGTAGGCGGCGCCGAGCGCCGTCGTCTCGACGACTTTGGGGCGCACGACCGGGATGCCGAGGATGTCGGCCTGGAACTGCATGAGCAGGTCGTTGCGCGTCATGCCTCCGTCGACGCGGAGTTCCTCGAGCTCACGGCCGGTGTCGGACACGACGGCGGAGATGACATCCCGCGTCTGGAAGGCGGTCGCCTCGAGGGCGGCCCGCGCGATGTGGGCCTTCGTCACGTAGCGGGTGAGGCCGACCAGCGCGCCGCGGGCGTCGGGGCGCCAGTAGGGGGCGAACAGACCTGAGAACGCGGGGACGAAGTAGGCGCCGCCGTTGTCGTCGACGCTGCGGGCGAGACGCTCGACCTCGGTCGACTCCGAGATGATGCCGAGGTTGTCGCGCAGCCACTGGACGAGCGATCCGGTGACGGCGATCGACCCCTCGAGGGCGTAATGCGGCGGCTCGTCGCCGAGACGGTAGGCGACCGTGGTGATGAGACCGGCATCCGATCTCACCAGCTCCGTGCCGGTGCCGACGAGCAGGAAGTTGCCGGTCCCGTAGGTGTTCTTGGACTGCCCGGCGTCGAACGCCGCCTGGCCGAAGGTCGCGGCCTGCTGGTCGCCCAGGATGCCGGCGATCCGGATGCCCCGCGCCACCCGCGGCTGCACGACCTCGCCGTACACCTCCGAGGACGACCGGATCTCGGGCAGCATCTCGCGCGGGATGTCCCACACCTGCAGCATCTCGTCGGACCAGTCGAGGCTCGTCAGGTCCATGAGGAGCGTGCGACTCGCGTTGGTGACGTCGGTGATGTGGATGCCGCCGTCGCTGCCGCCGGTGAGGTTCCAGACGACCCACGTGTCGGGTGTCCCGAAGAGCAGATCGCCGCGGCGCGCCGCCTCGCGCGCGCCGTCGACGTTGTCGAGGATCCACGCGATCTTCGACGCGGAGAAGTACGACGCGAGCGGCAGGCCGGTGACGTCGGCGAACGCGTCGACGCCGTGCGCGGCGATCAGACGGTCGATCGCGGGCTGCGTGCGAGTGTCCTGCCAGACGAGCGCATTGTGGATGGGCCGGCCGGTGCGGCGGTCCCACACGATCGCGGTCTCCCGCTGATTCGTCACGCCGATCGCCGCGACGTCGGCCGCCGACAGTCCCACGCGGCCGAGCGCCTTGGCGAGGACCCATTCGGTGTTGGTCCAGATCTCGACCGGGTCGTGCTCGACGCGTCCCGCGCGCGGGAAGATCTGCTCGTGCTCCCGCTGGGCGGTGGCGACGAGGTTGCCCTGCCCGTCGAACACGATGGCCCGCGTCGAGGTCGTGCCCTGGTCGATGGCGATCACGTGCTCGGTCACGTCTCGTCTCCTCTTCGAGTACTCGTCGCCGGTTGGCGGCGACGGGATGCCGGCGTCAGACAGCGACGGGATCGGCGGCGTGGACCGCGACGAGCGTCCGGTCGATCTCCGTGCGCCGGGTCGCGGCATCCCAGCCCATCACATCCGCGATGGCATCGGCCACCTCTTCGAGGACCTCGGGTGTCGCCTCACCGCGGAAGCCGACGTTCGTCCGCCGCAGCACGATGTCGTCGAGGTGCACGACCGACTCGGTGCGCGCGATGTGACGGAACTCACCCGAACTGAATCGCGGCAGGGAGGCGAGGGCCGCATCCTCGTCGTCCTGCCGGAGCGCGGCGGCGACGGCGAGCGCGTGCGTTCCGTACCGGTGCAGGAGGCGGGTGCCGCGCTCGAGTCCGAAGTCGCCGAGGTGGTGGTGGACCCACTCGTCGCGCTCGGCGTCGGTGCGCGGGAACCCGACGGCGCCGCCGATCGGCAGTCCCTTGGTCGAGCGGACCCGCGTGCGTCCGATGCGCGCCATCAGCTCGTCGGCCAGGCGCGCGGCGACGGCACGGAACGTGGTCCACTTGCCCCCGACGAGGCTCAGCACGGGCACGCCGTCGGAGCCCGGAAGCGTCGCCTCCTCGATGCGGTAGTCGCGGGAGACGAAGCCCGCAGCCATGTCGCCGTGGCCGGGAAGGGGACGGACACCCGAGTAGCGGTACACGATCTGCGACCGGTCGACGCGGATGGTCGGGTAGACGTGGCCGACGAGGTCGAGGAAGTAGTCGACCTCCTCCTCGGTGCAGACCGCAGGCTCGGCCATGTCGTGCTCGAGATCGGTCGTGCCCACGAGCACGCGACCGTTCAGCGGGTAGATGAGCACGATGCGCCCGTCCGAGTGCTCGAAGAAGATCTCGCGGCCGCCGGTCGCCTGCATGAGCTCAGGGTGGTCCAGGACGATGTGCGACCCCTTCGTGCCGCCCATGTACCGCGTCGCGTCGCCCAGGGCGCGGTTGGCGAGGTCGGTCCACGGTCCCGCCGCATTCAGGACGACGGATGCCGAGAAGGGGAACTCCTCGCCCGTCACCTCGTCCCGCAGGACGACCTTGCCGCCGTCGACTCCGACCGCCGACGTGTAGTTCGCGGCGCGGGCACGGCTGCCGCCGAGGGCGACACCGTCGCGGACGAGGTCGAGGCCGAGGCGTTCCGGCTCGCGCAGAGAGGCATCCCAGTAGGTCGCGGTGTACTTCACGTCGGCATTGAGATCGGGCAGGTCACGCAGCGACCGGCGCCGACCGTGGAAGGTGTGCCGGGGAACGCGCCCACCGCCGCGCGAGAACGAGTCGTAGATGATGAGCCCGACCTTGATCAGCAGGGCGCCGCGCTCGGTGGAGGCGGTCTTGCGATGGAGCAGCATGCGCAGCGGCGCAGAGAACAGACCCGAGAACGTCGAGAAGATGGGCACGGTGGTGCGCAACGGACGCACGTAGTGCGCGGCGGTGGTCAGCAGGTCGTTGCGCTCGGTGACCGCCTCGTGGACGAGGCGGAACTCCCCGTTCTCGAGGTAGCGGATGCCGCCGTGGATCATGTGGCTGGACGCGGCCGACGCGCCGGAGAGGAAGTCGCTGCGCTCGACGAGAGCGACGTCCACGCCCTGGAGGGCGAGGTCACGGAAGGTCGCGACGCCGTTGATGCCGCCACCGATGATGAGCACGTCTGCCTGCGGCCGCTCGCGCAGCGCCGTCGTCGTCCGTCGGTTCTCGGTGTCCACGCCACTCTCCCTCTTCCGGGGCTGTGCCCGGTTCGCCTCAGACCGCCACCGCAGTGGCCGATGGCACCCATCATCACATCGGTGGACGGGATTGCAGTCCGGTTGCACATACGTGCACACTGTGATCCGTGGAAGACACCCTGGATCCCGACGACGTCCGGCGCGCGCTCACCGCCGCACACCTGTACTACGTCCAGGACCGCACGATGGAGGCCATCGCGCGCGAGATCGGAACGAGCCGCTCCACGGTCTCGCGACTGCTGTCCCGGGCCCGGGCGACAGGGATCGTCGACATCCGCATCCGCTCTCCCTTCGCGGCCCCCCAGCTGCTGGAACAGAACCTGGCCGACCGCTACGGGATCGCCGCGCACGTCGTGCCCGTTCCCGACGATGCGAGCGAGGTGGAGCGTCTGGAGCGGGTGGCGACGGCGGCCGCGCACCTGCTCGGCGACCTCATCGAGGCGGACTCGACCGTCGGAGTCGCGTGGGGGTCGACGACCGCCGCCGTCAGCCGACGCCTCGTCCCCAAGGCCGTGCACGGCACGACCTTCGTGCAACTGAACGGGTCGGGGAACACCCGGACGACCGGCCTGCTCTACGCGAGCGACATCCTCAGCAGGTTCGCCGTGGCGTACGGCGGCAGCGCGCAGCAGTTCCCCGTACCCGCGTTCTTCGACGACCCCCGCACGAAGCAGGCGATGTGGCGGGAGCGCAGCACCACCCGCATCCTCGCCATGCAGGCGGCGATGGACCTCGTCGTGTTCAGCGTCGGCGCGGCCGACTCGCGTGTGCCCAGCCACGTGTATTCGGGCGGTTACCTCGAACCCGAAGAACTCGCCGCGCTCGAGCGCGAGGGCGTCGTCGGCGACGTCGCGACGGTGTTCTACCGCCTCGACGGGTCCACGCGCGGCATCGAGCTGAACGACCGCGCGACCGGGCCGCGTTTCGACGTGCTGCGCCGCGTGCCGAGCCGCGTGTGCATCGTCTCGGGGGTAGACAAGCGCGACAGTCTGCGCGGGGCGCTCGCGGCACGTCTGGTCACCGAGCTCGTCGTCGACGAGGCGACCGCGCGTGCCCTGACGGAATGACCCCCGCGTCAAGAGATGACGGGGAATGAAATCGTCCGGTCTCGGTTGACTACACTTCGAGAGCAAGAAACGTGCTCCGGGGTCGGTGAGAATCCGAACCGGCGGTGACAGTCCGCGAGCGGGATTGAAGATCCTGCTGATCCGGTGTGATTCCGGAACCGACGGTGATGCGATGCGAATCGCTAGTCCGGATGGGAGGCAGCACGGGTGATGCGGCGACGCCGAACCTCCTGCCTGCGCCCGCGCCCCGGAACACCCCATCGTGAGGATCCGGATGAGTGTCACCGACGCAGAGCGCGCGGCGCTCCGTCACGCCTTCGCGCTCGCCCGGCGCGGGCCACGGGGTCTCAACCCCCAGGTCGGGGCCGTCATCCTGTCTCCCGCCGGCGAGGTGCTGGCCGAGGGCTGGCACCACGGTGCCGGAACCCCCCACGCCGAGATCGACGCGCTGTCGAAGCTGGAGCCGGATGCCGCGCGCGGCGCCACCGCGGTCGTCACTCTCGAACCGTGCAACCACACCGGACGCACCGGCCCCTGCGCCCTCGCTCTCATCGAGGCGGGCATCGGCCGCGTCGTGTACGCCGTCGACGACCCGGGCGAGGTGTCCTCGGGAGGCGCAGAGCGGCTGCGGGCAGCCGGTGTCGACGTCGAGGGCGGTGTGCTGAGCGACGAGGGCACCGAGCTGATCGGTTCGTGGCTGACCGTCCAACGACTCGGGCGACCGCACGTGACCTTGAAGTGGGCGCAGTCGCTCGACGGGCGGGCCGCGGCATCCGATGGCACCAGTCAGTGGATCACCGGATCTGCGGCGCGCGCGGACGTGCACCACCGCCGCTCGCTCGCGGACGCGATCGTCGTCGGCACGGGTACCGTGCTCGCCGACGACCCCGCTCTCACCGCGCGGCGCGAAGACGGCGGGCTGTACGAGGACCAGCCCCGACCGGTCGTGGTCGGCATCCGCGCCGTACCTCAGGAGGCCCGGCTGCGCACGCACCCCCGTCCGTTCATGCAGGACGAAGGCGAGGATCTCCGGGACCTGCTCGACCGCCTCCGCGAACTGGGCGCCCAGCGCGTCTTCATCGAGGGCGGTCCGACGCTGGCGGCATCCTTTTTGCGCCAGGGGCTCGTCGACGAACTCCTCGTCTACATCGCGCCGACCCTCATCGGCGGCGACCGCCTCGCCGTCGGCGACATCGGCGTCACGACCATCTCCCAGCAGCGGCGCCTCGACATCACGGGCGTCGACCGACTCGGCGACGACATCCTCGTCACCCTGACCCCCCAGGAGGACTGATGTTCACGGGCATCATCGAAGAACAGGGCGTCATCACCGCGATCGAGCCCTCGGGCGACGGCGTGCGCCTCACCGTCCGGGCGCCCCTCGCCGTCTCCGACGCGCAGCGCGGCGACTCGATCTCGATCAGCGGGGTGTGCTTGACGGTCACCGATCAGACCTCCGACGGGTTCACGGCGGACGTGATGAAGCAGACCCTCGACATGTCGACGCTCGGCGCACTCGGCGTCGACTCCCGCGTCAACGTCGAACGGGCCCTCGCCGCGCATACGCGTCTGGGTGGCCACATCGTGCAGGGCCACGTCGACGGCACCGGTCAGGTGCTCGAGGTGCGTCCGGGCGCGCAGTGGCGTGTCCTGCGCGTCTCGCTCCCCGCCGACCTCGCGCCGCTCGTCGTCGACAAGGGATCGATCACCGTGCAGGGGGTCTCCCTCACCGTATCGGCCGTGTCCGAACCCGACGTCCCGTCGCACTGGTTCGAGATCTCCCTCATCCCCGAGACCCTCGAGGTCACCACGCTCGGGGCCCTTAGCCCGGGCGACCGGGTGAACCTCGAAACCGACATCCTCGCGCGGCACGTGCAGCGGCTGCTCCGATTCGCCTCACCCGACGGCATCCCGTCCACAGAAGAAGGAGGCTCCCGATGAGCCTTTCCACCATCCCCGACGCCCTGGCAGCGCTCAAGGAAGGCCGGCCGATCCTGGTCGCCGACGACGAGAGCCGCGAGAACGAGGGCGACATCATCCTCTCCGCCGAGCTCGCATCGCCGGAATGGCTCGCCTGGACCATCCGCTGGTCGAGCGGATTCCTCTGCGCCCCGATGCCGGCCGATTGGGCCGACCGCCTGGACCTCCCTCCGATGGTGGAGCAGAACCAGGACGCCCGCAGCACCGCCTACACCGTGAGTGTCGACGCCGCCGAGGGCGTCACGACCGGTATCAGCGCGTCGGACCGCGCCCGCACGGTCAACGTCCTCGCGGACCCGGGGTCGGTGCCGTCCTCGCTCATCCGCCCAGGTCACGTCCTCCCGCTGCGCGCGGTGGACGGCGGCGTGCGCGAGCGCGCCGGACACACCGAGGCCGCGGTGGAACTCATGCAGCTCGCCGGCCTCCAGCCAGTCGGTGTCATCGGCGAGGTCGTCGCCGACGACGGCAGCATGATGCGGATGCCGGGGCTCATCGAGATGGGCGAGCGCGAAGGCATCCCCGTCATCACGATCGAGCAGCTCATCGCGCATCTCAACGCGGCCGACGGTGACAGCACGTCGGCCCACACCGACCACCCCGCCAAGCGCCGCGTGAGCCTGCGCGCCGAGGCGACCGTGCCGACCTCGCACGGCGAGTTCCGCTTCCTCGCCTACAAGGATCGGATCACCGGGACCGACCACATCGCGGTCGTCTCGGGCGACCTCGCGGAGGAGGCGCCGCTCGTGCGCGTGCACTCCGAGTGCCTGACGGGTGAGGCGTTCGGCTCGCTCAAGTGCGAGTGCGGGCCGCAGCTCGAGGCGGCCCTCGACGCGATCGAGCAGGACGGCGGTGTCGTCATCTACATGCGCGGTCACGAGGGTCGCGGCATCGGCCTCATCAACAAGCTGCGCGCCTACAGCCTTCAGGAGCGCGGCCTCGACACCGTCGACGCGAACCTCGCGCTCGGCCTTCCGGCCGACGCCCGCGACTACGCGGCTGCCGCCGGCATCCTGTCGGACCTCGGCGTCAAGCAGATCCGTCTGCTCACCAACAACACCGACAAGGTCGCGCAGCTGACGGCGCTCGGTCTCAAGATCGTCGATCAGGTGCCCCTCCTGGTCGGTGTGGGCGCGAACAACCACCAGTACCTGGCGACGAAGGCCGACCGCATGGGTCACATCATCGACGCCGACGAGCTGCGCGAGGCTCTCGCGCACAGTGAGGAGCACACCGCATGAGCGGACACGGAGCGCCGAAGACCGAGGTCGTCGACGCGAGCGACCTGTCGGTCGTCGTCGTCGCGGGGCAGTGGCACGACGTGATCACCGACGGCCTCATCGCCGGCGCGAAGCGGGTGCTCGACGCCTCCGGGGCATCCTGGCGATTGGTCCGGGTGCCGGGCTCGTTCGAACTGCCCGTCGTCGCGAAGGCCGCGCTCGACGCGGGCGCCGACGCCGCCGTGGCCCTGGGCGTCATCATCCGGGGCGGCACACCCCACTTCGACTTCGTCTCGTCGGCGGCGACCGACGGCCTCACCCGTGTCGCGCTCGACACCGGCAAGCCCGTCGGGTTCGGCGTGCTCACCCTCGACGACGAGCAGCAGGGATTCGACCGAGCGGGCCTCGAGGGGTCGAAGGAGGACAAGGGCGCCGAAGCAGCGGATGCCGCGATCCGCACCGCGCTCGTCCTGCGGGAGCTCCGCGTCTGACTGCGCGACCCGATGCTGCGCGGCATCTCCACCTTCAGGTAGCCTGAGGGCATGGAGATCCTGCGCAGCATCGTCGTCCTCGTCCACCTCGTCGGTTTCGCGACGCTCTTCGGCGCCTGGGTGGTCGAACTCGTCGGTCAGCGCCGCGTCACGCGCATCATGCACTGGGGGCTCGGTATCGCCCTCGTCGCGGGTCTCGCCCTGTCCGCCCCGTGGGGTCTCGACCACGACCTGAACTACGTGAAGATCGGCATCAAGCTCGTCGTCCTGGTGATCATCGGCGGCCTGCTCGGCGCGGGAGCGGGACGCCTGCGGAAGTCCGGCTCGGTGCCTGCCGGCATCTTCTGGCCCATCGGCATCCTCACTCTGCTCAACGCCGGACTCGCGGTCATCTGGTGACCGCTCCGGCCGCGCCCGACGCGCGGGAGTAGGCTTGAGGTTTGGCGCCGACGACTCCGTGGACGCCTCGGTGATCCCAGTGCTGTGATGTCCCCGCGACACCCCTGCGAAGACATCCGCCGCCGACGCGTCCCATGAGGACCCACCGCTTCGTTCCGAAGGTCCCCCGCATGTCATCCGCAGCACCCGCGGCATCCGCCGCGCCCGCCAACCCCCGCTCCCGCGTCATCACGGCGAGCCTCATCGGCACGACGATCGAGTTCTACGACTTCTACGTCTACGCGACCGCCGCCGTCCTCGTCTTCCCCTTCCTCTTCTTCCCCGCCGGCAACGACACCACGAACCTGCTGCTCTCGTTCAGCATCTTCGGCGCCGCCATGGTGGCCCGCCCCGTCGGCGCCGTGATCTTCGGCCACTTCGGCGACAAGTTCGGTCGCAAGGCGACCCTCGTCGGCTCCCTCCTCACGATGGGTGTCGCGACCTTCCTCATCGGACTCCTCCCGACCTTCGACCAGGTCGGCGTGCTCGCGCCGATCCTGCTGCTCGTCCTCCGCCTCGCTCAGGGCTTCGCCCTCGGCGGCGAGTGGTCGGGCGCTGCGCTCGTCGCGACCGAGAACGCCCCCAAGGGCAAGCGCGCGTGGTACGGCACGTTCCCGCAGCTCGGCGCGCCGATCGGCTTCATCATCGCCAACACGGTGTTCCTGGTGATCTACTTCCTGCTGCCGCACCCCGACGGCCCGGCGCAGCGCAGCGAGGAGTTCCTCGCGTGGGGATGGCGCGTGCCGTTCCTGTTCTCCGCCGTCATGGTCATCGTCGGCTTGTACGTCCGGCTCAAGCTCGTCGAGTCCGAGACGTTCGCCAAGGCCGAGAAGACCGGCGCCATTCGCAAGTTCCCCCTCGGCGAGGTCGTCCGCCGCCACTGGAAGCAGCTGATCCTCGGCACGTTCATCATGCTGGCGACCTACGTGCTCTTCTACCTGATGACGAGCTTCACCCTCGCCTACGGCACGAAGGCCACCACCGAGGGAGCCGCCGCGGCGGCCGAGGCCACGGGGACCGCGTTCGACGCCGCCACCTACGTCCCCGGGCTCGGATTCGGCTACACCGACTTCGTCATCATGCAGATCATCGGCGTCGTGTTCTTCGGTGTGTTCACCCTGCTCTCGGGACCCGTCGCCGACACCATCGGCCGCCGCCGACTGCTGCTGTGGATCACGGGCGCGATCGCCGTCTTCGGCCTGCTCTTCAACGTGTTCCTCCTCCCGCAGCTCGACCCGAAGTTCAGCGGCGCGCTCGTGCAGGCCTTCCTCATCTTCGGGTTCATGCTCATGGGCGCCACCTTCGGACCGATGGGTGCGCTCCTGCCCGAACTGTTCCCCACCAACGTCCGCTACACCGGCTCGGCGATCTCGTACAACGTGTCGTCGATCCTCGGGGCGGCACTCGCCCCGATCGTGGCGACCGCGCTGTGGGCGGCCGCCGGTGGCTCGCCGTGGCTCGTCGGCGTCTACCTGTCGGGCTCGGCCGTCCTCACCTTCATCGCGCTGTGGCTGTCGAAGGAGACCAAGGACGTCGAGTACGAGACCAACATCGGACACGTGGACCTCGGCGCGCGCTGACAGAGCCTGATCCGACGGATGCCGCGGCCCACCCCGTCGGGAGGGTCGCGGCATCCGTCTGTCAAGAGCTCCCGCCCCCGCGGGTGCCGGGCTATCGTCGGCCCCACAGGCACATGAGGAGTGGACGATGGCCATCAAGAAGGTCGCAGACGCATCAGTCGTCGAGTACGACGAGACCGGCGGACCCGAGGTGCTGCACCTCGTCAGCCGCCCCCTCCCCGAGCCCGGCCCCGGCGAGGTGACCGTCGAGGTGATGACCATGGGCCTCAACCACATCGACGGCTTCGTCCGCTCGGGAGCCGAGAAGGAATGGGACGATCCCTTCCCCCGTCGCTCGGGCAGCTGCTTCGCGGGCACGGTCATCGCGGTCGGGCCCGACACGACGGGCTTCCCGGTCGGCAGCGACGTCGTCGGCCACCTTCGCGCAGGTGCGCAGGCGAGCCACGTGACGGTCTCCGTCGACCGCCTGGTGCGCAAACCCAAGAACGTCACCTTCGAGACCGCCGGGGGCCTCTACCTCGCCGGAACGACCGCTCTCGACATCCTCGACGAGCTCAAGGTCGGCGCCGGCGACACCGTGGTGATCTCCGCCGCCGCGGGCGGCGTCGGCAGCGTCGAGGCGCAGATCGCCCTGCACCGGGGCGCGCGGGTCATCGGCACGTGCGGCGACCGCAACTTCGACTACCTCCGCCAGCTCGGCGTGAAGCCGGTGCGCTACGGCGAGGGCATCGTCGACCGCATCCGCGCCCTCGCGCCCGACGGCGTGAGCGCGTACATCGACAACTTCGGTCAGGACGGGCAAGACATCGCCGAGGCGCTCGGGGTGCCGGCGGGCAAGTTCCGCTCGAGCGCCGACCGGCGCGAGCGCGAGGTCGCCCTCCTCTCGGATGAGCCGGACGCGGTCGCGCACGGCACAGATCAGCTGCGCAAGGTCGTCGACCTCGCCGAGAAGCGCGCCGTGAATGTCCTCGTCTCGGGCTTCTATCCGCTCGCCGACGTCGCCGAGGCGTACGACGACCTGCAGAAGCTGCACTCGCGCGGAAAGGTCGTGCTCGCCACGCACCCCGTGAACCCCCGCCGCATCCGCAAGGCGCGCGAGGTCATGGAGTCCCGGCGCTGACCCTCAATCGAGGAACAGCGCGCGCAGCCGCTTCGTCGTGAAGACGAGGCCGACGGCGATCATCACGACGTAGTACAGGACGTGCCACAGCATGTCGACCGACAGGATGCCGAGGGTCAGCCCGCGGATGAGTTCGACGCCGTGCCACAGCGGCAGTGCCATGACGACCGACTGCACCCACTCGGGGTACACGGTGATCGGGTAGAACGTCGCCGAGAACAGGAACATCGGCAGGAGGACGAAGTTGATCCAGTCCATGTGCTGGAACGTCTTCATGTAGCTCGTGATGGCCATGCCGAGGCTCGCGAACCCGAACGCGATGAGCAGCACCGCCGGGATCGCGAGGATCGCCGTCCATGCCAGGTTCAGTCCGAGGACCTGCATGACGATCATGAAGCCCGTCGCGTAGAGCAGGCCGCGCAGAAGCGCGTAGAGGATCTCGCCCAGGGCCACATCGAGCGGACCGAGCGAGGTCGCCAGCATCCCCTCGTAGAGCTTGCCGTAGTTCAGTTTGAAGAAGACGTTCCACGTCGAGTCGTAGATCGCGCCGTTCATCGCCGAGACCGCCAGGAGCGCCGGCGCGATGAACGCCTCGTAGGGGACGTCGACACCCTGAGAGGTCTGGACGGTGCCGATCAGCGCACCGAGGCCGAGACCCATCGACAGCAGGTAGAAGACCGGCTCGAAGAAGCCGGAGACGACGACGACCCAACTCGACGAGCGGGCGGCGATGAGTCCGCGTTGCACCACCGCGCCGGGGTTCCCCGCCCACAGGGCCCGCACGCCCCCGCGACGGTCCGTGGTGTCGACGGTCGCAGCGCTCACTTCGCGAGCCTCTCGATGAAGACCTTCCGACCCCAGAGGTATCCGACCCCGGCGAACACCACCAGATACGCGAGGTGGACGGCGATCATGAGCGGCGGGACCGCGGCACCGTAGGTGGCCAGCCGGCCGAGCTCGGCGCCGTGCCACAGCGGCGAGACCCAGCCGATCCATTGCAGCCACACCGGCAGTGTGTCGAGCGGATAGAACGTGCCCGAGAACAGGAACATCGGCATGAAGATGAACCGCTGCACAAGGGCGAACTGCCCCTTGTCGTCTTCGATCGAGCCCGCATACGCCATGAGCGGGATGCCGAAGGCGAGGCCGGCGAGCAGCCCGGCCGGGATCGCGAGCCAGCCGGTCCCGGGGTTCGGCACGGTCGTCCATCCGATACCGAGCGCGCCGAGGAGCCAGATGAACAGGTAGTAGGCCGCGACGGCGAACAGCATGCGCGCCGCGGCGCCGACGATGACGCCGTTCGCGATCTGCGGGCTCGAGAGGGCGGAGGCGTTGAAGCCGAAGAAGTACCGACGCCACTTGAACCCGGCCATGACGGGGTAGGTCATCTCCTCGGACGCGACCGAGATCGCAGCCGTCACGAGCAGGGCCGGTGCGACGAACACCAGGTAGTCCACCTGCACACCGCGGTCGTCGATCGGCGCCTGTATCAGGGCGGCGAGACCCGCGGCGAGACCGAGGAGGTACAGCACCGGCTGTCCGAGCGCGCCGACGACGATCGTCCACCCGTACGCGCGCATCGCGCGCACCATGTGCTCAGTCACGTACCAGCTGCCGTGACGCCGCGGCTTGCGGCCCCACGCGAGCGCTTCGGCGCGCAAGTCGTCGAGGGTCGGCTGCGCCGCCTGCGTGGTCTCGCTCATTCGATCAGCGACCGTCCGGTGAGGCGGAGGAAGACGTCCTCGAGGCTCGAACGCCGCACGAGGCTCGTCACCGGCTGCAGGCCCGTCGCCGTGACGCGCTCGAGCGCGGCTTCGCCGTCGTGCGCGTAGACGAGGATGCGATCGGGCAGCACTTCGACGCGGTCGCCGATGCCTTGCAGCTGGGCGGCGACCTGCTCGTTGCGATCGGAACCGAAGCGCACCTCGAGCACCTCACGACTGGAGTGCTCCCGGATGAGGGATGCGGGGCTCCCCTCGGCCATGATGCGCCCCTTGTCGACGACGATGAGGCGGTCGCACAGCTGCTCGGCCTCGTCCATGTAGTGCGTCGTCAGAACGAGTGTCGTACCGCGCTCCTTGAGGCGGAACAGGCGGTCCCAGAGGACGTGACGTGCTTGGGGATCGAGCCCGGTGGTCGGTTCGTCGAGCAGGAGGATGCGCGGATCGTTGATGAGTCCGCGCGCGATCGTCAGGCGGCGCTTCATGCCGCCGGAGAGCTGGTCGACCTTGTTCTTGGCCTTGTCCTCGAGCTGCGCGAAGGCGAGCAGCTCGTCGGCCTTCTGCGCGCACACCTTGCCCGGCAGACCGAAGTACCGTCCGTAGATGTAGAGGTTCTCGCGGGCGTTGAGCTCGCCGTCGAGGTTGTCCTGCTGCGGGACGACGCCCAGCCGCGAGCGGATCTCGGGGCCGAAGCGGTCGGGGTCGAGACCGAGGATCGAGAGATCCCCGCTCGTGCGGGTCGACACGGCCCCGATCATCTTCATCGTCGTCGATTTGCCCGCGCCGTTGGGGCCGAGAAGACCGAAGGACTCGCCCGGTGCGACCTCGAAGGACAGACCGTCGACCGCGAGGAAATCGGGCTTGCCCTTGTTCTTGTAGGCCTTCACGAGCTGGTCGGCGCGGATCACGGGTTCTGGCACCGGACCACCCTACCGACGGGAGGGGACACCACTCAGCCGTCGCGGAGGAAGATAGAGGGATGTCCACGCCCCGCCGCGGTCTGCGTCGCCCCTCGAAGGACGACGGCCCCCGCGCCAGCCTCCGCCAGCTCCTGCCCTTCCTCCTCGAGCACAAGGGCGTCCTCGTCGTCGTCGCCGTCCTCAGCATCCTCGAAGCGGCAGCCACGCTCGTTCAGCCGCTGCTGGTGGGCGATGTCATCGGACGCGTGCAAGCCGGCGACGCCCTCGGCATCCTCGTGTGGGTCCTCGTGGGCCTCGTGATCCTCTCCTCCCTCATCGGCGGATTCCAGCACTATCTGCTGCAGCGCACCGGCACCGCCGTCGTGTACTCCAGCCGCCGACGCCTCATCGCGAAGCTCCTGCACCTGCCGGTGCAGGAGTACGACGCTCGTCGCACGGGCGACCTGGTCTCCCGCGTCGGAACCGACACCACACTGCTCTACGCGGTCCTCACCCAGGGATTCGCGGATTCGATCGGCAACGCTCTCATCTTCGTGGGCGCGATCATCGCGATGCTCGTCATCGATCCCGTGCTCCTGCTGCTCATCGTGGTCGTCATCGGGGCATCGGCGGCAGTGGTCGGCGTCCTGAGCGGCCGCATCCGTCGGGCCACCTCCGTCCAGCAGGAGAAGGTCGGAGCGCTCGCCTCGGGGGTGGAGCGCGCGATCGGCTCGATCCGCACCATCCGCGCGTCGGGCGCCGAGTCCCGCGAGCAGGAGAGCATCTCCGCCACGGCCGGTGAGGCCTACGACGCCGGGGTGAGGGTGGCGAAGGCCTCCGCGGTCGTGGTCCCCGTGGCCGGCATCGCCCTGCAGGTGTCGCTGCTGGTCGTGCTCGGCGTCGGCGGCTTCCGCGTGGCATCCGGCGCGATCGAGATCGCGCAGCTCGTCGTCTTCGTGATGTTCCTGTTCTTCCTCGTGCAGCCGCTCGCCTCGTTCTTCGGGGCGATCACGTCGGTGAATCAGGCCCTCGGCGCCCTCGGCCGCATCCAGGAGGTCCTCGACCTGCCCGACGAGACGGCGCAGGATGCGGCGATCGCCGCCTCCGCCGCACCGTCCGCTTCCGAGGCCGCGATCGAGTTCCGCGATGTGCACTTCTCCTACCCGGATGCGGTCGTCCGCGCTCGGCGGAGCGCGCAGGACGAGGCGCTCAAGACGCTCGCCGATGCCCGCGCCCCCCTGCCCGAGGAGTCCGACTCCGAGGCGACCGTCCTGCGCGGAGTCTCGTTCCGCGTGCCGCGTGGTTCCCGGGTCGCGCTCGTGGGACCCTCCGGGGCGGGCAAGTCGACGACCCTCGCCCTCATCGAACGGTTCTACGATCCGACCGCCGGCGCCGTGATCATCGACGGCGTCGACGCCCGCGCCCTCGACCGCCTCTCGCTCCGCGCCCGGCTCGGCTACGTCGAGCAGGATGCCCCGACGCTCGCCGGCACGATCGCCGACAACCTGCGACTCGCGTCGCCGGATGCCTCGGACGAGGACTGCGAGCGGGTCCTCGCCGCCGTCAACCTGACGGACGTCCTCGAGCGCTCCCCGCTCCGACTGCAGGCCCCGGTGGGCGAGGCCGGTGTCATGCTCTCGGGCGGCGAACGTCAACGTCTCGCCATCGCCCGCGCCCTGCTGGCGGCACCGCCCATCCTGCTGCTCGACGAGTCGACGTCCTCGCTCGACGGCCTCAACGAGCAGCGGATGCGGGAGGCGATCGACGCGGTCGCGACCGGCCGCACCCTCGTCGTCATCGCGCACCGGCTGTCGACGGTCGTGGACAGCGACCTCATCGTCGTCCTCGATCACGGCCGCGTCGTCGGCCAGGGCACGCACGAGGAACTGGTCCGCGACGTCCCGCTCTACCGCGACCTCGCCGCCCGTCAGCTGCTGGTCTGACGCGAGACGTCGCAGATGGTCGCCTCCCGCGAGGGAAAGCGACCATCTGCGACGGCTCGGCGCGTGAGCCGGCGGGTCAGACCTCCTGCTGCGTGCGCTGCAGGCGGTAGCGGAGGGCGGCGAGCTCGGCGTAGAGCGCGGCGGGCACCTTGCCGCCGAACGTCCGGTAGAACTCCTCGGTGAGATCGGCCTCGGCGAGCCAGGATGCCGGGTCCACCGCGAACAGCTCATCGAGGTCTGCCTGCGGCACCTCGATGCCCGCAAGGTTCAGGTCCTCGGTCTTCGGCAGACGACCCACCGGGCTGTCGACGGCGCCGACCGACCCGTCGATCCGGCGGATGATCCAGTCGATGACGCGAGCGTTGTCACCGAACCCGGGCCACAGGAAGCGGCCGTCCGATCCCTTGCGGAACCAGTTGACCTGGAAGATCCGCGGCGCCCGGTCGAAGCGCAGCTTCTGCCCGACCTTGAGCCAGTGACCGAAGTAATCCGCCATGTTGTAGCCGCAGAACGGCAGCATGGCGAAGGGGTCGCGGCGCAGCTCGCCGACGAGACCTTCTGCCGCAGCCGTGCGCTCGGACGAGATGTTCGAGCCCATGAAGACGCCGTGCGTCCAGTCGGTCGCCTCGACGACGAGGGGGACGTTGGTCGCGCGACGACCGCCGAAGAGGATCGCGTCGAGCGGCACACCCTCGGGGGCGTCCCAGTCGTCCGCGATCTGCGGGCACTGCCCCGCGCTGACCGTGAAGCGGGAGTTGGGGTGGGCGGCGGGACGACCGGATGCCGGGGTCCAGTGCTTGCCCTCCCAGTCGATGAGCTCGGCGGGCGCCTCGTCGGTCAGCCCCTCCCACCAGACGTCGCCGTCGGGGCGGAGCGCGACGTTGGTGAAGATCGTGTTGCCCCACAGGGTGTCGACCGCCGTGACGTTGGTCGACTCGCCGGTGCCGGGGGCGACGCCGAAGAAGCCCGCCTCGGGGTTGATCGCCCACAGGCGGCCGTCCTCACCGGGACGGAGCCACGCGATGTCGTCGCCGAGGGTCTCGACGCGCCAGCCCGGGATCGTCGGGCGGAGCATGGCGAGGTTCGTCTTGCCGCACGCCGAGGGGAACGCCGCGGCGACGTGGTACGCCTTGCCGGCCGGGTCGATGACGCGGATGAGCAGCATGTGCTCGGCGAGCCACCCCTCGTCGCGACCGATGACCGACGCGATGCGCAGGGCGAAGCACTTCTTGGCGAGGATCGCGTTTCCGCCGTAGCCCGATCCGAACGACCACACCTCGAGCGTCTCGGGGAAGTGGACGATGTACTTCTCGTCGTTGCAGGGCCACGGGACGTCCTGCTGGCCCGGCGCCAGCGGCGCGCCCACCGAGTGCACCGTCTTGACCCAGGGCTTGCCGTCGGCGATCTGCTGCAGCACCTCGGCGCCGACACGCGTCATGATGCCGATCGAGGTGACGGCGTAGGCGCTGTCGGTGACCTGGACGCCGATGTGCGAGAGGGGGCCGCCCACGGCGCCCATCGAGAACGGCACGACGTACATCGTGCGGCCCCGCATGCTGCCGGCGAACAGAGGGGTGATCGTGGCGCGGATCTCGTCGGGGGCGATCCAGTTGTTGGTGGGCCCGGCATCCTCTTCGCGCTCCGATGCGATGAAGGTACGGCCCTCGGTGCGGGCGACGTCGCTCGGGTGCGAGCGGGCGAGGTATGAACCGGGTCGCCACTCGGGGTTCAGCTTGATGAGCTTGCCCTCGTCGACCTGCTGCCGCAGCAGGGCGTCGTTCTCGGCTGCGGAACCGTCGACCCAGTGGATGCGGGCGGGCTCGGTGAGGGCGGCGATCTCGTCGACCCACGCCTCGAGGGCCGCCATCCCCGCGCCGGTGACGGTGGGGCGGATGCCGGTGGGCGCCGTCCCTGCCGCGGGCGCAGCGGCGGCGGTGACGGTGCGGGTGGGGCGGGTGAACAGGTCTGCGATGGCCATTCGGCGCTCCTCGGTCGGGGTGGTCGTGGTTCCACTGTGCGCCTGCGCCAGCCGGCTTTCAGCGATTCTCGGCGTAAAAAACTTGGATTCTTTCGCTAACATCAAGATCATGGCGACGCCCCTCCAGCTCTCGACCCTCGGCCACCGCATCCGGCACCACCGCCAGGCGCACGGCTACACGCTGGACGAGCTCGGTGCCGTCGTCGGCATCGCCGGCAGCCAGCTGAGCCTCATCGAGAACGGCAAGCGCGAGCCGAAACTCTCGGTGCTGCAGGCCATCGCCACCGCGACGGGCACCGACGTCACCGATCTGCTCTCCAACGAGCCGCCCAATCGTCGCGCCGCGCTCGAGCTCGAGCTCGAACGCGCGCAGCGGAGTCCTGTGTTCCGACGCCTGGGCGTCCCCCCGGTCAAGGTGAGCAAGACGATGTCGGACGAGGTGATCGAGGGGATCCTCGCACTGCACCGCGAACTCGAACGCCGCGAACGCGAGTCGATCGCAACCCCCGAAGAGGCCCGCCGCGCCAACACCGAGTTGCGACTGCGGATGCGGGAGCAGAACAACTACCTCCCCGACATCGAGAAACTGGCGGAGAAGAAGCTGAAGGCGGCCGGACACACGACCGGCGCCCTCACCCACCGGACCGTGAGCATCATGGCCGAGCAGCTCGGCTTCGAGCTGATCTACGCGGGCGACCTTCCCCACTCGGCGCGCTCGGTCACCGATCTCGAGAACGGTCGGATCTACCTGCCGCCGGCCTCCATCCCCGGCGGGCACGGTCTGCGGTCCATGGCCCTGCAGGCCATGGCCCACCGGCTGCTCGGTCACGCTCCGCCCACCGACTACGCCGACTTCTTGCAGCAGCGTCTCGAGATCAACTACTACGCGGCGTGCTGCCTCATGCCGGAGACGGCGTCGGTCGCGTTCCTGTCGCAGGCGAAGAAGGATCGCAACCTCGCCGTCGAGGACTTCCGCGACGCCTTCGGTGTGACCCACGAAGCGGCAGGGATGCGGCTGACGAACCTCCTCACGCAACATCTCGACATCCCGCTGCACTTCCTCCGTGTGGACGGCGCGGGCGCGATCAACCGGGTCTACGAGAACGACGGACTCCCCCTGCCGATGGATGTGACCGGATCGGTGGAGGGCCAGGTCGTCTGCCGGAAGTTCGCGGCGCGGTCGGCATTCGCCGAGCAGAACCGCACGACCGAGCACTACCAGTACACCGACACACCTGGCGGCACCTTCTGGTGCTCGAGTCAGACCGGCACGACCGCCGAGGGCGAGTTCTCGATCACGGTCGGCGTGCCGTTCGACGACGCCCGCTGGTTCCGCGGGCGGGAGACCCATAAGCGCGCGACGTCGACGTGCCCCGACGAGGCGTGCTGCCGCCGCCCCGACGCCGAGCTCACCGAGCGATGGCAGGGCAAGGCGTGGCCGAGCGCTCGCGTGCACATGCAGATGTTCTCCCCCCTGCCGCGCGGGATGTTCCCGGGGGTCGACGACGGCGAGGTCTACGCGTTCCTCGACCGACACGCCTGAGGACCGTGTTCGGCGCCGTGTTGAACGGCCGAGCATCCCGGGTGTACGCTCACGCGGTGAGGTTCGCCTAACCTAAGTCGCGACTCGACCCGACCGAGTCCGCGGACGGGCTGCGACGGGGCAGCAGGCACCGGCCTCACTTCCGTGAACCCGAAGAGATCCCGTGCTCGCCTCGCTCCTGCCCCCCTTCCTCATCGGCCTCCGCGAAGGTCTCGAGGCCGCGCTCGTCGTCGGCATCCTCGCCGCCTACCTGACGCGCATCGAGCGCCGAGACGTCCTCCCCCGACTGTGGGCGGGCGTCGGGCTCGCTGCGACGCTCGTCCTGGTTATCGGCGCCGTCCTCACCTTCGGCGCCTACGCCCTCACCTTCCAGGCGCAGGAACTCATCGGAGGACTGCTCTCCCTCCTGGCCGTCGGCATGGTGACGTGGATGATCTTCTGGATGCAGCGGACCGCCCGCACCATGCGGTCCCACCTGGAGCGCGGCGTCGACCGCGCCCTCGCGATGGGCGGGTTCTGGGGCATCGTCCTGATCGGCTTCGTGTCGGTCGCCCGCGAGGGGATCGAGACGACCCTCTTCCTGTGGTCGATGGTGCAGTCCTCCGGCGAGGAGGGTGTCGGACTGGTCGGCGCGGTCCTCGGCATCGCGGTCGCGATCGTCCTCGGGTGGTTGCTGGCCCGTGGAATGGTGCGCCTCGACCTCCGCCGGTTCTTCGCATGGACCGGAGGCTTCCTCGTCGTCGTGGCCGCCGGGGTCCTCGCCTATGCGATCCACGATCTGCAGGAGGCGGCAGCCCTGCCGGGTCCGTTCTCGGATGCCGCCACGATCGACCCGGCCACCGGAGCCGTCGGCGTGGGCTGGAGCGGCTTGCCCTTCGGTTGGGCGTTCGACGTGACCGGTGGGATCGCCCCCGACAGCACGCTCGCCGCGATCCTGCAGGCCACGGTCGGCTTCATGCCGCAGATGACGTGGCTCCAGGTCATCGCCTGGGGCGTCTACCTCCTCGTCGTCGGCACGTTCTTCGTGCGCGGGCTGCTCGGACGCCCGCGCCCCCGTCCTGCGGCATCCCCCGCCGCCGCCACGCCCCGCCCCGCATCCCAAGGAGCATCATGACCCTCGCCCGTCGCGCGCACGCGCCCGCCGCCCTCGCCCTCACCGCCCTGGCCGCCGTCATCCTGTCCGGATGCGTGGCCAAGACCGATGCGGCCGGCGCGGACGCCCTCACCGTCACATCGACCGACGACTCGTGCGACGTCTCGACGACGACGGCGACCAGCGGCACGCTGACATTCGCCGTCTCGAACCGGAGCTCGCAGGTGACGGAGTTCTACCTCCTCGCCGAGGACGGCCTGCGGATCATCGGCGAAGTGGAGAACATCGCGCCCGGCGCCGAGCGTACCCTCACCGTCGTCGCCCAGCCGGGCGCGTACACGACGCTCTGCAAGCCCGGAATGGTGGGTGAGGGCATCGGCCGGGCGGACTTCACGGTCACCGGCGACACGGTCGCCGCCACCGGCGACGACGCCGAGCAGAAGGAGAAGGCCGTCGACCTCTACGCGGCCTTCGTGAAAGATCAGGTCGAGCAGCTCGTGCCGGCTGTCGACACCTTCGTGACCGCCTACGAATCCGGGAAGGACGACGAGGCCCGCGCGCAGTTCCCGAGGGTCCGCGCATACTACGAGCGGATCGAGCCCGTCGCGGAGTCCCTCGGAGACCTCGACCCGCGGATCGACTACCGCGAGGTCGACGCCGTCGCGGAGGGCCTCGACTGGACCGGTTTCCACCGCATCGAGAAGGACCTCTGGGTGCCGGAGAAGGACGCGCTGAACGCCGACGGCGAGACTCCCGCCTGGCAGGACTGGGCACCGTCGACGACCGCAGAGCGCGCCGCCTTCGGTGACCAGCTCATCGCCGACGTCGCAGAGCTGAACGACTACGTCCACTCCGACGCGTTCCAGCAGGCTCTCGACGCACAGGGGGTGGCGGGGATATCCAATGGGGCCATCGCGCTCCTGGACGAGGTCGCGACCGGCAAGATCACGGGCGAGGAGGACTGGTGGTCGGGCACCGACCTGTCGGACTTCGCGGCCAACGTCGAAGGCTCGAAGATGGCCTTCTCCCTCGTCGAGGACCTCACCGCTGCCACCGGTGCGGACGGGGCGGCGCTCACGAAGGAGATCACCGGCCGCTACGACGACCTCGAGGCGGCGCTGGCCGAACACGGCTCACTGACGGACGGATTCGTCGCCTATCGCACGCTCACCGACGACGACAAGCGCACCCTGACGGACCTTCTGAACGCCCTCGCCGAACCGCTGTCGCGGCTGACCGCGACCGTCCTGCAGTGACCGCGGAGGAGACGGAGTCCCCGGACGCGCCGCGTCCCGGACTCAGCCGCCGGGGGCTGTTCGGTCTGGCCGCCGGCGTCGGCGCCACGGGCCTCGCCCTCGGTGCGGGCGGCGGGGCGTGGGCCGCGAGCTCCCTCGGGCACTCGAACGTGGCCGATGCTTCCGTCCACCCCTTCTTCGGGGAGCACCAGGCCGGGATCACGACCCCGATGCAGGATCACCTGCACTTTGCATCCTTCGACATGATGGAAGGCACCGACCGCGCCGACCTGCAGTCCGTGCTGCAGGACTGGAGCTACGCGGCTGCCCGGATGACGCAGGGCCTCGACGTCAGTGCGACGGGAGCGGTCGGCGGGTCGCCCGAGGCGCCGCCGGACGACACCGGCGAGGCGCTCGGGCTGCCGGCATCCGCTCTCACCATCACCTTCGGGTTCGGCCCCACCCTCTTCGAGGCCGCGGACGGGACGGACCGGTACGGCCTCGCCTCGCTCCGTCCGGCAGGGCTCGCGAAGCTCCCGGCCTTCCTCGGCGACGATCTGAACCCGGCACTGTCGAACGGCGACCTGTGCATCCAGGCGTGCGCCGACGACCCGCAGGTCGCCGTCCACGCCGTCCGCAACCTCAGTCGTATCGCGTTCGGCCGCGCCCGCCTGCGGTGGTCGCAACTCGGGTTCGGCAAGACCTCGAAGACGACCGCCGCGCAGGCGACGCCGCGCAACCTCTTCGGGTTCAAGGACGGCACCGCGAACATCCTCGCGGACGACACGGAGGGTCTCACCGAGCACGTCTGGGTCGGGCGCGGCGACGAACCCGCGTGGCTCGCGGGCGGCTCGTACCTCGTGGCCCGCAAGGTCGCGATGATCATCGAGACGTGGGACCGCGTGCGCCTGTCGGAGCAGCAGCGGATCATCGGACGCGACAAGTCCGAGGGTGCCCCGCTCTCCGGTGGCACCGAGACGACGGCTCCCGATTTCAGAAAGCGGGATGCCTCCGGCTCCCCCGCCATCGACGCCGCCTCGCACGTGCGCCTGGCCCATCCGGAGCTGAACCGGGGCATCCGCATCCTGCGACGCGGATACAACTACGTCGACGGCAACACCGACCTCGGCCGGTTGGATGCGGGGTTGTTCTTCCTGTCGTATCAACGCTCCCCCGAGCAGTTCATCTCGCTGCAACGGTCGCTGTCGACGGATCTCATGAACGAGTACGTACGCCATGTGGCGTCGGGGATCTGGGCGATCCCCCGCGGCGCGCGGACCGGGTCATACGCCGGTGCGGAGCTGTTCGCCTGATCAGGGAGAACAGCTCCGCACACGGTGGGGCGGGGAGCACGCCCCCACGTGCTCCCCGCCGTCTCGCGCTGCCCGAATCGCGCGAGATGAGTGAAGGTCAGTCCTTCTTGAAGGCGTCCTTCACGTTCTCTCCGGCCTTCCTGGCGTCGGCCTTCGTCTGGTCGGCCTTGCCCTCCGCAACGAGCTTGTCGTTGTCGGTGGCCTTGCCGATCGCTTCCTTCGCCTTGCCGGCGATGTCCTGAGCGGCGTTCTTGATCTTGTCGTCGAGTCCCATGAGGGTCTCCTTTCTGTGTGGGTGGGTGAACCGGTGCCTGGTTCGAGGTGTCGGTGGGTCAGCTGACCCGGGGAGCGTCCGAGGCGAGCCTGCTGCGCAGACCGCCGTGGACGGAGACGAAAGCAGGGGTGTCGGTGCCCGTCACTGCCGCGAGGCCGTCGACGAGGCGGTCGACGTGATCGACGATCCGGCGAGGGTCGGCACCCTGACGGGCGGTGACGCTCACGTGGAGCACCGGCTCGTCCTTGACGCTGTGCGCGGTGACCGACGCGGCGACCACGTCATCCTGGCGGCTCATTGAGTTCTTCACCGCGTCAGCGGCGAACGACTCGGTGACCGTCACCCGACCAAGCGGGTTCTGCGATCCGCTCGAGCGGAGTACCGTCTTGGAGCGCCGGCTGACGAGCGTCGTCATCGCGGCGATGAGGACCACCGCGACGATGAGGGCGACCGCGGTCGCGCCGATGACGGCCCAGCTGAGGGTCGTCCCGCCGATCGCGGTGGCATCGCTCGCCGACCGGAGCGCGTCGATCACGGTGGAGCCGGACGAGGTCCAGGTCTCGCCCACGGCGGGGACCGCGGCGGCGGTGGCGGCGGCCCCTCCGGCGACGACGAGCACCAGACCGAACAGGAAGAGCAGGGTGCGATTCAGCGCACGATTGGTGTCGTTCATGCCGACTTCTCCTCTTCGTCGGAGCGCTCGATGCGAACGCGGGTGCGGACGGGACGAACGAGCTTCAGCGCGGCGACTTCCGCCGCGGCGACAGCCTCGACCTGACCCTTGTCGATCGGGATGCCGGCTCCCGGCCGGACGGTGACGTCGATGCTCCGGTGGGCCACGCCGACCGTCACACGGTCGCGACCGAGACCGGTCTCGTCGCTCACCCGCTGGGCGAGCGATGACGCGAGCACACCGTTGTCAACGACCGCGGCACGGCCTCCGGCATCCACTTCGTGCTTGGACAGTCGTCCCGGCGCGAGGGCGAGGACGAGGAGCCACACACCGAGCGCGGCGACGACGAGCCCGCCCGCCACCGCGGCGGCGACGGGGACATCGGTCGGCAGCCCGGCGACCCACTCCAGCGCGGCCATGGGCCGCACCAGCAGGGACGGCAGCGCGGCGAGCGCGAGGATGAGTTCGACAGCGACGTAGAGGCACGCCAGGACGGCCAGCAGGAGGACGAGTGCGAAGGCGACGCTGCGAGGCGAGTGGGTCTCGCGGCGCACGACGCGACGCAGCACGGGAGTGGTCATCGCACACGCTTCCTTTCCGGTGTCAGGGCACCTGTCACAGTGATGTCGACTCGGGCGACATCGCGTCCGAGAAGGTGGGTCAATCGGTCGCGCAGCTGCTCCTGCATCCGCGCGGCGCGCTCGAGGACGGGGACGGTGCCGCGCACCGCCTCGAGATCATCGAGGTCGGGGACCGGCAGGGGGCTCGAGATCTTCACAGCCATGCCGTCCCGTCGATCGGCGACACCCACGGAAACCTTGCCCCGCGGGACGCCGATGACATCGGCGGACACCGCCCGCGCGATGCCGACGAGCACTCGCTCGGCGACATCCGTACGGCCGGCGACGCCGGGCTCCACGGCGGCGGGTCGCGAGGACCCGCCGACCGCGGTTCCGTCGGTGTCGATACGCATCAGGACGTACGCCGTCCCGTGAAGGCGTCGGTCACGGCCCGCAGATCGAGCTGGCCGGACACAACGCGTCCGATCACGGCACCGATCGCCATGAACAGGCTCACGAGCAGGAAGCCCCAGAACCCGAAGACGAGAGCGGCGACGGCGAGCACGGCGCCGAGGAGGGCGCCCTTCATCGTGGCACTCATGAGACGCGCGACTCCTCGGCCTCGTCGTCCTCGTCACCCGGGATGTGGACGTCGTCGACGGTCACGTTGACCTCGACGACCTCGAGCCCGACGAGGCGGGTGATGGCGCCGGCGACGGCGTCACGCACCTGCGCGGCGACCTGGTGGACGGGAGTGGGGTACTCCACGACGATGGTGAGGTCGACAGCGGCCTGGGTCTCGCCGACCTCGACCTTCACCCCCTGACCGAGGTCGGTGGCGTTGATGGCGTTGCGGATGGCGCCGAGGGCGCGGGCTCCGCCGCCACCCAGCGCGTGCACGCCGGGGATCTCACGGGCCGCGATGCCGGCGACCTTGGCCACGACACCGTCGGCGATGACCGTGGTGCCGTTCGTGGCGGACGAGGTCTCGTCGACGGCGGGCGTCGTGCGGTCCACGCGACCGGCGCCCGGGGTGACGGGAGCGGTGGTCTTGGGGGTCTCGGTGGCCATGATTCTCCTCTTTCTCAAACGATCTGGCGACGCCCTGTCGGTGCGTCGTGGGCCGCTGTTGTCGGCCTCACAGATAAGAGGGCCGGGCGTCCGGATTCGTCACAAAAAAGTTCGGAGAATCTTCGAGGGGGTTCTGAGGTCAGTGGATCCGGGCGATCTGGATGCTGATGCGTGCGTCGTCGGGCGTGTTCGCCAGCAGCGCGTCGGCCACGCGCCGGGCGGCGTCGGGAGTGCTGTCCAGGGAGGCGGTCGCGATCCGGGCGGCGACCAGCGGCACGCCGTCGCGGACGGTGACCGCGACCTCCGCCATCCGGTCGTCGGCCTTGCCGGCAGCCGCGGCGATGAGGCCGGGGATGCGACCGATGGCCGATCGTGGCGAGTAGACGTCGGTCACACCGTCCACGGCCCGGACGCGGGCGACGAGGTCGGGCTGGTCGTCGGAGAGCGGCTCGGACATGCTCACTCCTCCCCTTCTGTGCCGTGCAGTTCCTCGACGGCGACGTTGACAGCGGTGACGTTGAGTTCGGTGTGCTCGGCGAGGACGCGGTAGACGAGGTCGCGGAGCGCGGAGGTCAGCTCGGGGATCGACCGACCCCAGGCCACCGACGCGGTCAGGTCGATGCGCACCGGGGCGCCCGGCGTCTCGGCATCGCCGATGATCTCGGTGCGTCCCAGGTAGATCCCGTCGAGCGAGTCCGCACTCGAGCGCACCAGTGAACGCACGGCGCCCTCGGTGACGGTGATCGTCACACGCGGATCGGGGTGGTGGATCGGGAAGCTCCGGCCTGCGCGCAGCTCGGAGTGGATGACCGAGAGGATGCCTTCGAACCAGCTCTCCGGAGGCCGCGGCATCCGTTCGGCGTCGTCGGCGACGAGGTCGCGCGAGAGCTGTCCCACCCGCTCGAGCGCTTCGACGGCGTTGAGGCAGTCGGGGCACGACTCGATGTGCGGGTCGCGCGGCGTGCGGCCGGCTTCGACGTAGCTGCTGAGTTCGTCGATGGTGCGCCCGCAGTCGGGGGTCGAGGCGTCGTCGGGCCTCATCGCCACCCCTCCATCTCGATCGCGATGCTCGCCCGCGCACGTGCGAGCAGTCCTCGGACGGTGCTGTCGGTCATGTTCATCTCTTCTGCGATCTCGGCGTAGCTGAGCTCAGCCACTTCTCGGAGCAACCAGCATCTCCGTTGATCCTCTTTGAGTCGATCCAGCGCACGCGACAGGGCGGCAAGGCGGTCGTTCTGGATCGCGGCGCGCTCGGGGAGGGCTGCTGACGACGGCGGCAAGGTCGCCTCGTCAAGAGCATCCTCTCGCGACTTGCGCGTGGCAAGCGCCAGCGCTTCGCGTCCCGCGATCCGCATCAGCCAGGACTTCACCGCCGACGGGTCGCGGAGGGTGGGGAGCTGCTTCCAGGCCGTCACGAAGGCGTCCTGGACGACGTCGTCGGTGTCGGCGACGGACTTCACGATGCGGTACACGTACGCCCGGACGAGGGAGGAATGCCGCCGCACGATCTCACCGAAAGCGGCGGTGTCACCGTCGACGGCTCGCTGGACGAGGATCCGGTCGGCGACATCGCGCAGCGGAGAGATCACGATGCTCTCCCTCCCGTGCGGCCTCTTCGGGTGAGACCGTGTCGAGGAGAAGGTAATCGCGCGGTTCTCCTGCCGAGAACGCCTTGCGCAGCACCCCGCGACTCGCTAGGCGAATCCGAAGAAGCGCCGCACCCTGGCGAGTGCCAGGTCTACTCCGCTGTTCGTCTCTCCGGGGAAGAGCAGCGCGTCCGCCTCGCCGGTGGACCCCTTCGCCAGCGAGAGCCGCCAGGTTCCGACGGCGACGCCGCCGCGCAGGACGACGGCGCGCATCATGCCGTTGGCCGTGGGACCGACGCTCACCCGGTCCCCGGCGCCCAGTGCGACCGAGCGATCGGCGTAGGCCAGCGTGTATTCGTCGAACGCGGGAAGTGCGAGGGTTCCTGCAGCGTGTGAGGAGTCCGGCTCCGCGGCATCCTCCCGGTCGACGAGGAGCCCGTCACCGACGGAGGCGACCCTGTCGCCGGCTCGCTCGACGACGGCGCGGGCAGCGCCCGCGGGGATCCCGGCCCACCAGGCGAAGTCGGCCGACGACGCCGGCGCGTGCCCACGCAGATAGGCGAGGAGCAGGTCGACGCCCGGGTCCTCGCCCACCGGGCCGCCGCCGGGGAGCGGCACGAGGTACTGCTCGCGCGTGACGCCGTCCTCGCGGGGCACGACGGGCCCGAGCGCCAGCACACCGCGGAAGGACAGGGCGAGCAGGACGCCGTTCGCCTGCCTCGCCGAGCCGGTGACGCCCTCACGCTCGAGCGCGGACGAGAACTCCGCCCGGGTCGCCCGCCCCCCGGTCGCCACCGCGTCCCGGAAGACGCGCTCGGCCCGCTCGACGAGGCCGGCGTCTGCGCCGAGGGCACGCAGTTGACGCTCGCCGGTGACGGCGAGGATGCCGGGAACCGACGACGGGGCGACGGCGTGCAGCGTGCCGCGCTGGGTCCAGGCGCGGACGATCTCGCCGTCGTCGAATGCCCGGTCGACGTCATCGACGGTGAGGTCGCCGGCAGTACGGATGCCGAGAGCCCAGCGCCCCGCACCGAAGTCCTGCGCCTGCACGGCGTGGAGATGCCGCACCACCGCGCCGACGTCGGGGGCGGGCGAGGCGAGCAGGTGCGACCGGAGTCGGTGCGCCCGAACCGTCGCGACCTCAGTGGGCTCCGACATCGGCTGTCAGGCCGTCTCGTACGGCTGGAGCGCGTCGATCACGCTCGATGCGAAGTCGGCGCTCGCGCCCCAGTCGAAGCGGAACAGCGCCCCCTCTCCCCCGCCGGAGCCGCGGAAGACCGCGACCGTCGGGCCGGCGAGGTTCTCGATCGCGACGGTCAGCGATGCCCGACTGCTGGTGCGCATGTAGTACTTCTCGAAGATCAGCAGCGTCATCTGATGCCCCGCCTCGGTCGCCGTCGCGTGCTGCCCGACGCATTCGACGGTCATCCCCGACGACTGCACGTGGTCGAGGACGATCCGTGCCGCGTCGAAGGGCGTGAGGCTGATCGTCATCGTCTGCAGCATGTCCGCAGTGTGACACGGGGGCGTGCGCGGCGCACGCCTCGTGATTACACTGAGTGCCGTCCAGGACCGCGACAGGCCCTGGTGCTCGGAAAAGGGGCACGCAGCCACCCGCGACGCGGCGGGGAGCGAGACATATACGGCATCCGTCGTCATCGTCTCCAGGAGTTCCCATGCCCACCGTCGCCGCCCACGTCGCCTCCGCCCTCGCCGCCCACATCGACCACGTGTTCGGGGTGATGGGCAACGGAAACGCCCTCGTCCTGGACGCTCTCGAGCGTCGCGACGACGTCACTTTCACCGCTGTCCGTCACGAGGCGGGCGGCGTCGTCGCCGCTGACGCCCATCACCGGGCCGGGGGCGGGCTCGCTGCTGCCACCGCGACCTACGGCGCCGGTTTCACGAACACCCTGACCGCCCTCGCCGAGGCCGCCCAGGCCCGTGCGCCGCTCGTGCTCGTCGTCGGCGACGAACCGACTTCGGGTCCGCGGCCGTGGGACGTCGACCAGCTCTCGCTCGCGTCAGCTGTGGGCGTGCGCACCTATACGGTCGGGAGGACGGATGCCGCGGCCACCACGGTCATCGCCATCGAGCACGCACTCTCGTTCCGCATCCCCGTCGTGCTCGCGATCCCCTACGACGTCGGCGGCCGCGACGCGGGCGGGATCCCGGCGACGCCGGATCCGGTGCTGCCCGCGCCGCTCGCGCCCTCGGGGCCGCACGCCGAGGCGACCGTCCGGGCCATCGCCCGAGCGCTGGCGGCGGCGGAGCGCCCGCTGCTCCTCGCCGGCCGGGGTGCCTGGACCGCGGGTGCGGGCGACGAACTCGGACGTCTCGCCGACGCGTCCGGTGCGCTGACGGCATCCACCGCCCTCGGCCGGGGGATCTTCCCGCGACCGCAGTTCGACCTCGGGGTCACGGGAGGCTTCGGCGCTGAGGCGGCCATGGCGACGATCCGTGACGCGGATGTGGCGGTCGTCTTCGGCGCCTCGCTCAACCAGTTCACGATGCGGTTCGGCGGGCTCTTCTCCCCCGACGCGACGATCGTGCAGGTCGACGTCGCCCCGGCGGCCACTCACCCGCAGGTCGGACGGTATCTGCGTGCGGATGCCGCGCTCGCCGCCCGTGCGATCGCCGACGAGCTCGAGCGGCTGGGCGGATCATCCTCGCGCTGGCGCGACCGGGTGGACGTCGCAGCGCTGCGGGATCATGACGCGGGCGACGGGACGGCTGCGGACGGGCGGCTCGACCCGCGCAGCGCCGCAGCGGCGATCGCGGAGCTGCTGCCGGAGGACCGCGTCGTGGTGTCGGACGGCGGGCATTTCATCGGGTGGGCGAACATGTTCTGGACGGTCGCCTCACCCGACCGGATGATGATGGTCGGCACCGCCTACCAGTCGATCGGACTCGGCTTCCCGTCGGTCCCCGGCGCCGCGATGGCGCGGCCCGAGTCCACGATCGTCCTCACGACGGGCGACGGCGGGGGTCTCATGGCGATCGCCGACCTCGAATCCGCCGTGCGGGTCGCGCGCGGGCGCGGGCTCGCGATCGTGTGGAACGACGGCGCGTACGGCGCCGAAGTGCACCTCTACGGCGTCATGGGGCTCGCGCGCGGTCCCATGGAGATCCCCGAGGTCGACTTCGCCGGCCTCGCCCGCGCCGTCGGTGCCGAGGGCGTCGTCGTGCGGACGCTCGAGGACCTCGACGCGCTCGCGCGCTGGCGGGAGCGTCCGGCGGAGGACCGCCCGTTCCTCCTGCTCGACCTGCGCATCTCGGGGGCGGTCCGCGCCCCGTATCAGGAGGAGATCCTGCAGGTGAACCTGCGGCGCTGACGCGCGCCGCTCAGCGGTGGGGCGTGACCGGACCGGTGGGACGGGCGCGGCGCCCGACGGCGAGCCATCCGAGCGGACCGAGGACCGGGACGAACAGCACGACGACCACCCACAGCAGCGCCTGGAGCGAGGTCAGGCCGCGCGCCGAGCGCGCCAACGAGACGAGCGCGACGATCGCGAGCCCGACCACGACGACCGTGACGACGGACCAGACGATGTCGTAGCCGGACGGGAGGAGGGGATTGGCGGTCACGCCGTCGAACCTACCGAACCGTGTGCGCGGCGGCATCCCACCACTGCAGCACGCGCAGGGCGAGGAAGGTGAGCCAGCGCGACGGCTGCCCCTCGGGGGCGTCGAGGTCGAACCAGCGCCGGCCCTCGAGCACGCGGCCCTGATGCCAGGTTCCGTCCGGCTGCTGCGCGGCGCGCACCATCTCGACGGCGTCCGCGAGCCGCTCGTCGGGCGGGGTGCCGTCGTGCAGGGAGGCCTCGCGGAAGTGGTCGAGGGCGGCGAGCGCGCTGTAGCGGTGCCGGTTCGGGTAGACGAACTGCGTCACGAACGGCCCCACCTGCTCGCCGGTCGAGAGGCGGTACGCGAGCCGGCGTGCGAGCAGGTACTCCTGCCCGCGCCGGCGGCTCTCGCGCAGGGCGGTGTCGCCCGTGAACTGCTCGTACGCGAGCATGCCCCGCACGACGTTGAGCGTGGAGTGGAACGACGAGCGCACCGAGTCGCCCTCCTCGGCCTCGCAGTTCCATCCGCCGTCGGCGAGCTGGTGCTCCGGGAACCACTGAGCGAGCCGAGAGACGTCGGCTCCCACCCATGCCCCGGTCCCCAGCGTGAACGCGTTGATGCAGACGTCGACCTCGCCGCCCCAGTAGGGCAGGTCGTCGTACTCCCAGCGACTGTTGCGGTCGAGGCGTGCGGCCGTGTCCCCCAGGACGGATGCCGGGACCCCCCACTCGCGCAGGTCCTTCAGCGTCCAGGTCGTCGCCGTCCACGGCTGACCGGGCATCTCGGACTCCGGGCTGCCGAAGAAGCCCGCGGGGAAGTACGCGCCCCCCTCCCACTGCCCGTCGTCGCCCTGCTGCGCGAGGAGCGCGGCGCCGAAACCCTCCGCCGCGACGCGGGAGCGCGTGGCCTGCCAGACCTCTTCGGGCTCGCCTTCCAGGTCGCGCTCGACCTGCCATCGCAGCGAGGGGTCCGAGTCGCGCAGCCAGTCCAGGATCCGGGGTTCGACCGTCATGCCGTCATCCTCCCCCCGGCCGCCGACATCCGCCAGGATCAGGCCGACGCCGTGAGCATCTCGCCGTAGCCGTCCTCGAACGTCGGGAAGGCGAGCTCGCCGACCACCGATCGCAGCACCGAGCCGTCCAGCACAGTCCCACGCCGGTCGCCGGGCTCTCCGTGCGGCGGCACCGGCACACCGAGTCGAGCGGCGAGGAAGGTCACGACCTCTCCGAGGGTCGCGGGGCGCTCGTCCACCCCGTGAAGCACGCGCGGCGGAGCGTCGGCCTCGAGCAGGGCGAGGATCGTGCGGACGACGTCGGTCTCGTGGATGCGGTTCGTCCGGCGGTCGTGGTCGACGGGGGTGCCCGTCCGCACCTGCCGGATGAGCCGGTCGCGGCCGGGTCCGTAGATGCCCGCCGGACGCAGGACCACCGCGTCCAGCAGCTTGACTGCGCGCACCTCGCCGTCGACCAACTGCTGCGCACGCGCGCTCACGGGGCGCGGTTCGTCTGCCTCGGTCAGCGGTCGCTCATCGCCGTACCCCTCCAGCACGCGCGTCGACGAGACCCACACCGTCCGGGAAGGCGGGCCAGGCAATGCTGCTGCGACGTGTGCCGCGGCGGCAGCGAGGAAGCCCTCGTCCTCGCCAGGCGGCAGCGTCACGACGACCGCGTCCACGGCGGGGAGCGGGCTGCTCAGCGGGCGGGAGAGGTCCGCCGCGAGGTGGTGATCATCGGGCTCGGATGCCGCGGAACGCCGGAGCGTCCACACCTCGCCGCCCGCGCGGCGCAGCGCGTCCGCGACGCGCGTGCCGATCCGACCGGAGCCGACGATGAGGGTGCGGGTGGGGACCATGCCCCCATCCTCTCAACCGCGCGATCGCCCGGTCACGATGACGGGCGTGTAACAAAGCGACGCTCCGGCACCCGCGGCATCCGTCGTCGCGCGAGAATGAGGGTCGGCACCCGACCGCACGCGCGCGGGACGCCACCCGAACCCCCTCGACCGAGCCCGCTCGGCGCCTCCGGAGGCCCTCATGTCCCGTCGTCCCGCCCTGCGCACCGCACTCGCCGCGTCCGCTGCCGCGCTCGCTCTGCTCCTCGGAGGCTGCGCGACCAGCGCCGCCCCGAGTGCGTCGTCGTCGTCTGATGCCGGACCCTCCCCCGACGACTACGTCACCCCCGGCACGCTCACGATCGCGACCGGCGAGACCGCCTACGAGCCGTACGTCATCGACGATGACCCCGAGTCGGGCGAAGGCTTCGAAGCCGCCGTCGCGTACGCCGTCGCCGACAAGCTCGGCTTCGCGAAGGACGACGTCGAGTGGGTGCGCACGAGCTTCGACGCGGCCATCGCGCCGGGCCCGAAGAGCTTCGACTTCAACATCCAGCAGTACACGATCACCGACGAGCGCAAGCAGGGCGTCGACTTCTCGTCGCCCTACTACGCCGCCAGCCAGTCCCTCATCGCGCTCAAGGGCGGCAAGGCCGACGGCGTCACCGATCTCGAGGGTCTGAAGGACATCACGATCGGTGCGATGGCGAACTCGACGAGCGCCCTCACGCTCGACGCGCTCGACCTGGGGCTCGAGCCGAAGCTCTACAACTCGAACGAGGACGCGACCGCCGCCCTCAGCGCCGGCCAGGTCGACGCCGTCGTCCTCGACACCCCGACCGCCTACGTCGCGGTCAACTTCTACATCGAGAACTCGTTCTTCGTGGGCGAGCTGCCCAAGTCGGGCATCGAGGACCAGTGGGGGCTGCTGCTCGCGAAGGACTCGCCGCTGACGCCGTCCGTCAGTGCCGCCGTCGACGAGCTCCGCGAGGACGGCACGCTGGCCGACCTCGAGGAGAAGTGGCTCTCGGGTCTGACCGAGGGCGTCACCGAGCTCCAGTGAGGGCGCGCTAGCGTCGATCCGTGACCACCCGCATCCCGAGCGAGCTCGAGCTCGACCGTCGCGCCTACCGGCGCGGCCGCGAGCGGCGATCCGTGCTGATCGCCATCGCGTCGACCCTCGTCTTCGCCGTCGTCGTGTGGGCGACCGTGATCAACACCGAGGGCTGGTCGAAAGTCCAGCGGAGCTTCTTCGACCCGGCCGTCGCCCTGCAGGCGCTGCCTGTCGTGTGGGAGGGCTTCCTGCTCAACCTCACCGTGCTCGGCATCTCGGTCTTCACGGTCGGCGGTGTCGCGATGCTGATCGCGCTGTTGCGGACGCTCCGCGGTCCGGTGTTCTTCCCGGTCAGGATGCTGGCGGCCGGCTACACCGACCTGTTCCGCGGCCTGCCGTTCATCATCGTCCTCTACCTCGTCGGGTTCGGGTTGCCGACGGTCGTGGGTGAGCGGATCGACGAGCTGTTCCTCGGCGTTCTCGCGGTCACGCTCACCTACTCGTCGTACGTCGCCGAGGTGATCCGCGCGGGCATCGAGTCCGTCCACCCGTCGCAGCGCCTCGCCGCCCGCGCCCTGGGCCTCAGCCACGTGCAGTCGCTCCGACGGGTCGTGTTGCCACAAGCGCTGCGCAAGATGACGCCGGCGCTCATGAACGACTTCGTCTCCATGCAGAAGGACGTCGGGCTCATCTCGGTCATCGCGGGCCTCGACGCGCTCGCGCGCGCCAAGGGCGTGGTCGCCACGACCTACAACTTCACGCCGTACGTCGTCGCCGGCATCCTCTTCATCCTGCTCGCGATCCCCACCATCCGGCTCACCGACTGGTACACGGCGAGGCTCCGCGAGCGCGAGCAGACGGGATCGGTGCTGTGACGGGCACGGCCGGCCCGGCGGTGCTGCGGGCCACCGGCATCCACAAATCCTTCGGCGACCGCGACGTGCTGCGAGGGGTCGACGTCTCGCTCGCCGCGCACGAGGTCGTCGCCCTCATCGGCGCGAGCGGTTCGGGCAAGTCGACCCTGCTGCGATGCCTGGGCCTGCTCGAACCGATCGATGACGGGCAGATCTTCCTCGGCGACGAGGACATCTCCGACCCGCGGGTCGACGGCAACCGCGTCCGCGCACGGCTGGGGGCGGTCTTCCAGAGCTTCAACCTCTTCCCGCACCTGTCCGTGCTCGACAACGTCACTCTCGCCTCCCGCGTCGTCCATCGGATGCCGCGACGCGAGGCCGAGGCCCGCGCCCGCGAGCTGCTGGCCCGGGTCGGACTCGCCGACAAGGCGAAGGACCACCCCGATCGCCTCTCGGGCGGTCAGCAGCAGCGTGTCGCCATCGCGCGTGCGATCGCCACCGATCCCGAGGTGCTGCTCCTCGACGAGATCACCTCGGCCCTCGACCCGGAGCTCGTCGGCGAGGTGCTCGGGCTCGTCCGCGACCTGGCCTCGGAGGGCGCGACGATCCTCATGGCGACGCACGAGATGGCGTTCGCACGCGATGTCGCCGACCATGTCGTGTTCCTCGACGCCGGCACGATCGTCGAGCAGGGTCCGCCGTCGGCCGTGCTGCGGCATCCGCGCGAGGAGCGCACCCGCGCGTTCCTCGCGCGCTTCACCGCCTGACGTCCGCGCTCGGGCGCGGCGTGCGCGGATGCCGCGCAGGCGGATGCCGCGTTCGCGGATGCAATGGATGCCGGGCGACACCCGGCATCCACCCGTGCCTCACCGGCGTGTCGCCGACGATCTGTTGCATCCGCGAGCGCGCGGCGCGGGCTCAGTCCCGCAGACCCGCCGCGCGCTCGGCGACCTCGACGACATTCGTCATCAGCAGCGCGACGGTCATGGGACCGACGCCGCCGGGATTGGGCGAGAGCCAGCCGGCGACCTCCGCGACGTCCGGGTGCACGTCGCCGTAGACGCGGCTCTTGCCAGTCTCGGGGTCGTCCTCGCGGGTGACGCCCACGTCGAGCACCGCGGCGCCGGGCTTGACGTGCTCAGCCGTGACGATGTGCTTCACGCCCGCGGCGGCGACGATGACGTCGGCCTGGCGCAGGTGCGCGCCGAGGTCGGTCGTCCCGGTGTGGGTGAGCGTCACGGTCGCGTTGTACTCGCGGCGGGTCAGCAGCAGGCCGATCGAGCGGCCGATCGTGACGCCCCGGCCGACGACGACGACGTGCTTGCCCGCCAGGTCGTAACCGTTGCGCAGCAGCAGCTCGATGACGCCGCGCGGTGTACATGGCAGGGGCGAGGTGATCGGCGTGTTGACGTTGAGCACCAGGCGACCGAGGTTCGTCGGGTGCAGGCCGTCGGCATCCTTCTCGGGATCGATCCGCTCGAGGATGCGGTCGGTGTCGAGTTGCTTCGGCAACGGCAGCTGCACGATGTAGCCGTGACACGCCGGGTCGGCGTTCAGCTCGTCGATGAGTGCTTCGACCTGCTCCTGCGTGGCATCCGCGGGGAGCTCGCGCTGGATCGAGTTCATGCCGATCGCCTCGGACTGCCGGTGCTTCATCCCGACGTAGAGCTGGGATGCCGGGTCGGCCCCCACGAGCACGGTGGCGATGCCGGGCGTCACACCGTGCTCCTTGAGCACGGCCACCCGCTCGGCGAGCTCGGTCTTGATCGCGGCCGACGCCGCCTTGCCGTCGAGGATCTGTGCGGTCACGATGTCTCCTGTCGTCGCCCCTCGACCGCGAGACTGCACCGCGAGCACGAGACTGCGGTCCCAGACCGCTGTCTCGTCGCGTGCGTGCAGTCTCGCGGCCGGAGGAGGGGGCGGATGCCGCGGCTCATTGCTGGAGGCCGGGGTACAGCGGGAAGGCGTCGGCGAGGGTCGCGACGCGCTCGCGCAGCGCTTCGAGATCGGCGCCGGGCTGCAGCGCCAGCGCGATGACGTCGGCGACCTCGGTGAACTCGGCGTCGCCGAAGCCGCGGGTCGCGAGCGCGGGCGTACCGATGCGCAGGCCGGAGGTGACCATCGGCGGACGCGGGTCGTTCGGCACCGCGTTGCGGTTCACCGTGATCCGGATCTCGTGCAGCAGGTCCTCGGCCTGCTTGCCGTCGATCGCCGCGTCGCGCAGGTCGACGAGCACCAGGTGCACGTCGGTACCGCCGGAGCGCACCGAGATGCCGGCATCCTTCACGTCCTGCTGCGAGAGCCGGTCGGCGAGGATCGCCGCGCCCGAGACGGTGCGCTGCTGGCGCTCCTTGAACGCCTCGGATGCCGCGAGCTTGAACGCCGTCGCCTTGGCGGCGATCACGTGCATGAGCGGGCCGCCCTGCTGACCCGGGAAGACGGCCGAGTTGATCTTCTTGGCAATGTCGGCGTCGTTGGTGAGGATGAAGCCCGAGCGGGGGCCGCCGATCGTCTTGTGCACCGTCGAGCTGACCACGTGCGCGTGCGGCACCGGGGAGGGGTGCAGGCCCGCGGCGACGAGACCGGCGAAGTGCGCCATGTCGACCCACAGGAGCGCGCCGACCTCGTCGGCGATCGCGCGGAAGGCGGCGAAGTCGAGCTGACGGGGGTAGGCCGACCAGCCGGCGATGATGACCTTCGGCTTGTGCTCGAGCGCGAGGCGACGGACCTCGTCCATGTCGACGAGCGAGGTCTCGGCGTCGACGCCGTACGCCACGATGTTGTAGAGACGGCCCGAGAAGTTGATCTTCATGCCGTGCGTGAGGTGACCGCCGTGGTCGAGCGACAGACCGAGCAGCGTGTCGCCCGGGCGGGCGATGGCGTGCAGCACCGCCGCGTTGGCGGACGCGCCCGAGTGGGGCTGGACGTTGGCGAACTCCGCGCCGAATAGAGCCTTGGCGCGCTCGATGGCGAGCTCCTCGGCGACGTCGACGACCTCGCAGCCGCCGTAGTACCGGCGACCGGGGTAACCCTCGGCGTACTTGTTGGTGAGTACGGAGCCCTGCGACTGCAGCACCGAGACGGGCACGAAGTTCTCGGAGGCGATCATCTCGAGGAACCCGCGCTGACGGTCGAGCTCCCGCTCGAGCACATCGGCGATCTCGGGGTCGACCTCGGACAGCGGGGCGTTGAACAGCGAATCGGTCATGCGATCTCCTGACGACGGCTTTCGGGATGGGTAATCTCGCATCGGCCCAGGCGCGCGGTCGAATGCCGTGTCAATCGCTCCCCGGTGGTAGCCCACCTCAACGCCAGTCGCGACACTGCGAGCATAACGGATGCCGCCGCTGATAGGCTGGCCCGATCGGTTTTGTTAGGACGCCTTACAGAACGGTGGTGGCGGTTGCTCCCCCTCCCCCTCGTGCCCTTTCCCATCGACGTCGCGCTGACCGGCGACGCGCCCTTCGCGCTGAGCGGCGCGACGGTGACGGGCGATCCGGATGCCGCCGGGCAGCTGCGCGCGCTCGTTCGGACGCGCACCGGCGCCGAGCTCGGAGCGGGCGACGACATCGCGCTGACCGTCGACGGCTCGGGCGCCGCGGAGTCGTACCGGCTGGACGTGTCGGCCACCGGCATCCGGATCACGGGTGCGGATGCCGCCGGTCTCTTCTACGGCGTGCAGACGCTCGGCCAGCTCATCCGCCGCGAGGGCGACTCCTGGGTCGTCCCGGCGGTGCGCGCCGTCGACGCTCCGCGGTTCGCCTATCGCGGAGTGATGCTCGACGTCGCACGCCACTTCCACGACGTCGCCACCGTACGGGCGTACATCGACCGGGCGGCATGCCTCAAGCTCAACGTCCTGCACCTGCACCTGTCTGACGACCAGGGCTGGCGTCTCGAGCTGCGCTCGCGCCCCGAGCTCACCGCGACAGCGTCGGCGACCGCCGTCGGCGGCGCGGCCGGTGGCTTCTACACGCAGGACGACTACCGCCAGATCGTCGCCTACGCGGCATCCCGTCACATGACGGTCGTGCCCGAGTTCGACATGCCCGGCCACACGCACGCCGTCGGGTTGGCTTATCCCGAGATCGCCGCGGCGCCGGTCGTCGAGGTCATCACGGAGGGCTCGATCCCCGTCGCCGGTGAACCGTATACGGGGATCGGCGTCGGGTTCTCCTCCCTGCGCATCGGCGACGAAGCGACGGATGCCTTCGTCCGCGACGTCTTCACCGAACTGGCGGACCTCACCCCGGGTCCGTGGCTGCACTTCGGCGGGGACGAGTCGCTGGGCACCGACCCCGAGGACTTCGCCCGCTTCGTCGCGCAGGCGAGCGCCGTCATCGCGGGTCTCGGCAAGACCCCCGTCGCGTGGCACGAAGCGGGCGCCGCGTCGGGCCTCGCCCCCGGCACGGTCGGCCAGTTCTGGGGCTTCGTCTCGCCGACGGATGCCGCGGCCCGCCACGCGCGCGCGTTCGCCGAGCGCGGCGGCCGGCTGATCCTGTCGCCCGCGGACGCGATCTACCTCGACATGAAGCCGACGGCCGACTCCGCCCTCGGGCTCACCTGGGCGAACGGTCCGACCAGCCTCGCCCGTGCGTACGGCTGGGAGCCGACGGAGGTGGTCGACGGTGTCGGCGAGGAGGCGATCCTCGGTGTCGAGGCGCCGCTGTGGACCGAGACCGTCGCGACCCTCGACGACATCGACGCTCTCGCCTTCCCGCGCATCGCCGCCGCGGCCGAGATCGCCTGGTCGCCCGCGACCGGAGCCGAGCGGTCGTGGGAGTCGTTCCGCGGCCGCGTCGGGGGGCTCGGACCGCTGTGGACGAACCTCGACATCCACTTCCCCGCTCTCGAGGAGGTGCCGTGGACGACGTGAGCCGCATCATCCACTCAGCGCGGCTCGTCGACGGCGGCACCGAAACGCCGGGCGCATGGATCCGCGCCGAGGGGGGTCGCGTCACCGCGCGAGGTACGGGCGACGCCTGGCGCGCGCTCGGTGCGGACGAGGTCGTCGACGCCGAGGAGATCGCCGGCGAGGGCGCTCTGCTGACGCCCGGCTTCGTCGATCTGCACGGGCACGGCGGCGGCGGACGGGCGCACGAAGAGGGCGCCGACGCGATCCGGGCATCCCGCGCCCTGCACCTCGCGCACGGCACGACCCGCGCCGTCCTCTCCCTCGTCGCCGGATCGCTGGCGGATCTGCAGGCACGACTCGGTGTCATCGCCGACCTGGCCGACGCGGATGCCGGGATCCTCGGCGCGCACCTGGAAGGCCCCTTCCTCGACCCGGGGCATCACGGTGCGCACGACCCCGACCTTCTCATCGCGCCGACGCCCGACGCCGTGGACGCGTTGATCACGGCCGCCCGGGGCTCGCTCGTGCAGGTGACCCTCGCCCCCGAACTGCCCGGCGGGCCGGGGGCGATCGGGGCCCTCACCCGGGCCGGGGTGGTCGTCGCCGTGGGGCACACCTCCGCCGACGCCGATCTCACCCGTGAGGCGTTCGACGCCGGCGCCACCGTGCTGACACACGCGTTCAACGCGATGCCCGGCCTGCACCACCGTGCGCCCGGGCCCGTGGGGGCCGCGACCGGCGACCCCCGGGTGACGATCGAGGTCATCGCGGACGGCGTCCACGTGCACCCCGACGTCATCCGCATCATCTTCGCCGCAGCACCCGGCCGCGTCGCCCTCGTGACCGACGCGATGGCCGCCGCGGGCGCGACCGACGGAACCTACCGCCTGGGATCGCTGTCCGTCACGGTGGAGGCGGGCGTCGCGCGCCTGGCAGACGGCACGATCGCCGGGTCGACGCTCACGCAGGACGCCGCCCTGCGCACCGCGGTCGCCGCCGGGGTCCCGCTGTCTGCCGCGGTCGCTGCGCTCACCTCCACCCCGGCGCGCGCGATCGGCCGGCCCGAGCTCGGCTCGCTCGCCGTCGGCGCCGTCGCCGATGCGGTGCTGCTCGACGCCGAGCTGCGGGTGCGGCGGGTGTTCACCGGCACGGTCTGACGCGGCATCCGCCACCGTCGGCAGCCCGGGGCGTTCGGTATTCAGTCTCCGCCCGACGAGGGGCCGACGCGGGCCGCGGGATCTGGGCTGTCTCGAGAATGCGCGGCCCGCCGAGACTGAATTCGGAACGCGAGCCGACCTCAGACCCCCGTCACGGCGGGCGCGGGCGCACCCGCCAGCAGTGCCGCCCCCAGCGCGCCGACCGGCGCGCTGGGGGGCGTCGGCACGACGCGATCGGGCAGGTCCAGCGAGGTGAGGAAGGCGGAGCCGGATGCCGCGGCCGCCAGCGCCGTGCGCACCGGATCACGCAGTCGCTCCCCGAGGTGCGACACCCCGCCGCCCAGCACGACGAGATCGACGTCGGCGGTCAGGACGAGCAGGTGGGCGGCGGCCGTCACGCCGCGCACGACGTCCGCGCGCAGCGCGGCGGCGAGCGGATCACCCGCATCCGCGGCGTCGAACACGTCGACCACCGGCAGAACGGCGGGTCTCGCCCATCGGGCGGCGACGGCCGCTCCGCCCGCGAGCGCCTCGATGCATCCGCGCTGCCCGCACCGACAGGCGGGGCCGGCGGGGTCCACGCTGATGTGGCCGATCTCCCCCGCCGCGCCGCGGGCGCCGCGCCACGGCATCCCGTCCCGAGCGATCCCGGCGGCGATCCCGGTCCCGAGGTTCAGGTAGGCGACCGCTCCGGCGGCAGGGAGGAGGGATGCCGCGCCGACGGCGGCCGCGCGGACGTCGTTCTCGATGAGCGGGAGCACTCCGACCCCGCTCCTCACCGCGTCGGCGAGATCGAAGACGTCGATGCCGAGGTTGAGGGCATGGCGGACGACTCCGGCGGGCGAGATCTGACCCGGCACACCGATGCCGAGCGCGGCGGGCCGGGCGCCGCCGGCGACCGCCGCGACGACGGCGACGATCCCGTCCACCACCGCCCGGGGGCCCCATCCCGTCGGCCGTCGCTCCTCGGCGACGACACGGCCGGCGTCGTCCACCGCGACGGCGAGGGTCTTCGTGCCACCGACATCCACTCCGATGCGCACGTCAGCCCTTCACGGCGCCCGAGACGAGTCCGCCCGACATCCGCCCCTGGACGATGAGGAAGAAGACGACCACCGGGATGGAGATGAGGGTGGATGCCGCCATCACCGCGCCCCAGTTCGTCGCCTCGGTCGCGGACTGGAACGACAGCAGCCACGGCGGCAGGGTGAGGTTCTGCCCGCGCAGCAGGAGGAGCGCCATCGTGAACTCGTTCCACGACTGGATGAAGGCGAAGACGCCGGTGGCGACGAGCCCGGGCGCGAGCAGGGGGAAGGTGACCTTCCAGAACGCCTGCGACCGGGTGCAGCCGTCGATCATCGCGGCTTCCTCGAGATCGACCGGCACACCGGCGACGAACCCTCGGAGGGTCCAGATCGTGAAGGGGACGACGGCGGCGACGTAGACGATCCCGAGCCCGACGAGGGTGTTCATGAGCCGCCAGTCGTCGATCATCCCGTAGATCGTGAACATCATCGCCTCGCCCGGGATCATCTGCACGATGAGCACCGCGACGATGAACGATCGCCGACCCCGGAAACGGATGCGGGCCACCGCGATCGAGGCGAGGAACGCGACGAGCAGCGTGGCGACGAGCACCCCGACGGTCACGGCGGCAGAGCTCAGCAGGCCGTGGACGAAGTCGGTCTGCCCGGGCGCCGCCTCGCGGGTCCACGCCGTCTCGTAGTTGCGGAGCGTGAAGTCCAGCGGGAGGAAGCTCGGGGTGCGGCTGATGATCGACTCGCCGCTCGTGAACGACATGTTCAGCATCCAGTACACCGGGAAGACCGAGCAGACGAACACGACGAGGGCGGCCAGGTTGAGGACCAGTCGGCCCGCCGGCGAGCGCCGCCGGCGGCGAGCGGCGAGCGACCCGGGCGCGGGCGTCTTCGCGCGGCCGACGCGGCCGGCGACCTCGTCGACGCCGACGGTCGACAGCTGAGCGGCAGGCGTGATCTGCGTGCTCACAGCTCCTCCTCCCTGAGGGTCGTGCGGACGTAGCCCCAGGACAGGGCGAGCAGGAGGATGACGGTCAGCACGCCGATCGCGCTCGTCACCCCGAACTCCCCCACCCCCTGCCGGAAGATGTAGGTGCCGAGGACGTTCGTCTCCGACACGAGACCGCCGCGCTGCTGCAGCGTGTACACCTGCGTGAAGATGCGCAGGTTCCAGATGACCTGCAGCACGACGACGACGGTCACGACGTTGCGGAGGTACGGGTAGACGACGAGGCGGAACCGTTGCAGGCCGGTCGCCCCGTCGAGCGCGGCCGCCTCGAGCACCTCGCCGGGTACCTGCCCGAGGGCGGCGTAGAGGGTGAAGGCCGCGAAGGGCACGCCCTGCCACACGACGATGATCGTCAGCACGACGAAGAACGACCACGGGTCGAGCAGCCACGAATGGTTCGTGAAATCCGAGGTGCCCGTCGCGGTGTTGAACAGCCAGTTCACCAGCCCGTACTGGGCGTCGAAGATCCAGCCCCAGACCGTGGTGGCCGCCAGGGGCGGCATCGCCCAGGCCAGGAGCAGGCCGATCGAGACGAGCAGTCGCCACCCGCGGGTCAGGCGCGTCATCAGCACGGCCACGAGGGCGCCGAGCCCCACGATGAGCGCGGTCATCACGAGCATCAGCCCGAGGCTGCGCACGAGGACGGCCGGGAAGTCCGAGGCGGTGAAGACCTCGAGGTAGTTCGCGAACCCGACCACGTCGGGCAGGGTGCCCTGCACCTTGTTGCGGATCGAGTAGTCGGTGAACGACTGGACGACCATGAGGACGGCCGGGTATCCGACCATCACGGCGAGTATCACGAGCGACGGGCCGAGCAGGGTGAGGGCTGCGGCCCCGTCCTTGCGGCGGCGGGCCCGATCCCGCGCGCCCGCGGCGAAGCGGTCTCGCGGCGGCTGCTCGGGTGCGGGCCGGGTCAGGGTGGCGGTCATCGGCATCCTCCGAAAGAGGTGCAGGGGGCGTCGCCGCCCCCTGCACCGAGGGGTCAGGAGTTGAGGATCGACTCGATCTGACCGTCGAGCTCGGTCGCGATCTGGGTGACGTCGCCGCCCTGGGCGATCTTCACGAGCGCGTCCTTGATGATGCCGGCGGACTCGACCTCGGCCCACTTCGGGCTGGCCGGGACGGCCTTGGAGGATGCCGCGGCCTTCGCCGCCTCGGCGGTGATCTCATCGTCGGGCAGGTACTGCGCGAACGAGGTGCGCGCGGGGATGAGCCCGTTCTCGGCGAGGATCTTCTGGTAGCCCTCGGAGAGGATGATCTCCAGCGCCGCCTGCGCCATCTCGGGCGCGTCGGACTTCGCGGCGATCGCGACGTTCGACCCACCGGCGAAGACCGGGGCGACCTCGCCCGCCGTCATGCCGGGGAGGGCGAAGGCGGCGAGGTCCTTGCCGGCACCGTCCGGGCATCCGGGGGCCTCGGCATCGGCCGCCGCGAGGATCGACCACTTGACCCACGCGGGCGCCGAGAGGAAGCCGATCTCGTCGGCGCAGAAGGGCACCTGCGGGTCGGCCTCGTCCGCATCCGCGGGTGCGATCGTGGCGTTCTCGTAGACGTCCTGCAGCATGGTCAGACCGGCGATGCCGCCCTCGCTCGAGAAGCCACCGACCCACTGATCGCCCTCGAGGGTGGCGATCTCGCCACCGTTCGCCCACACGTACGGCAGGGCGTTGTACCAGTCCTTGCCCGGCGCGTAGATGCCGGACTTCGTGGCGGTGGTCGCCGCGACGCCGTCCTTGACGTAGTCCTCGAGGGTGGCGGGGATCTCGCCCGAGTAGGTCGACGGCGAGTAGAACACGACGCGCGACCCGGCGTAGTAGGGCGCGGCGTAGAGCGTGCCGTCCTCGGACCCGAGGTCGACGAAGCTCTGCAGCATGTCGTCGCCGCCGAGGTCGTCCTGGATGTCGGAGAGGTCGGCGAACAGGCCCTGCGAGATGAACCCGGGCGCCTGCGTGTTGCCGACCTCCACGATGTCGGGGGCGTCGTTGGAGGACAGCGCGGCGACGTATCCCTCAGCGGTGTCCGCCCAGGTCTTCTCCTCGATGGTGAGGGTCCACCCGTCGTTCTGCTCCTCGAAGGTCTTCTTCAGGTAGTCGCGGGCGTCCTGCGGGGTGTCGGTGCCGACCAGCCACACGGTCAGGTCGCCGGTCTCGGCGCTGCCGCCGGCGGGCGTGGCGGATCCGGCGCAGCCGGACAGGACGAGGGCTGACGCGCCGAGGAGCGACAGTGCCCCGAGGGTCTTCTTCATAGCGGTTCCTTCACTGTGAGGGATGCGGTGGCCCGGGCCGGGCCGCCGCGGAGGGTGGGTGGTGCGGTGTCAGGACACGCCGAGACGGCCGGACAGGACCATGACGGCCGCACCGCGGAGGACGATGTCCTCGCCGTGGGCCGACATGCGCACCTGGAGCCCGTCGTGGAACGTGGCGAGGGTCCGGGTGCGTACCGTCTCTGCGGCAGCCTCGGCGAGGGTGCCGCCGAGCAGGTCGGCGGGGCCGGAGAGGGTGATCTCCGACAGGTCGAGCGCACCGACGATCGGCGCGAGGGCGATACCGAGACGCTCGCCGGCGTCGCGGAGCACACCCTGGGGGTCGTCGGCGGTGGCGAGGCGATCGGTCAGCGCGGGGACGGCGAGCCAAGCCTCGAGGCATCCGATCTTGCCGCAGGCGCACGCGGGGCCGCCGTCGGTCCCGACCGTGACGTGGCCGATCTCCCCGGCCGCGAAGCGGGCACCCGCGAGCGGTTCGCCGCCGGTGAGGAGCCCCGCACCGACACCGCGGCCGACACGGACGAGGATGACGTCGTCGCCGGCTCCCCCGAAGGTGTGCTCGGCGAGGACGGCCGCGTTCGCGTCGTTCGCGACGAGGACGGGGAGATCGAGCTCGGCCTCGAGACGACCGGCCAGGTCGACCTCCGTCCATCCGAAACCGGGCGCGGCGAGCACGACGCCCCGATCGTCGACGACGCCGGGCGTTCCGACGCCGAGGCCGAGGACCGGCGCGTGCGCGTCCGCGACGACGGCGCGCGCGAGCGTCGCGATGGTGTCGAACACGTCGCCGCGGTCGGTGGGGACGGGAACACTGTGCCGGGCGACGATCTCACCGTCGAGGGTGAGGACGGCGCCGACGAAGCTCTCGCTCCCCGAGAGGTCCAGGCCGGCGATCCGGTGTCCGCCGCGGTCGATGTCGACCAGGATCGCGGGCTTGCCGGGACCGGATGCCTCGCGCACCCCCTGCTCGACCACGTAGCCGTCGTCGATGAGCCCGCCGACGAGGTCGGAGATGGTGACGCGGGTGAGCCCCGTCTCGCGGGCGAGGTCGGCGCGGCTCATGGCCCCCTGCGTGAAGAGGGACTGGAGCACGAGAGCCCGGTTGTGGGCACGGGCGTGCTCCGGCAGGATCTTGCCGGCGGTGCGGCGGCTGCGGGTCGCGGGAGCGGGTCGCGTCGGGGTCGACATGTTTGTTAGTAGACCTTACGAATAGCCGGGGCACAAGCATCCGGACATGTTTGCAAGCAGTCTTAACAAACTCGTTACACATCACCGCCCGCGTAGGATCGAGGCATGTCCGAGCTCCCCCACGTCCGCCCCGAACGACCCGCGGAGCCCCTGACCGCCGAGACCGCGCCGGTGCGACTGTCGGCACTCGACCTCCTCAGCTTCCTCTGCGCGATGTTCGCCGTCGTGACGCTCGCGATCTGGGGGTTCACCGCCTGGGATGCCCCCTGGAACGTGATCCTCGGCATCGCGACTCCGCTCGCCACCCTCATCGTCTGGGGGCTCTTCGCCTCGCCTCGCGCCGTCGTGCGGGTCCACCCGTTCGTGCGCGGGCTCGTGGAACTGCTCATCTATCTCTCCGCGACGATCGCCTGGTGGAGCGCCGGACAGACGTGGATCGGCCTCGGCTTCGCCGTCGTCGCGGTCGTGGTCGGCGTGCTGGCGGGTCGCCGACGCCTGTCGTGACCGACGTCGTCGCTCTGCTCCGCGACGCGCTCGGCGAGCGCGTCGACACGAGCGAGCCCGCCCTCGACGACGCCCGCGCCGACAAGTCGGGCCACCGCGCCGGCGGACGACCGCTCGCCGTCGTGCGCGCGGCATCCGTCTCGGACGTACAGACGACGATGCGCATCGCGTCGGCCACAGGCACCCCGGTCGTCACGCGTGGCGCCGGCACCGGCCTCGCCGGCGGGGCGAACACCGGCGCCGGCGAGATCTCGCTCTCGGTCCGCGGCATGGACCGGATCCTCGAGGTGCGCCCCGACGACCTGCTCGCCGTCGTCGAGCCCGGCATCCTCAACGCCGACCTCGGCCGGGCGCTCGCGCCCTATGGGCTGTGGTGGGCGCCCGACCCCGCCAGCCGCGAGATCTCTACCGTCGGCGGGAACATCGCCACCGGTGCGGGCGGGCTGCTGTGCGCGAAGTACGGCGTCGTCAGGGACGCCGTCCTCGCCCTCGACATCGTCCTCGCGGACGGGCGCCTCATCTCCACCGGCCACCGCAGCGTCAAGGGGGTGACCGGCTATGACCTGACCGCCCTGATGATCGGCTCGGAGGGGACGCTCGGCGTCGTCGTCGGCGCGACGCTCAAGCTCCGCCGCCTCGTGCCGGGGTCGACGCGGACCCTCACGGCGCAGTTCCCCGACGTGCGTGCAGCCGCCGCGGGAGCCGCCGCAGTCACCGCCGCAGGAGTGCAGCCGTCGATCATGGAGCTCATGGATGCCGTGAGCCTCGCAGCCGCGCATGCCTTACTCGGCTTGCCGTCTCCCACACCGGGGGCGACCCAGCTCACCGTGCAGACCGACGGGATCGCCGCCGCCGCGGAGCAGGCGGAGATCGCCGGGATCCTGACGGCGACGGGCGGTGCGGTGCGACTGGCCGCCGACGACGCCGAGGCCGCACAGCTGTGGGCGGTGCGGCGGGCGATGCACCCGGCGATGGAGAGCCTGGGGACCGCGCTCATCGAGGACGTCTCGGTCCCGCGCAGCGCGCTGCCGGCGATGTTCGACGAGATCGCACGCATCGAGGCCGAGTTCGACCTGACGATCCCCACCGTCTGTCACGCCGGGGACGGCAACCTGCATCCCAACTTCATCTTCGACGGCGACGAGGTCCCCGAGCGCGTATGGCGGGCCGCCGATGCGCTCTTCCGCGCGGCGATCGCCCTCGGTGGGACGCTCACCGGCGAGCACGGCATCGGTGTCCTCAAGAGCCGCTGGCTGGCCGACGAGCTCGGGGACGTTCAGTGGTCGCTGCAGCGCGGCATCAAGGACGTGTTCGACCCGGCCGGCATCCTCAACCCGGGAAAGGTGTTCGCCGCTCAGCCCTGACGGACGGCGGCACCCGTCGGCGCCGCCGGGACGAGCGGCGAGGCGGGGTGCGTCGTCACCGCGAGCACCATCGAGACGAGCCCGACCACCCCCGGTATGGTCGCGGGCAGAACGCCGACGGGGCCGCCCGCGCCGGGCGCGACCACCGACACGGCGGCGAACACGACCGCGAGCAGCAGCCCGAGCAGGAGCGCGGCGAGAGGGATCCAGCTCCACGGTCGCGGGATGACGCCGACCCGGAGGATCGCGACGGCACCGCCGACGGCGAGCACGAAGCTCACGACGTCACCGAGTGCCGCCGTGGGCCCGGCGCCGGCGCCGGCCGCATATCCCGTGGGACCGGCCCACCAGACGGCGTGCGCCACCACGAAGGCGCCGAGGACGAACAGGACGGCCATCCCCGCGGGTCGACGCGCGACGACGCTCTCCTCCGGTCGCGCCCCGACGGCGTAGATCGCGCACGCTCCCGCCACCAGGAGGGCGGCGCCGAGTTCGATGGGCACCGACGCGGGGTCGCCCGCGCGCACCGCGAACGACGCCAGGACCGCCATGACGCTCTGGACCAGGAGGAGGAGACCGCCGATGAGCCACGACCACACCGTTGTGCGCTGCATGCGCACACCCTACGGCCGTGGGCGCGGCGATGTCACCCGGCGGAGGGAACGGATCCATCGTTCCCCCAGGACGTGCGTGGCAGTCTCGAACGGTACCGATGCCCGAGGAGGTCCGCCGTGTCCGCATCCCGCCGCGTCCGCGCGACCGGATCCCTGGCGGTCGCCGGGGTCATCGCCGCGTTCGGCGTCGCGTGTTCCGCGCAGCCCGATGACGGGGGCGAGGCCCAGAGCGTGTCCGCGGCGTGCGCGACCCTGGCGAAGGCCGTCGACGGCGCGATGGCGACGTTCGCCACCGCGGATGCCGCTGACCCGTCCGCCACCGCCGACGCGACGGCCGACGTGCGCGACGACCTCGCCGCCGTCGCCGACGCGATCGACAACGCCCGTGTCGCGGCGATCACGGCGGATCTGCGGGAGGGATTCGACATCCTCGCCGACGCGACGACTGCGGCAGCCGCGGGAGAGATCGCCGGAGCCGCCGGAGTCGCCGACGCGACGGAACGCATCCGGACGGGCGTCGCCGAATATCACGATCTGTGTAAGGGATGATCATTGATCCGCCCTCGTCACGTACCCTTTTCTGAAGCGACATTCGCCTGACGACGAGACCCCGGATCCCCGTGGCGTCCGGAACGCCGGGCCGCAGCTCGGGGGAGAACGATGTCGGAGATCATCACACGCCACGACGCCGGTGAGGCGCCCGTTGCGGGCGAGCACCCCGACGTGCGATGGGCCCCGGCCGAGCCGGCGCCCCGTCCGCGCCGTCTCTGGCTGAAGATCGGGCTGCCCGTCGCCGCGGTCGTGGCGGCCGCGACCGTGTGCTCACTCGTTCTGATCGCGCCCGGGACGACCGCTGCCGGCGTGCCCGTGGGAGGTCAGACCGTCGGCATGGCCGCGGATTCGATCTCGTCCCGCCTGTCGGCGATCGAGCTCAGCCTGGGCGAGGGCGGCCCCACCGTGTCGGCCGCCGACCTCGGTGCCTCCGTCGACGCATCCGCACTCGCCGACGAGGCCTTCGCCGGCAGCCCGCTCTGGAACGTGACCTCCTGGTTCGCCGAGTACGGCGCACCGACGGTGACCCTGAACGCCGAGCGCGCCGCGACGACGCTGCGTGCGGCCCTGCCCGGCGCCTACATCGATCCCACCCCCGCGACCGTGAGGTTCCAGGACGGCGCCTACGTGAGCACCCCCGCCGTCGACGGCACCGGCATCTCGCTCGACGCGATCAGCGCCGCCCTCGCGTCGGCCCTCGTCGCCGGGGAGCCCACCGCGACGGTGGCGGCGGCCCCCGAAGCGGTACCCGCCACGGTCACGACGTCGGCCGCTGAATCGGCGGCCGAGCGCCTCAACGGGATGATCGCCGAGGCCGGCTTCTACGCCGGCGACGACCGCGCGGTCCCGATCTCCGCCGCCGACCTCGCCTCGTGGCTGACCGTCGAAGCCGACACCTCGGGCGACTTCACGATCTCCGCCGACGCAGCCGCGATCCAGCTCGCCGTCGACAAGCTGCCCGAGGTCGTCAACCAGGATCCGGTGACGGCCGAGGTGCTCACGAGCGACGCGGGTGAGGTCCTCAAGACGATCGTCGAGGGGCAGGACGGCCGCGTGCTCGGCGACACCGCCGGGGTCGCCCGGGACTTCGCCGACCAGCTCTCTCAGGGCGACGCGTCGTACACCCTGCCGGCCGACATCACGCCGCGTGAGACCGTCAGCACGGTGCGCCTGGCCGAGGTCGATCTCAGCGAGCAGCGCCTCTACCTCAAGGAGAACGGCAAGGTCGTCGACACCTGGCTGATCTCGAGCGGCCGCGACGGCGCCGTGACCTTCACGGGTCGGTACTCCATCGGCTGGCGCACGCCGCTGCAGGACATGACCGGCACCTCGCGCGACACCGGGACGAAGTACACGCAGCCCGACGTGCCCTGGGTCATGTACTTCAACGGCAACCAGGCTTTCCACGGCGCCTATTGGCACAACAACTTCGGCAACCAGATGAGCGCCGGCTGCGTGAACATGCCGCCCGCCCTCGCCAAGCAGCTCTACGACTGGATGCCGGACGGCGGCGACGTCTGGATCCACTCCTGAGCGTCATCTGACGCCCGGCATCCGTCGTTCATGTGCGAGGGGCACCGATCACGGTTAGCCTGTGCTCATGGCTGACCTCCGCGTGGAAGAACTGTCGGCGTCGACGATCGTCGCCGTGAACACCCTCTCGCTCAAGCCGGGCCAGGAACGCTTCATCACGCCCGAGAGCTACGCGATCGCCGCGACCGTCGTCGACCCCGCCACGTCGTGGCAGCGCGTGATCCTCGACGGCGACGAGGTGGTCGGCTTCGTCAGCGCCGGCTTCGACGCCGACGCCCCGCACGAACACTTCCGCTCGGTGCTGTGGCGGATCAACGTGGATGCCGACGATCAGCGCCGCGGCGTCGGACGCTACGCGGTCGAACAGCTCACAGGCGAGGCCCGCGCGCGCGGCTTCGACCACGTCAACGTCATCTACGAGGCGGGCGAGGGCGGTCCGGATGCGTTCTTCCGCCGCGTGGGTTTCACCCCCGTCGACGAGACCGAGTACGGCGAGGTCGTCGCACAGATTCGCCTCTGACGCTCCCCCGAACGCACGGATGCCCCGGCCCGCTCTCGCGGCCGGGGCATCCGTCTGTGCGGATCAGAGTCCGTCGATGATCCCGTTCAGCGTCGCGGACGGGCGCATGACCTTCTCGACCAGCGCGGGGTCGGGACGGTAGTAGCCGCCGATCTCGGCGGGCGATCCCTGCACCGCGACCAGCTCGGCGACGATCGTCTCCTCGTTCGCGCTCAGCGCCTCGGCGACCGGCGCGAACGCCGCCGCGAGCTCCGCGTCGGCGGTCTGACGAGCCAGCTCCTGCGCCCAGTAGGTCGCGAGGTAGAAGTGGCTGCCGCGGTTGTCGATCGTGCCGAGGGCGCGGCCGGGCGACTTGTCCTCCTCGAGGAACGTGCCGGTCGCCGCGTCGAGGGTGTCGGCGAGGACCTTCGCGTGCGCGTTGCCGGTGTAGTCGGCGAGGTGTTCGAAGGATGCCGCCAGCGCGAAGAACTCGCCGAGCGAGTCCCAGCGCAGGTAGTTCTCGGCGACGAGCTGCTGCACGTGCTTGGGTGCCGAGCCGCCCGCACCGGTCTCGAACAGTCCGCCGCCGGCGAGCAGCGGGACGATTGAGAGCATCTTGGCGCTCGTGCCGACCTCGAGGATCGGGAACAGGTCGGTGAGGTAGTCGCGCAGCACGTTGCCGGTGACCGAGATGGTGTCCTCACCGCGGCGGATGCGATCCAGCGAGTACCGGGTCGCCTCGGCCGGGGCGAGGACCTCGATCGTGAGGCCCTCGGTGTCGTGGTCGGCGAGGTAGGTCTTGACCTTGGCGATGAGGTTCGCGTCGTGGGCGCGGTTCTCGTCGAGCCAGAAGACGGCGGGCACGCCCGTGGCGCGGGCGCGGGTGACCGCGAGCTTCACCCAGTCGCGGATGGCGACGTCCTTGGTCTGCGTCGCGCGCCAGATGTCGCCCGGCTGCACGGCGTGCGAGAGCAGGGTCTCCCCCGCCGAGTTGACGACCTCGACCGTGCCGGCCGCGGCGATCTCGAACGTCTTGTCGTGCGAGCCGTACTCCTCGGCCGCCTGCGCCATGAGACCGACGTTCGGGACGGACCCGATGGTGGCGGGGTCGAGCGGGCCGTTCGCGATGACGTCGTCGATGGTCGCCTGGTAGACCCCCGCGTAGGAGGAGTCGGGGATGACGGCGATCGTGTCGGCCTCGCCGCCGTCGGCGCCCCAGAGCTTTCCGCCGTTGCGGATGAGCGCCGGCATCGAGGCATCCACGATCACGTCGGAGGGGACGTGCAGGTTGGTGATGCCCTTGTCGGAGTTGACGTACGACAGCCGCGGACCGTTCGCGATGGCCGCCTCGAACGCGGAGCGGATCTCGTCGCCGCCCTCGACCTGGCCGAGGCCCGCGAGGATCGCACCGAGGCCGTCGTTGGGGGTGAGGCCGGCCGCGGAGAGCTGGTCGCCGAAGCGCGCGAAGACGTCGGCGAAGAAGGCGCGGACGACGTGGCCGAAGATGATGGGGTCGCTGACCTTCATCATGGTCGCCTTGAGGTGCACGGAGTAGAGCACGTCCTCGGCCGCGGCCTGGGCGATCGTGTCGGTGAGGAAGGCGTCGAGCGCCTTCGCGGAGAGGAACGTCGCGTCGACGACCTCGCCGGGCAGGACCTTCAGCCCCGACTTCAGCTCGGTGACGGTGCCGTCCTCCCCCGTGAAGCGGATGGTGAGCACGTCGTCGTTCTCGATGACCGTCGAGGTCTCGTTGCTCTTGAAGTCGTCGTGGCCGAGCGTCGCCACCCGGGTCTTCGACCCCTCGGCGAACGCCTTGTTGCGGTGCGGGTGCTTGCGCGCGTAATTCTTCACCGAGAGCGGCGCGCGGCGGTCGCTGTTGCCTTCGCGGAGGACCGGGTTCACCGCGGAGCCCTTGATGCGGTCGTAGCGGGCGCGGACGTCCTTCTCAGCGACGTCCTTCGGCTCGTCCGGGTAGTCCGGGATGTCGTAGCCCGCGGCCTGGAGCTCGGCGATGGCCGCCTTCAGCTGCGGGATGGATGCCGAGATGTTCGGCAGCTTGATGATGTTGGCCTCGGGGAGGGTCGCGAGACCGCCGAGCTCGGCGAGCGCATCGCCGACCTGCTGCTCGGGCGTCAGGTTCTGCGGGAAGGCGGCGAGGATGCGGCCCGCGAGGGAGATGTCGCGCGTCTCGATGCCGACGCCCGCCTTGCCTGCGAACGCTTCGACGATCGGCAGGAAGGACGCCGTCGCCAGCGCGGGAGCCTCGTCGGTGTAGGTGTAGATGATGGTGGAATCGGGCACGTGTCGTCTCCAAGAAAAGGGCGTCGCGGATCGTCCTCAGCGTATCGCACCCCTCCGGTTTCTCTCGATGTCGAGATATCTCATCGAGGGCTGATCGCCCCCTGCGGGCCGCACCGGCGACCGCTAGGGTGAGCGCGTGCCGCGCTTCGATCTCGCCCTGTCCGACCTCCGCGACTATCGCCCGGAGGTCCGCGCCCCCGCCGACTTCGACGACTTCTGGTCGACGACCGTCGAGAGCGCTCGCGCCGCGGACGGCGCGCCCGTCGTCACCCCCGTGACGACACCCCTGCGCGGCATCGAGGCGTTCGATGTCACCTTCCCCGGATTCGCCGGCGACCCGGTGAAGGGCTGGCTGCTCCTGCCCGCACAGCGCGACGGAGCCCTGCCGGCCGTCGTCGAGTTCAACGGCTACGGCGGGGGCCGGGGACTGCCCGTCGAACGGCTCGGGTGGGCGGCATCCGGATACGCGCACTTCTTCATGGACACCCGTGGCCAGGGCAGCGCCTGGGGCTCAGGCGGCGCGACGCCCGACCCGCACGGCTCGGGGCCCGCCTTTCCCGGATTCATGACGCGGGGCATCGACGACCCCGAGACATACTACTACCGGCGCGTCTTCACCGACGCCGTCCGTGCGATCGACGCGGTCCGGTCCCTCCCCGAGGTGGATGCCGCGCGGATCGCCGTCACGGGCGGCAGCCAGGGCGGCGGCATCGCGATCGCTGCCGCGGCCCTCAGCGACGACCTCGTGGCCGCGATGCCCGACGTGCCGTTCCTCTGCCACTTCGAGCGCGCCGTCGGCATGACCGGGCGCGATCCGTACGAGGAGATCGCGCGCTACCTCGCCGTCCACCGCGGCGCCGAGGAGCGCGTCTTCGAGACACTGTCGTATTTCGACGGAGTCAGCTTCGCGGCCCGAGCGGATGCGGCATCCCTCTTCTCCGTCGCTCTGCTCGACCCGATATGCCCGCCGTCGACCGTTTTCGCGGCGTTCAACGCGTGGGGTGGCGCCGACAAGGAGATCGAGGTGTTCCCCTTCAACGAGCACGAGGGCGGGCAGGCGCATCAGTGGCTCCGCCAGGCGGAGTTCCTGGCCGCACGCGTCTGAGGCGGGTCACGGGGTCGGCGGCCGCTCGCCGGTACCCCGCTCGATGACCCAGGTCGGCAACGTGATCTGGCGGACGAAGCCGGACGGATCGCCGATCCGCTCGATCGCGAGCTGCGCGGCGCGGCGCCCCAGCTCGAGCGGGTCGTAGGAGATGACGGACACGCCCAGGACGTCGGCCGTGTCGAAGTCGTCGAAGCCGATGAGCGCCGTGCGCTGATCACCTCTCGCCTGCAGCGCGCGCAGCGCTCCGACGGTCACCCGGTTGTTGCCCGCGATGATGGCCGTCGGCTCCTCCCCCTGCCACAGCCGCTCCACCAGTTCGACCGGCGGGATCTCCAGGTCGTCGCCGAGCACCTCCCAGGGGGTCGGATCGACCCCGACCTCCGCCATCGCCTGCCGGTATCCGGCGAGCCGTTCCGACTGCGTCCAGACGGACGCCGGATTGCAGACGTAGGCGATGCGCCGGTGCCCGAGCGCCGTGAGGCGACGCGTCGCGTCGAGGACGGCGACCCGATTGTCGAGGACGATGGCGTCCGCGGCCAGATTGCGGGCGGGCCGGTCGATCGCGATGACCGGGGTGCCGAGCTGCCGCTCACCCTCGAGGTAGGACTGATCCTCCCCCACGGGGATCAGCAGGAGCGCGCCGACGCGCTGCGACAGGAGCGCGTCGGCGACGCGCCCCTCCCCCTCTTCGGTGTCGTCGGTCGTCGCCACGACCAGGCTGAAGCCGTGCGACGAGAGCTCCTTCTCGATGCCGGCCGCGACCTTGTAGTAGAAGGGGTTGCCGAGCTCGCCGATGATGAACCCGACCGTCCGGCTGCCTCCGCGCCGGAGCCCCTGCGCCAGGCTGTTCGGCCGGAACCGCAGGCGCTTCGCTGCCGAGAGCACACGCTCGACGGTCTGCGGCGCGACCAACTCGCGCTGGGCGAACACTCGCGAGACCGTCTTCGAGCTGACCCCCGCCAAGCGCGCGACATCCTCGAGCGTGGCCCGCTGTTGCACCGTCATCGGTCCTCCCGAGGTCGACGATAGCACCGCGTCACAAAATGACGACGATAGACATTGAAGAGACATGGAAGTCCTCTCTCGTCACCATCCGCCCACTAAAAGGCCAGTTCAGACGAATATCGAGTCGACTCATCTTGTGTCGGACAGACTGAGACAGCGCTGACATGAAGGTCTTGTGAGCACCCGCTCTGATGGCTAACGTGAGCGCAATCGGCGACGTCGCCGACCCGCACCCGAGTGGTTTCGAAGAAGAACCTGACAGGAGACGCAACATGGCACGCACACGGATCGGCGTCGCTCTCGCGACGCTCACCGTCTCCGGCATCGCCCTTGCCGGCTGCGCCGGCGGCGGCGCCCAGCCCGCCGGCGACAACACGATCGACGGCGAGGTCGCCGGCGACATCAAGGTCATCACCTGGCGAACCGACCTCGTCGAGGACGGCACGTTCGAGGCGTACGCCAAGGAGTTCCAGAAGAAGTACCCCGACGTCAACGTGACCTTCGAGGGGATCACCGACTACGCGGGCGAGATGCTCACGCGCATGTCGACGACCAACTACGGAGACGTCATCGGCATCCCGGCCATCAAACCCGACCAGTACGAGCAGTTCCTCGAGCCACTCGGCGACACGTCCTCGTTCGAGGACACCTACCGGTTCCTGCCCGCGGCCAGCTACGACGGCACCCAGTACGGCATCGCCTTCGGCGGCAATGCGAACGGCATCGTCTACAACAAGAAGGTCTTCGACGAGGCCGGTATCACCGAGCTGCCCACCGACGAGGCCTCCTGGATCGAGACGCTGCAGCAGGTCAAGGACAATACCGACGCGATCCCGATGTACACGAACTACAAGGACGGCTGGCCGCTGACCCAGGCGTTCGGGAACCTCGGCGCCATCACCCACGACCCCGACGCTCCCATCACGATGGCCGAGAACCCGGCGCCGTGGACCGAGGGCACCGACACCTACGCGGTCGATTCGTTCCTCTACGACACGGTCGAGGCGGGCCTCACCGAGGAGGACCCGCTCACCACGAACTGGGAGCAGTCCAAAGTCGACCTCGGCACCGGGAAGATCGCTACCATGCCGCTGGGATCGTGGGCCATCTCGCAGATGCAGGCCGCCGCCGAGGCGAACGGTGGTTCGGCCGACGACATCGGCTACATGGCCTTCCCCGCCAACGTCGACGGCACCCAGTACGCCGTCATCGGCGGCGACTACAACCTCGCCGTGAGCAAGCACTCCAAGGCGAAGGCAGCCGCGTGGGCGTGGATCCAGTGGGTCGCCGCCGACTCCGGCTATACCGAGGCGCAGGGCATGATCTCGCCGGTGCTCGACAAGCCGCTCCCCGACAACCTCGCCGGATTCGAGGACTCCGGCGTCGAGCTCATGGAGATCAACCCCGCCCCCGCCGGCAAGGAGGGTCTGATCAACGCGATCGCCGACGACTCGCAGATCGACCTCTACGGTCCGCTCTACCGTCAGAAGCTCGTCGACATCGCCCGCGGCGCCGCCGACGGCGACAAGGACAGCTACTTCGCCGAACTCAACGAGCGCTGGGGCGCATCGGTCGAGAAGCTCGGCTGAGAGAGGCATCCACGATGGCGATCGCAACTCCCGGCTCCGCTCCCGCGGACGCCCCTGCGGTCCTGTCCGCACCCGCCCGGGTGCGCCGGCTTCGCGGCTCGCGCCGCGGGGCCGGTGCGCCCGGCACCGGGTCGCGCGGGGCGGGACGCGGGATCGTCCAGCGGCTGACGCCGTGGCTGTTCCTCTCGGGGGCCGTCGGCCTCCTGCTGCTGTTCACCTACTGGCCCGCGCTGAACCTCTTCTACTACTCCGTCACCGACTGGGACGGCATCGACCTCGAGAAGAACCTCGTCGGGCTCGACAACTACATCCAGGTGTTCACCGATCCGCGCATCTTCAGCGTGTTCTGGGTGAGCCTGTACTACTTCGCCGCATCGTTCCTGCAGATGGCGATCGCCCTCTACTTCGCGACCATCCTCAGCTTCTCGACCCGGTTCTCAAACCTCTTCCGCGGCATCCTCTTCTTCCCGTACCTGATCAACGGCGTCGCGATCGGCTTCGTGTTCCTCTACCTCTTCCAGCCCGGCGGGACGCTCGACACGGTGCTGGGGTGGTTCGGGCTGGCGGATCCGCCGCAGTGGCTGGGCGACCCGGATGTGGTCAATTGGTCGCTCGCGGGAACCTCCGTCTGGCGCTACACCGGACTGAACTTCGTCCTCTTCCTCGGTGCGATCCAGTCGATCCCGCGCGAGCTCTATGAGGCCGCCGAACTCGACGGCGCCAACAAGTGGCAGCAGTTCTGGTCGATCATCGCCCCCGGCATCCGTCGCATCATCGGCCTCTCGTTCATCCTCGCCATCGCCGGCAGCCTGTCGGTGTTCGAGGTGCCCTTCGTCATGACCGGCGGCGCCAACGGTTCGGCGACGTTCGTCATCCAGACCCTGCAGACCGCGTTCTCGTTCCGACAGGTGGGCCTCGCCTCCGCCATGGCCGTCGTGCTGCTGGTGATCGTCCTGGTCGTCACCGTGATTCAACGACGCGTCTTCCCCGACGAGAAGGTGGACCTGACGTGACCGCCACCCTGATCCCGCCCACGAAGCCCACCCCGCTTCCCCGTCGTCGGTCGGGTCGCACGCCGCTGCAGCGGTTCGGGAGCATGAGCGCCACGGCGGCCAAGTACACGAGTCTGATCGTCGCGACGATCGTGACCCTGCTGCCGCTGTCGGTGCTGCTGTTCGCGAGCATGAAGAGCGCGAGCGAGTACGCCGCGACGGGCCCCTTCGACCCGCCCTCGAACTGGTTCAACCTCGACAACTTCGTCACCGCGTTCACGAGCGGCAAAATGCTCGAGGGCTTCGTCAACACCACGATCGTCCTCGCGGTCTCGCTCGTCGGAACGATCGCCGTCGGTACGATGGCCGCCTACGCCCTCGACCGGTTCCAGTTCCGCGGCAAGAAGCTCGTGATGGGACTGTTCCTGCTGGCGACCCTCATCCCCGGTGTGACGAGTCAGGTCGCGACCTTCCAGCTCGTCAACGGCCTGGGGCTCTACGACACCAAGGCCGCCTTGATCCTGCTCTTCATGGGCACCGACATCATCGCGATCTACCTGTTCATCCAGTTCATGCAGTCGATCCCGATCTCGCTCGACGAGGCCGCCATGATCGACGGGGCGAACCGATGGACGATCTACTGGCGCGTCGTCCTGCCCCTGCTGCGCCCCGCGATCGCGACGGTCGTCATCATCAAGGGCATCGCGGTGTACAACGAGTTCTACGCCCCCTTCCTCTACCTGCCCTCCGAAGGCATGATCTCCACGTCCCTCTTCCGATTCAAAGGTCCGTTCGGCGCGCAGTGGGAGGTGATCGCCGCCGGGACGCTCGTCGTGATCATCCCGACACTGATCGCCTTCCTGCTGCTGCAACGCTGGATCTATCAGGGCCTCACCTCAGGAGCCGTCAAGTGACCCACCTCTCCCGCCGTCCCCTCCACGACGGGTGGACCGTCCGCGCCGCGGCCGGCCCCGTGCCCGACGACCTCGCGGGGGTCGACGTCGATGCCGCCGTGCCCGGCAGCATCCATGTCGATCTGCTCGCCGCGGGGCGCATCCCCGACCCGTTCCACGGCAACAACGAGGCCCTCCTGGCCTGGATAGGGCTCGTCGACTGGACCTACCGCACGACGTTCGTCTGGACGCCCGACGGCGCCGAGCGTCACGACCTCGTCTTCGAGGGGATCGACACGGTCGCGACCATCCGCCTCAACGGGAGCGTCGTCGGCGAGGTCGCCAACCAGCACCGCTCGTACCGCTACGACGTCGCCGCGCTCCTCCGCGACGGCGAGAACGACCTCGAGGTGGCGTTCCGCGCGCCCGTGCCCTACGCCAACCAGGCGAGCCTCGAGCTCGGCGCACGCCCGCGTCCGTACCCCCTGCCGTACGAGGCGATCCGCAAGTCCGCCTGCAGCTTCGGGTGGGACTGGGGCATCGCCACCTACACGAGCGGCATCTGGAAGCCCGCGCGCCTCGAGGCGTGGTCGACGGCCCGGCTCTCGCGGACCCGGGTCGTCGCCACGCCCGTCGGAGACGGCGGGCGGATCACCGTCGATGTCGACCTCGAACGGACGGATGCCGCTTCCGCGCCACTCGAGGTGCGTGCCGTCGTCCGCGGGCCGGGTCTGGACGGCGACGCCCACGAGGCCGCCGCCGTCGTGGGGGAATCGGGACGGGTCGAGGTCGACCTGCCCGCGGTCCGCCGCTGGTGGCCGATCGGTCACGGCGACCAGCCCCTGTACACCGTCGAGGTCCTCCTGCGGCGTGACGGCGACATCCTCGACGACGCGACGCGCCGCGTGGGGTTCCGGACGGTCGAATGGGACACCGAGCCGGATGCCGCGGGAACGCCCTACACGCTGGTCGTCAACGACCGGCCGATCTTCGTGAAGGGCGTGAACTGGATCCCGGACGACGCCCTGCCCGTCCGCGTCGATCGCGACCGCTACGAACGCCGGCTGCGGCAGGCGACGGAGGCGCACATCAACCTCATCCGGGTGTGGGGCGGCGGCCTCTACGAGTCCGACGACTTCTACGACATCGCCGACGAGCTCGGCCTGCTCGTCTGGCAGGACCTCCTCTTCGCGTGCGCCGCCTACCCCGAGGAGGAGCCGCTGCGCTCCGAGATCGACGCCGAGGTGCGCGAGAACGTCGTCCGCCTCGCCTCCCACGCCTCGCTCGTCCAGCTGGTCGGCAACAACGAGAACCTGTGGGGCTTCGAGGACTGGGGCTGGAAGACGAGCCTCGACGGCAAGACGTGGGGCGCGACGTACTACTACGAGCTGTTCCCCGACATCATCGACGAGCTCGCCCCCCACGTCCCTTACGCACCCGGAAGCCCGTTCAGCCCCGAGACCCGGTGGGATGCGGCATCCGGCCGCCAGAGCGGACCGCACCCGAACGACGAGACGCACGGCAGCATGCACCTGTGGGAGCAGTGGAACCGCCGCGACTGGCTGACCTACCGCGACCACACCCCGCGCTTCGTCGCGGAGTTCGGGTGGCAGGCACCGCCCGCGTGGACCACGCTGGTCGATTCGGTCGACGACGCCCCGCTGACGCCGGAGTCGCCGGGCATGATCGTGCACCAGAAGGCGATGGAGGGCAACACGAAGCTCACTGACGGTCTGCTCCCCCACTTCCGGATGCCGGGCGACATGGAGACCTGGCACTGGGCCATGCAGCTGAACCAGGCCCTCGCCGTCGGGACGGCGCTCGATCACTTCCGCTCGTGGGCTCCGCACACGATGGGAGCCGTGGTCTGGCAGCTCAACGACTGCTGGCCGGTCACGTCGTGGGCGGCCATCGACGGCGCCGAACGGGTCAAGCCGCTCTATCACGCCCTCAAGAACGCGTTCGCGCCGCGGGTCGTCACCGTCCAACCCCGCGACAACGGGCTGGTCGCCGTCGTCAGCAACGACACCGACGACGACTGGGCCGTGGCGATGCGCGCACGGCGCCTCTCGTTCGCGGGGTCGACCCGCGCCGAGGCGACGACCGACGTCACGGTGCCCGCGCGCGGCACCGTGAGCATCGCGCTCGCGTCCGACCTGTCGACCCCGGGGGACGCGGCCGCCGAGGCGCTGGTGGTCGACGCCGACGCGTCTCGCGGCGTCTGGTACTTCGCCGAGCCGAGGGACTCCGCCCTGGTCGATCCGGGACTGACGGTCACCACCCGCGCCGTCGGCGGCGGCACGGAGGTCAGCGTCACCGCGCAGGCGTTCGCCCGCGAGGTGTCGCTGCTGGCCGACAAGGTGCACCCGTCCGCACAGCCGCTCGACGGACTGTTCACCCTGCTCCCCGGCGAGACACGTCGGGTCGTCGTGCGGCACGACGACGACGTCACCCTCGACCCGGGAAGCCTGGCCGCACCCCGTGTCCTCCGCTCCGCCAACCAGCTGGTCGCCGGATGACCGTCCTCGACGAACCCGTCTGCGGGATGACGTGGGGGTGGACGGGCGTACGCGGCACCTGGACCACTGCGCAGGCCGAGGCATCCATGGACGCGATGGCCGACCACGGCGTCACCTGGACAGCGCTGGCGTACTCCGCCGTCCAGGCGACGGCCTTCTCGACCGAGATCCCCTTCCGGGAGGAACCGACGGTCACCGAGGCCGAGATCGTGGCGGCGATCCGCGCCGCTCACCGCCGCGGCCTGAAGGTCTGCCTGAAGCCCGTCGTCAACGTCGCCGACGGCACCTGGCGCGCCTTCATCGGCTTCTTCGACTGGGACGTGCCGGGCGAGCCGAGCTGGACGGAGTGGTTCGCGTCCTACCGGACCTTCATTCTCGACGCCGCCCGCATCGCAGAGGCCGAAGGCTGCGCGATGCTGTGCATCGGATGCGAGATGGTGCGCGCCGACGGCCAGGAAGCCCACTGGCGCGCGCTCATCGCGGCGGTCCGACAGGTCTACTCCGGGGTGCTCACCTACAACTGCGACAAGTACCAGGAGGATCACATCACCTGGTGGGACGCGGTCGATGTGATCTCCTCGAGCGGCTACTACCCGATCGACCGGTGGCAGGAGAACCTCGACCGGATAGAGGCGGTGGTCGCTGCCGCCGGCAAACCGTTCGTGTTCCTCGAAGCGGGGTGCCCGTCCCGCGAGAACTCCCCTCTGCGACCCAACGACTGGCAGCTCCAGGGAGCACCCTCGGGGCAGGCGCAGCTCGAGTACTACCGGGCGATGTTCGAGGCCTGCGCCGAGCGCGAGTGGATGCGAGGCTACGTCCTCTGGGACTGGCCGGCCCATCTGTACGGGCCCGAGGCCGCCGAGCGCAACGACGACTACTGTCCCTATGGGAAGCCGGCGGGTGAGTTCCTGCGCACCCGCTATCGCAGCATGTCGGCAGCCGCCGCAGGAGGAGGACGATGAACGCGCACCGTGTCCTGGCGATCGACGCCGGTCAGAGCGACATCAAGGTGCGCATCGCCGACGGCTCGCGCCGTGAAGACCTGACGTTCCGCGGCATCCACACGGGCGGGCCGCTCCTCCCGCAGCTGGCGCGCGTCGTCCACGAGACCCTCGAGCGCACCGGCGCGGAGCCGGATGTCGTGACGGCCGGCATCTCCGGCCTCACCGACCGGGACTCGGACGCCGACGCCCTGCTCGCCCTCGTGCACGGGGACGGCGTACGGGCCACGATGCTGGCGCACGACTCCACGACGTCGTTCCTCGGCGCGCTCGGCGACCGACACGGCGCGGTCGTCGCGGCAGGCACCGGGGTCGTGACCCTGGCCGTCGGCGCGACGGAGACCGCGCGGGTCGACGGATGGGGATGGATCATGGGCGACGCCGGCAGCGGCTACTGGATCGGCCGCGAGGCACTCGACGCCGTCATGCGCGCCTTCGACGGTCGCGGACCCGCGACGATGCTCACCGAGAGCGCCACGTCGCGCTGGCCCGATCTGTCGCAGGCGTACATGGCGCTGCAGGCCGATCACGACCGCGTGCGGGTGGTCGCCTCGCTCGCACGCGAGGTCGCGGATGCCGCGGATGCCGGCGACCGGGTCGCGACGGAGATCTCACACCGAGCGGCGCGCGAGCTCGCCCACAGTGCCCGCACCGCCGTCGATCGGGTGCGCACCGACGAGGCCGAGTTCGCCGTCTGCGCGATCGGCGGCGTGTTCTCGTCGCGAACGCTCCACGACTCCTTCGAAGCCGCACTCGGTGCGGACTCGGGGCTGCGGCTCGTCGCCCCGCAGGGCGTCGGGATCGACGGCGCGCTCGCCCTCGCCGAGATCACCACGGCCCACCCCCTGGGGACGGCGGTCCACCGCGCCGGCGCGATCTGACCTGCGCCCGGTGCGCCGAGTGCAGGTTCAGATGGCTCCGATCGCGCACCATGCGCGATGAACGTCCGCTGACCCTGCACCCGGCACATCACAGACCACGGATGCGGGGGCCCCGACCTCGAGCCCCGGCATCCGTCACCTCACCGGGGGATCAGACGAGCGACTCCCGCCAGGCGCGGTGCAGCTGGGCGAACTTGCCCGTACCCGCGATGAGGGCATCGGGGGTGTCGTCCTCGATGATGCGGCCGTGCTCCATGACGAGCACCCGGTCGGCGATCGCGACCGTCGACAGACGATGCGCGATGATGATCGCCGTACGGTCGGCGAGCAGGGTGCCGAGGGCCTCCTGGATCTGCCGCTCGCTCGGGATGTCGAGCGACGCCGTGGCCTCGTCGAGGATCAGCACTGCGGGGTCGGCCAGGAAGGCGCGCGCGAACGAGATCAGCTGGCGCTGACCCGCGGAGACGCGCCCACCGCGCTTGTTCACATCGGTGTCGTACCCGTCCGGCAGCTTCTCGATGAACCCGTCGGCGCCGACGGCACGTGCCGCGGCCCGGATCTCGTCCATCGTCGCGTCGGGCTTGCCGAGGGCGATGTTGTCGGCAACCGTCCCGCTGAACAGGTAGGCCTCCTGCGTCACCATCACGATCGCGCGGCGCAGGTCCTTCGGGTGCAGCTCCCGCAGGTCGACACCGTCGAGGGTCACGGCGCCCTTGGTGGGGTCGTAGAACCGGGCGACGAGCTTGGCGAGCGTCGACTTGCCCGCACCCGTGGTGCCGACGAGCGCGATCGTCTGCCCCGCCGGGATGTTCAGCTGGAAGTGGGGCAGGATCGTCTTCGACTCCGAGTAGCCGAAGGTCACGTCCTCGAAGCGCAGGTGGCCCGACGCCTGGCGGAGGTCCACCGGCTTCGTCGGGTCGGGGACGGTCGGGTCCTCCTCGAGCACGCCCGACACCTTCTCGAGCGCCGCGGTGGCCGACTGGTACGAGTTCAGGAAGAACGCGACCTCCTGCATGGGGGCGAAGAAGTTGCGCACGTACAGCACGGCCGAGAGCAGGAAGCCGAGCTCCAGCGCACCGCTGACGACGCGGAGCCCGCCCCACAGCACGACCGCCGCCAGGGCGAACGACGACAGCGCCATCATCGCGGGCTCGAAGGTGCCGAACAGGCGGATCGAGCGCATGTTGATGTCGCGGTAGTCGCTCGCGAGGCCGCCGAACTCGCCGTCGTTGGCCGGCTCCTTGCGGAAGGCCTTGACGGCGCGGATGCCGGTCATCGTCTCGACGAACTTGACGATCACCTTCGCACTCACGACGCGGGACTCGCGATAGACGACCTGCGAGCGCAGGTAGAACCAGCGCATCAGGAAGAACAGCGGGATGCCCATGAACGCGAGGATGAGTCCGGATTGCCAGTCGAGCAGGATCAACGCGATCAGAGTGAACCCGCCGTAGAGCAGACCCGAGACGAGCTCGTTGAGTCCCCCGTCGAGCAACTCGCGGATCGTGTCGAGATCGCTCGTCTGACGCGAGATGATGCGCCCGGATGTGTACGACTCGTGGAATTCGAGGCTGAGTTTCTGCGTGTGCAAGAAGATGCGCTTGCGGAGATCGAGCATGACCGCCTGCGTCAGCCTCGCGACGACGACGGCGTACCAGCCGATGAGCGCCGCGCCGCCGACGGCGGTGACGAGGAAGATCGCGACGACGGCGATCGTCGGCATCCAGTCGGCCTCCTTCTGGACGGCGGGCAGCGCGTTCGCGATACCCCATCCGACCAGCGCCGGGCCGGCCACACGGAGGACCGTCGAGATGACGAGCACGATCCCCGCGAGGACGAGCTGCATCTTCAGCGGCGTGACGAGCGACCCGAGCAGTCGCAGCGAGCGACGCCGGATCTGCCGGCTCTCCTCGCGGGTGTAGTCGGAGCGGTCTTCGCCGCTGGTGCCCGTGACGGTGCTCACAGGGACACCTCCCTCTTCTGCTGACGTTCCTGCTCGTCCTCGAGACTCGAGATGACGTGCCGGTAGTGCTCGCTGGTGCGCAGGAGCTCGGAGTGCGTGCCGACGGCGGTGATGCGTCCCTCTTCGAGGAGCGCGACGCGGTCTGCGAGTGTGACGGTGGAGGGCCGGTGCGCGACCACGAGCGCCGTCGTCTCGGCGAGGACGACCCGGAGCGCGTCCTCGACGAGGGCCTCGGTGTCGACGTCGAGGGCCGACAGCGGATCGTCGAGCACCAGCACGGCGGGGCGGGCGGCGACCGCGCGGGCGAGCGCGAGACGCTGACGCTGGCCACCCGAGAGGCTGAGTCCCTCTTCACCGATGACGGTGTCGACGCCGTCGGGCAGGTCGTCGACGAACGCCGCCTGCGCGACCTGGAGCGCCTCACGCAGGACGCGCTCGCCCTCCGCACTGTGCGGATCGAGGTCCTCACGACCGAGCAGCACGTTCTCGCGCACGGTCTGCGAGAACAGCGTCGCGTCTTCGAAGGCCATGCCGACGTGACGGCGCAGGTCGGTGAGCGACAGGTCGCGCACGTCGACGCCGTCGAGGAGGACACGGCCGCCGGTGACGTCGTACAGGCGTCCCGGCAGCGTGGTGAGCGTCGTCTTCCCCGACCCCGTCAGACCGACGAGCGCCATGGTCTCGCCCGGCCGCAGCGACAGGTCGATGCCGTCGAGCAGGTCGCGCTCGGTGGCCGCGGCATCCTGATACCGGAACCGGGCCCCCGCGAACACGAGCTCGCCGCGGGGCTGCGCGATCGTCACGGGCTTCTCGGGGTCGACGATCGTGTTCTGCTCGTCGAACACCTCGAAGATGCGGTCGGTCGCGGTGCGCGCATCGACGAGGAACGAGAACAGGAACCCGATCGATTCGACGGGCCAGCGCAGGATCGTCGCCATCGCGAAGAAGGCGATGAGTGCAGCGGTGTCGATCTCGCCGACCGAGACGAGGTAGATGCCCGCACCCAGGCAGAGCGCGAACGCGATGTCGGGCAGCAGCACGAGCCAGAACCAGATCCAGCCGACGGCCTTCGCCTTGCTGATCTCGGTCTCGCGGAGCGTCTCGGCCTGCCGGGTGAACTTGCGCAGGGCGTGGCTGCCCCGGCCGAAGGCCTTGAGGACTCGGATGCCGTGCACCGACTCCTCGACCGCGGTCGCCAGGTCGCCGGCTTGATCCTGGCTCTGCCGCGAGAGGATGCCGTAGCGGTTCTCGAAGACGTACCCGGCGATCCACAGCGGTGCCGAGACCACGACGAAGATCGTTCCGAGCAGCCAGTGCCAGCTGAACAGGATCGCCGAGCCGACGACGATCGTGATCATGTTCACGACCAGCAGCACGACGCCGAACGCCATCCATCGACGGATGAGACCGACGTCCTGCATCATCCGGCTCAGCAGCTGGCCGGACTGCCAGCGGTCGTGGAACGCGACCGGCAGCCGCTGGAGCCGGGCGTAGAAGTCGGTGCGCAGTTCGTACTCGACAGCGGTCGCCGGCGACAGCACGAACCAGCGGCGCGCCCACACCATGAGGGCTTCGAGCAGGCCGAGCAGCAGCACGACACCGCCGCCGAGCGCGATGAGCCACGGATCGCCGGAGGCGATCGGGCCGTTCGTCCCGACGATCTGTTCGAGCACGAGGGGGATGGTCAGACCCAGCAGGCTCGCGATGAGCGCACTGAGCGCGCCGAGGCCCAGACGCGGGAGCACGGGCTTCGCGAAGGGGATCAGGCGAGCGAGGGAGCGGGCGGTGGACAAGCGGGGATGCGTCGAGGAGGTCATGATCCTGCAGAGGTGAGGAGCGGATGCCGAAGCGGCGAGGAGCGCAGCGGGGCGCGGACGATCGGAGTCGCGGGGACCCGTCGAGGGAGAACGATGAGGGGCGCGGGAAGCTTCCGCGCGAGGTCAGACCTCTGTCGTCATCCCCGACGGACGGGGCGTCCGGCGACGAGGAAGGCGGCGGACTTCGTGTAGACGATCTCCGGGGACATGGCTTCCTCCTTGATGGGGCCGGACAGGGCCCCCGCGGCGTGCGGGAGCCCTCCAGGATATCCCTGTGGATTCGCTGCAAGCAAGCGCTTACTCGGATTCAGTGATCATTTCGTCGCTTCGCGCTGCAGGAGACTCATCTTCACGTCCAGCCCCCACGCGAAACCTCCGAGCGCTCCCCCGGTCCGCAGCACGCGGTGGCAGGGGACGAACAGCGCCGCCGCGTTGCGCGCGCAGATGGATGCCGCGGCGCGTACCGCGGTCGGCGATCCGAGATGCGCCGCGAACTCGCTGTAGGTCAGCGGACGACCGGCGGGGATGCGGCGCAGGGCGTCCCATCCGGAGGTCTGCATCGTCGTCCCGTGCTGGGCGACGGGGACGTCGTCGATGGCACCGAGGTCGCCGTCGTAGTAGGCGAGGACACGTTCGGCCGACAGCGCGCGCCCGGACGCCGCATCCTGCGGCACCCGGTCGGCGCGGAGACGGCCGAGGATGCGCGCGGGGTCGTCGGTCCACCCCGAGGCGAGCACGCGTCCATCCTCCTCGAGGATCGTGAAGGGCCCGTCGGGGGTGTCGACGGTCTGCAGGATCGCGGTCATGATGCGGCCTTCCGGGATGAGGGGTCGATGTCGGCGGCACGCCAGGCCTGCGTGACCGGGGCGGCGTACCAGAGATGCGCCATGAGGTAGCTGCGCCACGGCGCGGTCCGCGTCGCCCACTCCGTGAGGCCGCCGGCGTCGGACGGGATGCCGGCGGCCGCCGCACCTGCACGGGCGGCGACATCGCCCGGCAGGAGCACATCCGGATCGCCGAGCACTCGCATCCGCACGTAGTCCGCGGTCCAGGGGCCCACACCGGGCAGCGCGAGGAGGGCGGCCCGTTGCTCGAGGGTGTCGTCTCCCGGCCCGAGCCGGAGCGAGCCGTCGGCGAGGGCCCCCGCGGCGTGGACGATCGCGCGGATCCGCGCGCCCGGCCCTCGGAGGACGTCGGCGCCGCGTTCGGCGACGACCGCCGGCGTCGGGAACAGGACCGCCGGGCCCCGTGGCGTCTCGACGGGATCGCCGAGCTCGGCCGCGAGCCGCCCCATCATGGTGCGAGCCGAGGCCACACTGATCTGCTGGCCGATCATCGCACGGATGAGCATCTCCTCGGCGTCGATCGCCGCGGGGAGGCGGACACCGGGTACACGTGCGATCAGCGGCCGCAGCTCGGCGTGCGCGCCCAGCGCAGCATCGACGGCGGCCGGGTCCGCATCGAGGTCGAACAGCCGGCGGACGCGGGAGATCAGGGGGGCGAGGTCGCGCAGCGAAGCGAGCTCGGCGCGCAGCCGCATCCGCCCCGCGCCGTCCTGCCGCACCTGGAACCAGGCCGGGCCGCCGTCGAGGCGGATCGTGCGGGAGAACGAGACCGCCTCGCCGACTTCGACGCCCGGGATCGCGTGCGCGCGCATCCAGCCGAACAGACCGACCGCGTCGAACGGCTCGCGCACCGGCAGAACGAGGTCGATGCGTCCGGCCGCAGCCGAGGTACCCCGTCGCCTCGCGCGCAGGTCGGTCGGCGGCAGCGCGAAGACCTCGGTCATCGTGTCGTTGAACTGACGGATGCTGCCGAAGCCCGCCGCGAACGCGACATCGGCCATCGGCAGGTCGGTGTCGACGAGGAGGGTCCGGGCGGTGTGCGCACGGTGAGCCCGCGCGAGGGCGAGCGGCCCGGCACCCAGCTCGCTGGCGAGGAGCCGGGTGAGGTGCCGTTCCGAGTAACCCAGGCGTCGCGCGAGCCCGGGCACGCCTTCGCGATCGACGATGCCGTCGGCGATCAGCCGCATGGCGCGCCCCGCGACGTCGCCCCGGAGGTTCCACTCCGGAGACCCCGGGGTCGCCTCGGGCAGGCAGCGCTTGCAGGCGCGGAAGCCCGCCTCGTGCGCGGCGGCGCTCGTCGGGTAGAAGCTGACGTTCGTCGCCTTCGGCGTGCGCGCGGGGCAGCTCGGCCGACAGTAGATCCCCGTCGAGTGCACAGCGGTGACGAACTGCCCGTCGAAGCGTGCGTCGCGTGCGTCGATCGCGCGATAACGCTCGTCGAAGGTCATCGGCGCGATCGTCATGACCCCAGCCTGACATGCCCCGCCGACACCGGCTCGCGGAAATCGGACACGGCAGCGGGTGCCCGTCGGTCAGCCGGCGGGTGCCCACCCTGCGACGTCGGAGAGCACGGGGGCATCGTCACCCTCGCGCACCGTGACCCCGGTGACGTCGGGGGCGATGACGGTGACCCGCGGGTTGGCCGCGAGGGGCTTCGCGACTGCTGCGCGCACGATCGTCGCCTCGATCTGCGCGAGCAGATCCCGGGCCTGGTAGACGTCGACGGTCTGCTGCAGGGTCGAGATGAGCTCGTCCCGGGCGGGATCGGACTGTCCCACCAGACTCGACGACCCGTCGGTGCCCCACTGCTGCGCGATGGCCCGCGGGGTCTGCGGCACGCGGACCCGCCGGATGACGGCATCCCACCCGGGGGCCTCGACCGCGGCATCCACGTCGCCCGTCGCGCAGTCGACGACGTTCCACCCCGCCTCGGCAGCGGCGGCCTTCAGCGCACTGAACGCTCCCTGGGCGAAGCCGCTGCCCGCGTCGTAGACGACGCACACGCGCGTCCCCGTCGCGACCCCGGCCGCGGCACGGTCGGCCTCGGCGTCGTCCGCCGGTGCCGCGAGGGCGTCCGCGAAACCGGAGTCCTCGGTCACGATGTCGAAGGCGCGGGAGCCCGGCGCGGTGACCATCGACGTCGTCTTCGCGTAGGCCTGCGACCACTCTCCCGCTCCCGCGGCCACCATGTCGTCGGCGGGCACCATCCGCAGGAACGCGGATCGAGGACCCGCGTCGGCGAACACGCCGTCCGTGCTGAGGAGCAGGGCCCAGATCGTTCCGTCGTGCGTGGTCTGCACCGCGAAGTCACGTCGCTCGCGCTCACACACGGCATCGCGGTTGCCGGGAGTGGGACGAACGGTGGCGATGTCGAGGGAGTCGCCCACGGCGGCGATCGGATCGTCGCCCTGCGGGACGAGGTCGATGTCGGCGATCTTGGGCGCCGCGGCGCCCGAGTACGTCGGGTTCGGCTCCAGCGTGACACTCGTCCCCTCGTCGCCGATCGCCGTCACGAGGTACGGTCCGCTGGACAGGGCCAGATCGGTCTCCACCGTGTCGTCGGTGACGGCGAAAGCCGTGTTCCACACTTCCGCGATCGCCGAGATCGCGCTGTCGTCCCCGTCGAGGACGGCGCGGATGACGGCCTGCTTGGCTTCCATCGGGTCATCGAGGTCGAACGCACGCATGCCGACGGTGTGGGCGGGCACGTCGACCGAGACCGCCGTCTGCCACGCGATCGTGGGTGCGGCGAAGGTCACATCGATCGACCGGGCGAACTCGTCGATCGTGGGCGGGGCGGCTTCTCGCGCCGCATCCGACGGACCGTCCTTCGACAGCAGACCCACGGATGCCGCCCATCCGAGCACGAGGTCGGCGGCATCCAGCGGGATGCGATCCGACCAGGACGGCTCCGTCAGGTCGTAGCGGACCGTGAACGGATCGTCACCGAGGATGGTGACCTTTCCGAAGGATTCGTCGGGGACCACCTCGCCGTCGACGATCCGCCCGAAAGACGAGCGCGTCACGGCCGCGATGTCACGGTTGCCCGAGGTGGGATCGATCCGTGCGTTCAGCGAGGTCACGGCGCCGGTCCAGCCCACGGTGACGCGGCTGTCGGCGACCACGGACGGCGGGAGCGCGGGCGCGCACGCGCTCAGGACGAGGACAGCGGCCGCGGCTGCAGCGACCGCGCCACGGCGGAAGGCTCGCATCCGCCGGTCAGAGGCGGTCGGTGTCGTCGCCGAGCTCTTCGGCCATCTGCCGGTAGGGCTCGCTCTCTTCGCTCTCGAGCCAGCTCTTCGCGTACTCGAGCAGCACGGCCGGTGAGTCCTCGGCTTCGGCCGCACTGGCGAACGGGCCCAGGCAGTCCTCGGACGGGCGCTCATCGTTGCGCACCACGGACTGGGTCGAGAGGTTGTACCAGTAGGTCTGCGAGGTGGTCATCGTCGCGACTCTCCGTTCGTCATCCTGATCCTAATCATGCGGAACGCAGGCAACGGGCCGTGGTGCGGATCCTCGGATCGCACCACGGCCCGTGAGCCGCGCGGGGGATCAACCGCCCGCGAGCTCGGCGTCCGTGTCGCGGATGCGGTCGGCCATGCGGTCGAGCGCCTGCGCCATGTCGTTGACTGCCTCGGCGGCGTCGTCGAGCGACGTCGTGAGCTCGGAGTACGCGGTCGAGTAGGCCTCGGATGCGTTCTCCGTCTTGAAGCCGTCCTGCACCAGGTCGTCGATGATGCCCTGGAGTTCCTTCAGCGTGTCGGTGACGGTCTGGCGACCGTCGCGCAGGCGCTGCGCAGCGCTCTCCATCTCGCTGTACGTTGCACCGAAATCGTGTGCCATGAACCCGCCTCCCAGCGTGTCGTCGTGGTGCGGAGAACCGGTTTCCTCCCCCGCGTGATCGATGCTAGCGAAGAGGTCCCGCCCACCCCATGGGGAGAAGTCCCCTCTTGACAACCACCGCCGGGAGCGGTGCCGGATCGACGCGAAAGGCCGATCGGGCGCTCAATTCCGGCATCAGCGGCATGGCAGTCCTCAGCCTCCGAGGGTCGTGCCGGCGGCGTCGGCGCCGACCGCCTCGCGCGCAGCCGCCCGCGTCGTGGGCGGAGCGGCCGGCGACGACGAGGCGACCGTCGACGACGGAGCGACCGTCGGCTGCGGCGGCGGTGCGACATCGGCCACGAGCGGCATCTGCACGGTGACGGAGCGACCCGCCTGCACGAAGATGCCTCGACCGACCGGGAAGTCCGACCGCTTGACGCGCCCGAACGGCGTCTTGAAGATCGCCTCGCCGTCATAGGTGTCGGGCTTGAGCACGATGCCCTGTCTGCCGGCCTTCCACTCGCCGAGGACGCCGATGCTGCCGCTCGCGCGGGAGATCTCAGCCTCACCGATGAGCATGTGCTCGCTGTCGTTCATGGCCTGCAGGAGCGCACGCATGGGTCGGTCGGCGGGGCTGTCCGAGAGGTGAGGCATGTCCTCGATGACGATGAGGATGCGGCCCTCCGACAGCTCGCGCGTGACGAGCTCGGTCAACTCGGTCGCGAGCTCCTTCTCGTCGTCGGGGCGCGTCGCGCTCTTGACCCACGGACGGAAGTCCTTGAGCTCGGCCCGGCGGCTGCCGAAGTGGTAGAGCTGGACGCCCGGATCGAACCGCTCCATCGCCACGATGAGGGATTTGAGGCCGTTGGTACGACCGGATGCCGGGGGCCCGGAGATCACGAACGAGCCGATCGGCTCGAAGCCGTAGGCCGAGAGCGTGTCGTCGGCGACGCCGAACACCGGCATCCCGTCGACCCTGGCCGGCATGTCGGAAGCGGGCACCGCGGTCGGGAGCGCCCCGATCTCGGGGAGATCGCGCACCCCCTCGGCACGGAGCTTGTCGCCGAGCACGCCGAGCGCCTTCGTCTGCTCGACGGCGTTCGAGGTCCCGCCGAGGACGGCGATCTGCGCCTCGTGGCCGTCGATGACCGCGCGACCGGGGACGGACTGCTCGTCGAGGACGTCGCGCGGCGTTCCGAGGAGCATGTACTGCGACGGGTCGCCCATCCGGAGGACGACCTTGCGGGGGATGTTCGAGGCGACGGCGCTCGGCACCGCGTTGCCGCGGTCGGCGGTGAGCACCGTGTGGACACCCAGTGTGCGTCCCTCGCCGAGGATCCGCATGAAGGTCCGGTAGAACGGGCCGCGGCCGGGCGCGACCTCCCAGTCCTTCTTGAACTCGGGGAAGTTGTCGATGAGCAGGATGATGCGGGGCAGGTTGGGGTCGGCGATCTCGCGGTACTCCTGCAGCGTCGCGGCGCTCGCGGCGGAGAACGCCGACGCGCGGCGGTCCATCTCGCCGTCGAGGGTGCGCAGCAGGCGCTGGATGCGCTCGACGTCGGACCCGTCGACGACCGAGCCCACATGAGGCAGTGCCGACAGCGCGCCGAGCGCGCCCGTGGCGAAGTCCAGGCAGTACACGTTCACCCGTCCGCGATCCGGACGCATGCCCGCTGCCGTGCCGATCGTCTTCAGCACGGTCGACTTGCCCGAGCCGGACGTGCCGTAGACGACGAGCGAGCCGTCGCGGTCGGGCACGAAGTACGCCGGCTCCTGCAGCTGCTTCTCGGGCACGTCCATGAGGGCGATCGGGATGCGGGTGTCCCCCTCGTTGGCGAGGGCCACGAGGTCGACGAGCGACGACAGGTCGTCGAGCCACGGGCGACGCGGGAGCGGCAGTCCTGCGAGCTCGCGCGCGTCGACGAGTGTCGAGACGATCCGGCGCTGGTCGTTCGGGCCGAGGTCCTCCTCGTGAGTATCGGATTCCGCGGGCCGGTCCGGTTCCCACTCGGCGGCGGCGCCGAAGCGCAGCTCGGCGACCCGCACCTCGGCGACCGCGGTGTCCTCCTGGCTCGTCCAGCCCCCGGTGTAGGCGGACTGGAACGGGACGAGACGTCCGGGACCGGTCTTGGCGATCGCGCGTCCGGGCACCGACGCGGGGAAGCTCGCCGCGACGTCGTCGTCGACCACGTCGCGCGAGTCCGCCTCATCCGCCATGCGCAGGGCGATGCGCAGGTTCGTGTTGGCGCGCAGGTTGTCCTTGATGACGCCGGCGGGACGCTGCGTCGCCATGATGAGGTGGATGCCGAGGGAGCGGCCGCGCTGGGCGATGTCGACGACACCGTCCACGAACTCGGGCATCTCCGAGGCGAGGGCGGCGAACTCGTCGATGACGAGCACGAGCGACGGTGGGCAGTCGGGGTCCTGCCGCTTCTCGAGTTCGAGGAGGTCCTTGGCCTTCTTGCGGTTCAGCAGGTGCTCGCGGTGTTGCAGCTCGGCCCGCAGGCTCGTGAGCGCCCGGCGCACGAGGTGCGGATTGAGGTCGGTCACGAGGCCCACGCAGTGCGGCAGGTCGACGCAGTCCGCGAAGGCCGATCCGCCCTTGTAGTCGACGAAGAGGAACGTGACGCGATCGGGGCTGTGCGCGGCGGCCATGCCGAGCACCCATGCCTGCAGGAACTCGGACTTGCCCGAACCCGTCGTGCCGCCCACGAGCGCGTGCGGCCCCTGCGTGCGCAGGTCGAGGGCCATGGCGTCGCTCGGTCCCTGCCCGATGATGGCGCGGAGGGTGCCGGCCTTCTTCAGGCGCGGCCGCGGTGTCGGCGAGCGGTCGACGATCGTGTTGTTCTGCTGCCACCGCTCGATCGCCGCGTGCGGGTTCTCGGCGATCGCGGGATCGATGAGCTGCAGGAACATGACCGAGTTCGGGATGTCGGAAGCGTCGTGCACGACCGTGCTCGCGTCCACGACGGGGGCAAGTCGTCGCGCGAACATCTCCATGTAGGCGTTCGAGACACCCTCGATCGCCACATGCTCGAAGGCTTCGCCGTTGCGGACGAGGCCCACCCGGGCGTCGGCGAGGTCGGTGCCGAGCTCGATGAAGCTGCGGCACACCGCAGGCAGCGACTCCACCGTCTCGGAGATGAACACCGCGTGGACGCCGTGGTCGGCGCCGCGCTCGAGGACGTCCGTGAGGCGCCCCCGATCGACCGGTGCGTCACCGGTCACGAAGACGATCACCGAGATCGGGGGTGTCTTCACACGGTCCTCGGCGGCGCGCGCGACATCCGTCCCGTAGAGGAGCGGGTTCCAGTCGTCCTTGAACGGCCCGCGGGGCTCTCCCCCCCCGTTGCCGGCAGCGCGCCGGACGTACTCCTCGAGGGAGTTGAGCAGGGCGGCGGCGCTCGGTGCCGAATCAGCGAGCGGCGCCGAGCGGAACGGACTGCGCTCCGAGGTGGTGTGCGGCAGCCACTTGAGCCACTCGAGTTCCGGTGTCCACGACGAGTCCGAGAAGGCGACGGTCACGACGTCGTTGGGCGCGTGCAGGCCGAAGACCTGCACGGCGACGCCCCGCATCGCGTCGGCGACGAGCGCACGCGGACCCGCGATGCCGACTGACCCCGCCGTCGGGAACGTGTCGAACACGGGGACGTCGTCGACGGTGGCGTACCGCATCCGCAGCCGGTCGACGCGGTCGATGTACTCGGGCAGGCCGTCAGGGGTCTCGGCGTCGTCGATGCCGTTGCGCGCCGGCAGGGAACACGTTCCCAGGCGCAGTGCGAGGAAGTTCCAGTGCTCGGGGCGTCGGGTCCACAGCAACGGTCCGAGGCGCATCGCCTCTTCGAACACGTCGGCGACCGCGGGGGCCTCGGCGTTGCGCGCTGCCTCTTCTTCGGGCTTGCCGCGGAAGAAGTCCTCTTCGAGCTGCTCGAACTGTCGCTCGAAGAGCAGCCGCTCGTGATCCTCGCTCTTGCGGCTCTGGACGGATTGGTTGATCAGGTTGCCGAACGCCATGAGGGGCGTCATGACGATGAGCAGAAGCGAACGCGGGTTGCCGTTGAGCGCGAAGAGCGCGGCGCCCATGAGGATCGGAGCGACCATGATCGGCCAGGGGAAGATCTTGCCGATCTTCTCAGTCGGCAGCCGCGGCGGCTTGAAGCGGGTGCCGGGGTAGCGGACCTCGACGCGGGGACTGCGGTTGAACAGCAGCCCTCCGCCGCGCTCGATGATTGGATCCTCGGTCGCCGCGCCGTCCCACGCGTTCGTCAGGTAGACGACGAGCGTCGTGGCGCCGATGACGAACGGACGGCCGTCTTCGACGCGCACGCGCTGCACCTCGACCCCGTCGACGAGCACACCGTTGGCGGAGTTGAGGTCGACCACCTCGGCGTGCGACCCGACCTCGAGGCGCGCGTGACGTTTCGAGACCATGGGATCCGGCAGCACGACGTCGTTGCTCGGGTCGCGCCCGATCGAGACGTGTCCGGCGGAGAGCGCGAACTCCTGCCCGGCGAGCGGTCCGGCGGTCGCGCGGAGGATGCCCACCGTCTCACCGCCTCCGGCCCGGATGTAGCCGGCGCCGTAGTTGACGATGGATGCCGAGAACCCCGACCCGATCGGGGCCTCCCCGATCGGCAGGTCATGGGGCAGCTCGACGGCCCGCGCGGCGGTCGGTGGCGCGACGGAGAGCGTGAGGACGTCGTCCTCGGCGAAGGTGGTGGACCGGGCGGGATCGGATGCCGCGATGTACCGCGCGACGTCACCGACGGTCGCGGTCGAGTCGGCGGTGACGACGATGTCGACGGGGTCGTTGTCGTGCCGGTGCAGGGTGAGCTTCAGCCGCATTGCTCTTCTCCGGTCTGGTGGGGGCGCGTCGGGCGGGTGGGTGCGGACGGGGCGGTCACAGTGCGACGACCTCGGCGAGGCGGTCTCCGAGGCGGACGGTGTCGCCGACCGCGGCGGGGAGCGCGACCCCGGCGACGGCGGTGGTCTCGACGCCCGCGCGCACCACGGCGCTGCCGTTGGTGGATCCGCGGTCGACGACCTCGAGCCCTCCAGCGGTGGGCGTCAGGAGCGCGTGGGTCTTCGAGAGGGAACGACTTTCGTCGAGCAGACGATGCGGCTCGGCGCCCGGTGCACTCGCCGGGTCGGGATCGCGACCGATCAGGAGCGGGCCGGTGACGGGAACGGTCTCCCCCGTGTCGAAGCGCAGCCCGATCCGGGCCGCCGGCGGCGTCTCGGAGGCCGGCGCGGGGCTCGGTGCCACCGGCGCGGCGTCGATGACGCCGGGCCCGGTGGCGGGGGCGTCCTCGGCGGGAGCGGCGCTCCCGTCCGGCGCGCGGTTCACGCCGAGGACCCCCGCGCTGATGCGGTTGCCGGGGCGGTAGTCGGGACGCGCGCCGGGGCGGGTGGGAGTGGCGAGCGACGGCCGTTCGGCGCGTTCGGGGATCGGCTCCGCCTTGACGGTCTTCCGCGCGATCCGCATCCGCTTCTCGTCATACGGGTTCAGGCCGCCGCGGATGTCGATCAGCCACATCCGCGCGGCACGGTCGTGCAGTCCGCGGCCTCGCTCCTGCGGATCGAAAGTGGGTGAGGCGAGGATGACCGCGGTGCCGATGACCGGGATGACGCCGGCGATGCCGACGATGAGCGCGCGGAGCAGGACGGGTCCGGCGCCGGGCTTCTCGAGCGTGCGGACGTTGATGCTCCGGAGCCCCGTGAACCCCTTGCCGATCGTCAGTCCGCGCCGCGCCTGAAGTACCCATTGCACGATGAGGAAGGCGAGCGACAATGCCACGGTGATCGCGGCCATGACGGCGGCGAGCACGAAGCCGGGGTGGTTGACGAGTCCGTACGGCGAGATCGTCCCCGTGGCGAGCTTGAGGAGCAGCGGGACGGCTCCGATCCAGAGCGGCAGCTGCAGGACGACCCAGAAGAGGATGTCGAGCACGAAGGCGAGCGACCGACGACCGAACGGGGCCCGGATGAGGCCGAGTGCCGCCGCATACGCCGGGTCGGGGCGTCCGGCCGCGTCCAGGCCATCCGGCCGGTCCTCCGGCTGGTCGATCTCCCAGATCATGCCTCGGACGTGCGCGGCTGGTCGCCGGGCACGAAGTAGCGGGCGGGCGAGAGTCCGGTGCGGATCACGGCATCGCCGGCGGCGTCGAGGAACTGAGTGAGCGTTGCGACACTCAGGGTGCCCGACGGGTCCGCGATGATCACGTTGTCGACGACCGGGAGGAGGGTCGCCGTGCCCTGCGGCCAGGTGGCGAACGTCGTGGTCACGCCCGACTCCAGCACCCGGATCTTCGCCGGGGCGATGTGGACGTCCGGCCGCTGCAGCGCAGCCGTCTGCAGGTCGTATGCACGGACCGAGAAGAGCCGCAGCACGCGCTCGAACCGCATCGCGAGTTCGGGGAGACGTTCGCGCCACGGGAACGGAGCCCATCCCTCGTCGGTGAGGACGACGGGGTGCGCGCTCACGAGGGGCCGGTCCGCTTCGTACAGCTCCTCCGCGACGTCGAGCGTCCGGGCGATGGCCGCGGAGTCGTCGGCTCCGACGATGAGGACGCGGTCGCGGGCGTACGGAAAGGCCACGGGCGCACCGGAGAGTTCGATGCCGCTCAGCCGCGACGGGTCGAGGAGCACGGCGGCGGCCAGGGTCTCGTCGGCGAGGACGATGGAACCCTCGTGAGCGACCGGGAGCTCCCTTGCGAGAGGGATCGCCGAGCGCACGGCATCCCGGAACCCGGCATCCGCGCCCTCTGTCTCGCCCTGCGTGACGGGGGCACCGTGGTCGCCGTGATCGAGCCCGACGAACACCTCGCCGCCGACGTACTCGACGCGGGGGTGCGCGGATCCGGGTGCCGTCTGCGCGAGCACCCCGAGCTCGCTCGCACCGTAGATCCGGACGGTCACCTCGGTGGCGATCCCCTCGACAGCGCTCATTGATTCAGCCCTCTCATCAGCGTTCTCACAGACTAAGTGTTCGGTTGCCCGCCCGCGGTCCCCGGAGACCAGGCGAGGTCCACCTCGGGGACGCGGCGCGTCGGTCGGACGGTCGACACCCACCCGCGGGGCACGACGTGGACAGCACTGGCGGAGGCGGGTGCCGGCAGCGGCTCCCCGTGCACGACGAGGACGATGGCCGTGTCGTCGGAGCCCCACCAGTCGGCGCGGCGGACGCCGTGGCGCTCCAGCGCCCGCACGTAGGCGTTGGGTGGCGCACCGTCGCCCGGCTCCACTACCTCGGCGGCGCCGTGACGGTACTCGCAGGCGCTGCGGATGCCCCGCCAGATCTCGCTGGCGCGCTCGCGCACCGCGGCGCGGGTCGCGTCTGGCGAGGCGGGCTCCCAGGACAGCGGCACGATCGACACGTCGCCGCGTCGGATGAGCGGCGTGCCCGGGATCAGCTCGCCCACGGGCGCCGCGGCGCTGCCATCGACGAGGCTCGACTCGATCGCGTCGACGATGCGGCCCGCTCTGACCAGGGCACCCTCGCCGTCATCGGAGCGGACGTCGCCGGCGTCGACCACGTGGCCGGTCAGCCAGGGCGTGCCCGTGACGGTGGCGTTCGGCTGGGTCATGAGTTGAGGCTCAACCCCTGGGCCGTGCCCGGCCAGAGGCCGGGGTTGTAGTCATCGTCGAGATTGCGTCCGACGCCCGTCGCCGAGGGCGGGATGTCGATGACGGCTTCGGGGATGCCGGTGGGCAGATACCCACCCGGAATCCAGTGTTCGTTCGCGCCTGCTTCGTTGCCCGACGGCATCCGTAGATTCGTGAGTTCGGAAGGGTCGAAATGCCGGACCTCGAGAGGCAACGTGTTGCCGTTGTCGTCGAAGAACCAGCTGCGCTCCATGCCGAGCTGATCGGCGATCACGTTGACGTCGCCGTCGGCGTTGCGGATGATGTCGTCGAGCTCGGACGTCGGGAACACGAAGGTCGAGCCGTCCGCCTGCCCGGGGCCGTACGTGTGGAGCGTGTCGGAGAAGTAGATACGGCTCGCTCCGTCCTCGAAGCGCGCCAGGTGCTGACGGATGTAGTCGCCGTCGAGGTACTCGCCGGGATCGGGAGCGTCGCCCTTCCAGCTCACGATGGAATCAGGGGTCCAATGCGTGTCGGTGCGCCAGGCGCCGCTCACGTTGTCGAGCGCAGTGACCTGCGAGCGGTTCAGGTCCTGACGCTGGCTGTGCTTGCGGAACATGTCCGCCAGTTGACGCACGTGGACGGGGACGCCGTCGAGCGAGTTCTTCAACGGCCGAATGACCTCACCGATACCCATGATCCCCCTCCACTGTCAGGCTAACCACGGCCGAGGATGTCCACACGGGTCTTGCAATCGCGCCGATCATCCTCTTATGTCCGCCCTCGACCAGCGCAGGTCTGCGGGCGCACGCCCGGACGCCGTCGCACTGCGCCCCGACACCCAGCGCGCAGGCACGAGGTGCACGGCGAGTGCCAGATCGCCCGCCTCCGCATCTCCCGAGCGGACCAGGACGACGCCGGTGTCGTTCAGGACCCACCATCGTGCGTCACGGACGTCGGCCGCACGCAGAGCCGCCGCGTAGGCCGCCACGGGGCCGTCCCCGCGTCCGTCGAGCGGCAGATCGATCGGACGGCCGGCGGCGTACTCGAAGGCGCCGGCGAGTCCGGAAGCGCGGTCGTCGATCCGCCGGCGCTCCTCCGCGACGTCACGGTCGGACCCCCGTGGCGCCGCGACCTGCAGCACCACCGGCACGATCTTCGCCGCATCGCGGTCGATCACGGGCACTGCCGAGGGCACCCGCTCGAAACGGGTCAGGGCCGTGACGGCCTCAAGGACGGTCTCGTCGGCGACCGGCAGGATCCAGTCGCCCTGCTCGGACGCAGGCCTGCCCGCAGCGATCGCGGCACGTGCGTATCCCTCGGCGGCGTCGATCGCGTCGAGGTCGAACCGGGCCAGCTCCGATGGCGCCGATGCCGCGATGAGCGGCGACCACTCGCCGAAGTCCGGGACGTCGAGCCAGTGCAGGTCGTCAGGCGCGCAGATCTCGGTGACGAGGTCCTTATCGACCGGGGATGAGCGCTCGATGTGGACGACGCCGTCCGCGTACCAGCGCTGCTCGACCCGCAGCAGCTGCGAGTACGGCACGCGGCGACCCGGGTCGCCCTCGGGATAGAAGAGGTCGACCGCGCCACGACGCAGCAGACGCCCGCCGCTGTCCTCCCAGTCGACCCGGCGGATCGGGGTCTTCGACGGTGAGTAGAACGTCACCGAGAAGCGGTGGCGGCGAGCGGACGCATCGAGGTACCAGGACGGCGGGGTCGAGCCCTCGACGACGGTCAGTCCCCTGCCCTCGTCGTAGCGACGGCGGGCCTCGTCGACGCTCAGGTACGGGTTCTCACCCAAGGCCTCGAGCCGGTAGATCTCGAATCGCTCCGGGTACCGGACCGCACCCACGTCACCGACGGTCACAGTCGGAAGGGCGTGTACGAGCCCCACGTCCCACCGGCGGAGGGATCACCCCGACCCGCATCGGGATGCGTGTTCAGCACTGCCTCGGGAATGCCCTCCGGCAGATAGCCGCCGGGGATCCATGCCTCGTTCGCGCCGGCCTCGTTGCCCCGCGGCATCCGGAGGTTGCCGTTGACGATCTCCTCGTAGTTGAAGTCCGCCCGCGTGATGTCCACCGCGTTGCCGCCCTCGTCGACGAAGAAGTTCTCACCCAGGCCGAGCATGACGCCGAGCTTCCTCGGATCGCCGTCGGCCTGCGTGATGATGTTGTCGATCTCTGAGGTCGGGAACACGAACGTCGTGCCCTGATTGCCGGGCCCGTAGCGGTCCAGGCTCTCGGAGCGGTAGAACCGCGTCGCGCCGCCCTCGAACCGCTGCAGGTGCTGCTGGATGTAGTCGGCGTCGAGATACTCCGCCGGGTACGGCCGATTCGGCTTGCCCGATCCGACGACGCGATCCGGGGTGTGCCAGGAGTCCTTCTTCCAGCCGTCGCGGAGGGCCTCGGGGACGTCGGTCCCATCGAGATCGTTCACGCGACTCGTGCTCTGGTTCTGCTTCTGCCCGTGCTTGCGGAACATCTCCGCCAGCTGGCGGACGTGTACAGGGACGCCGTCGAGCGAGTTCTTCAGCGGACGGACGACTTCTCCGATACCCACAGGTCAGTCGCCTCCGATGTTCAGGCCGGCAAGGTCCGACATGAGCCGTTCGGTGAGCGTCTCGACGTCGGCCGCGTGCTGCTCCATCTCGCCCTGCGACTGCTCGAGCGCCTGCAGGTCGGCGTAGAACTCGTCGGGGTCGCCCGCGACGGCCTCGACGATGGGCGAGTCGAGGGCGGCCATGATGACGCCCGGCAGCTCGTTCATGAGCGGTTCGATGACCATGGGGAGCACCTGGTTCAGCACCTGCTCCACGGCGATGTCGACGGCCGCGTTCAACAGCTTCTTTTTGATGATCAGCATGGGCCCCGCGCCCGCTGCCGTGATCGGGTTCGTGAGCATCGCCACGAGCGTGATCATCGTCGTGGTGACGTCGGCGATCACCTTGATCTTCAGCGCCGTGACGGCACCTGCCGCGATGTCGACGCCCGTCGGCACGGGGCCGAGGATGTCGAGCAGCTTCTGCAGGTTCTGGGAGCGATTCGCATTCCAGGCGCCGACGTAGGCCGGGCCCGCCTGACCTCGGAGGGCGACGGCGAGCTCCGTGTTGACCTTGCGGTCCATCGCCTGCAGCTTGCCCTCGAGCTCCGTGCGGAACACCTCGATGATGTGTCCTCCGCGACGGAGCTCATCCTCATCGATGTCGGGCCAATCGAACCCGAGCTTCTCCATGACCCAGATCAGCTCGTTCGGCAGCATCATTCCCATGGCGGAACCTCCCGCGACGACATTAGGCGAACCTGGGGACCGATTTCGATGGGGAGAACTCCCCCGTCATCGAGGCGCTACAATCCGCCGCGCTCAGTGGAAGAAGTGGCGCTCCCCGGTGAAGTACATCGTCACGCCGGCGGCCTGCGCGGCGTCGATGACCTCCTGGTCGCGCACGGACCCGCCGGGCTGGATGATCGTCGTGATCCCGGCATCCAGCAGGACCTGCGGTCCGTCCGCGAAGGGGAAGAACGCATCGGATGCCGCGACCGAGCCTGTCGCCCGGTCACCGGCGCGCTCGACGGCGAGACGGCACGAGTCGACCCGGTTGACCTGCCCCATGCCGATGCCGACCGTGGCGGAGTTCTTCGCCAGGACGATCGCGTTCGACTTCACCGCACGGCAGCTCTTCCACGCGAACGACAGGTTCTCGAGCTGGTCGTCGGCGGGGCGCTCGCCCGACACGAGCTGCCAGGAGTCGACGAGCGATTCGATCTCGTTCGGGAACCGGTCGGCGTCCTGCAGGAGCAGGCCGCCCGACACAAGACGCACGTCCATCGGTTCCTGCCGCCAGTCCGCCGGGAGCTGCAGCACGCGCAGGTTCTTCTTCAGCTTGAACACCTCGAGCGCCTCGGGCTCGAAGTCGGGCGCGACGATCACCTCGGTGAAGATGTCGCGCAGGTTCTCAGCCATCTTGAGGGTCACGGTGCGGTTCGCGGCGATCACGCCGCCGAACGCCGACACGGGGTCGCACTCGTGCGCGCGCAGGTGCGCCGAGGCGATCGGGTCGAGCGCCTGCGGGGCGCCGATCGCGATGCCGCAGGGGTTCGCGTGCTTGATGATGGCGACCGCAGGCTTGATGAGGTCGAACGCGGCGCGCAGCGCGGCATCCGCGTCGACGTAGTTGTTGTAGGACATCTCCTTGCCCTGCAACTGCGTCGCCTGGGCGATGCCGTGACCGCCGACGCGGGTGTAGATCGCCGCACGCTGGTGCGAGTTCTCGCCGTAGCGCAGTGTCGCCAGGCACTCCGCCTTGATCGTGAGGTGCTGCGGCAGGTCGCCCTCGCCCTCGAGCGTCTCCTCCGCGAACCAGGTCGCGACGGCGCGGTCGTACGCGGCGGTGTGCGCGAAGGCGCGTGCGGCGAGCTCGCGCCGCTGCCCGAGGGTGGTGCCGCCCTGGCCGAGCGCGTCGACGATCGCGGGGTAGGACTCGGGCGAGACGGCGATCGCGACGTTGGCGAAGTTCTTCGCCGACGCGCGGACCATCGCCGGCCCGCCGATGTCGATCTGCTCGACCACGGCGTCGCCCTGCGCGCCCGAGGCGACGGTCTCGACGAACGGGTAGAGGTTCACGACGACGAGTTCGAAGGGCAGGATGCCGAGCTCGCCCAGCTGGGTCTCGTGGTCCTCCAGGCGCAGGTCCGCGAGAAGACCCGCGTGCACGCTCGGGTGCAGCGTCTTGACGCGTCCGCCGAGCGACTCGGGGAAGCCGGTGATCTCGGCGACGTCCTTCACGGCGATGCCGTTCTCGCGCAGGAGCGCTGCGGACCCGCCGGTCGACACGATCTCGACGTCGGCGGCAGTGAGCGCCTGAGCGAGCTCGAGCAGCCCGGTCTTGTCGCTCACCGAGATGAGAGCCCGGCGCACGGGCACGACGTCGCGGTCGCGGTAGAGGGAGGGATCGATCTGCGGTCCGGCCATGCGGGAACTCCTCGGGTCGGGGGCGTTCGGATGCGGTTCAGGAAGTGAGGTCGAGCTCGCCCGTCGCGATGCGGCGGACGACGTCGATGAGCAGCCGGCGCTCGACCGGCTTGATGCGCTCGTGAAGGGAGTGTTCGGTGTCGTCCGGAAGGACAGGGACCCGTTCCTGCGCGAGGATCGGGCCGGTGTCGACGCCGTCGTCGACGACGATGACGCTGGCGCCGGTCTGCTCGACGCCGGCGGCGAGCGCGTCACGCACGCCGTGCGCCCCGGGGAACTCCGGCAGGTACGCCGGGTGCGTGTTGATGAGGCGCGGCGCCCACGCGGCGACAACTGCTGCCGGCAGCAGGCGCATGAGCCCGCTCAGGACGACGAGGTCGGGCTTCCAGACCTCGAGCTGCGCGAGGAGCTCGTCTCCCCACGCCTCGCGGCTGTCGAACTCCTGGTACGGGACCATGAAGGTCGGGATGCCGTACGTCTCGGCGTGTGCGAATCCGTCGGCCTGCCGGTCCGCCCCCACGACGATGATGCGTGCGGGGAAATCCGGCTCGATCGCGGCGTCGAGGAGCGCACGCAGATTGGATCCCGTGCCCGAGATGAGGACGGCGACCGTGAGCACCGGATCAGTCTAGCGGGGCGGTCGGGAACTCATCGGGCGAGGGTGCGGGTGCGGTCGACCGGACCGGCTGGGGTGTCGGCGTCGCCAGGGGAGCCTCGCGCACGAGCGGAGACTCCGAGCGGGACGGGTCGTCCTCACCGCGCGGCGAGAGCAGGACGATGGCCGCGCCGACGGCGACTTCGGCGGCCGCGACAAGGGCGACGAGCCACGGTTCCGGGCCGACCTGCGTGAGTCGGCCCGGACCGATCGACCCCTGCGCAGCCCACGCGAGGACGGCGACGATCGCCCCGGTCCCGACGGCCACGACGGCGAGGGCGACCAGGCGCGGGCGCAGAGGCTCGGCATCCGTCGCCGACGCGACCAGCAGAGCGCCGCGCATCGCGGCGCCGGCCAGCGCACCGAAACCCACGACGACGAGGGCGAGCAGCAGGAGCCAGCCCGACGTCGAATCGGGGAGGACACCGAGCACGGGGATGCCGGGCACCACACCCAGGCTCGTCGCCGCCGGCGACACGGCGGTCCCGGTCCCGACCGCGAAACCCGGGCCGACGGCGAATCCGGCGAACCACACCACGAGGGTCGGGAGGTAGAGGATGCTGCCCAAGGCGAGGACCACGACACCGAGCAGGTCGGCCTGCGCCGCCTGGGTCAGCGCGATGACCTCTCCGCCCCGGACGAAGAACAGGACGGCGAGGACGACGGCACCCACCGCCACGATCCCGGCGACGCAGATCGCGACGCCGCGGGCACCGGCGTCCACCGCCTCCTGGACGTCGTCCGGGAGGCGTTCGGAGAGTGCGTCGATGATGCCGTCGTCGCCGTCGTTCCAGGCGCGGAGGACGGCGCCGATGAGCGCGGGGACCGCGAAGACGAGAGTCGGGCCGGCGACAGCGGCCAGCAGGTCGACCGACGCGACCGAGGCGCGACCGGACAGCGCGATCACGGCCGAGACGGCGGCGACCGTGACGGTGCCGCCGACGACACCGGTCACCCACGCGCCGGCGCGCGCGGCACGAGACCCCGACCGCCACGCCGAGGCCGCGGTGAACAGGGCCAGCGCAGTGGGCGCGAGCGACAGCGTGAACTGCGCACCGCCCGTCGGCAGCCCGCCCAGCACGACGAGCTCGGCCGGGAGCGAGACAGCGACCGGTGCGAAGTGCCCGAGCTGCCAGATCGTCGCCGCGGCGGGCCACAGCGCCGCCCAGTCGGCGTCGCCGCCGATCCCGAAGATCCAGACGAGGGTGACGGGCGCGAGCACGACGCCAACGCCGACCGCGACGGCCAGGAGGGCGTCGACGGCGGCGAGGAGGGAGACGAGCAGGCGATTCACAACAGACCGACCCTACCCGCGGCGACGCCTCCGGCCCGGCTCCCGCACCGCGGGCTGCCTCAGCCGCGCAGGACCTTCTCGAGCGCCTTGCCCCGCGCGAGCTCGTCGACGAGTTTGTCGAGATAGCGGATGCGGCGCATCAGCGGGTCCTCGATCTGCTCGACGCGGACGCCGCAGACGACCCCGGTGATCTCCGACACCGCCGGGTTCAGCTCGGCCGCCGCGAAGAACTCCTCGAACGTCGCCTCGGTGTCGATCTGACGCGCCAACGCCGCGTCGTCGAAGCCCGTCAGCCAGCGCACGACCTCGTCGAGTTCCGCCTTCGTGCGCCCCTTGCGTTCCACCTTCGCGAGGTAAAGCGGGTAGACCGCGGCGAACGGGGTGCCGAAGATCCGGTGCATGCCGCCAGGGTACGCCGCCGCCCCCACCACGTCGACGGCGAGCGACTACCCTCGGAGGGTGAACAGCACCACCTCCCGCACGTCCCGGGGTGCCGCAGCCCCGGCATCCGCCTCGTTCCTCGACCGCTACTTCGAGATCAGCCGACGAGGCTCCACGATCGGCACCGAGGTCCGCGGCGGACTCGTGACCTTCGTGACGATGGCCTACATCGTCATCCTGAACCCGGCGATCCTGTCGACGCCCGACGTGGAGGGTCTCACCCTCGAGCCGTCAGCCGTCGCTGCATCGACCGCACTGACCGCGGGCGTCATGACGATCCTCTTCGGCCTGGTCACCCGCCTTCCGTTCGCCTTCGCGGCCGGTCTCGGCATCAACGCGTTCGTCGCCTTCTCGGTCGTCGGTCAGGTCTCGTGGGGCGAGGCGATGGCGCTCGTCGTCATCAACGGTCTGATCATCGTGCTGCTCGCCGCCACCGGCCTGCGCAAGCTCATCTTCGATGCGGTGCCGGTGCAGCTCAAGCTCGCGATCACGGTCGGCATCGGCCTGTTCATCGCCTTCATCGGCTTCGTCAACGCCGGTTTCGTGAACCCCGCCGAAGGGACGCCCCTCGAACTCGGCGTCGGCGGCTCGATCACCTCGCCCGCGACGCTCCTGTTCATCGCCACGCTGCTGATCGGCGGCATCCTCATGGCTCTGCGGGTGAAGGGCGCGATCCTCATCGCCCTGGTCGCCGGGACGATCCTCGCCGCGATCGTGAACATCTTCACGCCGGTCGCGGACTTCGGCCTGTCCGGCAGCATCGTCGCCGCGCCGAATCTCAGCCTCGTGGGCGCCATCGACTTCGGTTTCGACTGGAGCCGCGTCGGGTTCGTCGCCCTCATCATGTTCGTCTTCACCCTCGTCTTCACGAACTTCTTCGACGCGATGGGCACGATGACGGGTCTCGCACGCGAGGCGGGACTCGCCGACGAGCGCGGCAACTTCCCGCGCATCAAGTCGGCGCTCATCGTCGAGGGTGTCGGCGCCGTCGTCGGCGGTGGCACGTCGTCCTCGTCCGCGACGGTCTTCGTCGAGTCCGGCTCGGGGATCGGCGAGGGCGCCCGGACGGGTCTGGCCAATGTCGTCACCGGCGTGCTCTTCCTGCTCGCGATGTTCATCACCCCGGTCACGGGACTCGTTCCCGGGTTCGTCGCCGCGGCCGCCCTGGTCCTCGTCGGTGCGCTCATGCTGACGCAGATCAAGAACATCGACCTGTCGGACTTCAACGTCCTGCTGCCGGTCTTCCTCACCGCCACGGTCATGCCGCTGACCTACTCGATCGCCAACGGCATCGGCGCCGGCTTCATCAGCTGGGTCGTGCTGAACACGTTCTCGGGCAAGGCGAAGCAGGTGCACTGGCTGCTGTGGATCGTCGCCGCCGGCTTCGTCCTGTACTTCGCCCGCGGTCCCATCGAGGCGGCCTTCGGGGTCTGACCCGGCCCGGCGGGCCGACCGCCGAGGTCCCGATCGAGCCGGGTATCGCCTACGCTTTCCCGGCCGGATCGGGACCTGGGCCGCCAGGACGGAAACGACGAAGGGGCGGATGCCGCAGCATCCGCCCCTTCGTGCGTCAGATCAAAGCGCCTCGATGATGGCTCGCATCAGGTCGGCGGTCTCGGACGGGGTCTTCCCGACCTTGACGCCGGCGGCCTCGAGGGCCTCCTTCTTGGCCTGTGCGGTGCCCGCCGAGCCCGAGACGATGGCGCCGGCGTGGCCCATGGTCTTGCCCTCGGGAGCGGTGAAGCCGGCGACGTAGCCGACGACCGGCTTCGTGACGTGCGCCTTGATGTAGTCGGCCGCGCGCTCCTCGGCGTCGCCGCCGATCTCGCCGATCATGACGATGGCCTTGGTCTCGGGGTCGGCCTCGAACGCCTCGAGGGCGTCGATGTGCGTCGTGCCGATGACCGGGTCGCCGCCGATGCCGATGGCGGTGGAGAAGCCGAGGTCACGCAGCTCGAACATCATCTGGTAGGTCAGGGTGCCCGACTTCGAGACGAGGCCGATCGGGCCCTTGCCGGTGATGTTGGCGGGCGTGATGCCGACGAGCGCCTCACCGGGCGTGATGATGCCGGGGCAGTTCGGTCCGATGATGCGGGTCTTGTTGCCCTTGCTCTTGGCGTACGCCCACGCCTCGGCGGTGTCGCCGACGGGCACACCCTCGGTGATGACGACGAGCAGCGGGATCTCGGCGTCGATCGCCTCGATCATGGCGTCCTTCGTGAAGGCGGGCGGCACGAACGCGATGGAGACGTCGGCGCCGGTCTTCTCGATGGCCTCGGCGACCGAGCCGAAGACGGGGAGGTCGACCTCGCCCTCGTGCGGCTTCTCGTGGGTGACGGTGGTGCCGGCCTTGCGGGCGTTGACACCGCCGACGACGTTGGTCCCGGCCTTCAGCATGAGGGCGGTGTGCTTGGTGCCCTCACCGCCGGTGATGCCCTGGACGATGACCTTGGAGTCCTTATTGAGGTAGATAGACATGTCTGTGGTCCCTGTGTCTCAGTAGTCTCGGCGCGCCTCAGGCGTTCGCCAGCTCGGCGGCCTTGTCGGCGCCCTCGTCCATACCGGCGGCGAGCGTCACGAGCGGGTGGTTCGCCTCGGCGAGGATCGCGCGACCCTCTTCGACCTGGTTGCCGTCGAGGCGGACGACGAGCGGCTTGGTGGCCGCGTCACCCAGGATCTCGAGGGCCTTCACGATGCCCTCGGCGACGGCGACGCACGACGTGATGCCGCCGAAGACGTTGACGAAGACGCTTTTGACCTGCTCGTCGCCGAGGATGACGTCGAGACCCGACGCCATGACCTGGGCGTTCGCGCCGCCGCCGATGTCGAGGAAGTTGGCGGGCTTCACGCCGCCGTGGTTCTCACCGGCGTAGGCGACGACGTCGAGGGTCGACATGACCAGGCCCGCGCCGTTGCCGATGATGCCGACCTGGCCGTCGAGCTTGACGTAGTTGAGGCCGGATGCCTTCGCCTTCGCCTCGAGCGGATCGGCGGCGCCCTTGTCTTCGAGCTCTTCGTGCTCGGGGTGACGCACCTCGCTCGCGTTGTCGTCGAGCGACACCTTGCCGTCGAGGGCGACGATGTCACCGGCGCCGGTGCGGACGAGCGGGTTCACCTCGACGAGGGTCGCACCCTCGCCCTTGTAGACGTCGTAGAGCTTGACGAACACGTCCGAGACCTTCTCGACGAGGTCCTCGGGGAAGTTTGCGGCCGTCGCGATCTCGACGGCCTTCGCCTTGTCGATGCCCTGCAGCGGGTCGACCTCGATGCGCGCGAGCGCCTCGGGACGCTCGACGGCGAGCTCTTCGATCTCCATGCCGCCCTCGACCGAGCAGAGGCTCAGGTACGAGCGGTTCGAGCGGTCGAGCAGCACGGAGAAGTAGAACTCTTCGGCGATGTCGGCGCCCTGGGCGACCATGACGCGCTGGACGACGTGGCCCTTGATGTCGAGGCCGAGGATGGCCTCGGCTGCCGCGTAGGCCTCGTCGGGGGTCTTGGCGACCTTGACGCCGCCGGCCTTGCCGCGACCTCCGGTCTTGACCTGAGCCTTGACGACGACGACACCGCCGATCTTCTCGGCAACGGCCTTCGCCTCCTCAGGGGTGTCGGCGATGATGCCGGCGAGCACCGGCACCTCGTACTTCTCGAACAGGTCTCGTGCCTGGTACTCGTAAAGGTCCACTGCAATCCTTCGCTGGGCGACGGTGGGGGTGACGGGCGCGGAACTATCTCGATGTCGAGAGATCGCCCGGTCGAAAAGCCTACTACCCGCGCCTGAGTGCCCCGCGCGGGGCCCCCTCCTTCGGCGGGGGCTCTCTCAGCCCGCGAGCGCGGCGGTCCAGACCTGACGGTGCTCCCGCACGTAGTCCGTGACCACGCGCCAGTGGTGACCGTGGCCGGCGGAGAACATGGCCGCCCACGGCTCGACGCCTGCGGCATGCGAGCGACGCAAGAGGTCGTGCATGGCCGCCGCGCGAGCGGCCATCGCGTCGGGCAGCCCACGGCGCAGGTCGTCGTCCGCGCCGTACGCGTCGACGAACGTCGCCAGCGCCGCCGCGGCGACGTCCGGTGCGACCGAGGTGTCATTGAGGGTGAACGACTGCGCGGCGTAGGCGAGGTCCCACAGCCGGGTACTCGGCCCGGCGGCATCCCAGTCGATGAACACCCACCGGTCGTCGCCGACGACGAGGTTCCACGGGGCCAGGTCGTTGTGGCAGACGAGCTCGACTCCGGGCGCGGGGATCGCGGTCGCCCACCTGGAGTCGACGGGCGCCGTCCATGTCGCACTCGCGTCGTGGATCGCCCGCACCATCGCGCCGACGCGCCGCACCCCGCTCTCCGTCATCCGACCGCGATCGATCGCGAGCTCCCCGGGCACGAACTCGAGGATCTGCCTCCCAGCCTCGTCGCGCCCGAGCGCTTCGGGTACGTCGACCCCGGCGGAGCGCAGGGCACCGAGGTAGGCGGTGACGCTGGGCGTCGACACGGTCCACGGCTTGCGCACGGTGTCGCCGACCCGGACCACCACGCCGCTCGCGTTGCCGCCGGCGAGAGGTTCTTCGCGCGGCATCCGTCAGATCCAGCCGCGTTCGCGGGCGGTGATCGTGGCCTGTTGACGGGTCGCGAGACCCAGTTTTCCGAGGATCGACGACACGTGGTTGCGGACGGTGCCGGCGGAGAGGTGGAGGGATGCCGCGATGTCGGCGATCGTCTCGCCGCGGGCACCGGCGCGCAGCACGTCGAGCTCGCGATCGGTGAGCGGCGAGCGTTCGTCGCTCAGCGCGTCGGCGGCGATCTCGGGGTCGACGTACCGGCGGCCGGCGGCGACCTCGCGGATCACCGCGGCGACGTCTCCCGCGGGCCGCGACTTCGGCACGAAGCCGTCGACCCCGGCGCCGAGCGCGCGCCGCAGCACGCCGGGGCGCGCGTGGCGGGTGACGACGACGCACCGCGCGGGGATGCGCTGACGGATGCGGGACGCAGCCTCGACGCCGTCGATCCCCGGCATCTCGAGATCGAGCAGGCACACGTCGGGGCGCAGTTCGAGCGCGCGGGCGACCGCGCTCTCGCCGTCGGCGCACTCCGCGACCACGTCGAGGTCGTCCTCGAGGGCGAGCAGGGCGGCGAGCGCCGTGCGGATCATGTCCTCGTCGTCGGCGATGAGCACACGGATCATGCGATTCCTCCTGCGGCGGGCACGGTCACGACGAGTTCGAAACGATCGTCCGCCCGGTGGGTGGTGACATCCCCGCCGACCACACCGACGCGATGGGTGATGCCCTCGAGTCCGGCGCCCGCGCCGATGGTCGATCCGGCGCCGGGGTCGTTCGCGGCGGTGAGCCGCCAGAGGTGGCCGGTGCGTTCGAGCCCCAGCCGCGCCCACCGGCCGCCGCCGTGCTTGAGCACGTTGGTCGTGCACTCGCGGACGACCGGTCCCAGCAGGTCGGCGGGGGCGGATGCCGCGTCCGCCGCGACGTCGAGCGTGACCTCCAACCCGGCGGCCCGGAGCAGATCCGCCGCATTCGCGAGTTCGTCGGGCAGCGGAACCCCGCGGAACCGGCCGGCGAGCGAGCGGGTGCCCTCGCGCGCCTCGTCCACCGACGCCCGGGCGAGCGCGATCTGGTGGGCGGCGGCATCCGGGTCGCGTCCGATCATGCGCTCGGCGAGCTCGAGCTGCAGCGCGATCACCTGCAGGTGGTGGCCCTGCAGGTCGTGCAGTTCGCCCGCCAGGCGCAACCTCTCCTGCACAGCCGCGAGGCGCGCCTCCGTGCGCCGCGCGTGGTCGAGTTCGAGCACGACGTCCCACGACCAGAGCGAGAGGGCCTGGGTCATGGGCAGCAGGACGGCGAACAGCGCCGTCACGAAACTGTCGCTGGGCACCGCGCGGGACAGTTCCAGGATCCACAGCGCCACGAGGGCGACCTCGAGCAGCACGACGCCGCGCCAGCGGATGCCGGGTCCCCAGCGCACGAGGCACAGCGTCGACCCGACCAGGGCGGCGCCCAGGAGGATCGAGCCGCACAGGACGGCGAGAACGACGGATGCGGCGAGAGCACCGATCACGGGCAGCGACAGGAATCGTCGACGCCAGCCCGGCCGGTCCCGCTCATCCAGGTCTCCGTCGCGGCGGTAGCGCGCGAGGAGGACGACCGTCGCGGCCGTGAGGGCGCCCGAGGACACGAGGAAGCCGACGACGAAGACGGCGTCACGCGCCCCGTCGCGCGCGACCAGCATCACGACGCCCCACATGAAGAGCGTGATCAGCAGGAAGGCCACCATCGACGACGCGATGTACCACCCGGTGGCCGTCACCCCGCGGGCGAGCGAGACGGCGGTGCGCGTCGGGGTCGGGTCAGGGCTCGTCACACCGCCACAGTACGACCATGACGAATGTCACCCCTCGGGTCATCGGACCTCCCGCCGAGAGGTGACGCCACGACACTGCCGCCGTCGCCGGGTCCTGGGTGGGATGGGATCACGGCGATACGAGATCCGGTCGCCGCATCCGAGAGGACATCATGTCGAACCCCGTCTCCGACCTCGTCGCCGGTTTCCAGGACCTCGTCGCCCAGGTGCCCGACCTCGTGCAGCCGCTCATCGTGGCGCTCGCGGGAGCCGTCCCCTTCATCGAGGGCGAGGGCGCGGCCGCGATCGGCATCATCGGCGGCATCCACCCGGTCGTCGCCGCGATCGCCGGCGCGGCCGGCAACTTCCTCTGCGTCGCGATCGTCGTCCTGGTGACCGCCCGCGTCCGCACCGCCGTCACGACCCGCGGAGGCGGCGCCGAGAAGCCCCCGTCCGCGCGGTCCGAGAAGTTCCAGAAGGCGTACCACCGTTACGGAACGCCCGGTGTGAGCCTGCTCGGCCCCCTCATCCTGCCCACCCAGTTCACCGCCGCGGCGCTCGAGGGCACGGGTGTCCCGACCCGCGTCGTGCTGTTCTGGCAGGGCACGGCGATCGTCCTGTGGACCACCCTCGTCACCCTGATCATCACCGGGGTGATCGCCGCGGCCGGCTGAGTCAGTCGACCCGTCGGAGGCTTCGCGATGCGGGGCCTTCGATGCGTTCACCCTCGGCCGTGAACCGCGAGGCGTGCAGCGGACAGTCCCACGTGCACTCGAGGTCGTTCCACTCCAGCACGCCGCCGAGGTGCGGGCACACCGCGCTCACCGCACGGGTCTCCCCCGCGACGGTCGAGATGCCGACCGGGTGACCCGCCCGCTGCGCCACGACCCCCTCGCCCTCGGCGGGTTGCGACACGGGGACGGCCTCCCCTTCGGCCGCAGCCCATCCCTTCGACGCCGCCGCCGCGACCTTCACGTTCTCGGCCGCGCCCCGCGCGAGGTCGGCGGGCACCGTGAGGCGCGTCCCGATCTGCGTCATCCATCGGGGGCGATCGCGCCAGCTCTCGCCGCGCAGTTCACTGACGATGCGCAGCGCCGCCGCGGGCGCATTCGTCAGGCCCCATTTCGCATATCCGGTCGCGAAGCGGACGCGTCCGAGCGATCGGGGCATGGCGCCGATGAACGGCACGCGGTTGTGCGACGTGTAGTCCTGCGCCGACCACCGGTGGGTCTCCTCCCCCACCGGGAGCGTCTGCCGCGCCCACTGGACGAGCTCGTCGAGCAGCGCACGCTCCGATGTGGCCCGTCCGACCGGGTGACCCGCGCCGCCCACCACGATCTGCGCGATGTCCGACGGTCCGTCCTCCGGCGAGATCGTGCGTACCGACCGGGTCGGCTCATCGGCGGAGAGGTACATCCCGTCCGGCAGGGGGTCGGTGAGCGTGAACGAGACGCAGGCCGACCGCATCCCGCTCACCTTCGCCCAGTACAGACCGCGATCGAGGATCGGGATGCCGGTGGCCACCACGACCTGCGAGGCGAAGAGCGGACCGAGGTCGGTCTCCACCCGCGGCTCGGGGAAGACCTTCACGCCGCGGACGTGGACGCCGAGATGCAGGGTGCCGCCGGCTGCGACGAAGGCATCGGCGAGCGCCGCGAGCATCTGCATCGGATCGATCGCCCGCTGGTCGTCGAGCGCGACGGCCGCCACCATCGGGACGGCGGCCTCGCGGAGTTCGGCGTCGTCGACGAGCCGCACGGCCAGACCCGCCTCACGGGCGGCGTCGTACTCCTTCACGACCGAGGAGCGCCCGTCGTCAGCCTGGGCGTACGTATAGGCGGTGCGCGACGTGAGCGGCACCCCGAGCTGCTCGGCGGTGCCCGTCATCCACGCGAAGCCGTCGCGGTTCGCGTCGACATAGGCACGGACGAGGAATGCCGGGTGCCCCGATCGCAGCGACGAGAGCGTCGTCCCCTGCAGCAGTGACACCTTGCCGGTGTTCGAACCCGACGCGAGTTCGCCGATCGCACCGCGCTCGACGAGGGCGACGTCGACCCCGGAGCGCGCGAGTTCGTACGCGGTCGCGAGACCGGTGAGCCCCGCCCCGACGACGACGATCTCATGACGGCTGCCGGGGGCGAAGGGGACGCCGGCGGACTCCGACGGACGGTGCTTCCACAGGGAGGACATGGGCCGAGTCAACGTCGTCGCATCGCCGACACCACAGGCCTTGACAGAACCCCCTCGCAGTAGGCTTCCCTGCATGGCCGACGACCTCCGTCCCACGGGAAGCACAGTGGTGGCCGCCGCGCTCGCCCTGTTCGCCGAGCACGGTTACGAGCAGACGTCGGTCGAGCAGATCGCGCAGTCCGCCGGCGTCTCACGGTCGACGTTCTTCCGCCAGTTCGGCGGCAAGGACGATGTCGTCTTCGCCGACCACGAGGTGCTGCTCGAGACGCTTCGGACGTATCTCGCCGATCCTCACGAGAACCCGTGGGCGGCGGTGTGCGAGGCGTCCGTGCAGGTGTTCCGTCACTTCGCCGCCGACCCCGAGGTCGCGCGCCGGCGATACGCCGTCGTCCGTCAGGTGCCGTCGCTCCGCGACCGCGAGATCGTCACCGTCTTCCGTTACGAGCGGCTGTTCGACGACTACCTGCGACGCTCCGTCCCGGGTCTCGACCCCGTCGACGCGGTGGCGTTCGCCGCCGCCGTGACGGCAGTGCACAACCACGTCCTGCGACGACTGCTCCGCGGCCCGAAGCGGGTCTCCGCCACGGTCCTCGAGTCCGCCTACGACGAACTGCTCCGGCGCTTCGGCGTCCACCCCGATCCCGAGCCGCCGTCCGGCGACGACGTCGTCGTGGCGACGTTCCCTCGACGGATGCCGCCGGCCGAAGTGGCGCGCCGACTCGGCTCCCTGCGCTGACACCACGCAACTGATACGGCGTCCCACTCTAGGTGGAACTGGATACCAACCCGGCGTATCCTGTCGCGATGACCACTCCTCTGCCCGGCGGCTCCTCCGGTCGCTACGACGTGCTCGGCCGTCTCGACACGGACTACTACGCCGTCTTCGCCGACATCCTGGCCGCCGACCGCGAGGTGTGGCAGCGGGCGCAGGGCTTCGTCGACGAGATCGGCGACCGGATGCGGGACGCGTGGGACACCGCGCAGTACCCGCTCGACATCGCCCGGCGGTTCGGTGAGTTGGATCTGCTGAACGACGGCATCGACCATCCCCGGCTCGCCCGCTTCTCGCCCCTGGCGGCCGGGCTCGTGAACATGGAAGTCTCGCGCGGCGACGGGTCGCTGGGGACCGTGCTGGCGGTGCAGGGCGGGCTCGCCCTGCGGACGCTGGCCCTGTTCGGCAGTGAGGCTCAGCAGGAGCGGTGGCTGACGGCGATCGCGCGGTTCGAGGTTCCCGCCGCCTTCGCCCTCACCGAACCCGACCACGGGTCGGACTCGGTCTCGCTCGAGACGACAGCCCGGCGCGAGGGCGAGGGCTGGGTCCTCCGCGGCGCGAAGAAGTGGATCGGCAACGGCGCGTCCGGCGGAGTCACGTTCGTCTGGGCGCGCGTCGACGCCGAGGGCGACGAGCACCACGGTGCCGTCCGGTGCTTCCTCGTCGAGCAGGACCGTCCCGGCTACACCGGCACCGTGATCGCCGGCAAGGCGTCGCTGCGCGGCATCCACCAGGCCCACATCGCGCTCGACGACGTGCGGGTGCCCTCCGACGCGGTCCTGCCCGGGACGAGGACCTTCAAGGATGCCTCGACGGTCCTCTACGCGACCCGTTCCGGCGTGGCGTGGTCGGCGCTCGGACACGCGACGGCGTGTTACGAGGCGGCCCTTCAGTACGCGCAGCAGCGCGTGCAGTTCGGCAAGCCGCTCGCCCGTTTCCAGATGGTGCAGGAGCGCCTCGCGCACATGCTGGAGGACCTCACCGCCATGCAGCTCTACTGCCGTCGCCTCGCCGACCTCGAGACCGCCGGGGGCCTCCGGCCCACGCAGGCATCGCTCGCGAAGTTCCACAACACGCGGGCCGCGCGTCGGGTCGCCGCCACGGCCCGAGACCTGCTCGGCGGCAACGGCATCCTGCTCGAGAACGGCGTGATGCAGCACATGGCCGACATCGAGGCCATTCACACCTACGAGGGCACCGAGTCGGTGCAGGCGCTCCTGCTCGGGCGCGACATCACCGGCGTGAGCGCGTTCGCCTGACCCGTTCCCCCGCGCCGGGGCGGCGGGCAGGATGAGGGGATGTACGAGATCCCCGCGCCGATGCTCGCGAAATCCGTCCCCGGCATCCCCGACTCCGAGAAGACCGCGGGCGGCCTGCTCTACGAGCCGAAGTGGGACGGCTTCCGGGCCCTGATCGGCTGGGACGGGTCGGAGGTCGAGATCGGCTCGCGCGGGTCGAAGCCGCTGACCCGCTACTTCCCCGAGCTCGTCGACGCGGTCTCGCGCCTCGTGCCGGAGCCGTGCCTGCTCGACGGCGAGATCGTCGTCGCGGACGGGGAGCCGGGCTCGCAGCGACTGCAGTGGGAGCAGCTGTCGCAGCGCATCCACCCGGCGGCATCCCGCGTCGCGTTGCTCAGCGAGACCACCCCCGCCATGTTCGTCGCGTTCGACCTGCTCGCCCGCGGCGACCGCGACCTGCAAAGCGCACCGTTCTCCGAGCGCCGCGCGCAGCTCGAAGGCCTGTTGGGCGGCGTGCCGCATCCGATCCACCTCACCCGCACGACCACCGACGCGGCCCTCGCCGAGCGCTGGCTGGCCGAGTTCGAGGGCGCGGGGCTCGACGGAGTGGTCGCCAAGCCCCTCGCACTTCCCTACGCGCCCGGCAAGCGCACGATGTTCAAGATCAAGCACGCCCGCACGGCCGACGTCGTCGCCATGGGCTACCGCATCCACAAGAGCGGCGAAGGGGTCGGCTCGCTGCTCGTCGGACTCTACGACGGCGGCGGGCGCCTCCACCAGGTGGGCGGAGTCGCGGCCTGGAGCAACGCCCGCCGGCTCGAGCTCATCGACGAACTCGCACCTCTCGTCGTCCGCGACGAGGACGGTGACGCGGTCACCGGTCAGTCCGACCGTTCCCGGTTCACCGCCTCGAAGGACACCTCCTTCGTTCGCCTGCGTCCGGAGCGCGTGCTCGAAGTGGCGTACGACCAGCTCGAGGGCGACCGCTTCCGCCACACCGTGCAGTTCCAGCGGTGGCGCCCCGACCGCGATGCCCGCTCGTGCACGTTCGATCAGCTCGAGACCGTGTCGGCCTACGACTTGGCCGACGTCCTCAGCTGAGTCAAGGGGCCTCGCCCGAAGGGGCAGGTCGATAGGGTCGCTGCATGGGCCTGTTCTTCACCTCCTCACGTTCGGTGCGACCCGACGAGAACACGCCGTTGCTGGTGACCTCGGCCGGCAAACCGGGCAGCATGTGGTCCGACGGTTTCGGGACGCTCGCGACCCGATCGCTGCAGGTGATCATCGTCGGCGTGATCGCCACGGCGCTCATCCTCGGGATGCTGCAGCTCACCGTCGTCGTCATCCCCGTCCTCCTCGCGCTCATCATCGCCTCGGCGGCCGCGCCACTCATGGCGTGGCTGCGGCGGCACGGGATCCCCTCGGTGTTCGCGACCATCCTCACGCTGCTGGCCTTCGTCGTCGTGCTGGGAGGAATCGGCTGGCTGGTGGTCAACGCCGTCCGCGACGAATTCGACGATCTGTCGAGCAAGGCGCGGGACGGGTTCCAGAGCGTGCTCGCCTGGGCCGAGTCGCTGCCGTTCGACATCGATCAGAAGCAGATCGACGAGTGGGTCGGCACCGCCACCGACTTCGTCACGAGCTCCCAGTTCGGCTCGGGCGCCCTCGCCGGAGTGAGCGCCGTCGCCAACTTCCTCACCGGGCTCGTCCTCATGATCGTCACGCTCTTCTTCTTCCTGAAGGACGGCCCGAAGCTCTGGGAATTCCTCATCCGCCCCTTCCGCGGATCGAACTACGAACGCGCCGTGCGCGTGGGTCACAAGGCCGTTCAGACTTTCGGTGCCTACCTCCGTGGCACGGCCGCCGTCGCCGCTGTCGACGCCATCGGCATCACGATCGGCCTCCTCATCCTGCAGATCCCGCTCGCACTGCCGCTCGGCGCGCTCGTCTTCGTCCTGGCCTTCATCCCCATCGTGGGAGCGACGGTCGCCGGAATCCTGGCCGCGCTCGTCGCACTCGTGACGAACGGCCTGGTACCGGCGATCTGGGTGGTCGTGGTCGTCGTGGCGGTGAACCAGCTCGAAGGCAACTTCCTGCAGCCGTTCCTGATGGGGCGGTCGATGAAGCTCCACGCCTTCGCGGTCCTCATCGTGCTGACCATCGGCACTGTGCTCGGCGGCATCGTCGGCGCGATCCTCGCCGTGCCGTTGACCGCTGCCGCGTGGGGCATCATCCAGGTGTGGGACGGACCGAACACTCCCGCCCGGTGGGCGCGACGGAAGAAGCCGCTCGAGGAGAAGGCAGACTCGGTCACGGCAGGGACGCCGCGCACCGCCGACTGAGCGTCAGTCCTTTTTCGCGCGCGACGGCTGCACCCGCGGCGGCTCACCCGGCATCTTCGGGAACTCGGGCGGGAACGGCAGTTCACCCAGCCCCGCCTCGAGATCGCGCTCCCACCAGGCGAGGAGCGTGTCGATCCGCCCGGGCGCATCCTGCAAGCCCTCCCAGGGGTCACCGATCGCGGCGAGGCGGTCCGGCACGGTCCGCACCGTGAACGCGGCGGGGTCGACGCCCTCGGCGAGCTCGTCCCAGGTGATCGGAGTCGCCACGGTGGCCCCGGGCAGCGCACGCGGGCTGTACGCCCCGGCCATCGTGCGGTCGCGGTTCGCCTGGTTGAAGTCGACGAAGATGCGCTGTCCGCGCTCCTCCTTCCACCAGTTCGTCGTGACACGGTCCGGCATCCGCCGTTCGAGTTCACGTCCCGCGGCGATCACCGCATGACGCACATCGAGGAACTCGTGCGTCGGCTCGATGGGGCAGAAGACGTGGATGCCGCGGTTCCCGCTCGTCTTGAGCCACGATTCGAGCCCGGCCTCGCGAAGCACCTCTCGCAGGATCGGTGCGACCGCAGCGGCATCCGTGAAGTCGGTCCCGGGCTGCGGATCGAGGTCGATGCGCAGCTCGACCGGGTTGTCCGTGTCGGCGGCGAGCGAGGCCCACGGATGGAAGACGACCGTGTTCATCTGCACCGCCCAGACGGCCGCGGCGATCTCACCGAGAACGACCTGGGGATGCCGTCGCCCGCTGTTGTACGTGCACATCACCTGGTCGACGTAGTCGGGTGTGCCCTTCGGCGGATTCTTCGAGAAGAAGCTGTCGCCGTCGACGGTGTCGGGGAAACGCTCGAGCGAGACCGGGCGGTGCCCGTTCGCGCTCAGGAAGGGGCCGGCGACGGCGAGGAGGTACTCGGCGAGCTCGTGCTTGGTGATACCCGGCTCGGGGAAGACGACGCGGTTCGGGCTGGAGAGCGAGAGCTCCCTGCCTCCGGGCAGCTGCAGGGTGATCCGCTCCGATGCCATGGGCCCCACCCTAAGGGCGGACCACCGGCGGGGACAGGGGCTTGCTCAGTCCTCGTCGGTCTCGGCGTCGGCGGCCGCGTCGACGGTCTCCGCCGCGTCGGCGATCGTGATCAGCGCGTCCAGCTCGGCACGCTCGATACGGATCCACGGACCGGCGGGGTCGATGAGGAATCCGTCGAGGCCCGACTCGCTCTTGAGGGCGGCACCGAGCTGCGCCGCGGTGAGCGGCATCGGCTGATCCTCGCGGCGGAGCGTCAGCACTTCGAGCGGGTGCGAGAAGACCTGAAGGTACCGACCGCCCTCGGCAGAGCGCGCTTCGGCGACACCCATGCCCTGGCCGTCGGCACGGGGCCCTGCCGCGATCCAGGCGCCACGCGCGACCAGGGCGTCGACGACGGCGCGGGCCGTTTCCGCGGTGCGCGGGCCTGCGAGCAGGTTCTTGATGGTGAACTCGGGGTCGGCCTGGTCGAGGCTGCGCTGGATGAGGCCCGTCGGCAGGACGATGCGGCGGCCGGGTCCGGCGTGGTCGAAGACGATGCCGTCGTAGCCCGCGTCGATGACGTTGCGCAGCACGCGCTGCGAGGGCTGGGACAGGATCGACGTGTTCTGAGCCTCATCGCCGAGCCCGGCCTGCAGCGCGGCCGCGCCGGTGTACGCGAGCAGGAACTTCTTCTCGCCGACGATGGAGATCGCCAGTCGCAGCGGCTCGCCCGCGGCGGCCTGTGCACGGGCGTCGCCGAGGATGCGCAGGTACAGGGTGCCCTGCAACGCCTGGCGCATGACGGCGAGGATCGTGGCGTTGTCGACCTCTTCGGGGACCTCCGCCAGCGCGGTGCTCAGCAGTGTGTTGTCGGGCATTCCGGGGCGACTCTCGCTCGGAGCGGGAGCCGTCTCGGGCGTCTTCGGCAGGCGCTCCGGCTCGGGCGCGGGACGCGGAACCGGCTTGCCGTAGGTCGAGACCGAGATCGGCACGTGCGGGACGGGTTCGACATCCGCCTCGTCGGCCTGCTCGGCTGCGACGGCGGCGCTGACGTCCTGCTGGACCTCGTCGACGTCGGCCTGCGCGTCGACGGGCACCTCGCCCGTCGGATCGGAGTCCTTCTTCGGGCGGCGGGAGAACAGAGCCATTGCTTCAGGGTACGCGGGATGCGGCCACCCGGACGCTCCTCACAGCTTGGTGATGGGCGCCACCTTGATCAGCAGCTTCTTCGGCCCGGCCGTGTCGAACCGCACGTGCGCGACGCGCTTCGCTCCTTCGCCGGTGACCATGTCGACCTTGCCCTCACCGAAGTCGTCGTGACGGATGCGGTCGCCCGCCGCCAGCTCCATGTCGCCGTTGTCGCGGATCTTCGCCGGGATCCGGTTGGCGAACTTCGCGAGGGCGTCGGACTTCTCGCGCGGCGGCAGCGGCACGAGATCGTCGCCGTAACGGTTGGAGCCGCCGAACCGGGAGCCGGATCGAGCGTTGAGCGCCCGCGACTGCGTGCCGCCGCGGGAGTTGACGTCGCCGGGCGACTGTCGCCAGTCGATCAGCTCGTGCGGGATCTCCTGCAGGAACCGGCTCGGCATCGCGGCGGACACCTCGCCGAACTGGGCGCGGGTCATCGCGAGCGACAGGTGCAGGCGCTTGCGGGCGCGGGTGAGCGCGACGTAGAAGAGGCGACGCTCTTCCTGCGGACCGCCGGGCTCCCCCGCCGAGATGCGGTGCGGGATGAGGTCCTCCTCGACGCCCGTGACGAACACGGCGTCGAATTCGAGGCCCTTCGCGGTGTGCATCGTCATGAGCGAGACCGAACCGCTCGCGTCGTCGAGGTCGTCGGCATCCGACACCAGCGTCACTTCGGTGAGGAAATCGAGCAGGGTGCCGTCGGGGTTGTTGCGCGCGAACTCCCGCGTGACCGCGACTAGTTCGTCGAGGTTCTCGACGCGCGCCTCGTCCTGCGGGTCCTTCGACATGCGCAGTGCGTCGTAGTAGCCGGACTTGTTCAAGAGGACGCGCAGGCCCTCGGTCACCGAGGTCGACGGCGCGATCTCGCCCGAGCCCGGCAGCATGATCTCGGACGCCTCGGCGAGCACGGCGTCGAGCTCGGCGATCGACTTCTGCACCTTGGCGCCGACGCCGAGCGCGGAGGCGTTCGCGAGGGCGTCGCGGAAGGTGATGCCCTCGGATGCCGCGTAGCGTGCGATCGCCGTCTCGGTGACGTCGCCGATGCCCCGGCGGGGTTTGTTGAGGATGCGGCGGACCGCCATCTCGTCGGCGGGGTTCGCGACCGACACGAGGTAGGCGAGGGCGTCCTTGATCTCGGCGCGCTCGTAGAACTTTGTGCCGCCCATGATCTTGTACGGCACGGCCGAGCGGATGAAGATCTCCTCGAGCGCACGGGACTGCGAGTTGGTGCGGTAGAAGACCGCCATCTGCGCGTAGTCGACGCCCTTGCGGTGCAATGACTCGATCTCGTCGGCGACGAACTGCGCCTCGTCGTGCTGCGAGTAGCCGGTGAAGCCGATGATGGGGTCGCCGTCGCCGACGTCGGTCCACAGCTTCTTGTCCTTGCGGTCGAAGTTGTGGCCGATCACGGCGTTGGCGGCCGACAGGATGTTCTGCGTCGAACGGTAGTTCTGCTCGAGCAGCACGACCTTCGCGCCCGGGAAGTCGCGCTCGAACTCGCTGATGTTGCGGATGTCGGCGCCGCGGAACGCGTAGATCGACTGGTCGGAGTCGCCGACGACGGTGAGCGATGCGCCCGCGATCTCGGGGGCCTCGTCGGGCTCGAAGATCATCATGCCGCCGCTGGAGAACGCATCGCCGGCCTTGCCGACGACGGGTCGCGTCAGCTCGTGGATGAGCGCGTACTGCGCGTGATTGGTGTCCTGGTACTCGTCCACCAGGATGTGCCGGAACCGCTTGCGGTAGACGTCGGCGACGTGCGGGAACGCGCGGAAGAGATAGACGGTCTGCGCGATGAGGTCGTCGAAGTCGAAGGCGTTCGCCCTCTGCAGCGACCGCTGGTAGTCGGCGAAGATGTCGACGAAGACCCGTTCGGCGGGATCGCTCATGTTCGCTTGGCGGGCGTAGGACTCGGCATCGGCGAGCTCGTTCTTGAGCTTGGAGATCCGGCCCTGGACGGCGGCGGGGGTGAACCCGAACGAGTCGCCCTCGTGCTCCTTGACGAGGCGTTTGATGAGAGCCCGCGAGTCACCGGAGTCGTAGATCGTGAAGCTCTTCGTGAAGCCGAACTGGTCGGCCTCGCGGCGCAGGATGCGCACGCATGCCGAGTGGAAGGTCGAGATCCACATGCCCTGAGCGCTCTCGCCGACGAGCTGCCGCACGCGCTCGCGCATCTCGCCCGCGGCCTTGTTGGTGAAGGTGATGGCGAGGATCTGGCTGGGGTACGCCTCACGCGTGCGCAGCAGCGAGGCGATGCGCCGGGTGAGCACACTCGTCTTTCCCGAACCCGCGCCGGCGATGATCAGGAGGGCCGGTCCTCGATGGATGACAGCCTCGCGCTGGGGCGGATTGAGCCCGGCCAGCAGGTCTTCGTCGGGTCGGGATTCGCCGGTGGGACGGGACGCTCCGGCGCCGACGATCACGGGCTTGATGGAGTCGCTCATGTCCCTTCGAGTCTACGTTCGCCCACGGACATCCCTCTCGCCCCGTCTGCCGCCTAGCGCGCGAGTGTCCGCGGAAGTCCGCGTGAGACCTGCGCGACGGCACGCGGCCGCCGCGCAGCGGTCGCCCCGCGGCGACGGCGCGGCGCGAGCGGTGCCGCGAGGTGCGTACGCGCATGACCCCGCAGCGCGCCCCACGCGAACAGCGCGGCAACAGCCGCGGGCATGGCTGGTCCGGCCGCTGCGGCGAGCGACCCCGAAGCGGCGATGGCGCCCACCGCGAGGAGCGGGACGAGGACGATCTCATCCCGCAACAGCGCGACGGCTCGTCGACGCGACCGGCTCTTGGGCGTCACCCAGAAGGTCGCGCGCCGCCCGAGCACCGTCCGGATCACGGCAGCGAGCACCACGAACGTCACCGAGGTGTAGAGCAGACCGGCGGCCAGCGCGAAGACCAGGCCCGCCGCGAGGCGGCGTGTGCGGGCGCGCCGCACCGCCTCCGGGAGCAGAGGCGCCAGCGCGGCGACGGCGGAGACGACCATCACCCAGACCGGCGGCGGTGTGCCGAGTCCGGCGAGAGCCGCCCCGCCGGTGAGCGCGATCGCACCGGCGAGCGCCGTCACCGGGACCAGCGCCGTCTCGAGCCCCAGGTCGAGACCCTCCCGCAGGGCGAGTTCCCGCATCCGCTCGGGATGCCGCAGGAACTCGACGGCGCCTTCTGCCGTCTTGCGCAGTTGCACGCGGAACGCCGCGTAGTCGATCGGGTAGTCCTCGGTGAATGCGACGTCGGCGTCGACGATCCGCCATCCTCGTCGGCGGAGTCGGACGGTCATCGCGAGATCCTCCGCGACGGCGTCGGGGAACCCGCCGACGTCGTCGATCGCCGCGGCCCGCACCAGCGCGCCGCGACCGAGGAAGGCGGTGACGCCGTGCGCCGCGCGTCCGCGCCGGGTCACGGCGAGATGGGTGGCCAGGAGCGGACCGAAGTAGCGGGCGAATCGGCTGCGACCGGGGGATGCCGCCGGTGAGGCCTGCGCCACGGCCACCGCAGGGTCGGCCAGGGCCGCGGCGCACACGCGCGCGACACCGGCATCGAGGACGACGTCGCTGTCGCAGACGAGGTAGGCGTCGTACCGTCCGCGGAGCCGGGCGATGCCGGCGTTCAGGTTGCCCGCCTTGAAGCCGGACCGGTCGGTGCGTCGGAGCACACGCCACCCCCGCGCAGAAGCCAGGGCGTCGACTTGCGCCATGACGCCCGGATCACGGGAGTCGTCGAGCAGTACGACGTCGACCGGGACGTCCTGACGGGCGCTGCGGACCACGGCCGCGGCATCCAGATCGTCGCAGACGCAGACCAGCAGGGCGATGCGATCGGGACGCGTACCTCCCCCGACGGACTCGGCTCGGCGCGGGGACGAGGCGCGCACCCACAGCGCGAGCGCGCGTCCGCCCGCCACCCAGGTCAGCGCGCTCGCCACGGCGAACGCGACCGCGAGCGGTGATCGCGATTCCGCCGCCCAGGTCACGAGCGGCACGACGAGAGCGACCCACACGGCGATCACGAGCGCCGTCGAGGAGCGCGCCGCGCGAGAGTTCACAGGAGGCGCCGCTCGGTGGCCCACGCGGTCAACTCGTGGCGCGACGACAGCTGAAGCTTCCGCAGCACCGACGACACGTGCGTCTCGACCGTCTTGACCGAGATGAAGAGCTCCTGCGCGACTTCCTTGTAGGCGTACCCGCGGGCGATGAGGCGCATCACCTCCTGCTCCCGGCGCGAGAGTCGATCCAGTTCGTCGTCGACGATGGCCGTCTCGCCCGCTGCGGCACCGAAGGCGTCGAGCACGAAACCGGCCAGGCGGGGCGAGAACACCGCATCCCCTCCGGCGACCGCACGCACGGCTCGACTCACGTCCGCACCCGAGGAGCCCTTCGTGATGTACCCCCTCGCGCCGGCGCGGATGACGCGCACGACGTCCGCGGCGGCATCCGACACACTCAGCGCGAGGAAGCGCGTCGCGGTGCCGGTCGACCCGAGGATCACGGCCTCCCCGCCCAGCGCGTGCGCAGTGCCGTCGGCGCCCGGCAGGTGCACGTCGAGGAGGACGACGTCGGGCCGCTCCGACGCGATGACGGCGACCGCGCTCTCGACGTCCGCGGCTTCTCCGACCACCCGCACCGAGGGGTCGAGGTCGGCGCGGAGTCCCGATCGGAAGATCGAGTGGTCGTCGACGATGACCACCCGCAGGGGTGCCGCGTCAGTCACGTCGCGCCCCCGTCGCCGGCAGACTCAACGCGACCTCCGTGCCGATGACCTCCGGCACCGATCGGATGACGGCGGAGCCGCCGGCACGCCGCATCCGTCCGATGATCGACTCGCGCACACCCCATCGGTCAGCCGGAACGGCCGCGGGGTCGAACCCCTCGCCGCGGTCGCGGATGAAGACGTCGACTCCGGATGCCGCGCCCTCGATGTACACCGAGACCTCACCGCCCGCGTGCCGCGCGGCGTTGAGCATCGCCTCCCGCGCGGCAGCGGCGAGTTCGCCGCTCGCGCGCTCGGTCGAGCTTCCCGTCGAGACGACGTCGATGCGGACGGGGAAGTCGAGCTCGAGCGCCCCGGCGTAGTCGCGGAGGTCGGTGGGCAGGTCGCTGTCCGCCGGGGAGTCCCCGTCGTAGAGCCACGCGCGCAGCTCGCGCTCCTGCGCGCGGGCGATGCGAGAGACCTCGCTCGACGCCTCGGACCGGTTCTGGATGAGCGCGAGCGTCTGCAGCACGGAGTCGTGCAGATGGGCCGCCATCGCCGCGCGCTGCTCCTCGCGGACCCGGCCGATCCGGTCGTCCACGAGTCGTCGCCACGCCTGCAGGAGAGCGGATGCCGCGATCGCCAGAGCGCCCGCGACCGGCACGACGAGTTCGCCGAGGACCGCACGGCCGCCGCGCTCGTCGACCGCCGGGAGGATCACGATCACCGCGACGGCGAGCGCCGCGGCGGCGAGGACGCCCACGATCGTCGCGTGACGGGGGCCGCGGGCCGGGTCGGTGCGGTCGACCGCGCCCGCCCAGACACCCGAGGCGGCGGCGAGGACGGTGGCGGCCCACACCCACGGCACCGTCGACCAGAATCGCACGCCGTATCCGGCCCCCTCCCCCGTCGGCACCGTGAGCCACATCCACCGACCGTCCGGCGCAGTGAGCAGCAGGGCCACGAGTGCGACGCCTGCCCCGGACAGAAGCAACCACGCGACCGGCACACGCCGCGTGGGCGTCGTGTCGCCGCTGCGCACCGGCATGAACGCCCAGCACCACGCGTAGAAGAGGAGGCCGATACCGCCGCAGACGGCGGTGACCGCGAACAGCACCCGCACGCGTCTCACGGAGAGACCGAGGTGGTCCGCCAGACCTGCGGCGACGCCCGCAACGGCCATCTCACGCGGACGCGCCAGTCGTACACGACGGGGCCGCGCCACGGGGCGAGCGGGCCGCACCGGCCGCGCCGCGGCATCCGACACGGTCGAAGGGAGGGACATTCCCACATCACACCACCTCGTGCCCCGGGCGACCATCGTCCGGAAGGATGATCAGGGACGGATCAGGGTGACCCCCGATATCGGCGGATGCGGGACCCCGGCACGATCGGAGTATGGACCCTCAGCCCGCACTCGCTCCGCCTGCCGACCCGCCGCCCGCGCGCCCGAGCCGCGGCGAGCGCTTCTTCGGCTGGACCTCGTCCCTCGGCGTCATCCGTGCCGACGGCTGGTTCGGCGGGGTGGCCGCGGGGGTCGCCGCACGGTGGGGCGTCGACCCGCTGATCGTGCGAGGGATCCTCGTCGTCCTGGGTGTCGTGGGCATCCCCGTGGCACTCCTCTACGGCGTCGCGTGGGCCGTCCTCCCCGACGCGGACGGCCGGATCCCGGCGCAGGAGGCCGGTGAACGCCGGTTCCACCCCGCGCAGATCGGCGCCGCCCTCTTCGTCGCGGCGGCTTTCGTCCCCTCACCGATCGCCCTCCTCCTCGGTCTGCCGGCACTGTCGGTCCTCACGCGGGTCTTCTCCGACGGACTGACCGCGGTGGCTGTCACCATCGCGGTCGTCGCGATCCTGTTCGCCGTGGTGGTGGTGCTCCTCCCCCGTCGAAGGGATGTCGCGCCGGTCATCGCGGCGGAGCCCGAGGACGGCGATCCGGCCGATCACATCGATCGACCGGAGGAGCCGGCGACCCCCGGGCGCGACGCGGACGACGACGAGCTGGCCCAGTGGCGCGCGCAGCACGCCGCGTGGAAGGCCCAGGATCAGGCGTGGCGGCGGGAGCAGCAGGATGCCGCCCGCATCGCCCGCGAACAGGTGCGGCGCGAGCGGCAGGAGCGCGCGGCCGCGTTCGCCACCGAGGCCGCGGAGCGCCGACGGCACCGTCAGGCGACGGCGCCCCGCGCCCCGTTCGCGTTCGCCGCACTCGCGGTCGGGGCCGCTGTGACGGCCGGCACGATCGTCGCCCTGACCGCGCGCGCCGCGGATCCGATCGCGGCCGGGCTGTTCGTCGCGGCCCTCGTGCTGGCGGGCGCCATGACCGTCGCCGGCGCCCTGCGTCGGCGCAGCGGCTTCCTCGCCTTCGTGACGGCCGTCACCCTGGTCGCAGGAGTCGCGGCGACCGCGATGACGGTCGGGCGGGAGCTCCACTTCGGGAGTTGGGGGATCTCCAACATCGACGGCTCGGCAACCTCCGGCACGACCTTCGTGCAGCCGTGGGGCGATCTGTCCGTCGTCCTCGCAGACACGGAGCGGTACGGGACGACGACCGTCGAGAAGCGATCCGGAAGCACCACCGTCGGCGTCGACGAAGGCGTCAGAGTCGACGTCGACATCGTCACGGAGAACGCGGGTGTGTACATCTCGACCCCGACCGACGGCGGCCTCACCCCCGCGGAAGTGGGAGGCGTCGTCGAGACGACACTGCCCGACGGTCGCACCCGCTACTCCATGAGCCTCGGAGAGACCACCTCGCCCACCACGACGCACACGCTCGTGATCGAGCAGGACTCCGGGTACATCGACCTGTTCCTCCAGAACGACATCACCCCGGAAGGCCCTTCGTCATGACCGATGCGCACGCCGACACCCCGCCGGATGGCCCTGCCGCATCGGCGGCCGCCACGCCGGGTCCCCGCATCCGTTGGGCCGCCGTCGTCTGGGGGCTCACGTTCGCGGCCGTGGCCGCCGCCGGGTACGCCGTCGCGTCGTCCGCCCCCGCGACGGACACCCTCACGGACGCCCTCGCGAGCGCAGAGCCGGGGGCGGCGATCGCCGTGCTCCTTCTCATGGTCGGTGTCCTCGTGATGGTCGGCGCGATCGCCGGCGTGCTGCGCGCCGGGCAGCGGGCTCTCACGCGCCGTCGTATACACCAAACGACACCGGAGTCAAGCCGCCAGACCTGATCGGTGTGCGGCCCTACGGTCGAATTGTCGCACCGCAGGCGACGTTCCGACGGGCCAGCCGCAGCCCGATGTTCCCGCAGGAGTGGCCGTGACCGAACCGCCCGTCGAACCGGTCACGTCGGGCATGCTCGACGGGCGCTATGTCCTCGGACCGTGCGTCGGCCAGGGGGGCATGGCACGGGTGTATCGCGCGGAGGACGTCGTCCTCGGCCGGACGGTCGCCATCAAGATCATGCGGACCGAGGCGGAGCATCCGGCCATCCTGCCGCGCGCCCGCATGGAGATGTCCCTGCTCGCCTCGCTGAATCATCCCTCGCTCGTCACGCTCTTCGATGCGAAGATCGTCCCCGGCCAGCCCGAGTACCTCGTCATGGAGTTCGTCGAGGGCACCTCACTCGCGGTGGCGCTGCAGGACGGCCCCCTGGATGCCGCGGAGACCGCCGGCCTCGCCGTCGAACTCGCCGCGGGACTCGACACCGTCCACCGCGCGGGCATCGTCCACCGCGACGTCAAGCCCTCGAACGTCCTGCTCGCCCCCGGCACGGTTCCGGGACGCGCGTATTGGCCGAAGCTCGCCGATTTCGGCGTCGCGTACCTGGCCGACAGCACCCGGCACACCAGCCCCGGCACGGTCATCGGGACCGCCGCGTACCTCGCCCCCGAGCAGGTCCGCGGCGAACCGGCCGGTCCCCCGGCCGACGTCTACGCGCTCGGCCTGCTGCTGCTCGAGACGATCACAGGAGACCGGGCGTTCCCCGAAGCGTCGGGGATCGGTCGTGTCATGGCGCGTCTGGTCCAGACCCCCGAGATCCCGGCGTGGTTGGGCGTCGAATGGTCGGGGCTGCTCGAGGCCATGATCGCGCGCGACCCCGCGGATCGCCCGACGGCGGCCCAGGTGTCCGCTCGCGCTCGCATCCTGCCCCGTGACATCGTCCGACCGACCCGTCCGACCGCGGCCGCCGTCGATGAGGAGACGCAGCCGTTCGACGCTGCGGTCGCCGTACCCGCGGTCGCGACCGTTCCTCCCCTCGCGGGGACCGCGACCGTCTCCTTGCGGGACGACATCCCGCGGGGACGCCGAGCCGCACGGTCCGCCCGTCGGGCACGACGCACGCGCATCTGGCTGCTGTCGGGGGCTGCGGCCGCGATCATCGCGCTCCACATCGTCGTCGGCGCGCTGTGGGCCGGCGGCGCACCGGGCACCGGTCCCGCGCCGGAGGAGACGTTGACCGGCCCCACGACGCCCGCCCCCGCAGACCTCGTCGCCGACGACGGCACCGGCCCGGCCGTCGTCACCGTCGACCGGCCGGAGGAGGGGGCGTCTCAGTCGGACACCTCTCCCGATGTCGACGCGCCCGCAGAGTCCGCGGAACCCGCCCCACCCGCATCCGACGACAGCGCAGGCGACACCGCCGCGACCGAGGACGACCCCGGACAGCAGGCACGTTCGAACGCGAATCAGAACGCCAAGGAACACGCGTCCGACAACTCCGCCGTGTCCGGGAATAAGCAGAACTCCGGCAACGGCAACGGCAACGGCAACGGCAACAGCTCCGGCAAGAGCGGAAAAGACAAGTCCGCGAAGGGCTGAGCACGTCACAGGAGGACACAGGCCGTCATCGCGGGTCATCGGTCGACGGAAGGTCGGAGCCCCGCGTTAGCGTGGGGCCATCGCGGCGGTCCGGGTGGTCCCGGGCACCGGGTCATACCGGATGTGCAGCGGGTTCGACTCCCGCCGTCGCGTCGATGGCGGGAGATCATCCGATCTTCGTTGCGACGAGCGCCCTCTCCGGCACGCAGATGGGCGTCGGCGTCCGCATAGATAGGATGTATCGACGTCCGGCTGCGCGGACGCGAGATCGAAAGGCACAGCGATGTACTTCTCCCACCGAGGACCGCGAGGTCACGAGCTCCCGGTCGTGACCCAGGACGGCGAGACCTTCGATCTGACTCCCCTCACACCTCGCATCGACGGCGCCTTCCTCGCCGCCGACGGGGTCGCGCGCACGCGGAAGGCTCTGGCCGACGGCATCCTTCCCCGCATTGATCTGCCCGAGGACGCGCGCACCGGAGCCCCGATCGCCGCTCCCGGCAAGATCGTGTGCATCGGTCTGAACTATCGGGACCACGCGGACGAGACGAACGCCCCCTACCCGGCCGAACCGGTGGTCTTCATGAAGGCGGCCGACACCCTGTCGGGGCCGCACGACGACGTGCCCATCCCCCGCGGTTCGACCAAGACCGACTGGGAGGTCGAGCTGGCCGTCGTCATCGGCCGCGAGGCCCGCTATCTCGACACGGATGCCGAGGCGGCGGCCGTCATCGCCGGCTACGCCCTGTCGCACGACGTCTCGGAACGCGAGTTCCAGCTCGAGCGCGGGGGCCAGTGGGACAAGGGCAAGAACTGCGAGGGCTTCAACCCGCTCGGTCCCTGGTTCGTGCCCGCCGACGAGATCGAGGACGTGCAGAACCTGTCGCTGCGGCTGTGGGTCAACGGCGAGCTCAAGCAGGACGGGTCGACGGCGAACCAGATCTTCCCCGTGCTGCACGTGGTCCGCTACCTCTCCCAGTTCATGGTCCTGCGGCCCGGTGACGTCATCAACACCGGCACCCCGGCCGGTGTCGCGCTCGGCGCCAACGACTTCGCCTACCTGCGCGACGGTGATGTCGTGGAACTCGAGATCGCCGGCCTGGGCCGCGCCCGACAGCGGTTCGTGAACGCATGAGCGCCTGGGAGGGCCTGCGGGTCGTGGTCACCGGGGGCGCCTCGGGCATCGGACGCGCAACGGCGGAGGCGTTCCTGGCAGCGGGCGCTCGGGTGGCCGTCCTGGACGTCAGCGTCGACGACCTCCCCGCTTCGGCTGTCGGTGTCGCGGCCGACCTTCGCGACCGCGCGCAGACTACCGAGGCCGTCGATCACGCGGCGCAGACGCTCGGCGGCATCGACGTGCTCGTCAACAACGCCGGCATCAGCGCGATCGGCACCGTCGAGGGCAACGACGACGCCGAGTGGGCACGCGTCCTCGACATCAACGTGGTCGGCATGGCGCGCGCCAGCGCCGCGGCGCTCCCCCACCTGCGCGCGTCGTCGCGCGCCGCCATCGTCAACGTGTGTTCGATCGCGGCGCTGAACGGCCTGCCCGACCGTGCGCTGTACTCCGCATCCAAGGGGGCGGTGCTCGCACTCACCTTCGCGATGGCGACCGATCACGTCTCCGAGGGCGTCCGCGTCAACGCTGTGAGCCCGGGAACGGTGCACACACCCTTCGTCGACCGGATGCTGGCGCGTTTCGACGACCCGGTGGCCGAGCGCGCCGCACTCGATGCGCGTCAGGCGACCGGCCACATGGTGAGCCCCGCCGAGGTGGCCGCGACGATCATGTTCGCCGCCGACCCGTCTCTGCCGTCGCTCACCGGCGCCAACCTCGACGTGGACGGCGGCGTCACCCACCTGCGCGTGCGCCGCTGACCCGCCGGTGAGGCCCTTACGCCGGTGCCCCGGGCATCCGGTCGACCTCGAGGCCGTACACGCGCGCGGCGGTTCGCCACCACAGCTGCTCGGCGTCCTGTGACGACCAGTCCTGCACCGCGCTGCGGATGCCGGTGAGGACCCGCTCGTACCCGCCGGCGCGCAACGACATGGGCCAGTCGCCGCCGTACATGAGGCGATCCGGACCGAACGCGTCCACAGCGACCGCGAGGGCCCGGTCCACCCCGTCCTGCGTCCACGAGCCCTCCGGCCCCACGGCCGAGTAGAGGCCCGAGACCTTCGCCACCACGTTGGGCCGGGCGGCCGCTACGCGCAACGCTTCCTCCCATTCCCGCTGGGCTGCGTCGTCGGCGCCGAGCGGGGGCTTCGCGAGGTGATCGAGGACGAACGTCTGCTCGGGGTGCTCGGCTGCGATGCGGTCGAGGCGGCTGAGCGCCGCGGGATTCGCCGTCACGAAATCGAAGGGCAGGCCGTGGGCGCTCAGATGCGACAGCCCGCGGGCGAAGGCGGGGGCGAGCACCCAGTCCGGGTCGGACCGGTCGTGGATGAGGTTCCTGATCCCGACGACGCGACGGTCGCCCGCCATGGCCTCGAGTGTCGCCCCTGCCGCATCCGGGTCCTCGACCGGCACCCAGCCGACGACACCGAGCACCTGCGGCCACTCCGCGGCGGCATCGAGCATGTTCGCCGTGTCCTCGGCGTTGTCCGCGGACTGGACGAGCACGACACCGTCGACACCGAGGCGGGTCAGCTCCGGTGCGATCTCACCGAAGGCGATGTCGCGGTCGACCTCGGGCAGGTCCGGACCGAGCCAGTCGTACCGCGCCCGGGATCGGTCCCAGACGTGGAGGTGAGCGTCGATGATCATGTGTCCTCCTCTACGATTGGTGGATGATTCCGCTCGATCCTCCATCGGATCAGCCCGCCGCATCGCCGCGGCCTTCGCAGACCGACCTGGTCGTCGCGTCGATTCTGTCGATGGTGGAATCCGGGCAGCTGAGTGCCGGTGATCGCCTTCCTGTCGAGAAGGATCTCGCCGAACAGATCGGGGTCTCGCGCGGCTCGCTGCGAGAGGGTGTCCGCGCTCTGGCCGTGCTGGGGGTCGTCGAGACCCGTCAGGGGGACGGCACCTACGTCACGGCGCTGGACGCGGCGCGGTTGCTGGGTCCGCTGAGCTGGTTCGCCGACCGACAGATGGATGCCGAGCCCGCCCAGCTGCTCAACGTCCGCCGCGTCCTCGAAGCCGAGAGCGCAGCACTGGCCGCCCGCTTCGCGAGCGACGAGCAGATCGCCGAGATGAGCACCGTGCTGGATCGGGTCGACGCCCTCCTCGAGGCCGGCGCCGAGCAGAGCGACATCAACGCGATCATCGACGTCGACACGGAGTTTCACCGACTGATCGCCCAATTCAGTGGCAACCCGCTGCTGGCCGCACTGGTGAATTCGCTGGCGGGCCGCACCTACCGCACCCGCGTCTGGCGTGCCCTCGAGGAACGCGGCGTCACGGCCGACACGCAGGCGGAGCATCGCGCCATCCTCGCCGCGATCGAGCGCCACGACCCCGACCGCGCGCGGATGCGGATGCACCTGCACCTGCTCGCGGTCGAGGACTTCGCGGTCGCTCACCGCGCCGACACGGCACCCTCGACGTCCGACGCCGACAGCGACGCGCCCGCCCAGTAGGTGCCGTTCGGGTACGAGTACTCGGCGATCGTCGTGTCGTAGACCTCGGCGCTGTAACCGGGCTGCGTGGGCAGCACGTACTTTCCGTCGACCACGATGCACGGGTCCACGAAGTGCTCGTGGAGATGGTCGACGAACTCCGTCACGCGGTCCTCGAGGGTCCCCGAGACGGCGACGTAGTCGAAGATCGACAGGTGCTGCACCAGTTCGCACAGCCCCACCCCGCCGGCGTGCGGGCACACCGGGACGTCGAACTTCTTCGCCATCAGGTAGACGGCCAGGATCTCGTTGATGCCGGCCAGACGTGCCGAGTCGAGCTGGCAGAAGTCGATCGCCTCGGCTTGGAACATCTGCTTGAACAGCACGCGGTTCATCCCGTGCTCGCCCGTGGCGACCCCGATGGGCGCGACCGCGCGGCGGACGGCCGCGTGCCCGAGGATGTCATCCGGGCTGGTGGGCTCCTCGATCCAGTGAGGCTGGAATTCGGCGAGCTCGCGCACCCAGTCGATCGCCTGCGGCACGTCCCACACCTGGTTCGCGTCGATCATGAGCTTGGCGTCCCACCCGATGACCTCGCGCGCGATGCGCAACCGCCGCTTGTCCTCCTCGAGGTCGGCCCCGACCTTGAGCTTGACGTGGCGGTAGCCACTGTCGACGGCCTCCTGCAGGAGTCGGCGCAGCTTGTCGTCGCTGTACCCCAGCCATCCGGCGCTCGTCGTGTAGCAGGGGTATCCCCCCTGCTGCTCGAGGTCCGCGATGCGCTGAGCACGTGTCGGCTCCATCTCGCGCAGGATCTCGAGAGCCTCCTCGCGCGTGAGGGCGTCGGAGAGGTAGCGGAGGTCGGCGGCATCCACCAGCTGCTCGGGGGTCATCTCCGCCAGCAGCCGCCACACCGGCTTGCCGGCGCGACGCGCGGCGAGATCCCAGACCGCGTTCATCACCGCCGCCATACCGAGGTGCACGACGCCCTTCTCCGGGCCGAGCCATCGCAGCTGGCTGTCGGAGGACAGCTCCCGGTAGATCCCGCCGAGGTCGCCGACGATCTCGGCGACATCGCGACCGATCAGCGGCAGCGCCCGCTGGCGCGCAGCTTCGACGGCGAGGTCGTTGCCGCGTCCGATCGTGAACGTGAATCCATACCCCGACAGCGCGGCGTCGTCGGTGCGCAGGACGACGTAGGCGGCGGAGTAATCGCCGTCCTTATTCATCGCATCGGAGCCGTCCATGCTCAGCGACGTGGGGAAGCGGAGGTCGTACACCAGGGCGTCGACGATCGTGGTCATGCTGCACCGTTCAGGTCCGGGGCCAGGCCCGACTCGTCGAGCTCGGCCCAGAGCTCGTCGGGGATGGGGGTCGTGCGTCGTTCGATGCTGCTGTCGACGTGCGCGGCGGTGCGCATGCCGATGACGGCGGAGACGACGGCAGGATGCCGCAACGGGTACTGCACCGCTGCGGCCGGAAGGTCCACGCCGTGGTCACGGCAGACGGCCGCGAGCCTCTCGCCGCGAGAACGGACATCCGCCGTGGCGGGCGCGTAGTCGAAGTGAGCGTCCGGACGGATCCGTGCGGAGCTGAGGAGTCCGGAGTTGTAGACACCGGCGGCCACCACCGCGACCCCACGGCGCAGTGCCGCGGGCATCAGGTCCGCCAGCGCGGTCTGATCGAGGAGGGTCAGGCGCCCGGCGATCATGATGACGTCGACGTCGTGGGCCTCGATGAAGCGCGCCGGCATCGCCGACTGGTTCATGCCTGCCCCGATGGCGCGGACGACACCCTGCTCGCGCAGGTCGATGAGGGCGGGAAGAGCCTCACGGATGGCCTGCTGCTCGTGGTCGTCGGGATCGTGGAGGTAGACGATGTCGATGCGGTCCGTCCCCATCCGGGTGAGACTCGCCTCGATCGACCGCTTCACGCCGTCCGCCGAGAAGTCCCACTCCCGGCGCACGGCGGCGGGCACCACGAATCCCTGATCGTCCTGGCGCTCCGCCGTCTCGGGGCTGTCGACGAGCAGACGACCGACCTTGGTCGAGATGACGATGTCGTCGCGCGCGACGTCGCTCAGCGCGCGACCGAGCCTCTGCTCCGACAGGCCGAGACCGTAGTGCGGCGCCGTGTCGAAGTAGGTCACGCCCGCTGCGAGCGCTGCGCGCACCGCGGCCGTCGACGCGTCGTCGGTGGTCTCCTGATTCAGGTTGCCGAGTTGCGCAGCGCCGAACCCGACGTCGCTGACGGGGAGCTGTCCCCGGATGGATCGGGTGGAGAGGGTGGGGTGGGTCATCGTGTCACCGGGTCTTCCGAGTCGAGCAGGCGGAGGTCGTCGCGGCGGGGAAGGCCTTCCCAGTCGCCGATGTGGAGGCAGGCGAACGCGCCGGCCGCCGTGGCGAGGCGGACGCGCTCCGCCGCGCTGTCGCCCGCCAGGCGGGCCGCGAGGTAGCCGGCGACGTACGCGTCGCCCGCGCCCACCGTGTCGACGACGGGAACCGACAGGGCGGGGCGGATGATCTCCTCGCCGTCGACGACACCGACACTTCCCCGGGAGCCCGATTTGATGAGCACGTCGGCGGGTCCGAGCTCGGCGATCGCGTGAGCGAGGGCGAGCGGCTCTCCGGGGCCCTCACCCACGAGAAGGCGCGCCTCGTCGTCGCCGGCGAAGACGATGTCGCTGCGCTGCGCGAGGGAACGATAGAGCGGCGCAGGATCCTCGTCCCGCCACAGGCTCGGGCGGTGGTTCACGTCGAAGCTCACCGGGACGCCCCCCGACCGGGCGAGGTCGATCACGGCGTCGACCGTCGCTCGAGCGGATGCCGACAGCGCCGCCGTGATGCCGGTCACATGCACGAGCTCGGCGGCGGCGATGACCGCGGTGGGGATGTCCTCGGGCGACAGCGTGCTGCCGGCGCTGCCGGCGCGGTAGAAGATCACCCCGCTGGTGTGCGGCGTCCGCTTCTCTTTGACCATGAGGCCGGTGCGGCCGGGCCCGATCGGTGCGTGCACGTCGACACCCTCGGCGCGTAGCTCGCGGACGATCCGGCGCCCGAGGGCGTCGTCGCCGACCCGGCCGAGCCAGCTCACGTCGACACCGAGTCGGGCGAGACCGATGGCGACGTTGCTGTCGGCGCCCCCGACGCCGATGGTCGCCGAGGAGGCCGTCTCCCAGGGGCCGGATTCGGCGCGGACGAGCGCCATCGTCTCGCCGAAGGTGAAGACGCCGCTCACGGGAGCGCCTCCACCGCGGCCCGGCTCGCAGCCGTGACACCGGCGAAGTCGCGACGGGCGACGAGGTCGCGCGGAGCCATCCAGCTCCCGCCGACCGTCTCGACGCAGGGCCGCGACAGGTAGTCGGCGGCCTGGTCGACGCGGATCCCGCCCGACGGAGCGAACACGACGTCAGGGAGGACGGCCGCGAGGGCATCGACGAAGGCGACACCCCCGAGCAGTTCGACCGGGAAGAGCTTCAGTCGCGAGAAGCCGGCGGCCCGGGCGGCCATCGCCTCACTGGGCGTCGCGACACCCGGGAGCCAGGTCAGATCGCGTCGGCGCATGTGCTCGCCGAGTGCGGCATCCCACCCCGGGCTGACGAGGAAGGAGGCACCGGCCGCGGTCGCGGCATCCGCCTGCTCCCCCGTCAGGACCGTGCCCGCCCCGACCGTGACGCCGTCGACGGTCGCCATCTCCCGCAGTGCGTCGAGCGCCGCCGGGGTGCGCAGGGTTACCTCGATGTGACGGATGCCGCCGTCGCGCAGCGCCTCGGCGAGGGGACGAGCGGTGTCCGCGTCGTCGATGACGACGACGGGGAGCAGAGGGCCGAGCGTGACGCTCACCGTCCCAGCCACCCGCCGTCGACGGGGAGGATCGTGCCGGTGACGTAGGCCGCCGCATCCGATGCCAGGAACACGGCGGCGCCGCCGAGGTCCTCGGCGCGGCCCCATCGGCCGGCCGGGATGCGCTCGAGGATGGCGCGCGAGCGCTCCGGGTCGTCCTGCAGCGCCTGCGTGTTGTCGGTGGCGATGTAGCCGGGGGCGATCGCGTTCACCGTGACGCCGTGCGCGGCCCACTCGTTGGAGAGGGCCCGCACCAGTCCCGCGACGCCCGACTTGGCCGCGGTGTAGCCGGGCACGTTGATGCCGCCTTGGAACGACAGCAGGGACGCCGTGAAGATGATCCGCCCGCCCTTCTGCGCGAGCATGCGGCGCCCCACGATCTGGCTCAGCACGAACTGGCTGGTGAGGTTCACCTGCACCACGTGCGCGAAGGACGAGACCGGATGGTCGGCAGCAGGTGCACGCTCGATGGTGCCGGCGTTGTTGGCGAGGATGTCGATCGACTCCTCGGTGACGACCTCGTCGCCGAACCGGGCCACGGCATCGCCGTCGGAGAAGTCGACGCGATGCCCGACGAACCGCCGTCCGCGGGAGGTCACGGCATCCTGGATCGCCGAGCCCGCAGGGTCGAGACTCGCCGACGCACCCACGATGTCCGCGCCGGCCTCGGCGAGCGCGACCGCGATCGCGAACCCGATGCCGCGGCTCGCGCCGGTCACGAGCGCGGTCCGGCCGGTCAGGTCGAACGCGCTCATGCCCGCGACTCCGTCTCTCCTGCGCCCGCCACGTCGACGAGGAGCTTGAGGGCGCCGCCCTTCTCGAGAGTCTCGAACGCCTGCTGCACGGCTCCCAGCGGGACGATGCCCGAGATGAGCTCGTCGGTGGGCACTGCCCTGGCGGCGACCAGCCGCACGGCTTCCTCGAAGTCCGGCCGCTGGTAGACGCGGGCACCGAGCAGGCGCAGCTCGCGCCAGAACACCCGCTGAAGGTCGATGGGACGCGGCTCCGGATGGATGGCGACCACGACCACGGTGCCGCGCACCTTCGCGTACGACGTCGCGCTCAGCACGGCGGCGGCCGCACCGGCGACCTCGAAGACGACGTCGGCGCCGGCGCCGCCGGTCCACTCCTGCACCCACGCGACCGCGTCGACCTCCTGCGGGTCGATCGTCGTCAACCCCACATCCTCCGCGAACGATCGCCTGCCCGCATCCAACTCGACGATCACCACGTCGGCGTCGATCTCGCGGACGACCGAGGCGATGAGGACGCCGATCGGCCCCGCACCGATCACGACGGCCTTCTGACCGCGTTCGAGCTCCGAGCGGCGGACGTCGTGGACGGCGACCGCGACCGGCTCGACGAGCGCAGCATGAGTGAGCGGCACCGACTCGGGCACGCGGACCAGGAGGGAGGCGGGCACCACCCACTCCTCCTGCAGGGCGCCCGGGGTGTCGATACCGACGAACTTCAGGTTCTGACAGATGTGCGAGTGGCCCGCGAGACAGGCGGGGCAGGTCCCGTCCCACAGCAGCGGCATGACGGTGACGGCGTCCCCTGCGGTCCATCCGTCGACGTTCGCGCCGACCTCGCTGATGACTCCGCTCATCTCGTGGCCGATCACGGCCGGGATGTCGACGCGGCCGTCCATGTGCCCGTGGAAGATGTGCAGGTCGGTCCCGCAGAGCCCGACGTAACGCACGGCGATGCGGACCTCGTCCGCACCGAGCGACGGCGCATCAGGCGCGGCTGAGCTGAAAGTCCGGTTGCCGGTGTAGACGGCGGCGTGCATGGGTCTCCTTGGTGATCGCGTGACAGTCGGCGAGGCGCGCCCGTGCGCTCGCTCTATGATTCATCCAATGTATTCACCCAATTTATCATCGACAGGCGACCGGAGGTACGCCACGTCGACTTATCATCTGATCTCTACTGCAAGGTAAGGTGATACATCGTACGACTGTCAATCTACTCGCTGGAGGCGCGCGCGTACAGCGCGATCGCCCACGGCTTCGCAGAAGGCGCCACTCCACACGACCTCAGCCGCCGACGTACCGCTCTCCGACGGGGACCTCGGATGCGAGGACGTTCCCCGGCTGCGCGAGTGGACATGCCCACGCCGGGTCGTAGGCGCAGGACGGGTTGTAGGCGAAGTTGAGATCGAGCACGATCGTGCCGGCGACGGCGTCCATCCCCAGATCGGCACCCTTTATGGTGTCGATGAGATAGCGCCCGCCCCCGTACGTGCCCCCCGGCGTCCCGGCAAGCCCATCGCGGAGCGGGATGAAGATGCCGCCGCCGTAGGTCATGAGCCGCCAGACGTCGAGACTGCCGACATCCGGCAGATCGACGACCGCGATGCGCTCGAAGGGCACCACGCCGTCGGTTCCCGTCGGGAACTCGAACCCGCCCGGCTCGGCCTCTCGGAGCGGTACCTCGCAGCGCCAGGCCGGGTCGTACGGGGCGACCGGCAGACCCTCGAACCCGTCGCGGTCCTCGGGCAGCAGCGGGCTGGCCGGATGCCGCGCGAACAGGTCGTCGCGCGCCGCTCGCCACTGCGCGTGCGCGCGTCGCGGGTCCTCCGCATCGCGGACGGCGGCGTACAGGGCGAAGACGCGCCGACGCCAGTCGACGACCTCGAGGGCGGTGCGGGCCGGGACGGTGCTCATGCCTTCAGGCTATGGGTCCGAGCCTCCCCAGGGGTCGCGAACGGGCGTAACCTCGCGGGGAGGAGGCCCCCGTGCGCGTACCACGCTCCGTCCTTGCCGCGGCCACCCTGCTGGCGGCGCTCACCCTCACTGCCTGCGCGACGGAAGGAACGTCCATGCCCGCATCCCCCGGCGACGGCACGTCCTCCAGCCGTCCCCCGTTCCAGACGTCGAGTCCCGCACCGCTCGGCCCCACCGGCACCGCCGCCGATCTCTCCTCGGCGAAGTGGGAGGCGATCGTCGCCGACCTCGCCGCACGCGGAGTCGACGGGGAACCGTCCCTCGTCTCGTCGGAGCGGGTCGAGTTCTCCGACGGCTCCCTGGGGTGCCCCGCGCCCGGGATGTCGTACACCCAGGCGATCGTCGAGGGCTACCGCGTCGTCGTCCGCGCCGACGACCGCATGTTCGACTACCGCTTCGGCAACGGCGACGAACCCCGTCTCTGCGAACGCTGACGACGGATGCCGAAGGGGCGGCGCGTCGGCTGACGCACCGCCCCTTCGCCTGACCGGTCCTACTTCACCGGCACGAGCAGCGCCTCATCCTTGCCGGACTCGTTGTCGACGACCACCACCATCGCACCCAGCGGCTCCTGCGCTGCATACGCGGAGGCCTTGGTCGCGACGCTCACCGAGGTACGGCCGCCCTTGGGCACGATCTCGTACTGACCGTTGGTGACGGCGGGATCGTTCGGGTTGTACGTCGCGGTGCCCGTGAAGGCGTCGCTTCCGTCGGTCGTGAGGCTGAACGACTGCACCGTGTAGTCGAACGGCCCGGTGATCTTCAGGTCCGCGAGGTTCACCGGCAGCAGGATCGTGCTGCTGTCGGTGGGAGCCTGCGCGAGGTAGCCGCTCGGCGTGAGCGCACCCGTCTTGACGTTCTGCACGAACACCTCGGCGACGCCGTCGACCGCGCCGGTGCGGATGGCACCGGAGTCGTACGAGAACACCACCCAGTCCGGCGTGCCGTCACGGTTCGAGTCGATGACGACGTCGAACTCGTTGCTGGCGGCGTTGGACCACCGGGAGTGCGTGTTGACGGCGAAGACCGCCAGCTTGCCGCCGTTCGCGGTCGCGAACGACTGCACACCGGCGGCACGCAGGTCGTACCCGGTGTCGGCGATGGCCTTCGGGGCATCCTTCTTGTCCGACAGGCCCCACGTGTACACATCCGCCGCCGCGTCCAACGCACCCTTGCGGTTGTCCAGAGTGAGGGTGTGCTCGCCGTCGGCGACGCGGCCGCGCGTCGTGAGCTTGCCCTTCACCGTGACATCGCTGTTGGCGCGCGGAACGAGCAGGTACGGCACCCGCAGTGCCGACCCCGGCGCGGTGAACACGACATCGCCCGAGATCTCGGAGAACGAGAACTGGTCGTCGGCGCTGAGCGAACCCGGCACCGACGATGCGGAAGCCGAGACCGACACCCAGACGCTCGCGGTACGGCCCGGTCGGACCGTCACCTTCTTGGTGCTCGTCGTCACCTTCGCCTTCAGCGACTGCGGCGACGCCTTCGTGGAGACCGTGAAGGTGACGCTCTTCTTGCCGTCGTTGCGGACGGTGACCTTCTTCGTGCCGCCGAGGGCGCCCGTCGATTCGTCGAACCCGAAGCTCAGCGCAGCCTCGCGCACACGACCGCTGTCGGTGCGGAAGCTGTCGCCGGTGGCGGTCACCGTCGTGTTCACCGCCTGGGCGGTGTCGACGAGACCGACACCGCCGCGGGTCGGGTCGACGTCTGCGATGCCGTCCGGATCGGCCGTCGACACGATCGCCGCCGAGATGCGCTCGGTGTCCCACGTGGGGTGCGCCTGCACGGTCAGTGCGGCGACACCGGCGACGTGCGGAGCGGCCATCGATGTGCCCGAGAGCACCGACGAGTCGCTGCCGGTACCGACCGCGACCGACGAGATCGACACACCCGGAGCCGCGACGTCCGGGCTGATCGAGCTGTCACCGCTGCGCGGGCCCGACGAGCTGAACGAGGCGTAGTCGCGGAACGCCGGGTTGGCGATCTCCGCGGCCTGCACGGCGACGGTCGCACCGTCCGTGAAGGCTGCGCCGTCGGAGAGGCGGACGCCGAAGAACGGGATGGTGACCTCGAACGGCGTGCCGTCGTCGGGGTTCTCCGTGATGACACCCTCGTACGGGGGCAGATCGTTCGTGGAGTTCACCATGACGACCGCTGCGGCTCCGGCCTGCTGGCCGAAGATCGGCTTGGCCGCGCGTGCGCACGTGCCGCGCTGGACGACCGCGATCTGGCCGCCGCCCTCGGTGATGCCGACGCGAGTGTAATCGGATGCCGCGCACCCGAGGGCCTCGTTGGCGGTCGTCGCGGGGTCGTCGGTCAGTCGGACGACCGTCAGCTCGCCGACGTCGTCGAGGGCGGCGCCGTTCGCGTTGATCGCTTCGACCTTTTGGCCGCCGACCGTGAGATGGGCGCCGGGGAAGGACGCGGTGCTGTCGACGGCCGAGACCGCGATGACCCCGTCGCCGCTGCCGGGCGAGCCGGTCAGGTAGGGACTCGGCCCGGAGTTGCCGGCCGAGGCCACGACGACGACGCCCGCGCCGACCGCGTTCGCTGCGGCGACGGCGCTCGGGTCGTCACCGCGCCCGAACGACGAGCCGAGGGACATGTTGATGACGTCCATCCCGTTGTCCACGGCCCAGTCGATGGCCTGGATGGTGGCGTCGGTCGAACCGTCGCAGCCGAAGACGCGCAGGGCGTAGAGGTCGGCTTCGGGGGCGACACCCGGTCCGACGCGGAAATCGACCGACGGCGTCGACTCGTCGTACGGACCGGTGTACGTCTTCCCGTCCGCGGTGACACCCGACCCGCCGGTCGTGCCGGCGACGTGGGATCCGTGACCCTCGCAGTCCAGGGGGTTCACGTCGGGCTTCGGGATCAGCGCGTCCCCGGTTCCACCCGCGTCGTAGTCGTCACCGACGAAGTCGTAGCCACCCTTGACGCGCGGAGCGGTGGGGCCGAACAGCTTCGGGTCGGCGGCCGTGTCGGATGCCGCCGCAGCCTTCTCGTATGCCTCGACCGTTCCCGGTCCGCCGAAGCCGGCGTGCGTGTAGTCGATGCCCGTGTCGATGATCGCGACCTTGACGTTCTCGCCGGTGTACCCGGTGCTCTGCCACACCGACGGGACGCCGAGGAACGGCACGGACACGGAGTTGTCGAGCTCGTGCGTCACGACGGGGTGCACCGCGACGACGCCGGGGAGAGCGGCGACGTCGTCGAGCTCCGCGGCCGGCACGGAGGCCTGGATGCCGTTGTAGGCGGACTGCATCTGCGCGCGGATCTTGCCACCGCGCTGAGTGATGCCGCCGCGGATCGCGTCCTGCGCCGCTTTCAGGTCCTTCTTCACGTCGGTGCGCTCGGTCTTGCTGAGCGAGCGTCCCTCCTCGGCTTCGACGACCGCGACGGGGTCGCCCTCCATCTCGATGACGACCGAGACCTGCCGATCGGGATCGATCGACGCCGCCGAGATGGCGCTGTCGAGAGCACCGGTCGACGTACTGCGGTCGAACCGCGCGGTGGGATCGTCGTCCGGCGTTGCGGCGAGAGCCGCGGTCGTGGGCAGTGAGAGCGCGAGGACGCCCGCAACCGCCAGGATGCGTCGGTGCAAGGGGGACCGCCTTTCCTTCTGGGAAGAGCGCTCGGCTGGCTTGGGCGGGATCCGATCGGACGCCGCAGCCGAGGCTGATAGGAGGCTATGCACCCCCTGACGGTTCCCCAAGAGGCAGATGCGCAGATGAGAGGATCCTCACCTGCCGCGCGTCAGGCGATGCGGGTTCCCGGGGGCAACCGACGCGCCGGCGTACGGGTTCGGTTCCCGGCCCACCAGAGGAGGAGTGCCGCGCCGATCACCTGCACCCCGAGCCCGACGAACCAGCTGGGCACGGTCGACGCGATGATCTCCTCGGGGGTGGGTCCGTCGTTCTGCTGGACGGCGCAGTCGCTGTACGAACTGACGGGCTCCGGTGCCACCTGCGCCTGCCGGACGGAGTACTTCGTCCACCCGAAGAGGTCGTCCGGGCTGCCGTAGCGATCGAATGTCGACGGCGTCGCGTCGGCGAGGATCACGAAAGGGTTCGCCGCCAGGATCCACCAGAAGTAATCGAACCGGGGCACCTCGTACACGGTGCTCTCCCAGTCGCCGCAGACCCACTCCTCGGGGTCGTTCGCGCAGGTCGAGGATCCGTCTTGGCAGAGGGGCGCTCCGGTCTCGTCGTACTGCGCGGATTGATAGCGGTCCTCCCGCTCCGTCCGCACGCTCGCCCCGAGCAGCCCGAACGCGATGAGGGTCCCGATCGTCAGCGCGGCGACCACCAGATAGGTCGTCGCGACGGAGAAGAGGGGCCGGGCGAGGATGCCGCTGAACGCGGTGCCGAGGGCGGCCACGACCCCCGCCTCCACGACGAGCACCGCCGCCGAGACGACGACGGCGAGCGGGTTGATTCCGCCGCCGAACGTCGCGATCACCAGGAACGGCACGGCCACGACCGCGAAGGCGAGCCCGGTGAGCCACGCCGCGAGGAACTTGCCGACGACGATCTCCGATGTCGTCGCCTGGGTGACCTGCAGCGGCGCGAGGGTCGCGGCATCCCGATCACCGTTGATGGAGTTGCCGCTGAGGGTCGGCGAGACGAGCACGACGAGCAGCAGCGTCACGAAGACGACCACCGAGTAGACCGCGGGGCCCGAGTCGTCCTGCCCCGAGAACGACAGGAAGGCGAGAGCCGTCGTGCCCACCAGGATGAGCGCGAAGACTCCGAGGAGGACGTACCAGGAGACCGTCCTGATGCGCTGCGTCAGGTCGAGCCGGGCGATGGTCCACAAGCGCGAGAGGTTCATCGCGCACCTCCTTCGAGGTCGAGGAAGGTGTGTTCCAGGATGCCGCTGGCCGCGGAGAACTCCGCGACCGGGAGTCCCGCGGTCACGAGCGCCGCGAGACCCTGGGCCGCCGCCGCGTCGCCCGCGAAGCTCACGAGCAGGTCGCGTCGGTCGACCGGGAGGGTCGCGACGTCGAGGCCGAGAGCCTGCGCGACGGGGAGGGCGGCCGCCGTCGCATCCCGATCCGCGAGGCGGATCCGCCACGTCCGGGCGCGACCGGCGGCTGCGGCGACACGCTCGGAGCTCACCGTCTCGCCCTGCATCATGAAGACGGCGTCGTCGACGACCTCCTCAAGCTCGGAGAGGATGTGGCTCGAGACCAGCACGGTGCGCCCCTCAGCGGCGAGGGAACGCAGGAGCAGTCGCAGGTCGATGCGGGCCTGCGGGTCCAGACCCGAGGCCGGCTCGTCGAGGAGGAGGACCCGGGGGTCGTGCACCAGGGCGCGCGCCAGCCCGAGCCGTTGTTTCTGCCCTCGCGAGAGCACCCGGGCGGGGGCGTCGCCGAGGCTCTCGAGACCGACGGTGGCGAGCAGTTCTGCGGAGCGGGTGGCGGCCGTCGTCCGGTCGAGGCCGGAGAGCCGCCCCGTGACGGCGACCGTCTCGCGAGCCGACAGGGCGGGCCACGCCCCGAGGCTGTCGGGCATCCATCCGAGCTTGGCGCGCGCGGCGCCGGGATCGACGACCGGGTCGATCCCGGCGATCCGGATCGTGCCGACATCGGGGGCCAGGAGCGAGGCGAGCATCAGCAGCAGCGTCGTCTTACCGGCGCCGTTGGGCCCCACGAGACCCGTGACCGCGCCCTCGGGCGCCTGGAAGGTGACGCCGCGGACGGCGTGGACGTTCCCGAAGGACCGTCGCACCCCCTCGGCGACGATGCCGGCATCAGTCATACGGCTCACCCTAGGGGGCGGGGGTGACCTCGCGGGGAAGCGGTCGGCGGACCCGCAGGTTGGTGAGGCCGAACGTCAGCAGGAGTGCAGCCGCTGCGACCGGGGCCCACAGGGCGACGGCGGCGCCCGCCGACTCGGCGAGTGCGCCCACCACCATGCTCGCGAACGCCTGCCCGACGACCACGGCCGAGCCGAGCACCGCCATGACCGTGGCTTCGCGGCCGCGCGGCGACCTTGCGGCCGCGAGGGCGTAGATCGTCGCGAGCGTCGGACCGATCCCGCAGCCGGCGAGCGCGAGCGCCCAGCCCATCGACACCGCGCCGGTCGCTCCGGCCGCGAGCATCGCCCCGATCAGGAGCACGGCGGTGAAGCCGATCCACCGCCATGGCAGGGCGAATCTCCGAGGGAGCAGCCCCACCCCGAGCGCGAGGATCGCCGATCCGATGCCCATGATCCCGTACAGGATGCCGGTCTGCTCGGGGAATCCGCCCTCCGCCACGAAGGCCGTGAGCGAGGTCAGCATGGCACCGAAGAACAGGCCGGTCGCGAAGGTGCCCGCTGCGGCAACGAGGATGCCGGGACGCGCGACCGCGCGCGCCGGTTCGCGCTGCGCCGTGCCGTGGTCATGGACCGCCGTGCGCGCCGTGGGGTGGAGCGCGAAAGCGGTGACGAAGACGACCGTGAGGGCGGCGGCGGCGAGAACGGGCGCGGCGGGGGTGGTCGCGATCGCGACGACACCCACGAGGACCGGGCCGAAGACGAAGACGATCTCGTCCACCGCCGACTCGTATCCCATTGTCGACTCCTGGAGCCGGCCGCGGGCACCGGCATCCAGCCCCATGCGGTCGATCGCCCCGACCAGGCGGGCTCGCGACATCGGCGAGACCTGCGGTGCGGTGGCACCCGCGAGCGCCGAGACCGCCAGGAGCAGGCCGTCGGCGGTGTTTCCGTAGGCGACTGCGACCAGCGTGACGAGCACGGCGCTCTGGACGAGCGTCGCGAGCAGCAGCACCGGCCGCTGCCCCCAGCGGTCGGCCGCGGCGCCGATGAGAGGGCCGGTCGCGATCGTCCCGAGACCCACCATCGCCGAGGTGAGACCGCCGACGGCGAGGGACCCGCGCGCGTCCACCACCATTGTGAGGACGCCGACCACGATCATCGCGTACGGCAGTCGTGCGATCAGGGCGATCGCGAAGTAGCCGATGCCGACGGTGGCCGCGAGGGTGCGGATCGGGGTGTCGGGCGCGGTGACGCGCACCGGCGTCGAGTCGGTGAGGGGCATGTGTGAGAACCTCCGTGCAGACGAGGCGTCGTGCCGCCTTGACTCTCCACGGATCAGGTAGTTACACGGGGTGCTGGCGCACCGGCATCCATTCTACCGCGGCGAGCCTGAGTGTCCCGAGAAGACAGCGACTCCGAGGTCGGGGTGGTCGACGAAGACGCCGTCCACACCGGTCTCCGCGATCCGCCGCCACTCCCCTTGCCAGTCGCCGAGGTCGGCGTCAGCGCCCGCGCGCCGGAACTTCGGATCGAGGAACAGGTTCTCCGGGCGGCAGGTCCAGACGAAGACGTCGAGACCCCGCTCGTGAGCCCGCGCCACCACCGATGGATCCTCGAGGACGATCCGCTTGTCCAGGCTGATCCCGTCGACCTCCCGCGCGAGTCGATCGAGCCCGGCGGGGCTGAGCTGCTGCGCGTAGGTCGGCGCCCCCTCCCCCTGCGCGGCGGTGAGGTCGTAGGCGCTGCCCTCCGCCTCGAGCAGATAGACGAAGCGGCCGCGGATGCCGCGGTCCCGCAGCTCCCGCAGGATGCCCTGCTCGAACGACTCCACGATGAGCGGCCGCACACCCGTATCCCATCCGGCACCGCGCAGCTCGGCGGCCAGCAGCTCCGCCACGTCGAACCCGATCGACCCGAAATACGTCGCGTGCTTCACCTCGAGCACGACGCCGACCCGTCGCGTCTCGGCGGCATCGACGAGGTCGAGCAGGTCGCGCAACCGCAGGATCGGCTGTTCACCGTCGTGTTCGGCGCTCTGTGGCCGCAGCTGCGGCAGTCGCTCCCGGCATCGCAGCGTCGCGAGTTCCTCCCAGGTGAAGTCCTCGGTGAACCACCCGGTCAGCGGACCTCCATCGACGAGCTTCGTCGTGCGGCGATCGCGGAACTCGGGGTGGTCGGCGACGTCGGTGGTCGACCCGATCTCGTTCTCGTGACGGACGACGGCGACGCCGTCCGCGGTGAACACCACGTCGGGTTCGACGGCGTCGACTCCGACGGCGAGCGCACGCTCGTACGACGCGCGTGAGTGCTCGGGGAAGTACCCCGGTGCGCCGCGATGACCGATGACGAGCGGGGGGTTGGAGGGCATGCGGTCAGGGTACCCAGCGAGGATGACGCGACCCGCCGAGTGAGCCGCGGCAGAGGGGCCTCATAGTCCTCTCACAGCGGACGTCCGCACCCGCGGAAACACGGTCCGATACGCTGGATCGACAGCACAGCGCTGTGAGTCGACTTTTGGAGTGAGACACACAATGGCAGCGTCCGGCAATTTCGCCTTCAACAATCCGGTGTTCCAGGAGGATCAGCGCCGTCCCGGCCTGACTCCCCCTGCCGCCCCGACGAACTACTCGGCCGCCTCGCACCAGGCCGCCGACCTCGCCGCGAGCGCGCAGCTCGAGGGCATGTACGCGGCTCCCACCGCATCCTCCGCCGACACCGGCCGGATGACCGTCGAGGACACGGTCGTCAAGACGGCGGGCCTGTTCGGCATCCTGCTCGTCACCGCCCTCGTCGGGTGGTTCTGGACCCTCGGCGGGTCGCTCATGCCCACGCAGGTGGAGCCGGCGGATCTGACGATCATGCCGTGGATCATCGGCGCGCTCGTCGGGTTCGTCCTGGCCCTCGTGATCTCCTTCACGTCCCGCAAGAAGGTGCGCCCCGGTCTGGTCTGGGCGTACGCAGCGGCTGAGGGTCTCTTCGTCGGTGGCATCTCCGCCTACTTCGAGTTCATCTGGCCGGGTGTCGTCCTGCAGGCGACCATCGCGACCCTCGTGGTCGTGGGCGTGACCCTCGCCCTGTTCGCGAGCGGCAAGGTCCGCGTCAGCAAGAAGGCCAACAAGATCTTCATGATCGCGATGGTCAGCTACCTCGTGTTCGGCCTCGTCAACCTGGTCCTCATGTGGACCGGCGTCACGCAGGGGACGTTCGGCCTCTACAGCCAGGAGATCTTCGGCATCCCGCTGGGTCTGGTCATCGGCCTGCTGGTCGTGCTCATGGCGTCGTACTCGCTGGTGCAGGACTTCGACCTCGTGCAGCAGGGTGCCCGCAACGGCGCTCCGCGCGAGTTCGGGTGGATCGGCGCCTTCGGCATCATGGTGACGGTCGTCTGGCTGTACGTCGAGATCCTGCGCATCATCGCGATCCTGCGCGGCAACGACTGACCCGACTTCCACACACGAAGGCCGTCCGGGAGACCGGGCGGCCTTCGTCGTTGTCGGGTCCGGGCGCTACCGGCCGACCGTCGTCAGGAGGGCAGGCGGAGGACGGCGACGGTCCCGCGCGGCGCGTGCGCCTCGAGCGACACGGTCGCGCCGTAGGCCTCAGCCAAGGAGGCGGCGTTGGAGAGCCCGATACCCGTACCAGGGATGGCTGCGTCGTGCGCGTACGGGGCACGGTAGAAGCGATCGAACGCGTGCGCACGCTCCTGCTCGGTCATCCCCACACCCTCGTCCGCGATCGTCACGACGATCTCGCGGCCCTCCTCGTGGGCGGAGACCACGACGTCGCCGCCGCCCGCCGGGGTGAACTCGACCGCGTTGCGCAGCAGTTCCTCGAGGATCGACGCCAGGTCGCGGACAGCGATGCGCGCCGCGCGCTCGGGCATCGACCCGAGCTGGATGCGGATGCGGCGCTCACGGGCGCGGGCGGCGACCTCCGAGATGGCGTGCTTGACGACCGGACCGACGTGCGAGGCACCGGAGCGCGCTTCGACGTCGCGGGTGCTCTGACCTGCCGCGATGAGGCGCTCGACGAGACGCAGCAGTCGCTCCGCCGAGCGTTCGACAGCCTCCCAGCGCTCCGTTTCGGCCGATTCGTTCATGAGGGCGATGTCGGTGTGGCCGAGGATCACCGTGAGCGGGGTACGGAATTCGTGACCGACCGTGCTGAGGAAACGGTCGCGGACCTCGACGGCGCCCACGAGCTCGGTGACGTCCTGCCCGACGACCACGATCCCGACCTCATCGCCACCGGCGACGACCGGACGCACGATCACCTGCAGCACGCGGCGGGGGTCGCCTCCGAACTCGACGGTGCGCGGGGCGGCGAAGTCCCCTGAGCGCACCCGCTCGACGAAGTCGGCCGAGGTGGCCTCGGCGGGCATCGAGGTGTCCGCCCGCCAGATGACCGAGAGGAAGCCGTCACGGTCGACCTCTTCGATACCCGACCGTCCGCTGATCTCGGCGGCGACGGCGTTCAGCAGGATCGGACGCCCATCCGGGCCGAAGACGGCGACGGCGTTGTCGGTGGCGTCGAGGGTCGCCCGCAGCATGGCGGTGTCGCGGCCCGACAGACGCAACGCGTGGTCGAGATCGTCCGACACGGCTTCCGTGTGGGCGCGCATGCGTGCGAGATCCCGCGCGATGAAGGTCACCGTCGCCGCGATGAGCCCTGCGATGATCGGCAGAGCGATGACCGATACGACATCGGCCGCGTCTCGGAATCCGCCATCCCGAACCGTCTGTATCAGCGGTCCGAGAACGGTCAGGAGGACTCCGGCGACGACTGTGGCGGGCGGGAAGGCGAAGGCGAGCCAGCCGAGCGGGAAGATCACCAGAAGACCTGCCGCGGGCAGGACCTCCACGCCGGCGTCGCGCAGGGGGACGCAGGCGAGGATCTGCACCAGCGGGATGGCGGCCAACCACTCGGTGTGACGCGTCGGCTGAACCAGCCAGACCGCCGTCATCGCTGCGGTGCTGAGGACGATGACCCCGAAGCCGGCGAGGAGCAGGGGGGTGATGCGGCTGCTGTCGATCGTGCCCAGGATGAGCACCACGATGAGGGTCGAGATGGCCAGCACGAACTGCGCGTACGGCTGTGTACGCGGACGCTCGATCAACGCCTCACCCCCTCCTCAGACGGCGGTGCAGAAAGGGGCAGAGGCCCGGGCTCACTCTGGTCGCGGTGGAGCCGCCGTGTCAAGGGCCGGCTCCGCACACGGTCACCGGGGCATCCCCCGCGACTCACTCCCATTCGATGGTCCCCGGGGGCTTCGACGTGACGTCGAGCACCACCCGGTTGACCTCGCGCACCTCGTTCGTGATGCGGTTACTGATCTTCGAGAGCACGTCGTAGGGCAGACGGGTCCAGTCCGCTGTCATCGCGTCTTCGCTCGAGACGGGCCGGAGGACGATCGGATGCCCGTAGGTGCGCCCATCCCCCTGCACCCCCACCGAGCGGACGTCCGCGAGAAGCACGACGGGGCACTGCCAGATCTCGCCGTCGAGGCCCGCCTTCGTCAGCTCGGCGCGCGCGATGGCGTCGGCGTCACGCAGGATCTCGAGACGGTCAGCGGTGACCTCGCCCACGATGCGGATTCCGAGGCCTGGCCCCGGAAAGGGCTGACGCCCGACGATGGCCTCGGGCAGTCCCAGCTCGCGGCCGATCGCGCGGACCTCGTCCTTGAACAGGGTCCGCAGCGGTTCCACGAGCTCGAACTGGAGGTCTTCGGGGAGCCCGCCGACGTTGTGGTGGCTCTTGATGTTCGCCGTGCCCGCACCGCCGCCGGACTCGACGACGTCGGGGTACAGAGTGCCCTGCACGAGGAAGCCGATGGGGTCGCCATCCGCCGCGGCCTCGGCGATGAGGTCGGACTGGACCTTCTCGAAGGCGCGGATGAACTCGCGTCCGATGATCTTGCGCTTCTGCTCGGGGTCGCTCACGCCGGCCAGAGCATCGAGGAACGTCTCGCGCGCATCGACCGTGATGAGCCGCACGCCGGTCGAGGCGACGTAGTCGTTCTCGACCTGCTCGCGCTCACCCTTGCGGAGCAGCCCGTGATCGATGAAGACGGCGGTCAACTGGTCACCGACGGCCTTGTGCACGAGAGCCGTGGAGACGGCGGAGTCGACACCGCCGGACAGGGCGGAGATGACGCGACCTGAACCCACCTGCGCCCGGATCTTTTCGACCTGCTCAGCGATGACGTTGTCGCTGTTCCAGTCCGCGGGGAGGCCCGCGGCCTTGTGCAGGAAGTTCTCCAGCACGCGCTGACCGTGGTCGGAGTGCTTGACCTCGGGATGCCACTGCACGCCGTACAGCTTGCGTGCGTCGTTCGCGAAGGCGGCCACGGGGGTCGCAGCGGTCCGGGCGAGGACCTCGAAACCGTCAGGAGCCGCGCTGACCTGGTCGCCGTGACTCATCCAGACGTTCTGATCGACGGGCTGCCCAGCGAGCAGGACGTTGTCGGTGACGATCGTGGCATCCGTCGCGCCGTACTCGCGGAGACCGGTGTTCGCGACCTCGCCGCCGAGGGTCTTCGCCATGACCTGGAAGCCGTAGCAGATGCCGAGGGTCGGGACGCCGAGGTCGAAGACAGCGGAGTCCAGCTGCGGGGCGCCCTCCTCGTACACCGAGGACGGCCCGCCCGAGAGGATGATCCCGACGGGGTTCTTCTCGGCGATCTCCGCGGCGGTCGCGGTGTGCGGCACCAACTCGCTGTAGACGCCGGCCTCGCGGACGCGCCGGGCGATCAGCTGCGCGTACTGGGCGCCGAAGTCGACGACCAGCACGGGGCGCTGGGAGGTTTCGGTCTGCTCTGTCACCGGGTCTCCGTGGGGGTTTCGAGGGGGACGGATGCGGCGGCTTCCCGCGCGGACAGGTACTCCCTGACCTCGCGGGCGACCTTCGCCTCCATGAAGAACGACAGCAGGGGCACGATGCCGCCGAGCGCCAGCACGATGAAGCGCGGGAAGCGCCACCGCATGAGGCTCCAGACGCGGAAGCATGCGAAGAGGTACACGACGTAGAACCAGCCGTGGACGATGAGGATCGCGAGCGAGATGTTGACGCCGTCGCCGGTGGAGACGATGTCGCACTCATTCGTCATGGGGACGAAAAGGGAGTACCACTGGCAGTCGGGGCTCGGGATGGCGGTGGCGAACCACAGCAGCCCCCCGGAACCGCCGGCAAAGAGCTCGACGTGGATCGGCGTGTACTTGAGGACCATCTCGGCGACCAGCAGGAGCAGGCCGACACCGGTGATGATCGATGCGATCTGGTAGAACCGCAGGGCGCCACGGATCGCCGGGAAAGAGGCGAGTTTGGGCTGAACGGGCATGGCTTCCAGTCTACGGGCGCGGCGGGGACTGCTCGGTGCCGTCGGGGTCGCCCACGAGGGCCTCGACCTCCTTCTCCCAGGCGTCCCGCGCGAGTCGGTACCACATGTAGAAGGCGAAGCCGGCGAAGACCGCCCACTCGATGGCGTAGAAGATGTTCAGCCAGTTGACCGAGGAGAGCTCGGTCGGCGCGGGCGAGTGGATCCGCTCCAGCCCCCCGAACGCGTCGGCCGAGACGAGGAACGGACGATAGACGTCGAGTCCCCCGATGTCGCTCCACTGCGAGAGCAGCGCCGCGGGCGACATGGCCGCGATCTCGAACGGGTCGGCATTACGGGGCGGCTCCTTGGCACCTTCGTCGGAGATGAGGCGACCGGTCAGCGTCACATCCTGAGGCGGTGCGTCGCTCAGCGCGGATGCCGCCGCATCCGCCGCGTCTCGATCCGGCGTGAACCCGACCGCCACCGCAAGCGAGGTGGGGCCTTCCACCCCGGCCGTCGCCGGGTCGACGCGGAACTGCCCCGCGACCCAGTACCCGGGCGTGCCGTCGTCATAGCGGGAGGTGACGACCCGGAAGTCACCCGCTACGAAGGAGCCGCTCACCTCGACGCGCTGGCCGACCAGGGGCTCGGGAAGGTAGGCGCCCGGTGCCACCACGTCGCCCAGCGGGCGGACCTCTTCGGTCATCCCCGCGGGAGGCGGGTCGGTGTCGATCGCGTTCCCCAGCTGCCACTGTCCGAGCCAGGCGAAGATCCCGGCGACGAGCAGGGCGAGGCCCAGCATCCCGATCCAGAACGGACGCGTCATGACCTCCCGCAGCGTCGGCGGGAAGACGTCGGGGAGGTCGTCGACGGCGGGGGTTGCGGTCATCAGTGCGACGAGGCGTACGGCGCGACGACGACCTCGACGCGCTGGAACTCCTTGAGATCCGAGTAGCCGGTGGTCGCCATCGACTTCCGCAGCGCCCCGATGAGGTTCGCCGTGCCGTCGGCGACGGGGGCGGGGCCGTAGAGGATCTCCTCGAGCGGCGACACCTGACCGACCTCGACGCGAGTGCCGCGCGGCAGCTTGGCGTGGTGCGCCTCGGGTCCCCAGTGGAAGCCGCGACCGGGGGCGTCGGTCGCCCGCGCGAGGGCGACGCCGAGCATCACCGCGTCGGCGCCCATCGCGAGCGCCTTGACGATGTCACCCGACGTGCCGACACCGCCGTCGGCGATGACGTGGACGTAGCGGCCGCCCGACTCGTCGAGGTAATCGCGGCGCGCGCCGGCGACGTCGGCGACGGCCGTCGCCATCGGCGCGTGGAGGCCCAGTGTGGCGCGGGTCGTGGATGCCGCTCCCCCGCCGAATCCGACGAGTACGCCCGCAGCGCCGGTGCGCATGAGGTGGAGGGCGGCCGTGTAGGTCGCCGCGCCGCCCACGATGACGGGGACGTCGAGGTCGTAGATGAACTTCTTGAGGTTGAGCGGCTCGTCGACACTGGACACGTGTTCCGCCGACACGGTCGTGCCGCGGATCACGAACAGGTCGACGCCGGCGGCGACGACGGTCTCGTACAGCTCCTGTGTGCGCTGCGGGGTGAGCGCTCCGGCGACCGTGACGCCCGCCGCGCGGATCTCGGCGAGGCGGTCACGTACGAGCTCGGGCTTGATCGGCGCGGAGTAGAGCTCCTGCATACGACGCGTGGCGCCGTCGGCGGGGAGCGCAGCGATCTCGGCGAGGAGCGGCTCGGGGTCGTCGTACCGGGTCCACAGCCCCTCGAGGTCGAGGACGCCGAGACCGCCGAGCTGGCCGAGCATGATCGCCGTGCGCGGGCTCATGACCGAGTCCATCGGGGCGCCGAGGACCGGGATGCCGAAGCTGTAGGCATCGATCGACCAGGCGGTCGAGACGTCCTCGGGGTTGCGCGTGCGCCGCGAGGGCACGACGGCGATGTCGTCGAAGGCGTACGCGCGGCGTGCGCGCTTCGCGCGGCCGAGCTCGATTTCCATGGTCACCGTCCCAGCCTACCGTCGGGGCTTGACCGCTGCCCCGCCCGCTCACCGGGCGCGCGTGACACGCCGCTCGTCCCAGACCGGTTGATCCGACTCGTAGACGGTCCCGTCCGCACCGAACACGAGGAACCGATCGAAGGACCGGGCGAACCAGCGGTCGTGGGTGACGGCGAGCACGGTCCCCTCGAAGGAGGTCAGCGCATGCTCGAGCGCTTCGGCCGACACCAGGTCGAGGTTGTCGGTCGGCTCGTCCAGAAGCAGCAGTGTCGCACCCGACAGTTCGAGCAGGAGGATCTGGAAGCGCGCCTGCTGCCCGCCCGAGAGACTCTCGAATCGCTGCTCCGCCTGTGCGACCAACCCATACCGATCGAGCGCGGAGCTGGCCGCGTCGCGAGGCATGCCGGCCCGCCGATCGTCGCCTCGGTGCAGGATGTCGAGCAGCGAGCGCCCCGTGAACTCCGGATGCCGGTGGGTCTGCGCGAACCAGCCGGGCACGACGCGTGCGCAGAGGGTCGCGACCCCGGCGTGCGCCACCGGTTCGAGCGCCGCGCCGGCCGCCGTGACGTGGCCGAGAAGCCCGTCCGGATCCGACCCGCCCCCGGCGAGGAGGCGCAGGAAGTGGGACTTTCCCGATCCGTTGGATCCGAGGACAGCGACACGGTCACCGAACCACACCTCGAGGTCGAACGGGCGCATGAGCCCGGTCAGCTCCAGCTGATCGGCGATCACCGCCCGCTTGCCCGTGCGGGCTCCGCGCAGCCGCAGATCCAGCTTCTGCTCGACAGGTCGTTCCTCGGGCGGGCCGGATTCCTCGAATCGCCGGAGCCGTGTCTGGGCGGCCCGGTATCGCGAGGCGAAGTCGTCGCTCGCGGCCGCCTTGACCTTCATGTCCGCGACGAACTTCTTCAGCTTCGCGTGCTCCTCGTCCCACCGCCTGCACAGCTCGTCGAGGCGGGACATCCGATCCTCGCGCGCCCGGTGGTACGTTCCGAAGGCACCGCCGTGGACCCAGGCCGTGCTGCCGGCGGCACCGGCCTCGAGGGTCACGATCCGGTCGGCGGCGCGGGCCAAGAGTTCCCGGTCGTGGGAGATGAGAAAGACGGTCTTCGTCGTCTCGCGCAGCTGCTCCTCGAGCCAGCGCTTGCCGGGCACGTCCAGGTAGTTGTCGGGCTCGTCGAGGAGAAGGACATCGTCGCTCCCGCGCAGCAGCGCCTCCAGCGCGAGCCGCTTCTGTTCACCCCCGGACAGTGTCACGAGCTCCCGGAACCGGGCACGCTCGAACGGGATGCCGAGGGCCGCGATCGTGCAGGTGTCCCACACGGTCTCGTACTCATAACCGCCGGCATCCGCGTAGTCCGCGATCGCGGCGGCATACCGCATCTGTGCGTCGAGGTCATCGAGCTCGATGAGTGCGTTCTCCGCGTCGTCGAGCTCGCGGGCCGCGCTTCCGATACGTCGGGGCGCCACGGTGATGAGGAGGTCGTGCACCGTCTGGCCCGGCAGGCCGTGACCGATGAACTGGTCCATCACGCCGAGCGAACCATCGATCGTCACGGTACCGCCGCGTGGGCGCAGCTCGTCTCGGATGATGCGCAGCAGCGTTGTCTTCCCGGCACCGTTCTGACCGATGAGGGCCGTGGTCGAGGCGGAAGGGACGCGGAAGACGACGTCGTCGAGAAGGGGGCTCCCGTCGGGAAGTGTGTAGGAGACGTTCTGCGCGTCGATGTGTGCCACGATGATCGGTCCTTCCGCCCCGAAGGCGGAGCCGACCAGCCTATCGAAGACGCACCCGAGAGACGAAATGGGTCAGAAACCACGAAAGCCCCGACCAGCATTGGTCGGGGCTTTCGATCGAAAGAAGTCCGGCGGTGTCCTACTCTCCCACAGGGTCCCCCCTGCAGTACCATCGGCGCTGTGAGGCTTAGCTTCCGGGTTCGGAATGTGACCGGGCGT